>NZ_CP141262.1:1448214-2896428 GCF_045689605.1 Luteimonas sp. R10
CGACGAATTGCGCGTCGGCGGCATCTTTCACGCCACCCAGCTGGATGCGTTCGTCAGCCTTGTCCAGCGGGGCTTCCCGGTGCAGGCGCGGGCCGAGGAGGACCGCATCGTGCTCACGGCGCGGAAGTGAGTTGCCGGAAACGGTGCGTTCGTTCGACTTTCCAGCAAACGGCTTCATGTTTGGGCCGATCACGGGAAGGGCATGGACGGGGCGTGGCGAGCATGCGAGTGACACGACGAACGATATTGAAGGCAGGCTCCGCTGCCATCGTGGCGTACGCCGCAGGCGGCGCGACCGCCGCGTTTTCGCGGTCGAACGGCGTGCTGGACATGTCCGCCGTCGACCTCGCCGCCGCGATCCGCAAGCGCCAGGTGTCCGCGCGAGAAGTCATGACGGCCTATCTGGCGCGGCTCGCGTCGCTCAATCCGCGGTTCAACGCCATCGTCTCGCCGGTCGAGCCCGAACTGCTGCTGCGGCGCGCCGCGGCGCAGGACGACGACGCGGCGAAGGGGCGCTTCCACGGTGCGCTTCATGGGTTTCCTCATGCCGTGAAGGACACGGCGCCCGTGCGCGGTATCCGCAGCACGCAAGGATCGCCGCTGCTGCGCGACAATGTCCCCGCGGCCGATTCGCTGGTGGTCGCGCGGATGCGCGGTGCGGGCGCGATCTTCACGGGCAAGACGAACGTGCCCGAGTTCGCGCTCGGTTCGCATAGCTTCAATCCGCTCTTCGGCGTCACGCGCAACGCCTACGACCCGGGCAAGTCGGCTGGCGGAAGCTCGGGCGGCAGCGCGGTGGCGCTGGCGCTGCGGATGACGCCGCTGGGCGATGGCAGCGACTTTGGCGGGTCGCTGCGGAACCCGGCCGGCTGGAACAACGTGTTCGGCTTCCGCCCCTCGTTCGGGCGCGTGCCATCGGCGCCGTCCACCGATGTCTTCAGCCAGACGTTCGCCACCTCCGGGCCGATGGCGCGGACGGTGGAGGACCTGGCATTGCTGCTTTCGGTGCAGGCCGGCCAGGACCCGCGCGTGCCCTTTTCGCTCGAGGACGATCCCGCGATCTTCGCGCGGCCGCTGGCGCGCGAGTGGAAGGGCCGGCGGATCGGCTGGTTGGGGGATCTGGGCGGCGCGCTGCCGATGGAAGACGGCATGCTGGATGGCTGCGAGCGGGCGCTGTCCGCCTTCCGGGCGATCGGCATGGCCGTGGACGCGGCGAAGCTGGACGAGCCGGCGGAGGCGATGTGGCGAACCGCGGTCACGTTGCGCCACCTGTCGGTGGGCGCCGACCTGCGGTCGTTCGCCGCCGATCCGGTGCAGCGGGCGCAGATGAAGCCGGAGGCGCTGTGGGAAGTCGACGGGTTCCACGAGTTGACGGCCGCGCAGATCGCGGACGCGCAGGCAGGGCGCACGCGCATCTTCGAGGCGTTTCGCAGGGCGTTCGAGCAGTTCGATTTCCTGCTGCTCCCGACGGCGCAGGTCTTTCCGTTCGATGTGGGTTTGCGCTGGCCGGACGAGATCGCCGGACGAAGGATGGACAGCTATCACCGCTGGATGGAGGTGACGCTGCCCGCGACGATGGCGGGATTGCCCGTCCTGGCCGTGCCCGCCGGCTTCGGCGGGCCGAACCGCCTGCCGCTGGGTCTGCAGATCATTGGCCCGGCGCATGCCGATCTGGCCGTGCTGCAGGTGGGGCATGCCTATGAGAGGGCATCGCCATGGATCGGCGGGACGTTGCCGGATGCGCTGGCCGCGTCGGGCGCCTGAGGGAGATTGCCGCTTCGCCCTTGCCTGGCGCGAATCCTTGCGGCCATGCGCCCAGCAGGGTCCGGGACAGGCCCGAGCCGAAAAGGCCCGCATTATGTTCGCGGCGATGAAGTGAGTTACCGGAAGCAGTGCGTTCGTTCGACCTTGCAGTAAGCGGCCCATGTCCGGGTCGATCACGGGGAAGGGCATGCCACGTTCGAATCGTTTTCGATCCAGCCTGATCGCCGCCGCCATCTTCGCGGTACTGTCCCTGCCGGTCGTCGCGGTGGCCGCCGCCTCCGAGCCGAGGCCGGTGGAGGTGGCCGCGGGCGATCTGGTCGAGGCCGTGGAAACGCTGGCCAGGCAGTTCGGCATCAACGCCATCTACCGTGCCGAACAGCTCCGGGGGCTGCAGACCGACGGCGTCAGCGGCGTGCTCGGATCACGCGAAGCCTTCGAGAAGCTGCTCGAAGGCACCGCGCTGCATGTCACGGAAGAGGACGGGTCGGTGTTGATCAGCCTGCCCGACGACAGTGCCGGCGCACCGGATCGTGCCCCCGGTGCCGCACGCGGGGACGCCTCGACGCTGGACGCCGTCGTGGTCACGGCGTCGTCCCGCCTCGGCCGCCTCGGCTTCGACGCGCCCACGCCGACCACCGTCCTGAGCGCCGAGGACCTGAGCATCGGTGGGCGCCCCAACGTGGCGGCGGCATTGAACGACCTGCCGTATTTCCGTGCGGGCGTGTCGCCGCAGACGACGGGCACCAATACCGATGCCGGTTCGGCGCCGGTCGACCTCCGCGCCCTGGGCGTCAACCGCACGCTGGTGCTCATCGACGGCCGCAGGTTCTCCAGCACCAACGACCTGAACACCATCCCCACCGTCCTCGTCAGGAGCGTGGACATCGTCACCGGGGGGGCGTCCGCGGCCTGGGGCTCGGGTGCAGTCAGTGGCGTCGTCAACATCGCGATCGACCGGACTTTCACGGGCACCAAGCTGGGTGCCCAGTACGGCGTTTCGGACCGGGGCGACGCCAACGAGCGGCGGTTCGAGGCGGCCCTGGGAAAGGAACTGTTCGGCGGCCGCGGCCACGTGGTGCTGGGCGCCGAGTTCCTCGACAACGACGGGCTCGTTCCCCGATCGCGCCGCGAGAACGTCAGCGGTTGGGCGACGCTGCCCGACGGAGAGGGCAGGTTCGTGCTGACGCACGACGTCAGCATCGCGGACGCCGCCTACGGTGGCCTCATCCTGACGGGCGCGCTTGCAGGACAGGAATTCAATCCGGACGGAACCCTGAGCGATTTCCAGTTCGGACGGGTCGTGGGCACGTCCATGGTCGGCGGCAACGGCCCCAGGACGGACGACTTCAGCCCGTTGATGACGCCGCAGCGGCGCTACAGCGCCATGGGCACGGCCTACTTCGACCTGACCGACTCGACGCGGTTGACCCTGGATGTCAGGCACTCGCGGATGTACAACGACTATCCCTGGTTCGGCGATCACAACCGCGGCGCCGGCCGGTTGACGATCGGAGCGGACAACGCCTTCCTGCCGGCCCCGGTGCGCGACGCCCTGGTCGAGGCCGGAGAGTCTTCCTTCCAGATGGGGCGGTACAATTCCGATTTCGCGTACGCGAGGATCGATTTCCAGCGCAAGACCACGGAAGCGACGCTGGCGATCGACGGCGATCTCGGCCAGGACTGGCGGTGGAAGTCGTACTACACCCACGGGGAATACCGGCAGGACATGCGCAACCCCGGATTCCTGCTGAGGGACAACTACGCGCGGGCGGTGGATTCGGTACTGAGCCCGACGACCGGCCAGCCGGTCTGCCGCGTGGCGCTGACCGACCCGACGACGGATTGCGTACCGATCAACCTGTTCGGGAGCGGATCGCCGTCCGCCGCGGCCATCGACTACGTCACCGGCACGCCCTCGCAGGACACGCTGATCAAGCTCGACGCCGGTGGATTGAGCCTGCAAGGCGACCCGTGGGCACTGCCCGCTGGCGACGTTTCCGTCGCGCTGGGCATCGAGGCGCGCAGGGAATGGCAGCAGACCACCGCCGGCGCGCTGGACACGGTCGGGGCGTTCCGTACCTTCAGCCATTCGTCGATGTCCGGTGCCTTCAGGGTGAAAGAGGCGTTCGGCGAGATCCTGGTCCCGATCGTCCGCGACGTCCCGGGTTTCAACAAGCTCGAAGTGAACGCCGCAGCCCGGATCAGCGACTACGACACCACCGGATCGATCTGGTCGTGGAAGGCGGGCGCGACCAACGAGTTCCTGCCCGGATTCCGGGCACGCGCCACGCGCTCCAGGGACATCCGCTCGGCCAACCTCACCGAGCTCTTCACCACCGCCCTGACCGGATTCAACGGCGTGGCCGACCCGGTGACCGGGCAGAACGTGACCGCTCTGGTCATCGGCGGCGGGAATCCCGACCTGACGCCGGAAAAGGCCGATACGACGACGTTCGGACTGGCCTGGACCCCCGCCTTCACCGAGGGCCTGGACATCTCCATCGATTACTTCGACATCACCATCAACGACGTCATCATCTCGCTCGGCGTCCAGGAGGTCGTCAACCGCTGTTTCCGCGGCAACCAGGTGCTGTGCGGGCGGATCACCCGGGACGCCGACAACAACATCGAAATGATCAGGTCGACCCCGGTGAACCTGGCGGAGTACAAGACCGACGGCATCGACGCGGAAGTACTGTATACGTTCCCGGCGGAGAAGCTCGTCTCCTCCGCGAGCGGCAGTTTCCAGTGGCGCACACTGGCGACCTGGGTCGACGACCTGACCACCGACGATGGCGAGGTCAAGCTGGGATATGTCGGTTCGCAGGGATCCGCGTTCATCGGCCCCGGCATCCCCAGGCTGCGGGTGATGAACAACATCGCCTACCGGGGCGACAGGTTCGGCGCCAACTTGCGCGCGAGATACATTTCGGCCGGCAAGTACAACCGGGCCGTCGACATCGTCAACAACGACATCGGCAGCTACACGTACTTCGACCTCGGCTTGAATGCGCGGATTGCGAGCTTCACCGGCTCCGACCTGGAGATCTACGCGAACATCAACAATCTCTTCGACAAGGCCCCTCCGGCTTCGTCGGGGTTCTCCGCCTACTACGACGTGATGGGCCGCTACTACGCCATAGGCGCCCGGCTCAGGTTCTGATCCTGGTCCGGCCCCGCATGTCGACACCGGCCTACGAGGGGACTGCCCGAGCATTCCCGGCAGACACCGTGCCGATGCCCGCGGCATGTCCCGTGGTCGCGTTCGAAGGCGAATACGCAGCTGGCTTCGCGGATCCTGCGCTCAGCCATGACCGCTCGCGGCTTTCGTTGAGCTTGTCCGGCGTGATGACGGTCGCGACCGATGGCGCGAACTACGTGCTTCCGCCGCGTCGTGCCATCTGGATTCCCGCCCGAGAACGCCACCGGGTGGCCTGTCGCGAAAGCGGAAGGTTGCTGACGCTCTACATCGAGCCGCACCTCGGCCGGCAACCGGAGCGCTGCCGTGTCTTCGCGACATCTCCCCTCGTCCGTGCCCTGAGCGAGGAGGTGGCCCTGTTCGGCACGGAGTATCGGAGCGAGGGACGCGAAGGCGCCATTGTCCGCTTGCTGATGGAGGAAATCGGGCGCATGTCGTGCCTACCGACGCGGATCGAAATCCCGCGCGACGATCGACTGCGACGAATATGCGAAGCCATTGTCGCCGATCCGGCCGATTCGAGAGGCTTGAAGGAATGGGCGGGAATTGCCGGCATGGGGCGCCGTACCTTCACGCGCCTGTTCCGCAAGCAGACCGGTGCCGGGTTCGCGGCGTGGCGGCGGGAGGTGCGCCTGATCGAGGCGATTTCCCGACTCGTTTCGGGACAGTCCATCACGTGCATCGCATACGATGTCGGCTACGAAAGCCCCAGCGCATTCAGCAACATGTTCAAGCGCACGCTCGGGATGACGCCCGCCGAGTACCGTAACCACCGATTGGCGTCCCCCCGATAAGTTGGAAGTTTCACCTGGCTGCAGAATTGCGGATGCAGCCAGTGCGGCGAAGGCTTGACGAGCGCGCATGGGGTTGGGCTCCGGGGGACCCGTCCCTCATACTTCGTCGGCGGACCGGGGGACGAGTTGGCCGACGACAAGACGCACTGGGGCGTGACGCTGAACCGGCGCAACCGGTCGCTGTTCTTCGCGCTGGGTTTCCTGGTGCTCGGCACGCACCTGCACGACCTGCAGGCCGGGGCGACGATGTGGTTGCTGCTGGCACTGCAGCTGCTGGTGTATCCGCAACTCGTGTACTGGCGTGCGCGGCGCTCGGCCGACCCGCTGCGTGCGGAGCAGCAGAACCTGTTGGTCGACGGTTTGCTGCTGGGCATGTGGATGGCGGTTTGGGGGCTGCCGTTGTGGATCTCGTTCATGCTGTGCATCGGCGTGTGCCTGAACGTGGTGATGTTCATGGGCCTGCCCAACCTGTGGAAGGGCATGGCCGCGCTCGGCGGCGGCGTCGCGCTGGTGGCGCTGGTACATGGCGTGTCCTTCCGCCCGGATACCGGGCTGGCCACCAGCCTGCTGAGCATCCTCCTGTTGACGATGTACTTGCTGTTCTTCGCCAACGACGCCTTCAAGCGTGCCATCTCGCTGCGTGACAGCAGGCGGCAACTGGGGGAGCGCCTGGCTGAGATCACCGCGTTGCAGGCGCGGCTCGAGGAACAGGCGCAGCGTGACCCGATGACCGGGCTGTACAACCGGCGCTACCTGGACGAAGCGCTCGAGCGGGAACTTGCGACCTGCCGCCGCTCGGGGACGCCGCTGTCGCTGGTGCTGATCGACATCGACCACTTCAAACGGATCAACGACACCTACGGCCACCCGGCCGGGGACGAGATGATCCGGCGCCTGGCCGACCTGCTGGCAGACCGCGTGCGCAACACGGGACTGGTGGTCTGCCGGTACGGCGGCGAGGAATTCCTGCTGATGCTGCCGGGCACGGAGATGGCGGAGGCGGCGCTGCTGGCGGAGGACCTGTGCGCCTCGTTCGAGGCGATGCGGGTGGACACGGGCGGTGGCGTCATGCGCGCGACGCTGTCGGTCGGGATCGCCGGCTTCCCCGAGCACGCGCCGAAGGCGCAGGCGCTGGTGCGCGAGGCCGACCAGGCGCTCTATGCGGCCAAACTGGGCGGGCGCAACCGCGTGGTGCTGTCCACGTCGATCGGGCCCGACCCGCAAGAACGGAGCCAGGCCCATGGGCCAGAAATGGTGCCAGGGGCAGTTTCCCCGGCCTGCCGGAGGTGATCCGCGGGGAACGAATAGGATCAGGATCTGAGGTTTCCCCACATTTCTCGCAGCCTATCTTCCCCCTTTGAAAAAGGGGGATTGGGGGATTTGCTGTTGCTGTTGCGTGGTCGGGCACCGAGCAAATCCCCCCAACCCCCTTTTTCAAAGGGGGCAAATCGCCAAGCCGTTGAATTGATTGCAGGAAAACAGGGGAAACCTCAGGATCAGGATCGGAACAGGTGTTCGATCGACCGCGGTGTTGTCGGGGCGGTGCTGGCGGCACTTGCCATGTGCGATGCGCGCGCGGGCGGCTCCGCGCCGTTCCGAGGTCGTGCGTTACCCGTAGAGCGGAGCTTGCTCCGCTGACGCGGGCTCCGGAGCCGGGAGCAGCCGAGCAAGCTCGGCTCTACGCGTGTGGAGACCCCTCTTCCGGGGCGTTCAATCGCGCAGTTCCGGCACCCGGCTGGCGGCGGCGATGCGCTCGATCACCGCGTCGGCCACCTCGCCGGTGCCGGCGGCGCGGCCGTTCGGCGCCAGGTCGGCGCTGAAGACGCCCGCCTCCAGGGTCGCGGCGACCGCCTGCTCGACGCAGGCGGCTTCCGCCTCCAGCCCGAGCGAGTGCCGCAGCAGCAGCGCGCCGCTGAGGATCGCGCCGACCGGGTTGGCGATACCGCGGCCGGCGATGTCGGGCGCCGAGCCGTGGATCGGTTCGTACAGGCCGGCCTTCCCGTCGCCGAGCGAGGCCGACGGCAGCAGCCCCATCGATCCGGCCAGCATCGAGGCCTCGTCGGTGAGGATGTCGCCGAACATGTTCTCGGTCACGACCACGTCGTAGGCGCGCGGCTTCGACAGCAGGTGCATCGCCATCGAGTCGACCAGCTGGTGCTCCAGGGTCACGTCGGGGAACTCGTCGCGGGCGACGCGCGCGGCCACCTCGCGCCAGAGCCGGGAGGTTTCCAGCACGTTGGCCTTGTCGACCGAGGTCACGTGGCCGCGGCGCTGGCGCGCCAGCGCGCAGGCGCGGCGCACCACGCGCTCGACCTCGGCCACGCTGTAGCTGCACAGGTCGCTGGCGCCGCCGGCGCTGCGGGTCTTGTCGCCGAAGTAGATGCCGCCGGTCAGTTCGCGCACCACCACCAGGTCGACGCCGGAGAGCAGGTGCGGCTTGATCGGCGCCGCGCCGAGGGTGGCCGGGTGCGGCCGCACCGGGCGCAGGTTGGCGTACAGGCCCAGGCCCTTGCGCAGCGCCAACAGGCCCTGTTCCGGGCGCACCTTGGCGTTCGGGTCGGACCACTGCGGCCCGCCGACCGCCCCCAGCAGCACCGCGTCGGCGCGGCGGCAGGCATCGAGCGTCGCCGGCGGCAGCGGATCGCCTTGCCGGTCGATGGCGATGCCGCCGATGTCGTGCGCGGCGAAGTCGAAGGCGTGGCGGAAGCGGTCGGCGACCGCCTGCAGGACGGCGACGGCGGCGGCGGTGACCTCGGGGCCGATGCCGTCGCCGGGCAGGACGGCGATGTCAGCGCGCATGGAAGCGTTCCTCGTACAGGGTGATGTCGGACTGGCGCGCGAGCAGGTAGCCGAGCTCGTCCACGCCCTCGAGCAGGCAGGTGCGCGAGAACGCGTCGAGCGGGAACCGGTACACGTGGTTGCCGGGCGTGCGCAGTTCGCGGGTGGCGACGTCGATCTCGAGCTCGTCGTCCGGGCGTTGCATCAGCGCCTGCACCACCGTCTCCGGCAGCACGACCGGCAGCAGCCCGTTCTTGAGCGCGTTGCTGCGGAAGATGTCGGCGATCTCGCTGCTGACGATCGCGCGCAGGCCCAGGTCGCGCAGCGCCCACGGCGCATGCTCGCGCGAGGAGCCGCAGCCGAAGTTGCGCCCGGCGACGAGGATCGAGCGGCCGGCGTTCTCCGGCCGGTTGAAGGCGAAGTCCGGGGCGGGCGTGCCGTCGGCGCGCCAGCGCCAGTCGTTGAACGCGTGCCGGCCGAGCCCCTCGCGCTCGGTGGTCGACAGGAACCGCGCCGGGATGATCTGGTCGGTGTCGATATTGGTCTGCGCCAGCACCACGCTGCGCGAGCGTACGCGCAGCGTGCGGCGGTCGTCGGTTTGCGGTTGCGCAGTGGGGGAGTGGAGAACGTTCATTACGCTACCTCGAGTTGCGGTTGTCTTGCGAAGAACTCGCGCGGATCGGCGACGTGGCCGTGCACCGCGGCCCAGGCGGCGGTCAGCGGCGAGGCCAGCAGCGTGCGCGACCCCGGGCCCTGGCGGCCCTCGAAGTTGCGGTTGCTGGTGCTGACCGCCAGCTGCCCGGGCGCGACCAGGTCGCCGTTCATGGCGATGCACATCGAGCAGCCCGGCTCGCGCCATTCGGCGCCGGCCGCGCGCACGATCTCGGGAATGCCCTCGGCCTCGGCCTCGCGCTTGACCTGCTCGGAGCCGGGCACCACCAGCATGCGCACGTGCGCGGCGATCCGGCGTCCGGCCAGCACCTGCGCGACCTCGCGCAGGTCGCGCAGGCGGCCGTTGGTGCAGGAGCCGACGAACACCACGTCGACGGGCATGCCCTGCAGCGACCGGCCGGCGGCGAGCCGCATGTAGTCCAGGCCCTTCTGCGCCGCCGCGTCGGCGGCCTCCGGGATCGCGCGATCGACCGCGATCGCAGTGCCCGGATGCGTGCCCCAGGTCAGCGTGGGGCGGATGTCGCGCGCGTCGATCGTCACCTCGGCGTCGAAGCTTGCGCCGGGATCGGTGCGCAGCTCGCGCCAGCGTGACTTGGCCGCCTCGAAGGCCGGGCCCTTCGGCGCGCGCGGGGCCTTCTCGAGCCAGGCGAAGGTGGTCTCGTCCGGCGCCACCATGCCGGCGCGGGCGCCGGCCTCGATCGACATGTTGCACAGGGTCATGCGCTCTTCCATGTCCATCGCGCGGATGGTCGAGCCGCGGTACTCGATCACGTGGCCGGTGCCGCCGTTGACGCCGATGGTGCCGATCACGTGCAGGGTCACGTCCTTGGCGCCGACGCCCGGGGCCAGCTCGCCCTCGACGGTGACCGCCATCGTCTTCGGCCGGCGCTGCAGCAGGCACTGCGTGGCCAGCACGTGGCCGACCTCGCTGGTGCCGATGCCGAAGGCCAGCGCGCCGAACGCGCCGTGGGTGGAGGTGTGGCTGTCGCCGCAGACGATGGTCATGCCGGGCTGGGTGAAGCCCATCTCCGGCGCGAACACGTGGACGATGCCGCGCTGGTCGGAGCCGAAGTCGAACAGTTCGATGCCGGCCTCGGCGCAGTTGCCCGCCAGCATCTCCACCTGGCGCTCGGAGGCCGGCGTGTAGTAGGGCAGGTGGCCGTCCTCGCCGCGCGGCAGGGTCGGCGTGGAGTGGTCCATCGTCGCCTTGGTGAGGTCCGGCCGGCGCGGCGACAGCCCGCGCGCGCGCAGCTCGGCGAACGCCTGCGGCGAGGTCACCTCGTGGATCAGGTGCAGGTCGACGTACAGCACCGCGGGCGCCGCGTCGGTATCCGGGACCACGACGTGCGCGTCCCATAGCTTGTCGAACAGGGTTCTGGCGGTCATTTCAATTCAGTTCCGATGCCGGAAAGACGCCTTCTCCCTTTGGGAGAAGGTGGCGCGGAGCGCCGGATGAGGGTACGGCGAAGCGGCAGTGGTCTGAACCATCGCGACTTATCCGAACCCTCACCCCAACCCCCGCTCCGCGCCCCGGCCCGTGCCAGCGGCACGGGCGCTCCAGCGCACGCGCGCCAATGGCGCGCAAGCCGTGCGCTGTCGCCCCGGAGGGAGAGGGGCTCAAGCGGCCCCCCGGAATCCCGCGGGGTGTTCTTGCATAGGCGGATATCAGTTCACGCATGCGCGGCCTCCCGCTGCGACCTTGGCTGCCGCGTCCGCAGGACGCGGTTGGCGATGTCCAGCCACGCCAGCGCGCTGGCCTCGATCACGTCGCGGCTGGTGCCGGTGCCTTCGTAGGCGGTGTCGCCGCAGCGCACGCTGAGGTTGGCCTCGCCGCGGGCGTCGGCGCCGATGCCGACGCTGTGCACCTGGTAGCTTTCCAGCGTCAGTTCGACGCCGGTGGCGGCCGAGAGCGCGGCGAACAGCGCGTCGACCGGGCCGTCGCCGAGCGCGTTCTCGGCGACGCGCCGGCCGTCCGGGTCCGACAGCTCCACCTGCGCGCTGGCGCGCTGGCCGCGGTCGCTCACCGTCATCGACGCCAGCCGGAAGCCCTCGCCGCGGGCGTCGCCATGCATCAGGGCCTCCAGGTCGCGGTCCTCGACCACGCGCTGGCGCTCGCACAGCGCCTTGAAGCCGGCGAACGCCTGGTCGAGCTGCGCGTCCTCCAGCGCGTAGCCTAGCGCCCGCAGCCGGTGCGAGAACGCCGCGCGGCCGCTGTGCCGGCCCAGCACCATCTTCGAGTCGGCCCAGCCCACGTCCTCCGGATGCATGATCTCGTAGGTGCCGCGATGGCGCAGCATGCCGTGCTGGTGGATGCCGGACTCGTGCGCGAAGGCGTTGGCGCCGACCACCGCCTTGTTGCGCTGTACCGGCATGCCGACCAGGCGCGAGAGCAGCTGCGAGGCCGGCACCAGCCGCCGCGTGTCGATGCCGGTGTCGGCGCCGTACCAGGCGCCGCGCACCTTCAGCGCCATCACCAGTTCCTCCATCGCGCAGTTGCCGGCGCGCTCGCCGATGCCGTTGACGGTGCATTCGACCTGGCGCGCGCCGCCCTCGATCGCCGCCAGCGAATTGGCCACCGCCAGGCCGAGGTCGTCGTGGCAGTGCGCGCTGAAGACCACGTCGCGCGCGCCCGGCACCGTGTCGATCAGGAACGCGAACAGCGCCCGCATCTCGTCCGGCGTCGTATAGCCCAGCGTGTCGGGCACGTTGATGGTGGTGGCGCCGGCGGCGATCGCCGCGCCCACCACCTCGGCCAGGAACTCGCGCTCGGTGCGGGTGCCGTCCTCGGTCGAGAACTCGACGTCGTCGACGTGGCGGCGTGCCAGCGCCACGCACGCGGCGGCCGTCTCCAGCACCTGCGCCTTCGACATCCGCAGCTTGTGCTCGCGGTGCAGCGGGCTGGTCGAGATGAACACGTGCAGCCGCGGCCTGGCGGCGGTCTCCAGCGCCCGTGCAGAGGCCTCGATGTCGGCCGGCAGGCAGCGCGAGAGCACGGCCAGGGTCGGCGTGCGCAGTTCGCGCGCGATCAGGCGCGCGGCCTCGCGATCGGACTCGGAGCTGGCCGGGAAGCCGGTTTCGATCACGTCCACCCCGAGTTCGGCGAGCGCGCGCGCCATCACCGCCTTCTGCTGCGGGGTCATGCTGCAGCCGGGCGACTGCTCGCCGTCGCGCAGCGTGGTGTCGAAGATGCGGATCGGGATCGGCGCGACGGCGCCCGCGGGCGTGGGATCGTTCATGCGGGGACTTCCTCTTCGGAACGGATGGCGTTGCACGGCGCGGCCGGCACGCGCATCGGTGACGGATCGCCCGCGCGCGGCATGGCGACCAGGATTCGGGGCAGGGCGGGGGCGGACTCGGCCAGGGCGACGGTTTCGCGGCGGCGGCGCGGGCGTCGCGGCGTGCGCGGGCGCACCTCGGACAGCAACCGCGCCAGGACCGACGCGTCGAGATTGCCGCCGGAGACCACCGCGCACTTGCGCCGTCCGGCGACGCGGCGGCCGGCGGCCAGCGCCAGCGCGCCGGCGCCCTCGGCGATCACGTGCTCCTCCAGCGCCAGCCGCACCACGGTTTCGCGCAGCTCCGCCTCGCGCACGATCACGATGTCGTCGAGCAGTTCGCCCAGCAGCGAGCGCGTCAGCCGCCCCGGCTCCTTCACGCGAACGCCGTCGGCGAGCGTGGTCGCGGGTTCGCCGGCGGTATCCTCGCCGCGCAACGCGCGCGCCATCGCGTCCACGCCTTCGACCTGGGCGCCGACGATGCGGACGCGACCGGAGGCGCGGCCGGCCCGCGCCAGGCGCCGGGACTTCAGCGCCAGCGCGACGCCGGAGGCGAGCCCGCCGCCGCCGATCGGCACCAGGACCACGTCGGGCTCCATCGCCGCGGCGATCTCCAGCCCCACCGTGCCCTGGCCGGCGATCACGTCGGGGTCGTCGAAGGCCGACAGCAGCCGGTAGTCGTTCTGCGCGGCCAGTTCGATCGCGAAGGCCTTCGCCTGGTCGTAGCCGTCGCCGTGCAGGCGCACGGTGGCGCCCCAGTGGGCGACGCCGGCGATCTTGGTCTGCGGCGCACACTTGGGCATCACCGTGATCGCCCGCATGCCGAGCCGCCAGGCTGCCCATGCCAGTCCCTGCGCGTGGTTGCCGGCCGAGGCCGCGATCACCGGACGGTCGTCGCCGCGCTCGCGCGCGGCCAGCAGCGCATTGAGCGCGCCGCGCACCTTGTACGAGCCGGTGCGCTGCAGGTTCTCCAGCTTCAGCCAGCAGCCGAAGCGCTCGGCGTAGTGCAGCGGCGTGACCTCGAGATGGCCGCGCAGGCGGGCCTGCGCGGCCATGACGTCGGCGGCGGTGACTTGGGTGTTGGCGACGGCAGGATCCATGGTCTGGCTAGAAACGGGTGAAGGGGAACGAGGCACGAATAAGGACGCGGACGCTCGGCCCTGCCTTGGCTCTGGCTTCCGCTCGTGTCCCGTTCCTCTCCACTCGTTCCTCGCTCCTAGACAAACGTCAGCCAATGGCGGTACCCGGGCTCCTGCCCGCGCACCACCCGCCCGTACAGCGCCGCCAGCTCGCGGCCGACCGGGGTGTCGCCGTAGTCGCGATCCTCGATGCGGGCGATCGGGGACACCTCGGCGGCAGTGCCGCAGGCGAACACCTCGTCGGCGTCCAGCAGCTCGTCCAGGGTCACCGTGCGCGCGTCGGCGCCGGTCAGCGCGACCAGGGTGTCGCGGGTGATGCCCGGCAGCGCGTCGCGATGCTCGACCGCGGTCACGCGCCCGGCCTTGACCAGGAACACGTTGGCGCCGGTGCATTCGACGACGAAGCCGTCGTGGTCGACGAACAGCGCCTCGTCGTAGCCGCGCGCCTTGCTCTCGCGCTTGGCGAGGATCGAGTTGACGTAGGCGCCGCACAGCTTGAGCGGCGGCAGCGAGTCGGCCGGGTTGCGCCGCCAGGAGGAGACGCCGACGGTCGAGCGGGCGCCGGACAGGTGCACGCGCGTGGCGGTGGTCGAGACCATCAGGTGCTGCGGATGGCCCTCGACGTCCAGGCCGAAGCCGCCGGCGCCGAACCATGCCAGCGGGCGGACGTAGGCGTCGCGGTGGCCGTTGGCGCGCAGCGTGGCCAGCACCGCGTCGGTGGCCTGGCCCACGTCGAACGCCATGCCCAGCAGTTCCGCGCCGCGGCGCATGCGCTGCAGGTGCTCGGGCAGGCGGAACACCGCGGCGCCCTCGGCGGTGGCGTAGGCGCGGATGCCTTCGAACACGCCGCTGCCGTAGTGCATGGCGTGGGTGGTCAGGTCCGCCTGCAGCGTATCGACGTCGGCCAGGGCGCCGTCGAACCACAGCCTGGGCGTGGGCGCGGTCTCGAAGCCCGGCGCCTCGGAGATGGCGGTCACGTTGCTGGCGTTCATCGACACGGCGACACCTCCGCAGCCCCGCAGGAGCGCACCGCAGGGGCGCGACCGCGCAGCCGGATACGCGTGTTCGCGCCCCTTCGGTGCGCTCCTACTGGGTCGCCGGAAACAGCGGTTTCGAGCAGGCTCACGGACATGGCGACACCTCCACGGACAGGCAGTCGTACAGCTTCGCCAGCTGCGCGCGCAGCGACTCGTCGGAACGCTCGCCCTCCACGGTCATCCGCAGGTACCAGCGGTCGCCGTCGGGCTGCGCCTCGCCGTCGACCGAGAGTGGCTGGAAGCCGCGGCGTTCGGCGGCGCCGAGCACGCGCGTCAGCGCGCCCTCGGCTCGTCGCAGGGTCAGGTCAAGCTGGTATCGCATGGGAGGGATCCTCGGGCGTGGGGTGGGGAGCGGCGGGGGCGGTGGTCGGCAGCGACGACACCTCGTCGGCGTCGAGCATCTGCGCGTTGTTGTGGTTCGGCGGCACCAGCGGCCAGACGTTGGCGGCCTGGTCGATGGCCACGTGCAGCAGCGCCGGGCCGGGAGCGGCCAGCAGCGCGGCCAGCGCGGCGTCGACGCCGTCGGCGCGGTCGAGCGAGATCGCCTCGATCCCGAACGCGCGCGCGACCACCGCGAAGTCCGGGTTGTCGGACAGGTCGATTTCGGAGTAGCGGCGCTCGAAGAACAGCTCCTGCCACTGCCGCACCATGCCCAGCGCCTGGTTGTCGAGCAGCACGATCTTCACCGGCAGCCGGTAGCGCGCCAGGGTCGCCAGCTCCTGCACGTTCATCAGGAACGAGCCGTCGCCGCTGACGCAGACCACCTGCGCGGACGCGTCCTGCAGCTGCGCGCCGATCGCCGCCGGCAGCCCGAAACCCATCGCGCCCAGCGCGCCGCTGGTCAGGTGCCGGCGCGGGTGCGCGAAGCGGCAGTGCTGCGCCACCCACATCTGGTGCTGGCCGACGTCGCAGCTGACGATCGCGTCCGGCGCCAGTTCCGACAGCCGCTTCAGCAGCGCGGGTGCGTAGACGCCGGCGCCGGGCGCGTCGTAGCGCGCGGCGAAGCGCTGCCGGCGGTCGGTGCACAGCTCGAGCCAGGCCTTGCGTGCGGCGACGTGACGGCCGTTGCGCGCCTGCGCCGCGCAGGGCGGCGCCAGCCTGGCCAGTGCGGCGTCGAGGTCGCCCTGCACCGCGACGTCGGCGGTGCGCAGCTTGCCGATCTCGCAGCCGTCGGCGTCCAGGTGCACGACCCGCGCGTCCGGCGCGAACTCGGCCAGCTTGCCGGTGGCGCGGTCGTCGAAACGGGCGCCGACCACGAGCAGCAAGTCGCATTCCTGCACCGCATGGTTGGCCGCGCGCGAGCCGTGCATGCCGAGCATGCCCAGGTTGCACGGGTGGGTGGCCGGCAGCGCGCCCAGCGCCTTCAGCGTCAGCACGGTGGGAATGCGGGTGCGGTCGACGAAATCGCGGAAGGTCTCGACCGCGCCGGCCAGGGCGATGCCGCCGCCGCCGTAGATCACCGGGCGTTGCGCCTGTGCAAGCAGCGCCGCGGCGGCGTGCAGCGAGGCGTCGGCGGGGCCGGCGACCGGCGCCACCGGCCGCGGCGCGTGCGCCGGCAGGTGCGAGGCGTCGCCGATCTGCACGTCCTTGGGCAGGTCGATCAGCACCGGGCCGGGCCGGCCGCAGCGGGCGATGCGGAACGCCTCGGCCAGCATCTCCGGCAGCTGGTCGACGCTGCGCGGCAGGAAGCTGTGCTTGACGATCGGCAGGGTCATGCCGAACACGTCCAGCTCCTGGAAGGCGTCGGTGCCCATCAGCGGCGTGGCCACCTGGCCGGTGATGATCACCATCGGCACCGAGTCCAGCATCGCGTCGGCGATGCCGGTGACCAGGTTCGACGCACCCGGTCCCGAGGTGGCGACGCAGACGCCGACCCGGCCGCTGGCGCGCGCATAGCCGTTCGCGGCGAACGCCGCGCCCTGCTCGTGGCGGACCAGCACGTGCTTGAGCGCAGCGCCGTGCAGCGCGTCGTAGAACGGCATGATCGCCCCGCCCGGATAGCCGAACAGGACGTCGACGCCCTCGGCCGCCAGCGCCTGCACCAGCCAGCGGGCGCCGTTGACGGGCGCCGGAGCCGGGATCGGTGCAGGCGCCGGCGTGGCCGCGGCCGCGTCGCCGTTGTCCGCCGCCGCTGCACGGGTGTTCATCACGCGGCCTCGGTCTGCGCAGTAGGAGCCGGCGCCGCGGCGGGCTTGGCGGCCGCCTGGCCGGATGCTTGCTCCGGCGCCTGCTGCAACCACTTCATCGCGCCGCGCAGCTTCGCGCCCACCGCTTCGATGGGATGGTCGAGGTCGGCCTGCTTCAGCGCCTTGTAGTGGCCGTTGCCGGCGGCGTACTCGGCGATCCACTGCCGGGCGAAGGTGCCGTCCTGGATCTCGGCCAGGATCTTCTTCATCTGCGCCCGGGCGTGGTCGTCGATCACGTACGGGCCGCGGGTCAGGTCGCCGTACTGCGCGGTCTCGCTGATGAACTCGTGCATGCGGGTGATGCCGCCCTCGTACAGCAGGTCGACGATCAGCTTCAGTTCGTGCAGGCACTCGTAGTAGGCGACCTCCGGCTGGTAGCCGGCCTCGACCAGGGTCTCCCAGCCGGCCTGCACCAGCTTGGTGGCGCCGCCGCACAGCACCGCCTGCTCGCCGAACAGGTCGGTCTCGGTCTCCTCCTTGAAGGTGGTGCGGATCGCGTTCTGGCGCGCGCCGCCGATGCCGGCGCAGTAGGTCAGCGCCAGCTGCTCGGCGCGGCCGCTGGTGTCCTGGTGCACGGCGTAGACCGCGGGCACGCCGCGGCCGATCTCGTACTCGCGCCGCACCAGCGCGCCCGGGCCCTTCGGCGCCACCAGCACCACGTCGAGGTCGGTGCGCGGCGCGATCTGTTCGTAGTGCACGTTGAAGCCGTGCGCGAACAGCAGGCAGGCGCCCTCGCGCATGTTCGGCGCGATCACCTCGCGGTAGAGCTGCGGCTGAACCATGTCCGGGGTCAGCACGGCGACGACGTCGGCGCCGGCCGCGGCTTCGGCCGGGGTCTGCACCGCGAAGCCGTCGGCGGCGGCCTTGATCGAGGTCGGGCCGCCGGGGCGCAGGCCGACGCGGACGTCGAAGCCGGAGTCGCGCAGGTTGAGCGCGTGCGCGCGGCCCTGGCTGCCGTAGCCGAGGATGGCGATGGTGGGTTTGTTCGTGTCGCTGGTCATGGCTGGATCCGTTGCGGAGTGGAGGGGAAGGTCAATCGTCGGTGAGGGTCGAGGGAATCGCCGGCCGCGGGTGCCGGACCGGACCGGCGACAGCGGAGGACCAGGGTCGCGATTCGGCTGGTGGGGCACCCGCGCCCCATCCCGCTCCCGCCGAGCGGGAGAGGGGGAGCCGGTTGCCGGTGGGAGCGGCGTCCCCGGGTGGCGCCGGCGCGTGGGCGGCGCTGGCTTCGGGGCGTTCGGTGGTCGTGGCGCCCAGCGATGCCGAACCGACCAGGCGCGCGTACTTGGCCAGCGCGCCGGTGGTCACCCGCGGCGCGATGCGCACCGGCTCGCGCTGCGCCAGGTCGGCATCGCTGGAGAACGTGCGCGAGGCGACGTCGACGGTGACGATGTCTCCCTCGCGCAGCCGCGCCAGCGGTCCGCCGCGCGCCGCCTCGGGGGCGACGTGGCCGACCATGAAACCGCGGGTGGCGCCGGAGAAACGGCCGTCGGTGACCAGCGCGACGTCGTCGCCCAGGCCCTGGCCCACCAATGCCGCGGTCACCGCCAGCATCTCGCGCATGCCGGGGCCGCCCACCGGGCCTTCGAAGCGGATCACGACCACGTCGCCGGCGCGGATCTCGCGTCGCTGCACCGCGGCGAAGCAGGCTTCCTCGGAATCGAACACGCGCGCCGGGCCGCGGTGGCGGCCGCGGCCCTCGGCGGCCAGCTTGAGGATGCAGCCGTCCGGCGCCAGGTTGCCGTACAGGATCGCGTAGCCGCCCTGCGGCTTGATCGGATCGTCGACGGGACGCACCGCGTCCTGCGGCTGCGTCGGCGCCGGGGTCGCGTCCAGCTCGGCGAAGAAGCCGCGGCCGGTGACGGTGGCGATGTCCTCGATCAGCCCCGCGGCACGCAGCTCGCGCGCCACCAGCGCCGTGCCGCCCATCGCGTACAGTTCCGCCGCGGTGTAGCGGCCGCCCGGTTTCAGGTCGGCGATCACCGGGGTCGCCGCGGCGGCGTGGAAGTCCTCGAGGTCGAAGGCCACCCCGGCCTCGTGCGCGATCGCCAGCAGGTGCAGCGCGGCATTGGTAGAGCCGGCGGTGGCCGACACCGCGCGCGCAGCGTTTTGCAGCGCGGCCGGAGAGAGAATCTCGCGCGGTGTCGGGCCGCCGGAAAGCAGGCGGTGCATGACCAGTTCGCCGCAGCGCCGGGCGGCGGCGGGCTTGTCCGGATGCACGGCGGGAATGTCGTTCAGCCCCAGCGGCGACAGCCCCAGGAAACTGAGCGCCATCGACATCGTGTTGGCGGTGAACTGGCCGCCGCAGGCGCCGGCGCCCGGGCAGGCGGCCTTCTCGATCTCCTCCAGGCCGGCATCGTCCAGCTGGCCGGCGGCGTGCCGGCCGACCGCCTCGAACACTTCCTGCACCGTGATCGACTTGCCGCGGCACTTGCCGGGCATGATGGTGCCGCCGTAGAGGATCACCGTCGGGATGTCCAGGCGCGCCGCGGCCATCGCCGCGGCGGGGATGGTCTTGTCGCAGCCGCACAGCAGTACCAGCGCGTCCAGGCAGTGGCCGCTGACCGCCAGTTCGATCGAGTCCGCGATCACCTCGCGCGAGGCCAGCGAGGCGCGCATGCCGCTGCTGCCCATGGCGATGCCGTCGGTGACCGCAATGGTGTTGAACTCGACCGGCGTGCCCCCCGCCGCGCGCACGCCCTCGCAGGCATGCGCGGCCAGGTCGCGCAGGCCCAGGTTGCAGGGCGAGACGCTGGACCAGGTGTGCACCACCGCCACCAGCGGCTTGGCGATCGCCGCGTCGTCCAGTCCGGTGGCGCGCAGCATTGCGCGCGCCGGCGCATGTTCGGGTCCCTGTTTGATGGCATCGCTTCGCACTGCATGGCTTCCATTGGTGCGAATCCTTCGCGGGAGCCGCGCGTTCCGTGCGCGGAGGTTGGATTTCAGGAACCCGGAGCGGCGGAAACGAAAAACCCCGCGCCTGGTCGGGCGCGGGGTCTGGTTTCTTTCGACCTGGGCTTGTGTGCTTTCTAGCTACGCAAACCCGATTCCCGCGCCGGTGGGCAAGGTAATAAGGAGGACGACGACGAGAAGGAGCGCGATCGGCGCACGCGCGACCGGGACGCCCCGCGGGGCGTCCTGGATGGTCAGCGGGTGGGTGTTGCGATGCGTCATGGGGACCGAGATAAACACGGCGGTTTCATCGGTGTCAACAGTTTCATTTAGAACTTTTTTGCATGAGTGCGTCGTCGCCGGACCGCGCAGCTGGTGAGCGAGGCGTTCGCGCGCGCACTTCCGCGGCCCCACGCCGTCATCGGTCGCCTGCCTGCAGCCGGTGGCGGAGTGCGGCGTAGTCGTTCGCCAGCGCGTGCGCCGATGCCGGGCGCCGCAGGCAATCGGCGAGTGCCGGAGGCGGGAGCACGGCCTGGCCCACCAGCGGCTCGACGATGGTCTCGAACTTGGCCGGGTGCGCGGTGGCGACGACCGCCCAGGGGCGCGTGTCGCCCTGCGCGCGCAACCGCTCGAGCAGGCGCAACCCGGTGGCGGTGTGCGGACAGGGGACGATGCCGTGGCGGACGGGTGCGCTGCGGATAGTGTCGCGGATGGCGTCGTCGTCGACGGACTCCGCGGCGATCGCCGCGCGCAGCGCGTCATCGTCGCCGCCGTGCCAATGCCGCAGCCGCTCGAAGTTGCTGGGCGCGCCCACGTCCATGGCATTGGCCAGGGTGGCGCGGGTGGCGCGCGGCGCGTACCCGCCGCCGGCGAAGTAGCGCGGCAGGACATCGTTGGCATTGGTCGCCAGGCGGATCTCCCCGATCGGCAGGCCCATGCGCCGGGCCAGCAGCGCGGCGCAGGCGTTGCCGAGGTTGCCGGTCGGCACGACGAGGTTGAGCGCCGCGCCGTGCTCCGCGCGGAACCGCGACGCCGCGTGCGCGTAGTACGCCGCCTGCGGCAGCAACCGGCCGAGGCTGATGCTGTTGGCCGAGGTGAGCGCACGCGCCCGACGGAGGGCCTGGTCGGCCAGTGCCTGCTTCGACAGTCGCTGGCAGTCGTCGAAGCTGCCGGCGACGCGGAACGTGCGCACGTTGCCGCCCCAGCATTCCAGGCCATGCGCCTGTCGCGGCGACACCCGGCCCTCGGGGTAGAGGATGACCACCTCGAAACCCGGCCGACGGTGGAACGCGGCGGCGACGGCGGCGCCGGTATCGCCGGAGGTGGCGACCAGGATCGTGGTCGGTGCCGCATCCGGCGCGCGCAACGCGGCGAGCGCCCCGGCGAGGAAGCGCGCGGCATAGTCCTTGAACGCGGCGGTCGGCCCGTGGAACAGCTCCAGCAGATGGTCGCCTTCGCCGGCGAGCGGGCGCAGCGGCGCGTCGAAGGAGAACGCCTGCGCGCAGATGCCGGCGAGGCGGTCGCGCAGCGACGATTCGGTGAAGTACGGCGCCAGCACCGCGCATGCGGTATCGGCGAGGGCCGTGCGAGGGCGCGCGTCGGCGAAGGCGGAGATCCGTTCCGGCACGTACAGGCCGCCGTCCGGTGCGAGGCCTGCGACGAGCGCGCTGTCGATGGCGGTCGGCGGGGTGTCGCCGCGGGTGCTGATGAAGTTCATGGAGGGCCGTTGTCGATGATGTCCGCGCGCGTGCCGGCGACCGGAGAAACGTGGACGCGCGCATCGAAGCCGGCGTCGACGAAGCCGGCGCGCATCGCCGGCGCCGCGGCCTGCGCCTGCGCCCGCGACGCGAACCAGGCGAACACGCTCGGCCCGCCGCCGGAGATGCCGGCGCCGAGCGCGTCGTGGTCGAGCGCCGCGGCCTTCACCCGGTCGAAGCCGGGAATCAGCGGCGCCCGCCGCGGCTCCACCAGCACGTCGTGCAGGCCTTCGGCGATCAACGACGCGTCGCCGCGCTGCAGGCCGGTCAGGAACAGGGCCAGGTGCGCCTGCTGTTCGACGACGGCGTGCAGCGGATACGGTTCGGCCAGCGCCGCGCGCGAACGGCGCGTCTCCAGCACCTGGTCCGGATGCACCACCACGCAGTGCAGCCACTCGGGCGTCGCCAGCGCGACCATGCGCGTGGCCGTGGCCATGACCACGCCGCCGAGCAGCATCGGTGCGACGTTGTCGCCGTGGCGGCTGCCGCTGGAGACCGCCTCGCCGTCGAGCGCGAACGGGTACAGCGCCGCGCGCGGCAGTGGCGCGTCGAGCAGTGCGTTCGCCGCCACCAGCGCGGCCACGCAAGAAGCCGCCGAGCCGCCGAGCCCGGAGCCGAGCGGAATGCCCTTGTCGAGTTCCAGCGCGAAGCCGTGTGCGAGCCCGAGGGCATCGCGTAGCGCAATCAGGGCACGGCCGGCGGTGTTCTCCTCTGCGGCCAGCGGCAGGCTGCCGGCGCCGGCGGCGTCGCCGCCGATCGCGTCGATCCGCACCACGGGCGCCTCGATCCGGCGCACGCGGGCGACGTCGCGCGGCCCGTCGATGGCATGGCCGAGCAGGTCGAAACCGACGCCGATGTTGCCGACGCTGGCCGGAGCGAAGGCGGTCGCCTGTGAGGGTGGACTCATGATGCGGACTCGGATGGAAGAGAGCGTTTTGCCACGGATCCGCACGGATGAGGGCGGATAAGGCAAAAAGGAGCGATATCCCGGCAAGGGAAACTCCCTCTCCGCCGCTTGCGGGGGAGAGGGTTGGGGTGAGGGGGTGAACCGGCGCCGATCAACGTTCGGATGCGGGCCTTTCTCGAGTGCGGCATCGTGCTCTTTGTCGTTTCGCATGCCGATGAGGCGGCGACTTCGACAGGTCCCCTCGCCCGAGCCCTTTCCCCCGCAAGCGGGGGAGAGAGAGCGTCCATCCCGCTCCTTGCCTGATTCGCGTTCATCCGCGCGGGTCCGCGGCAACCGATTTTCTCCCGGTAGTTTCTCGAAGCATCGCCGCTCACGACCGCGCCCCGAGCGACTGCGCGATCGCCAGCACGTCGCCGAACACGCCCGCCGCGGTGACCTCGGGTCCGGCGCCCGGACCCTGCACCACCAGCGGGTTCTCGGCGTAGCGGGCGCTGCGGAACTGCACCAGGTTGTCGGTCAGCCGGGTATGGCAGCAGGCGTGGTCGGCCGGCAGCGCGACCACGCCGACGCTGGCGCGGCCGTCCTCGCCCAGGCGCGCGAGATGGCGAAGCCGGCACCCGTCCGCGTGCGCGGCGTCCAGGCGCGCACGCATCGGCGCGTCGAGTTCCTCCAGCCGCGCGAGGAACTCGTCCAGGCTCGCTTGCCGCAGCGACTCGGGTACCAGGCTTTCCACGTCCACGTCGTCGAGCGACAGCGCGCGCCCGGCCTCGCGCGCCAGGATCACCAGCTTGCGCGCCACGTCCAGGCCGGACAGGTCGTCGCGCGGATCGGGCTCGGTATAGCCGAGCTCGCGCGCCTCGCGCACCAGCGCCGAGAACGGGCGGCTGCCGTCGTAGCTGTTGAACAGCCAGGCCAGCGTGCCCGAGAGCATGCCGTCGATGCCGTGCAGCACGTCGCCGGTGTCGAGCAGGCTGCGCAGGGTCAGGATCACCGGCAGGCCGGCGCCGACGGTGGCCTCGTAGAGGAAGCGCCCGCCGCCCGCGCGGCGGGCGGCGGCGATCGCCGCGTAGCGCGCCCAGTCGCCGCTGCCGGCATGCTTGTTCGGCGTGACCACGTGGATGCCGGCCGCCAGCCACTCGGGATATTTCGCCGCCACCGCGTCGCTGGCGCTGCAGTCGACGATCATCGCGTGCGGCAGGTGCTCGGCGCGCACGTGCGCGGCGAAGGCGTCGAGGTCGATGGGCTGGGCGCTGCCGGCGCCGAGCCGGTCGAGCGCCTCGGCCGGCGCCATCGCGGCATGGTCGAGGGTCATCCCGCGGCTGTTGCCGATCGCGCGCAGGCGCAGGTCGACGCCGGAGCGTTCGCGCAGTCCCGGCGCCACCTCGGCCAGCTGCCGCAGCAGGGTGCGGCCGACGTTGCCCGGCCCGATCAAGCCGATCGACACCGTCTGCGGCGACAGCCAGAACGCCGCGTGCGCGGCGCGCAGCGCGCGGGTGGCGTCGGCGCGCGCGATCGCGACCGACAGGTTGCGCTCGCTGGCGCCCTGCGCGATCGCGCGCACGTTCACCCGCGCCTGCGCCAGCCCGCCGAACAGCCGTGCCGCCACGCCGTGGTGGCCGACCATGCCGTCGCCGACCGCGGCCAGCACGCAGAGGTCGCCGGTGACCTGCACGCCCTGCGCCTGGCCGTCGGCGATCGCGTCGGCGAAGGCGGTGAGAATCGCATCGCGGCCGCGTTCGGCCTGGCCGGCGCGCACCACGCAGCAGATCGAGTGCTCGGAGGAGCCCTGCGAGATCATCGTCACCGACACGCCGGCGCCGTGCAGCGCCGCGAACAGGCGCTCGGCGATCCCGGGCACGCCGACCAGGCCGTTGCCGGTCAGCTCCAGCACCGCCAGATCGTCGACCAGGCTCAGGCCCTTGACCGGTCCGCCGCCGAACGCGGTGGGCGCGGCGTCGCCGTCGGCGCAGATCAGCGTGCCGGGCGCCTGCGGCCGCAGCGTGTTGCGGATCCGCACCGGGATGCCCCGCGCCTGCACCGGCGCCAGCGTCTGCGGGTGCAGCACCCGCGCGCCGAAGTAGGCCAGCTCGCAGGCCTCGGCATAGGAGATCGCCGGCAGGCAGACCGCGTCCGGCACCAGCCGCGGGTCGGCCGAGAGCACGCCGTCGACGTCGGTCCAGATGGTCAGCGCGTCGGCGTCGAACAGGTCGGCGAAGATCGACGCCGAATAGTCGCTGCCGTTGCGTCCCAGCGTGGTCGCCTCGCCGCGCGCGTCGCGGGCGACGAAGCCGGTGACGACGATGTCGCGTCCGCGATGATTCGCGCGCCAGGCGTGCAGGCGGGCGCGGCTCTGCTCGCGATCCACGCCGGCGCCCATCTCGCCCGGGTGCACCACCAGCACCTCGCGCGCGTCCAGCCGTTCCCAGCCGGCGGCCGCGCCGCCGAGCGCCGCCTGCAGCAGCAGCGACGACCACAGCTCGCCGTAGCCCTGGAGGCGCGCGGCGATCCGGTCGGCGTCGCCGGCGTCAGCGAGCGCCGCGAGTTCGTTCCGCAGGATGTCGAAGCCTTCGAGCAGCGCGTCGTGCAGGGGCACCGGCCTGTCGGCTGTTGCTGTCGCTCGAGGAAGAGCAAATCCCCCCTGCCCCCCTTTTTCAAAGGGGGGGAAGGCCGAAGCCTCGATTTCCTCCTTTTCAGAAGCAGAAAGGGTCGAAACGACTCCTCCTGCCTTTGCAGAAGCGGGAAGAGCCGATGCGGCTCCCTCGTTCGAAAAGGCGGAAAGGGTCGAAGCAGCTCCCCCCTTTGAAAAAGGGGGGCTGGGGGGGATTTGCTCCTCCCGCAGCGCGTCGGCCACGGTCAGATGGCGGCTGCGCAGCGCCGCCCAGGCCGGCATCCAGTCGCCGCCCTCGCGCGCCTCGGCGATCAACGCCAGCAGTGCGTCGGTGGTGCCCTGCATGGCCGAGACCACCACCACGCGATGCGCGGCAGCGTCGTCGTCGAGCAGCGCGCACACGCTGCGGAAGCGGCCGGTATCGGCCAGGCTGCTGCCGCCGAACTTGTGCACGTGGGTGAGGGGAGGCGCCAGCCGGTGCCCTGCCGGCATCGGCTGCCCCGCCGGACGCCCGGCCGCGGATGGCCGGGCCGACGCTTCCGGAGCCTGCGAAGCATCGCCCAGGGCGGCAGGGGGGCTTTCGTTCGAAGAGGGGGCGGACGGCATGGGAGGCTCCGGTTCGGGCCCCGCGCCGGTCGGGTATGGCCGCGTGGCCGCACCCGGTTCGGGTGCGGAGCGGCGTGGTCAGGTCAGGCGATGGACACGCGCGTCCGCACTCCGGTGCCGGTGCGACCGGTACCGGTGATGGTAATCGTCACGCGTGCAACCAATTCCCGCGATTGCGGGCGGCGGCAGGCGAGGCGGGCGGATGCGACGGGCATGGCGACAGCAATAGCGGATGATGATGCACCGCGTCAAGCGGTGCAGGAGAACCGATGCCCATCCACTGCCCCCGCGCGGTCTCCGCGCATGACGGGAGCGGCCGTGCCGATTGTGGTGTAATGCCGGTCGAAGCGGGGGTACCGCCGCGGAAGCGGCGGTTGAGACAGACCCTTCGAACCTGATCCGGTTGACACCGGCGTAGGGAAGCTTCGCAGGACCGGAGATCGCTCCGTCCGTGCGCCGCCCGCTTCGTCCAGGCTCTTCGAGCGACTCCACAGGACGAATGCCATGAATGCCGTGCCCTCCCCGCTGCTGCAGCAGACCGAGCAGCTGTCCGAATCCGTCACCCGCCCGATCCCGGGTTCGCGCAAGATCTTCGTCGCCGGCTCGCGCGCCGATCTGCGCGTGCCGATGCGCGAGATCGTGTTGACGAAGACGCCGACGCTGTTCGGCGGCGAGGACAATCCGCCGGTCACGGTCTACGATCCGTCCGGGCCGTACACCGATCCCGATGCCGCGATCGACCTGGCCGCCGGCCTGGCGCCGCTGCGCGCGCGGTGGATCGCCGAGCGCGGCGATACCGAGGCGCTGGCGGGGCTCAGTTCGGAGTTCGGGCGCGCCCGCGAGACCGATGCGAAGCTCGACGCGGTGCGCTTCCCCTCGCGGCGCCTGCCGCGGCGCGCGGTCGCCGGCGCCAACGTCACCCAGATGCACTACGCCCGGCGCGGCATCGTCACGCCGGAGATGGAGTTCGTGGCGATCCGCGAGAACCAGCGCCTGGAGGCGGTGCGCGATGCGGGCCTGCGGGCGCAGCACCCCGGTCAGGCCTTCGGCGCGAACATCCAGGCGCTGATCACGCCCGAGTTCGTGCGCGACGAGATCGCCCGCGGCCGCGCCATCCTGCCCAACAACATCAACCATCCGGAAAGCGAGCCGATGATCATCGGCCGCAACTTCCTGACCAAGATCAACGCGAACATCGGCAACAGCGCCGTGAGTTCGGGCATCGCCGAGGAAGTGGAGAAGCTGGTCTGGGCGATCCGCTGGGGCGGCGACACGGTGATGGACCTGTCGACCGGCAAGCACATCCACGAGACGCGGGAATGGATCGTGCGCAACTCGCCGGTGCCGATCGGAACGGTCCCGATCTACCAGGCGCTGGAGAAGGTCGACGGCCGCGCCGAGGAACTGACCTGGGAGATCTTCCGCGACACCCTGGTCGAGCAGGCGGAGCAGGGCGTGGACTACTTCACCATCCACGCCGGGGTGCTGCTGCGCTACGTGCCGCTGACCGCGAAGCGGGTGACCGGCATCGTCTCGCGGGGCGGCAGCATCATGGCCAAGTGGTGCCTGGCGCACCATCGCGAGAGCTTCCTGTACGAGCACTTCGAGGACATCTGCGAGATCATGAAGGCCTACGACGTGGCCTTCTCGCTCGGCGACGGCCTGCGCCCGGGCTGCATCGCCGACGCCAACGACGCCGCCCAGTTCGGCGAGCTGGAGACGCTGGGCGAGCTGACGAAGATCGCCTGGAAGCACGACGTGCAGACCATGATCGAAGGCCCCGGCCACGTGCCGATGCAGCTGATCAAGGAGAACATGGACAAGCAGCTGGCCGAATGCGGCGAGGCGCCGTTCTACACGCTCGGCCCGCTGACCACCGACATCGCGCCGGGCTACGACCACATCACCAGCGCGATCGGCGCGGCGATGATCGGCTGGTACGGCACCGCGATGCTGTGCTACGTCACGCCCAAGGAACACCTGGGGCTGCCGAACCGCCAGGACGTGCGCGAGGGCATCATGGCCTACAAGATCGCCGCGCACGCGGCGGACCTGGCCAAGGGCCACCCCGGCGCGCAGGTGCGCGACAACGCGCTCTCCAAGGCGCGCTTCGAGTTCCGCTGGGAGGACCAGTTCCACCTCGGCCTGGATCCGGAGCGGGCGAAGGAATACCACGACGAGACCCTGCCCAAGGACGCGCACAAGCTGGCCCACTTCTGCTCCATGTGCGGTCCGCACTTCTGTTCGATGAAGATCACCCAGGACGTGCGCGACTATGCCGCCGAGCACGGGCTCGACGCGCGCAGCGCGCTGGAAACCGGCATGGAGGAGAAGTCGCGGCAGTTTCGCGACGAAGGCGCCGAGGTCTACCGGCCGGAGTGAGGTGTGGAGCGGGGCCGGAACCCCGTATCAGCCGGTTTCCGGAACCGGGGGCTCGGAGATGCCCGACGACAATCCACTGTGGGAGCGACGGGAGTCGCGACCCTCGCAAGCCCGGTCGCTCCGCGAACCGATTCGGCCTGCGCCGCGTCGCGACTTCCGTCGCTCCCACAACCCGTCGCTCCTACAACCCGCCGGTCCCACAACCGTTCCGTTCGAACCTGCGCGTCGCCGACCCCGGCGGCCGCACCAGGATCGGCTCGCTACGGTAGCCGGCGGGGCGGAGACTTCCACCCGGCCCGGCGTCAGTTGCCGGCGCGGTCGATGTTGTACTGCGCGGCCGCGGTGTTGCTGATGAGGCCGCTGAGCGGCAGCAGCTGGGTCAGGAACCGGTTCCAGCGGGTGACGCCGGCCGGTCCGACCCAGACCACGTCGCCGGCCTGCAGCGGGAACCGGTCCGCGAGGGCGAAGGCGACCGGCGACGCGGCGTCCAGGTGATACACCGTCGCCGGCGCGCTCTGCATGTCCTCGACGCCGCGGATCACGTAGACCGCCTCGCCCTTCGAGGTGGCCGGATTGAGGCCGCCGGTCCGGCCCAGCGCCTGCGTCAGGGTTATGTCGCTGGTCTTGAAGGTGATCGCCTGCGGCCGCAGCACTTCGCCGATCACATAGACTTCCTTGCGGTCGTTGAACGGCAGGAACAGGTGGTCGCCCGGCTTCAGGTAGATCTGCTGCGCCACGTTGCCGTTGCGGTTCAAGGCATCCAGGTCGATCCGGTAGTTGCGCTGGTCGCGCGTCAGCACCAGTCCGGACAGGTCGGCCTGGTCGAGATCGATCTGCGCGGTGCCGATCGCCTGCGACAGGGTCAGCGGCACTGTGGTCACTTCCTGGGGCGTGGTGTCGACGAACGCGCCCTGCAGCGAAACGCGGCTGCCGAAGCCGACCACGTTGACGTCCACCTTCGGTTCGAGCAGGAACTTGGAAAGCCGGCTGGTGAGCGTGTCGCGCAGCTGCTCGATCGTCATGCCGGCCACCTCGACGTTGCCGGCGTAGGGATAGAACAGGGTGCCGTCCGGCTTCACCAGGCGGCCATTGCTGACGGCCTGCTGCTGGCTGCCGGCGGGCGTGGTGAGTTCCGGGTGGTCCCACACGGTCACCAGGATGGTGTCGCCCGGGTGGATGCGGTACGAATCGGGCCGGTACCCGGTGAGTTCGGCCGGGATCTCCATCACCGGTCTCGGCTGCTGCGAAACCAGTTGAGAGGTGATCGGAACCATCGCGACGTCGCCTTCCTGCACCAGCGTGTGGTTGTTCACGCTGCGCACCGACATGTGCTGGCCGGTGCATCCGCTGAGGACGATCGCGACGACGGTGGCCGCAAAAGGAATCGTGGATTTCGGCATGGCTGTTCGGCGCCTCGTGCTGGGTGGGCGCATCCTCGCGGTCGGGCACTCAAGGTGGCGCGAAGAGCCGGACGCGGTCGGACGCTGGCGGGGAAGGAACACTTGGTGCCGCGTCCGATGCACACCGTTGCCGGTCAGAGATTAAACGTTCCCCGCGGGCGGGCGCCGCTCGCGAAAATCGGCGTTCGCGCCGGATTCAGCGGTGTCTACGCCGCGCGAAGGCGGCCGCGGCGGCGGCCGTCCATCCTGCAGGTGGAGCGCCGCCAGGGCGAGGTATTCCTTCAGCGCCCGGCTGCTGCGCCACAGCGCGCGACGCGAGGGCAGCCAGCGTTCGTGCCAGTCCGCGCGGGGCGAGATCTCCGGCACGGGGACGGGGACGGCCTCGAGCCCGGCGTCGCGGAAAGCGCGCAACGCGCGCGGCATGTGCAGCGCCGAGGTCACCAGCAGGATCCGCTCGATCCCGTGCCGTTCGGCCAGGGCCGCCGTGAACCATGCGTTGTCGCGGGTGCTGCCGCTGCGGTCGTCCAGCATGACGGCGGAGGCGGGGACTTCGAGCTTGGCGATGGCGGTGGCCATGTCGGCGGTCTCGTTGCCGCTCCCGGAAAGAATGACGATCGGCGCGCGGCCTGCCTGCCAGGCGCGCACGCCGGCCGCCAGGCGGCTGCTTCTCAACTGCTCCGGCCGGACGTCGCGGCGGTGCATCCAGCCGATGTGTCCGCCACCGAGCACGACGATGGCGTCCGCTTCGGGCAAACTGGTTTCGGCCACGACGGGGTGGCGGGACTCGAGGCCGCCGCGCAGCCAGTCCGAAGCCTGCGGGATCGACCACGTCAGCGACCAGGCCACCGCGAACGCCACGATGGGGATCGCCAGTGCGCGTCGGCGCAGCAGCAGGCAGAGCCCGCCGCAGGCGAGCAGGCAGAGCGACAAGGTCGGCGGATAGGTCAGCGCAAGGGCGATGTCCTGCAGGAGCGACAGCATAGGCGGGCGGTCAGTTCATCGAGGCGCGGATGGCGCGGTTGCGCTCGACGTCCCAACGGCGCGGCTCGGCGTCCTGCAAGGGAGCCGGCAGAAGCTCGTTGTAGACCTCGACCGTCTTGTCGACGACGCTCCGTTGGTCGAAGTGCCGCAGCGAACGTTCGCGCGCCTGCACGCCGAGCCTGTGCAGCAGCTGGCGATCGTCGTCGAGCCGGGCGAGGGCCCGGGCCAGCGATTGCGCGCTGCGCGGCTCCACATGCAGACCATCGCTCCCGTGCTCGGCGACGACCTCGCGGCACCCGGGCAGATCGGTGGTCACCAGCGCCAATCCGCTGGCGGCGCCCTCGATCAGGCTCTTGGGCACGCCTTCGCGATAGTAGCTGGGCAGCGCAACGACATCGCACCGGCGCATCAACGCGGCCATGTCGTCGACGTGGCCCAGCCACTCCAACGTTCCTTGTTGCTGCCAGCGCTCGACCTGGGCGCGCGGTACGGATCGTGGATTGCCGGGATCCGGCATCCCGGCGAGCAGGAACTCGATGTCCCGCCCTTCCCGCCGGAGCAGGGCGGCTGCATCCGCGTACTCGCGTATCCCCTTTTCCCACAGCAGGCGCGCCGCGAGCAGCACCCGAAGCGGATGCCGGGCCGCCGGATCCCGCATGGCGGGGGAAAAGCGTTCGACATCCACGCCCGAGCTGCGGATCAGGCGGACCTTGTCGGCCGGAGCCAGTCGCAGTGCGGCGAACAGTTCGGCGTCGTCCGGGTTCTGCAGGATGATGCGCGAGTTGCCATGGCCCAGGGTTTGGCGCATCAGGGTGCTGACGATCGGCCGGAGCGCGCGCGCCTTGATGTCGTCGCTGGTGAACACGTAGCCCATGCCGGCCACGGCGTTGACGATCGCCGGGACCTTGGCCGTCCGCGCCGCCACGGCGCCGTACACGGCGCATTTGACGGTGAAGCTGTGCAGCAGGTCGGGGCCCTCGGCGGCGAGCAGCTGCGTCAGCTTCCGCAGCACCAGCGCCTCGCGCACGGGATTGAGGCTGCTGCGATTCATCGGCAGCGTCCGCCAGCGGATCCCGTGTTCGGCGAACCGCGCGCCGAACTCTCCCGGCGGCGACACCATCACGACATCGGCTCCCAGCGATCGAAGCCGCAATGCCGTCGACAGCCTGAAGTTGTAGAGGTACCAGTCGGTATTGGCAAAGAGTGCGATTTTCATCCTGTCTCTACGCAGATCGTCACATGGGCCGGAACGCATCGGTCGCGGTGAAGCCTCCGCCGGCGGCGGGAGGGGCGCGACCGTTCCCTGCTACCGCAAGGCACGCGGGAGCGTCCGGAAACATCATGTGCGGTGGGTTTGTCGGCGGTTCAGCGCCAGTCCCGGGCCATCGGCAGGAAACGACGCCCGTTCGCGAACGCGGGCACTGCCGGTGTCGGCATCGGTCCGGGGAGCGCCCGCCGGGGATCCCACGGAGACGGTGGCCGAAAGGAGCAGGGAAGGGAACACGAGGAACAGCAGGAAGCACGAGGCGTAGCGTATGCCGCTTCCCGGGTTGTAGATGCCGAAGGGGACATAGGACACCAGCAGCACCAGGGTGGCCGGCAACCATCCCAGGACCAGGATCTTGCGAAGCAGTCCGCGTGCCTTGAACACCGTCACGTACACGGAATGGAGGAGCAGGCCGAGCACGGCCAGGCCGGCGACGAAGAACGGCAGCATGACGGGCCGCGCGTACACTTCCGCGGGCGTCGGGCCGATCAGCGACAGTGGCAAGGCCCACCAGAGACTCGCCAACAGGTCGCCCGTGGTCCGCAGGTCGACCCAGGTCCGGGTGGTTGCCGAGGCGACCGTGAAATAGCTCCTGGCCTGCGGGAGGATCTCGTTGCTGATGTAGCCGTCGATGTGCGGCCAGACGAACAGCAGGGCCTGCGCCGCCAGCAGCAAGAAGAAGAACGCCTGGACGCCGATGCTCAGCCGCAGGCGCGGCCCCCACGCGTACAGGAGGTAGACCAGAAAGAACAGGGCGGCGCCGGCGCCGAACGGGGCGCGAATGTAGATCATCCCCGCCAGGCAGAGTAGCGCGAGGACGATGGGCGCGAGGCGGTGCCGGCGATAGTGGCCAAGCACCGCACCCATGAAGAACGCCAGCAGGCCGACGAAGAGGGACTCCCGACCGGTCACGGAAGCCCATACGCCGAAATTCGGATTCAGGAGGAGCGCCAGCAACGGCCATCGGTAACGGCCACGGATGTCGCCCTGCGCGATCAGGTAGCACACGCCGCTCGCGGCGAACAGCGAGAACGCCAGGTGAACCGGCAGGTCGGCGCCCAGCAACGAGCGCAGACCGGTGGCCAGCCGGGTGACCAGCAGGGTGCGTCCTTGCGCGTACTCGTCGTATCCGCCGGTCAAATACGCCTGGGCGTCGCCGAGCTGGCTGTAGCGACTGTAGACGTAGATGGAAAAGATCGTCCATCCGAAGAAGATCGCGAACACGAGAAGGCGCTTGATCGGAGCGCCCGCAGGCGCGGACGGATACGCCCGATGGTTGTGGGGCTCGCTCATGGATCGAATCGTCTGCCGGTGGTGTTGCATTACGTCGCGGGTTGGCCGGAACGAACGCAGCCGCCACGCCTGAGGCGCCCGGCGGCCTGCCACGATGGCCGTTCAGCTTGTCGACGGCCCGCTCGTCGTTCTAGCGGCGACCACTATTAGCGTCGGCCCGTTGAATCCTGGTGAAACGGCGCACGCCATAGCCGGTTCCCAGCAGCAACACCGTTTCGGCGGCCACCGTGGCCCAGGCCGCTCCCATCTCGCCGAATGCGGGGATCAGGAGAACGTTGCCGGTAATGGCGGCGACGGTGGCGAGCGCCATCGCGTAGACGCGGAAGCGCATGTGGTCTCCGGTCAGCAGCGCGGACCCCATGGCCGTGGACAGGAAGCGGATCGGAGGGCAGAGCGCCAGCACCATCAGGATCGCCACCACGCCGCGATACTCCTCTCCGAAGACGAGAGGGACCAGCCATGGCCCCAGCAGCGCCATCCCGGCGCTGATCGCCAGCCCGAGCGCCAGCATGGCGACATTGCCGCGGCGGTACACCAGCCAGAACTTCGGCTTGTCGTGCGCGGCCCACCGATGCAATTTCCCCAGCAGGAACTTCTGGTAGATGGTGGCGGGAATGAGATAGATCGCGGTCATCACCGCCAGGGCGATGGCGTACAACCCGGCCTGCGAGTCGCCTTGGATGTACTTGAGAAGGATCGTGCTGACCTGGAAGAAGATCGGGTACAGTGCCGCGTACACCCCGTACGCCCAGGCTTGGGACCACAGCTCGCCGATCCCGGGGCAGGCGGCCATCGCCGGCGCCTCGCTTCTTGGCCCATGCCCCTTCAGGTCGATTTCGCCCCGGATCATCGCCCGCATCTGCGGCATCGCCCACAGCACGACCAGCAGGGAGACGGCGCCGTAGCTGAGCGCGACGAAGCGGCCCGTGAGCTGCGGCACCAGCAGCAGCGCGATGGCCACCAGCAGGCGGCTGCCGGGGATGAGCATTTGCGTCAGCGCCATCCGCCCGTAGCGGTCTTCCAGGCGCAGCTTGTTGCTGACCAGGTTGACCGCAAGAATGCCCAGGATCACCGGGCTCAGCGCCAGCAGGCTGAGGCGCGTATCGTCCGGCGGCGCGATGGTCAGGGCCCAGAGGACGACGATGCCGACGGCCAGCAGCGACGTGACCAGGGTAAAGCGCAGCGAAGGCCTCAGCCAGCGATGCGCCGCCCAACCCTCGACGCCGTAGACCTTCAGGCGGAACTGGGTCAGCCCGAACCCGGCCAGCGGCGCGATCATGGTCACCGTGGCGAGCGACGAGGCGAACAGGCCGTAGTCCGTCGGCCCCATGTGGCGCGCGAGCAGCACCTGGGTGAGGAAGACCATCACCGCACCGGCTGCGGTCGCGATGCCCAGCATCGAAACGGTCATCGCAGCGCGGCGCCACGCCGCGACCCCGACGGGCGCCGTCATCCGCGACTCCGTTCGATCATTTCACCGTCCCGCATGGCCCGGATGCCCTCGACCGGGACACGCCTGCGGAAGCGCGGTGCGTGCGCGCTTGTGGCAATTCCGAGCGGAGGCGGGTGCCGGCTCTGAACGTCGAATGGCCATGCACTTCATCCAACTGGGTGACGCCGGTTGCGGTCGGTCGAAAACTGAAGCAGCGGCATCACTGCCCGCGGCAGAGGGCAATGCGGCGATCGCGCCCGCTACCGAGCGCAACGGCAGCGACGTCGGCAGCCAGCTCGCGTCCGCGGCGGCTATCGGAGATCGAGGGACTGTATCACTCCGCATGCGAAGGTTTCGATGCCGGTACCGGCCCGCCACGAGCGCGCCGGCTTCCTTTGTGCCATGGCACGAAGTTTGCCCGAGAGCCGATGAGCCCAGGCTATATCGTACGAACGCTCAATTGCTGCCGTAGGCACTTTGAAGCGGTTGCCCGGCACGACTCCAGCCCGTCCACGCGCATGCAGCCGCTTCCCGGATGCCCGGTTGCCCGGATGCGCCAAGCTGGGGCCGTGGCCGTCAACAGGCGGTCAAGGTCGTGAAACTCGGATCCGGGACCCATTGCCCGGCGAGTCGCGGCCCGCCCGGGGGCGGCAGGGTGCACATCGCCCTGCCGCCCCGGGGAATCCTCTCGGGAAGCGTTAGCGGTAGTGGTTGGTCGTGATCCGGATGTCGGAGACGGTGCCTTGGATCAGGAGGTCCCGCTCGATCTTCTTGCTCCAGCCGCTCATCGAGAACGGCGTCCTGGTCAGCGTGCCGAGGCGGTTGTAGTTGCCATACGAGGTGTTCTGGCTGACCTGGCAGTTCCGGGTTCCGTCCTGGATGAAGATTCCGGTGGCCGAGTTGTTGCGGATGGTGTTCAGCGCCAGATAGGTCGCGATGGCGCCGACCGTGACGATCCCGCAACTGCCGTTGTTCTCCACGGTGCAGCGGCGGACCGTGACGCCCTGCGAATTCTTGTAGAGCAACATGCCGTAGCGCGCGTTGCCGCGAATCAGGCAGTTCTCGAAGAGCACCTTGTAGGCGGGCTTTCCGTTCTCCGGTTCGATGTCGACGCCGCATTGGGGCTTCGCGCCGGCGCTGTTGCTGAACTCCGAGTCGTACACCTTCACGCCGTTCACATAGCCGATCGACATGCCCTGTCGACGATTGCCGGTGCTGACGATGTTGGCCACGAACACGTCGGAAGACGGAATCGAGGGTGCCTGCCAGACGACCGCGCCGGCAACGACCAAGCCGTCTCCCCAGCACTTGGAGATGAGGATGTCGCGAACGGTGACGCGGCTGGAACCATGAATGAAGATGCCGTGGCCCCACTGGCCCCCGCTGCCGGAGTGCCGGTCGCGCTCGCCGACGATCTGGCCGCCGGAAATCTCGACGTCGTGCACCCGCTTCGCGTAGAGCACGTTGTACCGCCCGGCGCTGTTCGGCTTGGCGACCAGCTTGGCGCTCGGCGCCAGCCTCAGATGCATGTTGCTGCGCAGGCGAATCGAGGTGACGGCATCGACCATGTACGTTCCGGCGGGAACGTCGACGGTCCCGCCCAGGGCCGGCAACGCGTCGATGGCCGCCTGGACGGCGGCGGTATCGTCGCGGCTGCCGTCGCCGACCGCGCCGAAGTCGCGCACGTTGAGCACGCGGTTGCCGCGCTCGCGGATCGGAAGCGAGTAGTTGGACGAAGTCACCGCGGTATTCGTACCCGCCACGGCGGAAAGGGCCGGACCGGCGGCCGCGGCCAGCGATGCGGGCAGCGCGAGGGCGAGCGATCTACGAAGAAAATCGCGACGAGGCATCCCTTCCTCGCTCGCGATGCGTGCGAGGTCGTTCATTTTCATTAAGCTGTTTTCCTGAATAAGAAACTGAAGTGTCCGCCGTTCGGGATCTTCAGCCATGTGATGTCTGGGTGAGCGGACGGCGTAAAACTAACGCACCCGCCCGGCCGGGCCCGGGCGGGTGTCCCTATTTGTGATGGGCGGCAGGCTTTGGCGTTTTAACCGTTAAAAATCGGGCCTGTTCAAGTTCATGACTACGCCCCGTCGAAGGAGGTCTGCGCGCCCGTGAAGGCGACGTGTGCCGTGGCCAGCCGAGCTGAACCGGACGTTGCGGCGGGAATGTCGATGCAGGCCTGTTCACGTCCGCCGTGCGATCGTTGTGCCCGGCGGTGCCAGTGGGGATTTCGGCTCTTCACGTGATGCGCTCCGATCTTGCTTGACGAGTAGCTGATATGGGTCAACGCGGCAACGATGACAGCCTGGGCGCCGCCGTCGCGGGAGGCTCTTCGATGTCTTCCCCGGTGAATCTGCTCTGGACCGGCGGCTGGGATTCGACTTTCCGGTTGTTGCAACTGCTCCTGCTGCATCGACGCGAGGTCGTGCCGCACTACCTGCTGGATCCGACGCGCCGGTCCATGGAAGGGGAACTGGCGGCGATGGAGCGCATCCGCGCACGCCTGTTCGAGGAGTACCCGCACACCCGCCGCCTGCTCGCGCCGCTGCAGAAGTTCAACGTGGCCGATCTGGCCCCGGATCCCGAGATCACCGAGGCGTTCGGTCGCATCGTGGCGGAGACGTTCGTCGGCAGCCAGTACGAGTGGCTGGCGAGATTCCGCAGGCAGTTGGGCATTGCCAGCCTCGAGCTCGGCGCCGGTCACCGGGGCGGCAGGATCCATCGCATCATCGGGTCGTTCGTGGCACGGACCGACGAGGACGGTTATCCCAACTACCGCATCGGCGAGGAATATCGCGGTACCAAGGAATTCACGGCTTTCGGCGGCTTCTCGTTTCCGCTGTTCGAATTGCGCAAGCTGGAGACGGCGGAGATCGCAGGCGAGCACGGGTGGCTGGGCGTCCTGGACCTGACTTGCTTCTGCCACAGGCTGCGCAACGGGACCGTGCCGTGCGGCTGCTGCAACCCGTGCCTGTACGCGGTCGACGAGGGGTTCGGCTGGCGGATTCCCCGCCGCAACCGCATCAAGGGCGTCTTCTACCGGGCCCTGGTCCGGCCGATGAAGGCGCCGGCGAAGGCGGTGTTGCGCCAGTTGGGGCTGCGGCCTGCGCGGCGACCGGCCTGAGGCCCTGTTCCGGAAGCGGTAGCAGGCCGGTTATTCGAACACGTTGTCCGCGTCGATCCCGACGGCAACGCTGTCGTCGGCGACCTGCACCTGCTGCTTGCCGCCGCGGCCCTGGTCGTTGCCCTCGAAGCGGTTGCCGGCAAGGCGGATGTTGCGCGAGCCGCCGCGCAGCAGGACGCCTTTCCGATGGTTGTTGCGGATGATGTTGTCGGAGAAGACGCAGTCGACGCCGGTCACGGCCAGGATGCCCTCGCCGCGATTGCGTTCGATCGTGCACCTTCTGATCCTCACCTCGGCGGCACGTTTGTACAGCTGGATCCCGGGGCCGCGATTGCCGAAGACCAGGCAGTCCTCGATCAGGATGTCGCGCGCGATGTCGGTATCGGGTTCGATATCGATGCCGGCGGCCGGCGGCGTGCCGGCAGTGTTGCTGAATTCGCAGCCGCGTATGCGCACGCGGCGCGAACTGCCGATCGTCAGGCCCTGGCGCCGGTTGCGGGTGCAGGTGACGTTCTCGAATACGTAATCGCGGCCGGGTCGCGACCGCTGTCCCTTGGTCATGATGCCGCCCGCGGAAATGCCGTCGCCCCAGCAGCGCGAAATGTGGATGTCGCGGACGGTGACGCCACCGCAGCCGCGGATCCGGATGCCGTGGCCCCACTCGCCGGTTTCGCCCAGGTGCGTATCGCGATCGCCGACGATGCGGCCGCCGGAGATCTCCACGTCCTGGACCTGCTCTGCGAACAACACGTACGCGCGCGGTGCGGCGTTCGCCTTGGCCATGAGCCGGGCGCCATCGGCCATGGCCAGGTGCATGCGGCTGCGCAGCCGGACGCTGCGCGTCGGATCGATGAGGTAGGCGCCGGAGGGGACGTGCACGGTGCCGCCGTCCTCGGGCAGGGCATCGATCGCCGCCTGGAATGCGGCCGTGTCGTCGCTGACGGCGTCGCCGCGGGCGCCGTGTTCGCGCACGTCGATCCGGGCGCGCCCGCGCGCCCGCGTTGCCGCGGCGGCCGGCGGGGCGATGGACAGCCACGCGCCGCCGGCCGCGGTGGCCGTGGCCAACCCCAGCACGCGGCCCAGGAAGCCGCGGCGCGCGCTGGCCGTCGCGCCGCCCGCCGCCCGTCGCTTCATGGCGCCTGCTCCCCCGGCGCCTCGCCGGCGCGGTGCTGCACCAGCCACGGCAACACGATCGCCAGCAGGTAGAACTTGGACGCGTGGTACTTGTTGCCGAACCGGTGCCGGTTGCGGTCCAGCCAGTCGACGGCGCCGGGAAGCACGTCCCGCGCCCGCACCGCGTGGTCGAAGACCACGTCGAACCGCTCGCGCGCCAGGCCGCACAGGTCGAAGCGGAAGCTGCCCTTCTGCATGACGTAGGGCAGGTGGCCGAAGCGGGTGGCGATGTGCTTGCGGACCAGCACCTTGCCCAGGCCGGAGACCGGGTCGATCTTCTGCGACTGCGGCACCTCGTGGTGCACCCACTCGCGCAGCGCCCGGTCGCAGAACGGATACGCGGCCTCCAGCGACAGCGCGATGGTGGTATAGAGTCCCTTGGCGAACGCGCCGGCCGAGCCGGCGATGGACAGCGACATCGCGCGCCACTCCCAGTCGCTGGATGCGGTGGCGATCTCGTCCTCGAACAGGCCCAGGCGCTTGCGCGAAACCCGCGAGATGGGGCGCCCGAACAGCGCGTCGACCTCGGCGTCGGTGAAGCGCGAGCCGGGGAAGACGCGCTCGATCATGCTCATCTGCAGGGTGCCGAGCAGGAAGCACAACGGAAAACTGCGGTCGACCATCGGCAATTCGGCCATGCGGCTCGGCAGCTTCCATTGCCGCGCGAGCCGGGCCAGCCAGCGCTGCCGCGAACTGACGGGTGAGCCGAAATAGGTGTCCGAGCCGAGCCCGTCGATCACGCCGTCGCCGCCGTGGCCGGCGATCTCGGTCGCCAGGTCGACGTAGGACAGCAGTGCGAAGTCCGCGGTCAGCAGCGGCATGCGCGGCACGATCTCCAGGTAGCGGTCGTAGGCGCGCCCGGGCGAGCAGACGAGGACCTCGTGTCTCAGGCCCAGTTCGCGCGCGACGCGGCGGGCGGAATCGACTTCGTTCTCCTCACGACCGCCGAGATAGGTGACGCAACCGGCGTCCGGCCGCGCGTCGGCGAGGGCGATCGCCAGGGTGGTGGAGTCCTTGCCGCCGCTTTGCAGCAACCATGGCGCGCGCATGCGTTCGCAGGAGCGGGACACCGCCTCGCACAGCAGGCGGTGGTAGGTGCCCACCCAGTCCTGGTCCTGATCGGCCGGACCCGTCCTGCGTACGTCGCGGAACTTGAACTTGAACACCGGGTTGGTATGCATGTCGTGCTGCGGGCAGAAGCCGAACGTCACCAGCCGCACGTTCTCGAACACGGAGTAGGGCGGGTAGACGAACGCGTTGCGCAGCGTGTCCGCTACGGACACGAGATCCAGCGCCCCCCTGGCGGGGCCGTTCTCGCACAACATCGAAAAGTCGGGCTTGCCGTAGTACGGCGACATGCAGATCTGCATCCGCGGCCCCGTCAACGCGCGACATCGTTGGCGGGCAAGTATGCGTAGTGGCTGTACGCGTACCTGCCGGCGCCGCGGTTCTGCACGCCGTTGAAGATCGCACCGGTGACCTCGACGCCGTTCTGCTCGAGCCGCTGCTTGGCCATCGCGATCTCGCGCTGCTGGTTGTGGCCCCAGCGCACCACCATCAGGGAGGTGCCGATGTGGTGCCCGATCAGGGCGGCGTCGGTCACCGCCAGCACCGGCGGCGTGTCGATGATGACGACGTCATAGGCGCGCTCCAGCAGCTTCAGCACCCTGGCGAAGTTCTCGTCCATCAGCAGTTCGGACGGGTTCGGCGGAATCGCGCCGCGCGAGATGAACGACAGGTTCTCGGCGCCTGGCACCTTGCGGACGGCCTCGTCCAGGGAGATCTTCCCGGCCAGCAGCTCCGACAGCCCGCCCGCCGATCGCGTCCCCACCGCGAGATGCACCGTGCCGCGCCGCATGTCCGCATCCACCAGCACGACGCGCTGGCCGGCCTGGGCCATGGTCACCGCCAGGTTGGCGCAGACGAAGGTCTTGCCCACCCCGGGGCTCGGCGCGACGATCATCATCAGGTTGTTGTTGGTCTTCTGCCGCGCGAAGTGCAGGCTGGTCCGCAGCGTGCGCAGCGCTTCCATCGCCAGGTCGGACGGCGCGCGCAGGGCCAGCAGGGTTGGGCGGCCGTCGCGGCGCAGGCGCCCGGTGGCCAGCGAGAATTCCTGCCCGCGCTTGCTGAACGGCACCGAGGCGAACACCGGCATGCCCAGCAGTTCGATGTCCACCGGATCCTCCACCCCGCGGCGGAAGGTCTGCCGCAGCAGCACCAGGGCGATCATCAGCATCGATCCGAGCCCGATGCTGCCGGCCAGCACCGGCAGCGGCTTCGGCCACGCGGGGCTGTTGCGCTCGACGGCGGCCGGGTCGACGATCCGCGCGCTGCCGACCGCGCTGGCACGCGCGATGTTCAGCTGCTGCGCCTGGTCGAGCAGGCTGGCGTAGGTCTGGTTGGTGACCTCCACGTCGCGATTGAGCCGGAACAGGCCCTGCTGGATGTCCGGCAGCGTCTGGATACGGCTTTCCAGCTCGCTCCTCTCCGCTTCGAACTGGCCGATCTGCCGCTGCAGCGTGCGGTAGGCGGGGTGCTCGCGGGTATAGCGCCCGGCCGCCTCGACCATCTGGATGCGCAACTGCTGGATGCTCGCGCCGAGCGTCACGGTCTGGTCCAGCAGCGCGCGGTTCTGCACCTGCACGTCCAGCGTCCGCGTGCGCTTCTGGAAGGCGTTCAGTGCCTCCTGCGCCTTCGACAGCTCCTCGCGCACGTTCGGCAGCTGTTCGGACACGAACTGCAGGCGCTTGGCGGCTTCGGCGGAGTTGCGCGTCACGTTCTGGCGGATGTAGGCCTGCGTCACCTCGTCCAGCACCTGCTTGGCGCGCTGCGGATCGGCATCGGCGTAGGTGAGGGAGATGATGCCCGACTCCCGTCCCTGCTCGGCCGCGCTGATGTCGCGCTTGAGCGCCGCCATGATCACCGTCGGATCGGCGCGCGTGACCGTGAAGCGCGTGCCCGCGTTCGCATGGACCGCATCGACGCGGACGTGGACGCCTTCGCCGCTGGCGCTCTGGCCGACGCCGCCCTCCACCAGCACGTCGCCGTCCGGGCCCGAGAGCGTGTAGCGGTCGCGGCCCTCGACCCGCAGCTGCAGGGGAATCCCGAGCAGAGCGTCGGGCACTTCCAGGCGGGAGACGTCGATCCGCTCGCCGCCCCAGCCGTAGCCGAACCACGCCGGCGCCAGCCCGTCGGGCTGGATCCGCGCAAAGCTGCGCGCCACCAGGTTTCCGATCACCGGCAGGCGATGCGGTTCGACCTGGATGTCCAGGTCGAGGTGCGCCATCGCCTCCTCCAGCACCCGCCGCGAGGTCACCAGTTGGATTTCCGTCGACGCGGACGCTTCGGGCAATACCCCCGTCTGCCCGTCGGCGCTGTTTGTGCCCGGTAGCGCCGGCGGCCGGCGCTCCACCTGCACCACCGCGTTGGCCTCGTACTTGGGCGTGGCCAGCGTCAGATAGGCGACGCCGATCAGGAAGAAGGCCGCGGTGCCGAGCACGATCAAGCGCTTGTTCTCCATCAGCGTGGTCGCGAGCATCGGCAGGTCGATGTCGTCGTTGCGAACGTAGTGCAGCGACTTGCGGGGCTCCGGTCGTGTCGTCAGCGTTTTCGTCATGTCTTTCTACCAGTCAGCGGTGGCGTGGGGCGGCTGGAGCGGGCGCGGACGGCGGGCGCGGTTGCGCACCGTCACCTCTGTTCGCGGGACAGTTCGGCGGCGGCCCGGGCCTGGTGCACGAACCGCGGTGCATCGGTGCGCGGGCCGTGCGGCCGCATGCCGGCCAGGGCGTCCACGACGTGCTGGCGGGCGCCGTTGCCGTCGTGCCGGTGGGGGGCGACCGTCGGGTTTCGAGGCCGCTCGCCCTCGAGCAGCGCCAGCACGACGCGGCCGATCGCGGCCGGTTCGCCCGGGACACGGGTGACGTGGATCGGCTCCACGGTCGCGGCCGGCGCGCTGCCGCTGTGCACGATGACGACGGGCTTTCCGATCTCGATCACCTCCGGGCCCGGCTCGCCGCAGCCGACGATCAGGTCGGCGTTGCGCACCAGGTACACCGATGCCAGGTAGTCGGGCGCCTCCACCGCATGGGCGTTGGCCAGACCGTCGAACCACTTGCCGGCGTTTCCTGATTCCGGCTGGGCGAGCCAGACGAGGTCGACGTCCGGACGTCGTGTCGCCACGTCGCGCAGCGCATGGGCGATCGCCTCTGCGCTCGCGTCGGTCTCGCGGGTTTCCACCACGAGCAGCAGCGGACTGTCCGGACGCAGGAACGGATAGTGGGTCGCCAGCTTGCGGTTGAGCTCGAGGTCGCGCTGGAACTGTGCGAGCGCGGCGTGCAGCGTGTCGGCGGCCGTGTTGTCCGCAACCAGGATGCGGTCGGCAGGTACACCTTCCTCGATCAGGTTCCGGCGCACCTGGCTCGACGCCATGTGCAGCGAGGCGAGTGTGCGGATCGTCTTGCGCGCAGGCGCCTCGGCGTCCGTGGCGGCCGCGGTCCAGGACTCCACCGAAACGACCGGAACATGCCGGTGGTAGGCGGCCAGCGTCGTCGCGAACGCGACCCCGGCGTCCGCGAGCACCAGCACGATGTCGGGTCCGGCCTCGTCCAGTATGCGTTCCATTTCGTGCGCCGCGAGCGCGGCGTGGCCGGGCTCGTCGTCGGCGGTCTCCAGTTCGATCTTCATGTCGGGCCGGAGATCGAACAATTGCAGCACGTCCTCGGTTTCCGCCGCGGCCGCGGCAGTGACGCAGATCTTCGAATCGAAGCGCTCGTCCTGCGAGATCCGCCGGGCGATCGGGGCGAGGGTGACCGCTTCCGAGGCCGCCGAAATCACGCACAGCGCCTTCAGCCGCTGGTGCGATTGCACGCGACCGCTGGAGCCGGAGACGGCCGCACCGTCGCCGCCGTCGGCATCGGCGCCGGCGGCGGCCCGGATGGCGCGCCTGCGTGCCATGGGCGGCGGTTCGAGCTTCAGCTGCGGCAGCCAGAAGACGTACGCCGCGAGCAATGCGACGAACGCGCCGGTGCTCACGAAGTCGCTCGAATTGCGCAGCGCGTAGCCGAACATCGCCAGGAAGCCGCTGGTCGAGACGATCGCCAGCAGCGCCGCCCGCGGCGAGAAGCCGGCATCCAGCAGCAGGTGATGGAGGTGCTGGCGATCGGGCGCGAACGGAGAGAGCCCCTTCCGGAAGCGTCGGTACATCACGGCGATGGTGTCCATGACCGGCAGCGCCACGCACCACAGGACATCGACAGGCGCCAGGCGCCCGATGCTCGGATGGCTGAGATAGATCAGGCTCCACGCCAGCAGGAACCCGACCAGCATGCTTCCGGCATCGCCCATGAAGACCTTGCGTCCGTCCGGCCATCCCAGGTTGACGAACAGGTGGGGAATCAGCGCGGCGAACAGCACCTGCAGCAGCAACAGGATGCCCGGGGTCGACATGCGCGCGTCGCCGAACAGGAGGATGGCGATGATGGTCACCATCGTCATCGCGGCGGCAAGGCCGTCGATGCCGTCGAGCATGTTGTAGGCGTTGATCAGTCCGATCACCGCGACCACGGTCAGGGGAATGCCGAGCAGGCCGAGCTTGGTGGGCTCGCCGAAAAGCGCCCCCAGGTCGTCGATGTAGTAGCCGGAGGCGGCGATGACCAGGCAGACCGCAGCCGCCTCGGCGAGCACGCGCGAGCGCACGCTCAGCCCGCTGAGGTCGTCGATCAGGCCGATGACCACGATCACCCCGGCGCCGGCCATCAGGCTCGAGACGAAGCGGTCGAGGTACCCGAGGTAGACCAGGCCGGCGAGCGTGCCGAGAAAGAAGCAGAGGCCGCCGATCAGCGGAATGTAGCCGCGATGACGCTTGCGGCCGTCGGGCTTGTCCACGAGCCCGAAACGTCGGGCGATGGGCCGCAGCGAAAAGATGGCGAAAAGAGTGACGGCCAGCGCGATAACGCTAGCCGCTACCAGCTTTGGATGCTCCATGCGTTCCTCGGGGGCTTTGGTTGTCGACTGCTACGTGCGGATGCACGCACAACAACCGCCCCCCTCAGCGGCTGACCTGTACCCGGACGTGACGCATATGCATCCGAGAAGCAGGTATCCAGTAGTGCGCGACTGTAGTCACAAAAGTCTGATCGTAAGATGAAGAATTCAGGTCATTCCGATGTATTTCGCGTGTTCGCGTGCGCGTCGTTCATCTGCTGAACTACATTCATGAATGTCAGGATTCCGTTAGATGCCGACTCCATCGCTCGAGTGCGTCGCCGATCAGTCCGCAACTCCGTTCGAAGTCGAGGTCGCTGCCGCGGTAGGGATCCACGATCTCGGCGTTCCGCAACCATTTCCCCAGCAGAAACGTCCGGTCCCGCGCATCCGGGGCCAGCGCCCGCAGCGCGGCGAGATGCCGCTTCTCCATCGCCAGCACGACGTCGGCCTGCGCGATCAGCGCGGGTGTCAGCTGCCGTGCCACGTGCCCTGCCGCGGTCAGCTTGCGGGCGGCGAGCGCCGCTTCGGCGCGTGGGTCGATCGGATGCCCCGCCAGGGCAAGCAGGCCCGCGGACGTGGCGGTGACGGCGTCGCCCGGAAGGCGGTGCCGCAGGAGGGCCTCGGCCGTGGGACTGCGGCAGATGTTGGCGGTGCAGACGAACAGGACGTGTTTGGGCATGCGCGACAATCTAGTCGCGGGCGACCCGCCCGCCGGTGAAGGTGCCGCGAAGAAGGCCCGGCCGGTGTCGTCCGTGGCCGCTCGCGCGCGCTCGACCGTTGTTCCCGTATATTCGGTGGCGTGTCGAGGTGCCCGCACAGCGTTCGTCACCCTGCAACCGGAGATCCGCCATGAAATCCCACCACCGTTTCGCCGCCTGGTTGCTCGGGCTCTGCACGCTGGCCCTGCTGGCCGGCTGTGCCACCGGCCCGCGCATCACCACCGAGGCCGATCCGCGCGCCGACTTCTCCAGCTATCGCAGCTACGCCTTCTACTCGCCGCTGGCGATCGAGAAGCACGGCTATGCCACCGCCACCAGCGAGGCCACCAAGGCCGCGGTGCGCCGGCAGATGGAGTCCCGCGGCTACGTCTACGATGCCGAGAACCCCGACCTTTGGGTCAACATCAACGCCTACCTCGAGCGCCGCACCGACGTCAGCTCGGTCCCGACCGTCGACTATGCGTACTACTACAGCTACCGCGCGCGCGCCTATTTCGCGGTGCCCTACTGGGGCGAGCGCGCCCACGTCTACCGCTATACCGAGGGCACGATGAACATCGACCTGGTCGACGTGCGCGAGAACCGGCTGGTGTGGGAAGGTGTCGCCGTCGGCCGCGTTTCCAATCTCGAGCCCGAGGAGCGCAAGGCCCGCATCGATGCGACGGTGGCGGAGATCTTCGCCCGTTATCCGCACAGGGCGGGCGCGGCGGCCCAGGCGATGTGATGCGCAACGGCGCGGCCGGACGACGGTTGCTGGTCCCGGAGCGGGGTGCGGCCGACGCGGCGGAGTGCGCGTCGACCCATGGCATGGCTGCTGGGGTCGGTCAGGCGTCGCCCGGCGCGTAGTCGAAGTCCAGATCGAACTTGCCGTCGCGGCGCATGTCGAAACGGCAACGACTCCACGGATCGCTGCCGTCGGCCGCCATCCGCTGGCGCAGCTCGATCAGCGCCTCGCCGATATCGCCGGCCGCCTGGGCAGGATGCGCATCGAAGCCGAAATGCGCCGGCTTGCCGTCGTCGCCGGCGAACTCGAACGACACTTCGGACCAGTCGTCGCCGACGGTGGCCAGCGCGCTGATGCGCTGCGCCCGCGGCGGCATCACCGAGGCCAGGATTTCACCGATGCGCTGGTAGAGATCGGTATCCTGATCGGGAAGCATGTGCAAAAGACCTCTGAAGACTGACTAGTTGTGGCTTCTGCAAGCGATTCGTGCTGCCACCTGTCCGGTGCGCTTGCACGCCCCGTCAGGGGCGCAGCCGATGCCGATTAGGATATCCGTCCTTTCTGATGGGGGATAGCTGGCATCGCGCCGCTTCGGGACGGGCAGTGGCCGCCATCCATGGCGAAACATGATCGACTCCGGCGAGTCCGGCCCGGCCATCCATGGCCGGGCGTTCGCGGCCGCAGCCGATGCCGATAGGGCATCGGCCGAGCGCGGCCGCTCACCCTCCGGGGCGGTTCTGGAACGTTCGGGTGGTGGGCGGTCGGCCTTCGATCTGGTAGCTGACGTCGAACCGCGTCGGCCGCAGGCTGTCGCCGCCATAGACCGGGTTGATTCTAACCTGCACGTCCAGATCCGCCTTGAGTGCCTCGGCCCAGGCGTTCTCCATCTGCTTCCAGGCCCCCATGTTGAGGTTGCCGTTCTGCGGCACCAGGTTCATCTGCTCGCCCGGCCCCTGGAAGATCGAGGCGATCAGGTGGCCGCCCTGGTCGTCCGGCAGGCGGTCCTCGCGTCCCGACACCTGCTGCTGGTAGGTGTTGCGGGGGCCGTCGCCAAGCTGCAGGTTCCCCTCCACGCGCGACACCCGGCCCTGGCCGTCGGTGTGGTAGAGATAGCCGGTGTCGGTGCGGTAGAGCGCGTCGGGTTCGAGGCGGTCGGCATTGATGGTCGCGTTCCAACCGCCGGTGGCGCCGGGCTTGGCGTCGATGACGGTGCGTCCGGTCACCGGGTCGACATGGCGCGCGCCGTCGGCGAACTCCGGGAAGCGGCCGGCGCCGCCGAAGAACTCGTCCAGCTTGCCCTTCATCGACGCCACGGCGTCGCGCGCGGAGGCGGGCAGCGCATCGAGCGGTACGTCGTCGATGAGGCCGTTGATGCGTTCCAGCAGCGGCCTGGCCTGCTGTGCGAAGCCGGGATCGGTGCGTGCGATGTCGACCGCGTTCCCGATCGTGCCGGCCAGGCCCGGCAATTTGCCGAGCTTGCCGAGGTCGCCGACGTAGGGAATCACCCCGAGTGCGGACAGCCCGGCATCGAGCCAGTCGCCGCGGCCGATGGAGATGCCGGTATTGGCCAGGTCGGCGAACGGCGTGGGTTCGAAGATGCCGACGATGTCGAGGGCGGTCTGGCCGAGATCGAGCAGCAAGGCCGCGCGATCGCCGGTCGCGGGTGCGCCACCGCCATGGACCGCGGCCAGGCGCATGCGGTCGCCCTCGGCGGTCTGCAGCGCCGGCGGCGCCTCGGCCAAGGCGTCGTCGAGCGCCTGCAACGTGGCGCGGCCGTCCTCGCTCGCGGCCAGTGTGGCCAGTGCCGCATCGTCGAGTTCGCCCAGCAGTTCGGTGGCCAGCTCCGGGCGTTGCGCGGCGGGAGCGTCGGCGAGCTGCGCGCGCACCTGCACGGCGGCGGGGTCGACGAGCGCGGGCGGAGGAGGAGGGGGGGCGGTGCGGGCGACATCGACACGCAAGGGATCGACCATGACGCCATCTCCGCGGGGACCGCCGCCAAGTCTGGCGGCATGCCACGACTGCGGACATCGGGGCAAACCCTAGGGCCCGCTCGTCATCGCGTTGTCACCGTCTTGTCGTCGATGCGCAAGCGGCCTGCCGGCGCGGTCGTGCGCGCTCTAAGCGCGCATCAAAAGCTATCCGCCACGGATGATGCGGATAGGTGGTCGAGCGAAACGTAGTGCGGCTTCTCGGTCCTCACTGGCGAATCATCCGTGTCATTCGCGTCGATCCGCGGCTGATAGGCTTCTCGAGATGCGCTCCACCTGGATCGTGGGCGGGGAGCTTACGGCGTTGCGGCCAGGCGCTGCGCGGTCGCGGCCAGCCAGCCGCGCCAGCTGCCGCCGGCCAGCGTCGGGTCGTACTCGCTGCCGAGCGCGCGCACTTGTGCGGCCAAGGCAAGCTCGTCGAGATCGCGTGCCAGCAGGCGGTCGAGTTCGTCGCGTGCCCGCGCCACGGTGGCGTCGCTTTCGTTGTCGCGATAGGCGTCGACCACGGCATCGGCCGAGTCGTGCTCCAGCGCCCAGTCCTGGTGGAAGTAGGCGGCGAAGAAGTTTTCCAGGGTGGGGAATTCGCTCATGGGCGCAGGGACTCGGCGGTCATCGGGACTCACGGTGCGGACGGGTAGCCGGTGACGATTCTATAGCCGATGTCCAGGCGATCCGACCGCTCCAGCACCAGCCGTACCGAAAACACGTCCTCGGCCCGGCTCTCGCCGCGCGCCACCGAGAGCCCGGTGCTGGCGTCGAAGCGGGCGTCGACCACCAGGCGGTTGCCGCCTTCGCCGCCGAGCCAGGCGTCGATGCGGTCGCCGTGTTCGGCGAGGGTCGCCGCGACGAAATGCTCGGCCTCCGGGAGGTCGCGGAAGCTGGACGCGGCGCTGATGTTTTCGTTGCGCACGCGGTCGACCAGTGCTTGTTCGCTCTTGCCGACGTGGCGCTCGATCAGGTGCCCGCCGGCGTCCTCGTGCGCCTGCAGGCCGCCGCCCGGGACTTCCCCGGTGGGCGCAGGCGCCTCGGCCGGTCCCAGATGCGCATCGAGGCGCTCGAGCGTCGCCGCCACCGCGTCGCGCTCGAGCGCCGGCAACCTTTCGATCGACAGCTGCGACAGGCCGTCGCGGATCCTGTCGAGCAGCGGATCGAGCTGCTCGGCGAAGACCGGTCCCGACTCGGCGAGTGCGGTCGCGGCATCGGTCTGCGCCAGGAAATCCGCGAGTTCGCCGCGTTGGGCGAGGTCGGAGATGTGTTGCGGCAGGTCCACGTCCATGGCCGCGGCTTCGAGCGCGGGCGTGCGCGCGTCGTGGACAGGCGGCATCGCCCAGGCTGCCGGACTTGCAGTGAGTGCGCTTGCAGCGTCCATCTCGAAGACAGCCTCCAGTGGAAAGGCCCGAGACTAGGATGGGAGGCCTGCTGCGACCAGCTGGTGGCGTCCCTAGGGCCTGGAGCCGGAACTCGCCGTGGTTGCGAGATCCCGTCCATGCCGATGGTCGATGCGCGCCATTCGCACCGCGTTCGTGCGCCGAGCGCTTCCGGCGGCCGGAGGGCGAAAAAAGAAGCGCGCCTGGAGGGGCGCGCAAGACGTTGCAGAGTAGAGAGAGAAACGTGCGCCACCGGCAGACAGGCCGACGGCATCGATACGGTAGAATCCGCAGCCGGATCGCACCTGTCCGATCGTGCCGCCGCCTTTTGCGCAATCCGGCGGTTGGCCGCCTTCGCGTTCAGGCATGTGACGGCATCCTTGCCGTCTCGGTTTCCCCGCTTCTGCTGTCGATGCAAACACCTCTTCCACCACATCGGCCCGCATCGTCGGATTGCATGCGCATCGGCGATGGCCTCGTCGTCGTCTCCACGCGCGAGATCCAGATGCCGGGCGCCCGCCGCCCGCAGCGCGTCACGCCGAAGGCGATGGCGGTGCTGTGCATGCTTGCGGATAATCCCGGCAAGGTCGTGAGCAGGAACGCATTGCTGGCGGAGGTCTGGCCCGGCACGCTGCCGACCGACGATGTCCTGACCCAGGCGGTGACCCAGCTGCGCAAGGCGTTCGGCGCCGGTGCGGGCGAGGCCGCCGGCGGCAAGCGCTATATCGAGACCATCGCCAAGAACGGCTATCGCCTGATGGCCGCGGTGGAACGGTTGGACGATGGCGAAACCGGTCGCAATGCATCCGACGGGCCCCCGCTGTCTCCTGCCGAGCCCGTGCCTGCGCCCGTCATCGCATCCGACGCGTCGCGTCCACGGGTCACCCGCCGGGTCTTCGTCGCCGGTGTCACGGTACTGGCGCTGGCAATGGTTTCGGGGACATTCATGCTGATGCACGCCGCCAGGGCACCGGCGGCCGCGGTGTCCGATCCGGCGCATGGCGTCGGTGCACCCGCCAGGCCCTACCGCCTGATCACTTCGGCGCCGGGGTTCGAGCTGTTTCCGGCGTTGTCGCCGGATGCCTCGATGGTGGCGTATGCGGCCACCGTCCCCGGGCGACGCGGCACCGTGATCCAGGTGCAGACCACCAGCAGCGCGCAGCCGCGGCGACTCAGCGAACCGCCCGCGGCGGACGTGTCCGACAGTCGCCCGGCATGGTCGCCGGACGGCCGCGAGATCGCATTCGCCCGTACCGAAGGCAACGGCCGCTGCCGGGTCGTGATCGTGGCTGCCAACGGCGGCGGCGCCGAGCGCGAGGTCGCGCGTTGCGACCACAACGGTCTGCTCAGTTTCGACTGGACGCCGGACGGGCATGGACTGGTGTTCGGAACCATGACCGGAGCCGATCCCAGCCCCGGCATACGCGTGCTCGAACTGGCGACGGGCCGCTGGCGCGAGCTCGACTACGACGTGCGCGAGGACGATTTCGACTACGCGCCGCGCTATTCGCCGGACGGCAAGTGGATCGCGTTCGTGCGCAACCCGCAGCTGGGCGACCTGTGGCGGATGCCGGCCGCCGGCGGCAAGCCGGAGCCGCTGACCGACCTGGGCACCGAGATCCGCGGCTGGAGCTGGTTGCCGGACAGTCGTTCGATCCTGTTCGGCCGCCGCGTCGACAGCCAGTCGCGCCTGTACCGCCTGGACGTGGACAGCGGCAGGGTGAACGATCTGGGGCTGGACGATGCGCAAAGTCCGGCGGTCTCGGCTTCCACGGGGATGCTGGCGTTCGTGCACCGGCGGCCGCAGTTCGGCATCTACCGGGTCGGCCCACCGCCGTCGCCGGACGCGCCGGTGACCAAGAAGCGCCTGTTCGAGTCGTCCGGCCGCGATACCCAGCCCACGATCTCGCCGGACGGGCGGCAACTGGTGTTCACTTCGGATCGGTCGGGCCGGTTCGAGCTGTGGCATGTCGATCTGTCCCGCCCGCAATCGCTGCGGCCGCTCGAGGGCGTGCGCCCGGAGACCCGGCAGGCGCCGGCCTGGTCGGCCGACAGCCGCAAGTTGCTGGTGGCCGGATGGGACGAACGCGATCGAGCGTCGATTTACGAGGTGTTCCCCGGAACCGGACAGGCGACGCGGCTGCCGGTGCCGCCCGGGCGGCCGTTGCAGGCGGTCTATCTTCCGGACCCGACGCAGCTGCTGGTCGTTGCGGAAACCGGCGACGGCGACATGCGCCTGATCCTGTTCGATCGCAGTCGGACGCCATGGCGCACGCTGCGGGTGATCGAGGGCGTGTCGCAGGCCCGGTACGACCCGGTGAACCGGCGGGTGCTGTTCACCCGGCTGTCGGGCGATGGGCTCTGGCAGGCCGATCCGGGGCTGCGGCCTGAAAGCGTTCGCCAGATCGATGCCAGCGCGCCGGCGCGCTGGCGCTATCGCACCTGGGCGGTGGGCGCCGACGGCGCTGTCGGGTATCTGCACCATACGCCCGATTGCAGCGCCAGGATGACCCGGATCGCCGCCGGCCCGGGGGCGCGGGCGACCTACTGCTTGGCGTCGGACAGGCTCGGCAGCACCAACGGTCTCAGCATCGGTGCGCGGACCGGGGCCATGTATGTCGCGTTGGCGGCTGAGGACGGAACCGACATCGGCTTCATGCCGCTTCCCGAGAGGCGACCCGGGTTCCTCCTCGGCATCGCCAAGTGGATGAGTGCATTGAAAAAAAGCACTTCGTGAATTCTTCGGATCGGGCATCGGTGCTATTTCGGCGAAGTCTCCAGTAAATTTCCTGAATCCGATCCTCAACTCGGGCACATCCATCCATCAACTTCGGCAAATGATGGATGTGACATGCAAATGCTTTGGGCCGATCGCGGCAAACTGCTCGGTTCGGGTGCCACCGAGTCCACCGACGATGCCGACACCAACTGCTGTATCGCCCTTTCGCGCCTGGGCGGGGTGCGATCGACCACCGGCGCGCTGACCATCTGGATCCAGCTGCGGGGCAGCGGCTGGGTGGAAGCCAGGGAAGGCCGTTTCCAGCTCCGGCGCGGCGAATGGATGGTGCTCGAGCGAGACTCGAGTCCACTGGTGCAAGTAGACGCGCGCGGCCTGTGCATCGGAGTGGCCGTGGGCAACGAGGCCCTCAAGTCGCTGGAACGATTGGCCGACTGCATGCTGTACAGCGGCCGTGGCCGCCTGGCCCCGGCCGACGTCCGGACTGCCTTGCAGCTATGGCGGACGGCTGCCGGAAGCGGCGATCCCGAGGCGATGCGGCCCATGCTGCTGCACATGGCGGCGGTCCAGCGCGAACTGGCGCAACGCGTCCGCCTCTGCCCGGGCCGGTCGCGGAACCGCAAGCGCCAGGTCTTCGGCCGCATGCAGCGCGCGCGCCTGTTCCTGGAGGGCAACAGCGACCGTGTGGTGCGGATCGGCGAACTCGCCGACCTGACCAGCTTCTCCAGCTGGTATTTCTCCAAGGCGTTCCAGAGCCTCTATGACGAGAGCCCGCAGGCGCTTTCCGCGCGCCTGCGCCTGGAGCGCGCGGCCGGCCTGCTGCGCAGCACCTCGATGATGATCGGCGAGGTGGCGGCATCCAGCGGCTTCGACAACTGCTGCAGCTTCGCCCGCGCGTTCCGGGCGCGATTCGGCATGTCGGCGACCCGTTACCGGGAAGAAGCGCTGCGAAGCGGGGGAGGGGCGAACCCTTCGAGTATGCGTGCACCGAGACGGCTTCCGGAGGCGATCGCGGCTGGCGAGCACACGAATACTTCATTCTCGTAACCACCGGCGCGCGTCTGCCCGTCCGCGCATGTACGGACAGACTCGGCAAAGTCTTCGAGCCCCGATCGCAAAGCAGCGGCGCGTGCACGCCCGTAACGTGCCGAGTGCGTTTTAACGCGTCACTAACGTTACTCTGGAGAGAGAATCAATGAATCTTCGTACTCCCGCACTGAGGCGGGGGCTGCTCCCAGCAGCCATCCTGATGGCCATGACACCTGCGATCGGCTCGGCGCAGGAGCAGGCCAGCGCTTCGGACTCGGACGCCACCACCCTGGACCGCATCGAAGTCACCGGCTCGCGCATCCGCCAGGTCGACCTCGAGACCGCGCAGCCTGTTCTTCAGATCACCCGCGAAGATCTCCAGAACCAAGGCTACAGCTCGGTTGCCGACATTCTGGAAAACATCACCTCCGCAGGATCGCCGGCGATCAGCCGTGCCGCCCCGCTGAGCTCGGGCGAAGCCGTAGGCGGTACGTATATCGACCTGCGCAACCTCGGGCCGCAGCGCACGCTGGTGCTGGTCAACGGTCGTCGCCTGGGCATCACCACGGGCGGCCTGCAGGACGTCTCCGCGATCCCGACCTCGATGGTCGAGCGCATCGAGATCCTGAAGGACGGCGCGTCCACGATCTATGGTTCGGACGCCGTGGCCGGCGTCATCAACATCATCACCCGCCGCAACTTCGACGGAGCGGAAGCCGGCGCGTACTACGGCCAGTGGGGCGAGGGCGACGGTGAAGTCGAGCGCTACGATATCGTCATCGGTTCGACCGGCGAGCGCACGTCGCTGACCTTCGGCGCCGAATACGCCAAGGAAAACCCAGTGTTCGCGCCGGACCGCTGGTTCTCGCGCGATACGTTCCCGACCGGCCCGAACAGCGCGCCGCTTCCGGGCGGCGCCTCGGGCGCGCGCAAGGAAGGCCAGTTCGGCTTCGGCACGGCTTTCGACGACGAGGGCAGGCCGTATACCCCGCAGTACACCCTGCGTCGCGACGTTCCCAATCTGGACCCGACCGATTTCGCCAGCTACCGCCTGGTGGACCCGGCGCTCGACCAGACCTACCCGGGCGAGCAATCGACCGTCTACAGCGGCATCGAGCGCAAGTCGGCGTTCATGAGCGCCATCGTCGACATCACCGACGACATCAGCTTCGAGACCGACCTGCTGTACTCGGATCGCGACTCGTATGCGCGCAACGCCGGTTATCCGTTCCAGAGCGCTCAATTCGCCAACAGCGCTGGTGGCCTGTCGGCGGACAGCTACTTCAATCCGGTCGGCGAGGCGGTCAGCTACATCCGCCGCGGTTGGGAAGTTCCGCGCGAAGTGCTCAACAGCCTGACCACCTACCGGATCAGCAACACCATTCGCGGTTCGTTCGAGGTCGGCGACAGCCGCTTCTTCGATTGGGATGTCGGACATCTCTACAACCAGAACAAGGGCGTTCAGATCAGCACCGGCAACCTCAACACGCTCAATGTCGCGCGTGCCACGGGTGCCTCGTTCCGCAATGCGGACGGCGTGCTGCAGTGTGGAACCCCCGACAATCCGATCACCCTGGGCACGGGCCCCAACGCCTGCACCCCGTGGAACCCGCTGATCCCGTTCGGCTACGATGCAGAGAACAGCCTTGCCGATCCGAACGTGCAGGCCTATCTGTACAAGCCGGGCCAGGCGCTTTCGGAAACCGAAACCCGCGCCTACTTCGCGAACATCAGCGGCACGCTGTTCACGTTGCCCGCGGGTGACCTGGGCGTGGCCGTCGGCGTCGAGCATCGCAAGGAGTCGGGCAGCTTCTCGCCTGACGCGCTGGCCCAGACCGGCGATTCGACCGATCTGGCGGCCGGTCCGACCAGTGGTTCGTACAGCCTCGACGAAATCTACGCCGAGCTGCAGATCCCGTTGCTTGCCGACATGCCGTTCGCCCAGGAGCTGACGCTGAACCTCGCGTCGCGCTACTCCGACTACGACACCTTCGGCGACACCACCAACAGCAAGGCCGGCTTCACCTGGAAGCCGATCGAGTCCCTGCTGGTGCGAGGTACCTGGTCGCAGGGCTTCCGCGCCCCGTCGATCAACGACCTGTACGGTGGCGAATCGCAGTCGTTCGAGTTCTATGCCGATCCCTGCGACAGCGTGTACGGCATCGCTGCCGGCAGCGAGCGCTGCCTGGCCGACGTGCCGGCGGACTTCCGTCAGCGCGCCAACACGGAAAGCGGCTTTTCGGAGACCCGCGAGGACCAGTCCGACCGCGCCTTCACGTCCGGCTCCAATCCCGGCCTGACGCCCGAGGAGTCGGTCAGCAAGACGTTGGGGCTGGTCTACAGCCCTTCGTTCGCCCAGGGCCTGAACGTTGCACTGGACTGGTGGAACATCCGCATCGACAACACGATCATCGGCGACTTGCCGACGTCGGTGCTCGACGACTGCTATGTGCGTGGCATCGAATCTCGTTGTTCCGATCCCACAGGCTCGCGCTTTACCCGTGATGAGAACGGCGTGATCACCTCATTCTTCTATGCCGGCATCAATGCCGGCTACCAGGAGACCGAGGGTTACGATCTCGACCTGAACTATTCGATGGACACCGACTATGGTCTCTTCCGTCTGTCCTGGCTCAACACGTACGTGTCGAAGAACGAACTGAAGCAGGACAATGACGACGCGGTGCCGCCGGAGCAGCAGAATGCGTTCTCGGGCAGCGCGGGCATCAACTTCCGCCTGCGCTCGAACGCCAGCCTGACCTGGGAGATGGGGGATGTGGGCGTGACGTGGACCACCCGTTACTTCTCGGGCGTGAAGGAAAGCTGCCTCAGCGTGGCGGACTACCCGGAGCTGTGCACCAACCCGGACTACAGCGCGCCGGATCTCGATGGTGCGATCTCGCCGCAGAACCGGGTCGGCTCCAACACGTTCCACGACGTGCAGGTCCGCTGGAACGCGCCGTGGAATGCGACGGTGTCCGTTGGTGCGAACAACGTGTTCGAGCACTATTCGGCTCCGATGTACTCCAACCCGGCGTCCGGTTCGGCCTACTACGGCGGCTACGACATCGGCCGGTTCATGTACATGCAGTACCAGCAGCGCTTCTGATCCACCGGAGGTCTGCAGCACGAAAAGGCGGGCCGCTGGCCCGCCTTTTCTTTTCGCGCGTGTGCAATCCGCCGACACTAGCGGAAGTGAGTTGGGCAGTACGCGGACGTATCCCGTTTGGCGTGATCAGGAGCGACGTGACGTCAATGTCGGAGAAGGCGTCCGGTTAGGGGTACCGACGAATGAGACCATTGGCCGGCCGATGTCGCGGAGTATGGACTTGTACGATGCGACGATCCTGATCCACCTCACTGATCTAAAAGGGCCTCCACATTACGGTCGGATGACCGCCAACCCCCTGCGGTCACGCTACGGTTTGCGATCGCGTGATCTTTGAGCGGTGACTCCATCCAAAGATAAGGAGTGTTTACGCTGATGTCGAACATCATGAAAGGAACGACAATTGGGCTGCTGGTAGGAGTTATGGGCATTTCCGGCAGCCTATACGCGAGCTTCAGGCCGACTATCCCGTGCACGTCATCGAATGCCGGTCAGCAGGTAATGACAATAAGCGGTCACCGCGGGACGTTGTGGGAGTGTGCGCTGGACGATTGGGTTCTGGTCTTACACTATGTTTGTGACCCGGGGGGTGGCTGTATCCCCATTTGATCGTGGCTGTTAATCGACTGTATGGCGATGGGCGCAGCTGATGCTGGTTGCGCCCTGAATCAAGATAAGCATCTCTGAGTAGCGGTTACGCATACTGAAACGGTTTCGAAGTCGGCCGTTTCATCTCCATGAATACCAGAAACGCATCTGATCGTTTCGGCGACAAGCCGCACGCAGAGAGGCAGGCCATCAGCCTGCCTCTCTAGCTTTGCTGGACTTGCGGCCCTGGGCCGAGTGAAGCGCAACGCGGGCAGTGCGGGCATGGAAGGGATGACAGTGGATGAAGTGGACAAGGCGCTGGAGCACAGTGGCCACCGCTTCGTGCGCTACGCGGACGATTGCAACGTGTACATGCGCAGCCAACGAGCAGGCGAGCGAGTGGTGGAGCGCATGCGCAGCCTGTACGCCGGGTTGAAACTGACGATCAACGAGGCCAAGAGTGCGGTGGCGCCGGTGCGCGGCCGATCCTTCCTGGGGTTCATCTTCTGGACGCGTAACGGCCAAGTGCGCCGAGGCGTATCGAAGAAGGCACGTGCCCGGTTCAAGGATCGCATCCGCACGCTGACGCGGCGCACGCGGGGCCGGAGCATCGAACAGGTGGTGGAAGACCTGAGAGAGTGCCAACGCGTTGAACCGCATCTTGACTCTGGCCTACTTCGACCGCCTCGGCCTGCCGCGTCTGCCCTGACCTCAACCTCGCGAACCCCGGTGCCGATCCGCATACCGGGTGGTGTGGGAGGGGAGCGACGGCGATCTGTCATCGCCCCCTATCCCAATTCTGGGCGTGTGTACTTCGCCGACAGCGGCGGTAGCGGATCGTGCAGTTCGCGGATGTATCCCGGCTTCCGCAGGGCGCCTAGCTCATGCCGCGGCAACTCCGACCGCTTCTGCGGCGACGCGCGCCTGTGCGCGCCACCCTTCCAGCCGATCGGCCATGTTGGTCCGGGCCAGATAGGCTTCATCGATTTTGCCGTCGCTGGCCAGCGCCATGGCGACGTGTACCGCACCGGTGACCCAGAAACTGCGGACGCTGGAGCGGGACGGGTCGCGATGGAATGCGACGGCCTCGATGATCGGCATCGGCAGGCCCCACAGGCCGAGCAGGTAGGCTCCCGCCTCGGTGTGCCCGGGCCGGTCGTCGTGAGGCCGTGCGGGCTCGTGCTCGTTGCGTACGCCAGGCAGCAACAAGCCGACGTCGGCCAGCAGCGCCGCGATCGCGCCGAGTTCGGCGCTCGATTCGGGCAGCATGCGACGCGCCAGGCGCGAGGCGAGCAGGGAACGTTGCTGCAGCTGCGCGTGGTCGATATCGCTGCCGGCCGGCAGCGAGAACACCTCGCTGGCGAGCACCACGTCGCGCAGTGTAGCCATTCCAAGCCGGGCCACGGCACCGCGCAGATCGGTGATCGTGCGACCGTTGGAGAAGAATGCCGAGTTGCACAGATGCAGCACCTTGGCGGCGATGCCTGGATCACCGGCGATCAGCTGGGCGACGTCCTGGGCGCTGATGTCGTCGTCCTCGAGCGCGTGCATCAGTCTGAGGTACAGATGCGGTGGCGATGGCAACTGTTCGACACGGCCGATGCGGCTGCGCAATTCGGGGTTGTCGAGCAATTCGCACAGATCTTCCAGGCTGCCGGTCGCCTCCAGCAGTATTTCCGCGCTCAGCGGCAAGGGCAGCAGGCGGTGCGCCAGGCCCGTGATCCGTAGTGACGGCAGCTGCCCACCGGCGACCAGGGCGATGCGGGAGCACCCCGAACGCAGCGTACGCAACTGTTCGAGCAGTGTGGCCGGCGACATGTCGGGCAAGACCGACGCCACCACAACGGCATCGATATCGGTTTCGGCGACCAGGGCGGTAGCGCTGCCGCCGTCGGGTACGGTATCGATTCGCCAGGTGTCGTCCATCGCGGCGACGAGTTCGATTACGTCGGGCGGAAGGATGGCGCTGTCGCCCACGAACAGTATATGCATGGTGTTGTCCCCCTGTGGCCGCAGCGAGTTCCGCGTTGCTCCCGTCGGCCCAACGATTGAATCTGGCGGCTGCATTGTTTTCGGTCGCGCCGGTGGACCGGAAACTGTGATTGGATTCGCGCTTGACTGGATCCGCTGCTACGCGCTGTAGCGCTCGATCGCCTCGTTGAGGATCCGCTTGGCTTCGGCCGCGTCGCCCCAGCCGTCGATCTTCACCCATTTGCCCTTCTCGAGGTCCTTGTAGTGCTCGAAGAAGTGGCCGATGCGCTCGAGCCAGTGCTGCGACACCTTGTCGAGATCGTCGACGTGCGCGTAGCCGGCGAAGACCTTGTCGATCGGCACCGCGAGCAGCTTCTCGTCGCTGCCGGCCTCGTCGGACATCTTCAGCACGCCGACCGGGCGGCAGCGGATCACCGAGCCGGGGATCAGCGGCAGCGGCAGGATCACCAGCACGTCGGCCGGATCCCCGTCGCCGCAGACCGTATGCGGCACGTAGCCGTAGTTGCAGGGGTAGCGCATCGGCGTGGACAGCACGCGATCGACGAAGATCGCGCCGCTGCTCTTGTCGACCTCGTACTTGACCGGCTCGGCGTCCTTGGGGATCTCGATGATGACGTTGATTTCGTCCGGCGGGTTGTTGCCGGTGGGGACGTGGTCCAGACCCATGCAGTGCGGCTCCAGCGTTGCGCGCGCGGCAGGACGCCACGCGCAAGGGGACAGGGAAACACGCCATTTTACGCCGCTTCCTGCTGCATCGCAGCAAGATCGCCCCGCCCTCGGGCCGACCCCAGCATGGGGTACGCCCTAGCTTGGCCGGCTCCGTACCTTTGCGTATCTATACGTCACCGTACTGTTACCGCGCAGGTCCTGCCATGTCCATGAGCCTCGATTCCGCCACCAGCCCCACCGCGTCGTCGTCGACCCAGACCTACTGGGACAACGCGGCGCGCAACGAGGACCGGTTCGCCGAGGCGCCGCTGCAAGGCGAAAGCGTCGATGCCGTCGACCCGTCCCGCGACAGTGCCACGGACGGCGCCGTCACCATCAACGGCAACGACGCCGGGTCCCGCCTGCCCGACCGCCAGACGGCCGATGGCAAGACCATCCGCAACGCCGAGCTGCACCAGGGGGAGCAGGCCACCGTCACCCGCGAGCAGACCATCGCCACCGCCGGTCCGTTCCAGACCTACGTCAGCAGCGACCAGGTGGTGTTCACCACCGGCGAGGGCGACGACGACGTGCAGGTCAGCCAGCGCGACGACGGCACCCTGGACATCGAGGTCAACGGCGAGAGCTACGAGGTCCGCCTGACCGAGCAGCAGGAGCTGACCCTGCGCACCGGCGGCGGCAACGACACCATCGCGGCCGCGTCCAACGTGACGGTCAACATGGTGGTCGATGGCGGTGCGGGCGAGGACCGCATCCTCACCGGCAACGGCGACGATCGCATCGACGGCGGCATCGGCGACGACGTGATCGAGAGCCTCGGCGGCCGCAACGACATCTTCGGCAATGCGGGCGACGACGAGATCCAGGGGGGCACCGGGATCAACGTGGTCTACGGCGGAGACGGCGACGACGTGATCCGTGGCGGTGGCCAGGACGGCTATCTGGAAGGGGGCGCCGGCAACGACGAGATCCACGTCGGCGCGGGCAACGACATCGTCTCCGGCGGATTGGGCGACGACGTGATCCATTCCGGCGCCGGCAGCAACGCCATCTATGCCGGCCAGGGGGAGGACACGGTCCAGGGCGCCACCGGCACCGACACCGTCTACGCGCAGGCCAGCGACCTGATCAACGCCGCCACCGGCGCCAACCCGACGGTGGTCAACGTCGAGATCGACGCCAGCGTCGGCACGCACGGCATCACCGTGACCGGGTCCGACGCCTTCCGTCAGCGGGTCGAGGCGGACATGGAGTTCCTGCGCTCATCGCCCAACGGGCAGCAGATGCTGGCCGAGTTCGATGCCGCAGCCGACGCCAAGGGCAACACGGTGACGATCAAGGAACTGGCCAACGAGCAGAACGGCTACGCGCAGACCTTCAGCCGTGATGCCGACATCGTCAACGGCCGGCCGGGCGCCGGCGGCGACGTGGACATCAGCTACAACCCGTCCTTCCACATGGACGCCTTCCCGGCACCCGTCGTGGTGCTGTACCACGAGATGTCGCACGCCTATAACGGCGTCAACGGCACCTTCCTGCCCGGTACCTACGTCGGCGAAGGCCCCGATTCCGGCCGCGTGCCCAATGCCGAGCGCCAGGCGGTAGGCCTCGAGAGCTCCGCGGAACCCTTCGACTTCGATGGCAACCCGGACACGCCGCCCACCACCCACAACCCGATCCACCTGACAGAGAACGGCATCCGCCGCGAACTCGGGCTGCCGGATCGTCCCAGCTACGCCTTGTGATCGACCGCTGAGCGGCGATCGCGACCTGCCACGGAAGGAGGGACGGGCGGCCCGCGTTCATCGCGGGCCGCCCGTCATCTATTAAGCTCCGCTAGCGGCAGCCGCCCCAGGGAGAAGCCGAGTGTCCACCCCATTCCCGCGCCCCCGGCCACGCCATGCCGTGGCGTTCGCATTGTTGACCACGACGCTGGGGTGCGCGCACGGCGTGCCGCCTGCGGGTGATGCCGCCGTGCCGACCACCCCCGAGACCGCCGCCATGTCCCGTTCCGAAGCCGCCAGCACCACCGTCGAGGGCGCGGGCGCCCGCCTCGAAGTTTCCTTCGAAACGGCAGCGGGTGGTCCGCTGCAGGTGCGCTATCGCGTGCACAATACTGCGGATGCCGACCTCGCCGTGTTCGACCGCGGCAATCGCCATGCGGTGCTGATCGGGCGCCAGCACGGCGGCGCGGTCGGCGACCCGAGCTTTCGCGAGGACGGCGACGACCTCACCCTGAGCCACGTCGCGCTGCCGCTGGCGCAGCCGACTCCGACGGTGCCGCCGGTGCCGCTGGCGGCGAAGCTCGCGGCCGGCGAGACGCTCGAAGGGAGCTTCGCCTTCACCGCGCCGACCGCCGGAGTGCCGAAAAGGGTCCGCTGGTGTCTGGGCGTGGCACCGTTCGACCAGGCCGATTTCAGCGCGCCCGAGGAGGTCGACGGGGTCGAGATCTGGCAGGCGTCGTTCGCGCTTGCGGAGCGGCAGCAGACGCTGTGCACCCCGTGGTTCGACCTCTCCAGCGGGATGTTCGCGCCCGACTGATCTGCGGGGTGAGTGCTCGGAGACCGGTGATTTCCGCATTGTCGCGGGGCCGTTATCTCCCAACTCAGGGAAAACGCGCATCTGAGCCGACAGCCGCCCCCCTGTGGGAGCGACGGAAGTCGCGACGCGGCGCGATGCAGCCCACCCGCATGCCGGCCCTGTGCTGGGTGGGTGTCGCGGGCGGGCCGGCACTGCGCCCCGGTGCGGGACACGCCGTGAATCCATCCATGGCGTCGACGGTCCCGCACCGGGGCGCCGCACCGGCCCTGAACAGTGCGCGGGGTTTCCCACGAGGCGCCGTCCCCTTTGGGGAAGGGCCCGGCGTCCGCCCGGCGTCGTGCACACACGCTCATCCGGCAGCTACCGTGCGGGAGTTGGGAGAAGAACCATAAAAAACACGGCGGCCATGAGGCCGCCGTGTTCGTGCACGCCAGACGAGTCGTCGGCGCATGGCGCGGTGCCGGTTGCGACCCTACAGCAGCGGCACCAGCAGTAGCGCGACGATGTTGATGATTTTGATCAAGGGGTTGATCGCCGGGCCCGCGGTGTCCTTGTAGGGATCGCCGACGGTGTCGCCGGTCACCGCGGCCTTGTGCGCCTCGGAACCCTTGCCGCCGAAGTTGCCGTCCTCGATGTGCTTCTTGGCGTTGTCCCAGGCGCCGCCGCCGGTGGTCATCGAGATCGCCACGAACAGGCCGGTCACGATGGTGCCGATCAGCAGGCCGCCCAACGCCTGCGGCCCGAGCAGCAGGCCGACCACGATCGGCACCGCCACCGGCAGCAGGGACGGCACGATCATTTCCTTGATCGCCGACTTGGTCAGCATGTCGACCGCGCGCGAGTAGTCCGGCTTGCCGGTGCCTTCCATGATCCCGGGGATCTCGCGGAACTGGCGCCGCACCTCCTCGACCACCGAGCCGGCGGCGCGGCCCACGGCCTCCATCGCCATCGCCCCGAACAGGTACGGGATCAGGCCGCCGATCAGCAGGCCGATGATCACCATGTGGTTGGAGAGGTCGAAGGTCGGCGCCACGTAGGCCACCCCATCGGCCAGCGCCCTGGCCGCGCCCACGGTGTCCAGGTTGTGGGTGTAGTCGGCGAACAGCACCAGCGCCGCCAGTGCGGCCGAGCCGATCGCGTAGCCCTTGGTCACCGCCTTGGTGGTGTTGCCGACCGCATCCAGCGGGTCGGTGACGGCCCGCACTTCCGGTGGCAGCTCCGCCATCTCGGCGATGCCGCCGGCGTTGTCGGTGATCGGTCCGTAGGCGTCGAGCGCCACGATCATGCCGGCCATCGACAGCATCGCGGTGGCGGCAATCGCGATGCCGTACAGGCCACCCAGCAGGTGGCAGGCCCAGATCGCGATGCAGACCGCGATCACCGGCAGCGCCGTCGATTTCATCGAGATGCCCAGCCCGGCGATGATGTTGGTGCCGTGGCCGGTGGTCGATGCCGATGCGACGTGCTGCACCGGCTTGTACTGGGTGCCGGTGTAGTACTCGGTGATCCAGACGATGGCGCCGGTCAGGATCAACCCGATCAACGCGCAGACGTAGAGGTTCGTCGCGCCGTGGCTGTTGTCGGCCATCAGCTCGGCGGTGATCGGGTAGTACAGGATCGCGGCGATCACGCCGGAGACGATCACGCCCTTGTACAGCGCGCCCATGATCGAGCCACCGGCCTTCACCTTGACGAAGAACGCGCCGATGATCGAGGCGATGATCGAGGCGCCGCCGAGCACCAGCGGATACAGCGGTCCGTTGCTGCCGACCTCGGTGACCATCAGGTAGCCGAGCAACATGGTGGCGATCACCGTGACCGCGTAGGTCTCGAACAGGTCGGCGGCCATGCCGGCGCAGTCGCCGACGTTGTCGCCGACGTTGTCGGCGATCACCGCCGGGTTGCGCGGGTCGTCCTCGGGGATGCCGGCCTCGACCTTGCCGACCAAGTCGGCGCCGACGTCCGCGCCCTTGGTGAAGATGCCGCCGCCCAGGCGCGCGAAGATCGAGATCAGCGAGGAGCCGAAGGCCAGGCCGACCAGCGCGTGCAGCGCGTCCTCGCCCGACATGCCCATGGCGTTGAGGACCACCCAGTAGCCGGCGACGCCGAGCAGGCCCAGGCCCACCACCAGCATGCCGGTGATGGCGCCGCCGCGGAAGGCCACGTCCATGGCCGGGCCGATGCCGCTGCGGGCGGCCTCGGCGGTGCGCACGTTGGCGCGCACCGAGACGTTCATGCCGATGTAGCCGGCGGCGCCGGAGAGCACGGCGCCGAGCAGGAAGCCGATCGCCGTGGCCCAGCTCAGGAACAGCCCGACCAGCACGAACAGGACGGCCCCGGCGATCGAGATCGTCATGTACTGGCGATTGAGATAGGCGCGTGCGCCTTCCTGGATCGCGCCGGCGATCTCCTGCATGCGCGCGTTGCCGGCCGGCTGCCGGTTGATCCAGCGCGCCGAGATCACGCCGTAGAGAATCGCGACGACCGCGCACACCAGCGCCAGCCACAAACCGTGTTGCTCCAGCATGAAACCCCTCCCAGAGTGAATGCCAAGACGAACAGTACTGCGGTGATGATCCCCCCCTGCGCCTGGAACGAACGGGTCCATCGCAGCCATGAAGACCTGCCCGTTGCGCGAGCCCGCCGACTATGGCACACGGCCGCGGGCAGGCCAAACCGCTGGCGGGTCGACGCTGTCCGGCCCGCGGCCGGCGCTGTGCCGGATGCGACGTTCGCCTATGCGTACTGCGTTCCCGGCTTGTCGAAACCGTTTGCAGTTGCGCCCGCGCGGGCGGCATTCCGGACCGGGGATCATCCAGACCCGAAGAGTGCGGGGCCGTAAAAGCGGATGTCGCGCGGGTGGCGGCCTTCCGGGCGAATTTCGAGTCGCTCCCCGATATTCGCTTTGTCGAAATCCGCCCGGAAGGCCGCCTGGATACGACGATGGCGTGTCGGGTCGGGAGCAGGCCCGTACTCCCGTCCGGCGCGGCAGCGGTGTGGGCATCGGATCGGGGTGGCGCCGCAACAAAGCGAGTATCGGGGAGCGACTTGCGGTGCCACCCCGACCCGGTGCCGCCGAGCCTCGCGGCATTGCGCCGTGGCGATCGATTCAGCCGGCCCGTGGCAGGCTGTTTCGCTGCATCGATGGAGATCCCCGCCATGCGCCGCATCGCATCCGTCCTATTCGTTTCGCTGGTCGTCGCGCCGGTCGCGCTGGCTGCCGACGGGCAGGCCCCCGAGATCGAGCGCAAGGTCGCGCCGCCACAGGCGGTGGGGGCCGCGCACACGCTGCGGCAGATCCCGGAGGCGTGCGCGCGCATCGAAGGCGTGTTCACCGGCCAGGCCGAGCCGCCGTACCGGTTCACGGTCATGCAGACCAGCCCCGGCTGCCAACCGCGGGCGCGGCTGGTCAACGCCGACGAGGTGCGGCCGGACCCCGACGACGGCTGGTTGCTCAACGACGTGGTGCGCATCCCCAGCGCGGCCTGCCCGTCGCAGCAGGCGGTGGCACGGATCTGGCGCAAGCCCGCCACCGCATCGCTGCAGACCGACGCGCAGGGCCGGGCACGCATTTATCTGGACGAAGCGCGCGCGCAGGCCGAGGCCGGGCAGGTGCCGCAACCGGCGCTCTACGCCGCGCAACTGCGGGTCGAGGGCGACAGCTGCGACTGAGCCCGCCGGCCGCGGGCGGCGGTCGGGCGCGGACCCCCGGCCCGTAGGTCATACTAGGTCGCCGCCGGCCGGTGCCCCGACCGCCGGCATCCTGTCTCCCGATAGCCATGCCGTCGGCGGGCGATCTCCGCCGGCCGTATGATCCATGTCGAGCGCTGCCTACCGTTTCTGCGAGTATCTTCTCGATTGCCGCGCGCGCGAACTGCGTCATCGCGGCGAGGTGGTCGCGCTGCCGGCGCGCGTGTTCGAGTGCCTGCAGTATCTGATCGAGCACCGGGAACGCGCGGTGGGACGCGACGAGCTCGCGGTCGCCATCTTCGCCCGCGACAACGTCTCCGACGCGCAGCTGAGCCAGATCGTGCTGCGGGCCCGGCGTGTGGTCGGCGACGACGGCCAGGAACAGCGCCTGATCCGCACGGTGCCGCGCTACGGGTTCCGCTGGGTGGCGGAAGTCGAGGCGTTGCAGGTCGCGGAGGAGGCGGGAGCGGCGCCGGACCCGGCGCCGCCGGGGAGCGATGCGGCGCAGGCGATGGTCGCGCCCGGGTCCCCGGAGTCGACGCTGACGCCGCCGCGGCAACGCCGGATCCTGGCCATCCTCGCCGCGATCGCGATCGTCCTGACGGCGGGTGCCTGGTGGGCGGTCTCGCAGCGGGAGCGGCCGGCCGCCAGCGCCGACGCCGGCGCCAATGCGCGACCGGCCGCCGCGCTGATCGTGCTGCCGACGACGGTGGAGGGGCCGCGGGCCGCGGCCTGGGCGCGGCTCGGACTGATGGATTTCATCGGCGACCGCCTGCGCCGCAACGGCCTGCCGGTGGCGTCGAGCGAAAGCGTGCTCTCGCTGCTGCATGGGCAAGAGCGCGACGTGGTGGCCGGCCAGCTGCGTCGCGCCGCCGGCAACGGCTGGATCATCAGCAGCCGCGCGCGCCATCGCAAGCAGGGCTGGCACGTCGAGCTCATCGCCGACGGCGACGGCGGCGCCTCGCGCCGCGCCACCGGCGAGCACGCCGACCTGCTGCAGGCCGCCGACCAGGCCAGCGGGCGGCTGCTGGCGGCGCTCGGGCGCAGCGACAGCGGCGCCGGCATCGATCTCAGCCTCGCCGAACGGCTGCAGCGCGCGCAGGCGGCCATGCTGAGCAACGAACTCGACACCGCCCGCCGGATCCTGCAGGACGCGCCGGAACTACAGCGCGAGGAACCGCAGCTGCGCCTGCGGCTGGCGCAGGTGGATTTCCGGGCCGGCAAGCACGCCGAGGCGCTGGTCGAAGTGGATCGCCTGTTGAAGACCGCCACCGCGCGCGACGATCCGATGTTCCGCGCCCGCGCGCTGCTGGTGCGCGGCGGCATCTGCGTGCGCCTGGACCGCTACGCCGAGGGCGAGCGGGACTATTCGGCGGCGATCGGGCTGCTCGATCCCGACGAGCATGTCTCGCTGCTGGGGGGCGCGCTCAACGGCCGTGGCGTCACCCGGGCCGCGCTGGGCAAGTTCCCCGGTGCGCTGGAGGACCTCGGGCGGGCGCGGATCCTGCTGGCGCGTACCGGCGACCTGCTGTCGGTGGCGCGGGTTGACGCCAACCTCGGACATCTCGAGGGCGAACGCGGCCGGCCCGCGCAGTCGCTCGAATACCTGGGCAAGGCGGCGGCGGAGTTCCGGCGCTTCGGCGCGGTCAACGAGCTGGTGGCGATGCAGTCGGCCCTGGCGGTCACCCATCTGAAGCTGCTGCAGCCGGATCAGGCCGGCGCGGCCATCGAGCAGGCATGGGCGCTGCGCGACCAGGTCAGCGACGTCACCCTGGTCACCAGCGTCGCGCTCGGCCGCGCCGAGGTGATGATCCGCGAGGGCCGGTTCGGGGCCGCGCGCGCGCTGCTGGAGGAGCACGGCGACGGCCCGGTGTTGCCGGGCGATTTCCACCGCAAGGACGCGCTGCAGGCGGAACTGGCCTGGCGCAGTGGCGATCCGGCGCGGACCATCGCGATCGTCGATGCCGCCCTGCAGGATTGGTCGCCGGAGGCCTGGCCATCGCGCCTGCGCCGGATGCAATGGCTGCGGCAGCAGGCGGCGCTGCAGAGCGACCGGCCGCTGCGCGACGACATCCTGGCCGGCGGCGCCGATGCCGACGTGACCGGGCGCCTGCTGGCGGCGCTCGCGGCCCGCGCGCAGGGCCGCGACGACGATGCCGAGCGCAGCTACCGCGCCGCCGTGGCGCAGGCCGAGCAGGACGGGGTGCCGGGCGACATCGCGCAGGCGGTGCTCGCCTATGCGCCGTGGCTGATCGAGCGCGGCGACCTGGCCGAAGCCACCGCCCTGGTCGGGCGGGTCGCGCCCTGGACCCGCCGCGACTTCGATCTCGCCCTGTTGCAGGCCCAGCTGTTCCACGCGCTGGGCCAGGTCGAATCGCTGGAGGCGGCGCTCGACGACGCGGGGCGGCTGGCTGGCGAGCGCCGGATTCCCGAGGCGCTGCTGCAGCCGCCGAACCCCACCCGCTAGGCCGCCCGGCCGCCCGGCACCCGCGCCGCACCTCCGGTCGCGGCCCTCGTCATGGCCGATCGACGCCGTTGTCGCGATCGGCGCCGGGTGCCAGGGAGCGAGGCAACCCATTGATCCGGTTCGGATAAACGCCGAGATAAAGCGGTTGTCATCGAATTGGAATGGCATCCGCGCCCGCTTGCTGCCAAGCATCGACCGCTGCGAACCGCGACCGAACAGGCGCGGTCGTCTGGGCGGGGGCCGGTGTCATCCATGCAGTGCCTCGCCTCCCCGGTTTCCGGATCCACACTGGAGGAGAAAGCACGACATGAAGCACACCACCCTGGCGCTCGCCATTGCCGCCTTGATCGCAGCCGCGCCCGCCGCGGCGGCGGACCTCCAGCCTGACGCGACCGCGGGCGTCGATTGCGGCTCGGATACAGAGACTCGCCGCGCCCGCGAGTGCGAAGAAGCGGACGCCGGCGGGGCCGTCGCGATCCAGGGCGGCAGCGACACGCCCGTGCCGGCCGCGGCCGAAGGGGTGAGCTATTTCCAGGCGGACGGGGCCGGAGACGGCAGCGACGCCGCCCTGGCCAGCGGTGCCGGTGCGCTCGCGGCCGGTGCCGGCAGCGCCGCGACCGCGGACGCCGCCAGCGCCAGCGGCCACTACAGCCAGGCCTGGGGCCGCGAGAGCAGCGCCTATGGCGCCAACAGCTGGGCCGACGCCGACCATGCCACCGCGCTCGGCGCCGGCAGTTCGGCCTTCGCGGTCGGGACCACGGCGGTCGGCACCGGCGCCTTTGCGGCGGGGACATCGGCCACCGCGACCGGCTACGGCAGCTCCGCGACCGGCGAGTACAGCGCCGCCTACGGTGCCGGCAGCCAGGCCAGCGGCCGCGGCGGCACCGCGATCGGCGGGCAGATGACGGTGTTCGACATGGAGAGTGGCGAGGAGCAGCAATGGTCGGCCGTCGCCTCCGGGCAGGAGAGCACCGCGCTCGGTTCCGCCGCGCGCGCGACCCGCTACGGCGCCACCGCCGCCGGCGCGCTCGCCGAGGCGCACGGCGAGCAGTCCACCGCGGTGGGCATGGGCGCCAACGCGCGCGGACACTGGAGCGTGGCGGTCGGTGGCGGCGCCTACGCGCTCGACAACTTCAGCGTGGCGATCGGGGCGTCGGCGATGGCGTTGGGGCCGCGCAGTATCGCCATCGGCGGTCAGACCTTCGACGACTTCAACACCGCTGTCGGACACCTGTCGCTAAGTCAGGGCGAGGGCGCCGGCGCCTTCGGCAGCGACGCGATGGCGATGGCGCGCAATGCCTCGGCGCTGGGCGCTCGCAGCAGGGCGTTGGCGGTCGGCAGCGTCGCATTGGGCGCGGACTCGGTCGCCGAGCGCGAGAACGCGGTGTCGGTCGGTTCGGTGGGCATGGAGCGGCAGATCGTCAACGTCGCCGCCGGCACCGACGGCACCGACGCGGTGAACCTCGACCAGCTGAACGCCGCAACCGCGCACAACCGCTATTTCGAAGCCACCGGCGACGCCGACAACGACCAGGCGGCACTGGCGCAGGGCGATTTCGCCACCGCCGCCGGTTCCGGCGCCTATGCCGCGGAGCTGGGAGCCTCGGCCTTCGGCAGCGCCGCATTCGCCTACGCCGACCAAAGCACGGCGATCGGTTTCAACAGCGTGGCCTTCGCCGACCACGCCACTGCGGTCGGCTCGGCCAGCGAGGCGGCCGGGCAGAGCAGCACCGCGGTCGGCGGCAGGCTCGATCATCGCTACATCGACCCGGTCACCCAGCAGGAGGTCGTGCTGCAAGGCACGACGACCGCCGACGGTGCCGGGGCGGCGGCCTTCGGCGCGGGCGCGCGCGCGGCCGGCGACCTGGCCACGGCGGTGGGCGCCGCGGCGGCCGCGTCCGGGGAGTGGGCGACCGCGCTCGGTTCGCGCGCCCGCGCGGAAGGCAGCAGCAGCGTGGCGCTCGGCGAGTCCGCGCAGGCCACCGGTGCGCAGAGCACCGCGGTCGGCGGCAGCCGGCCCGCGGGTCAGGTGCTCGGGCACGTGCCGACCCTGGCCAGTGGCGAGTCCTCCTCCGCGTTCGGCGCTTCGGCCCAGGCCACCGGCGATGCCTCCAGCGCGATCGGCTGGAACGCGATGGCGACGCAGGTCAACGCCACCGCCGTCGGCGGCGCTGCCTTCGCCAACGCCGCGCGCTCGACGTCGCTCGGCAACTCCGCATTCGCGAACGCGGAGGGCGCGACCGCGCTGGGCTACTACAGTTTCGCGCTCGCGGATCAGAGCGTGGCGCTCGGCACCGGCTCGGTCGCCGATCGGGCCAATACGGTCTCGGTCGGCGCCGGTCAGAACATCGACGGCTTTCCCGAAACCCGGCAGATCACGAATGTCAGCGCCGGCACCGAGGGCACCGATGCGGTGAACCTGGATCAGCTCGAGGCGGTCGCCGGCAGCGCAAGGTATCTCGCCGCCAGCGGCGATGCCGACAATGATCAGGAGGCCGCGGTCGACGGCGACTTCGCCACCGCCGCCGGTTCCGGCGCCTATGCAGGCGGACTGGGCGCGTCCGCGCTCGGCAGCGGCGCGTTCGCGCTCGGCGAGCGCAGCACCGCGGTTGGCTTCGACAGCGTGGCTTCGGCCAACAATGCCGCTGCCTTCGGCGCGGGCGTCGAGGCCAGCGGCGAGGGCAGCACCGCGGTCGGCGGGCAGATGCAGGTCATGAACGGCGAGACCTGGGAATGGGAGACCTGGAGCACCACCGCTTCCGGCAAGGAAAGCACCGCGCTGGGCGTGGCGGCGCGCGCCACCGAGTACAGCGCGATCGCCATCGGCGCCACTTCCGAATCGAGCGGCAGGAGCGCCATCGCCCTGGGCGGGGCGAGCACGGCCCGCGGCGACCGCAGCATCGCCATCGGCAGCCAGGCGCGCGCCTATGAGGTGCTGGGCGTGACCATCGGCGCCAGCGCGCAGACGCACGGGCCGCGCAGCGTCGCGGTCGGCGCCAACGCGATCGCCTACGACGAGTCCAACACCGCCGTCGGCCAGTTCGCCGGCACCGCGGGTGCATATTCCAGCGCGTTCGGCCGCCAGGCCAAGGGGCGGGTGGAGCGCAGCACCGCGGTCGGCGCGGAAACCGACGTGCTGGCCGTCAACAGCGTCGCCCTGGGCGCGTATTCGGTGGCCGATCGCGAGAACACGGTGTCCGTCGGCTCGGTGGGCGCGGAGCGGCAGATCGTCAACGTCGCCGCCGGCACCGAAGGCACCGACGCGGTGAACCTGGACCAGTTGAACGCCGCGACCGAGGACACCCGTTATCTCGCCGCCAGCGGCGGCCCGGACAACGAGCAGGAAGCGGCGGTGGAGGGCGATTACGCCACCGCGGTGGGTTCGGCCGCTTACGCGGTCGGGCTCGGCGCCTCGGCCTTCGGCAGCGGCGCCTTCGCGATGGGCGAGTACGCCACCGCCGGCGGCTTCAACAGCCTGGCCTCGGGCCAGTGGAGCAGCAGCTACGGCGTCGGCAGCCAGGCCACCGGCGACAGCGCCGTCGCCGTCGGCGGACAGATGGTGGTGATCAACGGCGAGACCTGGGAAGAGGAGATCTGGTCGACCGAGGCTTCCGGACAGGAGAGCACCGCCATCGGCACCGCCGCCCGCGCCACCGATTACGGCAGCACCGCACTCGGCGTGGTGTCGGAGGCCAGTGGCCGCAGCGCCACCGCCGTGGGCCAGGGCAGCACCGCGCGCGGCGACCACAGCGTCGCCGTGGGCGGCCGCGCACGCGCCTACGACGTGTTCGGCACCGCCATCGGCAGCTGGGCGGAAGCGCGCGGACCGCGCAGCACGGCGGTCGGCCTGAGCAGCGTGGCGCAGGGCGACGGCAGCCTCGCCCTGGGCGGGCACGCCGCGGTGGGCGGCGACCAGGGCGTGGCGATGGGCTGGAACAGCATCCTGTTCCCGGACACCACCGCCAGCATGGCCCTGGGCCCGCACGCCTCGGTCGCCGTCGGTGCCGACAATTCGGTGGCGCTGGGCGCCTACTCCTTTGCCGACCGGCCCAACTCGGTGTCGGTGGGAACGCCGGCGCGTTGGCACAACGGTTCGATCCAGTTCGAAGTCGAGGCGATCGACCGCCAGATCACCCACGTCGCCGCCGGCACGGAGGCCACCGACGCGGTCAATCTGTCGCAGCTGCAGCAGGCCACGGCGAGCAACCGCTATTTCGAGGCCACGGGCGACGCCGACAACGATCAGCCCGCGACCGCGGCCGGCGACTTCGCCACCGCGGCGGGCTCCGGCGCCTTCGCCGGCGAGCTGGGCGCTTCGGCGTTCGGCAGCGGCGCGTTCGCGTTCGAGAAGCACACCACCGCCTCCGGCTTCAACAGCGTCGCCTCGGCCGACTACGCGTCGGCCTACGGCGCCGGCAGCGAAGCCACCGCGGATTCAGCGACCGCGATCGGCGGCCACCTGTACGTGATGAACGGCGAGACCTGGGAAATGGAGGAGTTCGCCACCATCGCCTCCGGCCGCGAAAGCACCGCCATCGGCGCCGGCGCCCGCGCGCTGGAATACGCCTCGACCGCGGTCGGCGCCGGCGCCTATGCCGGCGGCGAGATGGCGGTCGCGGTGGGCGGCAGCGCGCGTGCCGATCGCAGCACCGCGGTCGGCGTGATGTCGGTGGCGGCGGGGGAGTTCGCCACTGCGTTCGGCGAAGGCTCGACGGCCGCGGCGATCCGCACGCTCGCCGTGGGCAGCGGCAGCGGCGCCTTCGGCGAAAGCTCGACCGCGGTCGGCCAGGTGGCGCGAGCCTACGGCGACGAGAGCGTCGCACTTGGTTTCCGCAGCCAGGCCGACAGCCTGTCCAGCATGGCGCTGGGCGCGGACGCCTGGGCGATGGCGGGCAACAGCGTCGCGCTGGGACGTGGCGCCATCGCCGACCGCGAGAACACGGTCTCGGTCGGCAGCGAAGGCGCCGAGCGCCAGATCGCCAATGTCGCCGCCGGCACGCAGGGGACCGATGCGGTGAACTTGGACCAGCTGACCGCGGTCGCCGACGAGATCGGCCACATCGGCGCGAACGCGATCACCTACGACGACGACAGCCACGATCGCGTCACCTTCGACGGTGCGCAAGGCACCGTCCTGGCCAATGTCGCCGCGGGCGAGGTGTCGGAGGAGAGCACCGACGCGGTCAACGGCAGCCAGCTGTTCGAGACCAACGAGCGCGTCGGCGTGGTCGAGGGCCGGGTGGACGGCATCGAGGACCGCATCGGCGATATCGAGGGCGTGGCCGCGAATGCGGTGACCTACGACGACGACAGCCACGGCCGCATCAGCCTGGACGGCGAGGGCGGTACCCGCCTGAGCAACGTCGCCGCGGGCGCGATCAACGCCTCCAGCCACGATGCGGTGAACGGCGGGCAGGTGCATGCGGCGATGGATTCGGTCGCCACCGCCTTCGGCGGCGGTACCGTGGTCGACGCCAGCGGCAGGCTGATCGGGTCGGTGTTCTCGGTCCAGGGGAGCTACTACGGCAATGTCGGTGATGCCCTCGGCGCGCTCGACGGCGCGTTGTCCGGGCTCGACAGCCGCATCGGGCTGCTGGAGCGGGGCATCGGTGGCGACGGCGGCGGCGGCAAGGGCCCGCCGAGCGGTCGCGGCGATGGCCTAGCGGTCGGCAACGACAGCGTTGCGGCCGACGGCAACGACACCGCGATCGGCCATGGTGCGGTGGTGGAGGCCGAAAACAGCACTGCGGTGGGCAGCAGTGCGTCGATCTCGGCCGAGGCGACCGATGCGGTCGCGGTCGGCGCCGACGCCAATGTCGAGGCGGCCTCGGGCACGGCCATCGGGCAGGGTGCCAGCGTCACCGCCGAAGGCGCGGTGGCACTGGGGCAGGGCTCGGTCGCGGACCAGGCCAACACGGTCTCGGTCGGCAGCGCCGACAACCAGCGCCGCGTCACCAACGTTGCCGAAGGCGTCGACGACCACGACGCCGTGAACGTGGCGCAGATGGAAGCCGGCGATGCGAACACGCTGACCCAGGCCAAGGCCTACACCGACGAGCAGTTCGCCGCCTGGGAGGACAACTTCACCTCGCTGCGCGGCGAGCTCGACGAACGCCTCCGCCACCAGGACCGCCGCATCGACCGCATGGGCGCCATGAGCGGCGCCTACGCCGGCATGGCGCTCAACACCGCCGGACTCGCCGGGCAGAACCGCGTCGGCGTCGGCGTCGGCGCACAGGGCAGCGAGCAGGCGATCGCGATCGGCTACCAGCGCGCGCTCGGCAACCGCGCCAGCATCTCGTTCGGCGGCGCGGTGTCCGGCGGCGAAAGCAGCATCTCCGCCGGCGCCGGCTTCAGCTGGTAGCGCGCGACCTTCGATCCGGATCCGCGCGCCCCGACGCGCGCGGGTCCGCCCCAGTCCTCTGCCGGGGACCCGTTCCCCCGGCGCAGATCCGGAGCGATTCCGATGTCCGACCCGACCAAGCGTCTTCCCTTCGCATGCCTCGCCGCCGCCCTGGGCCTGGCGCTGTCCGCGCACGCGGCCGCCGCCGCCGAAGGCGGGACGACACTGCCGCGAATGCAGGCGGCCGTGCTGCAGGATGCCGGCATCGCCCAGCGCCATCAGCGGTTCATCGTGCGCTACCGCGCCGGTGCCGCGCCCGTGCAGGATCCACGGGCTGCGCAAGGCAGCCTGGACGCGGCACTCGCACGCAGCGGACTGGCGGCCCCGCTGGTAGCGGGGCGCGCCGGAACGCTGCACGCCTCGCTGCTGCGCCGGACCGCGGGCGGCGCAGCCGTCGTGCGCACCTCCGCGCCGCTGGACCGCGTGCAGGCCCGCCGCTTCGTCGAACAGCTGGCTGCCGATCCGGCGGTGGAGTACGCCGCGATCGACCGCCTGCTCACCCATGCAGGCCTGGCGGCCGCCGGGGATTCCGCGGCGGCGACGCCGGACGACCCGGATTTCGTCGAACTGCAATGGCATCTGCACGGCTACGCCGGCGGCGTCCACGCCACCCGGGCCTGGCAGCGCGCGACCGGCGACGGCGTGGTGGTCGCGGTGCTCGATACCGGCGTCACCGCCCATCCCGACCTCGACGCCAACATGCTCGAAGGCTACGACTTCATCACCGACCCGGTGCTCTCGCGGCGCGACAGCGCCGAGCGCGTTCCGGGCGGGCAGGACCCCGGCACCTGGAACGACGACCCGGACGTCTGCGGCATCATGCCCAGCTCCTGGCACGGCACCCACGTGGCCGGCACGGTGGCGCAGGCGACCGGCAACGGCATCGGCCTGGCCGGCGTGGCGCCGGAGGCGAAGGTGCTGCCGATGCGGGTGCTGGGGCGCTGCGGCCTCGGCTACGACTCCGACATCGCCGACGCGATCGTCTGGGCCTCCGGCGGCAGCGTCGAGGGCGTGCCGGACAATCCCGATCCGGCCGAGGTGATCAACCTCAGCCTGTCGGGCTGGTACGCCTGCGAGGCGGACTCGCCGATGCAGACCGCGATCGACGCGGCGGTGGGCAACGGCAGCCTGGTCGTGGTCGCCGCCGGCAACTCCGAGTGGTACCAGGACGTGTCGGAAGTCACGCCCGGCGGCTGCGCCAACGTCGTCACCGTGGCCGCGACCGGCCGCGAGGGCGACATCAGCTACTACACCAACGTCGGCGCCGGCGTGGACCTGTCCGCGCCCGGCGGCGACATCGTCTACGACCGGTTCAGCTACATCTGGCAGGCCTGGCACGACAGCGCCGAGGGGCCGGCGCCCGGCGGCGCCAGCTATGCCGGCATGATGGGCACCTCGATGGCGGCGCCGCACGTGGCCGGCGTCGCCGCGCTGGTGCAAGGCGTCGCGCAGACGCCGCTGTCGCCGCCGCAGCTGCGCGACCTGCTGGTCGCCTCGGCGCGGCCGTTCCCCTATCCGATCCGGATCCCGCAGGACCGGCTGATGGGCGCCGGCATCGTCGACGCCCACGCCGCCGTCTCGGCGGTGCTGGATCCGCCGTGCGATCCGGGCGAGCCCTGCGACCGGCCGCTCGTGCCGATGCCGATCTACAACCGGCAGCCCATGGCCGGGCTGGCGGGCCGCGCGGGCGAGGCGCTGCTGTTCTCGCTGGAGATCCCGGCGGGAACGGCGGCGCTGAGCCTGGCCACGCACGGCGGGATCGGCGATGCCGACCTGCAGGTCCGGTACGGCGAGCCGCCGACGCCGGACACCGCCGATTTCCGCAGCCGGCGGCCCGGCACCAGCGCCGAGACGGTCCGGATCATGCGACCGCAGCCCGGCACCTACTACATCCAGGTGGTCGGCGCACGCAGCTTCGACGGCGTGACGCTGGACGTGCGCCACTAGTTTCCCGGCCGCCCGCCATCGCCGCGCTCGGCGCGCGATGGCGGGCGGTTCTTTTTATTCGCTTTCACCACGGCCACCAGGCCACGGTGTCCATCCGGAGCCTGCATACGCGCTTTTCCGTGACAGGAACGGCGCCATCCCGTTTCGGCACACATCCCGACGCGGCGGTGCGGTATAACGGCGGCCCGCCTCCCGCCGCCCCGCCATGAAGCTCGCCATCCTCTCGCGCAACAGCAAGCTGTACTCGACCCGGCGCCTGGTCGAAGCCGCGCGCGCGCGCGGGCACAGCGTGCGGGTGCTCGACCCGCTGCGCTGCTACATGCGGATCGCCGCTGACGGATTCTCGATGCACTACAAGGGCCGGCCGGTCGCCGGCTACGACGCGGTGATCCCGCGGATCGGCGCTTCGATCACGCGCTACGGCAATGCCGTGCTGCACCAGTTCGAGCTGATGGGCACCTACACGCCCAATGCCTCCGCGGCGATCGCGCGTGCGCGCGACAAGCTGCGCTGCCACCAGCTGCTCGCGGCCCAGGGCATCGACCTGCCGGCGACGGTGTTCGGCGACAACCCGGACGACACCGCGGACCTGCTGTCGATGCTCGGGCCGCCGCCGCACGTGATCAAGCTCAACGAGGGCACCCAGGGCGCCGGGGTGATGCTGACCGAGAAGCCGTCGGCGTCGCGCGGCGTGATCGAGGCGCTGCGCGGGCTGTATGCGAACTTCCTGGTGCAGGAGTTCGTGGCCGAGGCCGAGGGGCGCGACCTGCGCTGCCTGGTGGTCGGCGAGCGGGTGGTCGCGGCGATGCAGCGCGAGGCGCCGCCGGGGGACTTCCGCTCCAACCTGCACCGCGGCGGCAGCGGGCACGCGGCGCTGCCGTCGCGCGAGGAGCAGGCGGTGGCGATCCGCGCCGCGCAGGCGCTGGGGCTGGGCGTGGCCGGCGTGGACCTGATCCGTTCGCGGCGCGGGCCGCTGGTGCTCGAGGTCAACGCCTCGCCGGGGCTGGAGGGGATCGAGGCCGTCGCAGCCATCGACATCGCCGGGCAGATCGTCGATTTCGCGGCCACCGCCGCCGGCGAACAGGCCCGTCGCGACGGGCAGAAACAGCGGCAGCCCTCCCGGTTAACCCGAAAATAACAATCGGCTTAACAGCGGTTTAAGCGTGCCGGGCGTAGCGTGCGCAGTCCGCAATCTGCTCGCCTCCTGTTTCCGGTCCAACCAGTCAGTCGGCAGATTACGGGCAATCGGGGCGGTACTCGTTGACCCAGGCGACGATTTCGCCTGGGTCTTTTGTATCCACGGTGCGGACGCGACCGGCTTCGCATCGGCTTTGTGCCAGAATCTGTCGATCACGGGAAACCGGCCGTCGTTTCTCCTGTCCAACGACGACGCAGCCGCTCCCGCCTCCCCCAACACGGAACCCTCGCCGATGCGCATCCTCGTGATCGAAGACAACCAGGACATCGCCGCGAACCTCGGCGATTACCTCGAAGACCGCGGCCACACCGTCGACTTCGCCGCCGACGGCGTGACCGGCCTGCACCTGGCGGTGGTCCACGACTTCGACGCGATCGTGCTCGACCTCAACCTGCCCGGGATGGACGGGCTGGAGGTCTGCCGCAAGCTGCGCAACGAGGCCCGCAAGCAGACGCCGGTGCTGATGCTGACCGCGCGCGATTCGCTGGACAACAAGCTCTCCGGGTTCGACTCCGGCGCCGACGACTACCTGATCAAGCCGTTCGCGCTGCAGGAAGTGGAGGTGCGGCTCAACGCGTTGTCGCGGCGCGGCCGCGGCGTGCAGACGCGGGTGCTGGAAACGGCCGATCTCGAATACAACCTCGACACCCTGGAAGTGCGCCGCCAGGGCAAGCTGCTGCAGCTCAATCCCACCGCGCTCAAGATCCTGCAGTCGCTGATGGAGGCGTCGCCGGCGGTGGTCACCCGGCAGGAGCTGGAAACCCGGGTCTGGGGCGAGGAACTGCCGGATTCGGATTCGTTGCGGGTGCACATCCACGGCCTGCGTGCGGTGATCGACAAGCCGTTCGACACGCCCCTGATCCAGACCCGGCACGGCATCGGCTACCGCATCGCCGCGCCCGAGGGCAGCAGCTAGTCGTCCGCCCGGATACGGGACCAGCTCTCGCACATGTCGACAGATCCGCCGCCCGAAGCGACAAGTACGCGCCGGGCCAGACGTTACCGGCGGCGGTTGCGTACGCGCATCGTTGTCTCGTTCCTGCTGCTTGGGATATTTCTGTCGGCGTTCATCGCCGCGGCGACCTTTTACGTGCAGAACAGGGTCGAGAACCGGGTGATCTCGGATACCTTGATCAAGAACAATGACCTCTACGCCGAAGGCTTCTACAGCGATCCGGATGCCGTGGGAGTGGCATTCGAGAAGATTCAGGGAAGGATGTTCAGCGTGGATCGCCTCGATCGCGTACCTGCGGAGTGGCGGAATCTGCCGGATGGCGTCCATGAGCTCGAAACAGACGACAGCGACGGGCCCAAACGCGTCTACAAGCTCGCGGTGCGCAAAGATCCGGAGTACTGGTTCTTTCTGGCGTACGACATCGCCGAAGAACGCGAGAGCGAAAACCGATTGCGTGGGGCGCTGATCCTCCTGGTTGCGTTGCTGAGCCTACTTTCCTTGATGGTGGGATGGTGGTCCGCATCGCGGGTCATGAGCCCAGTTTCGGAACTCGCTAAACGATTGAGTCGATCCGGTGATAGTGCATCCCCTGAACTGCTTGCCCCGCACTTTCCGGACGACGAGGTTGGCCAACTCGCCGGCGCGCTGGACGACTACGCCGCGCGGCTGACCGAGGTGGTGCAGCGCGATCGCGAGTTCAATGCCGACGTCAGCCACGAGTTGCGCACGCCGCTGGCGGTGATCAGGGGCGCGGTCGAACTGCTGCTGGCCAAGCCCGGGCTCGACGACAAGACCGAGGCGCGGCTGCTGCGCATCCAGCGCGCCGAACAGCAATGCACCGACCTGATCAGCGCGCTGCTGCTGCTCTCGCGCAACGAGCGCGGGCACGGCGCCACCGACGTGGCCAAGGTGGCCGAGCAGTTGCTGGATGCGTACCGCACCCAGATCCGCAACAAGCCGCTGGAACTGCGCCTGCAGGGCGAATCCGGGCTGGTGGTGGACGCGCCCGAGGCCGCGGTCTCGGTGGCGCTGGGCAACCTGATCGGCAACGCGGTCAAGTACACCAATGCCGGTGAAGTGGTGGTGCGGGTGCTGCCGCATGCGGTCGAGGTGATCGATTCTGGTCCCGGCCTGAGCGCCGAGGACGCGGCGAAGCTGTTCGAGCGCGGCTACCGCGGCACCCACGCCGAGCACTCGCAGGGCGGCGGCATCGGCCTGTCGATCGTGCGTCGGTTATGCGATCTCTACGGCTGGAGCGTGCGCGTGGTGCCTGGCGAGACGCAGGGCGTGATCGCGACGCTGTCGTTCGCCACGGACACCACCCCCCCATCGTAGAGCGGAGCTTGCTCCGCTGCTCCCGGCTCCGGAGCCCGCGCAGCCGAGCAAGCTCGGCTCTACGGGGTTGGGGACATGCGGGAGCGCGTCCGGTAGTCGGGTCCGGTCTTCACGGTCGTTGCGCCGCCGCTGCATCCGCTTCGCCGCTGGCCAGGGTCCAGCCGACGATGTCGCGGGTGATCGCGGCCAGCGACTGCTCGAATGCGGCCACCACGGCATCGACCTCCGTGCCGGCGGCGGGCGCCGCCTGCAGGAACGTGCGCGAGGCGGCCACCCGCTGGTCGCGGTTGTGGAGCAGCTTGGCGGCGATCTCGATCGTCGCCCGGGGCACCGCGCCGCCGGCGTAGTCGGACTCGAAGCGACGCAAGTCCAGCACCAGCTTGTAGTCGGCGCGGATGCCGGTATCGCTGCGGGCGACAGCGTCGATCGTGCCGGAATCTTCGAATGCGCGCAGCAGCGTGTCCTCGATCAGGTTGGTCGACGGCTGCGCCCAGGAGGCGCCGGCGTAGACCTGCAGTTCCGCCGGCGTCGGCCGCACGTTGATGCGCGGGCTATCGACCACGCGCGAGGCGGAGGCGCCGCCGATGGCGAGCTGCCACTGCACGCTGGGCCAGGACGGGTCGGCCTGGATGCGGACATCCGGCGCGTAGATCGTGGCGCGCTCGCCGCCGCCGCCGCCGCCCAACAGGCTGCAGCCTGTCAGCGCCGCGAGGCAGGCCAGCACCACCGCCAAAGACCGGCCGCCGCGGCGGTCGGTTCCGGGTTTTCGATGCCCGCTGTCTGTCTTCATGATGTCTTCCGATCGATAGCCGATGCCTGCGGCGACCTGCGTCGTCGAGCGGGGCCCGCTCCGCTGCGTGGTCTCCGGGGACGGGAGCAGCGGAGCGGGCTCCGCTCTACGTGGGTGTTGCCGGTTCGCCGCGGCGGTGGTCATTCCGGTTCGAACTCCTTGGGGGCGTCGCGGCCGAGCAGGTAGCGCGCGGGATTGCTCTCGAGCCGGTCGCTGATCCGGCGCAGGTCGCGGACCAGCGCGCGCAGTTCGCCCAGCGTCGGCCCGAGCTGCGAGAGGCCGTCGTTGGCGAAGCTGTTGATGGCCGCGCGGTTCTCGTTGAGGATCGCGTCGGCGCCGTCTGCGGCCGAGTCCAGCCGGACCAGGGTGCGGTCCAGTTTCTCCACCAGCTGCGGCAGTTCCTGCACGAAGCCGCGATCGAACTCGCCGATCACCGTGTTGGCGGAATCGAGGGTGCGCTCCAGCCGCTCGCTGGCCGAGCGCGCCGAACGCAGCAGTTCGGTGATGTCCTCGCGGCCGTCGCCGAGCGCCGCGGTGGCGTTCTCGATATTGGTCAGCGTGTTGTCGATCTTGGCGATGTTGTCGTCGCTGAACAGCGTGTCCAGCCGCTCGACCAGGCGGTTGGCGGTATCGGCGATGTTCTGCAGCGCCGACGGCTCGGTGAGGATGATCGGCACCTCGCGGTCGCTGCGATCGGCCAGGCGCGGCGCGTCGGGGCTGCCGCCGGTGAGCTGGATGATCGGCGGCCCGGTCAGGCTGGTGATCGAGAGCCTGGCGCGGGTGTCGACCTTGATCGGCGCCTGCGCATCCAGGCGCAGCTGCGCGATCACCTGGCGCGGATCGTCCGGCGCCAGTTGCAGTTGCTGCACGGTGCCGACGGCGATGCCGTTGTACTGCACGCTGCTGCCCTCCGACAGGCCGGTGACCGGCTCGTTGAACACCACCGCATAGGTTTCCCAGCTGCGGTCGGAGGCGTACTTGGCCGCCCACAGCGCGAACAGCAGGCCGAATACCGTCACCGCGATGGTGAAGGCGCCGATCAGGACGTAGTTGGCTTTGGTTTCCATGGGTCAGGGCCGGGAATCGGGAATGGGGAACAGGCAATCGGGAACGGCAATGCCGTTCCCGCTATCCGGAGGCGACGATTGCGCGCCGACGCCGGGCCGCCAACGGGCGCTAAAAAGGCCGGGCGCGGGGATTTCATTCATTCCCGATTCTCCTTTCCAGATTCCCGGTCTTCTGCGCTGCGCGGGCGCGCGGGCCGTGGAAATACTCCTGCACCCATGGATGGTCCAGTTGTTCGATTTCGGCCAGCGGCGCGGTGGCCAGCACCCTGCGGTCGGCCAGGACCGCGACGCGGTCGCAGATGGCGTACAGGGTATCGAGGTCGTGGGTGATCAGGAACACCGTCAGTCCGAGGGCCTGCTGCAGGGTGCGGATCAGCTGGTCGAAGGCGGCCGCGCCGATCGGATCGAGCCCCGCGGTGGGCTCGTCCAGGAACATCAACGGCGGGTCCAGCGCCAGCGCGCGGGCCACGCCGGCGCGCTTGCGCATGCCGCCCGACAGCTGCGACGGTAGCTTGTCGACGGTGTCGGCGGGAAGCCCCGCCAGCTTGACCTTGAGCAGGGCGAGCTCGTACCGCAGCGAATCGCTCAGCTGCGGGTAGTACTCCTTCAGCGGCACCTGAACGTTCTCGCCGACGGTGAGCGAGGAGAACAGCGCGCCGTCCTGGAACAGGACGCCGGTGTTGCGCTCGACGTGGCGGCGCGCCACCGGATCGTCGCTGCGCGCGTCCACGCCCAGCACCTCGATCTCGCCGGCATTCGGCCTGCGCAGCCCGAGAATGGTGCGCATCAGCACCGACTTGCCGGTGCCGGAGCCGCCGACCACGCCGAGGATCTCGCCGCGGCGCACGTCCAGGTCCAGCCCCTCGTGCACGACCTGCTTGCCGAAGCGGTTGTCGACGCCGCGCACGCGGATGATGGGCGAGCCGGTGGACTCGCCGTGATTGGTGACTGGTGATTGGTGATGGGTCAAAGCGGGGCCCTCCCCATGCCAGCGGCCTTTGCCTTCGCCAATGACGAATCACCAATCACGAATCACCGCTCCTTCACCAACCCACGTTCATGAACCAGATCGCCGCCAGCGCGTCGAGCACGATGACCAGCGCGATCGACTGCACCACGCTCGAGGTGGTGCGCTCGCCCACCGATTGCGCGGTGCCCTTCACCTGCAGCCCCTCCAGGCAGCCGATCAGCCCGATCAGCATCGCGAACACCGGCGCTTTCGACAGGCCGACCAGCATGTGCCGCAGCTCGAACGTGTCCTGCATCCGCGCCAGGTACGCCTGTGGCGGGATGTCGAGGCCGAAGGCGCCGACCGAGACGCCGCCCGCCAGGCCGGCGACCATCGCCAGGAAGGTCAGCAGCGGCAGCATCACCAGCAGCGCGAGGATCCGCGGCAGCACCAGCAGGTCCACCGGGTCCAGGCCCAGGGTGCGGATGGCGTCGACTTCCTCGCGGCTGACCATCGCGCCGATCTGCGCCGTGAAGGCGCTGGCGGTGCGGCCGGCGAGGATGATCGAGGTCAGCAGCACCGCGAACTCGCGCAGGAAGGCGATGCTGACCAGCTCGACCACGAAGATCTGGGCGCCGAAGTCGGCCAGGATGGTCGAGCCGAGGAAGGCGATCACCGCGCCCACCAGGAACGACAGCAGCATCACCAGCGGCACGGCATCCAGGCCCACCTGCTCCATGTGGTGCACGGTGGAGGTGAGCCGGAAGCGCGACGGCTCCTTCACCAGGCGCACCAGCTTGGCCAGGTTCTCGCCGAGGAAGCTGACCAGCGCGATGGCCTCCTTCCAGTTGTCCTGTACCGCGAAGCCGAGGCGGGCGAGCGCCGCCGCGAAGCCGTATTCGCGCTTGCGCGGCGGGCGGTCGTCGGCCACGTCCTCGATCGCCTCGACCAGCGCGTGGTGGTTGTCATGGAAGCGGAACCGGTCGAAGTCCAGTTCGCGGCGCCGGGCGAAGCGGATCAGCTGCAGCACGCCGATCGAATCGATGCGCTCGACGCCGGTCGCGTCGATCTCGCGCACGCTCTCCGGGGCATCGCGCAGGCAAGCGCCGATCTCGCCGGCGAAGCGCAGCGTCCAACGGCCGCCCAGGCGCAGCCGTGAGGCGTCGCCTGGATCGGTTTCGATGTGCGGCGCTGCGGTGGACGGGGTCATGCGGAGGCGCCATTCCTGTGCGCTGGAACCGCCATAGAGTACGCAATCGCGACAGCGCGCGGTCAAGCGGCGCGATCGCCCGGCCGTGGCCGCCGGGGCGGCGCTCCGGCGCGGCCGCTGTCGAAGCGGCCCTGTGCGTGCGATCCTGTGGCGATGACCCGCGCCTCGCCACGCACCTACGGCTACGCCGCCCGCATCGCCTTCGTGGTCGAGCTGGCGGAGCATCTGCATGCCTACGGCACGACCGCGCAGCGGCTCGAGAGCACGGTGGTCGGCATCGCGCAGCAGCTGGACCTCGACTGCGAGCCCTGGGTCAATCCGACCGGCATGGTGCTGTCCTTCAGCGATCCGCAGCGCCCGCCCGGCGACAGCGACACCACCCGCGTGATCCGGACGGCGCCCGGCGAGGTCGACCTCTACAGCCTGTGCGAGGTCGATCGCATCGCCGAGGAGGTGATGGCCGGCACGCTCGACCTGGCCGAGGGCCACGCCGCGCTGCGGGCGCTCGACCTGCGCCGCCCCGGCTGGCGGGGCAAGACCCTGCACGTGTTCGCGTTCGCCATGATCGCCGCCGGCGTGGCCGGGCTGTGGCGGTTGCCGTGGCTGGATATCTCGACGGCGGCGGTCATCGGCCTGCTGATCGGCCTGCTCGACCTGGCCACCCGCAACGGACAGCGGCTGAAGGAGGCGGGCGACGCCCTGGCGGGCATGCTCGCCGGCTTCGTGGCCATCGTCGTGGCCGGTTTCGTGGCGCCGCTGAACCTCAACACGGTGGTGATCGCATCGCTGATCGTGATGCTGCCCGGCATGGCGCTGACCAATGCCGTCACCGAACTGACCAGCCAGCACCTGGTGTCCGGCACCGCCCGTTTTGCCGGCGCGATAACGACGGTGCTCAAGCTCACGGTCGGTACCGTGATCGCGCTGACGCTGGCGCAGATGCTCGGGATCGAGCCGCAGGTGCGGGCGCTGCGGCCGCAGCCGGACTGGGTGGAGTGGGCGGCGTTGGGCATGGCGTCGCTGGCCTTCGCGATCCTGTTCCGCGCCCATCGCCGCGACTACCCGATGGTGATGCTGGCCGCGGCGGCGGGCTATCTGATCTCGCGCTACGCCGGCGCCGCCTGGGGGTCTTCGATCGGACTGTTCCTGTCGGCGCTGGTGCTGACCGCCGCGGGCAACGGCTACGCGCGCTGGGCCAACCGTCCGGGCGCGGTGATCCGGGTCCCCGGCATCATCATGCTGGTGCCCGGCAGCGCCAGCCTGCGCGGGCTGATGACCTTGATCCAGCAGCAGGACGTCGCGCTCGGCCAGCAGGCGATGCTGGCGGTGCTCAACATCATCCTTGCGCTGATCGCCGGTTTGCTGTTCGGCAATCTGCTGCTGCCGGCGCGGAAGAGTCTGTGATTGCGCCATGCAGACTTCTCCGTTGCGCCGAGAAAAATGCCGCCGCCGCGGCCGGTGCCAATGACTAGCCGGATCGCGCCAGGCAACGAGACAAACGCCGTTGCCACGGCCGGTGTCCATGACTAGCCGGGATCCGTTCAGATGCATGGCGGAAAACCATCGGACGACCATCCGACGGCCATGGATCTCCCCAGGTCCCGATAACCAAAAAAACGCCGGCTTGCGCCGGCGTTTCTCATTGCTTTTGGAGCGGGTTTCGCGATCACTTCTTGATCAGGAAATCCTCGACCTTCTTGCCTTTCTTCACCTGGGCGGCCAGCCAGCGCGGCTGCTTGCCGCGGCCGGTCCAGGTCTCGGCCTTGTTGGCCGGATTACGGTACTTCGGCGGCACCTTGCCGAGCTTGCGGCCCTTGGTCGCCTTCTTGGTGGTCCTGCGGGTCGCGGCGGCGGTGCCGGCGGCGCGGCCTCCGAACAGCTCGGCGAGGCTGTAACCCTCCGCCTGCGCCTGCGCCTCGAGCTTCTTGCGGACCGCGGCGATCGGCTTGCGCTTCTTCAGGGTGGTCTTGCGCTGCTTCGCCTGGGTGATCAGCGAGTCGAGTTCCCTGGCCGACAGGTCGTTCAGATCGATTGCCATCAAGTACTCCGGATTACGAAAAAAGGGGGGATGCCGGTCCGTGGCGCCCGCGATCATAATCGAATCGGTAAATCCTTGACAAATCCAGAGTTAATCGGTGTGGTCGAATCCGGCAATCGTTCCGGGGCCGGCGCAATCGCAGAAACCCGGCAACCGGTTCAGCGGCGATCGTCCAGGCGCGCGAACAAGGCACTGCGATCGAGGTTCTCGGACGCGTCGGCGCCGCGTGCACGATATTCGTACGTGCCCGCGGACAGGCCGCGTTCGGAGACCACCACGCGGTGCGGGATGCCGATCAGTTCGATGTCCGCGAACATCGGGCCGGGGCGCAACCCGCGATCGTCGAGCACGGTTTCGATGCCGGAGGCCTGCAGTTCGCGATACAGGGCTTCGGCCGCCTCGATCACCGAGGGATTCTGCTTGGGATTGATCACGCAGACCGCAACCTGCCAGGGCGCCATCGGTTCGGGCCAGAGGATGCCGGCGTCGTCGTGGTTCTGCTCGATCGCGGCGGCGACCACGCGCGAAACGCCGATGCCGTAGCAGCCCATCGCCGGTACCGCCGCCTTGCCGTTTTCGTCGAGCACGGTGCAGTCCATCGCCTCGGCGTACCTGCGGCCGAGCTGGAATACATGGCCGACCTCGATGCCGCGGGCGATGCGGATCTCGCCGCCGTCCTCGGCGCGATCGCCCTCGACCACGTTACGGATATCGGCCACGGTGTCGGGCTCGGGCAGGTCGCGGCCCCAGTTGACGCCGGCCAGGTGGTAGCCGGCCTCGTTGGCGCCGACGACGAAATCGGCCAGCGCCGCGACCTCGCGATCGGCGATCACCCGGACCGCGCCACGCATGCCGACCGGTCCCAGGAAACCCGGCTCGCTGCCCAGGTGGGCCAGGATCTCGGCCTCGGTCGCCATGCGGTAGCCGGACAGGCCGGGCACCTTGGCCAGCTTGATCTCGTTGACGGCGTGATCGCCGCGCACCAGCGCCAGCACGAAGCCGTCGTCGGTCATCACCGCGATCGACTTGACCGTCCGCGCCAGTGGAATGCCGAGCAGCGCGGCCACGTCCTCGCAGGTCCGCTGCGTCGGCGTGTCGACCTTGCGCAGGTCCTCCGCGGCGGCCGCGCGCGGACCGGGCGCGGCGGCGGCGGCGGCCTCGACGTTGGCGGCGTAGTCGGAGCCGGTGGAGAACGCGATCGCGTCCTCGCCGGAATCGGCCAGCACGTGGAACTCCTGCGAAGCGTCGCCGCCGATCGCGCCGGAATCGGCCTGCACCGCGCGGAACTTCAGCCCGAGCCGGGTGAAGATGCGGGTATAGGCCGCATGCATGTTGCGGTATTCGCGATCCAGGTCGGCGTCGGTGAGGTGGAAGGAATAGGCGTCCTTCATCAGGAACTCGCGAGCGCGCATGACCCCGAAGCGCGGGCGGATCTCGTCGCGGAACTTGGTCTGGATCTGATAGAAATTCACCGGCAGCTGCTTGTAGCTCGCCAGCTCGTTGCGGGCCAGGTCGGTGATCACTTCCTCGTGCGTTGGGCCGACGCAGTACCAGGCGCCCTTGCGGTCGCGAAGTTTCAGCAGCTGCCCGCCGAATTTCTGCCAGCGCCCGCTTTCCTCCCACAGTTCCTTCGGCTGCACCGACGGCATCAGCAGTTCGATCGCGCCGGCGGCGTTCATTTCCTCGCGCACGATCGCCTCGACCTTGCGCAGCACGCGCAGCCCCAGCGGCGACCAGGTGTAGATGCCGGCGGCGAGCTTGCGCACCATGCCGGCCCGGAGCATCAGCCGGTGACTGGCGATCTCGGCGTCGGCGGGCGTTTCCTTGCTGGTGTGGAGATGGAACTGCGACAGGCGCATGGCGGGGATTCGTCGAAAGCGGACCCGCGATTCTGCCAGCGTCGAGGCCAGGTGCGGGGATTTTTTGTTCCGGGCAGGCCGCGGTTCCCAAGGCAAACCAGCAACGCGCACTTGGATCCGGCTCGCGCCCGTGCATGCGGTGCCGGACGCACGGCACCGGGATTTCCGCCCTGGCCGATGCCGGCGCCGGTCCGGGGTCAGTGCCGCTCGCCGTGGACCTCGATTCCCTCGCGCGGCCGCACGTCGACCTTCTCGTAGCCGCGGCCGCCCCCTGGCGGGCGTTCGGTGATCTGCAGGTTGCCGGCGTCGTCGCGCCAGCGATACAGCGCCGGGCCGGCGTCCTCGGCGATGGCGGCCGCGGCGCTTTCGGCGCGGTCGCGCTTGGCCTGCGCCGTTTGCGGCGAATCGCGCGACAGCCACCAGGCCAGCGCGCCGCCGGCCGCCAGGCCCAGCACCACGGCCCAGGCCAGGCGCACGGCTCAGGTGGCGGGTGCGTCGTCGGTGCAGTAGGCCCGCACCGCCGCCTGCGCCAGCTCCAGCTGGTTGGCGCGCTCGTCGGCGTCCAGCTCGCGAACGTTGCCTTCGCCATCTTCCTGCTGCACCGGTCCCTCGTTTCGCAGGGTCTCGATATTGCGGCGTGCGATGGCGCACTGCGGATTCTCGGCCGCCGCGGGGGTGGCCGCCTGCCCGGTGGTGGCGGCCCGCGAGGTGCTGGCGCCGGAGTCGGTGATCTTGCGCTGCTGGTAGCTGCCGCTCGGCGGCGGGGATTCCGAGTAGTGGGTGACGCCGCTGGCGTCCTTCCACTGGTAGACCTCGTTGGCGCCGGCGCCGGCGACGGACGCGGCGGCGACCAGCGCCAGGGCGGTGCCGAGGATCGGATGGCGCATGGAAATCTCCTGGGGAATCGAGGAAAGGGGGAAAACCGGGGGGTTGGACGCGATTGCAGCACCCCCGGGCCAGGCGCGCAAGCCGCGGGTCCGCGGTGCTTGACCGCCGTCGCGGGATTCCCGGCTCCCGGGCCCGGTAAACTCCGCCCATGGAAGACGACACCCCCACCCCCGGCCCGGCGCGCGGCCGCGGCATCTACCTGCTGCCGAACCTGTTCACCACGGGCGGACTGTTCGCGGGATTCTTCGCGATCATCGCCGCCTCGCAGGGGCGCTACGGGGCGGCCTGCATCGCGATCTTCGTCGCCGCCATCCTGGACGGCATCGACGGCCGGGTGGCGCGCCTGACCAACACCCAGAGCGAATTCGGCGTGCAGTACGACTCGCTGGCCGACCTGATCAGTTTCGGCATGGCACCGGCGCTGGTGATGTACCACTGGGCGCTGATGTCGCTGAAGCTCGACGGCGTGACCGCCGGGCGGATCGGCTGGCTGGCGGCGTTCCTGTACGCGGCCTGCGCGGCACTGCGGCTGGCGCGTTTCAACAGCCAGGTGGCGAAGGTCGACAAGCGCTGGTTCGTGGGCCTGGCCAGTCCCGCGGCGGCGGGGTTGATGGCGAGCTTCGTCTGGGCCAGCCACGATCTCGACTGGAGCGGCGAGGAGCTGCGCTACGTCGCGCTGGCGGTGACGGTGGTCGCCGCGCTGCTGATGGTCAGCCAGATCCGTTACACCAGCTTCAAGGGCAGTGGCAGCGGGCCGAAGTCCGACCGAGTGCCGTTCTTCTTCCTGCTGATCGCGCTGGCGCTGCTGATCGCGCTGTGGATCGATCCTCCCAAGACGCTGCTGACGGCGGCCACGCTGTACGCGTTGTCGGGTCCCGCCGCATGGGCCTGGCGTCGTCGCTCCTCGGCGGCGAGGGCGGCGCCGTGAGCTGGGACGGGCTGCAGCGCGAGGCGCTCGACGCGCTCGGTTTCACCCTGTGGCGCAGGGTCGACGCGGCGGCGTCGGTGCCGGACGATCCACTGCTGCATGCGCTGCTGCGCGCGGCCGGACGCGGCGCGGACGCGCCGGACGCGGCCAGCCTGTGTCGCGGCTGGATGCCGCTGGCGCGCCTGCGCACGCCCGAGGCCAAGCGCGCACTGTGGCCGCAGCTGCGTGCGCTGCGGAGCCGGGCCGTCTCGTGAACGCGCGGGCCGCGGACGCCCCCGGCGTTGCCGCCAGCCTGCGGCCGATGCGCGTCGACGATCTCGCCGAGGTGATGGCGATCGAGCTGCGCGCCTACCCGTTCCCGTGGACGCCGGGGATCTTCCGCGATTGCCTGCGCGCCGGCTACCCGGCGTGGGTGCTGCAGGAGCGGTCGCGCATCATCGGCTACGGCGTGCTCAGCGTCGCCGCCGGCGAGGCGCACGTGCTCAATCTCTGCGTCGATCCCGAGGTCCAGGGGCTGGGGCACGGCCGCCGGCTGCTGCGGGCACTGCTGCGCATCGCCCGCGGGCAGGGCGTGGTGCGGGTGTTCCTGGAGGTGCGGCCGTCGAACCCGCAGGCCGTCGCGCTGTACCACGACGAGGGCTTCAACGAGATCGGGCGGCGGCCGCGCTACTACCCCGCCGTGCAAGGGCGCGAGGACGCGATCGTGATGGCGATGGAGCTGGTCGGCGACGATTGAGGGATCCATCGGCCATGCCGGAAGGCGGCCCCTCGGTTCGTATCGCGACAGCCGGTGTGGGAGCGACGGAAGTCGCGACTGATTCCCGCCGGGCAAACCCCCGGCTTTGCCGGGGGATACCTTGCTCGGACCCGTCGCGACTTCCGTCGCTCCCACGCGTGAGCCCGCCTGCCGGGCGCGGCCAGCTGCCGCTCTACAGCCGAGCGCGCTGCGCGGCGAGCGCCTCGCGCTGCGCGGCCCACTCGGCCAGGCGCTTGCGCTCCTGTTCCACCACCGCGGCCGGTGCGTTCTGCACGAAGGTGGCGTTGCCGAGCTTGCCCTCGCACTTGCCGATCTCGGCCGCGACCCGCTTGAGCTCCTTGTCCAGGCGGGCGCGTTCGGCGTCGAGGTCCACCAGGCCCGCCAACGGCACGAACAGCTTCAGCCCGCCGACGACGCCGGCGGCGGCCGGCGGCGGGTCGCCTTCGACCGCCTCGATGCGCTCGAGCCGCGCCAGGAACGTCAGCTGCGAGGCGAAGCGTTCGGCGCGGGTGCGGTCGGTGGCGGATGCGTCGCCCAGCAGCAGCGTCACCTGACGCGCCGGCGAGACGCCGAGCTCGCTGCGGATGCGGCGCAGCGTCGACACCATCTGCTTGAGCCACTCGACGTCGTCCTCGGCCTGCGCGAACCCGGCCACGTCGAAGCCGGCGGCCTGCGGATAACGCTGCAACGAGATGCTGCCGTCGTCGATGCCGAGCCGCGGTGCGACCTGGCGCCACAGCGCCTCGGTCACGAACGGAACCAGCGGGTGCAGCAGCCGCAGCAGCGCCTCGAGCACGTACAGCAGCGTGTGGCGGGTGCTGTCGGCGGCCGCGGTGTCGTCGCCGTTGAGCGCCGGCTTGGCCAGTTCGACGAACCAGTCGCAGAACCCGTTCCAGGCGAACTCGTACAGCGTCTGCGCCAACAGGTCGAAGCGGTAGGCGGCGAAATGCGCCTCCGCCTCGGCGGCGGTTCTCGCCAGGCGTGCAAGGATCCACTGCTCGGCCTCCGTGCGCGCCGCCGGCGCGGCGCCGGCCGCGGCCGAGAACCCGTCGGTGTTCATCAGCACGAAGCGCGTCGCGTTCCACAGCTTGTTGCAGAAGTTCTTGTAGCCCTCGGCGCGGCCGAGGTCGAACTTGATGTCGCGCCCGGGGCCGGCCAGCGCCGCCATGGTGAAGCGCAGCGGATCGGCGCCGTGCGCGGCGATGCCGTCGGGGAACTCCCTGCGCGTGGCCTTCTCGATCTTCGCCGCCATCTGCGGCTGCATCAGCCCGGTGGTGCGCTTGGCGACCAGGGCGTCGAGCGTGATCCCGTCGATGATGTCGAGCGGGTCGAGGATGTTGCCCTTGGACTTGGACATCTTCTGCCCGTCCTTGTCGCGCACCAGGCCGGTGATGTAGACGTCGCGGAACGGGACCTGCCCGGTGAGCGCGTCGCTCATCACGATCATCCGCGCCACCCAGAAGAAGATGATGTCGAAGCCGGTGACCAGCACGCTGCTGGGCAGGAACTCGCCGAACCCGCGTTCGGCCATGGCGGCCTCGTCCGGCCAGCCCAGGGTCGAGAACGGCCATAGCCCGGACGAGAACCAGGTCTCGAGCACGTCGCTGTCCTGCGACAGCGGTCCGCGGTAGCCGGCCGCTTCCGCCTTGGCGCGCGCCTCGGCCTCGTCGCGGCCGACGAACACCTGGCCGCCCTCGCCGTACCAGGCCGGGATGCGGTGCCCCCACCATAGCTGGCGGCTGATGCACCAGTCCTGGATGTTCTGCAGCCAGTGCCGATAGGTGCTGATCCAGTTCGGCGGCACGAACTTCACCGACCCGTTCTCGACCAGTTCCAGCCCGCGCTGCGCCAGGCCGTCCATCTTCACGAACCACTGGTCGGTCAGGTAGGGCTCGATCGCCTGGCCGGTGCGGTCGCCGCGCGGCACCTGCAGCTTGTGCGGCTTGGCCTCGACCAGCAGGCCGGCGGCCTCGAGGTCGGCGACGATCGCCTCGCGCGCGGCGAACCGGTCGAGGCCGCGGTACCGCTCCGGCGCGTTGTCGTTGATCGCAGCGTCCGCGGTGAAGACGTTGATCAGCGGCAGCGCGTGCCGCTGGCCGACGGCGTAGTCGTTGAAATCGTGCGCCGGGGTGACCTTGACGATGCCGGTGCCGAATTCGCGGTCGACGTAGGCGTCGGCGATCACCGGGATCTCGCGCCCGGTCAGCGGCAGGGTCACCGCCTTGCCGACCAGGTGCGCGTAGCGCTCGTCCTCGGGATGCACCATCACCGCGGTGTCGCCGAGCATGGTCTCCGGGCGGGTGGTGGCCACCACCACCTCGCCGCTGCCGTCGCTGAGCGGGTAGCGGATCGACCACAGGAAGCCGTCCTCCTCCTCGCTCACCACCTCCAGGTCGGAGATCGCGGTCTTCAGCACCGGGTCCCAGTTGACCAGGCGCTGGCCGCGGTAGATCAGGCCCTGCTCGTACATGCGCACGAAGGCCTCGATCACCGCCCGCGAGGGCATGTCGTCCATGGTGAAGACGCTGCGCGACCAGTCGCCGGAGGTGCCCAGCCGGCGCATCTGCCGCTCGATCGTGTCGCCGGACTGCGCCTTCCACTCCCAGACCTTGGCGATGAAGCCCTCGCGGCCGAGCGCGTCGCGGGTCTCGCCCTTGCCCTCGCGCGCCAGGTTGCGGGTGACCACCATCTCGGTGGCGATGCCGGCGTGGTCGCTGCCCATCTGCCACAGCGTGCGGTGGCCGAGCATGCGGTGGTAGCGGACCAGCGCGTCCTGCAGCGTGTGCTGGAACGCATGGCCCATGTGCAGGGTGCCGGTCACGTTCGGGGGCGGTAGCAGGATGGCGTAGGCGGGACCGTCGCCGCGCGGCGCGAACATGCCGGCCGATTCCCACTCGGCGTAGAGCCGGGATTCGAAGGCGCTGGGATCGTAGCTGGGGGCGAGGGACATGAGGGCCGGGATTCGTGATTCGTGATTCGTGATTAGTTAAAGCGAGTGCCGGGGGGCCGGGAATTCGCGGCCAAGTGGTTCGCTTTTGCGAATCACCAATCACGAATCCCCAATCCCGGCTCTTCTACATATCGTATTTCTTCAGTTCCAGCCCGCGCGCCTGGTACTGCTTCCAGCGCTCGCGCAGCGGGCCGCGCGCGGATGCGTCGGCGGGCACGACTTCCAGTACCCGTTCGAAGCCGCCCTCGACCGCGGCGTCGCGCAGGTTGATCACCAGCGGACGCATCGGCGGATCGAACTCCGGCGGCGCGATCAACACGGGCGTGACATCGTCCTCGTCCCCGCCGGCGATCTGGTGCGCGACATAGACGTCGTCGCCCATGTCCCACAGCAGGTCGTCGAGCGTCTCGGCCTGCGCCCGGTCGCGCGCCAGCACCAGGGTCGACAGGTCGGCGTCGTGCGCCTTGCGCGCCAGTTCGCAGACCAGCCGCAGCGGCTCGTCGCGGAAGCGCGGCTTGGCGATCAGGTAGAAGTCGGCACGGGGCATGTTCAGGACACCGGGGCGCGCAGGGACAGCAGGCCGCCCGCCATCCCGCCGAGGAAGGTGGCGCCGAGCGCCCCCAGGAGTGCGAGCGCATACCCGCGAAGGGCCCGCAGGCGCTGGCCGCGCGGGCGTGTCGTCGTCAGGTAGACCGGGATCGCGACCAGGGTGAAGAACACGGTGCCCAGGTTCATCCAGATCGACCGCCGGTGGCCGTGTTCGCGACGGTCGGCGGCGAGCCAGGCGAACACCCAGACGAGCACGAGCACCACCAGAATGAGCTCGAGCCAACCATCGGTTTCCACCCGGCCAGACGCCGCCCCGGCGCCGTACACGAAGCAGTTCAGGCAAAGCAGGACCAGCGCGGCGCGCTTGGACACTTTCAGCCGGCCTGGTCCATCAGCCACTGGCTCAGCAGCCCCACCGGGCGGCCGGTGGCCATGCCCAGCTTGCCGTCGCCGCTGGCGCTGCCGGCGATGTCGATGTGCGCCCAGCGCTGGCCCTCGGTGAAGCGCGAGAGGAAGCAGCCGGCGGTGATCGCGCCGCCCCAGCGGCCGCCGATGTTGTAGACGTCGGCGAACGCCGAGTCGAGCATCGGCTGGTACTCGTCCCATAGCGGCAGGCGCCAGGCGCGGTCGAACACGGTCTCGCCCGCGGCCAGCAGCTCGTCGGCGAGGTCGTCGTGCTTGCTCATCAGGCCGCTGGCCTGGCGGCCCAGTGCGACCATGCAGGCGCCGGTGAGGGTGGCGACGTCGACCAGCGCCTGCGGCTCGAAGCGTTCGGAATAGGTCAGCGCGTCGCACAGGATCAGCCGGCCCTCGGCATCGGTGTTGCCGACCTCGATGGTCTTGCCGGACATGCTGGTGATGACGTCGGACGGGCGATAGGCGTTGCCGTCGATGGCGTTCTCCACCGCCGGCACCACCACCCGCAGGTTGATCGGCAGGCCCAGCCCGACCGCCGAGACGAACGTGCCCAGCACCGTGGCGGCGCCGCACATGTCGAACTTCATGTCCTCGATGCCGCCCTGGGTCTTGAGGTTGACGCCGCCGGTGTCGAAGGTGATGCCCTTGCCGACCAGCACGTAGGGCTTGGCATCGCCGCCGTTGTTCCACTCCAGCACGATCAGCCGCGGGCGGTGGGCCGAGGCGCGCGCCACCGCGAGCAGGGCGCCCATGCCGAGCGCTTCCATCTCCGCCTCCTCCAGCACCTGGCAGGCGGCCTTGTCGAAGCGCGCGGCGAAGGTCTTCGCCTGCTCGGCCAGGTAGGCCGGGTTGCAGACGTTGGCGGGCAGGTTGCCCAGCTCGCGCGCGAACTCGACGCCGTTGGCGATGGCCTTGCCCTGCGACAGGGCCTGCTCGTCGTCGCCGGACACCGCCAGCGCGCGCAGGCCGGTGTGCTCGCGCTTCTTGTTGTTGGCGCCGAGGGTCGCGATATAGCGGTAGGCGGCATGGTCGGCGGCGACCACCGCCTGGCGGATCGCCCAGGCGGCGTCGCGGCCGTCGACCGCGAGTTCGGACAGCGTCAGCAGCGCGCTGGCGCCGGCGCCGGTCTTCAGCGCCCGGATCGCGTCGGTCACCGCGCGCTGGTACTGCGCGGCGCCGAACTTGGCCTGCTCGCCCAGCCCGACCACCAGCACACGCGGCGCGGCCACCCCGTCCAGGTCGTGCAGCAGGGTGGTGCGGCCCGCCTTGCCGCTGATGTCGCCGCGCTCGAGCAGCGCCGCCAGGCGGCCGTTGCTGGCGCCATCCAGCGCCTGCGCGGCCGGGGAGAGCGCCTTGTCGGCGTAGGTGCCTACCACGACGCAGTCGGTCGCGGCGGTGGCGGGGGTGTCGCGATTCAGGGTGAATTCGAGGGTCATCAACCAGATTCCGTGTGCGGGTCATTACAATCGGGCGTTCGGTCGCGGCCGCGACCGCCGCCGGCCCCGTGTCCACGCCGCCGGCATACCCGTGAAAAGAACCCCAAAGTCTAAAGCAACCCGCCTTTCGATGCCGAAGCTCGACAGCTACCTGTTCCGCGAATTCGCCCAGGCCACCTTCGCCGTGCTGGTGGTGCTGATGGTCGTGAGCCTGGGCGGCGTGTTCGCCGACGTGCTCGGCGACATCGCCCGCGGCCGGGTGCCGGCCGGGATGATGCTCTCGCAGCTGGGCCTGCAGGTGCTGAACTACCTGCCGCTGATCCTGCCGCTGGGCCTGATGCTGGGCCTGCTGCTGGCGGTGGGCCGGCTGTACCGGGACTCGGAAATGCCGGTGCTGACCGCCACCGGCGTCGGTCCGCGCCGGCTGCTGCGCCCGGTGCTGCTGCTGCTGGTGCCGATGGTTGCCTTCATCGGCCTGTGCTCGCTGTGGCTGGGGCCGTGGGCGCGCGACTATTCCAAGCGGATGATCGAGCAGGGCAGCCGCAGCCTGCTGATCGCCGGGCTCGAGGCCGGGCGCTTCGTCGAGCTGCCGGGCGGCCGCGGCGTGGTCTACGTGGGCGGCATGTCCAACGACGGCACGCAGATGGCGCGGGTGTTCGTCTACCAGCAGGACGAGGAGCGGATGGACGTCACCACCTCGGCCACCGGCCGGCTGACGGTCGAGAGCAGCGGCGAGCGGTACCTGACGCTGGACGACGGCTTTCGGGTGGAGGGACCGCAGCGCGAAGGCCTGGACTTCCGCCTGATGCGCTTCGCCAGCAACGAGCTGCAACTGCCCGAGGCCGAGGGCAGCCGCGACGAAGCCGATCCCGAGCTGCAGCCGACGCTGGCCCTGCTCGGCGACGAGCGGCGCGAGGCCCGCGCCGAACTGCACTTCCGCCTGGCGCCGCCGCTGCTGGCGCTGGCGTTCGGCCTGCTGGCGGTGCCGCTGGCGCGCAGTCCGCCGCGGCAGGCGCGCTACGGCCGCACCATGCTGGCCTTCCTCGGCTATTTCGTCGGCGTGAACCTGATGCTGCTCGGCCAGGACTGGCTGGCCGAGGGCACGATCCCGATCGCGCTCGGGCTGTGGTGGCTGGTGCTGCCGCTGCTGGCGCTGGGGACCTGGATGTACTTCACCGACGGCCGCGTCGGGCGCGCGTGGTGGCGGTGGCCGCGATGATGCCGTTCCCCAAGCTCCACGACCTCTACGCCGCGCGCGTGGTGCTGGTGACGGTGATGCTGACCTGGGCGGTGCTGACCGGCCTGGATTTCGTGGTCAGCGGCCTGTTCTCCGAGATCGACGACATCGGCCAGGGCGACTACGGCTTCTTCTCCGCGCTCACCTACACGCTCTACAGCGTGCCGCGCCGCGCCTACACCATGTTCCCGACCGCGGCGGTGATCGGCACCCTGATGGGCCTGGGCCAGCTGGCGGCGACCTCGGAGCTGACCGCGCTGCGCGCGCTGGGGTTGTCGCGCAAGCGCCTGAGCGTGTCGGTGGCGGTGCCGCTGCTGCTGCTGACCGTGGTGATGATCCTCAACGGCGAGACCCTGGCGCCATGGGCGCAGCGCAGCGCCGACGGCATGAAGGCGGCCGCCAAGTCCAGCGACCTGATCGTCGCCCAGTACTCCGGTCTGTGGGCGCGCGAGGGCGATACCTTCCTCAACGCCCGGACCGGTCAGGAGCGCAGCGAAGGCGGGCGGCAGTGGCTGGAACTGGCCGACGTGCGCCTGTTCGAGTTCGACGACGAAGGCCGCCTGGTCTCGGTGGCCAACGCCGCCACCGCCGAGCACGGCGACGACGGCTGGCTGCTGCGCGACGTGCGCCGGGTCTGGTTCGAGGAGCGCGCCGTCACCGAGACCGAGGTCGACGAGGAGAAATGGGCCTCGCAGCTCGACTCGGCCGCGCTGGCGACCGCCGGCAACCTGTGGCGGCCGCGCTACCAGCGCGCGGCCGACCTGCGCCGCGGCATCGAGTACCGCGAGCGCAACGGCCTGGACGCCAGCGAGTACGAGGAGCACTACTGGGGCCGCTGGTTCTACCCGTTCAACGTGCTGGCGCTGTGCCTGGCGGCGATCCCGTTCGCGTTCGGCAGCCTGCGCAGCGGCGGCCTGGGGCGGCGGCTGTTCATCGGCGTGGTGTTCGCGCTGGGGTTCTGGCTGCTGCAGAACCAGTTCGTGCGGCTGGCGGGCGTGTACCAGTTCGATTTCCGCCTCGCCTATCTGATGCCGCCGGTGGTGATGCTGCTGATCTCGTTCCTGCTGTTCCGGCGCCGGAGCGGCTGACGGCGCCAGCTTTTGCTTCAGTTTTGCCGTTGCCGTTACTGTTGCCTTTCCGCTTCTAAGGATGACGAACCACGTCGAAATCATCCAGACCCGGAGGGCGGCGGGCATGGTGCCCGCCGTTTTCCGACCGAGCCAGGATGGCGAGTCGGAAAATCCCCACAAGAACTCGGCAATTGGTTTGCTCTGTCGAGGAGGCCATTTCTTTTGGTGACTTTTCTTTGGGCCAGCAAAGAAAAGTTACCCGCTCGCGTAGCGAGTGGAAGCTCTGGAGCTTGTACTTACTCACTCTCGAATCAAGCAACGGCAAAAGCTTCCGCACGCTGGCGCGCGCGGGTTCATTTCTTTTGCTGGCCCAAAAGAAACGAACCAAAGAAAAGGGCCTTCCCTGACGGAGCAAACCAAGGGTTTCATTGTTGCGGGGATTTTCCGACTCGCCATCCTGGCTCGGTCGGAAAACGCCGCACATCCATGTGCGGCGCCCTCCGGGTCTGGGTAGAACGGCGTCGTTCGCCATCCTTAGAAGCGGAAAGGCAACAGCAACAGCAACAGCAACGGCAACGGCAACAGCAACGGCAACAGCAACGGCAGAAGCTTGGGGCCGGAGTGCGCGGGCCCTCGGGCATCGAGTGCGGGCCTACCGCGGACGCTTCGGTTCGCGTTGCAGGCCCGTGCCGCTGGCGCGGTCGTGCCAGGCCAGGCGGTCGCGGTCGAGCCATGCCCACCAGAACCCCAGGCCGGCGGACAGCAGCGACAGGGTGCCGACCGCGTAGCGCAGCCAGAGCGCGCGCCAGGAGGGCCGGCCGCCGTCGGCGGCGCGCACGCGCAGGCGCCAGGGGCGCATGCCCAGGGTCTGGCCGCCGCGGCGCCAGCTGACGGTGGCGTACAGTCCGGTGACCAGCCAGCAGGCGATCCACAGCAGCCAGCCGAGCACGGTGAACGGCGCGACGAATTCGCGCGCGCCGTGGCCGGCGAGCAGGTAGCCGAGATTGAACAGGAACGAGAGCGCGAACCACAGCGCCGCCGCCGGCCACAGGTCGTAGAACAGGGCCAGCAGGCGCCAGCCGATCAGGGCGCGCGGTTTCCTGGGTGCGGATGGCGAGGGATCGTCCATCGCGACAGGATAAAGGCAGTCCGAACGTGGCGGTGCCGCCTCGTAGGAGCGCACCGCAAGGGGCGCGCTGCCGCCGGCATTTGGCCGCCGCGGAACTCCGGCCGCCGGCGTGCCTTCCGGCTCGCGACCGGAGCGTCCATGACGGCCGAGACGCCGTCATCGCGCGCTCGTGCCTGCCTGGGGCTCCCCCGGACGGTGACGCGCCATCCTGACGGGCGGGCGGTCCCGCGCGTAAGCTTGCGGCATGACGACGACGACGCCCGCCGAGCGCCGCGTGCAGGCGATGCGGTTGCCGCCGCTGCCGGACGCCGACGCCCGCGACATCGACGCATTCCTCGATGCGTTCTGGGCCGAACGCGGCCTGTCCAGGCAGACGCTGGACAGCTACCGGCGCGATCTCGCCCTGCTCGCGCGCTGGCGCAACGGCCGCGGCGGCGGCCTGGCCGGCGCCGACCGCGCGACGCTGCTGGACTACCTGGCCCGGCGCACGCAGCAGGGCTATACCGCGCGCAGCAACGCGCGGCTGCTGTCGGCGTTGCGCGCGTTCTTCTCCCACCGGCTCCGCCGCGGCGAGCGCCCGGACGATCCGACCGCGTTGCTGGAGGCGCCGCGGCAGGGGCGGACGCTGCCGAAGGCGCTCACCGAGAGCCAGATCGACGCCCTGCTGGCGGCGCCGGACACGGAGGCCGCCGAAGGCCTGCGCGACCGCGCCATGCTGGAGCTGATGTACGCCTGCGGGCTGCGCGTCAGTGAACTGGTCGGCCTGCCGGCCAACGGCGTCAACCTGCGCCAGGGGCTGGTGCGGGTGTTCGGCAAGGGCCGCAAGGAGCGGCTGGTGCCGCTGGGCGAGGAGGCGCAGCACTGGCTGGAGCGGTATCTCGGCCAGGCGCGTCCGTCCCTGGCCGGTGGCCGGCCGGTGCCGCGCGACGACGACGGCGAGACGCCGCTGTTCATCAATCGCGGCCGCAAGGCGCCCAGCCGGCAACAATTCTGGAACGCGGTGAAGCGCTATGCCGCCGTGGCCGGCGTCGATCCTGCGCGGATCAGCCCGCACGTCCTGCGCCACAGTTTCGCCACCCATCTGCTCAACCGCGGCGCCGACCTGCGCGCGCTGCAGATGCTGCTCGGCCACAGTTCGCTGTCGAGCACGCAGATCTACACCCTGGTCGCGCGCGAGCAGCTCAAGCGGCTGCATGCCCGGCACCACCCGCGCGCCTAGGTGTGCTCTCTCAATAGGCGGTCACCCGGGGGCGAACCGTGATCCTGGAGGTGCGAGGGTGCATGCGCCGGAACGTCGGGGCAACGGTCCGCGACGGGTACGACCGTTTCATGCCGGAGTGGCGGCATGCGGCCGCCGGGAGGTCGCGACTGCGTCCTTGTGGGAGCGACGGAAGTCGCGACGGACCGCCCGCGGAGTCGCGACTTCCGTCGCTCCCACAGGGGGGCCGCGGTGGAGTGCCCGGTTGGCGCGACGCGGGCGGACGGTGGCGGTTCTTCGGCGCCGGCTTGCACGGGCGGGCCGATGAACGCCCGCAATCGGCCGCCCGAAGCGTGCGCCCGTGCTCGGCGGGACTGCGGCCGGGCCGTGAGACAATGGCCGTTCCGATCCCGAATGGTGGCATGGCCCGCATGAAGTCTCTCCTGTTCGTCCTGCTCGGCGCTTTCAGTCTCTCGGCCTGCGCGCAGTCTCCGGCGCCCGGCGATGGCGACGGTGCCGCGGAGCCTGCCGCCGCCTCGGCCGAGGCGGGGAGCGAGGCCGATGCGGGAACGGCCGATGGCCGCGCCGTGGCGGCGATCCGCAAGCTCAATCCGCAGGTCGCGGTGGACCGGGTGGCTGCGGCGCCGATCGACGGGTTCCGCGAAGTCGTGGTCGGCGGCCAGGTGCTCTACGTCAGCGACGATGGCCGCTACCTGCTGCAGGGTTCGCTGTTCGACATCGAGGCGCGCAAGGACCTGAGCCAGGCCGGCCTGGCGCAAGTGCGCCGGGAGCTGATCGCCAAGGTGCCGCAGAGCGACCGCATCGTGTTCGCGCCGGACGATCCGGAGTACACCGTCACCGTGTTCACCGACGTCGAGTGCGGCTATTGCCGCAAGCTTCACCAGGAAATCGCCGAGTACAACCGCCAGGGCATCGCCATCGAGTACCTCGCCTTCCCGCGCATGGGGCCGGCCAGCCCCGACTTCGAGGAGATGGTGTCGGTGTGGTGCGCGGAAGACCGCCGCCAGGCGCTGACAGACGCCAAGAGCGACAAGCGCGTGCCCAAGCGCAACTGCACCAATCCGGTGGCGATGCACTACGCGCTCGGCCAGCGCATCGGCCTGACCGGCACGCCGATGATCGTGACCGAGTCGGGCGTGCAGATGCCCGGCTACATGCCGCCCAAGGCCCTGCGCCAGGCGCTCGAGCAACTGGATGCGGAGGCGGCAGGCGGCTGAACCCTGCATGCCGCCACGGCCGACGGAACCGGGCGTCGGCACGTCCGCTACAATAGCGCCCCCGCCCCACACGCCTCCCCGGACATGATCGTCCTAGAGGGCCAGCCGGCCCTGTCGCCGTTCCGCCTGGAACGGCTCGAATCCCGCCTGCAGGCCCTCGTTCCGTCGCTGCGCATCGTCGATGCGCGCCACGTGTACTGGATCGATCCGGAGGCCGGTGCGCAGCCGGACGCGGAGGCGCTGCAGCGCATCCTGCAGGCCGCTGCGGGTCCGGCGCCGCGCGGCGATGGCGCGATCACCCGCCTGGTCGCCCCGCGCCTGGGCACGATTTCCCCCTGGGCCAGCAAGGCCACCGAGCTGCTGCGCGATGCAGGCCTGCGGCTGCATCGCGTCGAGCGCGGCGTCCGCATCGACCTTTCCGGCTGGCCGCATGCCGCGGCCGCCGCCGAGATCGCCGCGCTGGAGCGGCGGCTGCACGACCCGATGACGCAGTCGCTGCTCGATTCGCACGAGGCGGCCTCGGAACTGTTCGCGGTCCCGGAGCGCGGCATGCTGGAACGGGTCGCGCCGGACGACCTCGAGGCCGCCAATGCGCGCCTCGGCCTGGCCCTGGCCGCGGACGAGATCGAATACCTGCGCGAGCGCTACGGCGAACTCGGCCGCGATCCGTCCGACGTCGAACTGATGATGTTCGCGCAGGCCAATTCCGAGCACTGCCGCCACAAGATCTTCAATGCCGGCTGGACCGTCGACGGCGAGGCGCAGCCGCAGTCGTTGTTCCGCATGATCCGCCACACCCATGCGCGGACGCCGGAACACACGCTGTCGGCCTACAGCGACAACGCCGCGGTGGTGGAGGGCCATGCGACGCGGCGATTCCGCCCCGATCCGGCCACCGGCGAGTACCGCGCCGAGCCGATGGCCGAGAGCGCGTTCTGCATCAAGGTCGAGACCCACAACCACCCCACCGCGATCTCGCCGTTCCCGGGCGCGGCCACCGGCGCCGGCGGCGAGATCCGCGACGAGGGCGCGACCGGCCGCGGCGGCAAGCCCAAGGCCGGGCTTTGCGGCTTCTCGGTCTCGCACCTGCGGATTCCGACGCTGCCGCAGCCATGGGAGCAGGCGCGCACGCTGAATCCGCGGATGGCGCCGGCGCTGGAAATCATGCTCGACGGGCCGATCGGCGCCGCGGCTTTCAACAACGAGTTCGGCCGGCCCAACCTCAACGGTTACTTCCGCAGCTTCGAGCTGCCGCAGGATCCCGGTCTTGCGTGGGCCTACGACAAGCCGATCATGCTGGCCGGGGGACTGGGCGCGGTCGACCGTCCGCTGGTGCAGAAGAGGACCCTGTCGCCCGGCGATGCGGTGATCGTGCTCGGCGGCCCGGCGATGCTGATCGGCCTGGGCGGCGGCGCCGCCAGTTCGGTCGCCGGCGGCAGCAGCGCCGAGGACCTCGATTACGCCAGCGTGCAGCGCGACAACCCCGAGATGCAGCGCCGCTGCCAGGAGGTCATCGACCGCTGCGTGGCGCTGGGCGCGGACAACCCGATCGTGTCGATCCACGACGTCGGCGCCGGCGGCCTGTCCAACGCGATCCCGGAGCTGCTGCACGATTCCGGCGTCGGCGGCGTGATCGACCTGGGCAAGGTCCCCAGCGACGATCCCTCGCTGTCGCCGATGCAGCTGTGGTGCAACGAGGCGCAGGAACGCTACGTGCTCGGCATTCCCCGCGATCGCGTGGGCGTCTTCGCCGCCCTGTGCGAGCGCGAGCGCTGCCCGTTCGCGGTGGTCGGGCACGCCACCGCCGAGCAGCGGCTGGTGGCCGGCTACGGGGCGTCCGTGACCGAGGGGCCGGGTCCCGAGTCCCGGCAGTACCCGATCGACCTTCCCATGGACGTCCTCTTCGGCAAGGCGCCGAAGATGCACCGCGATACCGCGCATCCGGCGCATGCGCGCTGGCCGGCGGTCAACAGCCGCGGGCTGGACCTGCACGACGCCGGCCTGCGCGTGCTGGCCCACCCGACGGTGGCGGCGAAGAACTTCCTGGTCACCATCGGCGACCGCAGCGTCGGCGGGCTGACCGCACGCGACCAGATGGTGGGCCCCTGGCAGATGCCGGTGGCGGACTGCGCGATCACCCTGTCCGGCTACGACGGCGACGCCGGCGAGGCGATGGCGATCGGCGAGCGCACGCCGCTGGCGCTGCTCGACGCCGCCGCGGCCGCGCGCATGGCGGTCGGCGAGGCGATCACCAACCTGTGCGCGGCGCCGGTCGAGACCCTGCACCGGATCAAGCTGTCGGCGAACTGGATGGCCGCCGCCGGCCACGACGGCGAGGACGCGAAGCTGTTCGAGGCGGTGAAGGCGGTCGGCATGGAACTGTGCCCGCAGCTCGACCTCAGCATCCCGGTGGGCAAGGACTCGTTGTCGATGCAGGCGCAATGGCGGTCGGAAGCCGGCGAAACGCAGCAGAGCGTTTCGCCCGTCTCGCTGATCGTCAGCGCCTTCGCCCCGGTGGTCGACGTGCACGCCCAGCTCACGCCGCTGCTGTCCGGGCGCCGCGACACCGAGCTGTGGCTGATCGGCCTGGGCGCCGGCAAGCAGCGGCTGGGCGGCTCGATCCTGGCGCAGTGCCACGGCGCGTTCGGCGGCGCCTGCCCGGACCTGGACGATCCGTCGCGCCTGCGCGCGTTCTTCGAGCTGATCCGCGCCGCGCGCGAAGCCGGCCTGCTGCTCGCCTATCACGACCGCTCCGACGGCGGCGCCTTCGCGGCCCTGTGCGAGATGGCGTTCTGTGCCCATGTCGGCCTCGACATCGATCTCGACGGCTGGGGCGATGACCGCAGCGAGGACGTGTTCCGCACGTTGTTCAACGAAGAGCTCGGCGCCGTGGTGGAGATCGCCGCGGACGATCGCGTCGAGTTCGCCGACCTGGTCGCGCGCCATGGCCTGATCGAATGCGCGCAGCGCATCGCGCGTCCGACCGGCGCCCCGGTGGTGCGGGTGCTCGACGACGAGGACGTGCTGGCGGAGTGGCGCTGGGAGGCGTTGTTCGACGCCTGGTGGTCGGTCAGCCATGCGATGCAGCGGTTGCGCGACAACCCGGCCTGCGCCGACGAGGAGCGCGACGGCGCCCGCCGGTTCGATGCGCCGGGTCTGCAGCCGGTGCTCGCATTCGATCCCGACGACGACATCGCGGCGCCCTTCGTCAACACCGGCGCGCGGCCGCGGGTCGCGATCCTGCGCGAGCAGGGCGTCAACGGCCAGATCGAGATGGCAGCCGGCTTCGACCGCGCCGGGTTCACCGCGGTCGACGTGCACATGAGCGACCTGATCGCCGGCCGCGCCAGCCTCCACGACTTCGCCGGCCTGGTCGCCTGCGGCGGCTTCAGCTACGGCGACGTGCTCGGCGCCGGCCGCGGCTGGGCGACGTCGATCCTCGAGCATCCGGCGCTGCGCGCCGCGTTCGCCGCGTTCTTCGCCCGCGACGACCGCTTCTCGCTCGGCGTGTGCAACGGCTGCCAGATGTTGTCGCAGCTGCGCGACATCATCCCCGGCACGCAGCACTGGCCGCGGTTCCTGCGCAATCGCAGCGAACAGTTCGAGGCGCGGCTGGGCTTGCTGGAAGTGACCGACTCGCCGTCGCTGTTCCTGCGCGGCATGGAAGGCTCGCGCATCCCGGTGGCGGTCGCGCATGGCGAGGGCCGGGCCGCATTCGACGGCGACGCCGATCCGGCCACCGCGCCTGTCGCGCTGCGCTACGTGCAGGGCGACGGCAGCGCCGCCATCGCCTATCCCGCCAATCCCAACGGTTCGGTGGACGCGATCGCCGGCCTGTGCAGCGACGACGGCCGCGCCACGATCGTGATGCCGCATCCGGAGCGTACGCTGCGCGGCGTCAACTTCAGCTGGCAGCCGCCGTCCTGGGGCGATACCTCGCCGTGGCTGCGGATGTTCCGGAACGCCCGCGCCTGGGTGGGCTGACGCCGGCCATGGCGGGCCAGCGGTAGCCTCCCGCCGGCTGCCGCCCGACGCGGCGGTCCCGGCTTTCGATTCGCGACGACTTCGCCTGCGCTCTCAACAAGCGCGGGGAAGCCCTTGCCTGCACTTCCGTTTTTTGATTCGACCGGGGGCGGTTCCCTCAGTCGATGCGCGATCCGCATCAATAATCGGACTTCTGTCACATTTTTGTGTTCTTTCCATGCGACAGATGGCGCGACGCAGCAAAACTTGACGCAGCGCGTCAGTCGCTGCGAGTATCGAGCCACTCTTCCGGCTGACTGCTTGCCGATGCGGGTTGGGGCTCGAGCGACCGCATCGCGAGGAACAGCAGCCGGATCACATGGGTCGTGGGGGAGCACTCAGGTTGATTGATCCATTCCATCCGCACGAACGCGGCGCAGCCGCGTCTCCGGAATTCCTTTCCGGGATCGAGTCCGAGTGAATCGAACTAGGGCCGCGCATGCCTTGCATGCGCGGCCTGTTTTTTCTGCACATACAACCGATCAAAACCGAGGGGCAGTGTCGATGAATCGCATCTATCGAAAGGTTTGGAACGAATCGCTGGGCCAGCTGGTCGTGGCCTCGGAGCTGGCATCGGGCGATAGCGCAGGAAAGCGTTGCGACGACGGTACCTCGGCTCCGCGCCGCACTTCCCTGGCGGTCGCGCTGAGCGTGCTGCTGCTCGGCATGGCGTCGCCGTTGGCGATCGCCCAGTCGGTGGAAATCGGCGGCAACGAAGATTGCGAAACCCTGCCCGGCGGCGTGCCCACGCCCGACAGCTGCGCCGTGTCGGGCAGCGCCGACGCTTCCGGCAGCAACGCGATCGCGATCGGCGCCGGGTCGGTTGCCGGCGGCGGCAACGCGGTGGCCGTGGGCCAACTGGCCAATGCGAGCGGCGTCGATTCCACCGCAGCCGGATCCCGCGCCATCGCCTCGGGCGCGGGTTCGACCGCGACCGGCGCCGGCGCCCAGGCGACGGCGGTGAGCAGCACCGCCGTCGGCGGCAACAGTCGCGCGATGGCCACCAACACCGCCGCCTTCGGCGCCGGCGCGCTCGCGCAGCAGACGGCGAGCACCGCACTCGGCTCGAACGCGCAGGCGCTCAACAATTGGAGCACGGCGGTCGGCTTCGCGGCGCAGGGCCGCGCCGACGGTGCGACCGCGGTGGGCCGCAACGCCGTCGTGCAGGCCGGCGCCGGCAACGCCGTCGCGCTCGGCCACGGTGCGATCGCCGACCAGGCCGATACGGTTTCCATCGGCACCGGCGACGCCGCCGGCCCGGCGGGTGCGCCGGCCACGCGTCGCCTCGTCAACCTGGCCGCTGGCGTCGACGATACCGACGCCGTCAACGTCGCCCAGCTCGAGGAAGTGGCCGATACCGCGGAGGAAACCAGCAACTACTTCCAGGCCAGCGGCGCCGGCAGCGCCCTGGTCGACGGCGACGAATCGCTCGCCGCCGGTTCTGGGGCGACGGCGGAAGGCGGCTACGCGACCGCGGTCGGCTCCGACGCGCTGGCGCTGGCCGACGGCGCATCCGCCTTCGGCAGCGGCGCGTTCGCGCTCGGCGAATACGGCACGGCGGTGGGCTACGGTGCCACCGCTTCGAGCGACGGCACGGTCGCACTGGGCGCCTTCAGCGACGCCGCCGGTGCAGTCGCCACGGCGGTCGGGGCGGAGAGCAGCGCCGCGGGCGAATCCGCGGCGGCCTACGGCTACGCGGCCGAAGCCGGCGGTGACTACTCCACCGCAGTCGGCGGCTACGCGACGGCGACGGGCTTCAACAGCACGGCGCTGGGCAACTACAGCCAGGCGTCCGGCTCGAACAGCCTGGCGGTGGGTTCGGACAGCGTGGCGGACGGCGACGACAGCGTCGCCGTCGGCCGGGGCGCACAGGCGAATGGCGTCAACGCCGTGGCGGTGGGCGGCGCGTCCTTCGGCCTGTTGCCGACCGAGGCGTCGGGCGACTATTCGACCGCGGTGGGTGGCGGCGCCTGGACGCCGGGAACCAATGCCACGGCACTGGGCAACCTGTCGACGGCGAGCGGCGAGAACAGCATCGCTCTGGGTTCGGACGCGGAGGCCTCGGCCGCGGGCAGCGTGGCCCTGGGCCAGGGCTCGGTGGCGGACCGGGAGAACACGGTCTCGGTGGGATCGGCCGGCGACGAGCGCCAGATCGCCAACGTGGCGGCGGGCACCGAGGGCACCGACGCGGTGAACCTCGACCAGCTGGAAGAGGCCACGGCGAGCACCAAGTACTTCCAGGCCACCGGCGAGGGCGAGGCTTACGCCGACGGCGTCGATTCCACCGCGAGCGGATCGGACGCCTACGCCGAGGGTGACTACTCGACGGCGACCGGTTCGAGCAGCTACGCCGCGGGCCAGGGCGCGTCCGCGTTCGGCAGCGGTGCACAGGCCTGGGGGCAGTACGCCACGGCCTCTGGCTACAACGCGGTGGCCGAAGGCGATTCGAGCACCGCGGTCGGCGGCTGGCTGTACTACGAGGATCCGAACACCGGCGAGGTACTGCTGGATCAGACCACCACGGCGCTGGAAGTGGGCGCCTCGGCATTCGGTGCCGGTGCGCAGGCCAACGGTGCGTTCAGTACCGCGACCGGCGCCGCGGCCGTCGCCAACGGTCTGCAGACCACCGCGCTGGGCTACAGCAGTTCGGTGACCACGGATTACGCGACGGCAGTGGGTGCCTTCAGCAACGTGACCGGCACCTACGGCACGGCTGTGGGCTATGGCAGCACCGCGAGCGGCGACTACGGGCTGGCGGTGGGCGGTATCGCCGATTACGGCGACCTGATCATCGGCTTGCCGGGATTCATCCTGCAGGCCACCGAAGCCACGGGCGTGGCCTCGACCGCGCTGGGGAATGGCGCCCTGGCGACTGGGTTGGGTGCGACGGCAGCGGGAACGCTGGCCGAGGCGACCGGCGTGCAGTCGACCGCGCTCGGCGTCCTGGCGGCGGCCTACGGCGACGGATCCTCCGCGCTCGGCAGCGGCAGCTACGCGCAGGTCGAGAACGCGACCGCGGTGGGTTTCCTCGCCAACGCGGCGGCGGTGAACAGTGTCGCGCTGGGTGCGGGCTCCGAGGCCGACCGCGAGGACACGGTCTCGGTGGGCGCGGCGGGCGCCGAGCGCCAGATCGCCAACGTGGCGGCGGGTACCGAGGACACCGATGCGGTGAACCTGGCGCAGCTGGAGGCGGTGACTTCCAGCACGCAGTACTTCCAGGCGACCGGCGAGGGCGAGGCCTTCGCGGACGGGACCGATGCCACGGCGGCCGGCTCGAACGCGTATGCGGAAGCGGACTACGCCACCGCGGTCGGTTCGACCAGCAGCGCCTACGGCACGGGCGCCTCGGCGTTCGGCTCGGGCGCGATCGCGGGCGGCCAGTACGCGACGGCGTCGGGCTACAACGCGGTGGCCACGGGCGATTCGAGCACGGCGATCGGCGGCAGCCTGTACTACGAGGACCCCGAGACGGGCGAAGTGTTGCTGGACCAGACCACCACGGCGTCGGAAGTGGGGGCTTCGGCGCTGGGCGCGGGTGCGCAGGCCAACGGTGCGTTCAGCACCGCGACGGGCGCGGCGGCGACGGCCGACGGCCTGCAGTCGACCGCGACCGGCTACAGCAGCAGCACCGCCGGCGACTACAGCACGGCGAACGGCAGCTTCAGCAGTGCCGGCGGTTACGGTGCGACGGCGCTGGGCTACGGCGCCGACGCGTCGATGGACTACGCCACGGCGGTGGGCGTGTCGGCGGTGGCCTCGGGCGTGAGCAGCGTGGCGCTGGGCGAGTTCAGCGAAGCCACGGGTGACGAGAGCGTGGCGGTGGGCGGCAGCACGTTCTTCGGCTTCATCCCGGCGCGCGCGTCGGGCACGGGTGCGGCGGCGTTCGGCGCCGGGGCCTGGGCGACGGCGGAGTACACGACCGCGATCGGCTGGAACAGCTGGGCGGACGCGGACGGCGCGACGGCGGTGGGCGAGAGCGCGACCGCCTCGGCGATCAACAGCGTGGCGCTGGGCGCGGGCTCGGAAGCCGACCGCGAGAACACGGTCTCGGTGGGATCGGCGGGTGCCGAGCGCCAAATCGCCAACGTGGCCGAAGGCACCGAAGACACCGACGCGGTGAACCTGGCGCAGCTGGAGGAGGCGACGCAGTACAACCAGTACTTCAAGGCGACCGGCGAGGGCGAGGCCTTCGCGGACGGCATCGACTCCACCGCGAGCGGATCGGATGCCTTCGCCGAAGGCGATTACTCGACGGCGACCGGTGCCTCGAGCGGCGCGTACGGTGCGGGCGCCTCGGCGTTCGGCAGCGGCGCGCAGGCGTTCGGCCAGTATGCGACGGCATCCGGCTACAACGCGGTGGCCAACGGCGACTCGAGCACCGCGGTCGGCGGCTGGCTGTACTACGAGGATCCGGAGACCGGCGAGGTGCTGCTGGACCAGACCACCACGGCGCTGGAAGCGGGCGCCTCGGCGTTCGGCGCCGGTGCGCAGGCCAACGGTGCGTTCAGCACCGCGACCGGCGCAGCGGCGACGGCCGACGGTTTGCAGTCGACGGCCACCGGCTACAGCAGCGCGGCCACCGGCCTGGCTTCGACCGCCAACGGCGGTTTTGCCGACGCCAGCGGCGACTTCGCCACTGCGCTGGGCTACGGCGCCGAGGCGAGCAATACGCGCACGACTGCGGTCGGCATTTCTTCGGTGGCCAGCGGTACCAATGCCACGGCGCTGGGCAACACTTCGACCGCCAGCGGCAGCGCCAGCGTGGCGCTGGGCAGCAGCTCGCGGGCGACCACGCTCAACAGCACGGCGGTGGGCGGATCCTCATGGGCGACGGCCGATAACACCACGGCGGTCGGCCAGCTCGCCTGGGCGACCTCGGTGGGCTCGACCGCGATCGGCCGCGACGCGTATGCCTATGGCGGCATCAACGCCACCGCGATCGGCCTGAACGCCTGGGCGAACGGCGCCAACAGCGTGGCGCTGGGCGCCGGATCGCGCGCCAGCGCGGAGAACGTGGTATCGGTGGGCAACGGCACCGGGGCGGGTGGCTATCCGGAGACGCGGCGCATCGTCAACGTCAGCGACGGCGTCGACGACACCGACGCGGTCAACATGGGACAGCTCAACGAAGTGGCCGAGGGCGCGGCGGAAACGGCCCGCTACTTCAAGGCCACCGGCGAGGGCGAGGCCTTCGCGGACGGGACGGACGCGACCGCGGCCGGCTCGAACGCATACGCGGAGGCCGACTACTCGACCGCCTTGGGCGCCTCGAGCGGCGCCTACGGCGCGGGCGCCTCGGCGTTCGGCAGCGGTGCGCAGGCGTTCGGCCAGTACGCGACGGCCTCCGGCTACAACGCGGTGGCCACGGGCGACAGCAGCACGGCGGTGGGCGGCTGGCTGTACTACGAGGATCCGGAGACCGGCGAGGTGCTGCTGGACCAGACCACCACGGCGCTGGAAGTGGGCGCCTCGGCGTTCGGCGCCGGTGCGCAGGCGAACGGTGCGTTCAGCACCGCGACGGGCGCAGCGGCGACGGCCGACGGCCTGCAGTCGACCGCGACCGGCTACAGCAGCAGCACCGCCGGCGACTACAGCACGGCGAACGGCAGCTTCAGCAGTGCCGGCGGTTACGGTGCGACGGCGCTGGGCTACGGCGCCGACGCGTCGATGGACTACGCCACGGCGGTGGGCGTGTCGGCGGTGGCCTCGGGCGTGAGCAGCGTGGCGCTGGGCGAGTTCAGCGAAGCCACGGGTGACGAGAGCGTGGCGGTGGGCGGCAGCACGTTCTTCGGCTTCATCCCGGCGCGCGCGTCGGGCACGGGTGCGGCGGCGTTCGGCGCCGGGGCCTGGGCGACGGCGGAGTACACGACCGCGATCGGCTGGAACAGCTGGGCGGACGCGGACGGCGCGACGGCGGTGGGCGAGAGCGCGACCGCCTCGGCGATCAACAGCGTGGCGCTGGGCGCGGGCTCGGAAGCCGACCGCGAGAACACGGTCTCGGTGGGATCGGCGGGTGCCGAACGCCAGATCGCCAACGTGGCCGAAGGCACCGAAGACACCGACGCGGTGAACCTGGCGCAGCTGGAGGAGGCGACGCAGTACAACCAATACTTCAAGGCGACCGGCGAGGGCGAGGCGTTCGTGGACGGGACCGATGCCACGGCGGCCGGCTCGAACGCGTACGCGGAAGCGGACTACGCCACCGCGGTCGGTTCGACCAGCAGCGCCTACGGTACGGGCGCCTCGGCGTTCGGCTCGGGCGCGATCGCGGGCGGCCAGTACGCGACGGCGTCGGGCTACAACGCGGTGGCCACGGGCGATTCGAGCACGGCGATCGGCGGCAGCCTGTACTACGAGGATCCGGAGACCGGCGAGGTGCTGCTGGACCAGACGACGACGGCGAGTGCGGCAGGCGCGTCGGCGCTGGGCGCGGGTGCGCAGGCGACCGGCGCGTTCAGCACCGCGACCGGCGCGGCGGCCTCGAGCGATGGGCTGCAGGCCACCGCCACCGGCTACAGCAGCATGGCCGCGGGCGACGGGTCGGCGGCTTACGGCGGCTTCAGCGTCGCCGGCGGCTTCGGCGCGACCGCGCTGGGCTACGGTGCGGAAGCCTCCGCGGACAACGGCACCGCGGTGGGCTTCGCGTCCAGCGCCAGCAACTTCGACGCGACGGCGATCGGCGCCAACTCGATCGCCAGCGGCGACAACAGCGTGGCAGTGGGCGGTGCGTTCTTCGGCCTGGTGGCGACCGAGGCGTCGGGCGACTATTCGACCGCGGTGGGCGGCGGCGCCTGGACGCCGGGAACCAATGCCACGGCACTGGGCAACCTGTCGACGGCGAGCGGCGAGAACAGCATCGCCCTGGGCTCGGACGCGGAGGCCTCGGCCGCGGGCAGCGTGGCCCTGGGCCAGGGCTCGGTGGCGGACCGGGAGAACACGGTCTCGGTGGGGTCGGCCGGCGACGAGCGCCAGATCGCCAACGTGGCGGCGGGCACCGAGGGCACCGACGCAGTGAACCTCGACCAGCTGGAAGAGGCGACGGCGAGCAACAAGTACTTCCAGGCGACCGGCGACGGCGAAGCCTTTGCGGACGGCATCGACTCCACCGCGAGCGGATCGGATGCCTATGCCGAAGGCGACTACTCGACGGCGACCGGTGCCTCGAGCGGCGCGTACGGTGCGGGCGCCTCGGCGTTCGGCAGCGGCGCGCAGGCGTTCGGCCAGTATGCGACGGCATCCGGCTACAACGCGGTGGCCAACGGCGACTCGAGCACCGCGGTCGGCGGCTGGCTGTACTACGAGGATCCGGAGACCGGCGAGGTGCTGCTGGACCAGACGACCACGGCGCTGGAGGTGGGCGCCTCGGCGTTCGGCGCCGGTGCGCAGGCCAACGGTGCGTTCAGCACCGCGACCGGCGCTGCGGCGACGGCCGACGGCCTGCAGTCGACCGCGACCGGCTACAGCAGCAGCACCGCCGGCGACTACAGCACGGCGAACGGCGGCTTCAGCAGCGCCGGCGGCTACGGTGCAACGGCGCTGGGCTACGGCGCCACCGCGTCGACGGACTTCTCGACGGCAGTGGGCCTGGATGCGACCGCCAGCGGCCTGGGCAGTACCGCGGTTGGCGGCCTCGCGGACCTGGTGCCGGGGCTCGGCTTCCTGGTTCCCGCCGCGGCTGCCGGCGATGCGTCGTCCGCCTTCGGTTCCGGTTCGGGTGCTTGGGGCGACTACAGCTCCGCCATCGGCGCCCTGGCCCAGGCCGACGGCGTGGAAGCCACGGCGCTGGGCTACTTCGCCTACGCGCAGGCCGACAATGCCAGTGCCCTGGGCGCGGAGGCGTGGGCCAGCGGCGCGAACAGCACGGCACTGGGCTACTACAGCACCGCGTTCGGCGCGGACAGCGCCGCGTTGGGCGCCAACTCCCTTGCGGACGCGGACAACAGCGTCGCGCTGGGCAACGGGTCGGTGGCCGACCGCGACAGCACCGTATCGGTGGGCACGGAAGGCGGCGAGCGCCAGATCGTCAATGTCGCCGCGGGCACCGAGGAGACCGATGCGGTGAACCTCGGGCAGCTCAACGACGCCGCCGACGGCGCGCTTCTGGCGGGCCGCTTCTTCAAGGCCACCGGCGACGCCGACGCCTATGCGGCGGGCGAGGAATCCACCGCAGCCGGCGCCGGCGCGATGGCCGATGCCGATTACGCCACGGCCGTGGGCTCGAACAGCAGTGCCTATGGAGCGGGTTCGTCGGCGCTCGGAAGCGGCTCCATGGCGATGGGAGACAACGCCGTCGCGGTCGGCTTCAACAGTTCGGCGGCGGCAGACGGCGCAGTCGCAGTGGGCGGCCTGGGGCAGGCGTACGACCAGTACAACAGCCCGATTCTCGACGAGGACGGCAACCCGGTGCTGGTCGCGACCCAGGCCGAAGTCAACGGGACCGCGGTGGGCGCGGGCGCCCTGGCCACCGGATCCAACGCCTCGGCGTTCGGAAGCGGTGCGCAGGCGCTGGGTGGAGACAGTTTCGCCGGTGGCATGAAGGCGCGCGCCACCGGGAGCTGGAGCACGGCGATCGGCAGCAATGCCTGGGCCAGCGGCGGCGACGCCACCGCGGCCGGTGCCTACGCCTGGGCCACCGCGAACGGCACCACTGCGTTCGGCACCTCGGCGTGGGCGACGGCGACGAACGCGTCGGCGTTCGGTTATGGGGCTTGGGCCGACAGCGCCGGCGCGACGGCTGTCGGCATGGATACCTGGGCGAGCGGTGTCAGCGCCGTCGCCGTGGGCCGTGGCGCGCTGAGTACCCAGGACTACGCGATCGCGATCGGCGCCACCACGCTGGCCGACGGCGTCAACGCGATGGCGCTGGGCCGCGGCACGCTGAGCCTCGCCGACAACGCGGTCGCGCTGGGCTGGCGCGCCACGGTGGCTTCGAGCGGGACCAACAGCCTGGCGCTCGGAGCCAACGCGTATGCCGCGGCGGCCGATAGCGTGGCATTGGGGGCGGGTTCGCATGCCGATCGACCCAACACGATCTCGGTCGGCGCTTCGCAGTCCTGGACGGACGAATACGGCGTCGTGCACGAGGCGACCCAGCGCCAGATCACCAACGTGGCGGCGGGCACCGAGGACACCGATGCGGTGAACGTGGCGCAGCTGAACGAGGTCGCCGGCAGCGTCGGCGATCTCGCCGAGAACGCGCTGGTCTACGACGACGACAGCAAGTCGTCGGTGACCCTGGCGGGCGAGGACGGCTCCGTGGTCACCAATCTGGCCGCGGGCGCGGTGAGCGCCGGCAGCACCGACGCGGTCCACGGCGGGCAGATGTACGCCGCGCTGCAGAGCGCGGCGGATGCGCTCGGTGGCGGCGCGACGGTCACCGCGTTCGGCACGGTGGCGGCGCCGACCTACTCGATCCAGGGCTCGAACTACTACAGCGTGGGCGACGCGCTCGGCGCGATCGATGCGCGGATCAGCATGCTCGACCTGCGCGTGAGTGCGGTCGCGGGCGATGGCAGTGGCGGCAATGGCGGCAACGGGAGCATCGGCGATCGCGCCGCGGTCGGCGGCAAGGCGACCGACAACGGCGCGCAAGTGGGCGAGGGCACGAACGGCGTCGCGGTGGGCGCCAACGCCGCCGCCAACGCCGAGAACGGCACCGCGATCGGCGGCGGCGCCTACGCCCATGGCCCGAACGACACCGCGATCGGCGGCAATGCGCGCGTCGATGCCGACGGCAGCACCGCGGTCGGCGCCAATGCCGCGATCACGGCCGCCGCCCCCAATGCGGTGGCGATGGGCGAGAACGCGAGCGTCAGCGCGGCCTCGGGCACCGCAGTCGGCCAGGGCGCCTCGGTCACCGCCGAGGGGTCGGTCGCGCTGGGCCAGGGATCGGTCGCCGATCGCGCCGGCACGGTGTCGGTCGGCAGTGCCGGAAACGAGCGCCAAGTCACCAATGTCGCCGCCGGCACCGCCGATACTGATGCCGCGAACGTGGCCCAGGTGAGGTCCGGTGTTGCGGAGTCCAAGGCCTATACGGACGCGCAGGCGGCAATCTGGAACGACAACTTCGAAGCCTTCCAGGGCGACGTCGAGCGTCGTTTCCATGACCAGGACCGTCGTATCGATCGCCAGGGCGCGATGGGCGCGGCGATGCTGAACATGGCGACCAGCGCCGCCGGCATCCGCACCCAGAACCGGGTCGGCGTCGGCGTCGGATTCCAGGGCGGCGAAAGCGCATTGTCGGTCGGCTATCAGCGCGCAATGAGCGATCGCGCGACGCTGACCATCGGTGGCGCGTTCAGCGGCGACGAAAAGTCGGTCGGCGTGGGTGCCGGTTTCGGTTGGTAAAGGATGTCGGCGGAGCGGCCCCGTTACCGGAGGGGGCTCAGGAAGGACGGTCCGCCATTTCGTGTCAGCAAAGACAATTCACAAATCGTGAGGAGAAGTTTTGATGTCGATGAAGCGTAAGAGCCTGTTGTGCGCCGCGATTGCCGCGGCCATCGGAATGCCGGCCGCGTTCGCCGCCGGTCCGAAGGCGGTGATCGGCGACTCGAAGATCGATCAGCCTGCCGCTGCCGCGCAGGCGGGCGCGCGCGTGATCGTGAAATATCGCGATGGCAGCCTGGAAAGCACCAGCAACATGGCCAAGGCTCGTGTCGTCGAGTCGGCCGCGGCGCGTTCCGGCGCGAGCATGAAGGCCGGGCGCGGTGCCGCCGTGTCCGCCACGCACATGCGCCGGCTCGGCGTCGGCGCCGACCTGCTGCGCCTGTCGCAGAAGCTCGACCGTGGCGCGCTGGAGACCCTGGTGCGCGAGATCTCGGCCGATCCGGCGGTCGAATACGCGGTGATCGACGAGCGCGACTACGCGCTGGGCTCGGCCACGGACGCGCAGCCGCAGTTCACCCCGGACGACCCGTTCTTCGCCCAGTACCAGTGGAACTTCCGCACCGACAACCCTGGCGGCATCGATGCCGAGGGCGCCTGGGACGTGAGCACCGGCGACGGCGTGGTGGTGGCGGTGCTCGACACCGGCATCCTGCCCGAGCACCCCGACATGTCCGGCGGCCAGCTGCTGGAAGGCTACGACTTCATTTCCGACACCTTCGTGTCGCGCCGCGACACCGACGACCGCGTCCCCGGCGCGCTGGACTACGGCGACTGGAATCCGGTCGCGAGCGAGTGCTATGCCGGCTCGCCGGTGCAGGACAGCTCCTGGCACGGGACCCACGTCGCCGGCACCGTCGCACAGACCACCAACAATGCGCTGGGTGCGGCAGGCCTCGCACACGGCGCCCAGGTGCTGCCGGTGCGCGTGCTCGGTCGCTGCGGTGGTTATCTGTCCGACATCACCGATGCGATCGTCTGGGCGTCGGGCGGCACCGTCGACGGCATCCCGGCCAACGAGAACCCGGCCGAGGTCATCAACCTGAGCCTGGGCGGCGGTGCGCCCTGCGATGCGGTCTACCAGAGCGCGATCGACACCGCGGTGGCCAACGGCAGCACGGTGGTGGTCGCCGCCGGCAACAGCAACGCCAACGTCGTCAACTTCCGTCCGGCCAGCTGCGACAACGTGGTCGTCGTCGGCGGCACCCGCATCACCGGCGGCAAGGCCTCGTACTCCAACTACGGGGACCTGGTCGACCTGTCGGCGCCGGGCGGCGGCGGCAGCGCGGATCCGGGCAACGGCGGCTGGGACGGCTTCATCCTGCAGGCTGGTTCCGATGCGGCGACCACGCCGGATTCGGGCGATTACCTCTACACCGGTTATACCGGCACCTCGATGGCCTCGCCGCACGTCGCGGCGGTGGCGGCGCTGGTGCAGAGCGCGCTGGTCGCGGCGGAGCGCGATCCGCTGAGCCCGGCCGAGATGGAAGCGCTGCTGAAGGATTCGGCGCGGGCGTTCCCGGTGTCGATCCCGACCAACACGCCTCTGGGCGTCGGCATCGTCGATCCCACCGCGGCGCTGGATGCCGCGCTTGAAGAGCCCTGCGACCCGGAAGTCGAGGTGTGCGGGCCGGATGCCATCGACCTGCTGAACAAGGTGCCGGTCCGCGGCCTGAGCGGGGCGGCGGGCAGCGAGGCGCTGTACGCGATCGAGGTCCCGGCCGGCGTGAACGGTCCGCTCAGCATCACCACCAGCGGCGGCAGCGGCGACGTCTCGCTGCACGTGAGCCTGGATGTCGAGCCGGAAGCCGGTGCCGGGGACTGGAACTCGACCCGTCCGGGCAACAGCGAGGTGGTCCGCATCAACGGCCCGGCGGCCGGTGTGTACTACGTCAAGCTGGTGGGCGTGCGTGCGTTCAGCAACGTCACGCTGCAGGCGCGCCACAACTGAGCTCCGTAGTTCCCGTGCGACCAGGAGAACCCCGGCTTCGGCCGGGGTTTTTCTTTGGCCGCGTGGCGAGGGCGCGTTCAGGCCTCGGCGCTCGTGTCGGATCGTCCGCGGCCGCGACGGTGGACGCCGATCCGCCGTTGCCCGGAGGCGTCGCAGCCGCTCGAAACCGGCCTGCGGCCGAGCTTCGCCCACGGGCGAGGCGGCACAGCGAGCGCGCATTCGAACTGCTACAGTCGGCCTCGCCCGCAGAACGAGACAACAGGCCCGCACCACGTGAACGCGATGCTCGAAGCCCCCGGCGAGTCCGCGCCCGACGGCGCCGCGCCGGAAGAGCGCCTGATCGCCAGGTTGCTGGAAAAGGGCCGGCTGAAGGAAGCCGACCTCGCGCGCGCGCGCCGCCTGCATGCCGAGGCCGGCGGCAGCCTGCTGGCCCTGCTCGGCCGCCTCGGGCTGGTGTCCGAGCGCGACCACGCCGAGACCTGCGCCGAGGTGCTCGGCCTGCCGCTGCTCTCGGCCAAGGAGCTTCCCGAGAATCCGCCGGAGCTCGTCGAGGATGCGCAGCCGCTGTCGGCGCGTTTTCTCCGACAGTTCCATCTCTGCCCGCTGGGCGAGCGCGGCGGGCGCCTCGCGGTCTGGATGGCCGATCCGCACGACGCCTACGCCGTCGACGCGGTGCGCCTGGCGACCGGTCGCGAGCTGCAGCCGCTGGTCGGCGTTCGCTCCGAGATCGACGACCTGGTGGAACGCTGGTACGGCCAGGGCCGCAGCGCGATGGGCGCGATCGTCGAGACCGCGGACGGCGAGGGCGGCGGCGACGTCGACGACGTCGAGCACCTGCGCGATCTCGCCTCCGAAGCGCCGGTCATCCGCCTGGTCAACCTGGTGATCCAGCGCGCGGTGGAGCTGCGCGCCTCCGACATCCACATCGAGCCGTTCGAGAACCGGCTCAAGGTGCGCTACCGCATCGACGGCGTGCTGGAGGAGGGCGAGAGCCCGCCGTCCAACCTGACCGCGGCGGTGATCAGCCGCGTCAAGATCATGGCCAAGCTCAACATCGCCGAGCGCCGGCTGCCGCAGGACGGCCGCATCATGCTGCGGGTGCAGGGCAAGGAACTCGACCTGCGCGTATCGACGGTGCCGACCGCGCACGGCGAGTCCGTGGTCATGCGCCTGCTCGACCGCGAGACGGTGGTGTTCGACTTTCACCGCCTCGGCTTCACCGACGAGTTCCTGCCGCAGTTCCAGCGCGTGCTGGAACAGCCGCACGGCATCCTGCTGGTCACCGGCCCCACCGGCTCGGGCAAGACCACCACGCTGTACACGGCGCTGAGCAAGCTCAATACCGCCGACGTCAAGATCATCACCGTCGAGGATCCGGTCGAGTACCAGATCGAGGGCATCAACCAGATCCAGGCCAAGCCGCAGATCGGGCTCGATTTCGCCCATGCGCTGCGCAGCATCGTGCGCCAGGATCCGGACATCATCATGATCGGCGAGATGCGCGACCTGGAGACCGCGCGCATCGCGATCCAGTCCGCGCTCACCGGCCACCTGGTGCTGAGCACGCTGCATACCAACAATGCCGCCGGCGGCATCACCCGCATGCTCGACATGGGCGTCGAGGACTACCTGCTGACCTCGACCATCAACGGCATCCTCGCCCAGCGCCTGGTGCGCCGGCTGGAGCCGACGCATGCCGAGCGCTATCCGGCATCGCCCGAGGAGATCGAGAAGTTCGGCCTGCGCCGCTACCAGCCGCACGGCGAGATCTTCCTGTATCGCCCGCGCGGCTCGGAACTCGCGCCGACCGGCTATCTCGGCCGCACCACGATCATGGAATTCCTGGTGATGAACGACGAGCTGCGCCGCGCGGTGATGCGCCACGCCGGGATGGGCGAGCTGGAACGCCTCGCCCGCGACGCCGGCATGCGCACCATGTACGAGGACGGCATCGTCAAGGCGCTCGCCGGCGTCACCACGATCGAGGAAGTGCTGCGGGTGACGGAGGACGCATGAAGCCGGGATCGAGGATTGGGGATTGGGGATTGGAAGAGCGGCTGAACCGCTGCCAGCCTCGCTTCGACCGCCTTCCGGCCACGGTGGCCGCGTTCGTCCCAGGCTGCTCCGAATCCCGAATCCCGAATCCCGAATCTCAGCTTTAATGCCTCTTTACCGCTACAAGGCCCTGAACACCCGCGGCGAGACGCTCGACGGCCAGATGGAGGCCGCCAGCGACGGCGAGGTGGTGCAGCGCCTGCAGGAGCAGGGCCATCTGCCGGTGGAGGCGCGGCTGGCGAGCGAGGTCGGCGGCGAGCCGGCCTGGAAGTCGCTGTTCAAGCCCAAGCCCTTCTCGGGCCAGCGCCTGGTGCAGTTCACCCAGCAGCTGGCGACTTTGCTTGCCGCCGGCCAGCCCCTCGACCGCGGCCTGACCATCCTGCTGGACCTGCCGGAGGACGCCGCCGCCAAGCGCACCATCACCGACATCCGCGACGCGGTGCGCGGCGGCAGCCCGCTGTCGGTGGCGCTGGAACGCCAGCACGGCACCTTCTCGCGGCTGTACGTGAACATGGTGCGCGCGGGCGAGGCCGGCGGCAGCCTGCACGAGACGCTGCAGCGCCTGGCCGACTACCTCGAGCGCAGCCGGGCGTTGCGCGGGCGCGTGGTCAACGCGCTGATCTATCCGATCATCCTGCTGGCGATGGTGGGGCTGTCGCTGCTGTTCCTGCTCGGCTACGTGGTGCCGCAGTTCGGCGCGATGTACGACAGCCTCGACGCCGAACTGCCATTGTTCTCGCAGGTGGTGCTCGGCATCGGCCTGTTCGTGCGCGACTGGTGGATCCTGCTGTTGGCGGTCCCGGCGCTGGCGCTGTGGTGGTTCGACCGCAGGCTGCGCAACCCGGCGTTCCGCGCCCGCTTCGACCAGTGGCTGCTCGGCACCCGCTTCGTCGGCTCGCTGGTCGCGCGGCTGGAGACCGCGCGCCTGGCGCGCACGCTCGGCACCCTGCTGCGCAACGGCGTACCGCTGCTGGCGGCGCTCGGCATCGGCCGCAACGTGCTCGGGAACCGCGCGCTCGCGGCCGATGTCGAAGCGGCTGCGGAGGAGGTCAAGGGCGGTATCGGGTTGTCGGCCGCGCTGGCGCACGGCAAGCGCTTTCCGCGGCTGGCGCTGCAGATGATCCAGGTGGGCGAGGAATCCGGCGCGCTCGACGCGATGCTGCTCAAGACCGCCGATACGTTCGAGCAGGAAACCGCGCAGGCCCTGGACCGCATGCTCGCGGCGCTGGTCCCGGTGGTCACGCTGCTGCTGGCGGGCATCGTCATGGTCGTGATCCTGGCCGTGCTGATCCCGATTTACGATCTCACCAATGTCATAGGTTGATGTCATGAATTCTTATCGGTTTTGTCGGCGTTCTATTCGGCGGTTTTCTGCTTCAGCGGCGCTTGGCGTGCGGTGGAGGAGCGGTTTTCGTGGGCTGTTCACTGGTGGCAGCCGTGGCGACGGCGTCATTGATGCGGTAGCGGTGGGTGCGCAGGGGCGCGGCGACGGCCTCATTGGTGCCACGGCGGTGGGTTCGCGGGGGCGCGGGCGATTCATTGATGTAAGCCGTGGCGACGGCATCGTTCGTGTCGGGGCGGTTGGGTCGCGGCAGCGCGGCTTCAGCCTGATCGAGATCATCCTGGTGGTGGTGCTGATCGGCGGCATCGTCGCCTTTGCGGCCACCCGCATCCTCGGCGGCGGCGATCGCGCCCGCGTGAACCTGGCCAAGGCCCAGGTGCAGACCCTGGCGGAGAAGGTGCAGGGCTACGAGATGGACACCGGCACCCTGCCTGACAGCCTCGGCGACCTGGTGGTGCAGCCGGGCGGCGTCAGCGGCTGGCTGGGCCCGTATGCGAAGGAGGCCGAGCTCAACGATCCCTGGGGCACGCCGTTCGAATACCGGGTGCCCGGCGAAGGCGGGCCGTTCGACATCGTCAGCTACGGCGCCGACCGCAGCCCGGGCGGCGACAGCGTGAATGCAGATATCCGCTACGAGTGAGCCATGCGCGACGGCGGCGGCCATTGCCCTGCGATGCCGCGGCCGGCGGGCGTGCCGCCTGCAGCGACGCCGATGAACGGCCGGATCCGCGGCTTCTCGCTGCTGGAAGTGCTGATGGTGGTGGCGCTGATCGCGGTCGCCAGCGTTCTCGCGGTCGGCGTGCTCGGCGGCGGCATCGAGCGCCTGCAGCTGCGCTCCAGCGCCAAGGAAATCGCGGCGAACCTGCGTTTCGCCCGCGCGCACGCGCTGGCGACCGGCACGCCGCAGCGATTCGTGATCGATCCCGTCGCCCACACATGGCAGGGACCGGCCGGGCGCCAGGGCAGCGTTCCGGACGCGCTCGAGATCGTCTTCACCGGCGCGCGCGAGGTGCAGCCGCGCGCGGACCAGGGCGCGATCGTGTTCTTCGACGACGGCGCCTCCACCGGCGGGCGCGTGCAGCTGCGTTCCGGCGAGGCGGCCTGGAACGTCGACGTGGCGTGGCTGACCGGCGAGGTGCGGCTGCACAGGGGAGGGGCGCCATGACGGGCCCGGCGCACCGCTTTTCTTCCCTCTTTCTAAAAAGGCCGAGCGCCCCAGCGCGCTGCGCGAGGGCCGGGAATCGCATCGCGATTTGCTCTAGCTGTTGCTTGCGCTGGGCGCCGAACGAATCGCCCCTCCCCCCCCTTTTCAAAGGGGGGGAGGCAAGGCGTCGCCGCGCGTCCCGGTGTTGTGCCTCCCCCTTTGAAAAAGGGGGAATGAGGGGGATTTGCTCTGGTTCTGGCTGTGGCTTGGCCGGGCGCCGAGCAAATCCCCCCTGCCCCCCTTTTTTAAAGGGGGGAGAGCAGCCGTACTCACAGCGCGGCTACACCCTGATCGAGGTGCTGGTCGCGTTCGCGGTCCTGGCACTGGCGCTGACGCTGCTGCTGGGCACGCTGTCCGGCGCGACCCGCCAGGTGCGCTGGTCGGCCGACGCCGGGCGTGCGGCGCTGCACGCGCAATCGCTGCTGGCGCAGGTGGGCGTGGGTGAGGTGCTGCGGCCGGGCCGCAGCGACGGCACGTTCGAGGACGGCCGCTATCGCTGGGTGCTGGAGGTCGCGCCCTACGTCGATCCGGCATTGCCGCCGGCGGCGACGGTCGATGCGTTCGGGCCGCAGATGATGGCGTTGCAGCTGACGGTGGCGTGGGGGCAGGGCGGTGCACGCGAGCGCCTGCAGGTGCAGTCGCTGCGGCTGGTGCAGCCGGATTCCGATGCCGGGGTGACGTTGTGATGTGGTGGGGAGCGTCGCGATGACGGGCCCGGCGCGTCGCTTTTCTTCCCCCTTTGTAAAAGGGGGATTGAGGGGGATTTGCTTTGGCTTTGGCTCGGCGGGGCGCCGAGCAAATCCCCCCTTCCCCCCTTTTTCAAAGGGGGGGAAGCAGCCGTACTCACAGCGGGGATTCACCCTGATCGAGATCCTGCTGGCGACGGTGCTGCTGGCCGCCGGCCTGGCGCTGGCGTTCGCCACCCTGCGCGCCGCCACGGCGACCGTCGAGCGCGGTGACGATCTGGCGCAACGCAGCGAGCGCATCCGTGCCGCCGAGGGCTTCCTGCGCCGGCGGCTGGTTTCGGCGCAGCCGATCGGCTTCGCCGTGGACGAGCGCACCGGTGCTCCGATCCGCTTCGTCGGCGAATCGCGGCGGATGCGCTTCGTCGCCGACCTGCCGAACTATCTCGGCCGCGGCGGCCCGGCGCTGCACGAGATCGACGTCGGCCGCGACGACGAGGGCCTGCGCCTGCAGGTCGCCTTCTCCACGGTGCTCGCCGGGGAAACCGTGGAGGAGAGCACTCCGCGTCCACCCGAGCCGCTGGCGACGGGCCTGTCCGGCGTGCGCTTCAGCTATCGGGGACTGAACCAGGACGGCCGCCTCACCGGCTGGCTGGAGGCCTGGGACGCCAGCCAGCAGTTGCCGGTGCAGGTGCGGGTGGAGGTGGAAAGCGAGCGCGATGGCGCCTGGCCGGTCCTGGTGGTGGCGCTGCCGCAGGGCAGCGGCCGGATCGACGACGGCGCGCTGCAGGAGGCGGTGCCATGAGCCGCGCCGCGCCGGTGACGACGATCGCGCGCGCGCGCGGCGCCGCGCTGCTGCTGGTGCTGTGGCTGATCGCGCTGCTGACCGCACTGGTCGGCGGGTTCGCGCTGACGGCGCGGGTCGAGCACCTGCAGGGCCGCGTGCTGCACCGCGGCGTGGCCGGCGACCAGGCCGCGCGCGCCGGGCTGGAATACGCGATGGCGCGCCTGTCCGATCCGGATCCTGCCACGCGCTGGCTGCCCGACGGCCGCGAATACGCCTGGACGTTCGCCGGCGCGCAACTGCGGGTGCGGGTCGTCGACGAAAGCGGCAAGGTCGACCTGAACGCGGCCGATCAGCCGCTGCTGGCGGCGCTGCTGCGGATCGCCGGTGCCGAGCCGGGCCAGGCCGAGGGGCTGGCTGGCGCGATCATGGACTGGCGCGATGCCGACGACCTCGGCCAGCCGCAGGGTGCCGCCGAGGATCCGCAGTACGCCGCCGCCGGGCTGCCGTACGGCGCCAAGGATGCAGCGTTCGAGAGCATCGCCGAACTGGAGCTGGTCCTGGGCATGACGGCGGACCTGTACGCGGGCCTCGCCGAACACGTGACGGTGCACAGCGGCCAGGCCGTCCCCGACCAGCGCTTCGCCGGCGCCGAGGTGCTGCAGGCGATGGGCATCGATGCGGCGCCGGTCCTCGCCCAGCGCGGCGGAATGCCGGGCTCTGAGCTCGAGCCGGACCTCGTGGGCGGCGGCACCGGCACGTATAGTATCGACAGTCGCGCGCGGCTGCCGGACGGCCGTGACGCGGTACTGCAGGCGGTGGTGCGCGTGGGCAGCAATGGGCTGCCGGGAGCGGTCTACACGCCTTTGCGCTGGAAGGAGGGGACCTCGGCACCTGATGGCTGACGCCGACGACATCGCTGCGCGACCCTCGATCCGGCAGCGTTTCGGGCGCGTCGGCGGGCGGTTGCGTCCGGGCGTGCACGGCTTCTGGTCGTGGTGGACGCGGGCGCTGCTCAGCTGGCTGCCGCTGCGGATGCGGGAGGTGCTGGGCCTGGTGGAGCAGCGGCTGCTGCTGCGCCGCGACGGCGACGACCTGGCGGTGATCCTGGAGCGTGGCGGGCAGCCGCGCGTGCTCGGCCTGCTGCCGTGGCCGGCCTCGCCGCCGGACGAGGACCTGGTGGCCCGCGTGCTGCGGCCGCAAGCGGCCGAACTGCCGCGCTGGCTGCTGTTGCCGGCGTCGGCCGGACTGCGTCGGCGGCTGGTGCTTCCGGCCGCCGCCGGCGACCGGTTGCGGGAAGTGCTCGGGTTCGAGATCGACCGGCAGACGCCTTTCGCCGCGGCCGAGGTCTGTTTCGACGCGCGCCTGCTCGGCCGGCGCGACGACGGCCAGCTGGACGTCGAGTTGGTGGTCGTGCCGCGGACGGCGCTGGATGCCGCGCTCGCCGCGCTCGGTCCGCTCGCCGGCGGACTGGCCGGCGCCGACCTCGACGACGGCCGCGGCGACACCCTCGGCATCAACCTGTTGCCGGAAGCGCGCCGCTACCGCCGCGCCGATCCCTGGCAGCGCTGGAACCTCGCCCTGGCCGTGGTCGCCGTGGTCGCGGTGGCGGCGGCGCTGTGGCAGATCCTCGAGAACCGCCGCGCCGCCGCCGACGCCTTCGCGCAGGCGTCGCAGCCGCGGATCGAACAGGCGCGCGCGGCCTCGGTGCAGCGCCAGCAACTGGAGAGCCTGATCGAGGGCATGCGCTACCTCGAGGATATGCGCGCGGCGCGCCCGACCACGGTCGAACTGCTGGACGAGCTGAGCCGGCGCCTGCCCGACAACACCTATCTGGAGAAGCTGGCGATCGAGAACGAGCGCCTGCTGCTGATCGGCCTGAGCAACGAGGCTTCGGCGCTGATCAAGCAGCTGGAGGATTCGGAGCTGTGGCGTTCGCCGGCGCTGACCGGCGCGCTGCAGCCCGACCCGCGCAGCCGCCGCGACCGCTTCACCCTAACCGCCGAGGTCGCCGTGGCCGCGCCGCCGGCGGCGCCGGCCGGCGCGGCCGACGCGGCCGACACCGGAGGCGCCGATGCGCAACGCGATCGCTGACCGCGAGCGCTGGCTGGCGCTGGCGATCCTGCTGGCGCTGCTGGCACTCGCCTACCTGGTGCTGATCCACCCCTGGTGGACGCGGCCGATGCTGCAGCTCGGCGAGCGCATCGATACCCTGCAGCAACGCGACCTGCGCGCGCGCATGGTGCTGTCGCAGGCGCCGCAGCTGCGCGAGCGGACCGAGGCGTTCCAGGAGCAGGTGGCGCGGCTGCCGGGCTTCCTGCCCGAGCGCAGCCCGGAACTGGCCACCGCAGCGCTGGTGCAGCGCCTGGAGACCGCGGTGCTCGAGGCCAGCCCGGGCAACCGCAGCTGCGCGATCATCAACCGCTCGCCGCTCAGCGACGTGCGCCAGCAGCGGTTCCCGCGGGTGGTGGTGCAGGCGCGCATCCGCTGCGGCAGCCCGGAGCTGGCGGCGGTCCTGCATACGCTGGAAAGCGGTTCGCCGCGGCTGTTCATCGACAATCTCAACATCCTCTCGCAAGCGCACTTCATGGCCGCCGACCAGCCGGACCAGGGCGTCGGCCTGGACGTGAGCTTCGATCTCTACGGCTATCTGCAGCCGTCGCCGGGGAGTGCCGATGCGCGCTGAGGCCGCCGGCGCCCGCACCCGGATGCTGGCGGCGGCGGCGCTGTGGGCGGTCTGCGTGTGGCTGCTGGCGTTGTTCGGGCTGGGCGGCCGCGTCGAGCCGCTGCCGGAGGATCCGGCGTTGCTGCAGCCGCTGCCGCAGGGCAGCGCCGGCGCCGAGGAGCGTCTCGGGCCGATGTCGCAGTATTCCGAGATCGGCGAGCGCCCGTTGTTCGCCAGCGACCGCCGCCACCGGCCGTTCTTCCTCGAGCCGCAGGTCGACGGCGAGGAGGGGCCCGGCGAGTTCGATGTCGTGCTCACCAGCGTGCTGATCACGCCGGACCTGCAAATGGCGATCGTGCAGCCGCGCGAGGGCGGCGAGCCGCTGCGGGTGAAGGTCGGCGAATCGCCGCGCACGGCGCCGGCGTGGTCGCTGGTCTCGGTCGGACCGCGCAGCGCGGTGTTCGCCGGCCCGGAAGGCGAGCGCGCGTTGGAACTGCGGGTGTTCGACGGCGTCGGCGGCCAGCCGCCGACGCCGGTCGCGCGCGGCGAGGGCCGCCAGGCGCAGCGCCTGCCGGCGCCGCCGGCCGTCACGCCGGCGGGCCAGGCGCCGCAACCGCAACCGCGATCCGGCGCCGAAACCGCCGGCGCCGCCGCCGAAACGGCAGCCGAAATCGAGGCCGAAGCCCAGGAGATCACGCCCGCCGCGCAGGCCGAGGCGATCCGCAAACGCATCGAAGCCCGTCGCGCGCGGCTGCGCCAGGAAGCGCAGCAGTCGACGCCGGCAGGCCGGCAGCAGAACCCGTAGAGTGCATGTGATGAAGCTCCCCAACCCGATCAAGGCGTCGATCGCCGCCCTCCTCGCCACCCTGCTCGCCGCCTGCGCCACGTTGCCGGTGCCGGACGTGCGCCGCGACGGAGACATCGCGCGTTCGCCCTCCGAGGGCGTGCAGGCCGAGCCGTTGGAGGACGAGATCCTGCCGCAGCCACAGATCCGCCGCGGGACCGGCCAGGTGATCAACCAGAGTGCGGCTGCCTCGCCGCCGCCCGGCATCGGCGCCACCAGCGGCTCGGCCCAGTTCAATTTCGAGGGCGAGTCGGTGCATGCCGTGGTCAAGGCGATCCTCGGCGACATGCTCGGGCAGAACTACGTGATCGCGCCGGAGGTGCAGGGCACGGTGACCCTGGGCACGCCCAAGCCGGTCAGCCCGGCGCAGGCGCTGAGCCTGCTGGAGATGGTGCTGGGCTGGAACAACGCCCGCATGATCTACAGCGACGGCCGCTACAACATCGTGCCCGCCGACGGCGCGGTGGCGACCGGCACGGTGGCGCCGCGCACCGGCACCGCCACCGGCGCCCGTGGCTTCGAGGCGCGCACGGTGCAGCTGCGCTACATCTCGGCCACCGAGATGGAGAAGGTGCTGGAGCCCTACGCGCGGCCCGATGCCATCGTCGGCGTCGACAACGCGCGCAACGTGATCACCGTCTCCGGCAGCCGGTCCGAGCTCGAGAACTACCTGCGCACGATCGAGATCTTCGACGTCGACTGGCTGGCGGGCATGTCGGTCGGCGTGTTCCCGATCGATTCGGGCAGCGCCGCGCAGGTGGTCGGCGACCTGGAGAAGGTGTTCGGCGAGGAGAGCGGCTCGCCGGTGGCCGGCATGTTCCGCTTCATGCCGCTGGAGGGCGCCAACGCGGTGATGGTGATCACCCCGCAGCCCGCCTACCTGGACGAGATCCAGCGCTGGCTCGAGCGCATCGACAGCGCCGGCGGCGAGGCGAGGCTGTATTCCTACGAGCTCAAGTACGTCAAGGCCATCGACCTGGCCGACCGCCTGGCCGAGGTGTTCGGCGCCGGCGGCGGGCGCCGCAGCGACGGCGGCAGCGCCTCGCTGATGCCGGGGCTGGAGTCGACCCAGGTGCGCGGCAGCGGCGTCGGCGGGCGCGACAGCACGGTCCCGATCGGTGGCGACAATGGCAGCGGGAGCGGAAGCCGCAGCCGTAGCCAAAGCCGCGGTGGGGGAACGACCGGCGGTGGCAGTGGTGGTCAGCTGCAACTCGGCGACAGCGGCCCCGGCTCGGGCAGCGTCACTCTCGAGGTCGACGGCAGCCAGGTAGGGGTTTCGGCGGTCGAGGAGACCAACACTCTGCTCGTGCGCTCCACAGCGCAGGCATGGAAGTCGATTCGCGAAGTGGTCGAGCGCCTCGACGTGATGCCGATGCAGGTGCACATCGAGGCGCAGGTGCTCGAAGTCGCGCTGACCGACGAGCTGCGCTATGGCGTCAACTGGTACATCGAACGCGCGGCGACCGACAACGGTCTGCCCAATCTGAGCCTGCGCAACAATCCCTCGCTGCCGAGGAGTTGGAGCACCTTGGCGGGAAGCATCGGCGGCGTCAGCGGGCGTGGTCTCTCCTGGACGCTGTTCAAGAACGATGCGGCTGCGATCATCACCGCCCTCGATGACGTGACCGATTTGCGCCTGCTGCAGACGCCCTCGGTCTTCGTCCGCAACAATGCGGAGGCCGAGTTCAACGTCGGCAGCCGGATCCCGGTGTCGTCGGTGTCGATCAACCCAGTCGCTGGCACCAACAATGCAATCAGCCAGGTGCAATACCTCGACACTGGCATCATTCTCAAAGTCCGCCCGCGCGTGACCCAGGACGGCATGGTGTTCTTGGACATCGCGCAGGAGGTGAGTTCTCCGCTTACCGATCCCGATGAAAACGGCAACGTGCGCATCGACACGCGCTACCTCAAGACCGAGGCTGCGGTGCAGACCGGCGAGACCGTGATGTTGGCGGGCCTCATCAGCAACGGCAGTACCAACACCTCAGTCGGTGTGCCCGGCCTGAGCCGGATTCCGATCATCGGCGGTCTGTTCGGACAGAAGGGACGCGTGAATGATCGCAACGAGGTGATCATCCTGTTGACGCCGACGATCGTACGCAGCCCGATGGAGGCGCGCCGATTGACCGACGAGTACAGCCGCCGCTTCCGCGTCATGGAGCCGCTGCACAAGAAGGAGGCGGCCGAAGCGAAACGTGCGGCCGAGGCGGCAGCGGGCTCCGAATGAGCACGGGCGCACCGGCGCATGGCTGACCTGCCGGTCGTACTGCTGCCGCTCGGCGCCGACGACGACGCGCTCGACGCCTGCCTGGCGGCGCTCGATGCCGGCACTCCGGCCGGCACCCGCGTCTGGCTGGCCGACGACGCGCGCGCCGGTCCGCGCGGACTGGCGATCGTCGAGCGCTGGCTGGCGAACACGCGGCTGCGCGCCGACTACAGCCGCCGCCAGCGCGGCATCGGCGAGGTCGCGCACCTGGACGAGGCGCTGGCCGCCTGCGGCGACGCCGACGTGCTGGTGCTCGCGCCCGACGCGATCCCGGCGCCGGGCTGGGCCGCGGCGCTGGTCGCCTGTTTCGCCCGCGACGCTTCCATCGCCACCGCCACGCCCTGGTGCAACGCCGGCGAGAGCGCGGCCTGGCCGCGGATCGGCGAGATCTCGCCGATTCCAGACGACCTGGACCGGCTCGCCCGCGCCTGCGCTGCGCTGCCGCCGCTGCATCCGGAACTGCCGGCGGCGGTCGGGCACGCTGTGCTGCTGCGCGGCAGCGCCCGGCGCAAGGCCGGCGGCCTGGACGCCAGCAGCTACGCATCGTGGTACGCGGCGCTGATCGACCTGTCGCTGCGCCTGTCCGGCCTGGGCTGGCGCAACGCGCTGTGCGAGACCGCGTTCGTCGCCCGCGGCGGCGAGGGCGGTCCGGGCGAGGGCGACATGGAGGCGCTGGCCGCGCGCTGGCCGGACTGGCACGCGCGGCTGGCGAATTTCCTGATGCGCGATCCGCTGGGCGACTGCCGCGAGCAACTGTCGCGCCGCTGCGCGCGGCTGGATCCGCGCCCGCCGCAGCGGGAGCTATTTCCGCCGGTGCCGGACAGCGCCGATGCCGGATCGAACCCGCGGACGGCGGCGGCTCCCGTCGCGCCGCCGTCCGCCGGCTTCGACGGAGATGCCGGCGATTCCAGGCCTGCGGAAACGCCGGAGGAATGAGGTGCAGGCCATGAGCGCTTCCGCCCGCGACGGCATCGCCGTCGTCGTCGTCACCTACCGCAGCGCCTCGACCATCGACGACTGCCTGCGGCGGCTGCGCATGGCCGACGGCGTGGTCCAGATCCGCGTGGTCGACAACGACTCGCGCGACGGCACGCTGGCGGTCGTGCAGCGCCACGCCACCGCCGATCCGCGCCTGCGCTTCATCGCCAATCCCGACAACGCGGGCTTCGGCGTGGCCTGCAACCAGGGTGCACGCGCCTGCGACGCGCCATGGATCGCATTCGTCAATCCGGATTGCCTGCCGCCGCCGGATGCGCTGGCAGGGCTGCACGCACATGCGCAGGCCGTCGCCGGCGAGGCGTTGCTGGGTGCCGACCTGGTCGACGAGGCAGGCGCGCGTGACGGCGCGGCGCGGCGTCGCGACCCCGACTTCGGCGCGATGCTGCTGGGCGCCTCGGCGCGGTCGCTCGACATCGCGCCCGACCCGGCGCAGCCGCTGCAACCGGTCGACGCGGTTTCGGGGGCGTTGATGCTGTTGCCGCGCGCGTTGTTCGAGCGCATCGACGGGTTCGACGAGGGCTATCGCCTGCACGCCGAGGACCTCGACCTGTGCCGGCGCGCGCGCCAGGCCGGTGCATGCGTCGCCGTCGCCAACGATATCCGGGTGGTGCACGTGCGCGGCGTCTCCAGCCGTTCGCGGCCGCTGTTCGTCGAATGGCACAAGCACCGTGGGCTGGCGCGCTACTTCCGCAAGTTCGAGGCGCCGCGGCGCGAGCTGCCGGTGCGTACTGCGGTCTACGCGATGATCTGGCTCCGCTTTCCGCTCGCGGTCCTGCGCGCCACCGCCCGCGCCATCCTCCCGTAGCGCGCTCCAGGCCACACCACCGCAGCCAGCCTGCTGCGCATGCACTGGCGTATCGCTGGCCCGGCGCGCATCGCGCGCGAGGCGACACGGATGGTGGCGAGAAAGGCTGCACGCGCCGGAAGGGCGGTGCCGTCGCAAGCCGTTGCGGATGCGCCCGTAGCCGCGGAAATCGGTGATGCAATGCACAACGTGCGGTCCCGGCGCGCCTTGGCCCACCTCGGCAGCCGATCCGCCCGAAGTCGCCGCGCGATACCGGCGGCCGGCACGTCGAGCGCCGGCCGTCGGTGCTGATGCCACCGGTATCAAATGGCGCCGTTGTGCGCTTTGTCCCCGTCGGCCGGGCCGCCCGCGGGGACCTCCGGGCCGCGGAATCCAGGACTTCGTGGCCCGGCTGGCAGCCGCCGGTTTCGGCACGAAGCCGTTGCGCCCGCAACCGAATCGCGCCCCATGGCACGTCGTGCTGGACAAACAAAATTAGAGATGTTAGCGGTAACACATGGCAGCGTTGTCATAGCGGTTCGGATTCGACCCGGACCAGGCTGCTTCGAGGGGAGGGAGGCATGTCCGAGGGTGCGCAGCAGGTCCGATCCGGTCCGGTCCGCAGGAGAGCAGGATCGCGGTCGATCGAAGGTCGGTCGGACCGCAGGCGCCTCTACCGGCATGACGATCGAGGGACGGGGTGACCCAGCGCGTGGAATGCCATCGCGCAAAGGCGATAGCGCTAACAGATCCGGTGCAACGTACGCCGGTCAGTTCGAGGGAGGGAAGGCCATGAAACAGCAACTGCACGCAATACGGAAATCCGGGCCACCAGCCGTGCGGCCGCGCCGGTGTCGACATCCGGGGGCGAAGCGAACGCCACGTCCTGCCGGGTGCGACCGCCGGCCGGACCGCGAGCGATCGCCCGGCTGAACTGCATCCGCTCCGCTCCCGCCGACCCGCCCGCCATGGGCGGCCGGTGCGAATGCTGTGCCCGATGCGATGACGGTGTTGCAGGTCGGCATACCGCCCAACGATGCGATTGCCGGATCCAACCGCTCCGGTATCGGCGCAGAACTGGCGCTTCAGACGCAAGCGTCCATCCATCCATCAGCCAGGAACCAGGCACGCCATGAATCACGACAAATTGAGGCGATTCAAGTCCAAGGCCCTGTTCACCATCGTCGGTGGCGCGATCATCATCAATCCGGTCTTCGCGCAGGATCCGCAGGAAGCCACGGATCCGCAGACGCAGCCGGACGCAACCACGCTCGACGCCGTGACCGTCGTCGGCATCCGCAACAGCCTCGAGCAGTCCATGAACATCAGGCGCGATTCGTCCGGCATCGTGGACGCGATCTCCGCCGAGGACATCGGCAAGTTTCCCGACACCAACCTCGCCGAGTCGCTGCAGCGCATCACCGGCATCTCGATCGAGCGCCGCGACGGCGAAGGCGCGCAGGTCACGGCGCGTGGCTTCGGCCCGCAGTACAACATGGTGACCCTCAACGGCCGCCAGATCCCGGGCGCCGACGCCTTCGGCGCGGCCGGCCAAGTGCCGATCGGCGGCATCGACTCGGGGACCCGCGCGTTCAACTTCGCCCAACTCGCCTCGGAGGCGATCAGCGGCATCGAGGTCTACAAGACCGGCCAGGCGACCGTGCCCAGCGGCGGCATCGGCGCCACCATCAACATCCTGACCGCCCGTCCGCTCAACTACCCCGGCGGCGAGATCATCGCCAGCGCCGGCACCAAGGCCGTCTACGACAAGTCGCAGCCGTTCGATACCGACTTCACCCCCGAGGTGTCCGGCATCTTCAGCTACGCCAATCCCGACAAGACCTGGGGCATCGGCCTGGCCGCCAGCTACCAGAAGCGCCACGGCGGCTCGGTGCAGGCGACCGAGAACGTGTGGAACATCCAGGAATGGACCGGCACCGACGCGGCGCTGCGCCCAGGCGCCACGGTGGTCAATGCGCCCGAGATCGGGCAGCTCTACGGCATGCCCAACGACATCCGCTACGCGTTCGCCGACTACGAGCGCGAGCGCATCAACGGCCAGGCGGTGGTGCAGTTCGCGCCCACCGACGCGCTCACTTTCACCCTGGACTACACCCATTCCACCAACGAAATCACCGAGACCCGCGGCGAACAGACCATCTGGCTAGAGCGCAGCAACAGCTTCACTCACCTTGAATTCGACACCGGCGAGACGGTGGCCACCCCGGTCTACCTGCGCGATGTGGTCGGCGGCACCAAGGACTTCGGTTACGAGCAGCAGACCAACAACCAGAAGTACAAGCTCGCTTCGCTGGGTTTCAATGCCGACTGGCAGGTCACCGATCGCCTGCGACTCAACTTCGACGCGCACAGCACCGAGTCGCAGAGCCTGCCGAACGATCCGGTCACCGGCGGCGGCGCCACCTGGTTCAGCCTGGCGGGCACCAACAACTGCTCCGACGGGCCCTACTGTGGCGGCAACTGGGCGCAGGAAATGTGGTTCAACGAGAGTCTGCCGATCGCCGCACGCACCTGGTATCCGACCATCGACGATGCGCTGGCGGACACCGACGGCGTCGTGAACCCGGACTTCCCGGCCTCGCAGCTGGGTTCGCAGGTGCTGCGCGTCAACGCGCTCAGCCAAGTCACCGAGATCGACCAGGCGCGCGTGGACGGCACGTTCGACTTCGACAACGGCCGCTTCCGCTTCGGTGCCGACACCTCCAAGGTCAGCATGACCCGGCAGAACCACATCGAGCGCTACAACACCCTGGGCGACTGGGGCGTGGCCAACGCCGGCGAGGAGCCGGGCATGACGGAACTGCTGAACCAGCTCAGCATCGTCGGCATGTTCGACGACTTCAGTGCGCCCGGTGCGGCGCCGGGCGCCTGGTACGGCGACGCCACCGCGCTGGGCCAGTGGGCGGCGGCGAGCCAGTACGCCGCGGATTTCAGCGTCAACCCAGGCCTGGCCGCCGACGACCACATCGAAGAGAAGACCCAGTCGGTGTACCTGCAGGTGGAGCTGGACGGCGAGCTGGGCGGCATGGCCACCCACACCCGCATCGGCTTGCGCTACGAGGACACCGAACTGGTCTCGACCGGAGCGGTCGCGGTGCCTGAGTCGATCGTGTGGACATCAAACAACGACCATCGCATTGAGCGATCGGACGAAGTGCTCCCGTTCAGCGAGGAGAACAGCTACAGCTACATCCTGCCCAACCTCGACTTCAGCATCGACCTCACCGATGACTTGAAGGCGCGCGCTTCGTTCAGCCAGACCATCGCTCGCGCCCCGTATGGCGACCTCTACGCCGGACCCGGCGTAAACGCACCGACCGGTTCCACCCTGGTCAATCCGTCAACCCGCGCCTCCGGCGATGCCAAGAACCCGGGTCTGGAGCCGCTGGAATCGGACAACCTCGACCTGGCGCTGGAGTGGTACTTCGCGCCCTCCAGCTATGTTTCGGTGACCTACTGGAATAAGCGCGTCGACAACTTCATCGGTAACAGCGTGGTGCGCGAGAACCTGTATGGCCTCACCGATCCGGGCGCGGGACCGGACGCGGAAGCGGCGCTGGCGTTCCTGCAGAGCGATACCTGCGTTGCCCAGGTCACCGCAGCCGGTGAAGACACCGACGCGGCATGTTCTGCGAACGATACCGCGCTGTTCACCGCTGTGGCCATGCTCCGCAATGCCGGCGAGACCGGCGGCCTGACCAACTACGACGGCAGCAGGAGTCAGGTCCTGGAGATGGAGTTCGGGTACGACCTGGTCGGCGAAGCGGACGATCCGCTGTACATGTTCGACGTCAACCGCCCGATCAACCAGAACAAGGCCAAGCTGCGTGGCTGGGAGATCGGTGGCCAGTACTTCTTCGGCGACAGCGGCTTCGGCGTGTATGCCAACTACACCGTCGTCAGCGGCGATGTCGGCTTCGACAACGGATCTCTCGACGAGCAGTTCGCGCTGCTGGGCCTGAGCGACACCGCCAACGTCATGCTGATGTACGAGAACTACGGCTGGACCGCACGCCTGGCCTGGAACTGGCGCGACGAGTACCTGATCCTCGCCAACCAGAACGGATCCAACCGCAACCCGCACTACGTGGAGGCATACGACCAGATCGACCTCAGCGTGAGCTATGCATTCAACGACCATCTTTCGCTCGGCTTCGAGGCGATCAACCTGACCGGCGAGGACGTGCGCTGGTACGGCCGCTCCGAGAAGCAGTTCATCCGGGTACTCGACCAGAGCCCCCGCTACATGGCGGCGTTGCGATATCGCTTCTGAGCCTGGTCAGCAGGCCGGAGCGCCAGCAAGTGCCGGGATCGCCGCAATGGCGGTCCCGGTGGTCCTCCCCGGGATTTCGCCCTCCCCGGGATCCCGGCGGAGGACACTTCGGCGGCGTCCGGAGGGCGCCAGCACGCCCTCCGGACCGGCTGCAGCGCCAGCCCAGGAATGCCGTCGCTTTCGCGGGTTCTGCTGGCGTGGCAGCATGCCTGCAGGTCCGCTCCGACGGAATCGAGATGTCGCGATACGAGTTGCTCAATAACATCGCCCACCAGGACCTGCGCGTGGTCACGCGCTTCGGTCCGGAGTTCGGCGACGAGGTCGGCATGGTGCCGGCGTTCCCGACCGAATATGCTGAACTGCAGCGGGAATACCCGATTTTCTTCCGCAAGGACAGCGAGGGCGGCTACCAGTCGGTGGCCCTGCTCGGATTCGACAAGCAGGAAAATCTGTACCTCGAGGACGGGCGCTGGAAGGCCTCCTACCTGCCCGGCTACCTCGCCAAGGGTCCGTTCCTGATCGGGTTCCAGGAGCGCATGGACGATGGCGAGTTGCGCACGGAGCCGGTGATCCACGTCGACCTCGACCACCCGCGGGTGGCTTCCGGGGAGGGCGAACCGATCTTCATGCCGCAAGGAGGGCACAGCCCTTACCTGCAGCGCATCGCCACCGTGCTGCGGGGCATCCACGACGGCGTCGAGGGCGGCAAGGCGATGTTCGCTGCGTTCGAATCGATGGGGCTGATCCAGCCGCTCAAGCTGGAGATCAAGCTCGACAGCGAGCAGGGCGTCGACCTGACCGGGCTGTACGGCATCGATCGCGAACGACTGGCGGCGCTGTGCGCGGCAGAACTGGAAGCGCTGCACCGGCCGGGCTTCCTGGAGGGTGCATTCCTGGTGCTCGCCTCGATGCACAACATGCGCCGGCTGATCGCCGAGAAACAGCGCCGCCTGCACCTGCAGGCCGAAGCCGGGCCGGCGGAGAGCGCGGCCTGACCGCCATGTCCGCCGTGGCCGCCAGCATTCGCGAGTGCGAGGGCTGCCGGCCCGATGCGCTGCCGCTGGACGAGTTGCTCGCAACCGGACAGCCGGTGGTGCTGCGCGGCCTGGTGCGCGACTGGGACCTGGTGAAGCAGGGACGGGACTCGGCGCGGGCGGCCACGGACTACCTCACGGGCTTCTACAACTGCCGGCCGGTGCAGTACTCGCACGGCGGCCCGGAGGTGGAAGGACGCCCGTTCTACAACGACGACTTCACCGCGTTGAACTGCGAAGTCCGGCGCGGCGGCCTGGACGCGCTGCTGGCGGAGATCCTTTCCCATCTGGACGACGAACGCCCGCCGACCTACTACATGGCGTCGCTGCCGGTCGACGCCTGCCTGCCGGGCCTGCGCGACGGCAACGACCTCGATTTCGCGGCCCATGGCGTGCGGGCGCCGTCGAGCATCTGGATCGGCAACCGCACCACCGCGTCCTGCCACTACGACGCGCCCAGCAACATCGCCTGCTGCTGCGTCGGGCGAAGGCGGTTCACGCTGTTCCCGCCCGACCAGGTCGGCAATCTCTATCCCGGCCCGCTGGAGCCGACGCCCGGCGGGCAGGCGGTCAGCGTGGTCGATTTCGCCCGGCCCGACTTCGGGCGCTACCCGCGTTTCCGCCAGGCGCTGGCGGCGGGGCAGGCGGCGCTGCTGGAGCCGGGCGACGCGATCTTCATACCCAGCATGTGGTGGCACCACGTCGAGGGGCTGGACGCGTTCAACGTGCTGGTGAACTACTGGTGGAGCAGCATGCCGGCGCACATCCCGACGCCGATGCACGCGCTCTACCATGCGCTCTGGACGATCCGCGACCGCCCGGAACCCGAGAAGCGGGCCTGGCGCGAGGTGTTCGAGCACTACGTCTTCGGCCCCGCCGACGGCGCCGGCGCGCACCTGCCGGAACGGGCGCGCGGCGTGCTCGATCCGATCGACGAGGCGACGGCGCGGCAGTTGCGCGCGATGCTGTTGGACAAGTTGAATCGGTGATTGGTGATTCGCAAAAGCAAAAAAAGCCGTAGCCTTTTCACGAATCACGAATCACGAATCACGAATCACGAATCACGAATCACGAATCACGGGAGTCGGCGTGAACCAGCACAGGATACGCAAGGTCGTCATCGCCGGCGGCGGCACCGCGGGCTGGATCGCCGCCTGCGCGCTGTCGCACCAGTTCCGCGACCTGCTCGACATCACCCTGGTCGAATCGGAGCAGATCGGCACCGTCGGCGTCGGCGAATCCACGGTGCCGCCGATGCGCAGCTTCCACCGGCTGCTGCAGATCGACGAGCAGGAATTCCTGCGCGCGGTCGCCGGCACCTTCAAGCTGTCGATCTCGTTCGAGCACTGGCGCCGGCACGGCGAGCGCTACATCCATCCGTTCGGCATCACCGGCTCCAGCACCCTTGTCTGCGCCTTCCATCACTTCTGGCTCGACAGCCTGCGCCGCGGCATGCGGTCGGAACTGGGCGACTACTGCCTGGAAACCGTGGCCTCGCGCGGCGACCGGTTCGCGCTGCTGGACAAGCCGCAGGTCAACTACGCCTATCACCTCGACGCCGCGCTGTACGCGCGTTTCCTGCGCCGCAGGGCCGAGGGCCATGGGCTCAAGCGGATCGAGGGCAGGATCCGCGAGGTCCGCCAGCACCCGGAAAGCGGTTTCGTCGAAGCGCTGGCACTGGAGGACGGCCAGGTCGTCACGGGCGACCTGTTCATCGACTGCACCGGGTTCCGCGGCCTGTTGATCGAACAGACGTTGCGCACCGGCTACGAAGATTGGCACCAGTGGCTGCCCTGTGACCGCGCGGTGGCGGTGCAGACCGAAGCGGTCGGCCCGCCGGTGCCGTATACGCGCGCGATCGCGCACGAGGCCGGCTGGCGCTGGCACATCCCGCTGCAGCACCGCGTCGGTTGCGGCCTGGTGTTCTCCAGCCGGCACCTGTCCGACGACGAGGCGCGCGCGAAGCTGCTCGACGCCGTTGGCGCGCCGCCGGTCCGCGAACCATGGCTGGTGCCGTTCCGCAGCGGCCGCCGGCTGAAGGCCTGGCACAAGAACGTGGTCTCGCTGGGCCTGGCCAGCGGCTTCATCGAGCCGCTGGAATCGACCAGCATCCACCTCGCGATCACCGCGGTGGTGCGGCTGATCGAGCAGTTCCCGTTCGGCGGCATCCCGCAGTCGCTGGTGGAGATCTACAACGACACCAGCCGCAGGGAAATGGAGCACGTGCGCGACTTCATCATCCTGCACTACCACGCCAACCAGCGCGACGAACCGATGTGGAAACGCTGCCGCGAGATGGAACTGCCCGAATCGCTGTCGATCCGCCTGCGCGCCTGGCGCGAGCGCGCGCACGCCTGGCAGGGCGGGGACGAGCTGTTCCGGGTCGATTCCTGGACCCACGTGATGCTGGGGCAGGGCCTGGTGCCGGACCAGCACCACCCGCTGGCGCAGGCGCTGTCGGATGCCGACCTGCGCCGGCTGCTCGATTCGCTTCGCGGGCAGATCGACGAGGCGGCTGCGCGGATGCCGGCGCAGCAGGCCTTCATCGACCGCTACTGCAAGGCCGAACCTGCGACGTGGGAACACCGGAGGCCGGCCTCGACGTAGCCGGCCGGCCGATCGACGGGGGACACGCATGATCCTGAGGCCCCATCCCGAGATCCGCATCCGCCGGCTCGCCATCGGCGCCGAGCGGGCGCCGCTGCTGGTGATCGACGACCTGGTCGCCGATCCGGAGCGGCTGGTGCGCAAGGCCGCGGCCCGCCATTTCGTCGGCCAGCAGTCGATGTTCCCCGGCATCCGCGCCCATGCGCCGCTGTCGTACCAGGCGTTCCTGCAGGAGGTGCTGACGCCGCTGCTGCCGGAGTTCGGGCTGGCGCCGGGCAGGTTCGCGTTCCCGATGGCGCACTACTCGCTGGTGACCCGGTCGCCGCAACAGCTGGCCTTCCTGCAGCGGATCCCGCACATCGACTCGGTGTCCGGCGCCGGGCTGGCGACGGTGCACTACCTGTTCCGCGGCGACTGGGGCGGCACCGCCTTCTACCGCCACCGCCGGACCGGCTTCGAGTCCGTGGACGCGGATCGCCGCGAGACGTACTTCCGCTGCCTCGAGGACGAAAGCCGCGGCAGCGACGCGCCCGGCGAGGGCTACATCGACGGCGACACCGCCCTGTTCGAGCAGATCGAGCGGGTGGACGGGGCGTTCAACCGGATGGTGGTCTACCGGCGCAACTCGCTGCATTCGGGCAACATCGACAGCGGCCGCGTACCACCGCCCGACCCGTTGTCCGGGAGGCTGTCGATCAACACGTTCATCGACGTGCTGCCCTGAAACGCGGTGCCTTTGTGGGAGCGACGGAAGTCGCGACGCCGTTGTAGCGTCCGGAGTCGCGACTTCCGTCGCTCCCACGGGTCTGCGGCAGCGCGTGCCGCGCAGCTTGGCATCCCTTACCGATGGCGGTTGATCTCGTTGCGCAGGGCCTTCGCTGCGCTGCCCGCGGCGGCGGCGTAGTCGTCGCCGGACGAGGCATACAGGATCGCGCGCGACGAGCTGACCATCATCCCGCCGCCGCCGGCCGATTTCGCGTTCTCCACGACCGCCCGCACGTCGCCGCCCTGCGCGCCCACCCCGGGGATCAGCAGCGGCACGTCGCCGACGATCCCGCGGACCTGCTTCAACTGCTCCGGCCAGGTCGCGCCGACCACCAGCGCGCAATTGCCGTGTCCGTTCCAGTCGCGCGCGACGCGTTCGGCGACCTGCAGATACAGCGGGCGGTCGGCACCGTCTTCACCGCGGACCATCAGGTCCTGCAGGTCGCCGGCGCCGGGGTTCGAGGTCCGGCACAGGATCACCACGCCCTTGTCGGCCTGGTCCAGGAACGGCTGCAGCGAGTCGCGGCCGAGGTAGGGGTTGGCGGTGACCGCGTCGGCGCGGTATCGGTCGAAGGCTTCGGCGGCGTAGTGCCGCGCGGTGCTGCCGATGTCGCCGCGCTTGGCGTCGAGGATCACCGGGATGCCGGGATGCGCGGCGTGGACGTGTGCGATCAGGCGCGCCAGCGCGTCCTCGGCGCCGAGCGCGGCGAAGTGCGCGATCTGGGGCTTGAAGCAGCAGACGAATTCCGCGGTGGCGTCGACGATGTCGCGGCAGAAGTCGAACACCGAGTCCGGGTCGTTGGCGAACTTCGACGGGAAGCGTGATGGCTCGGGGTCGAGGCCGACGCAGACCAGGGAGTCGGCCTGTTGCCAGCGGGTCTTCAGGGATTCCGTGAAGCTCATGGTGGACCGCCTCGCTTTTGCTCGTCATTCCCGCGGAGGCGGGAGATGTTTTTCAACAGCCCGAAGGGCTGGTCATCCATGGACGTCGGCTCTACAGGCAACATCACAGCCAAAATCAAGATCCAAGTCCCTGGATCCCGGCCAAGAGCATGCCGGGATGACGATTTGGCAAAGCCGCGCCCGCAAAGCGGGCGCGGGCCAAATCGTCACTTCAATGCCTTGAACCTCAGCCGGTGCGGCTTGGCGCCTTCCTCGCCCAGGCGGCGCTTCTTGTCCTCTTCGTACTCGCGGTAGTTGCCCTGGAAGAACTCGACGTGGCTGTCGCCCTCGAAGGCGAGGATGTGGGTGGCGATGCGGTCCAGGAACCAGCGGTCATGCGAGATCACGAACGCGTTGCCCGGGAACTCCAGCAGCGCGTCTTCCAGCGCGCGCAGGGTCTCGATGTCGAGGTCGTTGGACGGTTCGTCGAGCAGCAGCACGTTGCCGCCCTGCAGCAGGGTCTTGGCCAGGTGCAGGCGGCCGCGCTCGCCGCCCGACAGCGTGCCGACCAGCTTCTGCTGGTCCTGGCCCTTGAAGTTGAAGCGGCCGATGTAGGCGCGCGACTGGATCTCGATGCCGTTGATGTTGAGGATGTCGGCGCCGCCGCTGACCTCCTGGAACACGTTGTGGTTGCCGGTCAGCGCCTCGCGGCTCTGGTCGACGTAGGCCAGCTTCACGGTCGGTCCGGTGACGATCTCGCCCTTGTCGGGCTTTTCCTGGCCGATGATCATCCGGAACAGGGTCGACTTGCCGGCGCCGTTGGGGCCGATGATGCCGACGATCGCGCCGGGCGGCACGATGAACGACAGGTCGTCGATCAGCAGGCGGTCGCCGAACGACTTGGTCACGCCCTTGAACTCCATCACCGAGTTGCCCAGGCGCTCGCCCGGCGGGATGAAGATCTCGTTGGTCTCGTTGCGGCGCTGGTAGTCGACCGACTGCAGCTCCTCGATCCGCGCCAGGCGCGCCTTGCCCTTGGAGCGGCCGCCCTTGGCGTTGCTGCGCGCCCATTCCAGCTCGCGGGCGATCGCCTTCTGCCGGGCCTTCTCCTGCGATTCCTCGCGCTTGAGGCGGTCCTCCTTCTGCACCAGCCACTCGCTGTAGTTGCCCTTCCACGGGATGCCGCGGCCGCGGTCGAGCTCGAGGATCCATTCGGCGGCGTTGTCGAGGAAGTAGCGGTCGTGGGTCACCGCCACCACGGTGCCGCTGTAGCGCGCCAGGAATTCCTCCAGCCATTCCACCGATTCGGCGTCGAGATGGTTGGTCGGCTCGTCGAGCAGCAGCATGTCGGGCTTGGACAGCAGCAGGCGGCACAGCGCCACGCGGCGCTTCTCGCCGCCCGACAACGGGCCGATCTTCGCGTCCCAGGGGGGGATGCGCAGCGCATCGGCGGCCACTTCCAGCTGCTGTTCCAGCAGGTGGGCGTCACCCGAGGCCAGGATCGCCTCCAGCCGCTGCTGTTCGGCGGCGAGCTTGTCGAAGTCGGCGCCTTCCTCGGCGTAGGCGGCGTAGATCTTGTCGAGCTCGGCCTGCGCCTGCAGGATCTCGCCGACGCCTTCCTCCACGGCCTCGCGCACGGTCTTGTCCGGATCGAGCTGCGGCTCCTGCGCCAGGTAGCCGACCTTGATGCCCGGCTGCGGCCGCGCCTCGCCGGAGAAGTCGGTGTCGACGCCGGCCATGATCTTCAGCACCGTGGACTTGCCGGCGCCGTTCAGGCCCAGCAGGCCGATCTTGGCGCCGGGGAAGAACGACAGCGAGATGTCCTTGATGATCTGGCGCTTCGGCGGCACGGTCTTGCTGACGCCGTTCATGGTGTAGATGTATTGCGACATGGAGGCTCCGGTGCAACGAAGCCCGCCGCGCGGCATCGGCACGCGGGGCGGGTGGGGGACGGGGATGCCGGCAATTATACCGGGCCCGCTGCGGCTGGGCTGCCCTTGGGCGCCAATGTCGCGGCGCCCGCTGGCTGGAATTCAGCCTTCTTGCGCGGGCCGAAAGCAAAAGAGCCGGTGTCGCGGGGCGGGCCGCGGGATCCACGCCAAGTCGCTCCCCGATACTCGCTTGGTTGGCGCGAATCCCGCGGCCCGCTCCCGACCTCGCCGCGAACTGGCGGAAAAGCAGGGCGGTGCGTCCGCCAACGCTGTTGCTGTTGCCGTTGCAGTCAGCAGCGGTGAAGTTCGACCATCGGGCGGGGTGGCGCCGCAACCAAGCGAGTCTCGGGGAGCGACTTGCCGGGGCCACCCCGCCCGATGGCCGGCGGCTGCCGGAAACAGGCTCCGGACCGCACTGCCGCCCCGCCCCGCGACGAACGGTACAATCAGCGCTGACTGAACCCCTGGAGCCGGAATGTTCCCGCGTGATGCCCGCATCGAAGGTTACGACCCTGAACTGGCCGCGGCGATCGCCGACGAGCGCCGCCGCCAGGAGGATCACGTCGAGCTGATCGCCTCGGAGAACTACGCCAGTCCCCGCGTGCTCGAGGCCCAGGGGAGCGTGCTGACCAACAAGTACGCCGAAGGCTACCCGCGCAAGCGCTACTACGGCGGCTGCGAGTACGTCGACGTCGCCGAGCAGCTGGCGATCGACCGGGTCAAGCAACTATTTGGTGCCGACTACGCCAACGTCCAGCCGCATTCGGGCTCCCAGGCCAACCAGGCCGTGTACTTCGCCCTGCTCCAGCCGGGCGACACCCTCCTCGGCATGTCGTTGGCCCACGGCGGCCACCTCACCCACGGCGCCAAGGTCAACGCCTCGGGCAAGCTGTTCAACGCGGTCCAGTACGGCGTGAACGACGACGGCCTGATCGACTACGACGAAGTGGAGCGCCTGGCCCTCGAGCACCGGCCGAAGATGGTGGTCGCCGGGTTCAGCGCCTACTCGCAGGTGGTCGACTGGGCGCGCTTTCGCGCCATCGCCGACAAGATCGACGCGATTCTGTTCGTCGACATGGCGCACGTGGCGGGGCTGATCGCCGCTGGCGTCTATCCGAGCCCGCTGCCGCACGCGCACGTGGTCACCTCGACCACCCACAAGACCCTGCGCGGCCCGCGCGGCGGCATCATCGTCGCCAGCGGCGCCGGCGAGGAGATCGAGAAGAAGCTGCAGTCGATCGTCTTCCCCGGCATCCAGGGCGGACCGCTGATGCACGTCATCGCCGCCAAGGCGGTGGCGTTCAAGGAAGCGCTGGAGCCGGAGTTCAAGGCCTACCAGCAGCAGGTGGTGAAGAACGCCCAGGCGATGGCGGAGACGATCGTCGCGCGCGGCTACAAGATCGTGTCCGGCGGCACCCGCAATCACCTGATGCTGGTCGACATGATCGGCAAGGGCATCACCGGCAAGGCCGCGGAGGCCGCGCTCGGCAAAGCCCACATCACCGTCAACAAGAACGCCGTGCCGAACGACCCGCAGAAGCCCTTCGTCACCTCCGGCCTGCGCATCGGCACCCCCGCGGTCACCACGCGCGGCTACGGCGAGCGCGACTGCATCGACCTGGCCGGCTGGATGTGCGACGTCCTCGACGCCCCGGAAGACGAAGCCGTGATCGCCGCCGTCCGCGAAAAAGTCACCGCCCAGTGCCGCAGGTTCCCCGTCTATGGCTGAGGTGCCGTGATTGGTGATTCGGGATTGGTGATTCGTAGAAGCGAGTCGCCATAGTTCATTGCCAACTGAATCAACGTCCTCCCCCTTTCCAATCACGAATCCCGAATCACCAATCACGGCTCTTCATGCATTGTCCCTTCTGCCAGCACGTCGACACCCGCGTCATCGACTCGCGCGTTTCCGAGGACGGCGCGACGATCCGCCGCCGGCGCGAGTGCGAGGCCTGCGGCGAGCGTTTCAGCACGCTGGAGACGATCGAGCTCAAGCTGCCGGTGATCATCAAGGGCGACGGCCGTCGCGAGTCGTTCGACGCGCGCAAGCTGCGCCTGGGCTTCGATCGCGCGCTGCACAAGCGGCCGGTCTCGGAGGAGCAGATCGAGGCGGCGGTGCGCGCGGTGGTGCACCAGCTGCGCATGACTACCGAGCGCGAGATCTCCTCGCGCCGGGTGGGCGAGTTCGTCATCGCCGAGCTGCGCAAGCTCGATCACGTGGGCTTCGTGCGTTTCGCCTCGGTCTACCGTTCGTTCCAGGACGTCGCCGACTTCCGCGAGGAACTCGACCGGCTCGAGCGCGACCTGCCCGGCGAGGGCCAGCTGCCGCTGCTGACCGGCGACGTGGTGCCCTTCGACAAGGGCACCGGCAAGGGCCGCAAACGATGACGAGCAGCGACGCGAATCACGAATCACGAATCACGAATCACGGCTTTTCAGCCACCGACCACGCCATGCTGGCCCGCGCACTGCGCCTGGCCGAGCGCGGCGCCTGGACCACCAAGCCCAACCCGATGGTCGGCTGCGTGCTGGCGCACGGCGAGGAGGTCGTCGGCGAGGGCTGGCACCAGCGCAAGGGCGGGCCGCATGCGGAGGTGCTCGCACTGGAAGCGGCGGGCGGCCGCGCGCAGGGCGCCACCGCCTACGTCACCCTGGAGCCGTGCGCCCATACCGGCAGCACCGGGCCCTGCGCCGATGCGCTGGTCGCGGCCGGCGTGGCGCGGGTGGTGGCGGCGATGCGCGATCCGTTCCCGCAGGTCGACGGCAAGGGATTCGAACGGCTGCTCGCGGCCGGAATCGACGCCGCGTCGGGGTTGATGGAGGACCAGGCGCGCGCGCTCAACCGCGGTTTCCTCTCGCGGATCGAGCGTGGCCGTCCCTGGGTGCGGGTGAAGCTCGCCATGAGCCTGGACGGCCGTACCGCCCTGGCCAGTGGCGATTCGCAATGGATCACCGGCGAGGCCGCGCGCGCCGACGTGCACCGCTGGCGCGCGCGCAGCGGCGCGATCCTGTCCGGCGCCGGCACCATCCTCGCCGACGATCCGCGGTTGACCGTGCGCCTGCCCGCCGTCGCGGAGTTCGTGCCGCCGCTGCGCGTGGTGCTGGATCCGGGGCTGGCCACCGTCGCCCGCGGCCGCGTGCGCGAAGGCGGTGCGCCGACCCTCTACCTGCACGCGCCCAACGTGAAGCCGCCGCGCGAGCTCGATGCGGCGCGTGCGGCGGTCGCCACCCGCGACGGCTACCTCGACCTGGAGGCGGTGCTGAAGCTGCTGGCCGAACGCGAGATCAACGAGGTCCACGTCGAGACCGGCGCGACCCTGGCGGGCGCGTTCCTGACCGCGGGCCTGGTGGACGAACTGCTGTTGTACGTCGCCCCGGTGCTGCTCGGCGACCGCGCGCGCCCGCTGTTCGCGGGCCTGCGCATCGAGGACATGGCGCAGCGGTTCCAGCTGCGCGTGATCGAGACGCGTGCCGTCGGCGACGATCTGAGGCTGCTGCTGCAACCCGCCTCGTAGAGCCGAGCTTGCTGGGCTGCAGGGCTACGGGGCTCCGGAGCCGGGAGCAGCGGAGCGAGCTCCGCTCTACGGGGCGGCGGACGGGCTTTGGCGCTGGCGAGGCGGGCATGACGGACGAGAGGCCATTTCACGATCATTTCTCTGCGGTCGCGGCGGACTACGCGCAGGCGCGACCGGCGTATCCCGAGGCGCTGTTCGACTGGATCGCCGCGGCCGCGCCCGCGCGCGGCCTGGCCTGGGAGGCCGGCTGCGGCAGCGGCCAGGCCAGCCGCAGCCTGGCGACGCGTTTCGCGCAGGTCCATGCCAGCGACCCCAGCGCCGCGCAGATCGCGCAGGCGCACGCGCCGGAGAACGTGCATTTCGCGGTCGAGCCCGGCGAACGCTGCAGCCTGGCTGATGCCTCCGTGGACGCGGTCTGCGTGGCGCAGGCGCTGCACTGGTTCGACCGGCAGGCGTTCTTCGCCGAGTGCGCGCGGGTGCTGCGGCCGGGCGGGCTGCTGGTGGCGTGGGGTTACCAGGACATCGTGACAGACCCGGCGATCGGCGCTGCGGTCGACGCCTTTCGCGACGAGATCGCCGCCTGTTGGCCGCCCGAGCGCGCGCTGGTCGACAGCGCCTATGCCGGTTTCGAGTGGCCGTTCGAGGCGATCGAGGCGCCGTCGTTCGCCATGACCGCGGACTGGCCGCTGGTGCGGTTGCTGGGCTATTTCGGCAGCTTTTCGGCGACCAAGCGCTATCGCGAACAGCGCGGCGAGGATCCGGTGGCCCGCCACGCGCCGGCGATCGCCGCCGCCTGGGGCGATGCGGAGCGTGCGCGCCGCCTGCGCTGGCCGCTGTTCGTGCACGCCCGCCGCAAGATGCGGGCGTAGTGCCGGCGCTCGTCGTCTCGGCGAAGGTGGGTGTTGCGCATTTGGGGGACACCTCCGAGCCCAGGGGGCGGGCGGCGCGATGCATGAGTTCCTTGTGGGAGCGACGGGAGTCGCGACGGGTCGCCCGCGGAGTCGCGACTTCCGTCGCTCCCACAGGGGTGCCTTGGAGTGCGTTGCTTGGAGCGTGGAAGCGAATGTCGGGACTCCCGTGGGGCTCCGGGACGCGGCACGAAGGGGTAGCACGCTCTAGCCTCACGGCAATGGATAGGGTTGCATGGCGGGTGCGGCTAGTCATTCACACCGCCCGTGGCGACGGGGGTCTGCGTCACCGTGCTGGATGGATCTGCCTGGCGCGGCTAGTCATCCACACCGCCCGCGGCGACGGGCCTTGCTTCACTGAAACGGCAATATCTGCCTGGCGCGTGTAGAATCCACGGCACCGGTTCGCCGGCGATCCAGAACACAACCAGACGTCTTCAGGGCGGGGTGGAAGTCCCCACCGGCGGTAGGCGCGGCGCTTCTGCGAAGCCGCCGCGCGAGCCCGCGAGCGCTTGCGGCGGTTCCTTCGGGGGCGGCGCAGGGTCAGCAGATCCGGTCCGATGCCGGAGCCGACGGTCCGGGAATCGATGCGCGGCGCGGTGCGCCGGACGCCGGTTCCCCACAGTCCGGATGAAAGAAGACGGCATGCGCGGCCGGCGGCTGCGCGCATGTCCCGCGCCCGGGACGTTTTTCGCTTCCACTGCGGGAAACGTGCATGTCCCAATCGTTCCGTCCCGTCCCGTCCACCGTCCTGCGCGGCCGCGCCGCGCGGGAGGCGTGCTGATGTTCATGCCCTCACCCCATCCCTCGCTCCGCGCCCCGGCCCGCGCGCGTTCATCGGCACGAGAGCCAATGGCTCGCAAGCGTGCCTCTTCACCCCGCAAGCGGGAGAGGGGGAGTTGGCGCCATGCGGAATGAATTTCGATTGCGAATCCGCAACCTTTGAGCTACCGGCCTTCGGAGGGAATATGTTTACTGGCATCATCGAAGGCGTTGGCCGCCTGGTCGAGCGCGCGCCGCGCGGCGGCGACGTGCGCCTGCAGGTCGATGTCGGCTCGCTGCCGTTCGAGGACGTGCGCACCGGCGAGAGCATCGCGGTCAACGGCGTCTGCCTGACCGTGGTCGCGTTCGACGCCGCCTCGTTCCAGGCCGACGCCTCCAACGAGACCCTGGCCCTGACCACGCTGGGCGGGCTGGCCGGCGGTGCGGCGCTCAACCTCGAGCGCGCGATGCGGCCGGACGACCGCCTCGGCGGGCACCTGGTCAGCGGCCATGTCGACGGCGTGGGCCGGGTCGAGCGCGTCGAGCCGGACGCGCGCGCGCAGCGCTGGCGCTTCTCCGCGCCGCCCGGCGTGCTGCGCTACGTGGCGAAGAAGGGGTCGATCTGCGTCGACGGCGTCAGCCTCACCGTCAACGCGGTGGACGAGGCCGGCTTCGAGGTCGCGCTGATCCCGCATACCGTCGCCAACACCGCCTTTGCGTCCACGGCGATTGGCGATCCGGTGAACCTCGAGGTCGACCTGGTGGCCCGCTATGTCGAAAGGTTGCTGCGCGCGTCCTGATCGTCCCGACGTGCGAGCATGCCCGCCATTCCGGCACAGGCCGGAATCACGCGAATCGGACAACGGCGATCCAGCCGGATCCCGGCTTGCGCCGGGACGACGGATCCTGACCGAATCACCAATCACCAATCAGCAATCACGGCCTCCTCATGCCCTTCTCCCCGATCCCCGAACTGCTCGAAGAAATCCGCGCCGGCCGCATGGTCGTCATCGTCGACGACGAGGATCGCGAGAACGAAGGCGACCTGATCATGGCCGCCGAGCTGGTGCGCCCGTCGGACATCAACTTCATGGTCACCCACGCCCGCGGCCTGGTGTGCCTGTCGCTCACGCGCGAGCGCTGCGCCCAGCTCGGGCTGCCGCCGATGGTGCGCGACAACACCTCCGCCCACGGCACCAACTTCACCGTCAGCATCGAGGCCGCCGAGGGCGTGACCACCGGCATCTCCGCCTACGACCGCGCCCACACCATCCGCACCGCGGTGCGGCCGGACGCGCGGCCGTCGGACCTGTCGCAGCCGGGGCACATCTTCCCGCTGCAGGCGCAGCCCGGCGGCGTGCTCAGCCGTGCCGGCCATACCGAGGCCGCAGCCGACCTGGCCCTGCTGGCGGGGCTGGAGCCGGCCGGAGTGCTGGTGGAGGTCCTCAATCCCGACGGCAGCATGGCACGACGCCCGCAGCTGGAGGCGTTCGCGCGCGAGCACGGTCTGAAGATCGGTTCGATCGAGGACCTGATCCGCCACCGGCTGGAGACCGAGCACACCATCGAGCGGGTCGACGAGCGCGGGATCGACACGGCGCATGGCCCGTTCCGGCTGGTGACCTACCGCGACCGCCTCAGCCAGGGCCTGCACCTGGCGCTGGTGCACGGCATGCCCGATCCCGGGGTCCCGGCGCTGGTGCGGGTGCAGCCGCTGAATCCGCTGGTCGACGCCCTGCATTGGCGCCGCGACGACTTCGGCCCGGCGACCGGCGACGTGCTGGCGCGATTGCGCCGCGAGCCGACGGGCGCGCTGGTGCTGCTCGAGGAACGCGCGGACGCCGACGCGCTGCTGGCGCGCATCCGCCAGGCGCCGGATGGCGCCACCGCCGCACCCACGCGTGCCGGCGCGCTGGCGGAATGGCGCCGCAACGGCGCCGGCAGCCAGATCCTGGCCGACCTCGGCTTCGGCCGCCTGCGCGTGCTCGGCACCCCGCGCAAGCAGGTCGGGCTGGCCGGCTTCGGGCTCGAGGCGGTGGAATACGTGGAGCCCTAGATGCCTCGATGCCCCCGTAGAGCGGAGCTTGCTCCGCTGCTCCAGGCTTCGGAGCCCGCGCAGCGGAGCAAGCTCCGCTCTACGACGGGGTTGCGGCGGCAACCCGCTAGCAAGCAGGCGCGTTAAACTGACCGCCCCTGTTCGAATCCGTCAGCATGACCCACTACGAAGGCGACCTGCGTGCCGCCGAAGGCACGCGCTTCGCGATCATCGCCAGCCGCTGGAACCCGCGCATCAGCGACACCCTGGTCGCCGGTGCGCGCAAGGCCTTCGCCGACAACGGCGTGGCCGAGGATGCGATCGACGTGGTCCGCGTGCCCGGCGCCTGGGAAATCCCGGCGGCGGCGGCGCGGCTGGCGAAGGCGGGCGGCCATGTCGCCATCGTCGCGCTCGGCTGCGTGGTGCGCGGCGACACCCGACACTACGAGCAGGTTGCCGACGGCTGCTCCGACGGGCTGATGCGCGTCGCCCTGGACTTCGGCATCCCGGTCGCCAACGGCGTGCTCGCGGTCGACCGCTTCGAGGACGCCGAGCGCCGTGCCGGCGGCAACCACGGCAACAAGGGCGAGGAAGCCGCGCTGGTGGCGATCGAGATGGCCGAGTTGATGGAGAAGCTGCCATGACGGCTTCAAGGTCCGGCAGGCGAAAAGAGCCTGTCGGTGGCGCGCCGGCCGCGTGCATGCACGGGCCGCGGACGGGCGTCGGCAGGAGAGCGCCGGCATGAACCGGCCGCACCGCAAGGGCGGCATCGATCCGGCGCTGCGCACGCGTGCGCGGCGGCGGGCGCTGCAGGCGGTCTACGCCTGGCAGCTGTCGGGCGGCTCGGCACAGGACATCATCGCCCAGTTCGCGCACGAGCAGGCGCACGAAGTCGCGGACCTGGAGTACTTCGAGGACCTGGTGCGCGGCGTGCTGACGCAGCGCGCAGCGCTCGACGCCTCGCTGCAGCCGTACCTCGACCGCACCGTCGAGGAGGTCGACCAGATCGAGCGCGCCATGCTGCGCATCGCCGCCTACGAACTGCAGCATCGCCTCGACGTGCCCTATCGCGTGGTCATCGACGAGGCGCTGAAGACGGTCAAGCGCTTCGGCTCGGAGCACGGCCACACCTACGTCAACGGCGTGCTCGATCGTGCCTGCATCGAGTGGCGCGCGGTCGAGAGGCGAGGAGTGAGTGGAGAGGAGTGAGAAACGGGCAAGAGCTGAACGGCGTCCGCTGTCCCGGCAGGATGGCGACAGCTGCACCGGCTCCGCGGCAGAGGCGCCTTTCACTCGCTTCCCACTCCTCACTCACTCCTGGCTCCGATGGAATTCGACCTGATCGCCCGCATCCGCATCCGCGCCCGCGCCCGCGCCGGGCGGCGCGAGGACGTCGAGCTCGGCATCGGCGACGACGCCGCCGTGCTGCGCGTCCCCGACGGCATGCGCCTGGTCGTGACCACCGACACGCTCAACGCGGGCGTGCACTTTCCCGCCGCGACCGCCGCGGCCGATATCGGTTGGAAGGCGCTGGCGGTGAACCTGTCGGACCTGGCGGCGATGGCCGCGCGGCCGGCCTGGTGCACGCTGTCGCTGTCGCTGCCGCGGGCCGATACCGACTGGATCGACGGGTTCCTCGACGGCTTCCTCGCACTCGCCGCGCAGCACGGCGTCGCCCTGGTCGGCGGCGACACCACCCGCGGGTCGCTGTCGGTCTGCGTCACCGCGCACGGGCTGGTCGAGCCGGGCCGCGCCCTGCGCCGCGACGGCGCCCGCGTCGGCGACGACGTGTGGGTGACCGGCAGCCTGGGCGATGCCGCTGGCGCGCTGGCCCTGCCGGCATCGGCGGAATCCACGGGCGATGCCGCCGACGCTTCGGCATGGCTGCGCCTGCGCCTCGACCGGCCGCAGCCGCGGCTGGCGGCCGGCGCCGCGCTGGCCGGCATCGCCCATGCCTGCATCGACGTCTCCGACGGCCTGCTGGCGGACCTCGGCCACGTCTGCGCCGCCAGCCGCGTCGGCGCCGAGGTGCGGATCGACGCCCTGCCGGCGTCGGATGCGCTGTGCGAGCGGTTCGCGGGCGACGCCCGTCGCGAACTGCAGGCCGCCGGCGGGGACGACTACGAGTTGTGCTTCACCGCGCCGCCGGACGCGCGCGACGCGGTGGCCCGCGTCGGCTTCGAGGCGGACGTCGCCGTCACCCGCATCGGCCGCATCGTCGCCGGCGACGGGGTGCGCGCCCGCGATGGCGGCGGCCGGACCTGGCGACCGCGCCGCGCGGGCTACGCGCACTTTGCGGATCCAGAAGCCTCTCTCTCCCATCGGGACGTTGTCGAGAACGCCGGAGCACCTTCGGAGTAGCGCACTCAGCCCACGACATCCGCGACGGCATCGGCCATACGCCCGATCGCCCGTTCCAGGATCGGCCGCGGCATGGCGAAGTTGATCCGCACGTGGCCGGCGCCGGCATCGCCGCATTCGCCGCCGTCGGTCAGCGCCACGCCCGCCTTGCGGCGGAAGAACAGGTGCGGCGCCTCGGGCAGCGAGAGTTGCCGGCAGTCCAGCCAGGCGAGGTAGGTCCCCTCGGGCTCGACGCAGTCGACCAGCGGCAGCCGCTCGTGCAGCAGCTGCATCATTCGCGCGCGGTTGCCCCGCAGATGGTCCACCACGCCGTCCAGCCACGGTCCGCCGTCGCGGTAGGCGGCGATGTTGGCGATCGCGCCGGCGGTGGCGGTGGCATGCCCGGCCAGCGGCGCCATCCGCCGCCACTGCCGCAGGTCGTGGTCGTTGCTCAGGATCAGCTGCGCGCACTTCAATCCGGGCAGATTCCAGCCCTTGGAGGCGGAGGTCGCGGTGATCGCCTGCGCCGCGGCCCGCTCGCCGAGCGCGGCGTAGGGCAGGTGGCGGTGCGGCGCGAACACCAGCGGGGCGTGGATTTCGTCGCAGAACACCCGGCCGTCGTGGCGCGCGACCACGTCGCAGAAGCGGTCGAGCTCCCCGCGCGAAAACACCCTCCCGATCGGGTTGTGCGGGTTGCACAGGATCGCCAGCCGCGCGCCATCGGCGAAGGCGGCGTCCAGCGCGGCGTAATCGAAGCGCCAGCCGTCGGCCGTGCGCAGCATCGGCACCTGGATCACGCGGTGGCCGAGCATCCGCAGCAGCGGCAGGAACGGCATGTAGTTGGGCGTCGGCAGCGCCACCGCGGCGCCCTCGGGCAGCAGGTGGCGCAGCGCCAGCTCCAGTCCGGTCAGCACGTCCGGCAGCGGCTGCACGCGCCGCGGATCCAGCGCCCAGCCGTAGCGCTGTGCGTGCCAGTGGGCGCAGGCCTCGGCCAGCTCGTCCAGCAGCGCGAAGGTGAGATAGCCGAACCGCTCGCGGTCCAGCATGGTCCGCAACGCGGCGCGCACCGGCGGCGCGGTGCCGAAATCCATCTCGGCGACGAACGCGCCGATGCAGTCCGGATAGGTCGTCCACTTCAGGCCGCCGGCCGCGCGCAGCTGCGCCTCGGTCGGGGCATCGAAATCGTCGGGGCCGGAACTTGCGCGATCAGTCATGCCCGCAAAGGTACCAATGCCGGTTGCGCGTGTCGTGAGGGGCTGTAGTGCGGCCGCGCAAGGCCGGCGGGAGATGCGCGCGGTGCCACGCGAATGCGCTGTGGCACCTGCCCGTGGGAGCGCGCCATGCGCGCTCCAGGCAGCGCTGTCCGCTGCGGTGAGATCAGACCCGTCGCCACGGCGGAGCAAATGAACAGCCGGGCCCTTCGCGATGGGATCACCACCATCCAGGCTTGAAGCATCGGCGATTCATTGGCGAAACCCGTGGCGACGGCCCAATCCTCACCGCGGCGGACAGGACTGCCTGGCGCGGCGGTCAGGCCGCCGGCAGCACCTTGCCGGGGTTGAGGATCCCGTCCGGATCGAACGCCGCCTTCACCGCGCGCATCGCCGCGAGCGTCGGCGCGTCGAACGCCTGCGCCATGAACGGACGCTTGGCGACGCCGATGCCGTGTTCGCCCGAGAGCGTGCCGCCCAGCGACAGCGTCAGCGCGAACAGCCGCGGCAAGGCCGCATGCGCGCGCGCGCCCTGGCCGGCGTCGTCCGGGTCGTAGAGGATGTTGGCGTGCAGGTTGCCGTTGCCGGCGTGGCCGAAGGCGATGATCGGGATGTCGAACTCGCGCGACAGCGCCTCGATCCCGGCGACCAGCGCCGGGATCCGCGACACCGGCACCACCACGTCCTCGTTGAGCTTGGCGGGCGCGATCGCGCGCTGCGCATGCGACAGCGACCTGCGCGCCGCCCACAGGCGCTCGCTCGCGACCGGATCGGGCGCGGCGTCGAGCGCGAGCAGGCCGCCGCCACGCGCGGCGCGCCCGAGCGCGGCGAGGGTGAACGGCAGCGTGTCGGCATCGCCGTCGGCCTCGATCATCAGTAGCGCACCCGCCTCCGGGATGTCGGCGCCGCCGACTTCGCGCGCCAGGCGGATGCAGGCGGCGTCCATGAACTCCAGCATCGACGGCGCCGCCGGCTGCGCCATGATCCGCGCCACCGCGGCCGCCGCCGCGGCCGCGTCGGCATAGAGCGCGCGCAGGCTGGCGCGCGCCGCCGGCAGCGGCGCCAGCTTCAGCGTCGCCTCGACGATCAGCGCCAGCGTGCCTTCGCTGCCGACGATCAGGTGGGTGAGGTCGTAGCCGGTGGCGTCCTTGCTGGTGGCGCTGCCGACGCGGACGATCTCGCCGCTGCCGGTGACCGCCGCCAGGCCGAGCACGTTGTCGCGGGTGGCGCCGTATTTCACCGCGCGCGGGCCGCCGGCGTTGCAGGCCAGGTTGCCGCCGACGGTGCAGTCGTCGGCGCTGGCCGGATCCGGTGGCCAGAACAGCCCGTGCGCCGCGAGCGCGCGCTGCAGGGCGCCGTTGATCACGCCGGGTTCGACGACCGCGACGCGGTCGTCGGCGCGGATCCCGACGATGCGGTCCATGCGCGCGAACGAGACCGCGATCGCGTCGCCGGCCAGCGCCGCGCCGGTGCTGCTGGTGGCGGCGCCGCGCGCGACCAGCGGCACGCGATGGCGGCGGCAGGCGCGGACCAGCGCCGCGACCTGGCCGCGATCTGCCGGCGTCGCCACGCCGAGCGGCATCGCCATCCGCCGCGAGCCGTCGCCGCCATGCGTGGCGCGCGCGCCGTCATCGATGCGCCAGCCGTCCCCGAGCAGGGCGGAGAGCTCGCGTTCGAGCACGGCGGGCAGGGTCGAGGCCATCGCGGCATTGTAGGCATCGGACCCCGTAGAGCCGAGCTTGCTCGGCTGCATGGGCTCCGGAGCCTAGAGCAGCGGAGCAAGCTCCGCTCTACGTGGGCGTCGGAGCCGAGGGCAGCGGAGCAAGCTCCGCTCTACGGGTCGTCGGCGCGGAAGGCGTCGCGGATCCAGTTGAGGCGCGGCGCGGCCGGATCGCCGTCGGCCTCGATCACGTCGAAGCGGCACGGCGCGTTCGCGAGGCCACGATGCCCGAGCAGGAACGCCTGCGCGGCGCGGACGATCCGCCGGCGCTTGCCGGCGGTCACCGAAACCGCGCCGCCGCCGAAGGCGGACGAGCGCCGGTAGCGCACCTCGACGAACACCACAGTCGCGCCGTCGCGCCCGCTCTCATCGAGCCCGCTCTCATCGAGCATGACCAGGTCGAGTTCGCCGAAGCGGAAGTTCGCGTTCGCCGCGACCTCGCGCAGGCCGGCGGCCAGCAGATGCGCGCGCGCGGCACGCTCGACGGCGTCGCCGCGTGCGCGGGTCGTGCTCAACCGCCGCTGCCGCCCAGCGGCACCACGTGGCCGCCGCTGAAGGTGGCCCAGGCCGGCGTGCGCAGCACGTTGCCGAACCCGTCGATGCGCAGGGTGCCGGTGGCGCCGCGCAGTTCGGCATCGGTGCCGGTGACCAGGCGTTCCATGAACGCAGTCAGCAGCCAGGCGTCGTAGCCGAAGGCGAACAGCCGCGCCGCCGGACCGCGCGCGGTCGGCAGCACGCTCGCCACGCTCGAGGCCATCGGCAGGCCGGCCACGCCGGTCGCGGTCCAGCGCTCGGTCGGGAACACGATGCCGTCGAGCGCGGCGTCGTCCTCGTTCCTGCCGCTGCCGTACAGCTGCGAGGTGCCCACGCGCGGGCGCGTGGCGTAGCCGGCGGCCGCCAGCTGCGGCGCGACCGCCCGCGCCTGCGCGCCGCGCAGCGCCAGGAACACGGCCTCGGCGCCGTCCGGCTTGAGCATCGCGTTGCGGAACATCTCGGTCATGTCCGCCGGCGTCTCGCCGGTGACCGCGAACATGTCGCTCACCGCGCCGCCCCCGGCTTCGAACTGGCGCCGGAAAGCATCGACGCTGCGGCGCGCGTTGTCGTCGCCGCCATTGAGCACCATCACCCGTTTCACGTTGCGGGCGAGCAGGTAGTCGGCGGCGGCGATGCCGTCGTCCTCCGGCGCCAGCGCGAAGCTGAAGCTGCCGGTCGGCGCCTCTTCGCCGGCGCGGTTGAGCGCCAGCACCGGTACCCGCAGCAGCGCCGGGTTCGCCAGCACCGCGGCCACCTCGTCGCGTCCCAGCGGCCCGAGCACGTAGTCGGCGCCTTCGCCCACCGCCCGCTCGTAGGCGGCATTGGCGCCGCCGGCGGTTCCGGCGGTGTCGTAGAACACCATTTCCGGGCGCTGCCGGCGCTCGCCGTAGTAGCCCGCCAGCAGGCCGTCGCGCACCGGCGCCGCGGCAGTGGCCAATTGGCCGGACAGGGGCAGCAGCACCGCCAGCTTCAGCGGCGGGCGGTAGCCGTCGCGGTCGGCGGCGGGGCGGTTGCCGGCGTGCACGTTCCACAGCGCGCCGAGGTCGAACGGCCGCGGCAGCGGCAGGTTGCGGGCGAGCAGGGCGCGGCCGGCGAAGCTGTACAACGGATCGCCCTCGGGCAACGCGGCGGCCGCGCGTGCCAGGGTGTCGTCGTCGACCGTCGCCAGCAGGCGCTCGATCTCGCGCGCGCTGTCGACGCGCGCCTGGCCGCCGAGCGCGACGTGGTCGCGGGCCAGCTGCGCCGCGGTCGCCAGTTCGGGATTGGCCGGTGCGGCCGGCTGCGTCGGGCCGGTGATCCGCACCGAGGCGCAGCCCGCCAGCAGCAGGAGCGCCGCCAAGAGCAGCAATGTCCGGTTCGGCGATGGGCGCATGGGGTGCGTGTCCGTGGTGAAGACCGGCTACGATTCTAACGCCCCGCGTGGAGAGACGATGCCCAATCCAGGATCCACCGCAGGAACGCTGCACGTCGTCGCCACTCCGATCGGCAATCTCGGCGACCTGTCGCCGCGGGCGCAGCAGATCCTGCGCGCGGTCGACGCGATCTGCGCCGAGGACACCCGCCACAGCCGGCAGCTGCTGGCCCATTTCGGCATCGAGACCCCGCTGCTGGCCCTGCACGAGCACAACGAGGACCGCCAGGCCGGGCCCCTGGTGGCGCGGCTGCAGGCGGGCGACTCGCTGGCGTTGGTCAGCGACGCCGGCACGCCGCTGGTCAGCGACCCCGGCTACCGGTTGGTGCGCGCCGCGCGCGCGGCCGGGGTGCGGGTCAGCCCGGTGCCGGGGCCCAGCGCGCTGGTCGCGGCGCTGAGCGTGGCGGGGCTGGCCAGCGACCGGTTCGTGTTCGAGGGCTTCCTGCCGGCGAAGGCGGCCGCACGCCGCGAGCGGTTGGCGCGGCTGGCGGGCGAGACCCGCACGCTGATCTTCTACGAGTCCGCGCACCGGATCGCCGAATCGCTCGATGCCCTGCGCGCCGCCTTCGGCGGCGGGCGGCCGGCGGTGCTGGCGCGCGAACTGACCAAGCTGTTCGAGACCGTGCTCGACGGCAGCCTCGACCATCTGGCCGAGGCCATCGCCGTGGATCCCAACCAGCGCCGTGGCGAGTTCGTGGTGCTGGTGCAGGGCGCAGGCGAGGACGCCGATGCACGCCTGGCCGAGGGCCGGCGCGTGTACGCCGTGCTCGGCGCCCACCTGCCGCCGTCGACGGCGGCGAAGCTGGCGGCGGAGCTGACCGGCGCGCCGCGTCGCGCGCTGTACGGGGGCGGGCAGGGCGAGGAACGAGCGTAGAGGCACGAGAAACGAGAGATGGGAGCCAGGCCGGAGCTGGCGCGCCGTCATGCCGGCATCGGCTTTCGAACGGAGACCTGCCGCACTCGATGCGGAGCTGCGGCATCGCGACCGGGGCGCCGTCGCCCCCACCCCAGCCCTCCTCCGTGAACGGGGGAGGGAGCAGGTCGCGGAATCGGGGATGGCCGCGAAACGCCACCCCCGGGAAGCGCCCGACCCGCTCCTTCCCCCGCTTGCGGGGGAAGGCCGGGATGGGGGGCAGGCCGGAGCCGGCGCGCCGTCGTGCCCGGTCTGCATCGCGAGCGAGATTCCGCGGCGCTCGACGGAGCGACGCGATCACGCGCCGGGCCGTGGCGTCGTTCATTCCCGGTGTCCCGCTTCCCGTACAATGGATCGCGGCGGAGCCGGCCAGACAGTCGCGTCATCCGCGTCCATTTCGATGGCCGCGGGTGCCGAGGAAAGTCCGGGCTCCACAGGGCACGGTGCCAGGTAACGCCTGGGCGGCGCGAGCCGACGGAAAGTGCAACAGAAAGATACCGCCGATGGCCCCGCCACCCCCTTGCCGCCGGATGCGGCCCCGCGACGAGCGGCGGCAAGGGGGTGGCGGGGATCAGGTAAGGGTGAAATGGTGCGGTAAGAGCGCACCGCGAGTCCGGCAACGGACCGGTACGGCAAACCCCACCGGGAGCAAGGCCAAATAGGGACCTCATGACGTGGCCCGCGTCGGGTCCGGGTAGGCTGCTCGAGCGTAGCGGTGACGCTGCGCCTAGAGGAATGACTGTCCACGACAGAACCCGGCTTATCGGCCGGCTCCGCCCCTAGAACCGATCCGCCGGAAACCGCGACATCACGGCTCCGGCGGTGTTCCGAAGCGATTCCCATGGGTTGAAGCCTGCTGTTGCAGGGGCGGCCTGCTACGCGGTCCCGCGGCGTTCCCGGGCGCGGCCCGGGAACGCCGACGTTGCTGCGCGAACTGCAAGCTCCGCTACGCGCTTCCCTCCCCGCCGCGGCGCGGTCGCGCGCCTGACCCGTGCCGGTCATACCGCATCGCTAAGGTCCCGCCCTGCGTCGGAGTCGGTTGCCTGCAGGCGCCAGGCACAGGGGGAAACACGAATGCGGAGGCTGCTGATGCCGCGCCCGGCAGCGCTGGCGCTGGGCGGGTTGGCGATGCTGTTGGCGGGGTGCGGAGGCGAGCGTGCGATCCCGGAGCCGGAACGCGAGCGCGCCACGTCCGGACAGGAGGGGGTGCCGGCCCCAGGCGGGGTGGGCCCGGCCGACGACGCGGCACTGCAACGCCGGGCGGCGGAGGCGCTGCGCGCCGGACGGCTGTACGCGCCGGCCGGCGACAACGCCGTCGAGCACTATCTCGCGCTGCGCGAGCGCAGGCCGGGGGATGCCGGCGTTCACGGTGCGCTGACCGAACTGCAGCCCTACCTGCTGATCGCCGCCGAGCAGGCACTGGCGCGCGATGCATTCGACGAAGTGCAGCGGCTGCTGGAACTGGTCGCCAGGAACGACCCCGGCGCGCCGGCATTGCCGCGACTGCGCGAGGATCTCCAGGCAGCCTGGGCGGCGGTCGACAGCCGCGGAGCGCCGGAGACGGCATCCGCCCCCGTGCCGGACCGGCCGCAGGCGCCCGTCTCCCTGGAGAATCCGACGACGCCGGACAGGCCGGTGCCCAGCCCGTCCACCGCGGCGCGTACCGGTGGGGACGAAACGGGAGAGCCGCCAGCGTCGGCCCCCGCGCGGGAAGCGCGGCCCGCGCCTGGTGCCGACAGCGTCGCCGCGCCGGCGCTGCCCCCGTCACCGCGCGCCGCATCATCGCCATCGGCCGCAGGGCCCGTGGTCGCGGACGTCGCGCCGCCGCGGCTGCTCGAGGATTTGCCGCCGCGCTATCCGCTGATCGCGCTCAATCGCCGTGTCGAGGGGCATGTCGTGATCGTGGCGACCATCGCGGCGGACGGAAGGGTCACGGGTGCGAGGGTGCAGTCGGCGCAGCCGGAGGACGTATTCGACCGGTCCGCGCTGACCGCCGCCAGGCATTGGCGCTTCGAACCGGGCGCGCATGGCCGGACGGTGGTCCGGACGATCCGGTTCACGCTTCCGGGCGGCGGCGCAAGCCGCTGACCTTCCGGCGCCGTCCTTCTGCCCGGGTCGCTGTCCGGCCCGGCCCCGGCTCCGCCGTGCCTCGGAGGCTACCCGAGAAGTCCTGCGGTCGAGGGCGATGGACCGAGTGGCTGCCGAGAGCCGGCCGACGCCGCGTGCCCGTGAGGTCTGCCGCCGTGGGTCAGCAAGCGCCGTCCGACGTCACCTGCTCGCGCAGCTTCGCTGCTCCGGGCGCGTCGGCCCGGTTGGCCTTCACGCCCGCTACACACGAGCCTGAACGGCACCTCGTGCCGCCGAAGAGTGTGCGCTGTCGCAAAATTTGAGACGAAACAGCAGCTTGTGGATAAAGCTTGAACAAGTCTCTGAAGTTGTCCGCAAGTCCTTGACCTGATTGGTGAAAATCTGCCGGCAAAGTTGTTGACAACCCACAGGGCGGGTCATAAGGTGGCGAGGCGTGGGATTACCGGGAAACTGGTGGTATTCCGCGGCATTGAAGCCCGCCGCAGACGGGCATCCCGGGCAGGACTGTTGTGTTCCAGGGCGAGACCGCCATCACCATCGACGACAAGGGCCGGCTGGCGATCCCGACCGCCTACCGGGACCTGATCGCGCGCGCGTGCGGCAACCGCCTGGTCATCACCTACAACCCCTTCGAGTCCGGCTGCCTGTTCCTTTATCCCGAGAAGGAATGGGAGCGCGTGCGCGACGCGGTCAACGCCCTGCCGGGCACGCTGTCGGCCCACCGCCGCATGCAGCGCAACCTGGTCGGTTCCGCGGCGCCGGTCGAACTCGACGGCAGCAGCCGCATCGGCATTCCCGCCAGCCACCGCAGCGCGGTCGGCATCGAGAAGAAGGCCGTGCTGCTGGGCATGGGCGACAAATTCGAATTGTGGAGCGAGCAGGCGCATCACGCGCAGATCCGGCAGACGATCTCTGACGAGGATCTGAGCGAGCACATGCTCGAGCTGAGGTTGTGAGCGTGGGTGGCGCGGACGCCCGGTCCGGCCACCTTCCTGTGATGGTCGCGCAGGTCGTGGAGGCGCTGCGGGTGATCGAGGACGGAGCCTACCTGGACGGCACGTTCGGCCGCGGCGGCCATGCCCGCCGGGTGCTGGAGCGCCTGGGCGCGGAAGGCCGGCTGCTGCTGATGGACAAGGATCCCGACGCGATCGCGGTCGCCGAGCGCACGTTGGGCGCCGACCCACGCGTGGCGATCCGCCGCGGCAGCTTCGCCGCGCTGGCCGACTGGGACCTGGCGCGCACCGGCCTGGACGGCGTGCTGTTCGATCTCGGCGTCTCCTCGCCGCAGCTCGACGTTGCCGAGCGCGGCTTCAGTTTCGGCAAGGACGGTCCGCTCGACATGCGCATGGATCCGGACGCCGGCGAAAGCGCGGCCGAGTGGCTGGCGCGTGCCGACGAACGCGAGATCGCCGACGTGCTGTGGACCTACGGCGAGGAGCGCATGAGCCGGCGCATCGCCCGCGCCATCGTCGCCCGCCGCGGCGAGGCGCCGCTGACGCGGACCGCGGAATTGGCCGAACTGATCGCCGCGGTGGTGCCGCGCGGGCGCCAGGCCCGCTCCAAGCAGGAGATCCATCCGGCCACGCGCTCGTTCCAGGCCATCCGCATCCACGTCAACCGCGAACTGGCCGATCTCGAGGCCGGGCTCGACGCCGCGCATGCGGTGCTGAAGCCGGGTGGGCGCCTGGCTGTGATCAGCTTCCACTCGCTGGAGGACCGGATCGTCAAGCGCTTCATCGCGGGCCGCGCGAAGGCGCCGCCCGGCAACCGCCGGCTGCCGGCAGCCGAGGATTTCGAGCCGACGCTGCACGCGATCGGCGGCGCGCAGAAGGCCGACGCCGCCGAGATCGCCGCCAACCCGCGCGCCCGCAGCGCGGTGTTGCGGGTGGCTGAAAAGCCGGGATTGGTGATTCGTGATTCGGGATTCGATGAAAGCGGCAACGTCGCCAACGGAGAGCCGAACGGGCGAGGCCCGGCTTCGCTCTTGCGAATCACGAATCACGAATCCCCAATCCCGGCCGCAGCGGAGCTGCGGCCATGACCCGCATCCTCCTGGCCGTGCTGCTCCTGGCCGACGTGATCAGCGCGATCGGTGTGGTGCATGCGCGCCACCAGCACCGGCAGCTGTTCGTCGAATTGACCCGGCTCGAGCGCGCGCGCGACGAGCTCAACATCGACTTCGGGCGCCTGCAGCTCGAGCAGGCGACCTGGGCCGAGAGCAATCGCATCGACCAGGTGGCGCGCCAGCGGCTGGGCATGAAGTTCCCCGAGACCGCGGACATCGTGGTGGTCCGGCCATGACGGCGGTCGCGCCATGAAGTTCAAGCGCGCCCCGGGCGGCACCGCCAAGCGGCCGCGTACCCGCGCGCAGTTCAACCTGCGCGGGCGGCTGGCGCTGGTCGCCGGCGCGCTCGGACTGTGCTCGGTGGTGCTGGTCGGGCGCGCGGTCGACCTGCAGCTGATCGACAACGCCTTCTATCAGCAGAAGGCGGATTCGCGGTTCCTGCGCGAGCTGCCGATCGCGACCTCGCGCGGCATGATCACCGACCGCAACGGCGAGCCGCTGGCGATCTCCACCCCGGTGGCCTCGCTGTGGGCCAACCCGCAGGAGCTGGTCAAGCATCCCGAGCGCATCGCCGAACTGGCCGCCGCGATCGGGGTGCAGGAGGAGGCGCTCGCGCGCAGCGTGACCCAGCGCGCCGACAAGGAGTTCATGTACCTGCCGGGGCAGCGCCGGATCCACCCCGCGGCGGCGCAGAAGGTGCTGGCGCTGGGCGTGCCCGGGGTCTTCAGCCAGCGCGAGTTCCGCCGCTTCTACCCGCAGGGCGAGGCGCTGGCGCACGTGCTCGGCTTCACCAACATCGACGACCGCGGCCAGGAGGGCATCGAGCTGGCGTTCGACGATTGGCTGCGCGGCAATCCCGGAGCGCAGAAGGTCATCCGCGACCGCCGCGGGCGCATCGTCGAGAACGTCGACCTGGTGCGCCCGGCCGAGCCCGGCAAGGACCTGACGCTGAGCATCGATCGCCGCATCCAGTTCCTGGCCCACCGCGAGCTGCGCAACGCGCTGACCCGCTCCGGCGCCAGCGCGGGCTCGATCGTGGTGTTGGACGTCGCCACCGGCGAGGTGCTGGCGATGGCCAACCTGCCGGGCTACAACCCGCACGTGGTGTCGGGCGGCGACCGCGACGCACGCCGCAACCGCGCCGTCACCGACCTGATCGAGCCCGGTTCGACGATGAAGCCGCTGACAGTGGCCGCCGCGCTCGAGGCCGGCGTGGTGACGCCGGCGACGCGGATCGACACCAGCCCGGGCTGGATCCCGAACGGGCGCTATCGCACCAGCGATTTCCGCAACTACGGCGTGCTCGACGTCACCGGCATCATCACCAAGAGCTCCAACGTCGGCGTCTCCAAGCTGGTGCACAAGCTGCCCGACCGGCAGTACTACGAGTTCCTGCGCCGTTTCGGCTACGGCGCCAGTACCCACAGCGGCTTTCCAGGCGAGGCTTCCGGCCTGTTCCCGGAACCGGAGGGATGGAGCGGCACCACCAAGCAGGCGATGTCCTACGGCTACGGCCTGTCGGCCACGCCGCTGCAGATCGCCGTCGCCTACGCCGCGCTCGGCAACGGCGGCCGCGCGATCGCGCCGACCTTCGTCAAGGGCCAGCACAACGAACCGCGCCAGGTGCTCGATCCGGCGATCGCGCAGCAGATCGTGTCGATGATGCAGACGGTGACCGAGCCCGGCGGCACCGCGACCCGCGCCGCGATCCTCGGCTACCACGTCGCCGGCAAGACCGGCACCGCGCGCAAGGCCAGCGGCGGCGGCTACGCGCGCCGCTACGTGGCGTTCTTCGCCGGCCTGGTGCCGGCGGAGAATCCGCGCTTCTCGATGGTGGTGGTGATCGACGATCCCGACACCTCGGGCGGCGGCTCGACCTATGGCGGTGGCTGGGTGGCGGCCCCGGTGTTCAAGAGCGTCATGGAAGGCGCGCTGCGGCTGATGGACGTGCCGCCGGACGACATCGAGACCTGGCTGGCGGCGCAGGCCGGGGAAAAGCTGGGAATGGGGAATCGGGCGTCGGGACTCGACGAAGCAAGAACAAGAACACAAGCGGGACCTCCCGCGTCGCACGCAGGCGACGAGCCGGCGATGCGCGCTGGCGCGCTCGCACGATTCCCGACGCCCGATTCCCCATTCCCGGCCCCGGCCCGAGGTGCGCGATGAGCGCCGCCATGCGCCTGGCCGATCTGCTCCCCGACATCGCCGCGGTGCCGCCGGCGCTGGCCGTGAGCGGACTGGCGCAGGACAGCCGCGAGGTGCGCGAGGGCGATGCCTTCCTCGCGATCCCCGGCTTCGGCAGCCACGGCCTGCGCTTCGTGGCGCAGGCGCGGGCGGCCGGCGCGCGCGCGATCCTGTTCGAGCCGCCGGCGCCGGACGACGCGCCCCCGCCCGCCGACGCGATCGCGGTGCCGGCGCTGCGCACCCGCATGGGCGCGATGGCCGATCGCCTGTACGGCGCGCCCTCGGCGGCGATGACCACCGTCGGCGTCACCGGCACCAACGGCAAGACCTCCACCGTGCAGCTGCTGGCGCAGGCGTGGACGCTGCAAGGCCGCCGCGCCGGCAGCATCGGCACCCTCGGCGCCGGGCTGCACGGCGAGGTCGAGGCGACCGGCTTCACCACGCCGCAGGTGGTGCAGATGCACGCGCTGCTGGCACGGCTGCGCGATGCCGGCGCGACCGCGGTGGCGATGGAGATCAGCTCGCACGCGCTCGACCAGGGCCGGGTGGACGGCGTGCACTTCCGGGTCGCGGTGTTCACCAACCTCACGCGCGACCACCTCGACTATCACGGCGACATGGACGCCTATGGCGCCGCCAAGGCGCGGCTGTTCGCCTGGCCGGGCCTGCAGGCGGCGGTGGTCAACCTCGACGACGCGTTCGGCCGGGGGCTGCACGCGCGGCTGGCCGCGTCGGCTTCCGCGTCCGACGGCGGTGCCGTGCCGCGAGCGATCGGCGTCAGCGCGCGTGGCGACGCCGCGGCGACGGTGCGGGCCGGTGGCCTGACGCTCGACGGCCAGGGCCTCGCCTTCGACCTGCACGTCGGCGACGCCGTGCATCCGGTGCGCTCGCCGCTGCTGGGGCGCTTCAACGTCGACAACCTGCTCGCGGTCGCCGGCGCGCTGCACGCGCTGGACCAGGCACCGGCCGACATCGCCGACGTACTGGCGCGGCTGCAGCCGGTCGCCGGACGCATGAACCGGCTCGGCGGCAGCGGCGGCGCCCCGCTGGTGGTGGTCGACTACGCGCACACGCCGGACGCGCTGGAGCAGGCCTTGGCGAGCCTGCGCGCGCATGCGCGCGGCCGCGTCGTCTGCGTGTTCGGCTGCGGCGGTGAACGCGACCGCGGCAAGCGTCCGCAGATGGCGGCGATCGCCGAGGCCGGCGCCGACCGGGTGATCGTCACCGACGACAATCCGCGCCGCGAGGACGGCGACGCCATCGTCGCCGACATCCTGCCGGGCTTCGCCGATCCGGATGCGGTCCTCGTGCAGCGCGACCGCGCGCGCGCGATCGCCCGCGCCATCGGCGAGGCCGGCGCCGGCGACATCGTGCTGGTCGCCGGCAAGGGCCACGAGCCCTACCAGGACATCGGCGGCGTGCGCCATCCGTTCGACGACACCGCGGTCGCGCGCGCGGCGCTGGGGGGCCGGGCATGAACCCGCTGCCGCTTTCGCGGATCGCGCAATGGACCCACGGCCGCCTGCAGGCGGGCCAGGGCGCCGGCGACGTGCTGATCGACGCGATCGAGACCGACACCCGCCGCTTCGACGCCAGCGACGGCCGCGCCGCGCTGTTCGTCGCCCTGGTGGGCGAGCAGTTCGACGGCAACGACCATGTCGGCGCCGCCGCCGAGCTGGGCGCCCGCGCGGCGCTGGTATCGCGGCCGGCACCGATCGCGCTGCCACAGATCGTCGTCGCCGACACCCGGCAGGCGCTGGCGGCGTTCGCGGCGGCGATGCAGCACGCGCGGGCCACGCGCGTGGTCGCGATCACCGGCAGCAACGGGAAGACCGGCGTCAAGCAGATGCTGCTGCCGATCCTGCAGCGCGCGGGCAAGGCCTACGCCAATCCCGGCAATCGCAACAACGAGATCGGGTTGCCGCTGGCGGTGATCGACGCGCCGGAAGACGCCGATTACGCGATCTACGAGATGGGCGCCGGCAAGCCCGGCGACATCGCCTGGCTGACGGCCGTCGCGCGGCCGCACGTGGCCGTGGTCACCAACGTCGCGCCGGCGCACCTGCAGCGCATGGGCAGCCTGCTCGGCGTGGCCGACACCAAGGCGGCGATCTACGACGCGCTGCCGGTCGACGGGGTCGCGGTGATCAATGCCGACGACGCCTTCGCGCAGTACTTCGCCGAGCGCGCGCACGGCCGGCGCCTGATCCGTTTCGGGCTGGAGGCGAGCGCCGAGGTCACCGCGCGCGAGGTGCGCGTGGGCGAGGACGGCTCGCGTTTCGTGCTGGTCGTGCCGGGCGGCGAGGCCGAGGTGATGCTGCCGCTGAGCGGTCGCCACAACGTCCGCAACGCGCTGGCCGCGGCGGCGCTGGCAATCGGCGTCGTTGGCCTGGACGCCGCGACCATCGCCGCCGGCCTGTCCGAAGCGCGGCCGGTGGCAGGCCGCCTGGTGCGCCATCGCGTGCGCGGCGGCGCGCTGCTGATCGACGACAGCTACAACGCCAATCCCGGTTCGCTCGCGGCCGCGATCGACACGCTCGCGGCCGCGCGCGACGGCGACAGCTGGCTGGTGCTCGGCGACATGGGCGAGCTGGGTGCCGACGCCGAGGCGCTGCATGCCGAGGTCGGCCGCCGCGCCAGGCGCGCCGGCATCGCGCGGCTGTACGCGCTCGGGCAGCTGAGCGCGGCGGCGGCTGAGGCCTTCGGCGAGGGCGCGCGCCGCTTCGAGATGCATGCGGCCCTGGCCGAGGCGCTGCGCGCCGACCTGGCCGCCGCGGACGCACCGGCCCGCGTGCGGGTGCTGGTGAAGGGATCGCGCAGCAGCGCGATGGAGCGGATCGTCTCCGCGTTGCTGTCCGACGAACACACCCCAGGGGAGGAATCCGCCGATGCTGCTTGAGCTCGCGCGCTGGCTGCAGGGCCTGGAGAATTTCTTCTCCCTGTTCAACTATCTCACCTTCCGCGGCATCCTCGCGGCGCTGACGTCGCTGTTCCTGTCGCTGTGGTGGGGCCCGGCGCTGATCCGCAGGCTGGCGCAGTACAAGGGTGGGCAGCCGATCCGCCAGGACGGCCCGCAGACGCACTTCTCCAAGGCCGGCACGCCGACCATGGGCGGCGCGCTGATCCTGATCGCGGTGCTGGCCGCGGTGCTGCTGTGGGGCGACCTGCGCAACAAGTACGTGTGGGTGGTGCTGGCGGTGATGCTGGCGTTCGGCGCCATCGGCTGGTACGACGACTGGATCAAGATCGTCAAGCGCGATCCCAACGGCCTGAAGTCGCGCTGGAAGTACCTGCTGCAGTCGCTGTTCGGCCTGGCCGCCGGCCTGTTCCTGTTCTACAGCGCCGACGTGCCGGCCGCGACCACGTTCTACATCCCGCTGTTCAAGGCGATCGCGCTGCCGCTGGTGGGGGTGAGCTTCGTCGCCATCGCCTACTTCTGGATCGTCGGCTTTTCCAACGCGGTCAACCTCACCGACGGCCTCGACGGGCTGGCGATCATGCCGACGGTGCTGGTGGCGTGCGCGCTGGGCGTGTTCGCCTACGCCTCCGGGCACGCCGAGTTCTCCGAGTACCTGCAGATCCCGCGCATCCCCGGCGCCGGCGAGCTGGTGATCATCTGCGCCGCGATCGCCGGCGCCGGGCTCGGCTTCCTGTGGTTCAACACCTATCCGGCGATGGTGTTCATGGGCGACATCGGCGCGCTGGCGCTGGGCGCCGCGCTCGGCGCGATCGCGGTGATCGTGCGCCAGGAACTGGTGCTGGTGATCATGGGCGGGATCTTCGTCATCGAGACGCTGTCGGTGATGATCCAGGTGGCGTCGTTCAAGCTCACCGGCCGGCGCGTGTTCCGGATGGCGCCGATCCACCACCATTTCGAACTCAAGGGCTGGCCAGAGCCGCGGGTGATCGTGCGCTTCTGGATCATCTCGGTGATCCTGGTGCTGGTCGGCCTGGCCACGCTGAAGGTGCGCTGATGGACGGCACCCCGCGCCAGGCCACCCGACTCGACGCCATCCACGGCCGCTTCGACCCGTGGCTGCTCGGCGCCGCCATCGCCCTGGCGACGCTGGGCGTGGTGATGGTGGCGTCGAGCTCGATCGCCATCGGCGAGGACCTCGAGGTCGGGCCGTTCTACTTCCTGGTCCGCCACCTGATGTTCCTGGGCATGGGCACGGCACTGTGCCTGCTGGCGATGCGCACCGAAATGCGCAGCATCGAGAAATACGACCGCCTGCTTCTGCTGGGCTGCTTCGTGCTGCTGCTGATGGTGTTCCTGCCGGGGCTCGGCCACACCGTCAACGGCGCGCGGCGCTGGGTCAATCTCGGCGTGTCCAAGTTCCAGACGGTCGAAGCGGTCAAGCTGATGTACATCGTGTGGCTGTCGAGCTACCTGGTGCGCTTCCGCGACGAGGTCAACGCGACCTGGGGCGCCATGCTCAAGCCGCTCGGCGTCGCCGCCGGGCTGATGCTGCTGTTGGTGCTGCAGCCGGACTTCGGTTCGCTGGCGCTGATCCTGGCGATCACCGCCGGCATGCTCGTGCTGGGCGGCGTGCACATGCCGCGCATGGCCGCGCCGGTGCTGGTGATCCTGCCGCTGCTGGCGATCGTCGCCATCGCCGAGCCGTACCGCATGCGCCGGCTCACCTCGTTCATGGATCCGTTCGCCGATCCGTTCAACAGCGGCTACCAGCTGGCCAACGCGCTGATGGCGGTCGGCCGCGGCGAATGGTTCGGGGTCGGCCTTGGCGCCTCGGTGCAGAAGCTGTCCTACCTGCCGGAGGCGCATACCGACTTCATCCTGGCGGTGATCGGCGAGGAGCTGGGCTTCTTCGGCGTCTGCCTGGTGATCGGCCTGTACGCGCTGCTGGTCGGGCGCGCATTGTGGATCGGTCTGAAATGCGTCGAGATGCGCCGCCACTTCGCCGGCTACTGCGCGTTCGGCGTGGCGCTGGCGATCGGGCTGCAGAGCCTGGTGTCGATCGGCGTGAACCTCGGCTTGCTGCCGACCAAGGGCCTGACCCTGCCGCTGGTGTCCTCCGGCGGCTCCAGCGTGCTGATGACTTGCCTGGCGATCGGCCTGCTGCTGCGCGTGTCCTACGAGCTCGATCGCGCCCAGCGTCAGGTGGCGCGGCTGCGCGGCGAGGCGGCGCAGCCGCCGGCCGCCGATGCGGCCGGCGCGATGCAGGCGCCGAAGCCCGCCCCGGTTGCCGGTGCGGCGCGCGGCACCAGCCGCCTGCGCCAGCGGATCGAGCCGACCCTGGGGAGGACCGCATGATCCGCCGCCTGCTCGAGACCCATGCGTTGTCCACGGCGGATTTCGCCCGCGCGTTCTCGCGCGTGCACTTCGTCGGCATCGGCGGCACCGGCATGAGCGGCATCGCGGAGGTGCTGTGCACGCTCGGCTACGAGGTGTCCGGCTCCGACCTGGCCGACAACGCCGTCACCCGCCGGCTGCAGTCGCTCGGCGTCGCCGTGCATCGCGGGCACACCGCCGCCAACGTGCTCGGCACCGACTGCGTGGTGGTGTCCAGCGCGATCAAGCCCGACAACCCGGAGCTGCTGGAGGCGCGTTCGCAGCGCATCCCGGTGGTGCCGCGCGCGGAGATGCTGGCCGAGCTGATGCGCTTCCGCCGCGGCATCGCGGTGGCCGGCACCCACGGCAAGACCACCACCACCTCGCTGCTGGCCAGCGTGCTGGCCGAGGGCGGGCTGGATCCCACCTTCGTCATCGGCGGCCAGCTGCTCGCCGCCGGCGCCAACGCGCGCCTGGGCGGCAGCGACTGGCTGGTGGCCGAGGCCGACGAGAGCGACGGCAGCTTCCTGCGCCTTAACCCGCTGATCGCCATCGTCACCAACATCGACGCCGATCACCTGGAGAACTACGGCGGCGACTTCGCCCGCGTGCAGGCGGCGTTCTCCGAATTCCTGCACCGGCTGCCGTTCTACGGCCTGGCGGTGCTGTGCATCGACGACGCCGACGTCGCGCGGCTGGCGACGCAGACGCCGCGCCACGTCACCACCTACGGCTTCGATCCCAAGGCCGACGTGCGCGCCGAGGACGTCGACCAGGACGGCCCGCGCATGCGCTTCGTGCTGCGGCTGCCGGACGGCTCGCGCACGCCGGTGTCGCTGGCGCTGCCCGGCCGCCACAACGTGCAGAACGCGCTGGCCGCCGCCTCGGTCGCCTGGCAGCTGGGCGTGGCGCCGGAAGCGATCGCGGCCGCGCTGCGGAAGTTCGCCGGCATCGGCCGCCGCTTCAACCTGCTGGCGGAGCTGCGCACCGCGCAGGGCGCCACGGTGCAACTGGTCGACGACTACGGCCACCACCCGAAGGAGCTGAAGGCGGTGTTCGAGGCGGCGCGCGGCGGCTGGCCCGACCGGCGCCTGGTGGTGGCGTTCCAGCCGCACCGCTACAGCCGCACCCGCGACCTGCTGGACGACTTCGCCGGCGTGCTGTCGGAGGTCGACGCGCTGGTGCTGACCGAGGTCTACGCCGCCGGCGAGGCGCCGATCGCCAACGCAGACGCCAAGGCGCTTGCGCGCGCGATCCGCGCGCGCGGGCGCATCGATCCGGTGCTGGTCGCCAGCGCCCAGGACCTGCCGCGGATCCTGCCCGACGTGCTCGAGGACGGCGACCTGCTGCTGATGATGGGCGCCGGCGACATCGGCCAGGTGGTGCAGCAGCTGGCCGCCGACGGTTTCGAGGAGGCGGCATGAGCCTGCTTGCGCCCCCGCGCCATACCGACCCGGCCGTGTTCGGCCGCGTCGCCGTGCTGATGGGCGGCAGCTCGTCCGAGCGCGAGGTCTCGCTCGATTCCGGCGCCGGCGTGCTCGCGGCCCTGCGCGCGCGCGGCGTCGACGCGCAAGCGGTCGACGGCATCCCGGCGCTGGCGAAGGCGCTGGCCGGCGGCGACTTCGACCGCGTGTTCAACATCCTCCACGGCCAGCACGGCGGTGGCGAGGACGGGGTCGTGCAGGGGCTGATGGATGCATTCGGCGTGCCGTACACCGGCTCCGGCGTGCTCGGCTCGGCGCTGGCGATGGACAAGATCCGCACCAAGCAGGTGTGGCTGGCCCTGGGCCTGCCGACGCCGGGCTACGTGCGCCTGCGCAAGGGCGACGATGTCCACGCCGCCGCGCGCAAGCTGGGACTGCCGGTGATCGTCAAGCCGTCGCAGGAAGGCTCCAGCGTCGGCGTCAGCCGCGTGTTCGACGAGGCCGATCTCGACGCCGCGGTCGAGCTCGCCGCGCGCTATCCCGGCGAACTGCTGATGGAGCGGATGATCGAGGGCGACGAGCTGACCGTCGGGGTGATCGTCGACGCCGCGGGCCCGCACGCGCTGCCGTCGATCCGCATCGTGCCCAAGGGCGCCTGGTACGACTACCACGCCAAGTACGTCGCCGAGGACACGCAGTACCTGTGCCCGGGCCTGCAGGGCGAGGACGAGGCGCGGATCGGCCGGCTCTCGGTCGAGGCGTTCGTCGCCGCCGGCTGCGCCGGCTGGGGCCGCGTGGACCTGATGCGCGACCGCGACAGCGGCGACGTCTTCCTGCTCGAGGTCAACACCGCGCCCGGCATGACCACCCACTCGCTGGTCCCCAAGGCCGCGGCGCAAGCCGGCATCGGCATGGAGGAACTGTGCTGGCGGATCCTGGAGACAGCGTTGTGAAGCGGGGATTCGGGATTCGGGATTGGGGATTCGCAAAGGCGGCCATGTCGGCGCCGACGATGGTCAGTGCGTGCGATTTTGCTTTTGCGAATCCCCAATCCCGAATCCCCAATCCCGTCGCTTGCGGAGCAAGCGAATGACCACCCTGCTGCGCATCATCGCGTGGGCCCTGGCGCTGGCGCTCGTGGCGTTGCCCGTCGTCGCGGTGCTGCAGGGCTGGATCGGCAGCGAGCGCTGGCCGCTGCGCACGTTGCGCGTGGTCGGGCAGGTCGAACGCGTCGAGGACCGGGCGCTGCGCGAGGCGGTGCTGCCGTTCGCGCGGCACGGCTTCTTCGCCATGCGGCTGAGCGACGCGCAGGCGGCGGTGGCGCGGCTGCCGTGGGTGGAGCGCGCCGAGGTGCGCAAGCGCTGGCCGGACGTGGTCGAGGTGCGGATCGTCGAGCACCGGCCGTTCGCGCGCTGGGGCGAGGACCGGCTGCTGTCGGAGCAGGGACGGCTGTTCCCTCTGGCCGGGATCGACCCGCCGCCGCAGCTGCCGCTGCTGCACGGCCCGGACGCGCGCGTGGCCGACGTGGTCGCGCTGTACAACGAGGCGCGGGTGCTGTTCACCCCGTCCGGCTACCAGGTGCGGCGGCTGGCGCTGGACGAGCGCGGAAGCTGGTCGCTGACGCTGTCCAACGGCACCGAGGTCACGGTCGGCAGCCAGCAGGCGCGCACCCGCCTGGAGCGCTTCGCGCGCCTGCTGCCGCGCCTGCTGCACCAGAAGACCACGCCGCTGCGGCGCGCCGACCTCCGCTACACCAACGGCTTCGCACTGACCTGGGGTGATCAGGAAACAGGGGGCACGGGCACAGGTGCCACAGCGGCAAGCGCTGCGCCAGTGGCGGCCGATGCATTCCCCGCCTTTGCGAATCACCAATCACGAATCACGAATCACGGCTCCCCAACATGAACCGAAAAGGCGACAAGGCCCTCATCGTCGGACTCGACATCGGCACCTCCAAGGTGGTGGCGCTGGTCGGCGAGTATTCGCCGGGCAATCCCATCGAGGTGATCGGCATCGGCTCGCACGAATCGCGCGGGCTCAAGCGCGGCGTGGTGGTCGATATCGAGTCCACCGTGCAGTCGATCCAGCGCGCGATCGAGGAGGCCGAGCTGATGGCCGGCTGCGAGATCCGCTCGGTCTACGCCTCGATTTCCGGCAACCACGTGCAGTGCAAGAACTCGCCCGGCATCGTGCCGATCCGCGACAGCGAGGTCACCTGGGCCGACCTGGACCGTGTACTGGAGGCCGCCAAGGCCGTCGCGATCCCGGCCGACCAGCGCATCCTGCACGCGATCCCGCGCGAGTACGTGCTCGACGATTCGCAGGAAGGCATCCGCAACCCGGTCGGCATGACCGGCGTGCGCCTGGAGGTGCATGCGCACCTGGTGGTGTGCGCGCAGTCGGCCGCGGCCAACATCAGCAAGTGCGTGCAGCGCTGCGGACTGCAGATCGACGACTTGGTGCTGTCGTCGCTGGCCTCGAGCACCGCGGTGCTGACCAGCGACGAGCGCGAGCTCGGCGTGGCGCTGGTCGATCTCGGCGCCGGCACCACGGACCTGGCGGTGTTCGTGCAGGGCGCGATCTGCCACACCGCGAGCCTGCCGATCGCTGGCGACAAGGTCACCGAGGACATCGCGCACATGCTGCGCACGCCCACGCCCGAGGCCGAGCAGATCAAGGTGCGCTACGCCTGCGCGCTGGCGCAGCTGGCCACCAGCGAGGAGTCGATCCAGGTGCCGAGCGTCGGCGACCGCCCGCCGCGGCGGCTGCCGCGGCAGTCGCTGGCGCAGGCGGTGCAGGCGCGCTACGAGGAGATCTTCGAAATGGTGCAGGCGGAACTGCGCCGCTCGGGCTTCGAGCAGCACGTGCGCGCCGGCATGGTGCTGACCGGCGGCGCCGCGAAGATGGAAGGCGTGGTCGAGTTGGCCGAGGAAATGCTGCAGATGCCGGTGCGCGTGGGCATCCCGCAGCACGTCACCGGCCTGGGCGAGGTGGTGGGCAACCCGGTGCACGCCACCGGCGTCGGCCTGCTGCTGATGGGCAGCCAGATCGAGCACCCGCGCCGCCCGGTGATCCCGGCCGGGCGCGCGGGCAGTTTCTTCAAGAAGTTGAAGGAGTGGTACAGGGGCGAGTTCTGACGAACTCGCCCGGGAATGGGGAATAGGGAATGGGGAATCGGAAAAGCAGGAACGAGAGCGGAACGGACACGCAAACAAGCGGATGGTGGCAGCGAAATGATTGCGGAATGACAGAACAGCGAAGCGGCACACAACAATAACGCCGGTGCCGGGCGATGGGTTCAGACGGGTGGAAACTGCTTTTCCGATTCCCGATTCCCCATTCCCGATTCCCGGCTCTTCAAGAGGACACGGACATGGCACATTTCGAACTGGTAGAAAAGATGGCGCCTAACGCCGTCATCAAGGTGATCGGCGTGGGCGGAGGCGGCGGCAACGCCGTCGGGCACATGGTCAACAGCAGCGTCGACGGGGTGGAGTTCATCACCGCCAACACCGACGCGCAGGCGATCAAGAACTGCGGGGCCAAGCTGCAGCTGCAGCTCGGCGGCAACGTCACCAAGGGGCTGGGCGCGGGCGCGAATCCCGAGGTCGGCCGCCAGGCCGCGCTCGAGGACCGCGAGATCATCATGGATGCGCTGCAGGGCGCCGACATGGTGTTCATCACCGCCGGCATGGGCGGCGGCACCGGCACCGGCGCCGCGCCGGTGGTGGCGCAGCTGGCCAAGGAGATGGGGATCCTGACCGTCGCCGTGGTCACCAAGCCGTTCCCGTTCGAAGGCCGCCGCCGCATGCAGGTGGCGCTCAAGGGCATCGAGGACCTGTCGCAGCACTGCGATTCGCTGATCACCATCCCCAACGAGAAGCTGATCTCGGTGCTCGGCCGCAACGCCACCATGATCCAGGCCTTCCGCGCCGCCAATGACGTGCTGCTCGGCGCGGTGCAGGGCATCGCCGACCTGATCGTGCGCCCGGGCCTGATCAACGTCGACTTCGCCGACGTGCGCACCGTCATGAGCGAGATGGGCCTGGCGATGATGGGCACCGGCACCGCCCGCGGCGACGACCGCGCCCAGGCCGCGGCCGAGTCGGCGATCCAGAACCCGCTGCTCGACGACGTCAACCTGGCCGGCGCCAACGGCATCCTGGTCAACATCACCGCCGGCCCCGACTTCACCATGTCGGAGTTCGACGAGGTCGGCCGCACGGTGGAGAACTTCGCCAGCGAGGACGCCACCATCGTCATCGGCACCGTGCTCGACCAGGACATGCAGGACGAGGTGCGCGTCACCGTGGTCGCCACCGGCCTCAACCGCGCGGCCGCGCGGCAGGGCCTGCGCGGCGGCGATCGCGATTACGTCCAGGAGCCGGCGCGCCGCCCGCAGGTGCAGCTGATCCATACCCAGGCCAAGCGCGACGGCACCACCGGGCTGCCGATCGACGACGCCGTCGGCGGCGGATCGCAGGCGCCGAGCATCGCCTCGAGCCTGCGCGGACGCAGCGAGGAACCGTCGGCCAAGCCGGACGTCGCCGATTTCGGCAGCGACAGCAGCTACCTGGATATTCCCGCGTTCCTGCGCCGCCAGGCCGATTGATGGAGTCGCCATGGTAGGAGCGCACCGCAGGGGCGACCGCGCAGCCGGATACGCGTGTTCGCGCCCCTACGGTGCGCTCCTACGGGGCGGGGCGGATGTCGTGCCCCGTGCCTGTCCTTTTTTCCACCGGGCCCGTGCCGGCCCGGTGGTTTTTCGTCCCGCACCGCCGCAACCCTGCGTTCCATCGCGCCAGGTTGCCCATCGGCCGCATCTCCGGCCCGTACCTTCGTCGGCGAACGCCTGAATCGCGGCACGCGCGCGTACAAGGCCTGTCGGCCACTTCCGTTCAGGTTCAGCCATGCGTGCTAACCTGCGACCGTTAGGCCCAGGGCAGCCAGCCGCCGCGAGGCTTCCGGACCCCCACTGACCCCGCCGCCATGCCCCAGCAACGCACCATCAAGAACATCATCCGCGCCACCGGCGTGGGCCTGCACAGCGGCGAGAAGGTCTATCTCACCCTGCGTCCGGCCCCGGTGGACGGCGGCATCGTGTTCCGCCGCATCGACCTCGAGCCGGCCGTGGAGATTCCCGCGCGCGCCGACCTGGTCACCGAGACCATGCTCTGCACCGGCCTGACCCGCGGCGCCGGCAAGGTGATGACCGTCGAGCACCTGATGTCGGCCCTGGCCGGGCTCGGCATCGACAACCTGTTCGTCGACCTGTCGGCGCCCGAGGTGCCGATCATGGACGGCTCGTCCGGCCCGTTCGTGTTCCTGCTGCAGTCGGCCGGCATCGTGCTGCAGGACGCGCCCAAGCGCTTCATCCGCATCAAGCGGCCGGTCGAGGTGCGCGACGGCGACAAGATCGCCCGGTTCGAGCCCTACGACGGCTTCCGCCTCGGCTTCACCATCGAGTTCGACCACCCGGCGATCCCGACCGCGCAGTCGCGCGCCGTGGTCGACTTCTCCACCGAGGCCTACATCCGCGAAGTCAGCCGCGCGCGGACCTTCGGCTTCATGCGCGACCTGGAGTTCATGCGCGAACGCAACCTGGGCCTGGGCGGCTCGATGGACAACGCGATCGTGCTCGACGAGTTCCGGGTGCTCAACGACGACGGCCTGCGGTATGCCAACGAGTTCGTGCGCCACAAGATCCTGGACGCCATCGGCGACCTGTACCTCACCGGGCATCCGGTCCTCGGCGCATACGAGGGGCACAAGTCCGGCCACGCGCTCAACAACAAGCTGGCGCGGGCACTGATGGCGGAGCGGTCGGCCTGGGAGGAGGTCACCTTCAGCGACGATGCCCCGGCGCCGCTCGTCTACGGCGCGCCCGCCGCCGCTTAGTTCGCCTCGCACGAGGCGGCACTCTCTTCGGTCGCAAATGCCGAGCAGCGATCCGTCGCTCGGGTCGCCGTTCGCCGCGCGCCACCGGCCGCGTCCCCGGCCGATCGATCACAAACGTTAGCGCGCGTGAACTTATAACGAAAATTTAACGATTTATTGCCAAAACGTTAGTGCCCTGTTAACCCGACGTGAGTACATGGCCGGTAGCATGCCCCGTCGCCTGTCCTTTCCCGCGCCGGCTCCATGGAGCGGGGTCAGGATGGCTCAGGAGGTGCCCTTGCCGGGGTCGTCATCGGCCAGGAGCGCCAGGGCGTCGCGCAGCGCTGCATCCGCGCGCGCCGACATCGGACGTGGGGTCGATGCGGGCTGGGGAGGCCGCGGCATCGGCCGGGTGGTCTTGACGACGAACTCCGTGACATCCAGCCCGATGGAACGGGCCCCGTCGAGCAGTTCCGGGCCGGCCAGCCGCATGCGGGCGTGCCAGACCGGGGCATCGACGAGGTAGACGAGCCTGCGGCCGTCGACATTGCCCAGCCGCGCATGCGCGGCGAGCGGCGACGGCAGCAGGGGGCGCAATCGCTGATCCAGCGCGTCGAGCCAGAGGGCGCGGCGGACCGGATTGCCGGCGGCACCTTGCAGCAGCGCATCGAGCGCCGGCTGGGCGGGGGCGGCGCGGGCGGTCCCCGCGGGCGGCTTGGATCGTGAACCAGACATCGGAAGCATGACTCTACACAGCATCACCCATCAGGCGCGGATCCGCATCATGCACTGGTTGCAGCAGATCCGTGCCGCCGCGTTGCGCAAGCCGTTCGCCGCCGCCGCCGTGATCGCGGTGGCCGGCATGCTGTTCGGCGCCAGCATGGGCGCCAGCGAGATCTCGCGCCTGCACGCCAAGACCCTCGAGCAGCGGGCCAGCATCGAGCACACCCGCCGCGAGGCGCAGCGCGAGGTCAACGCGCTCTCCGCGCGCATGGGCGAGCTGCAGGCGCAGGCCAACCGGCTGAACGCGCTCGGCGAGCGGCTCACCCGGGTGGGCAAGCTCGGCGACGGCGAGTTCGATTTCACCGCCCCGGTCGGCCTCGGCGGCCCCGGCCCGGTGCAGGACATGCCGGCGCGCGGCCTTCGCGAGGGCATGGACGCGGTGGACGCGGAGCTGCGCGAATCCGGCCGCCAGTTGTCGGTCCTCGAGGCGCTGCTGTTCGATCAGGAACTCGAGCGCGCCGCGCTGCCTTCGCGGTCGCCGGTCGCCAGCAGCTACATCACCTCCGGCTACGGCAGCCGCGCCGATCCGTTCAACGGTGGCCGCGCCTTCCACAAGGGCATCGATTTCGACGCCCGCAGCGGCGATCCCGTGATGACCGTCGCCGACGGCGTGGTCAGCTATTCGGGGTACCGCAGCGGCTACGGCTACGTGGTCGAGGTCGACCACGGCAACGGTTACGTCACCCGCTACGCGCACAACTCGCGCAACACGGTGAAGGTGGGTGATCTGGTCCGGGTCGGTCAGCAGATCGCCAAGGCCGGCTCCACCGGCCGCTCGACCGGCGCGCACGTCCACTTCGAGGTCTGGGAGAACGGCCGCGTGGTCAATCCGCGCAAGTTCCTCGGCGACATGGGCGTGACCCGCGGCTGATCGCTTTGAACCCCTCTCCCTTTGAGGCGGAACCGCATGCTTGCGCGCCATTGGCGCGCGTGCGGTGGAACGCCCGCGCCGCTGGCGCGGGCCGGGGCGCGGAGCGGGGATTGGGGTGAGGGCACGGCGAAGTCGCGTTGGTTCGGCCGCTGCCGCTTCGCCGGACCCTCATCCGGCCCTTCGGGCCACCTTCTCCCGGAGGAAGAAGGGAAATGCACTTGGCTGAAGCCGTCCTCACAAGTGCCTCGATCTGCGCCCCCCATCGGTCTCCCGCGACCGCTTGAAAGGCGCCGGGGCCGTCCCCACGGTACAATGCGCGTTGCCAAAAAAGGGCGCCCGGCGCCCTTTTTCGTTGCCGGGACCAGGCGTCCCGCGCTCCCGATCTCCGACTTCCGGTAAACCCATGCTCAATCGCCTGCTCACCAGCGTCTTCGGCAGCCGCAACGAACGCCTCGTCAAACAGCTCGAAAAGATCGCCGCCAAGGTCAACGCCCTGGAAGCGCAGATGCAGGCCCTGTCGGACGCCGAACTGCAGGCCAAGACCTCGGAATTCAAGCAGCGAGTCGCCAACGGCGAATCGCTGGACAAGCTGCTTCCCGAGGCGTTCGCGGTCTGCCGCGAGGCCTCGCAGCGCGTGCTCGGCATGCGCCACTACGACGTGCAGCTGATCGGCGGCATGGTGCTGCACATGGGCAAGATCGCCGAGATGCGCACCGGCGAGGGCAAGACCCTGGTCGCGACGCTGCCGGTGTACCTCAACGCGCTGGAAGGCAAGGGCGTGCACGTGGTCACCGTCAACGACTACCTGGCGCGCCGCGACGCCGCCTGGATGGGCAAGCTGTACGAGTGGCTGGGCCTGTCGGTCGGGGTCGTCTTCCCGGGCATGCCGCATTCGGACAAGCACGCCGCCTACGGCGCCGACATCACCTACGGCACCAACAACGAGTTCGGTTTCGACTACCTGCGCGACAACATGGCGCTGGCCAAGGGCGACCGCTACCAGCGCGGGCTGAACTACGCGATCGTCGACGAGGTCGACTCGATCCTGATCGACGAGGCGCGCACGCCGCTGATCATCTCCGGCCCGGCCGACGAGTCGCCGGAGCTGTACATCAAGGTCAACCGCATCGTGCCCTCGCTCAAGCGCCAGGAGGTCGAGGACGGCGTCGGCGACTTCTGGGTCGACGAGAAGGGCAAGCAGGTGCACCTGTCCGAGGCCGGGCAGGAGCACGCCGAGGAACTGCTGCGCAAGGCCGGCATCCTCGATGCGGACGAAAGCCTGTACGACCCGCAGAACATCCACGTCGTGCACCACCTCAACGCCGCCATGCGCGCGCACGCGATCTACCAGCGCGACGTCGACTACATCGTGCGCGACGGCGAGGTGATCATCGTCGACGAGTTCACCGGCCGCACCCTGGCCGGGCGCCGCTGGTCCGACGGCCTGCACCAGGCGGTCGAGGCCAAGGAGGGCGTGCCGGTACAGCGCGAGAACCAGACGCTGGCCAGCATCACCTTCCAGAACCTGTTCCGCATGTACGGCAAGCTCGCCGGCATGACCGGCACCGCCGACACCGAGGCCTTCGAGTTCCAGAGCATCTACAGCCTGGAGGTGGTGGTCATCCCCACCCACCGGCCGATGGTGCGCAAGGACCATCCCGATGCCGTGTTCCTCAACCGCGCCGGCAAGTACCGCGCCGTCGCCCGCGAGATCCGCGAGTGCCACGAGAAGGGCCAGCCGGTGCTGGTCGGCACCACCTCGATCGAGGTCTCGGAGCTGCTGTCCACCCAGTTGCGCGAGGAGGGCATCCCGCACGAGGTGCTCAACGCCAAGCAGCACGAGCGCGAGGCCCAGATCATCGCCCACGCCGGCCGCCCCGGCGCGGTCACCATCGCCACCAACATGGCCGGCCGCGGCACGGACATCGTGCTCGGCGGCGCGCTCGAGGCCGAGCTGGCGGAGCTGGGCGAGGACGCCACCGGCGAGCAGAAGACGAAGGTGCGCGCCGACTGGCAGCAGCGCCACGACCAGGTCAAGGCCGCCGGCGGCCTGCACATCATCGGCACCGAGCGCCACGAGTCGCGGCGCATCGACAACCAGCTGCGCGGCCGCTCCGGCCGCCAGGGCGATCCCGGCTCCTCGCGCTTCTACCTGTCGCTGGAAGACAACCTGATGCGCATCTTCGCCGCCGACTGGGTGCAGCGGGTGATGGCGCGGATGGGCCTGCAGGAGGACGACATCATCGAAAGCCCGCTGGTGACCAAGCAGATCGCCAACGCGCAGCGCAAGGTGGAGGCGCACAACTTCGACATCCGCAAGAACCTGCTCGACTTCGACGACGTCAACAACGACCAGCGCAAGGTGATCTACGGCCAGCGCGACGAGCTGCTGGACGCCGACAGCGTCAAGGAGAACATCGACGGGATCCGCGGCGACGTGGTCGCCGAGCTCGTGGCGCGCCACGTGCCGCCGGAGTCGATCGACGACCAGTGGGACCTGCCGGGCCTGGAGTCCGCGCTGGAGCAGGAGTTCGGCCTGCGCCTGGAGCTGCAGCGCATGGTGCAGGAGAAGAAGGAGCTCGACGCCGACGGCATCGCCACGCACGTGATCGAGGCGGCCGACCGCCTGTTCGCCGACAAGGAGGCGCAGGTCGGCCCCGAGACCATGCGCATGCTGGAAAAGCACATCATGCTCAACGTGCTCGACCAGAACTGGAAGGAGCACCTGGGGCGGATGGACTACCTGCGCCAGGGCATCCATCTGCGCGGCTACGCGCAGAAGCAGCCGAAGCAGGAGTACAAGCGCGAGGCCTTCGCGCTGTTCTCGGACATGCTCGACAAGGTCAAGCACGAGGTGGTGACCCTGCTGGCGCGCGTGCGCGTGCGCAGCGAGGCCGAGATCGCCGCGATGGAGGCCGAGGAGCGGCGCCAGATCGAGGCCAAGCTCAAGCAGGCGCAGTTCCAGCACGCCGACGCCGGCGGCTACGGCGCCGACGAGGAAGCGGCCGAGCCGGACTACCAGCGCGACGGCCCGCGCGCGCAGATGCCGATCGTGCGCGAGGGCGCCAAGGTCGGCCGCAACGACCCGTGCCCCTGCGGCAGCGGCAAGAAGTACAAGCACTGCCATGGGCAACTGTCCTGACGACGGCCCTCGGCTCGCCGGCAACGCCTTCCGTAGAGCGGAGCTTGCTCCGCTGCTCCTGGCTCCGGCGCCTGTGCCGGCACAGGCGAGCAAGCTCGGCTCTACGGCGGGGTCGCCGGCGGCCGGTAAAGATCATGCCGCCTGTGGCAGCGTCCCGTGGGCACCCAACCCGCACCCCGCATTTCCCTTCTCCCGCTTGCGGGAGAAGGTGCCCGGAGAGCCTGCCCCGGACTCGGTCCGGGGGCGGATGAGGTCAGCTTTCACAGCGTCCCCCGGACGCCGCCGGCACCTGGACGGCCCGCGTGCCCGCGCCTGATGCATCGACCGGGGCCGGCACCGGCGACCGTGTCGTCGAAGTCGTCGCCGCCGCCATCACCGACCCCAGCGGCCGGGTGCTGCTCGCGCGGCGGACCGAAGGCCGCGATCTCGCCGGCCGGTGGGAATTCCCCGGAGGCAAGCGCGAGCCCGGAGAATCGCCCGAACAGGCGCTGGTGCGCGAACTGCGCGAGGAACTGGGGATCGAGGTCGCGGTCGGCGCTCCATTGATCGCCGTACCCCAGGCCTACCCGCACAAGCGCCTGCGCCTGGACGTCCGCCACGTCACCGCCTGGCGCGGCACGCCGCGGGGCCACGAGGGCCAGGCGCTGGCCTGGGTGCCGCAGCACAAGCTCGCCAGCTACGCCATGCCGCCGGCCGACCGGCCGGTGGTCGCGGCGCTCACCCGGCCCGATCGCTATCTCGTCACCCCCGCGCCCGATGCCGACGATGGCGCCTGGCTGCAAGGCATCGAGCGCGCCCTGGCCTCCGGCATCCGACGCCTGCACCTGCGCCTGCCCGGCGTCGAACGCAGCCGCCGCGAGCGGCTGGTCGCGGCCGCCGTGGAGCGCTGCCGCGCCGCCGGCGCCGAAGCGCTGGTCGGCGCCGACCCCGAGCTCGCCCGCGCCACCGGCGCCGGCCTGCACCTGCGCGCCGCCCAGCTCGCCGCGCTCGACGAACGGCCGCTGCCCGTGGACCGGCCGCTGGCGGCCTCCTGCCACGACCTGGACGAGCTCCGCCACGCCGAGCACCTCGGCTGCGACTTCGCCCTGCTCGGCCCGCTTGCGCCCACGCCAACCCATCCCGGCGCGCCCGGCCTCGGCTGGGCGCGGTTCGCCGCCCTGCGCGAAGCCGTCTCGCTGCCGATCTACGCCATCGGCGGCCTCGGCCCCGGCGACATCCCCGAAGCCCGCCGCCACGGCGCCCAGGGCATCGCCGCCATCCGCGCCCTCTGGCCTACCCGGACGAACTGACGCGTGCGCATGCCGGCGCGGTCGGCCCCCGCCGATGGAACCGCGTCGCAGCGAGCGACCGGCGCCGGCGACGAATGACCATTGTGGGAGCGACTGTGGGAGCGACGGAAGTCGCGACAGCGGCCTCCGCAAACGGTGTGATCCGTTAGCGGAAGCGCCGGATGTCGCGACTCCCGTCATCCCCGGGGGTGGAGCGTCGTCGCGACTTCGGGCAGCGGCATGCCACCCCGGCTTCCACAGGAAACGAGAGCCCTGGCGACCCGCCACGGACGATTGCGCCGGGGCTGCCCGCCGCAGGGGCGGGCGCTTGCGCTAGGCGTGCACGATGGCGAACACCCGGTAACGCCGGTCCAGCGCCGCCACATGGGCGTCCAGCATCTCCAACGGGCCGTCGTTGAAGACGGCGTCATCGGCCAGCGCCAGGCGCTCGTGCCGGCTCGCCTGTGCCTCGATCATCCGCGTCGCCAGTGCGTCGTCGATGCCGTCGCGCCGCAGCAGCCGGGCGTGCTGTACTTCCACCGGCACGTCCACCACCAGGAGCCGCTGCAGCCACGGGTAGGTCCTGCGTCCGCCGCCCTCGGCCAGCAGCGGGATCGCGGCGATCGCGTAGGGTCCCGGAGCGGCCTCGCAGGCGGCGCGCAGCGCCGTCCGCACGCGCGGGTGCACGATCGCCTCCAGCTTGCGGCGTTCGGCATCGTCGGTGAACACGCGGCGCCGCATCGCGGCGCGGTCGAGCGCGCCCGCCGCGTCGAGCACGGCCGGCCCGAACGCCGCCGCCACCTCCGCCAGTCCTTCGCTGCCCGGCGCCACCGCCTCGCGCGCGGCGATATCGGCGTCGGCCACCGTCACGCCGCGCGCCTCGAAACGCCGCGTGACCTCGCTCTTGCCGGACGCCACGCCGCCCGTCAGCCCGATGATGTAGTCGCTCATGGCCCTTTGTAACCGGCATCGCCGCGCGACGGAAGACGGTGCGGGGAATCGGCCATGCCGATCCGGGTGTCCCTCGTAGGAGCGCACCGCAGGGGCGCGACACCGCGGGTGCCGGCAGGATCCGGTGGATGCCGCGATGTCGGACCGGCAGGCGCGCCGGTCACCGGAATTCGCGTGCGGCGGCCATGCCCGCGGCGTTCGCGTCCCTGCGGTGCGCTCCTACGTGAGGGAGAGGCCGCTGTAGCGCAGGTACAGGGTCATCAGATCGCCGCCCCACATGAAGACCACCCAGCCGGCGATCGCCAGGAACGGCCCGAACGGGATCGGCGTGGCGCGGTCGCGGCCCTTCATCGCCAGCCAGATCGAGCCGAGGATCGCCCCGCTGACCGCCGACAGCAGGATGATCGGCAGGATGCCGGTCAGCCCGCACCAGGCCCCCAGCGCCGCCAGCAGCTTGAAGTCGCCATGGCCCATGCCTTCCTTGCCGGTGAGCTGCTTGAACAGCCACCACACCGACCACAGGCTCACGTAGCCGGCCACCGCGCCCAGCAGCGCCGGCTTGGCCGGCATGTACAGGTTGTCGGCCGCGGCGATCAGGCCCAGCCACATGAGCGGCAGGGTCAACTGGTCCGGCAGCAGGTGGGTGCGCAGGTCGATGCCCGACAGCGCGATCAGGAAGCACGTCAGCACGATCGCGCCGAACCCCTGCCAGCCGAACCCGAACCGCCAGACGCAGGCCACCACCAGCAGCATCGTCAGCAGCTCGACCAGCGGGTACTGGATCGAGATCGGCGCCTTGCAATGGCGGCACTTGCCGCGCAGCGCCAGCCAGCTGAACACCGGGATGTTCTCGTACCAGGACAGCTGGTGGCCGCAGTGCGGGCAATGCGAGCGTTCTACCACGATTCCCGGCGGCGGCGGATCGTACAGCTCCGGCTCCTCCAGGATCTCACGCGAATCGCGCTTCCACTCCCACTCCAGCCGCCTGGGCAGGCGCAGGATTACGACGTTGAGGAAGCTGCCCACCAGCAGCCCCAGTCCGGCCGCGGCCGGGAAACCGAGACCGGGATGCTGGTCGAGGAAGGCCATCTAGCGGATCTGTCCCGTCAGACCACGGCGGCGAGCTTGAAGATCGGCAGGTACATGCCGATCACCATAGCGCCCACGAGGATGCCGATAAAGATCATGACCATCGGCTCGATCAGACTCGACAGCGCATCCACCGCGTTGTTCACCTCTTCCTCATAGAACTCGGCCACCTTGAACAGCATCGAGTCCAACGCGCCTGCCTCTTCGCCGATCGCGGTCATCTGGATCACCATATGCGGGAACAGATTCACCTGCTTCATCGCCATGTTCATTTGGTAACCCACGGAGACGTCGTCGCGGATGCGCAGGGTGGCCTTCTCGTAGACGGAGTTGCCTGTGGCGCCCGCCACCGATTCCAGCGCCTCGACCAGCGGCACGCCGGCTTTGAAGGTGGTGGCCAGGGTGCGCGCGAAGCGTGCGATCGCCGAGTTGTGCAGGATGACGCCGAGTACCGGAATCTTGAGCATCATCCGGTCGACGAAGTGCTGGAGCGGGAGCGAGCGTTTGTACATGAAGATGAAGCCGAAGATCGCGACCACGGCGATCAACAGCAGCATCCACCAGTAGGAAACCATGAAGCGGCTGGCGGCAACGATCAATTGGGTGAATGCCGGCAGGTCGGCGCCGAAGCCTACGAACACCTGTTCGAACTGCGGTACCACGAAGATCAGCAGGATCGCGCTGACCAGGATCGCCACCGCGATCACCACGGCCGGATAGAACATGGCCTTCTTGATCTTGCCCTTCAGGCTCTCGATGTTCTCCTTGTAGGTGGCGATGGTGTCGAGCACCGTCTCCAGCACGCCCGCCGCCTCGCCGACCCTCACCAGATTGCGGGTCAGCTCGTCGAACTGGACAGGAAACTGGCCCAGCGCTTCGGCGAAGGAGGTGCCGTTCTCGATGTCGGTGCGGATGGCGTTGACCATCGACGCCATCTTCGGGTTCTTGTGTCCGTTGCCGATGATCTCCAGCGCCTGCACGATCGGCACGCCGGACTTGATCATGGTGGCGATCTGGCGGCTGAAGACCGCGATCTCCTTCGGCGTGATCTTGCGCCCGGCGCTGCCGAACAGCGGCTTGGACTTGGTCTTGACGATGGTAGGGTTGATGCCCTGCTTGCGCAGTTCGGCGCGCAACATATTGGCGTTCTTCGCCTGCTGCTCGCCCTTCATCTTGGTGCCGCGCTTGTCGGTGCCCTCCCAGACGAAGGTGTCGAGGGTCACGCCCTGACGCGCGGTGGCGGGCCTGGCCCCCTTGCGCGCGGCGGTCTTGGCGGCGGTACGAGTCACGGCCATCTTTGAGCTCCCCTGGCCCGGCCTCCCCGGGCCGGTATGATCCCGCATGGTAGCCGGTTGCGGGCCGATGTGAAATTTGCGTTTGTGACGGCCCGCAGGGTTTGGGCTACCAACCCCGGCGGCCCCTCCGCAGGAGCGCGCCATGCGCGCGATGCCGCGGGCATCTCGGCGCCCGGTGGCTCCCGGTCCCCGGTGCGTCTCCGGCGCGCGGCGAGACCGCCGATGGTCGGGACCGGAGACACCCGCGGTATCGCGCGCATGGCGCGCTCCTACGGGGCGGGGCGGGTCAGTCCTTGGTTACCCGGTTGATCTCCGCCAAGCTGGTCACCCCCATCTTCGCCTTCAGCAGTGCCGATTTCCGCAGGTCGTTGATCCCGGCCCGCTCCGCCACCTCGGCGATCTGCATCGCGTTGCCGCCCTGCAGCACGATTTCCTGGATCTCGTCGCTCATCGGCATCACCTGGTAGATGCCGGTGCGACCCTTGTAGCCGTTGGTGCACTCGTCGCAGCCCACCGCCTCATAGATCTTGATGCCGGCGTGCACCTCGTCGGCGGTGAACCCTTCGGCCAGCAGCGCCACGTCCGGCAGTTCCACTGGCTTCTTGCAGCGGTCACACAGGCGCCGTGCCAGCCGCTGGGCGATCACCAGCGTCACCGAGCTGGTGATGTTGTACGGCGCGATGCCCATGTTCATCAGGCGCGAGATGGTCTGCGGCGCATCGTTGGTGTGCAGCGTCGACAGCACCATGTGGCCGGTCTGCGCCGCCTTGATCGCGATCTCGGCGGTCTCCAGGTCGCGGATCTCGCCAACCATGATCACATCCGGGTCCTGGCGCAGGAAGCTGCGCAGCGCGGCGGCGAAGGTCATGCCGCGCTTGACGTTCATCTGCACCTGATTGACGCCCGGCATGCGGATCTCCACAGGATCCTCGACGGCGGAGATGTTGCGCACGTCGTCGTTGAGGATGTTCAGCGCCGTATACAGCGACACCGTCTTGCCGGAGCCCGTGGGGCCGGTGACCAGCACCATGCCGTAGGGCTTCTGGATGGCCTCGAGAAACAGCGCCTTCTGGTTCTCCTCATAGCCCAGCTTGTCGATCCCTAGCTTGGCGGCGCCGGCGTCGAGGATACGCAGCACTACCTTCTCGCCGAACAGGGTGGGCAGGGTGCTGACGCGGAAGTCGATCTGCTTGGTCTTGGACAGGTTCAGCTTGATGCGGCCGTCCTGCGGTACCCGCTTTTCGGCGATGTCCAACTGCGCCATCACCTTCAGACGGGCGGTGATGCGCTGGTTGAGCTTGACCGGCATCTTCGCCGTGGGCTTGAGGATACCGTCGATGCGCAGCCGCACCCGGTAATCGGTCTCGTACGGCTCGAAATGGATGTCCGAGGCCCCTTTCTTGATCGCCTCCACCAGCACCTTGTTGACGAATTTCACCACGGGGGTGTCGTCGCCCTTGACATCCGTGGCGCTCTCGGCGGCCTCGTCGCCGCCCACGTCCAGCCCTTCCAGGCCGTCGGCATCGTTCAGGGCATCGCCGAAGCTGTCGTGGACCTCCAGCCAGACCTCCAGCGTGCGCTTCAGCGTATCCTCGTCGACCAGGATCGGCTCCACCACCAGGTTGGTGTGGAACTTCACCTCGTCCAGGGCGTGGGTATTGGTGGGGTCGGCGGTGCCCACGAACAGCTTGCCGCCGCGTTTGAACAGCGGCAGCACACAGTGCTTGCGCAGCAGCTCTTCCTTGACCAGCTTCACCGCGCCCTGGCTGGCATCCATCGTGGCCGGGTCGAACACCGGCATGCCGAACTCAATCGAGTTCGCGGCGGCCAGCTGCGCCGCCGACACCAGCTTGTGCTCGCGCAGCCAGCCGGCGATCGGCTTGCGCTCGGCGGTGGCCTTGTCCAGCGCCTCGCGGGCGGCGGTGTCGTCCAGGGCGCCGTCCAGCACCAGGCGCCGGGCGATGCCGGTGATGCCGACCAGGTTGGCGGACGCAACGGCGTTCATCGGTCAGGTTCTCCCCCTAAAGTCGCCCGACTTTACCGCAACAACGCAGGATCGATGTTGAACAGGCCACGGTGACTTGCCTCCGTAGGAGCGCGCCATGCGCGCGATACCGGCGCCCGATCAGGCCACCGAAACGTCCAGTGCCACCGCGGCCCGAACTGTGCCTCACGTCAACACCCGACCGGGCGCCGATTCCCGGGCGGACACCAAAGCTTCCCCGCCCAACCCCCTTCCGGCTACCCTGTGCGCCAGGGGAGTCCCATGCACATATCCGTCATCCTGCCTGCCAAGAACGAGGCCGAAGGCCTGCGTCGTACGCTGCCGAGCCTGCGCGCGCTGCTGCCCGAGGCGGAGATCATCGTCGTCGACGACGGCTCCATCGACGCCACGGCCTCGGTCGCCGCCGAACTGGGCGCCAAGGTGCTGTCCTCGCCGTACTCCATGGGCAACGGCGCCGCCATCAAGCGCGGCGCCCGCGCTGCCAGCGGCGACATCCTGGTTTTCATGGACGCCGACGGTCAGCACGATCCCGCCAGCATCCCGCGGCTGCTGGCGCGGCTGGAGCAGGGCTACGACATGGTGGTAGGCGCCCGGGACTGGAACGGTCAGGCGGGCGTGAGCCGGGGTGTGGCCAACGTCCTCTACAACTGGCTGGCCAGCCGAATGACCGGCTTTCACGTGAGAGACCTCACCTCCGGCTTCCGAGTAGTGCGGGCGGATAGGTTCCGCGAATTTCTGCACCTGTTGCCCAATGGCTTCTCTTATCCCACCACTAGCACCATGGCGTTCTTCCGCAGCGCATATCCAGTAACCTACGAATCCATCCCCGTGGCGCGGCGCGTCGGCCGCAGCCACATCCGCCCGATCCGTGATGGCATCCGCTTCCTGTTGATCATCTTCAAGATCGCTACGTTGTACTCGCCGCTCAAGCTATTTGCGCCCGCGGCGATGGCGTTCTTCCTGGTTGGACTCGGATACTATGGATTCACTTACATCACCATGCATCGCTTCACCAACATGAGCATGTTGCTGTTCAGCGCAGCGGTAATCATCTTCCTGATCGGTCTGATCTCAGAGCAGATCACCAGCTTGACATACCGGCGCGATGCCTGAACCCGGTCAGCCACGGCCGCGGATCCTGCTGATAACGCGCAATTTGCCCCCACTGCGAGGAGGCATGGAGCGCCTGAACCAGCAGATGGCTTTCGCGCTCGAACGCAGCGCAGAGTTGGTGGTTATTGGGCCTGCAGGCTGTCGCGCCCACCTTCCGGCGGGGAGCGCCGTGCATGAGGTTCCCATCGCGTCGCTGTCCGTTTTCCTGTTTCAGTCGATGGCCCTGGCACGAAAACTCGCCAAGGGCCACTTCGATCTCATCATCGCCGGTAGCGGATTGACCGTGCCGGCGGCGGTATTGGCAGCGCGGAGGACGCGGGCAAAATCCATGGCTTATTTACATGGATTGGATATCGTTGCCACGCATCTCGCCTATCGCGCGCTGTGGTTGCCGGCCCTGCGGAGGCTTGATGGCGCACTGGCCAATAGCGCCAACACCGCCGATCTCGCTATCCGTGAGGGCTTAGCGCACGGTAATGTGGCGGTGGTACATCCCGGGACGACCCTTCCAGATCGCGAGGTGATCGATGCTGGGGATTTTCGGGCGCGCTTCGGTTTGGGAGATAGTCCAATCATATTAAGCGTCGGCCGCTTGACCGAACGAAAGGGCCTCGCGGAGTTTGTGGAGCAGGCCTTGCCGGCAATCGTGGCCAAGCATCCGCAGGTGCGCCTTGTTCTGGTCGGCGACAATGCTCCCGACGCGCTGCGCAAGCATGCGATCGATCCAGGCGCGTCTCTTGCGAAGGCCGCCGCCGCTCATGGTCTGTCGCACCACGTGGTGCGCCTCGGGCCGTGCGACGAAGTAACCCTGGGGCAGGCATACGCTGCAGCTGATGTGCACGTGTTCCCGGTTCGCCAGGTGGCCGGCGATGTCGAGGGCTTCGGCATGGTTGCGATCGAGGCTGCTGCGCATGGCTTGCCGACGGTGGCGTTCGCGGTAGGCGGAGTGCCCGATGCGGTCCGCGACGGCATCAGTGGCTACATGTTAGCTCCAGGCGACTACACAGGATTCGCAGATCGTGTTTCCGGGATACTCGCGGAACGCGCAGGCACGCTGCTGCGCGATTCCGCGCACGATTTCGCGCTGAGCTTCTCTTGGGATCGATTCAGCGAGCGTCTGCATGAATGCTTGCAGATGACCGCGTACGGTCGACGATTCGATCCTGTCGGCCATCGCGGACATGCCGTGCTCGACCTGGAGAGCAGGAGCGCGAAGGCTCGGAAGATCGAGCGACTTCTCGAATTGCGGTCACGTGAGCGCCGGTTGCGGTTGCTGGAGATCGGCACCGGTTCGGGGGGGGTAGCACACTACTTCGGAAGCCATCCGAGGATCGACTTTGACGTGGATGCTGTCGATGTAACCGACACGCGGCAGGTGCATGGTGGCTATCGCTTCACCAAGACCTCCGGAACGCAATTGCCGTTCGCCGATGCGGTGTTCGATGTGGTGATCACGAACCATGTCATCGAACATGTTGGCGATGCCGCGGCACAGCGGCATCATCTCGAAGAAGTCAAACGCGTGCTTGCGCCGTCCGGGCGGGCTTACCTGGCGGTACCCAATCGCTGGATGTTGATCGAGCCGCACTACAGGCTGGCATTCCTGAGCTGGCTACCTGAGTCCTGGCGGACGTCTTACTTGCGTTGGCGGCAGCGTGGAACCGAGTACGATTGCCGCCCCCTGACGACGGCGCAGGCGGAAGCGTTGCTGGAGGACGTGGGCTTTGAATACGAACAAATGCACGGCAGCGCTCTTCGGCTGACCTACGAGTTGGAGCGACCACAAGCGCTGGTGTACCGGGTGGTCTTCAGGCGCATTCCAGATCGGGTGTTTCATCTGGCACGGCGTGCGTTTCCGACGCTGATCTACGTACTGAGCGCTTCGGATCCGGACCGAAGTGCACGCGCTGTACCTGCCAAGTAGCTGATGCCGGTGATTGCCCTGACATAGGTGCGCTTGACGCCATAGGGGATCAGCCTGCTTCCGAGGAACGCATCTCCCAACCGCGCGAGAGCATCGCAGAACGTGTCAGCCAGCATCGCAGGCAGGCGCAGCCAGGAGCGCTGGCGCACATCGAGTGATGCATAGCCGAGCGCGCGGTAGGCCTCCGGATGTGCACCTGCGAACCTGGTCGATGAGTGCTCGCCGGCTTCCAGCATCTTCTTGCTCACTGTCCGCAGGCTGAGCGCATCCACGTGCCGCACGGCGCCGCCGTATGTCCATGCGATCTGGCCGAGCGCCGACAGTCGTATCTGCAGATCTCGATCCTCGAAGCCGTACGCGCGATACAGCGAATCGAATCCGCCGCACTTGTTGAATGCCCATCGCGCGACCATCATGTTCTGGCTGGACCCGCTGTAGTCGATGCCCGCAGCATGCTGGCGTGCCCGTCGCTCCGAGGCATCGGACTGGTAGCGGTGCCAAAATCCACGGCCATCGCCTTGTACCGGGCCAATGCTCGCCACGACGCCATCGGTCCACCTTCTAAGGTGCTGCACGATCAGATCGCCGCCTGCAGGCAAGCAGTCGCAATCAACGAACAGAATGACGTCGCCGTTAGCCTTGGCTGCGGCATGGTTTCTGGCGGCGGCACGGCCGTGATTCTTGCTTAGCTTGCACATGGTTGCCAGTGCACCCACTGCAGCCTCGACGCGATCAGAAGAATCGTCGCCTGATCCGTCGTCGATGACGATAATTTCGGTCTCGACGTTCTGCGGGCCCCGCTGGTTCCGCAACGCATTTACCAGTGCGATTGCGCTGGTGGCGTTTTGGTACATTGGAATGACCACGCTGACCTTACGAATGTGCATGACGATCTGCTTTAGCGGCGCTCAGCCGATCCGCCGAAGTAGAGATACGCGATTTCAGCGATGGATGCTGCCTTGATGGCAGCCGCGGCTGTGACTACCCTCATGCGGTCGACCAGAGAGATTTTTTCCCGGCGCATTGCAGCAAGAAGCGACAACGCCGGTTTGCGACGATGTCGTAGCTGGGACGGATCAACCCAATGGGCGCCAATTCTTCGCAAGTGCATGCGTCCGGCGGCAACGCGGCGGGCTTGCCGGATTGCCGATGCAAGCGACGTGCGAGGAGGCGTGGTAACGATGGAGTCTTTTGCGAATCCTATGTCAAAGCCCTTCGCTTTGGCCCTGGCGCTCCATTCTAGATCGCCGCCGGATAGCAGCCGTTCGTCGAAGTTTCCGATGCGAAGGAACTGCTTTCTGGTGCAGAACAGATTTGCGGTGACGGAAAAACCGCGTTGATGGATGTTCTCCTGCTGCTGGAATCCCATTAGATACTGGTACAGCCCCGTGCCTGTGCGAGGGTTTGGTTCACTTACCAGGACATCGCCCCCAATGATGCTCTTGGGGGCGCAGGCATGAAGGGCCTTGACTCCATTGGAGAGCCAGTCGGACATGGGGACACAATCGGCGTCTGTGAACACAATGATATCCCCGTCAGACATGGCTACGCCGACATTGCGAGCGGCATAGGAACCTGGAGTTGTGCAGCGCTTCAGAAGGAAGGTGAATGGGTACGTGTTTGTAATGTGAACAGGGTGGGTTGACTCATTGTCGACCAAGACAGCCTGGATGAGGTGCATCGGATAGGACTGTGTGGAGATGGCATCCAGGCAGCGCATGGCACCTGCCGCGTCGTTGAAAACGGGGATGATTACGCTAATCTTAGCGGGCTTGGACATAGACGGGAATTATCGGTGAGGAACCAGGAGCCTCAAGAGAGGCTCGCTCAGTTCAATCATGGCTGAAAGCCAACTTCGGTTCAGTAGCCAGCTCAAGCCCAGGTAAGAGAAGCTGGAAAACGTAAGCCCGATGCAGAGTTGGAGCCATGGATTCAAGAAGAGCAAGGATGCGCCGTATCCAAGAAAGAGCGCTCCTAGGCTTGCAAGTAGCGGCGCGGATAACTGTGCCCAATACTCGCGGAAGCTCGCGAGGCATGCGGGCCGTACAAGATAATGGAATGCTGGATAGAAGATAAGCGCCTGTGTGACGAGCATCGCCCATGCAAGTCCGCGCGTTCCGTCAATCCAAGCGCCTAAAGCGAGCGGAATCGGCATGGCCACGAACAGGATCAAGTTCCACCAGAATGCGCGGCGTACGTGCCCAGCGGCGTAAAGTAGGCTGCCAACGGGGTTGCCTGTTGAACGTATCAGCCCCCAGATGGCGAATAGGCGCATATAGAATGCAGCTCCTCGCCATTGGTCGCCCAACAGGATTGCCACGACCTCTTCGCTCCAGATGGCGATGGCCATATAGATCGGGAAATTGACTGAAGCGGTCATGCGCAAAGCTTGGAGATAGACGGACTTTAGTGCGGTCTTGTCGGATTGTACCTTCGCCATTACGGGCAAACCGACGCGGGTCACTATCGGGTTGACGAAGGTATTGGCCAGCCGCAGATTCCAGTCGCGGGACAGGGCATACATGCCCATTGCCGTTGCACTGGAAAATAGGCCGCCGATGAATATGTCCGTTTGCATTCGCAACGCATTAAAAAGGCTGTCGCCAAGACGGTATCCACCGTAGCGCAGGTAGTTGTTGACCTCGGAAATTCTGAACTGGAACCCCGGACGCAGGCCGTGCGAAAGTAGTAGCCATGCCAGTCCACTAGCCAGGCCGGCCGTAACCAAGGCACTTGCAACCAACGCATATACGCCCCCATTAAGCAATGCAACGACAATCGCGGCAAGAAATCCAACTAAAGCTGCTGCTGTTTCGATGAGCGCCAGTTTGGAAAAGCGCATTTCCTTCTCGGCCATCACTCGAAACTGCAGCCCCAGCGCACTCAATGGCAGAGCTAGGCTCATCGTCAGCAGCACGGGAAACAGTGATGGTTCGGTATATGCCTGGGCCAGAGGCCAAGCTATGGCGATTAGCACCAATGCCAGTGCGCCAGCGGCGCCGAGATTAAGCCAGTACAACGTGGACAGAGTGGATGCAGGCGGACGTGGAAAGTGGATCAGGGCGCTGGATAGGCCAAGATCGACGAAGATGGCAATGACCGCATAAGCCGCCGCCGCGATTGCCATCATTCCAAAATCGGCAGGCAATAGCAGCCTTGCCAAGACCATGATTTGTGCGACCTGCAGCAAGACGCGGATCAGCAACGATATGGTGATCCAGCGGCTCGCGGAAAACGTGGCTTTTCGCAAGCTCATGGTTTGACGGCAGTGACGAAATAGCCGGCTGTCTCACGCTCCTCCGGCCAATAGCGATCGGCAAGCAGAGCGAGGTGTTGGTTCACCCACCAGAAAGGGATCAACCCCGCGCGAATCAGCGCCCGGGCAGGACTTGACCCGCGAATAAGGCGGGTTGTCTGATAGTTGAGTTTGAGGATCCACATTGACCAGAAGCCGGTCGTCGGTGCCACAGATACGTCGGAAAATCCGGCGTGCTCCAACATGTAATGGAGTCCGTATCGTGTGTATCGATAATAGTCCCAGGGTGCCTCATGCAGCCACCATTGGAAAGGTACGGAGAGTGTCAGTTGTCCGCCATGACGAAGAATGCGAAATGCCTCAGCCAGCATGATGCGAGGCTCCGCTAAATGTTCCATCACCTCGAAGCTGACGATGTGATCAGCGGCTTCATTGGCAAAGGGTAGTGGCGCGTTCAAGTTTGAAATGATGTCCGCACGCATGCCGTGCAGCGTATCGCTCCAGTCGATGCCGACATAGTCTGTGGCGTGGCGCAATATGTCTGTTTCAAAAGGGCGTAGACCACAACCAAAATCAAGGACATTGCCATACAAATCTGGAAGTCTTTCCCTGACCTTGTCATTTACTGCCTTCTTTATTAGCCAATTATGGCTTATCCTGGTCTCGGCGTACATTTATGATTCTGTCCCGCCAGTGTTCAGCTTTCCGTAGATGAAAAAGTCGCTGAAGGACGTCGATTGGTAGTCCCCAGTGTATGGGAACGCATTCTTAATTCTGTCCACGAGCGCCCAGTTCGAGGGGATTTCTCGATCGATCCAGTCCGTGAAGCGCCTGTGGCGAACATGGTTGGAAACCGGTTCAATCGGCTCGTCTTGGTTCGATGAATAAATGATGACGTGCCTGAGCGAAGCGTCGAACAGTCGACGCATATAGGCATCGAACACGGTATCTTCCGTCAAATGAAATACAACGTCTATCGAAATGGCGAGATCCGCCTTGCGGCCGTCATATTCCTGGGAAAGGAAGAATCTCTTGGAATCATCGTCGCCGAACAGTGCGCGGCAAGCCTCCACTGCGACGGGGCTGATGTCGTAGCCGGCGTATCTGGGATATTGTGCCAGGGTCAACTGATGGCCATCCCCGCAGCCGAATTCAATGACGGATGCAATGCTGTTATCCGTAACGAACCTGTTGAGAACGCCGGCCTTGAACTTGGCCAGCTCGCCATATGAGCCGGGCCCGGAATTTCCGCCTGACTGGTAACGTTCGTTCCAATAGTTGCTGGAGGAGAATTCCCTGCGTGGAAATAGCTTCACATTGATCAAGGAAATCAGAGATTTCATGCTGGAATCATCCCGGTGGAAACTTCTTCGTAAATGACTTCGAGTTTTCCGGATCTGGCCCGTATATCGAACATCTCATTGGCGAAATTCGTGGCTGCGAATGATGCGCGCTTGGCCGCGCCATCATCCTGCAGCAACCTGCGCAAGCCGGCAACAAGCTCATCCAGCATGCCTTCGTTGAATGCGTAGCCAGTTTCCCCGTCAAGCAGTCCCTCGTCCGCCCCCCCCTGTGCCGAGCTGATCGCAGGTACGCCGCATGCCTGCGCTTCAAGTATCGCCAGACCGAATCCTTCTGCGTCGCCATTTTCAGCGGTCAAGCTGGGCAGGCAGAAAACCCTTGCCTCTTGCAGCTGCGCCAGTAGCTCATCCGAAGAGCATGCACCCAGAAACCGAACCGGCACGGCAAGTTCTGCGGCTAGCCGCTTGGCGGCTGCTAGCAAAGGACCGTCGCCTATCATGACAAGTTCTGCATCGAGCACTTCCTTGCGCACTGCTGCGAGAGCATGAATCATCAGCAGTGGCGCCTTCTTTTCCACCATTCGTCCTACGAACAGGATGCGCTTGCTCCGCTGATCCAGCGGCAATCCGCTCGGCTTGAAACGCTGTGTGTCCACGCCAATGTAAGCGACAGTGATTTTTTCCTCGGGAATTCCATATGCGACCGCGCGACTCCTGATGGCTTTGGAGACCGCGATAAAATGTACAGCCGGATCGTGCGCCATCCGCAGCAGTCGCTTTGGATAGGCGCGCCTTCGTGGACCGCCGTGTCCCGCTTCCCACCACTCGCGATGGATGCTGATATCGTAGCCGTGCAGTGTCACCAGCATTGGCCGGCCCGCCGCTTTCACGCTGGGCCAGATGTCGGTGGCATCGGTGCCGAAGTGAGCATGCACAAGGTCGACCTTCAGCTGTTTCAGCAACCTGACCAAGCCGGGCAGCGGCCGGTCCAGCAGCAGTCGAAGAAGAAGGAGTGCGCGGCGGTTTGCGCCCGGTACGATTTCACGTCGGACTTCTGGAGTTTGCAGCCCGCCGTTTACTTCGTGGAGGCCGACCAGAACGGGAGTCCATTTGCTTAGCGTTCGTGCCTGGTCGTGAATGAACGTCTCCGAGATCGGTAGCAATTTACTGCGGAAGATGACGACCTTCTTCATGGCTGAGCACTGATGACGGCGTCGGAAGATGCGAAGTGGATGTGGTACTCGGAGACAGTCGAGCGCAGTGGCTGCTTTGTTTCCATTAGTGTGGCGTCCTCCGAACGTGTCAGGGTTCGGTGCGTGGGCTCTCGCAGTCTGGCTGGTCCAGTGCTCAGTCTCGCACCTTCTTTGCGCTGTGGCGCGATCTCGCCAGCGTTGCCAAGCCGCTCACATCTTGTTTGAAGATGCTGGGGGCCACTAGTCTATTCTGGCCCGGTCGAGTGATCGATTGGTTCTTCCGCGATGTCGGTGAGCATGTTCAACTCATGCGCGCGCTTGAGAGCAACCCGGGCCTGCCGCAGATGGCCTTCTCGGCGCAAGACATCCACCATCTGTCGCGCATAGTCGGGATGTTCTTGGCTGCGTTCCATCGCCAGCTTGAAGACCTGGTCTGCCAGGGCCTCGTCGCCCACTTTCGTCAGCACGTAGTCGCCGAACTGCGCGTAGCTGTAAGGCGGCAGGCTGGTCCGCTCGAACAGCGCGATGAAGGCGTCGATCAGATGGTCATCGTTCAGCGGTACGCCCTTGTATCGGTTCTGCAGCAGGCCGAACAGCGCGCCGGTGGTTTCCGGGCTCAGCGTGCCGCGCTTCACCTTGTCCACCAGCCGCAGCCACCACTCCTCCTTTACCGGGCGTCCCGCCTGTGCGGCGGTCAGGATCAGACCCTGGTCGCTGACGATCGAAGCGCCCGGCAGCCGCGATCCGCGCTCGAACTCGCGCATGGCGAAGTCGTTGAAGGGAGAGTTCGGATAGCCGTCCGTCATTTCCAGGTACACCGCGGCCAGGTCCGCGCTGGCGCGGGCGGACTGGGGGTTCCGGGCCGCCAGGTCGGTGGCCAGCAGGAACGGATTGCCCCAGGTGCTGGAGCGGATGATCGCCAGGAAGCCGAAGCCAGCAATGATGGCGGCGACGGCCACGTATTTCAGCCCCGGTCCGTCCTGCAGGGGGATCCGGCGTACTCCGTCGGCCACGGCCAGCAGCACGCCGAGCAGGGCAAAGTAGTTGCGGTGCTCAAACACGAGTTCCAGCGCCACCACGTTGCTGGTCAGCGCATGGGCGGCGAAGAACCACAGCACGCCCAGCGCGAACAACGGCGCGCGCCGGCGGAGGGTGAACGAGGCCGTCAGCAGTGCCAGCAGCAGCAGCCCGCCGAACAGGGTGCTGGCCGGGTCCAGCAGGCCGCGCGAGGGGGCCAGGTGGTCGTAGTAGAACGGCATGCTGCCCGGCAGCGGCAGCAAAATCTGGCCGAGGTAGAGTGGCAGCACCCGCAATTGCGTGAGCAGGCGCTCGGCGGTGCCGAAGTCGCGGGTCAGATAGCCATCCGACCAATAGTGAGGAACCACCACGAACAGGAATGTCGCGGTGGCGACCGCGACCGCGGCTCCGTATCCGATGCGCCAGACGCGCGCGGTGCGGCGGTCCGCGGCGGCAAACCCCAAGATCGTCAGTTCCAGCGCCAGTGCATAAGCCGGAAACAGCACGGCCGATTCCTTGGCTGCCATGCCCAAGCCTACCAGCGGCAGGCAGGCTAACAGCCAAGGCCACGCCCGTCGCCCCCGCTGCTGCAGGCTGCGCCCGCGCAGGTAGGCGAGCAGGGCCAACAGCACGAAAGTCAGGGACAGCGTCTCCATGCGCTGCACCACGTACAGCACAGTGGACGCCTGCAGGGGGTGAATGGCCCACAGCAACGCAATGGCCCCGCTTGCTGGAAGCGCCCAGGCCTGGCCTCCGACCGCCGGAAGTGACAGTACATGCCGTATCAGCACGAAGATCAGCAGCGTATTGGCCAAATGGACTAGTAGGCCGATCAGCTTGTATCTCCAAGGGTCCAGCCCGTCGAAGACGTGGTCGACAGCGAAGCTGGCCATCGCGATCGGTCGGCTGCCCAGTGTGCCGCCGGGTTCGAACGACCGGGCCGCACGGGCCAGGGATTCGGCGTTAAGGGCCGTGGCGTGCACGCGTTCGTTGTCGACTATGGTGGAGACGTCGTCGAAGATGAAGCCCCCGGACAGGCCGGGCCAGTATACGGCCGCTGCGACGAGCAGCATGAGGGCAACCCATAGTGGGGTTAGGTGGATCAGCTTCATTGCATGTCCATTTTCTGGAAGCGCCGGGATTGTGGCGCACTGGCCACTTCCGTGGTCAAGGCAGCAACTCGAGTTCTGCCAATGTGTACTGCATCAGTCGCAGTGGCTTGGTTTATAGACGCTCGACGTGTCGGGTGCGGTATTGCACGTCCATGATCCCGATGCCGTCCGTGTGATACGCAGTGCATCGCCGTTGACCGGCGGCGCGCCACGGACAATGCATTCGATGTAGCCGGTCGGGCCGGAGACAAGATTGATGCTGCTGCAGCGGGGCGTGCTGATGGCCAGCCCTATGTCGGTTGGGTCGAAGCTGGTGATGTTGTCAGCGACCAGCTTGGACTCGAACATACTACGTCCGCCGCTGATATCCGCCAGCGCGCTCGTGAGCTGGCTGCGGATAGTGTAATTCTGGTACGCCGGCAACGCGATCGCCGCCAGGATAGCGATGATCACGACCACGATCATCAGTTCGATCAAGGTGAATCCGTTTGGTTTGCGCATGACGGGCCTCCCCCTGCGTGGACCTGACGTGCTGGAATGCTCAACATAAAGAGCCCCGCCGAAGCGGGGCTCTTTATGCCTCGAGTCAGGGACGATCGTCCCTTCAAGCCTGAAGGTGCGATCGGTTACTCGCAGCCGCCCGGCGTATGATTTTCATGGAGATCGTCAGAGACGCTGCAGGGCCATTGACCGGAGCTATTGCGGGTCAGAGTGATCGTTTCGCCGACAACGTTCGGGTTACCCTTCAGCGTGCACACAATGCTCTGGCCTCTTGCTTCCGTCCACGACGGATCGGGAATCGAGATGGCACAGCGAGGTGTGGAGTCCGACAGGCCAATGGCTTCCAGGTCGGGAGTCCCCGAGCGTCCGGACTGGATGCCTTCTTCGTATGCAGTCACGCCGCCACGGATATCGGCCAGACCAGCAGTGGCCTGCGACTTGGCAACGTAGTTCTGGTAGGCCGGCAGCGCGATGGCCGCCAGGATGGCGATGATCGCGACGACGATCATCAGTTCGATCAGGGTAAAGCCTTGCTGCTTCTTCATGGTGTATCCCCTAGGAGTGGTTGACTTCACGTGCCGCGTGGTCGGCTGGCGCCGGGTCCGTGGGCAGCCGTGCGACGCCGCACGTGCAGCAAGAGTGTACGCATGATGCGTGCCAAGGCGGACATTGTGGGGGCGGTCATGGGGGCGATTTCGGCGCAGTCACAAAAGCACCTGTTGGCAGCGAATGGCCCGTGACCATTTGTGTCACTTCATTGCGGGAGGTGACACTTTGTGGAGCTGGGGCCGACCCTATATTGGGATAAAGCGTGACAGATTTGGCGGTGGTCGGTTGGTGCGGGTGCCGGGGTGCATGAAGTGTCGGGTACGCCGGTGTTGGGGCCGATGGGAGCGTTTGAGTGTGCGGGTATCGCGCGCATGGCGCGCTCCGACGAAGGGTGGTCAGCTTGTAGCGCAGCGTACGGAGACTGATGCTCAGGGCGGTCGCTAGGCATCAGCGCAGGGCGCGAATGGCGGCTTCGGGCTCGCGCTCGATCACGCGCAGGAGGGCCTTGGCCGGGCCGGTCGGTTCGCGCCGGCCCTGCTCCCAGTTGCGCAGGGTGCCGACTTCGACGGCGATCAGGCGGGCGAACTTGACCTGCGAGAGATTGGTTGCGGCACGAATGCGCTTCACGTCGGTGGAATCGACGTGGAATTCGCGGCTGGGCGCACGCTCGCCGCGGGCGATTTCGCCCATTTCGGTCATGCTTTCGACCAGTTCGGCAAACAGCTTCTTGTCCATTGCTACCACCTTTCGTTAAGGACGCGGAGTACGCGCTTTTCGTCTTCGCTGAGGTCGTCCTTGACGTTTTTCGGGTAGATCAGCAGCAGGCGGATCTGGTGCGCCGCCGCGACATGGAAATAGATCACCCTCGCACCGCCGCGCTTTCCCTTGCCCTTGGCCGCGATGCGGATCTTGCGCAGGCCGCCGGTGCCTTGGATGACTTCGCCTGCGGTTGGGTTCTCGGCGAGTTCGCGCTGAAACCGGTTGTATTCATCGTCGGTGAGCAATGCCTCGACTTGACGCGTGAACACAGAGGTCTCGATGAAGATCATGGGAGCGAATGTACGCCATTGGCGCACATGCGTCAATGGCGTATATCGGGGCGGAGCATGTAGCCACGCGAAGGCTTGCCGGGACGTTTGTCGGGCCGATCGGGTTGTGGTGGTGGGTGGGAACCCAGGTTTCGGGAGTATCGCGCCCCTGCGGTGCGCTCCTACGAGGGAGCGGCCGGGTGTTATTCGATGCCCAGCTTCTTCAGCTTGTACCGCAGCGCCCGGAAGGTGATGCCCAGCGCGCTGGCGGTCTTGGTCTTGTTGTAGCGGTTCTCCTGCAGCGCCTGCTGGATGGCGGCGCGCTCGATCTCCTCGATGTACGAGGGCAGGGCGCTGGAGGCGGTGTCGTAGGGGCTCATGGTGCGCGGGTCCGCGGGCGGCTTGGGCGCGCTGTGGGTGCCCGCACCCCGGGGGAGCTGCAGGTCGTCGGCCTCGATGTTGTCGCCCTCGGCCATCGCCAGCGCGCGCTCGAGGATGTTCTCCAGTTCGCGCACGTTGCCGGGGAAGGCGTAGGCCTCCAGCGTGTCCAGGGCCTCGGCGGTCAGTTCCGGCGGCGGCCGGTGCATGGCCTGGGCCAGGCGCTTGAGGATCGCGGTGGAGAGCAGCGGCAGGTCGCCGGTGCGCTCGCGCAGCGGCGGCACGTGCAGGCCGATCACGTTGATGCGGTAGTAGAGGTCGTGGCGGAAGCTGCCCAGGTCGACCTGCTGCGCCAGGTCCTTGTGGGTGGCCGAGAGGATGCGCACGTCGACGGCCACCTCGGCCGAGGCGCCCACCGGGCGCACGGTCTTCTCCTGGATGGCGCGCAGCAGCTTGACCTGCATCGGCAGCGGCAGTTCGGCCACCTCGTCCAGGAACAGGGTGCCGCCGTCGGCGGCCTGGAACAGGCCCGGCTTGTCGGCGTGGGCGCCGGTGAAGCTGCCCTTCTTGTGGCCGAAGAACTCGCTTTCCATCAGCTCCGCGGGGATGGCGCCGCAGTTGACCGGCACGAACGGCCCGGCAGCGCGCGAACCCTGGGCGTGGATGGTGCGGGCCACCAGTTCCTTGCCGGTGCCGGACTCGCCGCTGATGTGCACCGGTGCCTGGCTGCGCGCGACCTTGGCGATGGTGCGGCGCAGGCCGACCATGGCCTCGGACTCGCCGAACAGGCGGCCGGCGTCGTCGGGCTGGGCGCGGCCGCGCTCGTTGAGCTCCAGCGCCTGCTTGACCAGGCCGCGCAGCATGTGGATGTCGACCGGCTTGCTGACGAAGTCGAAGGCGCCGGCCTTGAGCGCCTCCACCGCGGCCTCGACGTTGCCGTAGGCGGTGATCACGGCGACCGGGGTGTTGGGGAAGCGGGTGGAGATCTCGCTCACCAGCTCCAACCCGGAGCCGTCGGGCAGGCGCATGTCGGTCAGGCACAGGTCGTAGGCGACGGTGCCGAGCATCTGCCGGGCGGCGTTGAGGTTGGCGGCGGTGTCGGTGCGCAGGCCCATTCGGCCCAGGGTCAGCACCAGCAATTCCCGGATGTCGTGCTCGTCGTCGACGATCAGGACGCTGCGATTGTCGCTCATGGGCGGACTCTTGCGGACTGCGGTTATTGTGCCTCAGAGCACGGGTTTGGTGGCGGAAAACGGCCAAATCGGACGTTTTAGGGCAGGGGCGGTGGGGCGGATTAGGGGGCGGGGGATCGGGTCTCTGCTTGGAGGTCGGGATCGGCATCGCGCGCGGGGCGGCCCGAAGAGCTTGGGGGAAGCCGGGTTCGGCTCTGGCGGAGTGGCGGCGGCATGGCGCCGCGGAAGCCGCGACTCCGCCGGGCGGCCGGTCGCGACTTCCGTCGCTCCCACAAGGACTGGGAATGCTCCCGGGCGCATACCGGCTTGTTGCCGTGGCGGTGCGCTGCGTGGCCGGCTTGGTGCGCTGTTGCGGGCGGCTCAGGTGGAGAGCAGGGGGTTGCGGCCGGACAGGACGATGCGGAAGCAGGCGCCGCCGCCAGGGACCGGCACGTAGTCGAGGCTGGCGCCGTTGGCGCGGCACAGCTCGCGGGCGATGTACAGGCCCAGGCCGGTGCCGTGTTCGGAGGTGGTGAAGAAGGGGCGCCCGAGCTGCGGCGCCACGGCGTCGGGAACGCCCGGCCCGCGGTCGCTGACCTCGATCGCCGGCCGTCCGTCGCGTTGCTCCACCGCCAGGGTGATCCGCGCCGACTCGCCCGGCATGCGGCCGTAGTTGATCGCGTTCTGCACCAGGATCGTCAGCACCTGGTGCAGGTGCTTGCGGTCGAACAGGCCCGGCAGCGGCCGCTCGCGCCCGCCGCTGCGCAGGGCGCCGTTCTCGTCCGGCATGATCTGGCGGTACTCGTCGATGAAGCGGCGCACGAAGTCGACCAGGTCGAACTGCTCGGTGATGGCGCGTTCGCGCCGCGCCAGCCCCAGCACGCTCTCGACGATGCCGTTGGTGCGCTGGCACTGCTGGTGGATGATCTGCACCAGGCGGCGGTCGCTGTCGGGCAGGGCCTTGGACTCTTCCAGCAACTGCACCGAATAGCTGATCGCCGCCAGCGGGTTGCGGATCTCGTGCGCGAGGCTGGCCGAGAACCGGCCCATCGCCGACAGGGTCAGCGATTCGGCGCGGCGCGAGACCAGCGAGGCGTCGTCCAGGAACACCAGCACGGTGTTGCCTTCGGCCAGCAGGCGGGCGAAGCGCGGCTGGATCTCGAGTTGCTCGGCGCCGTACAGCAGTGGCGCGTCGTCGCTGTCGCCGCTGCGCAGCCAGTGCTCCAGGCGCGAGGCCAGTTCCGGCGACAGCTCCGACAGTGCATGGCCCTCGAGGCGTTCGGCGTGGCCGAACAGCTGCAGCGCAGCCTCGTTGGCCAGGCGGATGTGGCGGGTGCCGTCGACCATCAGCACCCCGGTGCGCATGCGGCGGATGATCAGCTCGTTGACGCCGGCCAGGCTCTCGGCCTCCTGGCCGCGGCGCTCGGCCAGCGCCTGGCTCTCGCGCAGGCGCCGGCCGAGCAGGTCGGTGAGGGTGACGATGGCGAAGAAGCTGACGGTGAACATCAGCACCTCCGCCAGCGGGCCCTGGACGCTGCTTTCGTCCAGGTACGACCAGACGTATTCGGCCAGCATCGCCAGCGCCGCGACCGCGGCGGTGAACAGCCCCAGCCGCAGCCGCAGGAACAGCGTGGCCGCGCCCAGGTTGACCAGCAGCATCAGCGCCACGCCGGGCCCGGCGGTGGGCAACGCGTGCACCGCCAGTGCCGCCACCGCGATGTCGATCAGGGCGCCGATCAGCGCCTGTTCCGACATGCTGGTGTGCGAGCGGCGGGCCCAATGGAACAGCGCCAGCGAGGCCGGCAGGTAGCCGATGCAGACCGCGCGGGCCAGCATCGCGTCGTGGGGCTCCCCGATCAGCGCCCCGGCCGGGCTGAACACCATCAGCGCCAGCAGGCTGGCCTCGAGGATGCGGTACAGCGCGAACAGGTGCAGCTCGCGGCGCAGGACGCGGTTGGTGTAGACGGGGCGGGTGGGGGTCGCGAACAAGCGGCGGACCGGCGGAAAAGGATATCGCCGAGTATAGGCTCCACAACGCCAGCGCCCGCCGGTACGCACCTGTGGGAGCGACGGAAGTCGCGACGCGTCGCCTTGACCACCGCCGCCGGTTCCATCGCGGGGCGCCTGTCGCGACTTCCGTCGCTCCCACAGGCGCCAGAAACCGCGAGCGGGGAGCCGGGGCCGCCTTCGGCCGCGACCAAGGTCGGTTTTGCCCGCGCTGGCCGCATGGGCGAGAATAGCGGGCCCGTCCGCGCCCTTCGCCGGCCTCCTGCCGCGATCGACCGTGCGCGGCGAGGCATTCCGGCCGCCCTCGGTCGCGCCGGTATGCTCACGACCCTCCCACGCATGGACCCCACATGAACTTCCACGAATATCAGGCGAAACAGCTCTTTGCCGGCTACGGCATCGCGGTACCCGCCGGGCGCGTCGCGCGCACCGCGGACGAGGCGGTCGACGTCGCCAAGGCGATCGGCGGCGACTTCTGGGTGGTCAAGGCGCAGATCCATGCCGGCGGCCGCGGCAAGGCCGGCGGCGTGAAGCTGTGCAAGACTCTCGACGCCGTGCGCGACGCCGCCAAGGCGATGCTCGGCACCAGGATGGAGACCTACCAGTCGGCCGGCGTGGCGCTGCCGGTGGACACGGTGCTGGTCACCCAGGCCACCGACATCGCCCAGGAGCTGTACCTGTCGGTGCTGGTCGACCGCGGTACCCGGGCGATCACCTTCATCGCCTCCAGCGAGGGCGGCGTGGAGATCGAGAAGACCGCCGAGGAGAACCCGGACGCGATCCAGACCCTCAACGTCAACTTCGTGCAGGGCCTGCAGCCGTACCAGTGCCGCGAGCTCGGCTTCGCGCTGGGCCTGACCGGCAAGCAGGTCAACCAGCTGACCAAGATCATGATGGGCCTGTTCAAGCTGTTCAACGAGAAGGACCTGTCGCTGGTCGAGCTGAACCCGCTGGCGATCCTGAAGTCCGGCGAGCTGGCGGTGCTCGACGGCAAGATGAACTCCGACGACAACGCCGCCTTCCGCCACGCCGACCTGGTGGCGATGCGCGACATCCGCCAGGAGGACGCGACCGAGGTCGCGGCCAGCCAGCACGACCTCAACTACGTGACCATGGACGGCAACATCGGCTGCATGGTCAACGGCGCCGGGCTGGCGATGGCGACCATGGACGTGATCAAGCTGGAAGGCGGCGAGCCGGCGAACTTTCTCGACGTCGGCGGCGGCGCCAACAAGGAACGCGTGACCGAGGCGTTCAAGCTGATCCTGAGCGATGCCGACGTCAAGGCGATCTTCGTCAACATCTTCGGCGGCATCGTCCGTTGCGACATGATCGCCGAGGGCATCATCGCCGCGGTCAAGGAGGTCGACGTCAAGGTGCCGGTGGTCGTGCGCCTGGAGGGGACCAACGTGGAGGCCGGCAAGGAGCTGCTGAAGAACTCCGGCCTGGCCATCACCCCGGCGGACGACATCAACGACGGCGCGAAGAAGGCGGTCCAAGCCGCCAAGGCCGCCTGATCGCGATGCGGGCCCCTGCGGGAGCGACGGAAGTCGCGACCGCGGGCCACGACACCTCCCGGGCCGCGACTTCCATCGCTCCCACAATGCCATCAAGGATTCCAGCTAAATGAGCGTTCTGGTCAACAAGAACACCAAGGTCATCGTGCAGGGCTTCACCGGCCAGCAGGGCACCTTCCACGCCGAGCAGATGCTCGACTACGGCACCAGGGTGGTCGGCGGCGTGACCCCGGGCAAGGGCGGCAGCGAGCACCTGGGCCTGCCCGTCTTCAACACCGTCGCCGAGGCCGTCACCGAGACCGGCGCCGACGCGTCGGTGATCTACGTGCCGCCGCCGTTCGCTGCCGACGCGATCCTCGAGGCCGCCGATGCCGGCATCAAGGTGATCGTCTGCATCACCGAGGGCATTCCGGTGCTCGACATGCTGCGGGTCAAGAACGTGCTCAACGGCTACGACGACGTCGTGCTGGTGGGGCCGAACTGCCCCGGCATCATCACCCCGGGCGAGTGCAAGATCGGCATCATGCCGGGACACATCCACCAGCCCGGCAAGGTCGCGATCGTCTCGCGCTCGGGCACGCTGACCTACGAGGCCGTGAAGCAGACCACCGACGCCGGCCTCGGCCAGTCCACGGTGATCGGCATCGGCGGCGACCCGATCAACGGCCTGAGCTTCATCGACTGCCTGAAGCTGTTCCAGGACGATCCGCAGACCGAGGGCATCATCCTGGTCGGCGAGATCGGCGGCAGCGCGGAGGAGGAGGCGGCCGAGTTCATCAGCGAGTACGTCACCAAGCCGGTGGTCGGCTTCATCGCCGGCGCCTCGGCGCCGAAGGGCAAGCGCATGGGCCACGCCGGCGCGATCGCCTCGGGCGGCGCGGGCACGGCCGAGGGCAAGTTCGCCGCGCTGGAGAAGGCCGGCGTGACCACGGTGAAATCCCCGGGCGACCTGGGCGCGGCGCTGGCGAAGCGACTGCAGGGCTGAAGTCGCATCCGCTGTACGACGCAGGTTCGAGGCCGCCTTCGGGCGGCCTCGTTCTTTTCGGAGACTGCGATCTGCCACTCTCGGCCCACGAAGGCCGGGATGGAAGAAGGCCGGATCCGGTGGATGCCGCGGCCCGCTCCTTCCCCCCGCTTGCGGAGGAAGGCTGGGATGGGGGCAATGCCGGAGCCGGCGCATCGTGGTGATCGGCATTGGCTCTCAAGTGGCGAGATCGCCGCACTCGACATGCGGTCGCGGCGTTGCGCGCCCAGGCGCCGTCGTCCCCCACCCCAGCCCTCCCCCGTAAACGGGGGAGGGAGCGGGCCGCGGGAGGAGCAGGTTGCGGGAGGGAGCGGGTCGTTGGAATGCCGGTGAACGCCGCGGCCCGCTCCTTCCCCCGCTTGCGGGGGAAGGCTGGGATGGGGGCAAGGCCGGAGCCAGCGCATCGCGACGATCGGCGTTGGCTCTCGAGTGGCGAGATCGTCGGTCTGGATAGCGCTAGACTGCGGTGAGAACGGCACATGGAGTGCGATATGCGCAAGGATGCGAAGCGCGACCTCGCCAGGGCGTTGCGCCGCGACATGACGACGGCGGAGTGCATGCTCTGGCGGCAACTGCGCCGGCGACGATTGGGATGGCGTTTCCGGCGCCAGCATCCCATCGGACCCTACGTTGCAGATTTCGTCTGCGTAGAAGCAAGGCTGGTGATCGAGGTCGACGGCGGCCAGCATATGGGCTCCGCGACCGATCCCAGGCGCGACGCGTTCCTGCGCACCCGTGGATTCGAAATCCTGCGGTTCTGGAATAATGACGTGACGGCGAACCTCGAAGGCGTCTGCACGGCAATCGCGGCGCATCTCCGGTCGCGCCCCCACTACGATCCACCGGACGTCCCCAGCCACGGCCCCTGACATGCCCAAACCCCTGCGCATCGCCCTCGCCCAGTTCGACTTCCCCGTCGGCGCCGTCGCCCGCAACGCCGAGCGGATCGGGCTGATGATCGTCGAGGCGCGCGAGGAGTACGGCGCCGACATCGTGCTGTTCCCGGAGCTGGCGGTCAGCGGCTATCCGCCCGAGGACCTGCTGATGCGGCCGTCGTTCCTGGCCGACTGCGAGCAGGCGCTGCACGCCATCGCCGCGCAGGCGCAGGGGATCGTGGCGGTGGTCGGCTGGCCGGAGTCGGCCGGCAGCGTGCTGTACAACTCGGCCAGCGTGCTGCGCGACGGCAGGGTCGCCGCCACCTACCGCAAGCGCGAGCTGCCGAACTACAACGTGTTCGACGAACGCCGCTATTTCCACGTCGATCCGGACGGCGGGTCGTGCGTGTTCGAGGCCGGCGGCGTGACGGTGGGGCTGGTGATCTGCGAGGACCTGTGGTTTCCCGAGCCGCTCGCCGATACCGCGCGCGCCGGCGCGGAGCTGGTGCTGGTGCCGAACGCCTCGCCGTTCGAGCGCGGCAAGCACGCGCAGCGCGATGCGCTGCTGGCCGAGCGCGTGCGCGAGAACGGCGTGGCGCTGGCGTATCTCAACGTGGTCGGCGGCCAGGACGCGCTGGTGTTCGACGGCAGCTCGGTGCTGGCCGACGCCAGCGGCAAGGTCCACCACGCGGCGCGCGCGTTCGAGGAGCACTGGCTGGTGGCCGACTACCATCCGCGGTCGCGCGAGCTCACCGCTGTGCAATGGCCGCTGGAGACCGACGGCGGCCGCGATGCGCTGGCCTGGCGCGCGGTGGTCCGCGGCGTGCGCGACTACTGCTTCAAGAACGGGTTCTCGAAGACCTGGCTGGGCCTGTCCGGCGGCATCGACTCGTCGGTGGTGCTGGCGATCGCGGTCGACGCGCTGGGCGCGGAGAACGTGACCGCGGTGCGGATGCCGTCGCGCTACACCGCGGACCTGAGCAACGACCTGGCCGACGAGCAGTGCCGGGCGCTGGGCGTGAGGCTGCTGACGCTGCCGATCGAGGCGCCGTTCCAGGGCTTCCTCGGCACCCTGTCGGAAACCTTCGGCGACGTCCCGGTCGACGCCACCGAGGAAAACCTGCAGTCGCGCACCCGCGGCGCGCTGCTGATGGCGCTGTCCAACAAGTTCGGCGGCCTGCTGCTGACCACCGGCAACAAGAGCGAGTACGCGGTCGGCTACGCCACCATCTACGGCGACATGTGCGGCGGCTACGCGCCGATCAAGGACCTGTACAAGACCGAGGTGTTCGCGATGGCGAAGTGGCGCAACACCGTGGCCGGCGCGCCGGTGATCCCGCCGGCGGTGATCGCGCGGCCGCCGTCGGCGGAACTGCGCGCCAACCAGAAGGACGAGGATTCGCTGCCGCCGTACGACGTGCTCGACGGCATCCTGGCGCGCTATGTCGACGGCGAGCAGTCGCGCGAGGAGATCGTCGCCGCCGGCTTCGCCGCCGACACCGTCGACCACGTGCTGCGGCTGGTATGCATCAGCGAGTGGAAACGGCACCAGGCTGCGCCCGGGCCGAAGGTGTCGCGGCGCGCGTTCGGCCGCGAGCGGCGCTATCCGATCAGCAACGGTTACGCCGGCTGATCGGTTGCTGGAGCGCGCTAGAGCCCTTCTCCCGCCTTCCCCCCAAACGGGAGGAGGGATCGCCACGGGTAGAATCGACCGATCACGATTCTCGGTGTACAGGACATGGCGAAGAAGAAACGCAGGCAATCCCCGCAACGGCCGGCGGCGGCCACGGCCGCGGCAGCGGGCGCCCAGTCAAGGGCGCGGCCGCCGCGGTTGAAACCGGACGCCTGGGTGCTCGCGCTCGCCGCGCTCGGCCTGTTGCTGACCGGCTACCTGACGGTCGCCGCCTGGAGCAGCGCGGCACCGGCGTTCTGCGCCGAGGGCGGCGGCTGCGACGTGATTGCCGAGAGCCGCTGGTCGACGCTGTTCGGGCTGCCGATGGCGCTCTGGGGGTTCCTGATGTACGCGCTGATCGCGCTGGTGGCCGCGACCGGACGCTCGCCGTCGCGGCGTTGGCGCCGGCTGTCGCGGCTGTCGCTGCTGGGACTGGCGGTGAGCGTGTACCTGACCGTCGTTGCGCTCGTCGCGCTGCAGGCGACCTGCGGCTGGTGCCTGGCCTCGCTGGCGGCGATGGCGGCGATCTTCGCGCGGGTGCACCTGCGACGGCCGGCGATGCCGGAACTCGACCGGCGCAGCTGGTGGCTCGGCGGCGGGCTGCTGGCGCTCGGGCTGCTGGCGGTCCTGGAGGTGGCGACCAGCGGTGTGCTCGACCGGCGCCCGGAAAATCCGCGCGTCGCGGCCCTGGTGACCCACCTGGAGGCGATCGACGCGAAGTACTACGGCGCCTCGTGGTGCGGCAACTGCCGCCGCCAGACGCGCCTGTTCGGCGCCTCGGCCGACCGCCTGCCGTATGTCGAGTGCAGCCCCCAGGGGCGCGGCGGTGCGGTCGCGCGCGAGTGCGTCGCGGCCGGAGTCTCGTCGTATCCGACCTGGGTCATCCACGGCCTGCAGCACACCGGCGTGCTGGAGCCGGAGGAGCTGGCACAGCTGTCGGGGTTCGACTGGGAGGCGCGTTAGCGCCGGCCGGAATCGCCTGCGGCGCGGGCGGGCGCGGCGGCCTCACCGGCTTCGCGCATGGCGCGCTCCTATGACGGCTACCGTCGGATGCCATGCGCGCGATACCGCGGGACTCGAATCCGTCGATCCCATGCGAACCCCGCGCACCCGGTCCGCTTGCGGGCGCCACGACCTGCCCCTTTCCCCGCTAGTGGGAGAAGGTCGGGAGGGGGCCAGGCCGGAGCCGGCGTGCCGTCATGTGAGGATCGACTCTGGGGCGTAGGCTTGCCGCACTCGATACGAGGTGGCGACATCGCACACCGGGCGCCGTCACCCCCACCCCGGCCCTCCCCCGTAAACGGGGGAGGGAGCAGATCACGACGGGCACATCAAGGAAGCGGCGGATTCGGCAAGCGAAGCGACGGCCGAATCGGTCGAACGCCGCCGCGATCCGCCCTGTTCCCGGATCAGTTCTCGCGCAGCGGGGACTTCTCGCCGGCGAACGGATTCAGCTTGCGGATCGCCCACGGATAGTCGGGCCAGTCGCCGCTCAGCCACGGGTGGTCGGGCTCGTTGAGCTCCAGCACGCGACGGGCATCGGCAGCCAGGGTCTCGTTGCCCAGCCGCGTGTACGCTTCGGCCAGCACCGCCACCGCGTCGTTCTGGTACATGCTTTGCGGATAGGTCTCGAGTACGTAGGTCGCGCGCTTGCTGGCGGCCACCCAGGCGCCGCGCCGCAGGTAGTACAGGGCGGTTTCCATCTCGTGGCGGGCGAACATGTTGCGCAGCGCGGCCATGCGCTGGCGCGCGTCGTCGGCGTAGCGGCTGTTGGGGAAACGGTCGACCACGGTGTTGAAGTTGGAATAGGCCTCGTGGGGCGTGGCCAGGTCGCGGCGGCTGGCGTCGAGCGACCACACCCGCTGCAGGAACACGGTGTCGCGGTTGGCGTTCACCAGGCCGCGCAGGTAGTACATGTAGGCGGTGTTGCGGTGGGTCGGGTAGGTGCGCAGGAAGCGGTCGATGCTGGCGATCGCCTCCTCGTTGTTGCCCGACTTGTAGTGCGCGTAGGCGGTCTCGATCAGCGCCTGTTCGGTGTAGGGGCCGTACGGATACTGCGCCACCAGGCGGCGGAAGGTGTTGGCCGCACTGCTCCAGTTGCCGTAGCGCATGGACTGGTGGCCCTTCTCGTACAGCTCCTCGACCGGAACGCCCTCGTCGACCTCGGTCTTGTCGCCGCGCAGGCGCGAGCAGCCGGACGCGACGAAGGCGGCCAGCAGCGACAGGATCAGCGCGTTGCGCAGCAGGGAGCGGGCTTGGGTCATGGGGCGTTGGGCGTGAGCGGCACGAAGGGCCGATAATAGCAGTCCGGGTCGCCGGCCCGACGACCGCGCCTGAACCGAGGCCATCCATGACCGATCCCGATCCCGACCGCAGCATCCCGCGCAGCCTCCGAGTGCCGGAAGCGCTGGCCGGGCGCCGCTTCGATGCGGCGCTGGCCGAAATGTTCCCGGAGTTCTCCCGCTCGCGGCTGTCCGAGTGGATCAAGGCCGGCGATGCCCTGCTCGACGGCCGCCAGGCGAGGCCGCGCGACCCGGTGGCCGGCGGCGAGACCGTCACCCTGGAGGTGGTGCTGGAGGAGCAGACCCATGACGCGCCGGAGGACATCCCGCTGACGGTGCTGCACGAGGACCCCGAGGTGCTGGTGATCGACAAGCCCGCCGGCATGGTGGTGCATCCCGGCGCCGGCAACCGCAGCGGCACCCTGGTCAATGCGCTGCTGCACCGCGATCCGGCCCTGTCGGCGCTGCCGCGCGCCGGCGTCGTGCACCGGCTCGACAAGGACACCTCGGGCGTGATGGTGGTGGCGCGCACGGTGCAGGCGCATGCGGCCCTGGTCGCGCAGCTGTCCGCGCGCAAGGTGCATCGCCAGTATCTGGCGATCGTGGTCGGCGCGCTGGTCAGCGGCGGCACCGCCGACGCCGCGATCGAGCGCCACCCGCGCGACCGCCTGCGGATGGCGGTGCGCGACGACGGCCGCGACGCCGTCACCCATTTCCGCGTGCGCGAGCGGTTCCGCGCACATACCGCGCTCGAATGCCGGCTCGAGACCGGCCGTACCCACCAGATCCGCGTGCACATGCAGCACCTGCGCCACCCGATCGTCGGCGATCCGATGTACGGCGGCGCGCTGAAGCTGCCGAAGGCGGCCAGCGGGGAACTGGCCGCCGCCCTGCGCGGGTTCCGCCGCCAGGCGCTGCATGCCGAGACGCTGGAGTTCGTGCACCCGCGCAGCGGCGAACCGCTGCGGACCACGGCGCCGGTGCCGGAGGACATGCGCATGCTGATGCGGTGCCTGCGCGAAGACACGAAGGCGCATGCCGGAACCGGACGGTGATGCCGGCGCCGCCGCGCCGGGACGATCGTCGGTGCACCCGCGCGCGTCCCGCCGCCGCCCGGCGCCTGCGGGCGCCCCGGTCGGCGGGGCGGGGATGAGCGGCGCGCTGAGCGTGGACTGGCCGGCGCCGCCGGGCGTGGTCGCGTTCACCACGCTGCGCCATGGCATCGGCGTGTCGCGGCCGCCGTTCGACAGCTTCAACCTCGGCCTGCGCTGCGGCGACGAAACCGACGCGGTGCGGCGCAATCGCGCCCTGCTGGCGCAGCGCTTCGGCCTGCCCTCGGATCCGTGCTGGTTGCGGCAGGTGCATGGCACGGCGGTCTGCTGCATCGGTGGTTCCGGGCGCGACGATGCCATCGTCGCCGGGCCGGGTGCCGCGGCCGGCGACGAGCCGGAGGCCGACGCCTCGGTCACTGCGACGCCCGGAGCAGTCCTGGCAATCCTGACCGCCGACTGCCTGCCGGTGGTCCTTGCCGCGAAGGACGGCAGCGAGGTCGCTGCGGCGCACGCGGGCTGGCGGGGCCTGGCTGCCGGCGTGCTGGAGCGCACCGTGGCCGTGATGCACGCCCGCCCGGGCGGGGTCGTCGCCTGGCTCGGCCCGGCGGCGGGGCCGCAGGCCTACGAGGTCGATGCCGGGGTGCGCGAGGCGTTCGTCGGGCACGATGCGCGCGCCGGCATCGCCTTCACGCCGACGCGGCCCGGCCACTGGCGCGCGGACCTGTACGCACTGGCGCGGCTGCGCCTGGCCGCCGCGGGCGTCGCGGCCGCCGACGTCCACGGCGGCGGCCTGTGCACGATCTCGGACGCCGACCGGTTCTTTTCGTACCGCCGCGAAGCCCGCACCGGTCGCATGGCGACGCTCGTATACCGGGCCTGATTCGCCGTTCTGATCCCCGCTTCCGCTCCTTCCCCCGCTTGCAGGGGAAGGCCGGGATGGGGGCGCGGGCGGAGCGGTGGCGGCTGCGTGGCCGCCGGCGGTGATGCGCATTCGGGACCGTTTCATGCACTCGTGTCCGCTGCCGGGCGTTCGCTGCGCCGGCTCCGTCGGCCCCCACCCCAGCCCTCCCCCGTGAACGGGGGAGGGAGCGGAAATCGGGGCTGTCGCACGGCTTGTTTCCTGTTCCTTCCCCCGCTTGCGGGGGAAGGCTGGGATGGGGGCAGGGGCGGAGCGGTGACGGCTGCGTGGCCGCCGGCGGTGATGCGCATTCGGAACCGTTTCGGGCACTTGTATCCGCTGCCGGGCGTTCGCTGTGCCGGCTCTGTCGGCCCCCACCCCAGCCCTCCCCCGTGAACGGAGAAGGGAGCGGAAATCGGGGCTGTTTCCTGCTCCTTCCCCCGCTTGCGGGGGAAGGCTGGGATGGGGGCACGAGCGGAGCGGTGACGGCTGCGTGGCCGCTGGCGGTGATGCGCATTCGGAACCGTTTCGGGCACTCGTATCCGCTGCCGGGCGTTTGCTGCGTCGGCTCCGTCGGCCCCCACCCCAGCCCTCCCCCGTGAACGGGGGAGGGAGCGGGCATCAGGGCTCTGGCGCGATGTTTGGGAAACGGGAAACGGGAAGCGGGAAGCGGGAAGCGGGAAGCGGGAAGCGGGAAGTGGGAAGTGGGAAGTGGGAAGTGGGAAGTGGGAAGTGGGAAGCGGGAAGCGGCGGATGCTTCGTCCGGCGTCAGGCCGCTTCCAGCGCCTGCAGGTAGCTGCGCCGCCAGTGGCCGATGTCGTGCCTGCGCAGGTGTTCCATCATCGCGTGCCAGCGCTCCTTGCGCTTGTCCAGCGACATGGTCGCGGCGATGGCGATGGCGTCGGCGACGCCGTCGTAGTCGTGCGGATTGACCAGCAGCGCCTCCTTCAGCTCGTAGGCGGCGCCGGCCAGCAGCGACAGTACCAGCACGCCGGGGTTCTCCGGGTCCTGCGCCGCCACGAATTCCTTGGCCACCAGGTTCATGCCGTCGCGCAACGGGGTGACCAGGCCGACCCGCGCCATGCGGTAGAAGCCGGTCAGCGTGCCGTGGGCGAAGTTGCGGTTGACGTAGCGCAAGGGCGTCCAGTCCGGCTGCGCATGCGCGCCGTTGATGTGCCCGGAGATCTGCTCGAGCTCGCTGCGCAGCTTGCGGTATTCGCTGACGTCGCCGCGCGAGACCGGCGCGATCTGCAGGTAGGTCAGGCTGCCCTTCTGGTCGCGGTGGCGTTCGAGGTAGCGCTCGAAGCCACGGAAGCGCTCCGGGAGTCCCTTGGAGTAGTCGAGGCGGTCGACGCCGATCGCCAGGTCGCGGCGATCGAGGCTGGCGTGCAGGCCGCGGATGCTGGTCTTGCCGACCGCCGCCGCCGACTGCCTGGCGATGCCCGCGGTGTCGATGCTGATCGGGAACGCCGCCGCGCGGAACCGGCGCCCGCCCGGCGCCTGCAGCATGCCGTCGCTGAGCACCTTGCCGCCGCCGAACAGGCGCACGTAGTCCTGGAAGCGCTCCACGTCGCGCCGGGTCTGGAAGCCGACCAGGTCGTAGGCGTACAGCGACGAGAACAGCCGCGAGTGGTTGGGCATGGCCGCCAGCAGGTCGGAGGACGGCATCGGCACGTGCAGGAAGAAGCCGATGCGGCAGCCGATGCCGCGCTCGCGCAGCATCGAGGCCAGCGGGATCAGGTGGTAGTCGTGGATCCAGACGACGTCGTCGTCCTTCAGCAGCGGCGCCAGCTTCTCGGCGAACAGCGCGTTGACCCGGGCATAGCCTTCGCGGGTCTTGCGGTCGTAGTCGACCAGGTCGAGGCGGAAATGCAGCAGCGGCCACAGCGTGCGGTTGGCGAAGCCGTTGTAGTACGCGTCCAGGTCGGCGCGGCTGAGGTCCACGGTGAGGTAGCGGATGTCGCCTTCGCACCGCTCGTGCAGCCGGCCGCTGCCCTCGCGCGAGGTCTTGCCGCTCCAGCCGAACCACAGCCCGCCGTGCTCCTCGAGCGCCGCCTCCAGCGCCACCGCCAGCCCGCCGGCACGGCTCTCGCCCGGCACCGCGACGCGGTTGGAGACGACGACCAGGCGGCTCATGAGGCGTGCTGCCAGCTGCGCGACAGCCGCATCGCGGCGATGATCAGGCCGACGTGCGAATAGGTCTGCGGGAAGTTCCCCCAGGCCTCGCCGTCCTCGAACGACAGGTCCTCCGACAGCAGGCCGAGCGGATTGCGGCGGGCGAGGATGCGCTCGAACATCACGCGCGCCTCGTCGTGGCGCCCGATCGCCGCCAGCGCGTCGATGTACCAGAAGGTGCAGATGGTGAAGCTGGTCTCGGGCGAGCCGAAGTCGTCCGGGGCGATGTAGCGGAACAGGCCGTCGCCGTGCTTGAGCTCGCGGCCGATGGCTTCCACGGTGGCGACGAAGCGCGGGTCGTCGGGCTCGACGAATCCGATGTCCGACAACAGCAGCAGCGAGGCGTCGAGGCGACGGCCGCCGAAGGTGTCGGTGAAGTGGTTCAGCTCCGCGTTCCACGATTCGGCCAGCACGCGCTCGCGAATGGCGTCGGCGCGTCCGCGCCAGTAGGCGTCGCGGTCGTCGAGGCCGAGTTGCGCGGCGATCTTGCCCAGCCGGTCGCAGGCCGCCCAGCACATCGCGCTGGTGTAGGTATGCACCTCGGCGCGGCCGCGGAATTCCCACAGGCCCGAGTCGGGCTCGTCGTGCAGCGCGAACGCGTGCTCGCCCAGCGGTTCCAGCTTGCGGAAGGTGTCGGCATTGCCGGGATCGGCCAGGCGCAGGTCGAAGAACAGCTGCGTCGAGGCCAGCACCACGCTGCCGTAGATGTCGTGCTGCTTCTGCACCCAAGCCAGGTTGCCGCGCCGCACCGGCCCCATCCCGCGATAGCCGCGCAGGCTGTCGACCTCCTGCTCCTCGAGCTTCTCGGCGAAATCGATCCCGTACAGCGGCTGCAGGCTGCCGTCGTGCGTGGCGATGTTGAAGATGTAGCGCAAGAACTCCTCCATGCTGCGGGTCGCGCCGAGACGGTTGAGCGCGCGCACCACGAACGCGGCGTCGCGCAACCAGCAGTAGCGGTAGTCCCAGTTGCGCGGCGTATGCGGCGCCTCCGGGATGGAGCTGGTCATCGCGGCGATGATCGCGCCGCTGTCCTCGTACTGGCACAGCTTCAGCGTGATCGCGCTGCGGATCACCGCCTCCTGCCACTCCAGCGGGATCGACAGGTAGCGCACCCATTCGCGCCAGTAGTGCGCGGTGCGTTCCTGCGCCTCGTGCATGAACAGTGCCAGCGGCCGCGTCAAGGACTCGTCTGCGCCGAGCAGCAGGTGCATGGGATGGCTGAGGACGAACGGGATTTCCTCGCGCACGAAGCGCACCGGCGCGTCGGTGGTCAGGCGCAGGGTGAAGCCGGGCAGCAGATAGCGGACGTGGTTGCTGCCCCAGGTGACCTCGGGCAAGTGCGCGCCCCAGTCGGCCAGCGGCCGCAGGCGCACGCGGACGCGCGGATTGCCCGACAGCGGCGACACCTTGCGCATGATCGAAACCGGCCGGTAGAAGCGGTCGTTCTGGCGCCAGCGCGGCGCGAAGTCGATGATCTCCACCGCGCCGCCGTGGCGGTCGTACAGCACCGTGCGCAGGATCGCGGTGTTGGTGAGATAAGCCTGCTCGCTGCGTTCGAAGTCCTCCAGCTCGATGCCGAAGTCGCCGGCATCGTGGTCGCGCGGCGAGAGCAGGGCGCAGAACGCCGGATCGCCGTCGAAGGCCGGCAGGCAACTCCAGACCACGCGCGCGCGATTGTCGATGAGCGCGCCGAAACTTCCGTTGCCGATCACGCCGAGGTCGAGCGTGGCTTGCGTCATTCCGTCAGGGTCCTGTGGTTGGATTCGAGCCAGGCGTAGACAGCGGCGGTGTCGGGCAGCCGGTAGTGCGCCGCGCTCGGCTGGCGCTCGCCGACCAGCACGCTGATGCCGTCGCGGGCGTTGACCACGGCGAAGCCGTGCTCGTCGGTGAGGTCGTCGCCGACGAACACCGGGCGACGGCCGCGGAACGGCGCCTCGTGGAGGAACGCGGCGATGGCATCGCCCTTGTCGGCGCCGCCCGGGCGCAGTTCCACCACGTGGTCGCCGTGCTGCAGCCGGTAGCCGGGCAGCCGCGGCAATGCCGCCTCGGCGAAGGCGCGCATCGCCGCCGCGTGCTGCGGGGCGCGGCGCCAGTGCAGGCTGATCCCGGCGCCCTTGTCCTCGACCACGGTGCCGGGATGGCGACCGGACAGCGCTTCGGCTTCGCCGCGCACGCGGTGCAGGGCCTCGGACGGTCGCGGCGACTTCGCCTGGCGCCCGCCGTTGCGGCGCTCCAGCCCGTGCATGCCGGCGACGGGAAGCCGCAGCGGCGCGAACAGTTCGTCGAGTGCCGCCAGCCTGCGCCCGCTGACCAGCGCCACCGCGCCGTCCAGCCGGCCGGCCAAGGCCCGCAGGATGTCGCGCAGCGGCGGCGGTACGGCGACCGCCGCCGGATCGGGTTGGAAGTCGAGCAAGGTGCCGTCGACGTCCAGGAACAGGGCGCAATCGTCCCGGAGCATCGGCGGCGGCGGGCGGGTGGGGGTCGCAGCTGCCATGCGGCCCATTGTGCCGAAGTCGGGTGAAGGCTTTCGAGTCGGGGTCCGCGGGTGCGAATTCGGGGCTTGGTGGTTCGAGGTCGGGACCCCCGTTCGGCCTCGCGGGAAGTGCCTCACAACAGTCCGAAGGGCTGATCATCCGAGGACGTGGATTGTCGATGGCTCGACGTCCATGGATTCCCGCCTTCGCGGGAATGACGATGTTCAAGCCCGTAGGTGCTTGACCGTCATCCCGGCGCAAGCCGGGATCCAGTGCCCGAAAACATGCGGCGAAGCCGAACTTGATCCCGGCCTGCGCCGGGATGACGAAGAGGCCATCGCGCTTCGAGCAGGGGCCATCGCGCGTCGCCGACGCGAAGCCGGGTCTGGCGTCCCGGGCCGGCGCGCGGGTCCGGGCCTCAAGCCACGCCCGAGGCGGGGCGGGCGACCGAGCCTTCTGGTCCGGGTCCCTCGATCTCGCCCTGTCATGATCATTTGCCCAGACTGTTGCTGTGCTGCAACATGCCTGTGCTTCGCCCCCTTCACGCCACCGGATGACCACCGTCATGCCCACGCCCGAGCCGTGCAATGCCGCCCTTCCCCTGTCACGCCTGCTGGCCGCTGCGGTCGCGCTAGCGCTGGCGTCGCCGGTCCTGGCGCAGTCGCTCCAGGACGACCCCGCGCAACCGCCGTCGGCGACCACCCTCGATGCCGTCGAGGTCACCGCGCAGCGACGGGTGGAGAACATCCAGGACGTGCCGGTGTCGATCACCGCGGTCTCCGGCGAGAAGCTCGACGTGCTCGGCTCGGGCGGCGGCGACATCCGCTTCCTGTCCGGGCGCGTGCCCAGCCTCAACATCGAGTCCTCCTACGGCCGCGCGTTCCCGCGCTTCTACATCCGCGGCCTCGGCAATACCGATTTCGACCTCAACGCCTCGCAGCCGGTGTCGCTGGTCTACGACGAGGTGGTGCAGGAAAGCCCGTTGTTGAAGGGCTTCCCGGTGTTCGACCTGGAGCGGGTGGAGGTGCTGCGCGGGCCGCAGGGCACGCTGTTCGGCCGCAACACCCCGGCCGGCGTGGTCAAGTTCGAGTCGGCCAAGCCGTCGCAGGAGGCCGGCGGCTACGCGCAGGTCTCGGCCGGCAACGACGGCCTGTTCAACTTCGAGGGCGCCTACGGCGGCCCGCTGACCGAGCGCTGGTCGGCGCGCGCCTCGGCGCTGTACCAGCGCCGCGACGACTGGGTCGACAACGCCTTCGACGGCCCCAACGACGGCTTCGAGGGCTACGACGAATCCGCGGCGCGGGTGCAGTTCCTGTACGAGGGCGACGGCTTCGAGGGCCTGTTCAACCTGCACAAGCGGCACATGAACGGTACCGCGCGGCTGTTCCGCGCCAACATCATCGCCCCGGGCAGCAACGACCTGGTGCCGGGCTTCGACCGCGACGTGGTCTCCACCGACGGCACCAACTTCTCCGACCTGGAGACCTGGGGCGGCAGCGCGCGGCTGCGCTGGGACCTGGACCGGGTGACGCTGCATTCGATCACCGGCTACGAGAGCGCCGAGTCGCTCAATCGCGGCGACATCGACGGCGGTTCCGAATACACCTTCGATTTCGATCCCTCCGACGGACTCGATATCGGCGCGCCCGTCGTCGGGGCGCGGTTCCCGTCCGAGTCCGCCGACGGCCTGCCCGACCACCGCCAGATCACCCAGGAGTTCCGCGTCGAGTCCGACGAGTGGGGCCGCTTCGACTGGCAGGCCGGCGCGTTCTGGTTCGATGAGGACATCACCATCGACAGCTTCAACTACGACACCCTGGGCGGCGGCGTGCGCGCCGGCTGGGCGCAGCAGACCCAGCGCAACAAGGCCTGGGCGGTGTTCGCATCCGGCGACTACGACCTCACCGAGCGCTTCAAGCTGCGCGGCGGCGTGCGCTACACCGACGACGAGAAGGACTTCAGCGCGCGCATCATCGAAAGCGCCACCGGCGGCGGTCCGGCCGGGCCGTTCCCGGTGCGCACCGACGCCAGCGACGTCAGCTGGGACCTGAGCGGCGTGTTCGCGATGAACGACGACGTCAACTTCTACGCGCGCGTGGCCAAGGGCTTCCGCGCGCCGTCGATCCAGGCGCGGCTGCTGTTCCAGGCGGTGCCGCAGCCGTCGGTGGCCGATTCCGAGGAGGCGCTGTCGTTCGAGGCCGGCGTCAAGGCCGACCTGTGGGACCGCCGTGCGCGGGTCGGCTTCAACGTGTTCCGCTACGACGTCGACGACCAGCAGATCATCGCCGTGGGCGGCGCCCGCAACGAGGCGATCCTGCTCAATGCCGACAAGACCCGCGGCCAGGGCTTCGAACTCGACCTGGAGGCCTACCTCGCCGAGAACCTGCTGGTCACCTTCGGCAGCAGCTACAACGACACCGAGATCGACGACCCGGACCTGGCGGTCGCGCCCTGCGGCGGCGGCTGCACGGTGCTCGACCCGGCAAATCCCGATCCCGCCCGCCCCGGCACGGTGCTGATCGACGGCAACCCGCTGCCGCAGGCGCCCGAGTGGGTGCACACGCTCACCGCGCGCTACGGCGTGCCGGTGGGCGGGGGCGAGGTCTTCGTCTACACCGACTGGGCCTACCGCAGCGCGGTGAACTTCTTCCTGTACGAGTCGGTGGAGTTCCGCAGCAAGTCGCTGCTCGAGGGCGGCCTGCGCGTGGGCTACAACTGGAACTACGGCGACTACGAGGTGGCGCTGTTCGGGCGCAACATCACCGACACCACGCGCGTGGTCGGGGCGATCGACTTCAACAATCTCACGGGGTTCCTCAACGAGCCGCGTACCTATGGGGTGGAGTTCACCGCGCGGTTTTGAGGCGGTGATTCGTGATTGGTGATTCGAAAAGGCGCTGAGCACGGCGGCGCCGTTCGCATCTTTCGGTTCCTGGAAGCAAATCCCCGGTTCTGCCGGGGATGCTTACATCGTGATACGTACTCCCGGAGTCTCGCGTCGATGCCGTCATCCAACGAATCACGAATCACCAATCACCAATCACGACACCAATCACGGCTCTTCGTCCCCGGCGACCTCAACGGCTTCTTCGGCCTGGTGGTCGACAACCTGTCGATCCTCGGCTTCATCGCCGCGGCGCTGGTCGGCATCTTCGGGGTGCCGGCGGAGATCGTGTTCGGTCGCATGTTCCCCGGCACCGCGTTCGGCGTGCTGGTCGGCAACCTGCTGTACACGTGGATGGCGCGGCGGCTGGCGGCGCGCACCGGGCGCGACGACGTGACCGCGATGCCGCTCGGCCTGGATGCGCCGACCAGCATCGGCATGGCGCTGCTGGTGCTGGGCCCCGCGTTCGCCGGTTTCCGCGCGCAGGGGATGGATCCGCAGGCGGCCGGCATCGCCACCTGGCAGCTGGGCATGGCCTCGCTGGTGATCATGGGCGCGCTGAAGCTGGTCCTGTCCTTCGCCGGCGACGCGATCACCCGCTGGGTGCCGCGCGCGGCGCTGCTGGGCTCGATCGGCGGCGCCGCGCTGGTGCTGCTGGGCTTCCTGCCGCTGGTCGAGACCCTGCGCTCGCCGGTGGTCGGCCTGGCCACCCTGGGGCTGCTGCTGTACGCGCTGGTGGCGAAGGGGCGGCTGCCGCTGCGGATCCCCGGCGTGCTGTTCGCGTTCCTGGTCGGCCTCGCCCTCTACTACGGACTCGGCCTGGCCGGCGCGCTGCCGGGATTCGCGCTGCCGCGGCCGTTGCCGCTGGCGCCGGTGCTGCCGTGGCCGACGCTCGGTTTCCTCGAAGGCCTGCCGGCCGCCGTGCCCTACCTGTCGCTGCTGCTGCCGTTCGGCCTGCTGATGGTGATCGGCGGCATCAACGTCAGCGAAAGCGCGCGCGCGGCCGGCGACGATTACCGCACCCGCGACGTGCTGCTGGTCGAGGCGGCGTCGACGCTGGTCGCCGGCGTCTGCGGCGGCGTGGCGCAGACCACGCCCTACATCGGCCAGCCGGCCTACAAGCACATGGGCGCGCGCAGCGGCTACACGCTGCTCACGGGGCTGTTCATTGGCCTGGGGGGCATGCTCGGCATCGTCTCGGGGCTGGTGCAGTGGCTGCCGCTGGCGGTGCTGGCGCCGATCATCGTCTACGTCGGCATCGACATCTCGGTGCAGGCCTTCCACAGCACCCGCCGCGAGCACGCGATCGCGGTGGCGCTGGCGTTCCTGCCGGCGGTGGCCTACCTGCTGACGATCAAGTTCGGCAATCCGGCCTGGATCGCGCCGGAGCGCTTCGCCGAGCTGTACGCCTCGGCCGACGGCCACGGCCTGCCGGAACTGGCGACGATCGTGGTGCTCGGCAACGGCTTCATCATCACCGCGATGCTGTGGGCGACCACGCTGGTGGCGATGATCGACGCCCGCCCGTGGCGCGCGGTCGGCTGCCTGCTGCTGGCCGCGGCGCTGACCGCGTTCGGCGTCATCCATTCGGTGCATCCGCAGGGAGCGGTCTACCTGCCGTGGGAACTCGACGGCCTGCGCCGCGCCATCGCCTGGCAGTTCGCCGCCGCCTACGCCGCGCTGGCGGTGCTGCTGGGCCTGCTGGCGTTGCAGCCCCCGCGTTCCCCGGCGCGCTGAGCAGGCGCTATGCTGCGCGCCCGCACGCCATCAGGTTCCACGATGTCACCGACGCTGTTCCAGACCCTGCTCGGCGCGCCGTTCTACACCCTGCCGGACGCGGTGCGGCTGCTGCATTCGAGCCGCGGCCGGGTGCGCATGGCCGGGCGTGCCACGATCGCCGGCGGCGGCAATCCGCTGGCGCGCCTGTGCGCGCGGATCGCCGGGCTGCCGCGCGCGGCGGACGACGTACCGGTGGCCGTCGAATTCTTCGCCGATGCCGCCGGCGAGCGCTGGGATCGCGATTTCGCCGGCATGCGCATGTCCTCGCAGCTGCGCGCCCGCGGCGGCCGGCTGCTGGAACGCCGCGGGCCGTTGCAGTTCCGCTTCTTGCTGCACGTCAACGACGGCATGCTGTTCTGGAACACGGTCGGGGTGCGCCTGTTCGGCGTCCTGCCGCTGCCGCCGCGGTTGTTCGCCGAGGTCGGCTGCTGCGAACGCGAGCACGAGGGGCGCTACGAGTTCCTGGTCGAGGCGGTGCTGCCGCTGATCGGCCGGGTGGTGCGCTACGAGGGCTGGCTGCTCCCAGACGACGGCGCCGATACGCCGGGCTCGCGATAATGCCGGCCCCACGACCGGAGCCGATCCCATGACCGCACAGACCCGCGCCGAACTCGCCGCCGTCCCGGGCGTCGCCGCCATCCGCGATGCCGCGACCCGCGATTTCGTCTTCAACCACACCATGCTGCGGATCAAGGATCCGCAGGCCTCGCTGGACTTCTACACCCGAGTGCTGGGCTTCACCCTGGCGCGCAAGGTGGATTTCGAACAGGCGAAGTTTTCGCTGTACTTCCTGGTGCTGGTCGACGATGGCGACGGCATTCCCGACGGCGACGAGGCGCGCCGGCAATGGCTGGCGCGCCAGCGCGGCGTGCTGGAGCTGACCCACAACTACGGCACCGAGTCCGAGCCCGGGCCGGTCTACCACGACGGCAACCGCGAGCCGCGCGGGTTCGGCCACATCTGCGTCAGCGTGCCGGACATCCGCGCCGCCTGCGCGCGCTTTGAGGCGTTGCAGGTGCCGTTCCAGAAGCGCCTGAGCGACGGCAGCATGAAGAGCATCGCCTTCATCAAGGATCCGGACGGCTACTGGGTCGAGATCATCCAGCCGGCGCCTTTGGACTGAGTGGAGCCCGGCGTCCGTGCGGACGGGTGCTGGAGATCGAGTGGGGCACGAACTCATGCATGGCGGGGTCGCGACTACCGTCGCTCCCACGAGTGCCGGAGTAGGGGCTGATGCGACTTCGCCTTTGTGGGAGCGACGGAAGTCGCGACGGAGCATCGGCGCGGGTGGCGGCTGAGCCGGGTCCGATCCATGGAAATGCGGCTTCCGTGCCCAAGGGCATCGTTCGGCCCGGCATCGGTGCCCGTCCTCGGCCACGCGCGAACCTTGAATCGCCGCCGCGCGGCCCGCATTGACAGGGCATCGCGGCGTCCGCCGGACTTCCCCGGGGCGTCCCGCACTTTCCGGAGAACCCACCGATGCGGATGGACAAGCTCACCTCGCGCTTCCAGCAGGCGATCGCCGATGCGCAGTCGCTGGCGGTCGGGCGCGACCACAACCTGATCGAACCGGTGCACCTGCTGGTGGCGCTGCTGGACCAGTCCGGCGGCGGCACCCGGCCGTTGCTGTCGCAGGCAGGCGTCAACGTGCCGCTGCTGCGCGAGCGCCTGGGCGAGATCCTGGAGAAGCTGCCGAAGGTGTCGGGCCAGGCCGGCAACATCTCGGTCGGCAACGACCTCGGCCGCCTGCTCAACGTCACCGACAAGCTGGCGCAGCAGCGCGGCGACGCCTACATCGCCTCGGAGCTGTTCCTGCTGGCGGCGCTCGAGGACAGTGGCGAGGCCGGCCGCGCGCTCAAGGCGGCCGGCGCCGACAAGGCCCGGCTGAACGCGGCGATCGATGCCATGCGCGGCGGCGAGAAGGTGGCCGACGAGAACGCCGAGGAGGCGCGCCAGGCGCTGGAGAAGTACACCATCGACCTCACCGCGCGCGCCGAGGGCGGCAAGCTCGATCCGGTGATCGGCCGCGACGAGGAGATCCGCCGTACCGTGCAGGTGCTGCAGCGGCGCACCAAGAACAATCCGGTGCTGATCGGCGAGCCCGGCGTCGGCAAGACCGCGATCGTGGAAGGCCTGGCGCAGCGCATCGTGAACGGCGAAGTGCCCGAGGGCCTGCGCGGCCGGCGCGTGCTGTCGCTGGACATGGGTGCGCTGATCGCCGGCGCCAAGTTCCGCGGCGAGTTCGAGGAGCGGCTGAAGGCGGTGCTGAGCGACCTGGCCAAGAACGAGGGCCAGATCATCCTGTTCATCGACGAACTGCACACCATGGTCGGCGCCGGCAAGGCGGAAGGCTCGATGGATGCAGGCAACATGCTCAAGCCCGCGCTCGCGCGCGGCGAGCTGCACTGCATCGGCGCGACCACGCTCGACGAGTACCGCAAGTACGTGGAGAAGGACGCCGCCCTCGAGCGCCGCTTCCAGAAGGTCTTCGTGGGCGAACCCAGCGTCGAGGACACGATCGCGATCCTGCGCGGGCTCAAGGAGAAGTACGCCGTGCACCACGGCGTGGAGATCACCGATCCGGCGATCGTCGCCGCCGCCACCCTCAGCCATCGCTACATCGCCGACCGCCAGCTGCCGGACAAGGCCATCGACCTGATGGACGAGGCCGCCAGCCGCATCCGCATGGAGATCGACTCCAAGCCGGAGGAACTCGACCGCAAGGAGCGCCGCCTGATCCAGCTCAAGATCCAGCGCGAGGCGCTGAAGAAGGAGAAGGATCCAGAGTCGAAGCAGCGCCTGTCCGACCTGGAAACCGAGATCGAGGCGCTGGAGCGCGAATACAACGACCTGGAGGAGGTGTGGAAGGCCGAGAAGGCCACCGTGCAGGGCGCGACGAAGATCAAGGAGCAGATCGAGCAGGCCCGGCTGGAGCTGGAAGCCGCGCAGCGCAAGCAGGACTACACCAGGATGAGCGAGATCCAGTACGGCCGCCTGCCGGAGCTGGAGAAGCAGCTGGCCGCGGCGCAGGAGGCCGAGACCCAGGGCTTCACCCTGCTGCAGGACAAGGTGACCGCCGAGGAGATCGCGGAGGTCGTCGCGCGCTGGACCGGCATTCCGGTCAGCAAGATGCTCGAAGGCGAGCGCGACAAGCTGCTGAAGATGGAGGCGGCGCTGCACGGGCGCGTGGTGGGCCAGGACGAGGCGATCCAGACGGTGTCCGATTCGGTGCGGCGCGCGCGCACGGGGCTGTCGGATCCCGACCGGCCCAGCGGCTCGTTCCTGTTCCTGGGGCCGACCGGCGTCGGCAAGACCGAGCTGTGCAAGGCGCTGGCCGAGTTCCTGTTCGACAGCGACGACGCCATGGTGCGCATCGACATGAGCGAATTCATGGAGAAGCACGCCGTCAGCCGCCTGGTCGGCGCGCCGCCGGGCTACGTCGGCTACGAGGAAGGCGGCTACCTGACCGAGGCGGTGCGCCGGCGGCCGTACAGCGTGATCCTGCTCGACGAGGTGGAGAAGGCGCACCCGGACGTGTTCAACATCCTGTTGCAGGTACTCGACGACGGCCGCCTGACCGACGGCCAGGGCCGCACGGTCGATTTCCGCAACACCGTGATCGTGATGACCTCCAACCTCGGCAGCCAGATGATCCAGGAGATGGGCGGCGACGACAGCCCGGAGGCGTATACGCAGATGAAGGCCTCGGTGATGGGGGTCGTGCAGTCGCACTTCCGTCCCGAGTTCATCAACCGGCTCGACGACATCGTGGTGTTCCACCCGCTCGACAAGCCGCAGATCAAGGCGATCGCGCGGATCCAGATGCGCGGCCTGGAAAAGCGCCTGGGCGAGCGCGGCATCCGCATCGAGATCTCGGACCAGGCCTTCGAGCTGCTGGGCAACGTCGGCTTCGACCCGGTCTACGGCGCGCGCCCGCTCAAGCGCGCGATCCAGCAGCAGCTGGAGAATCCGCTGGCATCGAAGATCCTCTCCGGCGAATTCGGCAGCGGCGACACGGTGCGCGTCGACGCCGAGGGCGGGCGGCTGGCGTTCCGCAAGGGCTGAGCCGGAAAAGGCCGGCGCCCGCCGCGGCGGGCGTCAATCGCGTGCGGCGCCGGCGCCTTCCGGCCGATCTCGCGTGGTGCCGGCCTGCTCGTTGCCGACCGGCTCGTCGTCGGGCCGTCCGTCCTCAGACTCCGCGGCAAGCATTTCCAGCGATGCCGGCGTGGTGCGCAGCATCGCGAAGAACGGCGCGCCCGGCACGTGGCTGCGGCGGTGCGCCTGGTAGCGATAGCCGGCGTAGACCGCCAGGCTTCCCTGCAGCAGTGCGAACCAGGCGAACAGCGCGGCCGGACCCAGCGCCGACATCAGCAGGCCCGCCAGCAGCGGGCCGAGCGCCGAGCCGATGCCGTTGACCAGCAGCACGCTGCTGCTGGCCGCGAGCACGTCCTCGGGCGGCAGCTGGTCGAGCAGGTGCGCGACCACGATCGGATAGGCCGAGAACGCCATGCCGCCGTAGAGGAAGACCAGTCCCTGCGACATGCCCGCGAACGGCATCGTCATCGGGATCAGCGCGGCGAACACGCAGGCCGCCGCGCACGCCAGCGCCAGCGCGAAACGGCGGTCGTGCCGATCGGAAAGCCGGCCCAGCGGCCACTGCAGCGCCGCGCCGCCCAGGATCGCCACGCTCATCGACATGCCGATCCCGGAGGCGTCCATGCCCTGGCGGCTGAAGTACACCGGCAGCAGGCCCCACAGCGCGCCCATCGCCAACCCCGAGACCAGCGCGCCGACGCCGGCGGTGGGGGCCACGGCGAGCAGCCGCCGCAACTGCAGCCGCGGCGCCGGCTGCAGCTGCGGCTGCGCCTGCCGAGTCAGCAGGACCGGCAGGCTGGCGGCGCAGACCAGCAGCGCCACCAGCACGAACAGCACGAAGTCCGCACCGCCCTCGACATGCAGCAGCTGCTGCGCCAGGGCCAGCGCACCCAGGTTCACCGCCATGTAGACCGCGAACACGCGGCCGCGCTGCGGCGGTTCGGCCTGCGCGTTGAGCCAGCTCTCGATCACCGTGTACAGGCCGACCAGGGCGGCGCCGAGCGCCAGCCGCGCGAGCAGCCACAGGATCGGATCGACGCTCAGCGTATGCAGCAGCACCACGCAGGCGCAGCATGCGGTGTAGAACGCGAACGCGCGGATGTGGCCGATGCGCCGGACCAGCGACGGCGCGACGAACGTGCCGATGAAGAATCCGGCGAAGTAGGCCGAGGTGAGTCCGCCGACCAGGGCGTCGGGATATCCCGCCTGGCTGGCGCGCAGCGGGACCAGCGTGTTGAGCAGGCCGCTGCCGAGCAGCAGCAGCGCGACGCCGGACAGCAGGGACAGGACGGGCCGCAACAGGCTGAGCATGGCGCCCGAGCCTAGCGCGGCGGCCGCTGCCGGATTGTGACCGGGGTGGAAAGCGGCCGTAACGGCAGGTTGACCGGCGGTCTGCTGCAATGCGCGCCAGGCAGGCCGTTCCCGGCGCACGGGTTCCGTCCTGCCGGTGCGGGAGGTGGCGCATGCGGGTGCTGATCGCGGGCGGTAGCGGCTTTCTCGGCTCGGCGCTGAGCGAACGGCTGGTGGGCGAGGGCGCCGCGGTCACCTGGCTGTCGCGCGCGCCGGACCGGAAGCGCGCGCCGGAGGCCGTCGAGGTGCGCGGCTACGACGCGCTCGCGCCGGGCGATGCCTGGGGTGCGGTGGTCAACCTGGCCGGCGCCGGCATCACCGACCGGCGCTGGAGCGAGGCGCGCAAGCGCGAACTGGTCGACAGCCGCCTCGGTCCGACGCGGACGCTGCTCGACTGGATGCGCACCTGCATCGACAGGCCACGGGTGCTGCTCAGCGGTTCCGCGGTCGGCTGGTACGGCGACCGCGGCGATGCGCCGCTGACCGAGGACAGCGACTTCCACGACGAGTTCGCGCACCGGCTGTGCGCGCAATGGGAGGCCGCCGCGCTCGAAGCGGAAGCGCTGGGCGTCCCGGTGGTGCTGCTGCGTACCGGCATTGCCCTGCATCCGGACGGCGGCATGCTCGGGCGCCTGCTGCCGCCGTTCCGGCTCGGGCTGGGCGGGCGCCTCGGCGACGGCACCCAGGTGCTGAGCTGGATCGCGCGCGAGGACTGGGTGGAGGCGGTGCGGTTCCTGATGGGGCTGCACCTGGACGACGCGGCGTCCGCGGGGCCGCGCGGCGTCTTCAACCTGGCCGCGCCCGCACCGGTCACCAACGCGGAGTTCACGTCCGCGCTCGCGCAGGCTCTCGGCAAGCGGACGTTCCTGCCGGTCCCGGCGCCGGCGCTGCGGCTGGCCCTGGGCGAGATGTCGACGCTGTTGCTGGGCGGGCAGCGCGTGCTGCCGCGGCGGCTGGCCCCGGCCGGTTTCGCCTTCCGGCATCCGCGGCTGGCGCCGTGCCTGCAGGCACAGCTGGGCCGCGGCGCGGCGCGGGCCGGCTAGCGGACAGCCGCGGAGCGTCCACGCCGCCCGTAGAGCCGAGCTTGCTCGGCTGCTCCGCCTGAGAAACCGGAACCGGCTCCGGAGCCGGGGCAGCGGAGCAAGCTCCGCTCTACGGCGCGGTTCGCAACTATCGGCGGGGGGCGTGCCCGGTGAGCGTCCATGCACGCACGTAGAGCCGAGCTTGCTCGGCTGCTCCGCCCGAGAAACCGGAACCGGCTCCGGAGCCGGGGCAGCGGAGCAAGCTCCGCTCTACGGGCGCGGTCGCGTCCATCAGCGGGGCCCGATGAGCGTCCGCGGGTCGGCTTCGGGGGACGCGTCCAGTCGCGCCAGCAGCCGTTCGATGCCGGCGGCCGCCGGCAGCGGCCAGGCGGCATCGGCCCGCGTCGACAGCGCCGTCCTTTCCGGGTTGATCTCCAGCACCGGCGTCCCCTGCGCCAATGCGTGCAACGGCAGCGCGGCGGCGGGGTGCACCAGCCCCGACGTGCCGACCACCAGCAGCAGATCGCAGGCGACGATCGCTTCCTGCGCGGCGTTCCAGGCCTCGCCGGGCAAGGATTCGCCGAACCACACCACGTCCGGGCGGAACCGGCCGCCGTCGCAGTGCGCGCAGGCCGGCGGCTCCTCGCGCGCGCCGTCGCCGGCGGGCGGTGGCGCGGCGACGATCGGGTCCGGATCGATGCGCGCGCCGCAACCGGCGCAGCGCGAGGCCAGCAACCGTCCATGCAGGTGCAGTACCCGCGACGAGCCGGCGCGTTCGTGCAGGTCGTCGACGTTCTGGGTCACCACGCTGACCGCGTGCCCGAGCGTCTCGAGCGCGGCGATGCCGAGATGGCCGGCGTGCGGCCGGGCCTGCCGGGCACGCGCCGCCCGCCAGCGGTACCAGCCCCAGACCAGCGCCGGATCGTCGTCGAACGCCTCCGGCGTCGCCAGCCGCTGCGGATCGAAGCGCGCCCACAAGCCGGTGAGCGCATCGCGGAAGGTCGGAATGCCGCTTTCCGCGGACATGCCGGCGCCGGTGAGCAGGACGATGCGCATCTTCCGCCGTGCTCAGCCCGGTGCCGCCGGTGTCGGCGTCGCGCCGGCGCGCGCCGGCCGGTACGGCGGCGTCGACATCACCATCTCCGACAGCGAGTAGGCCAGCTCGCGTTCGGCCAGCACCGCGGCGTCGGCGCCGTGCGCGAGCAGGTGTTTCACCTCGCCGTCGCTGTGGGCACGGGCGAGGATGCTCAGTTCCGGATTGACCTGGCGCAGCCGGGCGATGGTTTCGCCCGCCTCCAGCGCGCGCGGAATGGCGAAGATCGCCATCCGCGCGCGCGCCGGCAGCGCTTCGGCCATGACCGCTTCCGAGGCGACATTGCCGCGGACCGCCAGCAGTCCCGCCTGGCGCGCCTTCGCGACCAGGTCGGCGTCCTCCTCGACCACCACCAGCGGCACGCCGCGCGCCTGCAGCAGGCTCGCCAGCTGGCTGCCGACGCGGCCGTAGCCGACCAGGATGGCGTGCCCGTCGACGTCCAGCGGCGGCGTTTTCGGCTCGGGCGGGCGCAGTGCCGCGGCCCGCGCGTCCTCGCGCGCCTGCCAGCGGTCGAGCAGGGTGAAGATGAAGGGATTGACCAGGATCGACAGCAGCGCGCCGGCGATGACCAGGGCGTGGCCGTCCGCCGGCAGGATCTCCAGCGACAGCCCCAGCCCGGCGAGGATGAAGGAGAACTCGCCGATCTGCGCCAGGCTGGCGGAGATGGTCAGCGCGGTGGAGTTGGGCTTGCCGAACAGGCGCACGATCGCCCAGGCCGCCGCCGACTTGCCGAATACGATGATGAAGAAGGTCGCCAGCACCTCGAGCGGGCGCTCGAGCACGATGCCGGGATCGAACAGCATGCCGACCGAGACGAAGAACAGCACCGCGAACGCGTCGCGCAACGGCAGCGAGTCGGCGGCCGCCTTGTGGCTGAACTCCGACTCGTTGAGCAACATGCCGGCGAAGAACGCGCCGAGCGCGAACGACACGCCGAACAGCTCGGCCGCGCCGAACGCCACCCCCATCGCGATCGCCAGCACGCCGAGGGTGAACAGCTCGCGCGAGCCGGTGCCGGCGACGCGTTCCAGGATCCAGGGGATCACCCGGCGCCCGACCAGCAGCATCAGCGCGACGAACGCGCCGACCTTCAGCAGGGTGACGAGCAGGGTGCCGGAGAGGCCGCGGCCGCCGTCGGCGTCCTGGCCGCCGAGCGCGCCGGACAGCGCTGGGATCAGCACCAGCGCCAGCACCATCGCCAGGTCCTCGACGATCAGCCAGCCGACCGCGATCCGCCCGCGCTCGCTCTCGATCAGGCGCCGGTCCTCGAGCGCGCGCAGCAGCACCACCGTGCTCGCCACCGACAGCGCCAGGCCGAACATCAGCGAGGCGCCGTGCGACCAGCCCAGGTACTCGCCCAGGCCCAGGCCGAGCAGGGTGGCGACCGTGATCTGCGCGATCGCGCCGGGCAGCGCGATCGCCTTCACCGACATCAGGTCGCGCAGCGAGAAGTGCAGGCCGACGCCGAACATCAGCAGGATCACGCCGATCTCCGCCAGCTGCGGCGCCAGCTCCTGGTCGGCGACGAAGCCGGGCGTGTACGGGCCGGCGACGATGCCGGCGACCAGGTAGCCGACCAGCGGCGACAGCCGCAGGCGCTGGGCGACCAGCCCGAGCACGAAGGCGAGCACGAAGCCGACGCACAGCATGGAGATCAGCGAAATGTCGTGCGGCATCTGGTCTCCGGAGGGCTAACTCCCCTTCCCCCACTCGCCGGGAGAGGGTTGGGGTGAGGGGGCGACGGAGCCGAACGCCGGCGGGGACCGGAAAGCGTCCGGGCGTCGTCGGAGCTCCGCGCCGTCGGCACCTACCAGCGGTAGCCTATCCTGCCGTAGGCGAAGGCGCCGTTGAAGCCGAACGGCGAGGCCGCGCTGTAGGGCAGCTGGCCGGCGCTGGAGTTGGCGAAGATCACCTCGTCCGGATAGGCGTCGAACACGTTGTCGGCGCCGACGGTGAAGTCCCAGCCGCCGATGGCGTAGGTGGCCGCGACGTCGAGCGTCCACTCGGCGCCGAAGGTCTGGTCGCGGGCCGGATCTCCGTTGAGCACCTCGAATTCGCCGTAGCGCGTGGCGGCGGCCGAGAGCGTCCACGGCCCGCTGTTCCAGACGCCGGACAGGAACAGCTTGTCGGACGGCGCGCCCACCGTCACCCGGCCCTGCTCGACACGGCCGATGCGTTCCAGGTCGAGATCGCCGGTTTCCAGCTCCGGCGGATTGGGAGCGATGCGCTGGATGTCGGTGTCGTTGTAGTTGAAGCCGGCGGTGAAATCCAGGCTGCCGGCGTCCAGCGCCCAGCGGTAGGTGCCGACCAGGTCGACGCCGCGGGTGCGGGTGTCGATGGCGTTGGTGAAGTAACGGCCGCCGGTGACGCCGAAGATGCCATGGCTTTCGAGAAAATTACTGACCAGGCGGCGCAATGCAGGATCAGGGTTGTCGGGGTCGTCGACCAGGTTCTCCGACAGGATGATGCGGTCGTCGACGTCGATCTGGTAGGCGTCGATGGTGACGTACAGCGCATCCACCGGTTGCAGCACCAGGCCGAGGCTGACGTTGGTCGACTCCTCGGCCCTGAGCGGCTCGGCGCCGAGCGCGACCGCGACCGGATCGTCGACCGCGAAGGTGCGGACCTCGAACGGCACGCCGCCGATGAAGTTGGTCGAGGTGGACTGGAAGTGTTGCTGTTGCAGCGAGGGCGCGCGGAAGCCGGTGGAGACGGTGCCGCGCAGCGCCACCGCATCGCTGATGGCATAGCGCGCCGACAGCTTGCCCGAGGCGGTGCTGCCGAAGTCGCTGTAGTTCTCGTAACGCGCCGCCAGTCCGGCGCTGAAGCGGTCGCCCAGGTCGGCCTCGGCGTCGAGATAGAACGCGTAGCTGTGGCGGTCGTGCTGACCGGCATTCGCGGGCTGGAACCCGGGGAACACCTGGGCGCCGGGCGGCGCGCGGCTGCCGTCCGGCAGGGTCAGGTTGCCGTCGGCGTACGAGGCCGGTTCGCCCTGGCTCTGGTTGAACTTCTCGCCGCGCCACTCCGCGCCCCAGGCGAAGGTGACCGGATAGGCGAGGCCGACGTCCAGCGCCTTGTTGAAGTCCAGGTTGAACACGTTCTGGGTGACTTCCAGCGCACCGGCATGGAATTGGGTGGGCGTCCCGGGGCCGAGGCTGCGGTTGAGGCTGTTCTCGACGCCGAAGGTCAGGTGGTTGATGCCGTGGTTGAAGCTGATGTCGATCGCGGTGCCGCCGGCGGTGGTGCCGCGCAGGCCGATGACGCCGGCGCGGTCGTCGGCGATGTTGCGGATGTTGGGCAGGAAGCCGTCCGGATAGATCTCCGGAATGTTGCGGTTGTCGCCCGCGGGTCGATAGAAGCCGTTGGAGAGCGCGTCGCGCTTGCTGTAGGTGCCGAAGGAATAGAACACCACGCCCTCGGCCGGGCTGAACTCGGCGTTGTAGGCGACGGCGCGGCTGTCGACCTCGGGATCGCCATAGCGTTGCACCACCGCGCCCAGCGGCGGCGAACTCGCCGTGGGCGTGCCCTGGAACGGCCCGGCGCGGTCGGTCTGGTCCTGGTGCCCGGCCTGCGCCGCCAGGTGCAGGAAGCCGGCCTGGCCGAGCGCGATGCCGCCGTCGCCGGAGAGCTGGACCTGCTCGCCGTCGCCGGCGCTGTACTGGCCGTAGCGCGCGGCGATGCTGCCGCCGGCGTCGCTGCCCTTGAGCACGATGTTGATGACGCCGGCGATGGCGTCGGAGCCGTACTGCGCCGAGGCGCCGTCGCGCAGCACCTCCACGCGCTCGATCGCGGCGATCGGGATCGCGTTGAGATCGACCGGCGAGGAGCCGCGGCCCTGGCTGCCGTTGAGGTTGATCAGCGCGGTGGTGTGGCGGCGCTTGCCGTTGACCAGCACCAGCACCTGGTCCGGGGCCAGGCCGCGCAGCTGCGCCGGGCGGACCGCGTCGGTGCCGTCGGTGATCGCCGGGCGCGGGAAGTTGAGCGAGGGCAGGGCGCGGGACAGTGCCGTAGCCAGTTCCACCGTGCCGGTGGACTCCAGCGTTTCCGGGGAAATGATGTCGATCGGCGAGGCGGACTCGGCCACGGTGCGGTCGGCGACGCGGGTGCCGGTGACGATCAGGGTGTCGAGGGTGGTGGCGCGATCGCGCGGCGCGGGTTGGTCGGCGGCCGGCGACTGCGCCAGCGCAGCGGGGGAGGCGAGCGCCAGGGCGAGGCCGAGCGCAAGGGGGCGGCGTTGCATGAGGGGGGAGGCTCCTTATGCTTATCGTGGTGTTTCGGGGCGTCACCTCGCTGTAACAGCTCACCCTGAACGGGTCAACGGTTACATCCTCAACTGTCCGGTGAATGCTCCGCAGCGCGAAACGGCGCACGTTTTGGCCGATGGATGACGGCCGCGCGATCGCTCAGCTCCCTCTCGATTGCGGGAGAGAAGTTTGGCGTGAGGTGCCGGAGACGGTGACGCTTGGCTGGCGAATCGATCCGGACAAGGCCGTCGATTCTCCAATTACTCGGTCTTTCCAGACTCTCTGACAGCATCCGGCTCCGTCGTCCCCACCCAGCCCTCTCCGCCGCGAGTGGGGGAGAGGGCGCAGGGTGCGGCGGCGCATCGTGAGGGAAGTGCCGCCGCGCCGGACGTAATAGAATGTGCGGTCCATGATCGCCTTCCGCAATTTCGCCCTGCGCCGCGGCGAACGCCTGCTGCTGTCCGACGTCGACCTGGCCCTGCACGCGGGCTGGCGGGTCGGCGTGGTCGGCCGCAACGGCACCGGCAAGTCCTCGCTGTTCGCGGCGATCCGCGGCGAGGTCGAGGCCGACCGCGGCGACCTGGACGTGCCCAACCGGGTGCGCATCGCCAGCGTGGCGCAGGAGACGCCGTCGCTGCCCGACGCCGCGATCGACTTCGTGCTGTCCGGCGACATCGAGGTGGCCGCGGCGCTGCGCGCCGAGGCCGAGGCCACGGCGGCCGAGGACTGGGAGGCGGTGGCCGAGGCGCACCATCGGCTGGCCGAGCTCAACGGCTACGACGCCACCGCGCGCGCCGGCAAGCTGCTGCACGGCCTCGGCTTCGCTGCCGACGCGCACCAGCGGCCGGTGAGCGCGTTCTCCGGCGGCTGGCGGGTGCGCCTGAACCTGGCGCGGGCGCTGATGATGCCCAGCGACCTGCTGCTGCTCGACGAGCCCACCAACCATCTCGACCTCGATGCGGTGCTGTGGCTGGAGCAGTGGCTGCTGAAGTATCCGGGCACGCTGCTGCTGATCTCGCACGACCGCGAGTTCCTCGACAACGTCGCCACCCACACCCTGCACCTGCACGACGGCAAGGCCAAGCTCTACGTCGGCGACTACACCGCGTTCGAGCGCCAGCGCTCCGAACACCTGCGCCAGCAGCAGATCGCGCACGAGAAGGAGCAGGCCGAGCGTGCGCACCTGCAGCGCTTCATCGACCGCTTCCGTGCCCAGGCCACCAAGGCCCGGCAGGCGCAGTCGCGGATCAAGCGGCTGGCCAAGCTGGCCGGCACCGAGGCGGTGCGCGCCGAGCGCGAGCTGCGCATCGAGTTGCCCGTCCCGCAGAAGCTGCCGCATTCGCTGCTGCGGCTGAACGACGCTGATTGCGGTTATGGGCGTAATCCTGTGGGAGCGACGGAAGTCGCGACAGGGGGCCCGGCGAATGTCGCGACTTCCGTCGCTCCCACAAGGGAGGCTGCGCCGGAGCGCGTCCGGGTCCTCCGTCAAGTAGGCTTCGGCTTGGAACCCGGCGACCGCATCGGCCTGCTCGGCGCCAACGGCGCCGGCAAGTCGACCCTGGTCAAGTCGCTGGTCGGCGAACTGCCGCTGCTGGCCGGCGAGCGCGCCGCGCACCCGGACCTGTGCATCGGCTACTTCGCCCAGCACACCGTCGAAGCGCTGAAGGCGGGCACCTCGCCGATCGATCATCTGCGCGAGCTGGCGCCGGACACCGCCGTCCAGGCGTTCCGCGACTTCCTCGGCAAGTGGAACTTCCCCGGCGACCGCGCGTTCGAGTGCATCGACAACTTCTCCGGCGGGGAGCGTGCGCGATTGGCGCTGGCATTGATCGCCTGGCGAAAACCCAACGTGCTGCTGCTCGACGAGCCCACCAACCACCTCGACCTCGACATGCGCGAGGCGTTGGCCGAGGCGCTCAGCGACTACGAGGGCGCCATCGTGCTGGTCTCGCACGACCGGCACCTGATCGGCCTGGTCAGCGACAGCTTCTGGCGCGTCGCCGACGGCACGGTGCAGCCGTTCGACGGCGACCTGGACGCCTACGCGGCCTGGCTGCGCAGCCGTTCCGGCGATGACCGCGGCGCCAAGCCTGCCGCGGCGCCGGTCGCCGCGCCGGCGAAAGCGGCCGCGGCGAAGCCGAAGGTCAATCCGCATCGGCTGGCGCGGGCCGAAGCGCGCGTCGCCGAACTGGAGGCGGAGATCGCCTCGGTGGAGGCCGGACTGGCCGACCCGGCAGCCTATGCCGGCGACGCCTCGCGCGTCGCATCGCTGGGCCAGCGCCAGCGCGAGCTGCGCGCGGCGCTGGAGGAAGCGGAAGCCGAGTTGCTGGCGCTCTACGAGGCCGACGTCGCCTGAGCGCCGCCACCTGCTCTGTAGGAGGGGCTTCAGCCCGCGCCAGGCAGACGCATCGGTGACGACCACGATGAACGCGCCGCCGCGCGTTGCGAAGGGAAACAACGGCAGAGAAGATTTACTGTTCGCCCGCGCGGTCGAGGCTGAAGCCCCTCCTACAGCGCTAACGGGCATGGACAGCGAATGTCGGTACGCTCCAAAGCCCTCCGATTCTGCCGGGGATACTTGCATCGGTCTTCGCGCCGGTTGCATGCCGCCTGCGCCTGCCCCAACCGGTCCCATCACTCCGGCGCGGCAACTCGGCCGCGACGGTTTGCGCCCTTGCAGCATCCTTCTCGAGAGTATCCGTCGCCGGCGACGGCGGCCTGGCCGCTCCCGCTCGGCGCCGTCGACGGTGCCCGGGCGTCCGACCCGTCCCGGCCGGCCTCCATCCATCAGGAGTCACCACATGCCAAGCGCCGTACGTTTCGCAGGACCGCTCCCCCTCCTCTTCGCTCTGTGTGCACTCGCCGCCGCCGCGACCGCCGCCGCCGTCGATCCGCGCAGCCAGGTGGCCGGGGTGGCGCAGGTGGTGGAGGCGCATTACCACGATCCCGCCCGCGGCAGGGAGATCGCCGATGGCTTGCGCGCCGACGCGGCGCAGGGCACGTTCGACGCGCTGCACGATCCACGCGACCTCGCCACCGCGCTGACCGGACGCCTGCGGCCGCTCGACCGCCATTTCGCAGTGCGCTGGTCGCCGGAGCCGGCGTCCGCGCCGGGACGCCAGGAAGGCTCGCCCGCTTCGTCCGCGCCGCCGCTGGACCGGAGTCGCCGCGGCAACTACGGGGTCCGGCGCGTCGAGGTGCTGCCGGGCAACGTCGGCTACATCGACCTGCGGCAGTTCGCCCACTTCGACTTCGAGGCGCCGGAGCCGCCGGCCCGCCGCGCCATCGAGGCCGCCCTGCAACTGGTCGCGCACGCCGATGCACTGGTCATCGACCTGCGCGGCAACGGCGGCGGCTCGCCGGCGATGGTCGGCTACCTGGCCAGCGCGTTCACGCCCCGCGGCGCCGACATCTACAACGTCTTCCATGCCCGCGAAGGCACCACCAGCGAGGCGCCGGACGACTGGTACCCCACGCCGCGGCTGGACACGCCGCTCTACCTGCTGACCAGCGCCCGTACCGGTTCGGCGGCCGAAGCCTTCGCCTACACCCTGCAGAACGCCGGGCGCGCCATCGTGGTCGGCGAGCGGACCGCGGGCGCCGCCAATCCCGGCGCCGAGTTCGACGCCGGCCACGGTTTTCGCGTGTTCGTCTCCACCGGCTCGCCGGTGAGCCCCGTCACCGGACGCAACTGGGAAGGCGACGGCGTGCCGCCGGACGTGGCCGTGGTCCCCGCCGATGCCCTGTCGACCGCCAGGATGCTGGCGCTGGAAGCGATGCTCGAACGCGGCCCGCCGGATGCCGAAGCCGTCGATGCGCGCTGGGTGCTGGAGGCGCTGCGCGCGCAAGCCGCGGCGGTCGATTCGGCGCCGTTCGAGGATTACATCGGCGGCTACGGGTCCGTCGCCGTCGGTACGCGGGACGGGCGCCTGTTCCTGCGCAATGGCCGGCGCCCGCCGCAGGACCTGATGCCGCTCGGCGATGACCTGTTCGCGGTGGCCGACGATCCGTCGCTGCGCGTCCGCTTCGAACGCGACGCGCGGGGACGGGTCGCAGCGCTGGAAACGCTGGGCTCCGACGGGCGCGCCAGCCGCTTCCGCCGCGGCGGGTAGCGTCGGCGCGGCGGCCCTTCCACGTCGGCCCGCGATCGATAGCGCGCAGCCGCGGGTAACGCTCGCCGAGCACGGCACGCGATCCGTTCGGGAGGCGGGCTCAGGGCACCCGCGGCCGTGCTTGCTCCGCGCTGCCGCCGCGACTACGGTACGGCCATGAACAAGCCCGTCGCCCGTGTATCCGTCGCCGTTCTCGTGCTGGCGCTGTCGGCCTGCATCCGGATCGGCTCTTCCGACGCCGATTCCGACGACGGTGCCGCCGCCAGGGCCGATGCCGCCGCGGAGGAGTCGTACGACCCGGCGCAGCCGCGCGGTGCCGCGCCGGCCGACGAATTCCTCGTCAACCTGGCCCGGCACTGCGGCCAGGCTTTCGCCGGCCGCATCGTCGCCAACGAGCCGCGATCGGCCGAGCCGGATGCCTTCGAGGGCAAGCCGCTAGTGATGCATGTACGCGGTTGCGACGATCCGGGGCGCGAACTGCACGTGCCGTTCCACGTCGGCGACGACCGTTCGCGCACCTGGGTCCTGACCCGCACCGGCACCGGCCTGCGGCTCAAGCACGACCATCGCCACGAGGACGGCAGCGACGATGCGGTGACGATGTACGGCGGCGATACCGTCGACGACGGCAGCGCGCAGCGGCAGGAATTCCCGGCCGATGCCGAATCGATCGCGCTGTTCGAGCGCGAAGGCCTGGAGGCTTCGGTCGCCAACACCTGGGCGATGGAGATCGAGCCGGAGCGGCGTTTCCTCTACGAACTCGGCCGTCCCGACGGACGCCTGTTCCAGGTGGAGTTCGACCTGACCGCGCCGGTGGACCCGCCGCCCGCGCCCTGGGGCGACTGAGCGGGCGTACGAGCGCGCGATGCGGGCTCCGTGGGGCGTCGGTGACGCTGGGCGTGCCGCCGCGGCGCCTGCCGCTTGATTCGCCGGCCGCCGGCCCCACAATGCGCGCAGACTCCACGAGTGCACCGCCATGCCGATCTACGCCTATCGCTGCGCCGCCTGCGGCCACGACTTCGACCGTCTGCAGAAGCTGTCCGACCCCGATCCCGAGGCCTGTCCCGCCTGTGCCGCCGACGCGGTGAAGCGGCAGCTGACCGCGCCGGCGTTCCGCCTGTCCGGCAGCGGCTGGTACGAGACCGATTTCAAGAGGGACGGCGAGAAGAAGCGCAACCTGGTCGAAGGCGGCGAGGGTGCGGCCAAGCCGGAGCCGGCCCCGGCGGCGGATGCCAAGGCGCCCGCGGCGAAGACCGACGGCGCCGCCGCGAAGCCGGACGCCAAGCCCGCGCCGGCCGCGGCGGCCAAGCCGGCCCCCGCCGCCAGCGCCTGACGCCGGCGCGAAGGGCGTCCGCGCCTCAGCGCACGCCGAAGCGGGCGCGGCAGCCGCCGCTGACCCAGAGCGACGCGCCGCCGTCGTAGCCCCAGGAGCGGCCTTCCACGCACGGCCGGTCCGACAGCTGCTCGATCATCCGCGGCCGTCCGCGCCCGGCCTGCCAGGCGCAGGTGGTGCGCTGGAAGTGGTCGCTGGCGCAGGTCACGTTGTAGCCATTCGTGGGCGGGCGCGGCCCCGGGCCGCTACCGTTGCCGCTGCCGAACTCGGCCCGGCAGCCGGCGTCGACCCACAGCCCGCGCCGATCGTAGCCCCAGCTGCGGCCCTGCACGCACGCCTGGCCGGAAAGCTGTCGAAGCAGCCGCGGCCGGCCCGCCGCCGCATTCCAGGGACAGGTCCGGAAGCGCCCGCCCTCGCTGGCGCAGGTGACGCGGTCGCCGGCGACCGGCGGCCGGACCTGCGCGCCGGCGGCGAACTCCGCGCGGCAGCCGTTGCCGACCTGGACGCGACCGGCCTGCGAGTGCCAGGTGCGGCCCTCGACGCAGGGCGCCGAGGACAGCTGCCGGACCAGCCGCGACGGGCCGCGCCACGGCGTCGGGCAGGTGCGCGAGCGGCCATCGTCGCTTTCGCAGCGGATGGTGTTGCCCGGCCGGACGGGCGGCCGCGGGCCGCCGGGCGTGCCGGCCAGCGAGCGGGCGATGTCCTGCTTGATCCGGCTGAAGGTCCAGTTGGAGCGGTTGACCTGGTCGAGGTAGAACCGCAGCTGGTCGTCGGGGATGCGGCGGCCGCGGGACTGGTCGGAGTATTCGAGCGCGATCACGCGCTCCTGGTCGCGGACCGGCAGTTCGCGCAGGTTCTCGGGCGCGTAGGCGCGTGTCTGCGGCTGGGCGTGCAGCGGCGAACCGCCGAACGCGACCAGGGCCAGGAGCAGGAGACATCCGGACAGGCGGTACATGGCGATTCCCTCCGATGGCGGCGGCCGGCGCAGCCGCGGCGACGCGACCCGGCGGCCTGCCGCTAAAATAGCGCGTTTCCCGCCCCGAAAAGCGGGACCGCCTTCGCTCCCTGGAGTCTCCATGCGTACCCATTACTGCGGCCTCGTCGACGAGGCGCTGGTCGGACAGACCGTCACCCTGTGCGGCTGGGCCGATGTCGCCCGCGACCTCGGCGGACTGTGCTTCATCGACCTGCGCGACCACGAGGGCATCGTCCAGGTCGTCGCCGAGCCCGAGGCCGGCACCGAAGGCAATGCCGAGGTGATCGCCGCCGCGGCCGGCGTGGGCTACGAGGACTGCCTGCGCGTGACCGGCCAGGTGCGGCTGCGCGAATCGCCCAACCCGAAGCTGCCGAACGGCCGGGTGGAGGTGGTGGCGCGCCGCATCGAGGTGCTCAACAAGGCCGAGCCGCTGCCCTTCCACGCCCACGAGAACCCGGGCGAGGACATCCGCCTGCAGTACCGCTACCTCGACCTGCGCACGCCGCAGATGCAGGCCAAGCTGCGCATCCGCACCCGCCTGGTGCAGGCGTTGCGGCGCTGGCTGGACGCGCGCGGCTTCCAGGACATCGAGACGCCGATCCTGACCAAGGCCACGCCCGAGGGCGCGCGCGACTTCCTGGTGCCGGCGCGCATGCATCCGGGCGAGTTCTACGCGCTGCCGCAGTCGCCGCAGCTGTTCAAGCAGATCCTGATGATGGCCGGCTTCGACCGCTACTACCAGATCGCGCGCTGCTTCCGCGACGAGGCGCTGCGCGCCGACCGCCAGCTCGAGTTCACTCAGTTGGACATGGAGTTCGCCTGGGTGTCCGAGCAGGACGTGCAGGACACGGTCGAGGCGATGATGCGCGACGTGTTCCGCGAGGTGATGGACGTCGAGCTCGGCGTCTTCCCGCGGATGACCTGGGCCGAGGCGATGCGCCGCTACGGTTCCGACAAGCCGGACCTGCGCATCGCGCTGGAGCTGGTCGACGTCGATCCCGAGGTGAAGGGTTCGGAGTTCAAGGTCTTCACCGACTGGGCCGGCGTCGACGGCGGCCGCGTCTGCGCGCTGCGGGTGCCGGGCGGCGCGGCGCTGTCGCGCAAGCAGATCGACGAGTATGCCGCGCACGCGGCCAAGTTCGGCGCCAAGGGCCTGGCCTACGCCAAGTTCTCGGAGAGCGGCGAGCTGTCGTCGCCGGTCGCCAAGTTCTTCTCCGACGAGGCGTTCGCCGCGCTGCTCGCGCGCGTCGGCGCCGGCAACGGCGACATCGTGTTCTTCGGTGCCGGCAAGTACGCGACCGTGAGCGATTTCATGGGCGCGGTGCGGCTCAAGGCCGGCCGGGACTTCGGCCTGGTCGAGGCCGGCTGGCGGCCGCTGTGGGTCACCGACTTCCCGATGTTCGAATGGGACGAGGAGGCGAACCGCCACGTCGCGCTGCATCACCCGTTCACCGCGCCCGCGGTCGACGACGAAGCCGAATTGCGCGCGAACGCCCACACCGCGGTCTCGCGCGGCTACGACATGGTGCTCAACGGCAACGAGATCGGCGGCGGTTCGATCCGCATCCATCGCGCGAGCATGCAGTCGGCGGTGTTCGAACTGCTCGGCATCGGCGCCGGCGAGGCGCGGGCCAAGTTCGGCTTCCTGCTCGATGCGCTCAAGTACGGCGCGCCGCCGCACGGCGGCATCGCCTTCGGCATCGACCGCATCGCCGCGCTGATGGCCGGCACCGATTCGATCCGCGACGTCATCGCCTTCCCCAAGACCACCGGCGGCCAGTGCCTGATGACCGGCGCGCCGTCGCCGATCCCCGAGGCGCAGCTGGCGGAAGTGCACGTCGCGGTGCGGCCCAAGGGCTGACGTTTCCAGGGATGAGCCTTCCGGGGACAAGAGTCATACCCCAATGGCACTTGCTCAACCGGCGATGTCCTGCTTTTGCTCGTCATTCCCGCGAAGGCGGGAATCCATGGACTTTCGCTCCGATCGCGGCAAGTCCTTGGGCTCCCGCCTTCGCGGGAGCGACGAGGCAAGGATGCCGTGTCATTCGCCGGTCGCGGAGCGGTATCAGGCCGACGCCGCCTGGATCTCCGCGAACGCCTGCGCGATCCGCTGCGGTGCCGCCGGGCGCGCGTACATGCGGTCCATGTAGGCGCGCAGCCGCGGGAAATCGCCGAGCAGGTCCTCCTCGTTGGCCCAGTCCATCAGGTAGGCGGTCACGCAGTCGGCGGCGGTGACGGTGTCGCCGACGATGTAGGTGCGGCCTTCCATGTGGCGCTCGAGGACGGCGGCCATGTCGCGGAAGTCCCCGCGGGCGAGTTCGATGTCCGCGGGCAGGCGCTTGTCTTCCGGATAGAGGAACGCGTGCCGTGCCATGCGCCAGAGCGGCTGCTCCAGTTCCGTCATCGCGAACAGCGTCCAGCGATAGACCTGCGCGCGCGTCTCGAGGTCGGACGGGAGCAGGCCGTGCCCGGGATACTTTTCGGCAAGATAGAAGACGATGGCGGCCGATTCGGTCAGGACCAGGTCGCCGTCGACGAGCACCGGGAGTTTGCCGGCGGGGTTGAGGCGGAGGAATTCGGGCGTCCGCCCTTCGCCCGCGGCCAGGTTGACGGGAATGAATTCGAACTCGGCGCCCAGTTCCCGGAGCGCCCACTGCGCGCGCAGGGACCGGGTCGGACCGAAGCCGTAGAGTTTCATCGGGGGCGTCCTCTCAGATGGGTGTCCCTTGAAGACGAACGGGCGGGACGGGAATCGACGTCGGCATCGCGGGAGCAAGGGCGGCCGCGCGTGCGCCAAACCTCGACCCGGTTCGCCGTTCGCGACGCCGCCGCCGGCGGCGGCTGCGTTAGCCTGCCCGCGGGGGGGATCGTCCGCAGTCCTTAAGGAGGAGCACACCATGAAGATCCGTCTACGCAGGGCCCTGACCGCGTTCGCCATCGCCGCCGCGGTGCTGTTCGTGGCCGGGACCGCGTTCGCGCGGTTCCCGATCCAGGGCAAGGAGTGGGGCGAATGGACCCGCTACGACAGCAGCGGCAATGCCATCGGCGGCGGCCGCATCGAGTGCGACGGCACCATGGTGACATGGGGAGAGTCCGGCCGGCCGACCCCGATGACCATCCATCCCTGCTACTGAGCGGGAATGCCACGTTCCGTCGCGTCGCGGCGGGACGTGGCCCGCGGCAGCGCGGGTGCGGCGCCGGGAAACGGTTCGCGCTTAGGATGCGTGCATGCCGGAAGCGAACCAAACCGGAACGGCGGCCGCGCGTGTCGAGCGCGTGGTCCTGCTGCATGGCCTGTGGATGCCGAGCGCGGCGATGCGCTGGTTCGCCGCACGCCTTCGCGGCGCCGGTTTCGTTCCCGAACTGCTCGGCTATCCCAGCATCCTCGGCGACCCGGACGCCACGGTGCGGCGCCTGGTGGCGCGCCTGGACGGCGGCGGCCGGGCGCACCTGGTCGGTCATAGCCTGGGCGGGCTGGTCGCGCTGCAGGCCCTGGCCGACGCGCGGCGGCCGGCGCCCGGTCGGGTGGTCTGCCTGGGCACGCCGCTGTGCGGCAGCGGCGCGGCGAAGGCGCTGTCGCGGCGCAAGCCGACCGCGTTGTACCTGGGGCGCAGTGGCGCGCTCCTGCGCCGCGGCTGCGCGGCTTGGCCGCCGGACGCCGAAGTCGGCATGATCGCCGGCCGCGTGCCGCGCGGGCTCGGCGCGCTGTTCGCCGGCTTCGACGGCCCGCACGACGGCACGGTGGCGGTGGCCGAGACCCGCGCGCCGGGATTGACCGACCACGTGGTGGTGGACGCCAGCCACAGCGGCCTGCTGTTCTCGCGCGAGGCCGCGGAACGGGCCGCCAGGTTCCTGCGCGAGGGACGGTTCTAGAAACGAGGAATGAGGAACGAGAAACGAGTCGGTTTCCGGGTATTCGCTCGTTTCTCGTTCCTCTCCACTCGTTCCTCGCTCCCCGCCCTATAATTCGCCCCTGTTTTCCAGCCACGCGGGTTTCCATGGCCGGCCACTCCAAATGGGCCAATATCCAGCACCGCAAGAACGCGCAGGACGCGAAGCGGGGCAAGGTCTTCACCAAGCTGATCCGCGAGATCTCGGTCGCCGCGCGCAGCGGCGGCGGCGATCCCGGCGCCAATCCGCGCCTGCGCACCGCGATCGACAAGGCGCTGGGCGCCAACATGACCAAGGACGTGGTCGAGCGCGCGATCAAGAAGGCGACCGGCGAGCTGGAGGGCGTGAACTACGAGGAGATCCGCTATGAGGGCTATGCGCCCGGCGGAGTGGCGGTACTGGTCGACTGCCTGACCGACAACAAGGTCCGCACCGTGGCCGACGTGCGCCATGCCTTCAGCAAGTTCGGCGGCAATCTGGGCACCGACGGCTCGGTGGCGTTCCTGTTCCGCAAGCTCGGCGTGCTCAGCTTTCCACCGGGCGCCGACGAGGAGCGCATCACCGAGGCGGCGATCGAGGCCGGCGCCGATGACGTGGTGGTGTATCCCGAGGACGGCTCGATCGAAGTGCTGACCGTGCCGGAGGCCTTTGCCGAGGTCAAGGAGGCGATGGCCGCGGCCGGCCTGGCGGCCGCGCAGGCCGAGGTGACCTGGCGCGCCGACAACGACGTCGCCGTCGAAGGCGAGACCGCGCAACAGGTCGCCAAGCTGCTCGACTGGCTGGAGGACCTGGACGACGTGCAGGATGTGTATTCGAACGCGGAGCTGGGCGAGGAGGCGTATGTCTAGGGGCCGTGATTCGGGATTCGTGATTGGTGATTCGCAAGAGCGGTTGCACCGGATGCTGTCCGGGTCGACGGCAGTGCAGCGGTTTTGATGACCAATCACGAATCACCAATCACCGATCACGGCTCCTCGGTGCGCATCCTCGGCATCGACCCCGGTTCGCAGCGCACCGGCGTCGGCATCATCGATGTCGAGGCGGGCGGGAAGATGACGCATGTCTTCCATGCGCCGGTGCAGCTGCTGTCGGCGGCGGATTTTCCCGGGCGGCTGAAGCTGCTGTTCGAAGGCCTGGGCGAGCTGATCGAGCGTTACCGTCCGGACGAGGTCGCCGTCGAACAGGTGTTCATGGCGAAGAACCCCGATGCGGCGCTCAAGCTGGGCCACGCCCGTGGCGCGGCGATCTGCGCGGCGGTGATGCGCGACCTGCCGGTGCACGAATACGCGGCCAAGGAGGTCAAGCTCGCGGTGGTGGGGCGGGGCGGCGCCGACAAGGCGCAGATCCAGCACATGGTCGGCATCCTGCTGTGCCTGCAGGGCAAGCTGCAGGCCGACGCCGCCGACGCGCTGGCCGCCGCGATCACCCACGCCCATGTGAGCGCCAGCGCCCGGCGCCTGGGCGTGGGCGCGCGCGAAGCTTGGGGCCGAAAATGATCGGTTTCTCCGCTCCAGTCCCGCGTTTCCCCCCTTTGGGAAAAGCAAATCCCCCTCAATCCCCCTTTTTCAAAGGGGGAGGAACAGCAAAGGAAGGGGGGAGTGATCATCCTGCGCTTTTCCCCCCTTTGAAAAAGGGGGGCAGGGGGGATTTGCTTTTGGCGCCGCATCCGGACCCGAAAGCAAATCCCCCGGTATCCCCCTTTTTCAAAGGGGGAAAGAGCAAAGAAGGAAACGACTCGTGATTGGCCGTCTCAGAGGCACCCTGGTCCACAAGCAGCCGCCCTGGCTGGTGGTCGACGTCCATGGCGTCGGCTACGAGTTGGAGGCGCCGATGAGCACCTTCTACGATCTTCCCCCGATCGGCGGCGAGGTGTCGCTGTTCACCCATTACGCGCAGAAGGAGGACAGCGTGTCGCTGTACGGCTTCCTGCACGATTCGGAGCGGCGATTGTTCCGCGACGTGCAGCGGGTCAGCGGCATCGGCGCGAAGATCGCGCTGGCGGTGCTGTCGGGGGTCTCGGTCGACGAGTTCGCGCGCCTGGTCCAGGCCGGCGACGTGACCGCGCTGACGCGGGTGCCCGGGATCGGCAAGAAGACCGCCGAGCGCATGGTGGTGGAGCTGCGCGACCGCGCCGCCGGCCTGGCCGGCGCCGGTGGCGCGATGTCCACCGGGACATCGCCGGCCGACCCGCTGTCGGAGGCCACCATCGCCCTGCAACAGCTCGGCTACAAGCCGGCCGAGGCGCAGAAGATGGCCAAATCCGCCGCCGCCGAAGGCGATTCGGCTGAAATCATCATCCGAAAAGCGTTAAAGTCCGCGCTTCGCTGACAGCCCCCACCTGTCGCCACGGCCGCAATGTCTTCCAGTTCGAGCAAAGGTTCCGTGCGCCAGGACTCGCATGGCCACGGCGGCATCGGGCTGTTCGGCCTGACCGTTGGCGCGGTGGGCGTCGTCTTCGGCGACATCGGCACCAGCCCGCTGTACACCATCCGCGAGGCGTTCGCGCCGCACTACGGGCTGGTCGCCGACCACGACACCGTGCTCGGCGTGCTGTCGATGATCTTCTGGGCGCTGATGCTGGTGGTGACCACCAAGTACGTCACCATCATCCTGCGCGCCGACAACGACGGCGAGGGCGGCATCATGGCGCTGATGGCGCTGGCGCAGCGGTCGCTGGCGAAGGGCTCCAGGTCGGCGTACCTGGTCGGCATCTTCGGCATCTTCGGCGCCTCGCTGTTCTTCGGCGACGGCGTGATCACCCCCGCGATCTCGGTGCTCTCGGCGGTCGAGGGCCTGGAGGTGATCGCACCGCAGTTGCACGACTGGATCGTGCCGGTGTCGCTGCTGGTGCTGGTGACGCTGTTCGCCACCCAGCGCTACGGCACGGCCAAGGTCGGACGCGTGTTCGGGCCGGTCACCTCGGCCTGGTTCCTGAGCCTGGCCGTGCTCGGCGTGGTCAACATCCTGCACGAGCCGGAGGTGCTGAGCGCGGTCAACCCGGTCTGGGCGCTGCGCTTCTTCGTCGATCACACCTGGGGCGGCATCTTCATCCTCGGCGCGGTGATCCTGGCGGTGACCGGCGGCGAGGCGATCTATACCGACATGGGGCATTTCGGCGCCAAGCCGATCCGCTACGCCTGGTATTTCTTCGTGCTGCCGTCGCTGATGCTGAACTATCTGGGCCAGGGCGCGCTGGTGCTCGAGGACCCGAGCGCGATCCGCAATCCGTTCTACATCGGCGTGCCGGAGTGGGGGCGCATCCCGATGCTGGTCCTGGCGACCGCGGCGACGGTGATCGCGTCGCAGGCGGTGATCACCGGCGGCTTCTCGGTGGCGCGGCAGGCGATGCAGCTGGGCTACATCCCGCGCATGAAGATCCTCCACACCTCGCGCGAGACCATCGGCCAGATCTACATCCCGGCGATCAACTGGTCGATGATGGTGATCGTGGTGGCGCTGGTGCTGGGTTTCCGCACTTCCTCGGCGCTGGCCACCGCCTACGGCATTTCGGTGTCGATGACGATGCTGATCGACACCGTGCTGCTGGCGATCGTCGCGCGCGCGCTGTGGCCGCGGCTGCGGCGCTGGGTATTGCCGCTGTGCGTGCTGTTCCTGGTGATCGACGCCGCCTTCGTCACCGCCAACATCGCCAAGATCCTGCAGGGTGGGTGGTTCCCTGTGGTGCTGGGCCTCATGCTGTTCACGCTGCTGCGCACCTGGCGCCGCGGCCGCACGGTGTTGCACGAGGAGATCCAGAAGGAGGGCATCCGCCTGGATACCTTCCTGCCCGGCCTGATGCTGGCGCCGCCGGCGCGGGTGCCCGGCACGGCCGTGTTCCTGACCAGCGACAAGCACGTGGTGCCGCACGCGCTGATGCACAACCTCAAGCACAACAAGGTGCTGCACGAGCGCAACGTGTTCCTGACGGTGGAGACGCTGAGCGTGCCGTACTCGCACAAGCGGCTGAAGATCGAGGGGATCGGCGAAGGCTTCTATCGCGTGCTGATCCGCTTCGGCTTCATGGAAACGCCGGACGTGCCGCTGGCGCTGATGCAGGCCGGCGACATCGAGGGCGGCATCTGCATCGACCCGATGGATACCACCTACTTCACCAGTCGCGAAACCGTGGTGGCGACCGCGCGCCGCGGCATGCCGCTCTGGCGCGAGAAGCTGTTCGGCCTGATGCACCGCAACGCCGCCCCGGCGTCGGGCTTCTTCCGCATCCCGGGCAACCGGCTGGTGGAGCTGGGGACGCAGGTGGAGATCTGAAGAGCCGGGATTGGGGATTCGGGATTCGGGATTGGCAAGAGCGAAGAGCTAGGTTGTCCCGCCTTTGCGAATCCCGAATCCCGAATCCCCAATCCCGGCCTCACGGCAACGCCGCGAACCTCTCCACCCGCTCCGTGGTGCCGGAGACGATCAGGATGTCGCCGTCCTCGACGATGGTGTCGGCCTTGGCGTAGGTGAAGTCGTTGCGGGTGCGCTTGAGGCCGACGACGGTGATGCCGTACTTGCTGCGCAGCGCCGATTCGCTCAGGGTCTTGCCGACGGCCTCGCGCGGGGTGCCGGTCTTGGCGATGGCGAAGCCGTCGTCGAACTCCAGGAAATCCATCATCTTGCCGGTGACCAGGTGCGCCACGCGTTCGCCCATGGCGGCCTCGGGATAGACCACGTGGTGCGCGCCGGTGCGCTCGAGGATGCTGCCGTGCTTGGCGCTGGTGGCCTTGGCCCAGATGTCGGTGACGCCGACCTCCTCCAGCGCCAGCACCGTCAGCACGCTGGCCTCGATGTCGCTGCCGATGCCGACCACGGCGCGGCCGAACTCCTTGACCCCGAGCTGGCGCAGGGCCTCGCTGCTGGTGCTGTCGGCCTGGACCACGTGGGTCAGGCGGTCGGACCACTTCTGCACGATCTCGGCGTTCTCGTCGATGCCGAGCACTTCGTGCCCGAGGCGGATCAGGGATTCGGCGACCGCGGTGCCGAAGCGGCCGAGGCCGATGACGACCACGCTGTCGCCGCGGATCGGGGATTTGCTAGCCAACGATGGGGCGCTCCTCTGGATAACGGTACGGCCGGCGTCGGCTGCGCAACGCCAGGGCGGTGGCCACGGTGATGGTACCCACGCGGCCGACGAACATCAGCACGATCAGGATCCCCTGTCCGGCGGGCGGCAGGTCGGCGGTGATGCCGGTCGACAGCCCGACCGTGGCGAAGGCTGAGATCGCCTCGAACATCACCGCCTGCAGCGGCAGCTCGGTCAGGCTCAGCAATGCCAGGGTGGCGAACGCCAGCAGGGTCACCGCCAGCAGCACCACGGTCAACGCCTGGCGCTGGGTTTCATGGCTGATGCGGCGCCGGAAGGCGGTGGTGTCGCGGCCGCCGCGGACCTCCGCCCAGACCACGAAACCGAGCAGGAAGAACGTGGTCACCTTGATGCCGCCGGCGGTGCCGGCGCTGCCGCCGCCGATGAACATCAGCACGTAGTTCACCGCCAGGCTCTCCACGCGCATCGCGCCCACGTCCAGGGTGTTGAAGCCGGCGGTGCGGGCGGTCACCGAGTGGAACAGGGCGCCGAGCAGCTTGCCGCCGGCGTCCAGCGGGCCCAGGGTATCGGTGTTGTGCCATTCGTACAGCCCGATCGCCAGGGTGCCGCCGGCGACCAGCACCGCGGTCCCGATCAGCGTGATCTTGGTGTGGATCGACCAGCGCCTCCAGCCGGTGGGTCGGCGCCGCAGTTCGTACAGCACCGGGAAGCCGAGGCCGCCGAGCACCACCGCGAGCATGATCGGCGCCACCACCAGCGGGTCGGCCACGAATCCCATGAGGCTGTCGGAATAGGTGGAGAAGCCGGCGTTGTTGAACGCCGAGACCGCCTGGAAGAGCCCGTTCCACAGCGCCGTGCCCCAGGGCTCGCCGTAGCCGAAGTGCAGGCGCAGCGCCAGCGCCGCGGTGGCCAGCGACTCGACCGCGACGGTCACCAGCAGCACCAGCCGGAGCACGCCGGTCACGTCGCCGAGGCCGAGGCTGCGGGTTTCGGCCTGCGCCACCAGGCGGGTGCCGAGCCCGAGGCGCCCGGCGACCAGCAGGCCGAGCAGGGTCGCGCCGGTCATGATGCCGAAGCCGCCGACCTGGAACAGCCCCAGGATCACCCACTGCCCGAACAGCGACCAGTACAGCGGCGTGTCCTCGACGATCAGGCCGGTGACGCAGACCGCGGAGGTCGAGGTGAACAGCGCCGTCAGCAGCGACGCCGAGCCTTCGCCGGCACGCGCCGCCGGCAGCATGAGCAAGGCCGTGCCGACCAGGATCGCGCCGAGGAAGGCCAAGGGCACGAGCCGCGCCGGATGCCGGATTCCCTGCCGCTGCAATGTGTGCCCTCCACCTGGCGGATGGCGTGAAGCGGCGCGCATTGTGCCACGGCGCCGCGCCCGGCACTCGCGCCGAGGGCCGGAGGCCGGCCCACGGATCGCACTGTCCCGCCCGCACGGGTGACCCGCGGCCGTGCGCGCAGGAGAATGGGCGCCATGCACGAGCCGCACGCCATCGTCCCCTGTTCGATCCTCGATCTCGCGCCTGTCGTCGAAGGCAGCGACATTCCGACCGCCTTCGCCAACGCGCTCGATCTCGCGCGCCATGCCGAGCGGCTCGGCTATCGCCGCTACTGGCTGGCCGAGCATCACAACATGCCCGGCATCGCCAGTGCGGCGACCGCGGTGCTGATCGGCCACATCGCCGGCGGCACGCGCACGATCCGGGTCGGTGCCGGCGGCATCATGCTGCCCAACCACGCGCCGCTGCAGGTGGCCGAGCAGTTCGGCACGCTGGCGTCGCTGTACCCCGGCCGCATCGACCTCGGGCTCGGCCGCGCGCCCGGCACCGACCAGGCCACGGCACGGGCGCTGCGGCGCTATTTCGACAGCGCCGACGCGTTCCCGAACGATGTCGCCGAGCTGCTGCGCTACTTCGAACCGGCACGGCCGGGCCAACCGGTGCGCGCGGTCCCGGGCGCCGGCACCGACGTGCCGGTCTGGCTGCTGGGGTCGAGCCTGTTCAGCGCGCGCCTGGCGGCGGCGCTGGGCCTGCCGTTCGCGTTCGCCTCGCATTTCGCGCCGGCGGCGATGGACGAGGCGCTGGCGGTCTACCGGCGCGAGTTCCGGCCGTCGCCGCGGCAGGCGCGGCCGCACGCCATGCTGGCGTTGAACGTGGTCGCGGCGCCCGGCCAGGCCGAGGCCAGGCGACTGTTCACCACCCAGCAGCAGAGTTTCGTGCGCCTGCGCCGCGGCCAGCCGGGCCTGATCCCGCCCCCGATCGACGACATCGAGGCGTTCTGGACCCCGGCCGAGAAGGCAATGGTCGGGCAGTCCCTGGCCTGCGCGGTGGTCGGCGATCCGGACCAGGTGCGCGACGGCATCCGCGCCTTCGTCGCGCGGCACCGCCCCGACGAACTGATGCTGACCGCCAACATCTTCGACCACGGCGCCCGCCTGCGGAGCTTCGCGCTGGCGGCCGCCGCCTGCGGCTTGGAACCGCCGGCGTAGGGCGCTCGCCGGAATTCCGCGGCGGCGAGTGGTTCCCGGTCGCGACTCCCGTCGCTCCCACATGGGCGGGAGAACATCGCCCGCCACCGCCGCGGCGGCATGTCGCCGCCGCGCCCACGGGAACGATACCGGGCGACGCTCCGCCCTTGTGGGAGCGACGGAAGTCGCGACGCCGCGAACCCTGGCAGCCGAGCGCATGCGTTCTATCCGCAGATCATCCCCAGCGGTGGCCGCGCTCGCCGCGCTCCCCGGCCCGTGCGACCATATCCGGATGAGCGAAGACCGCATCATAGCCGCCGACGCGACCCGCGAGGACGAGGCCGTGGAGGCGTCGATCCGGCCCAGGCGCCTCGACGACTACCTCGGCCAGCAGCCGGTCCGCGAGCAGCTCTCGATCTACATCGAGGCGGCCAGGCAGCGCGCCGAGGCGCTCGACCACGTGCTGATCTTCGGCCCGCCCGGCCTGGGCAAGACCACGCTCTCGCACGTCATCGCCAACGAGCTCGGGGTCAGCCTGCGGGTCACCTCCGGCCCGGTGATCGAGAAGGCCGGCGACCTGGCCGCGCTGCTGACCAACCTGCAGCCGCACGACGTGCTGTTCATCGACGAGATCCATCGCCTCTCGCCGGTGGTCGAGGAAGTGCTGTACCCGGCGATGGAGGACTTCCAGATCGACATCATGATCGGCGAGGGCCCGGCGGCGCGCTCGATTAAGCTCGACCTGCCGCCTTTCACCCTGATCGGCGCCACCACCCGCGCCGGCCTGCTGACCGCGCCGCTGCGCGACCGCTTCGGGATCGTGCAGCGGCTGGAGTTCTACAGCGCCGGGGAACTGGCCCGGATCGTGCGCCGCTCGGCGAAGATCCTCGGCATCGACTGCGCCGCCGAGGGCGCCGACGAGATCGCGCGGCGCGCGCGCGGCACTCCGCGCATCGCCAACCGGCTGCTGCGGCGGGTGCGCGACTACGCCCAGGTGCGCGCCGGCGGCCACATCGACCACGCGGTCGCGCATGCGGCGATGCAGATGCTGAAGGTCGACCCGGAAGGCTTCGACGATCTCGACCGGCGCCTGCTCAACCTCATCATCGAGAACTTCGACGGCGGCCCGGTCGGCGTCGACTCGCTGGCCGCCGCGCTCTCCGAGGAGCGCGGCACCCTGGAGGACGTGATCGAGCCCTACCTGATCCAGCAGGGCTTCCTGGTGCGCACAGCGCGCGGACGCATGGCTTCGCACAAGGCCTATCGGCACCTTGGGCTGGCGCCCAAGGTGCGGGATTCGGGATTGGGGATTGGGGATTCGGAGGGGCTGTTTTGACGGATCCTTCCGGGGCTTGGCGGTCGTACCGCCGCGGCCGTGCACAGGAGCATTGCTGTTGATGCCCGATTCCCCATTCTCCATTCCCGATTCCCGGCTATTCAGTTGGCCGACACGTGTCTATTGGGAAGATACCGACGCCGGTGGCGTGGTGTACCACGCGCAGTACCTGGCGTTCCTCGAGCGCGCGCGGACCGAATGGCTGCGCGCGCACGGATACGGCCAGGAACTTCTGCGCGGGTCCCACGATCTGGTGTTCGCGGTGCGGGCCATGCGGATCGACTTCCGCAAGCCGGCACGGCTGGACGATGCGCTGCAGGTCTCGGTGGCGCTGCGGGAATGCCGGCGCGCCAGCCTGGTGATCGAGCAGGCGATCGGGCGCGACGGCGAGCGGCTGCTCGACGCCGAGGTGCGGGTGGCCGCGCTGGACGCCGGCGGGTTCCGCCCGCGCGCGATTCCGGCGACGCTGCATCGGGAGCTGCAGTCGCTGCAGGTCCGGGCGGACTGAACGAGGCGGGCTGAACAAGGACGTCCAGGCCGGAGATTCCATTGGCGCCCATCCCGCCGCGGCGGGCGGGGCGCCGCGTTGGCGGACGGTGCGCGGCACCGGCCGCGGTTGTCGAATTCCTGACCCAGGAGCGGATGCATGACCCCATTTTCGATGTTGCTGCAGGCCACGCAGGTCGAGCCTCTGCCCGAGGAGGCCGCGGCCGGCGCGACCGAACTCGCCAACGAGACCGGCGCCGCCGCGGCGGCGCCCCTCGGCAACGACCTGGACATGCTGCAGCTGGTGCTGCACGCCTCGCTGCCGGTGCAGCTGGTGATGCTGCTGCTGCTGTTCGCCTCGATCGCCTCGTGGGTGATCATCTTCCGCAAGAAGCGCATGCTCGACCGCGCCGCGCGCGAGGCCGACCGCTTCGAGGAGCGCTTCTGGTCCGGCGCCGACCTGAGCAAGCTCTACGCCGCCGCCGCCGAGCGCAACCGCGAGGTCGAGGGCCTGGAGGCGATCTTCGAGGCCGGTTTCCGCGAGTTCTCGCGCCCGCGCGGGCGCCGCACCGCCGACAGCCGCGCGCAGCTGGAAGGCGCCCAGCGCGGCATGCGCGTGGCCAGCTCGCGCGAGCTCGACGGGCTCGAGCACAACCTCGAGTTCCTCGCCAACGTCGGTTCGATCGCGCCCTACGTCGGCCTGCTCGGCACCGTGTGGGGCATCATGGTGTCCTTCCACGGCCTGGCCAACGTGCGGGAGGCCACCATCGCCACCGTGGCGCCGGGCATTTCCGAGGCGCTGATCGCCACCGCCATGGGCCTGTTCGCGGCGATCCCCGCGGTCTGGGCCTACAACCGCTACGCCACCAAGGTGGAGCGCATCGCCGGGCGTTACGACGCGTTCGCCGAGGAGTTCTCATCGATCCTGGAGCGCCAGGCGCACGGCGACGAGTGACCCCGTGCCGCCGTCCCGCGCGTTGACCCCGCAGACTTCCCGAGGATCGCCATGACCGCCGCCGTCCTGCGCCGCCGCAAGCGCCGCAAGCTCAAGAACGAGATCAACGTCGTTCCCTACATCGACGTGATGCTGGTGCTGCTGATCATCTTCATGGTCACCACGCCGCTGCTCAACCTCGGCACCGACGTCAACCTGCCCGATTCCAACGCGCGCTCGCTGGCCACGCCCAAGGATCCGGTGGTGGTGAGCGTCTACCCCGACGGCGCCATGGCGCTCATGATCGAACAGCAGAACCAGTCGATCGGCCGCGAGGACCTGCTGGCGCGCCTGCGCGCGATCCACAGCCAGAATCCGGAGGCCACGGTCCTGGTGCGCGGCGACGGCGCCGCCAGCTACCAGCGGATCATGGACGCGATCGGCGTCATCAACGAAGCCGGAGTGACCAAGGTCAGCCTGCTCAGCCGGCCGCTCGAGGCGGGCGATTGATGCAGCAACGCCGTGCCGATACGGTCAGTGCGGTCGTCCTGGCGCTGGGGCTGCACGTCGTCCTGCTGTTGTTGCTGGTGTTCGGGCTGACCTGGACCCGCAGCAACGCGGTGCCCGCGTACGGCTCGCCGGTCAGCGCCGAACTGTTCGATCCCGATGCGCTGTCGGCGGCGCAGCGGCGCGCACTGGAGGCGCCGCCCGAGCCGCTGCCGGAACCGCCGCTGCCGGAGCCCGAACCCGAGCCGGTGGAAGAGGAGGCCGTTCCGTTGCCGCAGCCGCTGCCCGAGCCGGTGCCGGAGGACGCGCCGGCCGAACCGCAGCCGCAGGCGCAGGCCCCGCTGCCCGAGCCCGACACGGTCGACCAGGACGCCGCCCGCCGCGAGGCCGAGTCGGAACTGACCGCCGAGCGCGAGCAGGAAGAGCGCCGGCGCCAGGAGCAGATCGACCTGACCGAGCGCAAGCAGCAGGAGGAGGCCGAGCAGAAGCGCCGCCTGGCCCGCCAGCAGCGCGAAGAGGAACTGAAGAAGCTGCGTGCCGAGCGCGAGAAGATGCGCCGCGAGGCCGAACTCGCCGAACAGAAGCTCAAGCAGATCGCCGACGCCCGCGCGCGCCAGGCGTCCGACCAGGCCGCCGAGTCCGCGGCGCCGCCGCCCGGCCGGCCCGACGGCGACAGCGACCTGGCGGCGCGCTATGCCGCCGCCCTGCAGGAGGCGATCGCCCGCAACTGGACCCGGCCCGACAACGTGCCCTTGGGCCAGGTCTGCCGGCTGTACATCACCCAGTTGCCCGGCGGGCAGGTGATGAGCGTGGAGTTCGATCCGTCCTGCCCGTTCGACACGGTGGGCCGGCGCTCGGTGGAGGCCGCGGTGCGCAAGGCCGAGCCGCTGCCCTATCGCGGCTTCGAGCCGGTCTTCGCGCGCCGCCTGAACCTCAATTTCACGGCCCAGGACCGCTAACGTGATGGCGCGACCCACCGTAGAGCGGAGCTTGCTCCGCTGCTCCCGGCTCCGGAGCCCGCACAGCGGCGCAAGCTCCGCTCTACGGGTCCGCTGCGAGTACGTCTGCGTTCATCCAGCAGGCATGCCGACCGTCCAAGCTTGGACGCCAACGCTTTGTTCATGATTTCCTTACCGGGTGTCCCCATGAAACGATTTGCCCGCTGCCTGTTCGCCCTGTTCGCGCTGACGCTGCCGATGCTTGCTGCGGCGCAGCAACAGGGGCTCGAGATCGACATCGTCGGCGGCCATGCCTCGGCGCTGCCGATCGCCGTGGTGCCGATGCCCTACCAGGGCTCGGCCGGCGCGCCGGAGACCGATGTCGCCGCGGTGATCCGCGCCGACCTCGACCGGTCCGGCCAGTTCCGTACCCTGCCCGAACGCGACATCGTCGAGCGCCCGACCCGCGGCAGCGAGGTGCAGTTCCCCACCTGGCGCATGCTGCGGCAGGACTTCCTGGTGGTCGGCCGCGTGCTCGACGCCGGCGACGGCGCCTACCGGGTGGAGTACGAGTTGTTCGACGTGGCCAAGCAGGAACGGCTGATCGGCATGGCCATGACCGGCCGCGCCAGCGCCATGCGCGACGTCGCCCACCAGATGGCCGACGCCATCTACGAGAAGATCCTCGGCGTGCGCGGCGCGTTCTGGACCCGGATCGCCTACGTCACCCAGACCGGCGTGGGGCAGGGCGCGCGCTACGCGCTGATCGTCGCCGATTCCGACGGCTACAACCCGCAGACCGTGGTCCGCTCCAACGAGCCGCTGCTGTCGCCGTCGTGGTCGCCCGACGGCAGCAAGCTGGCCTACGTCAGCTTCGAGCGCGGCAACTCGTCGATCTACATCCAGGACGTCACCACCGGCGGCCGCGAGCTGGTGTCCAGCTTCCGCGGCATCAACAGCGGGCCGGCGTTCTCGCCGGACGGGCGCCGCCTGGCGCTGACCCTGTCGCGCAGCGGCAATCCCGAGATCTATGTGATGGACCTGGGCAGCAAGGCGTTGACCCAGCTCACCAACCACTTCGGCATCGATACCGCGCCGACCTGGAGCCCGGACGGCGGCAGCATCTATTTCACCTCGGACCGCGGCGGCCGGCCGCAGATCTACCAGGTCCCGGCTGGCGGCGGCGGCGCCACCCGGGTGAGCTTCCAGGGCAGCTACAACTCCGACCCCAGCGTCTCGTACGACGGCCAGAAGATCGCCGTAGCGCAGGGCGCCGGCAACGTGTACCGTATTGCGGTGCTGGATCGCAGTCTCGGTTCGCCGCGCTGGTCCACGCTGTCGCCGGGTTCACTCGACGAGTCGCCGAGTTTCGCGCCCAACGCCAGCATGATCCTGTACGCGGCACGTGAGGGGCGACGAGGGGTGTTGTACGCCGTTTCCGCGGATGGCAGGGTGCGTCAGCGCCTCGTGCTCGCCGACGGCGACGTGCGGGAGCCGGCTTGGGGTCCTTATCGGGAACGGCGCTGACACGGTCTGCACATTGTTACCATCAACCTGAACCACCCTTCCAATCACTAGGGATCGATGAGATGAACACCACCACCCGAGTCCTGATCGCCGCCGCGCTGTGCGTGGCCGTTGTCGGCTGCTCCAAGAAGGTCAAGGAAGAGCCGCCGGCGCCGGCAACCGACACAGGCACCGTCACGCAGCCGCAGCAGCCCACCTCGGGCGTCTATGGTCCCGAAGACCTCGACAGCGATGCCTGCCTGCGCCAGCGCGTGGTCTACTTCGACTTCGACCAGGATGCCCTGCGCCCGGAGTTCCAGTCGATCATGGGCTGCCACGCCAAGTACCTGCGCGACCGTCCGTCGTCCCGGATCACCCTGGAAGGCAATGCCGACGAGCGCGGCAGCCGCGAGTACAACCTCGGCCTGGGCGAGCGTCGCGGCAACGCGGTGTCCTCGGCGCTGCAGGCCAACGGCGGCAACGGTGCGCAGTTGACGGTGGTCAGCTACGGCGAAGAGCGCCCGACCTGCACCGAGTCGACCGAGGACTGCTGGGCGCGCAATCGTCGCGTCGAGATCGTCTACACCGCGCGTTGATCGGGTCGCATGCGTAGATTGATCGTTCCCATCGCGGTTGCGGCGGCCCTGGTGGCCGCCGCACCCGTTTCCGCGCAGCGCGCCAGCCTGGCCGACCGCGTGGCGGCGCTGGAACAGCAGGCCGCTGGAAACCGGGGCAATGTCGACCTGCTCAACCAGCTCGAGCAGCTGCGCCGGGAGGTCACGGCGCTGCGTTCGCAGGTGGAGGAGCTGCAGCAGCAGAACGAACAGCTCAAGGCCGCCGGCCGCGACCAGTACCTGGACATCGACGGCCGGCTCAACCGGCTGGAGCAGGGCGGTGCGCTGCCTGCGGGGCCCGCGGGCGATGCCGGCGCATCGCTGCCGGTGCCGCCGCCGCCCGCGGACGACGCGCCGTCGATCCATGGCGATCCCGGCCTGCTCGCCCGGGGCGCCGACGAGCGCGGCGCCTACGAGACCGCCTTCGACGCATTGCGTTCCGGGGAATACGCCCGGTCGGCGGAGCTGTTCCAGGATTTCCTTCGCCAGTATCCGAGCGGCTCGTACGCGCCCAACGCGCTGTACTGGCTTGGCGAGAGCTACTACGTCACCCAGAGCTACGAGTTGGCGCAGCAGCAGTTCCAGGCGCTGATCGACCGTTATCCGACCCATGACAAGGCACCGGGCGCCCTGCTCAAGATCGGCCTGTCGCAGTACGGGCAGCAGGAGCTCGACGCGGCCGAGTCCACCCTGTCGCAGGTGGTCTCGAAATTCCCCGGCACCGACGCCGCCCGCACCGCCGACGACCGCCTGCGCGCGATCCAGCTGGGCAGGCTGCGCTGACCCGGCTGACCCGCACGCCGTAGAGCGGAGCTTGCTCCGCTGCGCATGCATCCGGAGCCAAGGCCGTACCGCAAGCTCCTCCCAAGGTGAACGCCGGGCCGGCGCCCGCAGCAGCGGAGCAAGCTCCGCTCTACAATTCCCGCATGAACGCCGTCGCCACCGATGCGGCCGTCGCCGTGGCGGCGGACCGGCTCAAGCTCACCGAGATCTTCCTGTCGCTGCAGGGCGAGGCGCGCGACGCCGGCTGGCCGACCGTGTTCGTGCGCCTGACCGGCTGCCCGCTGCGCTGCCAGTACTGCGACACCGCCTATGCCTTCCACGGCGGACAATGGTGGGAGATCGACGCCATCCTCGACGAGGTCGCCGGCCACGGCGTGCGCCACGTCTGCGTGACCGGTGGCGAGCCGTTGGCGCAGAAGCGCTGCGTCACCCTGCTGCGGCGGTTGTGCGACGCCGGTTACCGTGTATCGCTGGAAACCTCCGGCGCGCTCGACATCGGCGCGGTCGACCCGCGGGTGTCGCGGGTGCTCGACATCAAGACCCCCGGCTCGGCCGAGGCGCACCGCAACCGCTGGGAGAACCTGCCGCTGCTGACCGCGCACGACCAGGTCAAGTTCGTCCTCTGCGGGCGCGCGGACTACGACTGGGCCCGCGACGTGCTGCGCGAGCATGACCTGCCGGCGCGCTGCGAGGTGCTGTTCTCGCCCAGCAAGGACCAGCTGGACGCGCGCGAACTCGCCGACTGGATCGTTGCCGACCGCCTGCCGGTGCGGTTCCAGATGCAGCTGCACAAGCTGTTGTGGAACGACGAGCCGGGAAGGTGAGGGGCCGTGATTCGTGATTGGTGATTGGTGATTCGCTAAGGCGTGCCGACTTCATCGTCACCCCGTCGCAGGTCGGGATCCATGTTCTCGGGAGCCTAGATCGACGACCAAACCGCGAATCCTGCCTAACCAATCACCAATCACCAATCACCAATCACGAATCACGAATCACGAATCACGAATCACGAGCCCCCGCTTTGACCAATCACGAACCACGAATCACGAATCACGGCCCCAACGCCGTCGTCCTTCTTTCCGGCGGCATGGATTCCGCGGTCGTCCTCGCCATCGCCCGCGAGCAGGGCTTCGTCGCGCACGCGCTGAGCGTCGCCTACGGGCAGCGCCATCCTTCCGAGCTCGAGGCGGCCGCCCGCGTCGCCCAGGCGCTGGGTGCGGCCGCGCACAAGACGGTGCAGGTCGATCTGCGCGCGATCGGCGGCTCGGCGCTGACCGACGACATCGAGGTGCCGGAACGTACCGGCCAGGAGCGGGGCAGCGAAGACATTCCGGTCACCTACGTGCCGGCGCGCAACACGATCATGCTGTCGGTGGCGCTGGGCTGGGCCGAGGTGCTGGGCGCGGCCGACATCTTCTGCGGCGTCAATGCCGTCGACTACTCCGGCTACCCGGACTGCCGCCCGGAGTTCATCGAAGCATTCGAAACGCTCGCCAACCTGGCCACCAAGGCCGGGGTGGAGGGCGCCGGCATCCGCGTGCACGCGCCGCTGTTGCGCCTGGGCAAGGCCGACATCGTGCGCGAGGGCCTGCGGCTGGGCGTGGATTTCGCCGCCACGGTGTCCTGTTATCGCGCCGATGCCAAGGGCCGTGCCTGCGGCCGTTGCGACGCCTGCCGGCTTCGCGCCGAAGGCTTCGCCGCCGCAGGCGTGGCAGACCCGACCCGCTACGCCTGAACAAGCGCGGCGTCCGCCTGCGTCGAGCCGCGACGTTGCGCTAGAATGCGCAGCCTGCGCGGCACCGGTGACGCAGCCTGGCCGCTTGGAACTGCGCGCTCCGCTCGCGGAAGGAACAGGACCGCCGCTGCCTGCGGCAGCTTGATCGTTCGACAACGGGTCGTTAGCTCAGTCGGTAGAGCATCGGACTTTTAATCCGCTGGTCGTTGGTTCGAATCCAACACGACCCACCATCTCCTTCGAAACAGGCTCACTGCTGCGTGCGGCGGTAGTAGCGGCGCGCCTTGTCGCGGCTGCCGCAGTCGGCCATGTCGCACCAGCGCCGCCGGCCGTTGCGGGTCTGGTCCTCGAACAGCCAGTCGCACGCCGGGCAGAAGCGCAGGCGCTCACGGTCGCCGGCGGTGATCAGGCCGGCGGCATCCAGAAGCACCGGTGCGAGGCTGTCGGCGGTGTCCGCTGGCTTCTTCCAGCGCCAGGTCAAGGTGGCAGGATCGATGGTGCGCCGCGCCGCCGCGCCGGCCACCAGGCCGTCGAGGTGCTCGATCGCGCCGCGCGGCGGCGGTTCGCCGTGCGCCAGGGGGCGCAATACCGCCGTCAGGATCTCGCGGATCTCGATCGCGGCGCTCAGTTCGCAGTTCCTTGCGGGCGGCGACGGCAGCCCGACAGCTTTCAGCCAGCGCTGCAGATTGGCGGTGGAATCGAGCCAGTCGTGGGCGTGCCCGGTTGCGGGCCAGCTGACGGTGTTCACCAGGTCCAGTGATGGGCGGCCGCCGACCAGCTTGTAGCTGCCGCGATAGTCGCCGGGATCGAGAGCGATGGCATGCATGACCAGATATTACCATCAAGGACGCGTTGACAGGTAAGAATTGGAGGCGCACCATTCTTACCGTCATGACGTATTTTGATGGTAAAGAAGTCGCCAGCCCCGGCCGCCTTGCGGATCGGGTGCCGGCCCATGCGTATTTCGTCGGCAGCGCGATCTTCCATTACCTGGGTCCGTCCTTCGCCGTGCTGCTGTTCGCACGCATGCCGGTGGCCGGCGTGGCCTGGCTGCGCATCGTCTCGGCGGCCGCGGTCTTCGCGCTGTGGCGCAGGCCCTGGCGGTCGTTCTTCGCGGCAGGTCGCGACACGCGACGCGCGGTGGTGGCGCTCGGGGTGGTGTTCGCGCTGATGAACTACAGCTTCTACGTCGCGATCGACCGGTTGCCGCTCGGCACTGTCGCGGCGATCGAGTTTCTCGGCCCGATCGTGCTGGCGCTGGCCGGCAGCCGCTCGGGCCGCAACGTCGCCGCGCTGCTGTCCGCGGTCGCCGGCGTCTGGCTGCTGGCCGACGTGCGGCTCGCGGGCGATCCGCTGGCGTTCGCCTGGGCCTTCGCCAATGCCGCCCTGTTCCTGCTGTACATCGTGCTGGCGCACCGGGTCGCCCGCGCGGATCCGGGCACCAGCCCGATCGACCGCCTCGGCGCCGCCCTGCTGGTCGCCGGCATCGTCATCACGCCGCTCGGATTCATGGCGGCGACGCCGGCGCTGGGCGACCCGGTCGCGCTGGCCGCGGGCATCGGCGTCGGGATCAGTTCGTCGGTCATCCCCTACGTCTTCGATCAACTCGCCATGGCCCGCCTGCCCCGGTCGACCTATGCCCTGTTCGTCGCACTCCTTCCCGCCACCGCGGTGGTGGTCGGGATCGTCGTGCTGCGCCAGATCCCGACGCCGGCCGAGGCGTTCGGCGTCGCCCTCGTCGTCTTCGGCATCGCGCTCCACCGCCAGCCGCGGTCATGCGGTCGCGCGTGAACGATCAGACGTCTTTGACCAGGAGAGCATCATGCAATACGTGAATCTGGGACGTACCGGCCTCAAGGTCTCGCGCCTGTGCCTGGGCGTCATGAGCTACGGCTCGCCAGAATCGAAGGACTGGATCCTGACCGAGGAACAGGGCAGGCCGTTCATCCGCCGTGCGCTCGAACTCGGCATCAACTACTTCGATACCGCCGACATGTATTCGCGCGGCATCAGCGAGGAGATCCTCGGGCGCGCCATGCGCGACTTCGCCCGCCGCGAGGACGTGGTCGTCGCCACCAAGGTCTACTTCCCGATGAGCGACGACCCGAACGGCCGCGGGCTGTCGCGCAAGCACGTCCTGCATGCGGTCGACGCGTCGCTGCGCCGGCTCGATACCGACTACATCGACCTGTACCAGCTGCACCGCTGGGACTACGAAACGTCGATCGAGGAAACGCTCGAGACCCTGAACGACGTGGTGCGCGCGGGCAAGGTCCGCTACATCGGCGCGTCGAGCATGTACGCCTGGCAGTTCATGAAGGCGCTCGCGGTCTCCGAGCGCAATGGCTGGGCGCGGTTCGTCGCCATGCAGAACCACTACAACCTGGTGTATCGCGAGGAGGAGCGCGAGATGCTGCCGTTGTGCCGCTCCGAAGGAATCGCGGTGGTGCCGTGGAGCCCGCTGGCGCGGGGTTTTCTCGCCGGTGGTCGTGCGCCTGGCGGTGGCGAGACCGCCCGTGCGAAAAGCGATCGTCTCGCGCACGGGATGTACTACGCCGAGACCGACTTCCAGGTGGCCGAGCGGGCCGCGGCCGTCGCCGCCCGCCGCGGCGTGGCGCCGGCGCAGGTGGCCCTGGCCTGGTTGCTGCATCAGCCCGGCGTGACGGCGCCGATCATCGGCGCGACCAGGCTGTCGCATCTGGAACAGGCCGTCGCCGCCGTCTCGCTGTCGCTGGGCGACGACGAACGCGCGGAGCTGGAGGCGCCTTATCGGCCGCACCGGGTGCTCGGTCACGAGTGACGGCCGGCGTTGAATCGCCGGATCCGCGGGCGCATATTGGGTTCGGTGCGGGCCGCCTGTCGGCTCCGCGACGTGCCGTTCAGCGCATGGTGCCGGCCCGGTTCCGCCGTCTCATCCCTTGCGACGCCCGTTGCGCAGGCTCATTTTTTCTTGCCCGTCCTCCCTCTCTCCCGTTCACGATGCCCCTCGACGCCTTTCATCCCGCCGTCGCCGCCTGGTTCCGCGGCGCGTTCCCTGCGCCGACCGAGGCGCAGGCGGCGGCGTGGCCGGCGATCCGCGCCGGCCGCAACACGCTAGTGGCGGCGCCGACCGGGTCGGGCAAGACGCTGACCGCGTTCATGACCGCGATCGACGGCCTGGTGCGCCGCGGCCTGGAGGGCGGCGGGACGGGCCTGTTCGGTGATCTGGCGGTGTCGGGACTCCCGGACGAAACCTTGGTGGTCTACGTTTCGCCGCTGAAGGCGCTGTCGAACGACATCCGCGTGAACCTGGAGGCGCCGCTGGCCGGCATCCGCGCCGAGCTGGCGCGGATGGGCCTGCCCGATATCGAGATCCGCACCGCAGTGCGCACCGGCGACACGCCGCAGTCCGAGCGCGCCGGCATGCGCCGCCGGCCGCCGCACATCCTGGTGACCACGCCCGAATCGCTGTACGTGCTGCTCGGCTCGGAGTCGGGCCGGGCGATGCTGGCGCCGGTGCGCACGGTGGTCGTGGACGAGATCCACGCCGTCGCCGACGACAAGCGCGGCAGCCACCTGGCGTTGTCGCTGGAGCGGCTGGAAGCGCTGTGCGGTCGGCGCCTGGTGCGGGTCGGGCTGTCGGCGACGCAGAAGCCGATCGACGAGGTGGCACGGTTCCTGGTCGGCGCCGCCGCGGTCGCGGCCGACGGAACCCCGGACTGCGCGATCGTCGACATCGGCTATACCCGCCAACGCGATCTGGCACTGGAACTGCCGCCCACGCCGCTTTCGGTGGTCATGTCCAACGACCAGTGGGAGCAGGTGTACCGGCGCGTGGGCGATCTGGCGGAAGCGCACCGCACCACCCTGGTGTTCGTGAACACGCGGCGCATGGCCGAGCGCGCCGCGCGCCACCTGGGCGAGCTGCTGGGCAAGGAACACGTGGCCGCGCACCACGGCAGCCTGGCGAAGGAACACCGGCTGGAGGCCGAGCAGCGGCTCAAGCGCGGCGAGCTGAAGGTGCTGGTGGCGACGGCGTCGCTGGAGCTGGGCATCGACATCGGCGACGTCGACCTGGTCTGCCAGCTCGGCTCGCCGCGCTCGATCGCGACCTTCCTGCAGCGCGCCGGCCGCTCCGGGCACACGGTGGGCGGCGTGCCGAAGGCGCGGCTGTTCCCGGCCACGCGCGACGAACTGGTCGAGTGCGCCGCGCTGCTGGACTGCGTGCGCCGCGGCGAGCTCGACGCGCTGCGGATCCTGCCGGCGCCGCTGGACGTGCTGGCGCAGCAGATCGTCGCCGAGGTCGCCAGCCGCGAATGGGACGAGGGCGCGCTGTTCGACTGGCTGCGCCGCGCCTGGCCGTACGCGCAGCTGACGCGGGAGGATTTCGACGCGGTCGTGCGGATGCTGGCGGAGGGCTACAGCAGCCGCCGCGGCCCGCGCGCCGGCTACCTGCACCGCGACGCGGTGAACCGCAAGCTGCGCGGGCGCAAGGGCGCGCGCATGACCGCGGTGATGTCCGGCGGCACCATTCCCGACACCGGCGACTACGCCGTGGTGCTGGAGCCGGAGGCGCAGAACATCGGCACCGTGAACGAGGATTTCGCGGTCGAAAGCATGGCCGGCGACATCTTCCAGCTCGGCAACGCCAGCTACCGGATCCTGCGGGTGGAGCCGGGACGGGTGCGGGTGGAGGACGCGCAGGGGCTGCCGCCGAGCATTCCGTTCTGGATCGGCGAGGCACCGGGGCGGACCGACGAGCTGTCGGCCGGGGTATCGCGGTTGCGCGAGGAGGTCGCTGCGCGGCTTGGGCCTGGCGTTGTTGCCGAAAGCAAATCCCCCCCAGCCCCCCTTTTTCAAAGGTGGGAGCCGGGCGCCGGAGCGGAAACATCGCTGGCAACGGACGGCGGGCTGCCTCGTGAAGCGCCGACGCCTGGTGAGGCGCTGCCATCGCGGGAATCGGCGAAATTCCTGGCGGACGTTGCTCCACATCCGGCGAAACCCGTTGAAACGTCTGTTGCCCCGCAACCGGCGGGATCCGCCGAACCGCACGCTGCTCCACGGCCGGCAGAATCCGCCGAGGCATCCGCATCTGCTGTTCCCCCCTTTGAAAAAGGGGGGCAGGGGGGATTTGCTCCTGCTCACGGCGATGCCGTCGCCTGGCTGCGCGACGAACTCGGCCTCGATGCCGCCGCCGCGCGCCAACTGGTCGACTACCTGGCAAGCGCGCAGGCGGCGCTCGGCGAGCTGCCGACCCAGTCGCGGATCGTGCTGGAGCGCTTCTTCGACGAGTCCGGCGGCACCCAGCTGGTGATCCACACCCCGTTCGGCAGCCGCATCAATCGCGCCTGGGGACTGGCGCTGCGCAAGCGCTTCTGCCGCAAGTTCAACTTCGAACTGCAGGCGGCGGCCACCGAGGACGCGATCGTGCTGTCTCTGTCGACCAGCCACAGCTTTCCGCTGATCGAGGTCTCGCAGTACCTGCATTCGGCCTCGGCGCTGGACATCCTGGTGCAGGCGCTGCTGGACGCGCCGCTGTTCGGCGCGCGCTGGCGCTGGAACGCGACCACCGCGCTGGCGCTGCCGCGCTTCCAGGGCGGGCGCAAGGTGCCGCCGCAGCTGCAGCGGATGAAGTCCGAGGACTTCCTGGCCACCGTGTTCCCGGACCAGGTGGCGTGCCTGGAGAACATCGTCGGCGAGCGCGAGGTGCCGGATCATCCGCTGGTGGCGCAGACGCTCCGCGACTGTCTGGACGAGGCGATGGACGCGCAGGGCTGGCTGCGGCTGCTGCGGCGCATGGAGGCGGGCGAGGTGGAGGTGCGGGCCTGCGACCTGGCCGCGCCGTCGCCGCTGGCGGCCGAGGCGATCAACGCGCGGCCCTACGCCTTCCTCGACGACGCGCCGCTGGAGGAGCGCCGCACCCAGGCGGTGCAGACGCGCCGCTACGCCGATCCGGAAGGCGCCGACGACCTCGGCCGGCTCGACGCCGACGCCATCGCCGAGGTGCGCGCCCAGGCCTGGCCCGAGGTGCGCGGCGCCGACGAGATGCACGATGCGCTGATGGGCCTGGGCGCGGTGACCGCCGGCGAGGCCGCCGCGAACGCCAGCTGGAGCGGCTGGCTCGAGACGCTCGCCCGCGGCCATCGCGCCACGCGCTTGCGGCCGGCGCCCGGGCGCGGCGAACTGTGGGTGGCCGCCGAGCGGCTGCCGCAGTTGCGCGCGCTGTTCCCGCAGGCGTTCCTGCAGCCGCGCATCGAGGCGCCGGCGGAGTACGCGGCGCAGGCGTGGGCCGCCGAGGACGCGGCCACCGAACTGCTGCGCGCGCGCCTGTCCGGGCTCGGGCCGGTGCCGGCGGCGGAGCTCGCGCGCAGCCTGTCGCTGCCGCCGCTCGATGCCGACGTGGCGCTGCTGCGGCTGCAGAACGAGGGTTACGCGATGCAGGGCCGCTTCACCCCCGGCGCCGCGGAGACGGAGTGGTGCGAGCGCCACCTGCTGGCGCGCATCCATCGCTACACGCTCGGCCGCCTGCGCCGCGAGATCGAGCCGGTGGCGCCGCGCGACTTCCTGCGCTTCCTGTTCGACTGGCAACGCGTGTCCGGCGATGCGCGCGCCAGCGGGCCGGAGGCGCTGGCGGGCGTGCTGTCGCAGCTGGAAGGCTTCGAGGCGGCGGCGGGCGCCTGGGAGTCGGAACTGCTGCCGGCGCGCGTGCGCGACTACGCCATCTCCTGGCTCGACGAACTGTGCACCGCCGGCCGCACCCTGTGGACGCGGCTGCGCGCCAGCGACGTCGACGCGGGGAACGCGCGCGGCGCGGTGACGGTGCGGACCACGCCGGTGGTATTGCTGCCGCGGCGCACGGCGGCGCACTGGATGCGGCTGGCGCCGGACGCCGCCGCCGACACGGCGCTGTCCTCGCGCGCCCAGCGGGTCGCCGATCACCTGGCCGCCAACGGCGCCTCGTTCTTCGACGAGATCGCGGATGCGACGCGGCTGCTGCAGACCGAGCTGGAGGACGCGCTGGCCGAGCTCGTCGCCCGCGGCCGCGCCCGCTGCGACAGTTTCGCCGGGCTGCGCGCGCTGCTGGTGCCGGCGTCGAAGCGTTCGCCCGCGCGCGGCCGCGGCCGGCGCCGTCCGGCGTTGTTCGGGATCGAGGACGCCGGGCGCTGGGCCCCGTGCGGCCGGCGCGTCGACGCGGACGCGCCCCCCGCGCAAGCCGATGCCCGCGCCGCCTCCTCGCCCGCGACCGCCGAGAGCCTCGAACACGTCGCCCGCGTGCTGCTGCGCCGCTACGGCGTGGTCTGCTGGCGGCTGCTCGAGCGCGAGGCGGCCTGGCTGCCGCCCTGGCGCGACCTGCTGCGCGTCTACCGGCGCCTGGAGGCGCGCGGCGAACTGCGTGGCGGACGCTTCATCTCCGGCCTGTCGGGTGAGCAGTTCGCATTGCCCGAAGCGATCGGCCTGCTGCGGCGGATCCGGCAGAAGCCCGACGCGGGCGAGTTCGTCTGCCTGTCGGCGATGGACCCGCTCAACCTCGTCGGCACGCTATTGCCGGGCGATCGGATCCCGCGGCTGCCGGGTGCGCGCGTGCTCTACCGCGATGGCGTGCCGGTCGGTTCGCTGGTCGCGGGCCAGGTCGCGCTGCTGGCGGAACTGGTGCCGACCGAGGAAAGCGCGGTGCGCAGGCTCCTGTTGCGCGAGCCGGCGTCGGGTCTCGGCGCGTCGGCGGTCGGCGCGCGCGCCGACACGCCGCTGCCGGCCGAAAGCCACCCCACCACCCCCCCGTAGAGCGGAGCTTGCTCCGCTGCTTCCGGTTCCGGAGCCAAGAGCAGCCGAGCAAGCTCGGCTCTACGGATGGCGCCGGTCTGCCGGGTTCATGTCGGCAGCCGGCCGCTGCATTCGTGCGGCGCGCCGGCCGGCGTACCGGCCGCGTCAGCCCGCCGTCGCGACCGTGGCGATCACCTGGCTGCCGTAGCGCGACAGCTTGCCGGCGCCGATGCCGCCGATGCCGGCGAGCTCGTCCTCGCTCGACGGCCGCCGCGTCGCGATCTCGCGCAAGGTGCTGTCGTGGAAGATCACGTAGGCCGGGACGTTCTGCTCGCGCGCCAGCTGCGCGCGCAGTTCGCGCAGGGCCTCGAACAGCGGCAGGTCGGCGGGCGCGAGTTCCGCCGCCGCCGATGCGGTGCGCAGCGCGCGCGTGCGCTCGCGGGGGGCGGCCACCTTGCGCAGCATCACCGGCTGCCTGCCCTTGAGCACCGCGCGGCTGCCCTCGGTCAGGCGCAGGCCGCCGTAGCCCTCGGCATCGACCTCGAGCAGGCCGTGCGCCACCAGCTGCCGGAACACCCCGCGCCAGGTGCGCGCGTCCAGGTCGGTGCCGACGCCGTAGGTGCTGAGCCGGTCGTGGCCGAACTGGCGGATCTTCTCGCTGTCGCTGCCGCGCAGGATGTCGATGACGTGCGCGGCGCCGAAGCGCTGGCCGCTGCGGTAGACGCAGCTCAAGGCCTTTTGCGCGGCCTCGGTCGCGTCCCAGGCCTCCGGCGGCTGCAGGCAGTTGTCGCAGTTGCCGCAGGCCCGTCCGGCGCCGTCGGCGCCGCCGTTCCCGGGCGCGTACTCCTCGCCGAAGTTCGCCAGCAGCACCTGGCGGCGGCAGCGCATCGACTCGCAGTAGCCGACCAGGGCGTCGAGCTTGCGGTGCTCCAGCCGCTTGCGCTCCTCGCCGGACTCGGACTGCTCGATCATCTGCCGCAGCAGCACCAAGTCGCCGAGGCCGTAGCACATCCAGGCGTCGGCCGGCTCGCCGTCGCGGCCGGCGCGGCCGGTCTCCTGGTAGTAGCCCTCGATCGACTTGGGCAGGTCGACATGGGCGACGAAGCGCACGTCCGGCTTGTCGATGCCCATGCCGAAGGCGATGGTGGCGACCACGATCACGCCCTCCTCGCGCAGGAAGCGGCGCTGGTTGGCCGCGCGAACGCCGGCGTCGATGCCGGCGTGGTAGGGCAGGGCGACATGGCCGTGCTCGGCCAGGAAGGCGGCCGTCTGCTCCACCTTGCGCCGCGAGAGGCAGTAGACGATGCCGGCGTCGCCGCGGTGGCCGTCGACGAAGTCCAGCAGCTGGCGCTTGGCGTTGTCCTTCTGCGTCACCGCATAGCGGATGTTCGGCCGGTCGAACGAGCTGACGAAGCGGCGCGCCCGGTCCAGCTGCAGGCGCTCGGCGATCTCGCGCTGGGTCGGCGGGTCCGCGGTGGCGGTGAGCGCGATCCGCGGCACCTGCGGCCAGCGTTCGTGCAGGATGGTCAGTTCGCGGTACTCGGGGCGGAAATCGTGGCCCCACTGCGAGACGCAATGCGCCTCGTCGATCGCGAACAGTGCCAGCGGTGCGCGCTCGAGCAGCGACAGGAAGCGCGGGGTCAGCAGGCGCTCGGGGGCGACGTACAACAGGTCGAGATCGCCGGCCAGCAGCTGCCGCTCGACCGTCGCCGCGGTCTCGCCGTCGAGCGTCGAGTTGAGGAAGGCCGCGCGCACGCCGAGCTGGCGCAGCGCCTCCACCTGGTCCTGCATCAGCGCGATCAGCGGCGAGACCACGACGCCGACGCCGTCGCGCAGCAGCGCCGGCAGCTGGTAGCACAGCGACTTGCCGCCGCCGGTGGGCATCAGCACCAGGGCATCGGCGCCGGCGGCGACGTGTTCGACGATGACGGCCTGTTCGCCGCGGAAGGCGGCATGGCCGAAGACGCGTTGCAGCACGTCCTGCGCAGGAGATCGTTGCATGCGCACAGGATACCGGAGCGGCTATCCGCCCTGGGGCGGAAAACCGCCCATCGCCTTGTCGGTGGAACGCCTGTGCGAGGGTCGGAACCCTCGCCTATCGCCGGGTCGGCGGAGAGGCATGGCACTGCCGGGACAGGCGACCGGCGGCGGCATGTGCGCGCAAGCGTGCCGCTCCCGTCGGGAGCAATGGCGCTTCTACGGCCCGATTTTCATCGCGCCCGCTCCGGTTCTTCGGTACGAACCCGTAGAGCGGAGCTTGCTCCGCTGCGAGTCCGGACCGCCACGAGCAGCAGCAGCGGAGCGAGCTCCGCTCTACTGGAGCAGCGAACGCAACATCCAGGCGTACTTCTCGTGGGTCTGCAGGCGCTGGGTCAGCAGGTCGACGCTGGGATCGTCGCCGGCGTCGTCGGCGGTCTTGAGCGCCCTGCGCGCGGTGCGGCAGACGGCCTCGTTGCCGACCACCAGCTGGCGCACCATCTCGCGCCATTCCGGCGCCTTCTCCAGGCCCGGCTCCTCCTTGATCGAGGACAGCTCGATGAACTCGGCATACGAGCCCGGCGCGTTGTAGCCCAGGGCGCGGATGCGCTCGGCGGTCTCGTCCAGCGCGTTCCACTGCTCGGTGTACTGCTCCTCGAACATCGCATGCAGGGCGTTGAACATCGGCCCGGTGACGTTCCAGTGGAAGTTGTGGGTCTTCAGGTACAGCGTGTAGGCGTCGGCGAGGAACACCGACAGCCCCTGGGCGATGCGCTTGCGATCCTTGTCGCCGATCCCGATATCGATCGCCGGGGCGCTGGACTGCGGACCGGGCGATGCCACGGCCTGGGGCGCGGCGGCTGCGCGGGCGGTCTTCTTCGGCTTGGCGGTCTTGGTTTTGGCCATGTGCGGGACTCCTGGTCGGAAGATTGCCGCCACAATAGGGCGGCTTTCGTTCTGAATATGTGACTTCCGGGAAGATTTGCAAGCGCGATGACGGATCCCAGCGGCAATGCGGCGACTGCGACCCTGGAACGGGCGCGGGACGCCATCGACGGCGCGCTTTCGCGCGACCGCGGGCGCCTGCACGGGCTGTGGTCGCGCTGGCGCGCAGCGCCCGGCGACGGGCGCGCGCACGCGGCGTTCGAGACCGCACTGGAGGCCTCGCTGGCCGCGCGCGAGGCCCGCGCCGCGGCATTGCCCGCCGCGCGGGTGGACGCGTCGCTGCCGATCGCGCGCGAGGCCGACCGCATCGTCGGGCTGATCCGCGCGCACCCGGTGCTGGTGATCGCCGGCGAAACCGGCTCGGGCAAGACCACGCAGCTGCCGAAGCTGTGCCTGGCGGCGGGCCGCGGCGCGGCGGGCACGATCGGCTGCACCCAGCCGCGGCGGATCGCCGCGCGCGCGGTGGCGCGGCGGGTGGCCGAGGAACTGCAGGTGCCGCTGGGCGAGGCGGTCGGCTACCAGGTGCGCTTCAGCGACCGGGCCGGCGAACGCACGGTGGTGAAGTTCATGACCGACGGCATCCTGCTGGCCGAGATCGCCTCCGACCGCTGGCTGTCGGCCTACGACACGATCATCGTCGACGAGGCGCACGAGCGCAGCCTCAACATCGACTTCCTGCTGGGTTACCTGAAGCGGCTGCTGGAGCGGCGCCGCGACTTCAAGGTGATCGTGACCTCGGCGACGATCGACACCGAGCGGTTCTCGAAGCACTTCGGCGACGCGCCGGTGGTGGACGTGGAGGGGCGCGGGTACCCGGTGGAGGTGCGCTATCGGCCTCTGGGTGAGGCGGCGCATGCTGGCGGACAACTTGTCCGCCGCGCCGCCGAACGCCCGGCCACGGATGGCCGGGCCGGACGTTCCGGAGCCGACGATGGTTCGCCATGGAAGGCGGACGGGGAAGCAGGGACGGGGGCGCTCACCGTCCTCGACGGCATCGTCGCCGCCTGCGACGAGATCATGCGCGAGAAGGGGACCGGCGACGTTCTCGTGTTCCTGCCCGGTGAGCGCGAGATCCGCGATGCCCACCGTGCGCTGGAGCGGCGCAAGTACCGGCATACCGAGGTGCTGCCGCTGTACGCGCGGCTGTCGGTGCGCGACCAGGACCGGGTGTTCAATCCGGGGCCGCAGCGGCGCATCGTGCTGGCCACCAACGTCGCCGAGACCTCGCTCACCGTGCCGCGGATCCACTATGTGGTCGATCCGGGGCTGGCCCGGGTCAAGCGCTACAGTCCGCGGCAGAAGCTCGACCGCCTGCACGTCGAGCCGGTGAGCCAGGCCAGCGCCGAGCAACGCAAGGGCCGCTGCGGGCGCACCGCCCCGGGCATCTGCTATCGGGTCTATTCGGAGGCGGATTTCCAGTCGCGTCCGCCCTATACCGATCCGGAGATCCGCCGGTCGGCGCTGGCCGGGGTGATCCTGCGGATGCTCACGCTGGGACTGGGCGAAACCGTCGGTTCGGGGACCTCGAAACGCGCGCGTGGGCGCTCGCGCGACGATGCGCGAGTCGTCGAGAACTTCCCGTTCGTCGAGCCGCCGGACCCGCGCGCGATCGCCGACGGCTGGCAGCAGCTGACCGAACTGGGCGCGGTCGACGGCGAGCGCCGGCTCACCGCGACCGGCCGCGCGATGGCGCGGCTGCCGGTCGACGTGAAGCTGGCGCGGATGCTGGTGGCCGCGCAGCAGCACGGCTGCCTGCGCGAGATGCTGACGATCGCGTCGTTCCTCGGCATCCAGGACCCGCGCGAGCGCCCCGCGGACCAGCGCGCGGCGGCCGACAACGCGCACGCCGAATTCGCCGATCCGAAGTCGGAATTCGTCGCCATCCTCAAGCTCTGGGAGGCGTATCGCCGGATCCACGAGGATTCGACCCAGTCGCAGCTGCGGCGCTGGTGCGAACGGCACTTCCTCGGCTTCCTGCGCATGCGAGAGTGGCGCGAGCTGCACCGGCAGCTCAAGCTGCAGTGCGACGAACTGGACTGGGACACGGCCGTGGGTCCCTCGTCGCCGCCGCCGCCAAGACAGAACAAAGGCCGGCGACATCCGCCTGCCCTGCACAAGGAAAAGTCAGGCGCACTCCCCCCTTTGAAAAAGGGGGGCAGGGGGGATTTGCAGCCGAAACCCGGGGATCAGGAGCAAAGCTCCCACGTTCCGCCTTCCGCGCGGGGGGAAGGCGTCGGCATCGCCGCCTCCTACGCCAGCCTGCATCGCGCGCTGATCGCCGGCCTGCCGACCCAGCTCGGGCAGCGCGCCGACCGCGGCCTCTACGACGGTCCGCGCGGGCGCAAGTTCCAGCTGTTCCCGGGCTCGCCGCTGGCGCGCAAGCCGCCGCCGTGGGTGCTGTCGGCGACCCTGCTCGAGACCGAGCGGGTGTGGGCGCTGACCAATGCCGCGATCGAGCCCGAATGGGCGATCGCCGAGCTACCGCACCTGCTGGCGCGACGCCATTACGATCCGCGCTGGTCGCGTTCGCAGGGGCGGGTGCTCGGCAGCGAACAGGTCAGCCTGTTCGGCCTGGTGCTGGCGCCGAAGAAGCCGGTCGACTACGGCCGCCTGTATCCGCAGGAAGCGCGCGCGCTGTTCCTGCGCGACGGCCTGGCCGGCGGCGAAATCAACCTGCGCAGCCCGTTCCTGGCGCGCAACCTGGCCACGCTCGAGCGCGCGCGCGAGGAAGAGGCCAAGCAGCGGCGCGTCGGCCTGGTGGTCGACGAGGAGTGGATGCTGGGCTGGTACGACGAGCGCATCCCGGCGGAGATCGTCGATGCGCGCTCGCTCGACGCCTGGGCGAAAAAGGCGCCGGAGGCGGTGCGGCATGCGCTGGAGTGGTCGCAGGACGACCTGCTGGTCGGCGACGAGAGCGATGCGGCGCGCTTCCCGCCGGCGCTGGCGCTGGGCGAGGCGCGGTTGGCGGTGCGCTACCGCTTCGAGCCCGGCGCGCCCGACGACGGCATGACCGTCAGCCTGCCGCTGCACCTGCTCAACGCGCTGGACCCGGCGCGGCTCACCTGGCTGGCGCCCGGCTTCTTCGAGGACAAGGCGGCGGCGATGATCCGCGCGCTGCCCAAGGCGCTGCGGCGCAACTTCGTGCCGGCGCCCGACTTCGCCCGCGCCTTCGTCGAGGCGCATCCGCAGCCGGAGGCGGACGCGTTCGCCGGTGCGCTGGCGCGGTTCCTGCAACGGCTGACGGGCGTGGAGGTGGCGGCGGCGGATTTCGACGAAGGTGCGCTCGATCCGCACCTGCGCATGAACCTGCGGCTGCTCGATGCCGACGGCCGCCAGGTCCTGGCCGAATCGCGCGACCTGGACGAGTTGCGTGCGCGCTTCGGCGGGCGCGCTGCGCGCGCCTTCGCCGAGCGCGCGGCCGAGGGCATGGCGCGGCGGGGATTGAGGGCCTTTCCGGAACACCCCATCCCGGCGTCGGTGCCCGGCGCCGGCGGCGTCGCCGCGTATCCGGCGCTGGACGACGAGGGCGACGGCGTGTCGCTGGCGGTGCACGCCGATCCGGCCGAGGCGCAGCGGCGCCACCCGGCCGGTGTGCGCCGACTACTGCACATCGCGCTGGACGGCAGGCTGCGGCAGGCGCGCAAGCAGCTGCCGGTGCCGCCGAAGACGGCGCTGCTGTACGTCGCGATCGAGGCCGCCTCGCTGCGGCCGGGCGGGGCGCGCGAGGGCGACCTGCTGCGCGCCGACCTGGTCGACGGCGCCTTCGCGGCGCTGACCGCCGACGGGCTGGAGGCGATCCGCGACGCCGAGGCGTTCGCCGAGCGCCGCGACGCGATCGCGCGGACCCTGTTCGGCGAGGCCATGCGCAGGCTCCGGCTGGCCGAGGAAATCCTGGAGCGCATCGCCGAGATCCGTGCGCGGCTCGATTCCGGCCTGATGGGCTGGGCCCGCGCCAACCTCGACGACATGCAGGCGCACCTGGCCGCGCTGGCGCCGCCCGGGTTCCTGAGCGACACGCCGGAGGCGCTGCTGGCGGAGTACCCGCGCTACCTCAAGACCCTGGCGCTGCGCGCCGAGCGCGCGCTGCGCGATCCGTTGCGCGACCAACAGCGGATGCTGGAGCTCAAGCCATTCGTCGAAGCGCTGCAGCAGGCGGCCTTGGAGGGTGCGGGCGATGAGCCGGGCTGGCAGGCGTTCCGGCGCGACCTGGAGGAACTGCGCGTGTCGCTGCACGCACAGGAACTGGGCACGCGCGGCAACGTCTCGCCGAAGAAGCTGGCGCGCCGGCTGGCGGAACTGCGCGGGGATCCGTGAAGCCCCGCGGCGCCGCGCCACCCCGTAGAGCGGAGCTTGCTCCGCTGCTCCCGGCTCCGGAGCCCACGTAGCCGAGCAAGCTCGGCTCTACGACAGGCTTGCGGTGCCCGCACCCCGTAGAGCGGAGCTTGCTCCGCTGCTCCCGGCTCCGGAGCCGGCGTAGCCGAGCAAGCTCGGCTCTACGACAGGCTGTGCGGTGCCCGCGCCCCGTAGAGCGGGCTTGGTTCCGGCCTTCCGGCGCCGTCACTCGATCCGCCGCACCTTGGCGCGGGTGTTGTAGCCGTCGATCTGCAGCCACCAGGCACCTAACATGCCCGGCCGCACCGTCACCTTCGGATCGGTCGCGCGCACGCCGGCCAGGCTGGCGGCGTCGGTCTGCTCCCAGACCTGGCCGTTGGCGAGCGTGTAGCGGTTGCCTTTGCCGAAGCCACGGAACTCGCCGGTGAGAGTGCTCTCGACCGGTTCGCTGTCGCGGTTGCCGAGGAACCCGCCTCGCCGCTCCGCGGCCTCGCGCCGGCCTTCCTCGCGCGCCTGCTCGACCGCGGCGGCGTCGCCTGCCCCGGGACGCCGTTGCAGCCAGGCATTGAGCGCGGCCAACTCCTGCGGACTGAGCTTGTTCAGGCCGGCATCGACGAATTCCTGGTGCGTCATCTGCTGCTCGAGCGGCGGCTGCTGCGCGGCGACGGATGCGGCACAGGCCAGCAGCGCGGCAACGGACAGGAGTCGAAGGGTACGCATGACGGGTTCCTCGTGGTGGAGATCGATGATGACGCGGCAGCGGAAGCCACGCTGCGGACGCCGGCGGCTTCTGGATTGCCTGGACAGCTTGTAGTGTAGACCCACTGCCCCGATCGTCGTGACCCATCCTGGTGGCCGCCGACAGCACTCCGCTGGACACCCTGTTCGCGTTGCCGACCACCGCGGCGCTGACGCCCGTGCTGCGCGACATGCTCGAGCGCGCCGCCCGCGGCGGCGATGGTGCCGCGACCATGCCGGACGAGCCGCTGCCGTTGCTGGCCGACACGCTGCGGGCACTGGCGCTGTTGAATGCGGACGCCGAGGTCGTCGTCGCCGCGATCCTGTACGCGGCGCCGGCCTGGGCCGGCCGCGTCGAGGCGGAACTGTCGCAACGGCACCCGGCGATCGCCGCGTTGCTCGATGGCCAGCGCGCCGCGCACCAGGTCTGGGCGCTGCACGCCGAGCGCGGCGGGCGCGGCAACCAGGAGGGCCTGCGGCGCCTGCTGCTGGCGATCGTGCGCGACCTACGCGTGGTGCCGATCCTGCTGGCACGGCAGCTGGCGCACCTGCGCGCTGCGGCGAAGGCGCCGGACGGGCAGCGCCGCGCGCTGGCGCAGCTGACCCGCGACATCCACGCGCCGCTCGCCAACCGCCTCGGCATCTGGCAGCTGAAGTGGGAATTGGAGGACCTCGCCTTCCGCTATCTCGATCCGGAGACCTACCGCCGCATCGCCGGCCTGCTCGACGACAAGCGCACCGGCCGCGAACGCTACATCGAGCAGGTCAAGCGCCACCTCGGCGGCGCGCTGGCGGCGCAGGGAGTACGAGCCGAGGTCGCGGGCCGGCCGAAGCACCTGTACAGCATCTACAGGAAGATGCAGCGCAAGGACGTGCCCTTCGGCGAACTGTACGACCTGCGCGCGGTGCGGGTGCTGGTGGACGACGTGCCCGCCTGCTACGCGGCGCTGGGGGTGGTGCACGCGCTGTGGGCGCCGGTGCCGAGCGAATTCGACGACTACATCGCCCGGCCCAAGCGCAACGACTACCGCTCGCTGCATACCGCCGTGATCGGCCCCGAGGGCAAGACCCTGGAGGTGCAGATCCGCACCCGCGAGATGCACGAACAGGCCGAACTCGGCGTGGCCGCGCACTGGCGCTACAAGGAGGGCGGCAGCGGCGATGCCGCGCTGGAGCGCAAGATCGAATGGATGCGCAGGCTGCTCGAGTCGCACCAGGACGGCGGCGACGAGGCGGCGCTGGCCGGCGCGCTGGACACCGAGCTGGTCGAGGACCGCATCTACACGCTCACGCCGATGGGCGAGGTGATCGACCTGCCGCGCGGCGCCACGCCGCTGGATTTCGCCTACCACGTGCACACCATGGTCGGGCACCGCTGCCGCGGCGCCAAGGTCAACGGCCGCATCGTGCCGCTCGACCACCGCCTGCACAGCGGCGACCGGGTCGAGATCCTCACCGGCAAGACCGCCGAGCCGCGCCGCGACTGGCTGGTCGCCGCCAACGGCTATCTCGCCAGCGGCCGCTCGCGCGACAAGGTGCGGGCCTGGTTCCACAAGCTCGACCGCGAGCGCAACCTGCAGGCCGGGCGCGAGCTGCTCGATCGCGAACTCAAGCGGCTGGGGCTGCAGCACGCCGATCCGGCGCCGGCGCTGCGCAAGTTCAACGCCGCCACGCTCGACGACCTGCACGTGCTGGTCGCCCTCGGCGACGTCGGCCCGCACCAGGTCACGCGCGCGCTGCTGGAGCAGGCGGCACCGCCGGAGCCGGCGGCGGTGGCCGCGCCGCGGGCGCCGCGCAAGCCGCCGCAGCCGAGTTCGGCCTTCAGCGTGGTCGGCGTCGACAACCTGCTGGTGCAGACCGCACGCTGCTGCCGGCCGCTGCCGGGCGAGGCGATCGCCGGCTATCTCACCCGTTCGCGCGGCGTCAGCGTGCATCGCGCCGACTGCGCCGTCCTGCAGCGGATGGCGGCGCGCCAGCCGCAGCGGATGCTGCCGGTGGAGTGGGGGCACACCCGCGGCGCCCACGACGCCGACGTGACCGTGGAGGGCGTCGACCGCAAGCATCTGCTCAAGGACCTGACCAACCTGATCGCGCAGGAGGACGCGCACGTGCTGGCGATCAGCAGCGAGGCGGTGCGCGGCCTCGGCCGGATGCGGCTGCGAATGCAACTGCGGGTGCAGGACTATGGCCAGCTGTCGCGGCTGCTGGGGAAGATCGAGGGCATCGCCGGAGTGGAGCGCGCCTGGCGGGCTTGAGCACCGGGATCGAGGAGCCGGACCTGAAAAGCCCGACCGCTTCTGCTCGTCATCACAGCGCAAGCCGGGATCCGCTCTGGACGTTGCGGAAACGCAAGCTGGATTCCAGCTTGCGCTGGGATGACGGACCCTTAGCCTTTCCCGATTCCCGATTCCCGATTCCCGATTCCCGATTCCCGAATCCGGCATTCGTGCGCGTCTCTTGAGTATGCTGCGTGCGTGAGCCGCGACCACGATCCGCAGATTCCGCCCGCTTCCGGCGAAACGCCGGCACCCCGGCCGGACGGCAGGCGCGAACCGGTCCTCGGCGAGTTCGGCGCCTGGCGTCCCGGCAGGCGCCGCATGTCCCGCGGCCGGGGAACGGAGGCCGGGTGGCAGTGGCAGCGCCACTGGCCGTGGCTGGCGGCGACGCTGGGGGCCTTCCTGCTGCTGTTGCTCGTCTTGCGCGAGCCGCTGGCCGAACGCCTGTGGCCGCAGCCGCGCGCCCAGGAGCTGCGCGAGGCCGCCGCCGCGGCGCTGCAGCGCGGCCACCTGAGCGCCGCCGACGGCAGCGGTGCCCGCGAGCTGTACGAGGCCGCGCTGGCGATGGAACCCGACCGCAACGAGGCCCGGCAGGGACTGGCGCAGGTCGCGCTGGCCGCCCTGACGCAGGCCGAAAACGCCACCCGGCAGAACCGCTTCGACCAGGCCCACCGGGCGCTGCGCCTGGCGCGCGAACTGTCGGCGCCGCGCGACGTCACCCAAGCCGCCGCCGACGCCCTGCGCGTGCGCGAGGCGGCCCATGCCGGGCTCGACCGCATGTGGGCCCGCGCGCAGCGGGCGCACGAGGCCGGCCGCCTGCATGGCGCCGAAGACGCCGCGTTGCCCCTGTACCGGCGCATCCTGCAACTGGACCCGGGCAACGACGACGTGCTGCGCGCGCGCGAGGACGCGATCGGGCAACTGTTGCAGGACGCACGCGACGGCCTGCGCCGCGGCGAGTTCGCGCCGGCCGCCGCGGCGATCGCGGTGGCCCGCGAACACGACCCCGGGCACGTCGATCTGCCCGACACCGAGGCGCGGCTGGCCGAGGAGCGCGACGCTGCGCTGCGCAGCGCCACCGAGGACCTGGAGGCAAACCGCCTGGACTCGGCCGAGCGCGGTTTCCGCCGGTTGCTGGACATCGATGCCGATGCGCCCGACGCGCGTTCCGGCCTGGTCCAGGTCGGCGTGGCCCTGGCGCGGCGCGCCGAGCGGCTGGCGGCCGACTTCCGTTTCGCCGACGCCGACGTCGCCATCGCGCGGGCCCGGGCGATGGCGCCGGAGCACGCGGCGGTGCGCGATGCGACCCAGCGCATCGAGCACTCGCGCCGGCTCAAGGCGCAGCTGGAGCCGGCCCCTTCGTCGCGGCAGCGGCAGCAGCGGGTCGACGGGCTGCTGCGCGACGCCGCCGCGGCCGAGCAGCGTGGCGACCTGCTGGCGCCGCCGGGCGACAGTGCCTACGACAAGCTGCGCGCTGCCCGGGCCCTGGCGCCGGACGATGCGCGGGTGCGCCGCGCGACCGACCGGCTGCTGCCGTTCGCGCGCGATTGCTTCGAGCGCGAATTGCGCAGCAACAGTCTCGGCCGCGCCCGCGCGTGCCTGGACGTCCGCGCCACGCTGGCCGACGACCAGGAGGCCCTGGCGCAGGCGCGGCGGCGCCTGGCGCAGCGTTGGCTCGCGATCGGCGAGGAGCGCCTCGCCGCGGGCGAGGTACAGGCGGCGAGATCGGCGCTGCGATCCGCGCGCGAGGTCGATGCTGCGGTGCCCGGGCGTGCGGAGTTCGCCGAACGGCTGCGCGCGGCGTCGGTATCGGGCGACTGAGCGGGGTCAGGCGCGTGCGGCGACGGCCCGCAGCAGCGCGTCCAGCCGGCCGGCGATCTGCCGCCATCCGTATTCGCCGACCGTCTCGGGGCCCAGCGCCAGTTCCCGGTCCAGGCAGCCTTGCACCTTGTTCCGCGCCAGCGCCAGCAACCGCGCGCCGATGGCCTCGGCGTCGTTGTGGCAGGTCCAGCCGCGCCGCAACCGCACGACCATGGGGGCGACCGGGTCGTTGCCGTTGCCCAGGTGCAGGATCGGCCGGCCGGCCCCCAGGTACTCGTAGAACTTGCCCGGGATCTGGGTGGCGTCGTCGTTGGCGATGTTGATCAGCACGTCGGCCCGCCGCTGCAGGTCCAGGATCGCGCCGTGCGGCAGGAAACCGAGCAGGCGGATCCGCTCCGGTGCAGCCTTCGCCGCCGAGACGATCGCCTCGGGCACGGTCACCGCGGCGATGCTGAGCCGGAGCGCCGGATGCGCCTCGAGGGCCCGTATCAGCGCGTCGGCGCGGCGGAAGCTGTAGAAGCTGCCGGTGTACAGCAGCTCGAGCCGGTCGCGCTCGAAGATCCCCGGCGGCGTGGTCGCCCGCGTGCGTGGCCGGTCGTCGAATCCCTGCGGCAATACGCCGACGTCCGCGCGGCGGCCATGGCGCTGGCGCAGCAGCTCGGCGGCGCCGGCGTTGGTGACCGTGACCAGGTCGGCGCGGTCGCAGACCTGCTTCTCCAGCCGCCCGGCGCGATCGCGCCATTGCGGCGCGACATAGCCCGCCAGCACCGGATCGCCGAGATCGGCCACCCAGCGCAAGCCCCGTGCCTGCGCCGACAGGCCGAGTTCGAGCGTGGTGGCGGGCTCGTGCGAACTGATCACCAGATCGGGAGCGATGCGCTCGAGCAGCGGCCCCAGCGCGCGTTCCGCCCAGAACCGCCATTCGCCGCGGACGTCGGGAAACCAGACGCGCTGCGCCGCCGCCTGCACCACCTCGGACGCCTGCTGCTTCCAGTTGCGCGGAGGGCGCAAGGCAGCGGCGCCCGCTCCGGGATCGGTGGATGCGGGAGGGGCCGTCCGCGCAGGCGCGGCAGTCGCCGTCCGGCGCCGCTTGCGGACGAACGCGAGCATTCCCCGCACCGGCCCCGGGAAGGTGCGGTGCACGCGCACGCTGTCGGGCAGGGCCGGCAGCCCGGGCGTCTCGCCGCCCAGGTCCGGCGCCAGCACGTGCACCTCGTGCCCGAGCGCGGCGAGCTCGCGCGCGAGATAGGTCCAGCGCAGCGACTGCGGCGACGGGCTGGGCGGAAACTCGTAGGCGATCAGCAGCAGGCGCATCAGCCGGAGGCGGGCGGCAGGGAGGCGGCGATCGTGGCGCGCGCGGCCTCGAACGAGAAGTGCCGGCGCACGTTGTCGCTACCGGCGCGCGCCAGCCGCGACCACAGCGCCGCGTCGCCATGCAGGCGGACGACCGCATCGGCGAACGCCTCGGCGGCGTCGGCCACCAGCAGGTCGTCGCCGTCGCGCAGGTGCATGCCCTCGGCGGCGCACGAGGTCGCCACCACCGGCATGCCGGCGGCCATGCACAGGTTGATCTTGCCCTTGACCCCGGCGCCGAAGCGCAGCGGCGCCAGGCCGACACGGCACCGGGCCAGCAGCGGCCGGAGGTCTGGCACGTGTCCGTGAAGTTGCACGCCGGATGCGAGCGGAGCATCGGCGGCCGCAGCTTCGGACATGCCCTCTCCGACGATGTGCAGCATGCAGCCGGGCATATGGGCGCGGACGCGCGGAAAGATTTCGGCCAGCAGCCAGTGCACCGCATCCACGTTCGGCGGGTGCCGCGCACCGCCGACGAACAGCAGGCCGCTGCGCTGCGGGAACGGCGCCGGCGCGTCTTCGGCCTCGTGCAGGTTGGGCAGGACCTCGATCTGCGCGGTCGGCAATGCCCCACGCAGCAGTTCGGCTTCCACGGTGCTGACCACCCAGGCCACGTCCGCGGCCGCCACCGCCTGCAGTTCGCGCTTGCGGGTGACCGCCGCCAGCCGCCTGAGCCGACCGTCGTCGCGCAGGTCGGCCTCGCGCCGTTCGCGCAGGTGGTGGAGGTCCACGGTATCGAGCACGACCCGCAGCGCGGGAGCGACCTGCCGCGCCAGCGGGATCAGGAATTCGGCCAGGTGATAGCGGCTGACGACCAGCACGTCGTAGTCGCGCAAGTGTTGCGCGAACCAGCGCGGATAGGCTTCGGCGCCTGCATGCACGGCCACGCCGAGGCCGCGCAGGGCCTGCGCGTATTCGCCGGCCTCGGCGCGATCGTCGGGCAGGAAGTCGACCCGGTAGCCGTCCGCGCGCAGCAGCCGCATCAGGTTGAACGCCCGCAGCGAGCCCGAGTCGCGGTCGGGCCGCGGCGTGGCGACGTCGATCAGCAGGACGCGACGGCCGCGGCCGGGCGGCTGCGATGCCTGCAGCCGCGGCACCGGGGCGGATGCCGGCCGCGGCGGCGCCTGCAGCCGCGCCAGCATGCCGCGCCATCCGCGCGCGTGCAGCGCCAGGCGCAGCCGGTGCAGGCGGGCGCGCAGCCGGCGCCAGTGATACGTCAGGGTCGGGAACACGGCGTCGGCTGTCGCTCGCAATCTGAATGGTCGGTCACCCGCGGCGCGATCGCGCCGGCGCCGCTGCGCTAGACTCGCGGGAATGCCCATTGTCGCATCCCGCGCGTGCGCGTCGTACCGGATTCCGTTCACCCGTGCGGAGTAGGTCGCGTCGGGGCCGAGGACGCACAGACCCCAGGTTCATGGCCCGCATCGATTACGACGAAGACGATCACGACCACCGCGCGCGCGCCGACTGGCGACGGCGGATCCTCACCTGGGGGCTGGCCGCGGTCGGTCTCGGCCTCGGCTTGCTGATCCCCTACACCCTGTACCTGAACCAGCAGGTGAGCCGGCGTTTCGGCGAGCTGCAATGGCAGGTGCCGACCCGGGTCTACGCCCGGCCGCTGCAGCTGGCGCCGGGGCTGGCGATGGACGCGCGCACGCTGCAGGTCGAGCTCGAATCGGCCGGCTACCGCGCGGGCGGCGGCGAGCGCGCCGGCACCTGGTCCGGCGGCGAAGGCGAATGGGTGATCGCAAGCCGCGGCTTCCAGGACGTGGACGGCGCCGTCGCGCCCTCGCGGCTCGAGGTCGCGTTGTCCGGCGGCCGGATCTCGCGCCTGCGCGATGCCGGCAGCGGCAAGGCGGTCGAACGCGCGCGGCTGGACCCGGCGCGGATCGCCACGCTGTACGGCCAGAAGCAGGAGGAGCGGCGGCTGGTGCGGATCGAGGAGGTGCCGATGCTGCTGACCGACGCGCTGCAGGCGGTCGAGGACCGCGATTTCGCCCACCACCACGGCATCGACCTCAGCGGCATGCTGCGCGCCGCCTGGGTCAACCTGCGCGCCGGCGAGGCGAAGCAGGGCGGCAGCACCCTGACCCAGCAGCTGGCGCGCTCGGGGCTGCTCGGCATCGGCCGCGAGCAGACCTATGCCCGCAAGTTCAACGAGATCCTCTACGCGCTGCTGATCGAGGCGCGCTACGACAAGGGCACCATCCTCGAGGCCTATCTCAACCAGGTCTACCTGGGCCAGCGCGGCGCGCAGGCGATCCACGGCGTGGCCGCCGGCGCCGAGTTCTGGTTCGGGCGCCGGCTGGCCGACCTGGAGACCGAGCACATCGCGCTGCTGGTGGGGATCATCCGCGGTCCGTCGTACTACGATCCGCGCCGGCACCCGGAGCGCGCCCGGCAGCGGCGCGATTTCGCGCTGGCGCAGATGCGCGAAAGCGGCCTGATCGACGCCGCCGAGTTCGAGCGTGCCGTCGCCGCGCCGCTGGGCATCAGCAACTCGCCCGGAAGCCTGGCGGCCAACCGTTTCCCCGCCTACGTCGACCTGGTGCGGCGGCAGCTGGCGCGCGATTACCCGTCCGACGCCCTGCAGGGCGCCGGCCTGAGCGTGATGACGGCGATGTCGCCTTCGGCGCAGGCGTATGCCGAAGGCGCGGTGCGGCGCACGCTCGAAGCGCTGGGCAAGGACAAGCGCCCGTCGCTGCAGGCCGGCCTGGTGCTGACCGACGTCGACAACGGCGAGGTGGTCGCGGTGGTCGGCAGCCGCGATCCGACCCAGCACGGCTTCAACCGCGCGATCGAGGCGCACCGCCCGGTCGGCTCGCTGCTCAAGCCGTTCGTGTACCTGCTGGCGCTGGCGCAGCCGGCCAGCTACTCGCTGGCGACCTGGGTCGACGACGCGCCGGTCACCGTCACCCTGCCCAACGGCAAGCGCTGGACGCCGGTCAATTCCGACAAGCGCAGCCACGGCAGCGTGCGCCTGATCGACGCGCTGGCGCGCTCCTACAACCAGGCCACGGTGCGCATCGGGATGCAGGTCGATCCGCGCCGGCTGGCGGACCTGCTGCGCACGTTGGCCGGGATCGAGGCCGACCCCAACCCGTCGCTGATCCTGGGCTCGGTCGACCAGAGCCCGTACGCGATGGCGCAGCTGTACCAGTTCCTGGCCTCCGGCGGCGAGATCCAGCCGCTGCGGCTGGTGCGCGGGGTGCTGGATCCGGACGGGCGCACCGTCAACCGCTACGATCAGGCGCCCGCCGATGCCCAGGAGGGCGACGCGGTGGCCGCGCGCCTGGTCACCCTGGCGCTGCAGCATGCGGTGACCTCCGGCACCGGCCGCCAGCTGGTCAACGACGGCCTCGGCCGGCTCAAGCCCGCCGGCAAGACCGGCACCAGCAACGACGGCCGCGACAGCTGGTTCGCCGGCTGGACCGGCGATCACCTGGCAGTGGTGTGGATCGGCAACGACCAGAACGAGTCCACCGGCCTGTACGGCGCCACCGGCGCGATGCGGGCCTGGTCGGACCTGTTCGTGCGGCTGCCCAGCGCGCCGCTCGAGGTGGGCGACGGCGGCCTGGACTGGCAATCGGTGGTGCAGAGCTTCAGCACCGACTCCGGGTGTCCGCAGGCACGCCGTTTCCCCTTCGTCGAAGGGTTCGCGCCGCCTTACCAGCCTTGCGACTATGGTCGGCCCGACCCCTACTACGACGCCTACGGCGAGTCCGATGGCGCGCAGGTCCCGCAGCAGGGACAGCCGGCGCAGCAGCAGGCGCCGGCACGCGGCTGGCGGCGCTGGTTCGGGCTCGGCAACCGCGAGCCGCCGGCCGAGGCCGCGCCCGTCGCCGAACCAGAAGGCCAACCCGTTCCGCAATCCGAAGACGAACCATGAGCAGACGCCTCGCCGCCTTCCCGCCGCATGCGGCTCCGATCCTGCTGGCCCTGGCCCTGGCGGCCTGCGCCAGCGCGCCTGCCGATGCGCCCGTTGCGCGCGGAACGGAGATCCCGGCGGAACGGATGGTCGCGAGCATCCGGGCGGCCGCCGGCGACGGCGAAGGCGAACTGGCGGTGCAGCCGCTGCGCGATCCGCAGGTCGAGGACCTGCGCCAGCAGGCGGCGCGGCTCGAAACGCAGCGCGACTACGCCGGCGCCGCGGACGCGCTCGACCGCGCGCTGCGGATCGTCGACGACGACCCGGCGCTGCTGCAGGAGCGCGCCGAAGTCGCCCTGCTGCTGGGCGACTACGCCACGGCCGACCGGCTGGCCCGGCGCGCCTACGCGCTCGGTGCGCAGGTCGGGCCGCTGTGCCGCCGGCACTGGGCCACCCTGGAGCAGCTGCGGCTGAGTGAAGGGGATGCGGACGGCGCGGCGTCGGCGCGGGAACAGATCGACGGCTGCAAGGTCGCCGGTCCCGTGCGGTACTGAGCATGCGGCGTCGAGTCCGCGGCGGGAGCGCGCGCCCGCGCCCGTCGCCACCGCGCGGGAAGACGCCGTGAGCCCGGATCCTGCCGCGGCCATCGCCGGCGACACGCTGTCGGAGGCCGGCCGCGCCGCGTTGGGCGAGGGCGGCGCGCTGGCGGGGAAGATCGCCGCGTTCGTGCCGCGACCGTCGCAGCAGGCGCTGTCGGCTGCGATCGCCGCCGCCTTCGAACGGCGCGGCGCGCTGCTGGCCGAGGCGGGGACCGGGACCGGCAAGACCTTCGCCTACCTCGTGCCGGCGCTGCTCTCCGGCCTGAAGACCATCGTCTCCACCGGCACCCGCGCGCTGCAGGACCAGCTCTACCACCGCGACCTGCCGCGGGTGCGCGATGCGCTCGGCGTCGGCCTGAAGAGCGCATTGCTGAAGGGCCGTGCCAACTATCTTTGCCGCTACCGGCTCGAGCGCGCCAAGGGCGAGCCGAAGATGTTCGCCGGCGCGTTCGCCTCGCGCGAGCAGGTGGCGCTGTTCCAGCGCGTCGTCGCCTGGGCCGGGCGCACGCGCATGGGCGACCTGGCGGAGCTGGAAGCGCTGCCGGACGACTCGCCGCTGATCCCGATGGTGACCTCCACCGTCGACAACTGCCTGGGCAGCGAGTGCCCGTTCTGGAGCGAGTGCTTCGTGGTGCAGGCGCGGCAGCGCGCGCAGTCCGCCGACCTGGTGGTGGTGAACCATCACCTGCTGCTGGCCGACCTGGCGCTCAAGCAGGAAGGCTTCGGCGAGATCCTGCCGGGCGCGCAGGCGTTCGTGGTCGACGAGGCGCACCAGCTGCCCGAACTCGCGGCGCAGTTCTTCGGCGAGGGGCTGAGCGCGCGCCCGCTGGTCGAACTGGCGCGCGATGCGCTGGGCGAATGCAAGGAGGTCGAGGGATCGCTGGCGGTGCTGCAGGCGCCGGCGCGCGACCTGGAGCAGGCGGTGCGCGGGCTGCGCGCGGCGATGGAGGCGCTGCCGCCGCGCGGCACCCGCGACCGCGCCCTGGACGACGCGGCGGTGGACGAGGCGCTGGCGGCACTGGCCGCGGCGCTGCGTGGATTCGCCGCGGCGGTGGCGCCGCTGCGCGAAGCGGCGCCTGGGTTCGACGCCTGCCACGCGCGCACGCTGGAGTTCTGCAATCGCCTTTCGCGATGGCGGCAGGACGGCGCCGCGGACGCCGCCGCCGAAGGCGACGCCGATGATGCGCCGGCGCCGCGTGACCTCGCCGAGGATGCCGACGACGTGCGCTGGTACGAGCTGTCGCCGCGCGGCTTCCGCCTGCAGCGCACGCCGCTGGACGTCTCCGGTCCGCTGCGCCAGCACCGCGAGCAGTCGCGCGCGGCCTGGGTATTCACCTCGGCGACACTGGCGGTCGGCGGCCGTTTCGACCACATCGCCGCGCGCCTGGGGCTGGATGCGCCGGAGACCCTGCTGGCGCCGAGCCCGTTCGACTGGAACACGCAGGCGCTGTGCTACCTGCCGCCGCGGCTGCCGCAGCCGGCGGCGCGCGACTACACCGGCGCCGTGGTCGATGCGGTCTTGCCGGTGCTGCACGCGTCCGGCGGCCGCGCCTTCCTGCTGTTCGCCTCGCACCGCGCGCTGCGCGAGGCGGCGGCGCTGCTGCGCGGCGGGCCTTGGCCGCTGTTCGTGCAGGGCGAGGCGCCGCGCCACGTGCTGCTGCAGCGCTTCCGCGAATCCGGCAACGGCGTGCTGCTCGGCGCCGCCAGCTTTCGCGAGGGCGTGGACGTGGTCGGCGCCGCGCTCAGCGTGGTGATCATCGACAAGCTGCCGTTCGCGGCGCCCGACGACCCGGTGTTCGAGGCGCGGCTGCAGGCGATCCGCCGCGCCGGCGGCAACCCGTTCCCGGACGAGCAGCTGCCGCAGGCGGTGATCGCGCTCAAGCAGGGCGTCGGCCGCCTGATCCGCAGCGAGAGCGATCGCGGCGTGCTGGTGCTGTGCGATCCGCGCCTGACCGGGAAGGGCTATGGCCGGGTGTTCATGGAATCCATGCCGCCGTTCCCGGTCACCCGCGAGGTGGCGGACGTCGAGGCGTTTTTTGGCGGGTCGGGAATCGGGAGTGGGGAATAGGGAATCGTTGAAGCAAAAGCCGGAACAAAAGGCAGTGACCCCGTATGCTCTTCCCGATTCCCGATTCCCGATTCCCGATTCCCGATTCCCGATTCCCGATTCCCGATTCCCGATTCCCGATTCCCGATTCCCGATTCCCATGATCCTCCTCGCCTTCGAAACCGCCACCGAGGCCTGCTCCGTCGCGCTCTGGAACGACGGCGCCGTGCTGGAACGCTTCGAGCTCGCGCCCAGGCGGCACGCCGAACTGGCGCTGCCGTGGGCGGAGGCGCTGCTGGCCGAGGCCGGGATCGCCCGCGCGCAGCTCGATGCGGTCGCGGTCGGCCGCGGGCCCGGCGCCTTCACCGGCGTGCGCCTGGCGATCGCGCTGGCGCAGGGGATCGCGCTGGCGCTGGACCGGCCGGTGGTGCCGGTGTCGACCCTGGCCGCGCTGGCGATGCGGGCCGCGCCCGGGCGCCTGGAGCCCGTGCGCATCCTCGCTGCCATCGATGCGCGCATGGGCGAGGTCTACAGCGGCGCCTTCCGCCGCGCCGACGGGCGGCTGTCGGCGCTCTCGGCCGAGTCGGTCGCCGGTCCCGGCCAGGTCCCGCTGCCCGACGACGCGCCGGGATGGTGGGGAGCGGGGACCGGCTTCGCCGCCGTCGAGGGCGCGCTGTCGACGCGCCTGGGTCCGCGCATGAGCGGCATCGACGCCGCCGCATTGCCGCGGGCCGGCGACGTCGCGCGGCTCGCGGCGCCGGAGCTGGAGGCCGGCCGCGCGATCGCGCCGGAGCGGGTCGAGCCCGCCTACCTGCGCGACCGGGTCGCCCTGACGTCCGCCGAGCAGCAGGCCCGGCGGGCCGCGGACTAGCTTCGGCGCCGCCGCCGCGGCGTCCGGCGCGAACTCCGCCGGCGCGGACCGGTCCGAACATCCGCCGCGGCCGTCGCGCGGCTTCCCCCGGGCAGTGGAGACCTCATGGACATCGCCGAATCCGACCGCAGCAAGTCCCGCACGGCGCTGGACCGGGTCCGCGCCGAGCTGCTGCCGCTGCTGGTGCTCGCGGCGCTGATGCTGGCGGCGCGCTCGTCGTTCGCCAACCACTACCACGTGCCCAGCGGCTCGATGCAGCCGACGCTGCAGCCCGGCGACCGGGTGGCCGTGGACATGACCGCCTACGGCGTGCGGATCCCCTTCACCCTGGTCGACGTGGTGGCGCGCGGCGGTCCGCGCCCCGGCGAGGTGGTGGTGTTCGACTCGCCGGCCGACGGCACGCGGTTGATCAAGCGGGCGGTGGCGGTGGCCGGCGACACGGTGGAACTGGTCGATGGCCGCCTGCGTATCAACGGCGCCGCCCTGCAGCCGGACGGCATGATCGACGTCGAGCGCTTCGGCACGCGCGAGGTGGCGCTGGACCTGCGCCACGGCGGCGGCCCCGGCATCGTGCCGACAGTCGTGCCCGACGGCATGGTGCTGGTGCTCGGCGACCATCGCGGGCGCAGCGCCGACGGCCGCTACTTCGGGCTGGTGCCGGAGCGCGAGTTCTACGGGCGCGCGGTGGCGGTGTACCACCGCCGCGGCGAGGGCTTCGTCTGGAAGCGCCTCTGAAGAGCGGGAATGGGGAATCGGGAATAGGGAATCGTTGAAGCAAAAACGGCAACGGAAGCGGCAGCGGTCCCCTATGTTTTTTCCGATTCCCTATTCCCGATTCCCCATTCCCGGTTCCATCAGCCGTCGATCAACTCGCCCGCCGGCAGGAACTGCCAGGTCCGGGTGACGTGCAGGATGTCGACCTCCTCGTCGGTCCTGGGCAACGGCGGGTAGGGCTCGGCGAGGCGGGCGATGCGCAGGGCGGCGTCGTCGAGCAGGCGGATGCCGCTGGAGCGGATCACCTGCGCGTTCTCGACCGAGCCGTCGCGGCGGATCGCCACGCTGATCACCAGCTCGCCGGCCAGCTGCCGGCGCCGCGCCTCGTCGGGATAGTTCAGGTTGCCCACCCGCTCCACGCGGTCCACCCAGGTGCGCAGGTAGGCGGCGTAGGCGTACTCCTGGGTGCTGGCGGAGACGAACTTGCGCTTGGGCCGCTTGGCGTAGCGCTCGGAACGCAGGTGGATCTCCGCGGCCAGCCGTGCCATCTCCATGTCGCGCTCGATCCGGTCGCGGCCCTCGGGCAGCAGCGAGGGATCGGCCTGCGGGGTCGGGTCGGGCGCGACGACCTGCTGCTCGCCGCGGCGGCTGCTGATCACCCGAGCCTGCGGCGGCGGCCGCGCGTCCGGCGATTGCGCGCGCAGCGGCTCCGGTGCGATGCCCGGTTCGTCCTGCGGCGCGTGGCCGAGCTGCGACTCGCGCGGACGCCGGCTCTGGTCGTGCTCGCCGCCGCCCTGGTTGCTCGCCTGGGCGAGGAAGTCGGCCTGCGACTGCGTCAGCGGGCTGGTGGTCTCGGTCAGGATCACGTCCAGCGTCGGCAGCACCGGCGCGGCGTCGTCGAGCGCGAAGCCCAGGCCCAGCACCAGCATGCCGTGCAGCAACAGCGACAGCACCAGGGTCGCGCTCAGGCGCTCGCGATCGCCGATCGGCGGCGGCGGAATGGCGACGACGGCGTTCATACGCCGTGGAGGAACGCCGTCTTGCCGCCGACCCGCGCGGATCCACGCGGATGGGGCAGGGCCGCTCGTGGAAATGCCTGATCCGTGTTCATCCGCGCAAATCCGTGGCTAGTTGCTTCCACCATCCGGCGCCTCGATCGCGGCGAACAGGTCGCCGGCGATGTCGAGGCCGAACTGCGCATCGAGTTCGCGGATGCAGGTCGGGCTGGTGACGTTGACCTCGGTCAGCCAGTCGCCGATCACGTCCAGGCCGACGAAGACCATGCCGCGGCGCTTCATCTCCGGGCCCACCTGGGCGGCGATCCAGCGGTCGCGCTCGCTCAGCGGCCGGCCCTCGCCGCGGCCGCCGACGGCCAGGTTGCCGCGGAACTCGTCGCCCTGCGGGATCCGCGCCAGGCAGTACGGCACCGGCTCGCCCTCGATCAGCAGGATGCGCTTGTCGCCGTCGGCGATCTCGGGCAGGTAGCGCTGCGCCATCGCGGTTCGACTGCCGCCGTGGGTGAGCGTTTCCAGGATCACGTTGATGTTGGGGTCGCCGGCGCGGGTGCGGAAGATCGAGCGTCCGCCCATTCCGTCCAGCGGCTTGAGCACGGCGTCGCCGTGTTCGGCCACGAAGGCCTTGAGCGCGGCCGCCTCGCGGCTGACCAGGGTCGGCGGGCAGCACTGCGGGAATTCCAGCGCGGCCAGCTTCTCGTTGAGGTCGCGCAGGCCCTGCGGGTCGTTGACCACGCGCGCGCCGGCGCGCTGCGCCAGCCCGAGGATCTGGGTGTCGTAGACGTACTCGGCGTCCACCGGAGGGTCTCGGCGCATCAGCACCACGTCGCCGGGCCCGAGGATCCGCTGCGACACCGGTCCCAGTTCGTACCAGTCCTCGGGGTCGTCGCGGACCGCCAGTGACGCAACGCGCGCATTGGCGACGCCGTTGGTCACCGCCAGCCCGCCGGGCAGGACGTAGTGCAGGCGATGGCCGCGGCGCTGCGCCGCCAGCAGCATCGCGAAAGTCGAATCCTTGGCGACCTTGATCGACCCGATCGGGTCCATCACGACGACGACGTCGAGCGGCATGGCGGGTGACGGTGTGGGAGACGCAGCGATGTTAGCAGCAGGCGCGGAGTGCGACGCAGTGCCGCCAACCGGGGCTCGCGGCGGCGAGCCCCGCGTGCGAAGCTTGACAGTGCGCCGGCCGACTGGGATATAAGACGGTTTGCAGCGATGTCGGCCGTCGGGAACATCGCGCCAGGGGATCATTGATGACGCAAGACGAAAAACGCGCCGGCAGCCTCGATGGCTTGCGGGTGATGGTGATCGACGACTCGAAAACCATCCGCCGGACCGCGGAGACGCTGCTCAGGCGCGAGGGGGCCGAGGTCACGACCGCGGTCGACGGCTTCGAGGCGCTGGCCAAGATCGCCGACCAGCATCCGCAGATCATCTTCGTGGACATCATGATGCCGCGGCTGGACGGCTACCAGACCTGCGCCCTGATCAAGAACAACCAGCTTTTCAGGCAGATGCCTGTCATCATGCTGTCGTCCAAGGACGGGCTGTTCGACAAGGCGCGCGGCCGCATCGTGGGCTCGGAGCAGTACGTCACCAAACCATTCACGCGCGAGGAACTGCTCGACGCGATCCGCAAGCACGTCAACGCCTGACCGGGGGGAAGGGCAATCCATGGCACGCATCCTGTTGATCGAAGATTCGCCGACCGATGTCGCGGTCCTGACGCAGCTGCTCGAGCGCAACGGCCATCAGGTATTGACGTCGGCCAGCGCCGAGGACGGCATCGAGGTCTGCCGGCGCGAGCGCCCGGACCTGGTGCTGATGGACGTGGTGCTGCCCGGCATGAACGGCTTCCAGGCCACCCGCGCGCTGTCGCGCGACGCCGATACCAGCGCGATCCCGGTCGTCATCGTCAGCACCAAGGGCATGGACACCGACCGCGCCTGGGGCATGCGCCAGGGCGCCAAGGGCTACCTGGTCAAGCCGCCGAGCGAGGAAGCGTTGATCGGCAGCATCGACGAGCTGCTCGGCGCCGCGACATGAAGACGGCCGGCGCACCGCGGCTTTCGGACGATCCGTTCGGCGCACTGCTCGACTACGAGCGCCGGAGCCTGGTCCACGTGGCCGGCCTGCCGGAGCAACTGGATGCGCCCGGCCTGTGGCGCGGCGTCGGCTACCGTGTCGGCGATCACCGCCTGGCCTCCGGCTTCGACGAGGTGATCGAGATCCTGCCGATGCCGCAGATCACGCCGGTGCCCGGCGCGCAACCGTGGATGCTGGGCGTGGCCAACATCCGCGGCAACCTGCTGCCGATCGTCGACCTCAAGCAGTTCCTGGAAGGCGCGCGCACGGTGCTGCACGAAAGCCAGCGCGTGCTGCTGGTGCGCCAGCCCGGCGGCGATGTCGCGGTCACGATCGACGAACTGTACGGCCAGCGCAGCTTCCTCGAGGAGCAGCTGGTGCCGGTCGAACGGCTGGCGGAGGGACGCTATGCGCATTTCCTCGATCGCGCCTACCGGCTCGGCGGGGACGAGTGGGCGGTCTTCAGCCTCGACCGGCTGGCCCGCACGCCCGAATTCAGACAAGCCGCGGCCTGATCGCCGCATCGAAAGAACACAGGGGTAACGCCATGAGCACCGTATTGGACACCGTCGCCGGCAAGGGCCGCACTCTGGGCACCAACTTCTGGCTGACCGTGCTGGCGATCGCGCTGCTGGTCTTCGGCGCCAACACCGGCTACGCGATCTGGAAGGCGGCGCGGCTGGGCGGCGCCAGCACCGCGGCCTCCAGCCTGCAGGTGAACTCGCAGCGGCTGGCGATCCAGGGCCGCGAGGCGGTGGCCGGCGACGCCGAGGCCTATGCCGCGTTCAAGGCGACCAAGGCGCAGATCGACGGCGACGTCGCCGGGCTCAACGCCAACTTCGGCACCACCGCCGGCGTCGCCGGGCCGATCCGCAGCGTGAGCGAGACCTGGGCGCCCCTGGAGCAGCACGCGCAGCAGGTCATCGCCAGCGAGCAGGCGGTGCTGGCGCTGGCCGGGAATGCCGAACGCTTCACCCAGCGGGTGCCGCAGCTGCAGGCGCAGCTCGACGAGCTGGTGCGGGCGATGTCCAACAGCGGCTCGCCGGCCTCGCAGGTCTACATCGCGCTGCGCGAGGTGGTGCTGGCCTCGACCATGGCCCGCCGCGTCACCGAGATCCAGGCCGGCGGCGCAGGCGCGGCGATCGCGGGCGAGGCGCTGGCGCGCGACGTCGGCGTGTTCGAGCAGGTGCTCGAGGGGCTGCGCGCCGGCGACGAGGGCATGAACGTGCAGGCGCTCAGCAACAGCGGCTCGCTGGCCGCGCTGGAGAGCGTCGGCGAACTGTGGGCCGAGATGAAGCAGGACCTCGACGCCATCCTCGGCAGCGCGCAGAACCTGTTCGGCGCCCAGGCCGCGGCCGCGGCGCTGACCGCAGGCTCCGACCAGTTGCTGTCCGACAGCGAGGCGCTGTTCCAGGCGTTCACCGCGTTCGGCTCGCTGGCCGACACCAGCATCCTCGGCAACGTCTGGATCAGCATCGCCGCCGGCGCGCTGGCGCTGGCCGCGATCGTGCTGCTGGTGCTCAGCCTGAACCGCGCGCAGAAGCAGCGCTACGAAACCACCATGGAGCTCAACAACCGCAACCAGGAGGCGATCATGCGCCTGCTGGACGAGATGGGCTCGCTGGCCGAAGGCGACCTGACCGTCAAGGCCACGGTGACCGAGGACATGACCGGCGCGATCGCCGACTCGATCAACTTCGCGGTCGAGCAGCTGCGCAACCTGGTGCAGACGATCAACGACACCTCGGTGCAGGTGTCCTCCAGCGCGCAGGAGACCCAGGCCACCGCCATGCACCTGGCGGAGGCCGCCGAGCACCAGGCGCGCGAGATCACCTCGGCCTCGACCCGGATCAGCGAGATCGCGGCCAGCATCGACCAGGTGTCGAGGAACTCCGCCGAGTCGGCCGACGTGGCGCAGCGCTCGGTGCAGATCGCGACCAAGGGCGCGGGCGTGGTGCGGCAGACGATCCAGGGCATGGACTCGATCCGCGACCAGATCCAGGAGACCTCCAAGCGCATCAAGCGGCTGGGCGAGTCGTCCCAGGAGATCGGCTCGATCGTGGAACTGATCAACGACATCTCCGAGCAGACCAACATCCTGGCGCTGAACGCGGCGATCCAGGCGGCGTCCGCGGGCGAGGCCGGCCGCGGATTCGCGGTGGTGGCCGACGAGGTGCAGCGCCTCGCCGAGCGCGCCTCCAACGCCACCAAGCGCATCGAGACCCTGGTGCAGACCATCCAGAGCGATACCAACGAGGCGGTCAGCTCGATGGAGCAGACGACCTCCGAGGTGGTCGCCGGCGCGCGCCTGGCCGAGGACGCGGGCACCGCGCTGGGCGAGATCGAGAGCGTGTCGACCAGCCTGGCCGACCTGATTCAGGGCATCTCCAGCGCCGCGCAGCAGCAGTCGGCCGCGGCCTCCAACATCACCCAGGCGATGAACACGATCCAGTCGATCACCGCGCAGACCTCGCAAGGCGCCAGCCAGACCGCCGAGTCGATCGGCAACCTGGCCCAACTCGCCGCCGACCTGCGCCGTTCGGTGGCCGACTTCAAGCTGCCGGCCTGACCGCGGCCGGCCGCCAGGACGAGACGAACACGAGCATGAAGCGCACCGGTAACGCCTGCAGCAGCGCGCGCGCGCATCTCCTCGGGAGGGCGCGATGACGGCGCTGCGCGACGCGATCGACTACACCACGCTCGGCTGGATCAAGCCGGAGCTCGACGAGACGCTGCAGCAGGCGCGGATCGAGATCGAGGCGTTCGTCGACGATCCCACCGACATCAGCCGCATGCGTTTCTGCGTCGGCTACCTGCACCAGGTGCAGGGCACCTTGCGCATGGTCGAGCTGTATGCGCCGGCGATGGTCGCCGAGGAGATGGAGCGGCTGGCGCAGGCCCTGCAGGAGGGCGCCACCCGCGACCGCGACGGCGCCTGCGCCTCGCTGATGCGCGGCGCCGTGCTGCTGCCCGACTACCTGGAGCGCCTGCAGGGCGGGCACAAGGACATCCCGATCGTGCTGCTGCCGCTGCTCAACGAACTGCGCGCGGCGCGCGGCGCCGCGGGCCTGAGCGAAAGCGTGCTGTTCGCGCCCGACCTGCAGCGTCCGCTGCCGGCCGACCTGCCGCAGGCGGCGCCCGAGCCGGATCCGGCGCGCGGCCGCACGGCGGAACGGCTGGCGGAACTCAACGCGGCGATGGCGGGCTGGCCGGACGACGGCGCCCCGGCCGACCCGGCGGCGTTCGCCGCGACGCTGGAGGCGCTGCTGCCGCAAGCGCACGAGGAGCCGGTGCGGCGGATGCTGTGGGTCGCTTCGCGCACGATGCAGGCGCTGCGCGACGGCGCGATCGCGCCGGACGCGGCGTTGCGCCAGGGCTTCGCCGGCGTGGTGCGCGAGGCGCGGCAGCAGCTGCAGCACGACGGCTTCGGCGTGCCGTCCCCGGGGACCGCGCTCGAGCCGACCCGGCAGCTGCTCTACCACGTCGCCAACGACGGCGGCGAGCACCCGGCGCTGCGCGAACTGCGCGACACCTTCGACCTCGACGCACCGGCGCCGAGCGAAGCCGAACTCGACCACGCCCGCGGCAGCCTGCGCGGCCGCAACCGCGCGCTCCTGGACACGGTGGCGGGCGCGGTGAAGGAAGACCTGCTGCGGGTCAAGGACGTGCTCGACCTGCACCTGCGTACCGGCGAGCGCAGCACTGCCGCGCTGCAACCGCAGGTGGAGGCGCTGGGCCGCGTCGCCGATACCCTCGGCATGCTCGGCCTCGGCGTCGCCCGCACCGTGGTGCAGCAGCAGCGCGAGGCGATGGAGGCGATCGTGCGCGGCGACCGCCAGGCCGACGAGAACGCCCTGCTCGACATCGCCGGTTCGCTGCTGTACGTCGATGCGTCGCTGGACGACCAGGTCGCGCGCCTCGGCGACGGCGACGCCAGCGGCGACGAGGATCCGCTGGCCGGCGAATCGCGCAAGGCCGGGGAAGTCCTCGCCCGCGAGGCGATCGCCAACTTCGCCGATGCGCGGCAGGCGTTCGTCGCCTTCGTCGAGACCGGCTGGGACCACGGCGAACTGGTGGAGGTCCCGCGCCTGCTGCAGGAAGTCTCCGGTGCGCTGCAGATGCTCGAGCTGCCGCTGCCGGCCGGCTACCTGACCGGCGTGCGCCGCTATACCGAGGTCGAGCTGCTCGCGCGCAAGCGCGTGCCCAACGGCCGCCAACTCGACACCCTGGCCGATGCGCTGGCCAGCCTCGAGTACTTCCTCGAGGCGCTGCGCGAGCAGCGCGGCAACCGCGACGACATCCTCGACATCGCCCGCAACAGCCTCGAGACGCTGGGCTACTGGCCGTTGCCGCCGGAACAGGCGCCCGTCGCCGAAGTCGCCGCCGACGCCGGCAGCGGGCCGGCGGCAGCGCCCGAGGCGATCGCCGCCGGCGTGGCCGCGTTCATGGACCGTCCGCGCGGCGGACAGGACCCGCGCGCCGAATCCGCCGCGCCGGAACCGGCGGCGCCCGTGGCCTCGGCCCGACTGGACGGCGGCTTCGAGGCGGCGGACGAGGACATAGACGACGAGATCCGCGAGGTCTTCCTCGAGGAGTTCGCCGAGGAGATCGACAATCTCGACCGGCTGCTGCCGCCCTGGCGCGAGCAGCCCCACGACATGGAGCGGCTGCGCCCGATCCGGCGCGTGTTCCATACCCTCAAGGGCAGCGGCCGCCTGGTCGGCGCCCGCACTCTCGGCGAATTCAGCTGGAAGATCGAGAGCCTGCTCAACCGCGTGCTCGACGGATCGCGCGCGGCGACCCCGGCAGTCGTGGCGATGGTCGACCAGGCGTTCCGCACGCTGCCGCAGCTGCAGTCGGCGCTGCGCGGCGAGGCCGCGGTCGGGGTCGGGGTCGACCTGGCGCAGATGCAGGCCGATGCCGAGCGCATCGCCGCCGGCGACGAGGCGCTGCCGCGGCCCGCGGCCGTCCGTGCCTTGGCCCCGGCCGGCCCGCCCGAAGCGGCCGAAGGCGCCGCCCCGGAGCCCGGCATCGAAGCGCAGGTACCGGCCGCGGCGGATGCCCCGGCCGACGTGCCCAGCGCGGAGATCGTCAGCCCAGCCCCCGGCATGGTGCCCGCCTCGGTCGACGCGCTGCTGCTCGAGATCCTCGATGCCGAGGTCACCGGCCATCGCGCCACCGTGGACGCATGGGTGCAGCGCGCGGCCGCCGGCGACAGCGCGGCCGACGACGCCCTGCTGCGCGCGGTCCATACCATGAACGGCGCCTTCGCCATGGCCGAGGTGCCGGTGATCACCGAAGCGCTGGCACCGGCCGAGGCCTACATCCGCAGGATGCTGGCGGCCCAGGCCGTTGCCGATGCCGAAGGCGTCGCCGCGATCGGCGAGCTGTCGACGCTCGTGGGCGCGACCGTCGCCGGCCTGAAGTCCAGCCGTCCGCAGGTGCCGACCTGCGAGGCGCTGGCTGCAAGGTTGGCGGCGTTGCGCGACGGCCTGCCGGAAGTCCGGCCGGCACCGCCGGTCGATGCCGACGAAGACCAGGCCTCGTCGGCGATGGGGCCGGTGGAGGCGGAGCTGTCGGCGCTGGACCTGAGCGCCTACGGCGATCTCGCCGGCGCGGCGATACCGGAATTCGGGCGCGAATCCGGGGAAGACGCGGCGGCATCGCAACGGGACGGTGAGACTGAGCGCATGGAAGCCGAGTGCCTCGAGGTCGAGCGTCTCGAAGCCGAACGCCTCGAAGCCGAACGCCTCGAAGCCGAACGCCTCGAAGCCGAACGTCTCGAGGCCGAACGTCTCGAAGCCGAGCGTCTCGAAGCCGAGCGTCTCGAAGCCGAGTGTCTCGAAGCCGAGCGTCTCGAAGCCGAGCGTCTCGAAGCCGAACGCCTCGAAGCCGAACGCCTCGAAGCCGAGCGTCTCGAAGCCGAGCGTCTCGAAGCCGAACGCCTCGAAGCCGAACGCCTCGAAGCCGAACGCCTCGAAGCCGAACGTCTCGAGGCCGAACGTCTCGAAGCCGAACGTCTCGAAGCCGAGCGTCTCGAAGCCGAACGTCTCGAAGCCGAACGTCTCGAAGCCGAGCGCCTCGAGGTCGAGCGTCTCGAAGCCGAACGTCTCGAAGCCGAGCGCGTCGAGGCCGAACGCCTCGAAGCCGAACGTCTCGAAGCCGAGCGCCTAGAAGCCGAGCGTCTCGAAGCGGAACGTCTGCAGGCGGAGGAGGAGGCCGAGTACGCGCGCCTCGAAGCCGAATACGCGGAGCAGGACAGGCTTGCCCGCCTGGAGGCCGAAACGACCGCGGCGACCGGACCCGATGCCGATGCCGACGTGCCGGAACCGGCCCGGGCCGCGACTGCGCAGGCCGGGACGACACCGGCCGAAGACCCGGACGCGCCGCTCGACCTGGCCGGCCTGGACGCCGAACTGGTCGATATCTTCGTCGAGGAAAGCAGCGACCTGCTCGACCACGCCGACGGGCTGCTCGCGCAGCTGCGCGAAGCGCCGGGCGAACGCGAGCCGCTGGTGGGATTGCAGCGCGACCTGCACACCATCAAGGGCGGTGCGCGCATGGCCGGGATCATGGCCATCGGCGAACTCGGCCATGCGATGGAGTCGCTGCTCGAAGCGGTGGTCGAGCAGCGCTGCGAACTCGGCAACGACGGCATTCCGCTGCTCGAACGCGGCTTCGACCGCCTGCACGTGATGGTGACGCGCGTAGGCGAGCGCCGCGCCGTGGCGATGTCGGAGCGGCTGGCCGCGGAGTTCGACGCGCGTGCGCGCGGCGAGACGCCGGCGCCGCCGACCGAACGCGAGCCCGAAGCCGCGGCCGCACGGGCGCCGGCGCCGGCCGTGGAACTGGCGCCGCTGTCGGCGCCGATCGGCGACGAAGCCGCCGGCGACGGCGACGACATCACCGTGCGGGCGCCGCAGGAACAGGTGCGGATCCGCGCCGACCTGCTCGACCGCCTGGTCAACTACGCCGGCGAGGTGGCGATCTACCGCGCGCGCCTCGAGCAGCAGCTCGGCGCGTTCCGCGCGGCGATGGCCGAGATGGAGCAGACCAACACCCGGTTGCGGGACCAGCTGCGTCGCCTCGACATCGAGACCGAGGCGCAGATCATCGCCCGCTTCCAGCGCGAGGGCGATACCGGCGATGCCGCCTTCGACCCGCTGGAGCTCGACCGCTTCTCCACCCTGCAGCAGCTGTCGCGCGCGCTGGCCGAGTCGGCCACCGACATGACCAGCCTGCAGGGCACGCTCGACGACCTGACGCGCCAGTACGAGACCCTGCTGCTGCAGCAGTCGCGGGTGAGCTCGGACCTGCAGGAGGGCCTCATGCGCACGCGCATGGTGCCGTTCGACGCGCTGCTGCCGCGCCTGCGGCGGGTGGTGCGGCAGGCCGCGAGCGAGACCGGCAAGCAGGTGCAGCTGAAGCTCGATGGCGCCCAGGGCGAGCTCGACCGCAACGTGCTCGAGCGCATGACCGCGCCGCTGGAGCACATGCTGCGCAACGCCGTGGTGCATGGCCTGGAGGCGCCGAACGAACGCCGCGGTGCCGGCAAGGCCGAAGAGGGCACGGTCCGCATCGCGGTGCGCCGCGAAGGCTCCGAAGTGGTGCTCGAGGTCGGCGACGACGGCCGCGGCCTCGACCGCGAGGCGATCCGGCGCCGCGCCGAGCAACGCGGGCTGGTGCGCGCCGACGTGGTGCTCGGCAACAGCGACCTCGACGCGATGATCTTCGAGCCGGGCTTTTCCACCGCCGACGAGGTCAGCCGGCTGGCCGGCCGCGGCGTCGGCATGGACGTGGTGGCCAGCGAGGTGCGCCAGCTCGGCGGTACCCTCGACATCGATTCGCGCAGCCGCGAAGGCACCACCTTCACACTGCGCCTGCCGCAGACGCTGGCGGTCACCCAGGCGGTGTTCGTGCGCATCGGCGAGACCAGCTTCGCGGTGCCGATCGCCTCGGTGCGCGGCGTCGGCCGGATCGGGCGCGCGCGCATGGAGGACCCGCAGGCCCGCTATTCGTACGGCGGCGAGGAGTACGCGCTGCACGATCTCGGCAAGCTGGTCGGCCATGCGCCGGCGCGGGCCGACGGGCAGCTGCAGATGCCGCTGCTGCTGATCGGCGCCGGCGACCTGCGCGCCGCGGTGGCGGTGGACCAGATCGTCGGCAACCGCGAGATCGTGGTGAAGCCGGTGGGGCCGCAGGTCGCCTCCGTGCCCGGCATCTTCGGCGCCACCATCATGGGCGACGGCAGCGTGGTCGTGATCCTCGACGTCGCGCCGCTGGTGCGCCGCCAGGTGGTGCAGCCGCGCGAGGAAGGCGCCGCCGGGGCGTCGGAGCGGCGCCAGGTGCCGCTGGTGATGGTGGTCGACGATTCGGTGACCATGCGCAAGGTCACCGGCCGCGTGCTCGAACGCCACAACCTCGAGGTGGTGACCGCGAAGGACGGCGTCGATGCGCTCGAACGCCTGGACGAACGCGTGCCCGACCTGATGCTGCTCGACATCGAGATGCCGCGCATGGACGGCTACGAGCTGGCCACGCAGATGAAGGCCGATCCGCGCCTGCGCCGCGTGCCGATCGTGATGATCACCTCGCGCACCGGCGAAAAGCATCGCCAGCGCGCGTTCGAGATCGGCGTGGAACGCTATCTCGGCAAGCCGTACCAGGAGAACGAGCTGATGCGCAACGTGCTGGACCTGCTCGGGAGCGGACGCGGCGATGGTTGACGGCGCCACCCGCGTCGCGCTGCTGGCGCGTCCCGGCGACGCCCGCGAGCGCCTCGAATCGGCGCTGCGCGAGGCCGGGGCGGACGTCGTGGCGGTCGCAGATCCGACGTCCACCGATGCCGGCGAAGTCGCCGCGACCTCGCCGCAGGCGATCCTGGTGGCGTTGGAGCCGGCGATCGAGGATGCGCTCGACGCCTACGAAGCGCTGCTCGGCGATCCGCGGATCGCGGTGATCTTCGACGAGGCCGAACTGGCGGCGCAGCGCGCGGGCTGGGATGCCGCGCGCTGGGTGCGGCATCTGGCGGCCAAACTCAATCGCCACGACGACGTGCTGCCGCCCGGACGCGAGCAGGAAGGCGAGTGGCAGCCGTCGCCGGGACCGCTGTCGCCGGGTCACCGCGAAGCGTCGGCGCTCGACCTGGCATCGATCACGGGCGAAGTGCGGGCGGCCGCGGAAGACGTGCCGCGCGACGGCGCCCCGGCCGCCGTGGAGTCGCCCGGCCTCGCCGCGGCACCCGCGGCGTCGGCGACGTTCGACGCACCCGCAGCCTCCGCCGAGGACATCGCGCTCGGTGGCATCGCGCTGCAGGACGTGACCCTCGATGGGCTGGACCTCGAAGGACTGTCGCTGGACGACATCAGCTTCGAGGCCGGCGACGTCTATGCCGATGCGCAGGATCAAGGTGCGCACGATCAGGATGGGACGGCCGGTGCGGACGAGGCGGCCCCCATGGAGGCAGCCGGACCGGGTGCCGAGGGCGAGGCGGTCGCCCCCGATGGCGCGTCCGAGGACTCCGAACTGATGCTCGCCGACGAGGCCGCGGTGCCGGATTCCGCCTCCACCGACCGGCGCTTCAGCCAGGACCTGGCCGACCTGGAGGTGCGGATCGCCGGATTGGAGCTGGTCGACGCCGACAGCTACGGGCACGGCCCGGAGCGCGGCGCGGTGCTGATCGAAGGCGGGCTCGGCGGGCCGGACGCGGTGCGGCAGCTGCTGGCGGCGATTCCGTCCGGATTCCCGCGTCCGCTGCTGGTGCGCCTGCGCCTGGACGGCGGCCGCTACGACCGCCTGGTCCGGCAGATGGAGCGCGCCGCGCAGCTGCCGGCGGTGCTGGCCGAAGAGGGGCTCGGGGCCGAGGCCGGCCACGCGTATTTCCTGCCGCCGGACATCACGGTCGTGCGCGATCGCGGGCAGTTGTGCTTCGCGCGCGCCGAGGGTGCCGGTGCGACCCTGCCGGACGCGCTGCCGCCGGGCGACAGCGCGGTGCTGTTCCTCAGCGGCAGCGATCCGGCACTGGTCGATGCCGCCATGGGGCAGGCCTGGGGCGGTGCCCTGGTCGCCGGCCAGTCGCCCGAGGGTTGCTACGACGGGGCCGCGGCCGACGTCGTGATCGCCCGCGGCGGCGAGTCCGGCATGCCGAGGCAACTGGCCGCGCGTCTCACCGAGCGCTGGCCGCCCGCCGACCGCCCGGCCGGCGCAGATCTCGAGGAGCCAGAAGCGTGAGCGACGATCGCCAGGACATCCGCGGCGTGCTGATCCAGGTCCAGGGCGCGCGCCTGCTGCTGCCCAACGCCACCATTTCCGAGGTCCTGTCCTACGCCGACCCGGAGCCTGTCGCCGAAGCGCCCGACTGGCTGCTCGGCCGCATCCGCTGGCGTGGCTGGCAGCTGCCGCTGGTGGCGTTCTCGCGCATGGCCGGCATCGCCGCCGAGCAGGGCGGGATCGGCAGCAAGGTGGCGGTGATGAAGGCGCTGCACGGCAGCGAACGCATGCCCTTCTTCGCGCTGTTGACCCAGGGCTTCCCGCGCCTGGTCACCGTCGCCCGCGACGCATTGGTCGCCGACGCCGGCGAGGGCGCGTTGCCCGAGGGCGTGCGTACCCGCGTGCTGCTCAACGACGACCCGGCGCTGATCCCGGACCTCGACGCCGTCGCGGCCTCGGTGGAACGGGCGATGCAGCAGGCGGCCTGATTCCGTCCGCAGGCCAAGGCCGGCCGCCGGCCAAGTAGGACCGGGCGGGGCGGTCCCCGTCACGAACGCAATACCGACGCTCAAGCCGCTCCCAGGTCGCCGAAGCGCGCCTGCAGCGCTGCGATCGCGGCGATGCCCGCGGTCTCGGTGCGCAGCACGCGCGGCCCGAGGCGGATCCCGGCGAAGCCGGCGGCCTGCAGGAGGTCGCGGTCGCGGGCCGACCAGCCGCCTTCCGGGCCGACCGCGATCACCACCGGCGCGTCCCGCGGGACAGGCAGCGAGGCCACCGTCTGCGCGGCCCGCGGATCGAGCAGCAGCCGCGGCCCGCCCTCCGGCAGCGCGGACACCGACGCGGCAAGGGGCTGGACCGCGGCGACGCCGGGAACGCGTGCCCGACCGCTCTGCTCGCAGGCGGCGACCACCACGCTGTTCCAGTGCGCGAGCCGCTTGCCGGCGCGGGCGGCGTCCAGCTTCACCTCGCTGCGTTCGCTGCCGACGGGAACGAACCCGGCCACGCCCAGTTCGGTCGCCTTTTGCAGGATCCAGTCCATCTTCTCGCCACGGGCGATGCCCTGCAGCAGCACGATGCGCAGCGGCGACTCGTTGTCGACCGCGTGCATCGCCAGCACCTCGGCTTCGCCGCCGCGCTTGCCGGCCGCGACGATGCGGCAGTCGTAGTCGTGGCCGTCGCCGTTGAACAGCACGCAGGCGTCGCCTTCGCGCAGGCGCAGCACGCGCAGCAGGTGCGCCGCCGCGGCCTCCGGCAATGCGACGCGCGTGCCCGGGGCCAGCGAAGCGTCGAGGTAGGCGCGGGTCAGGCGCATGGGAATGGCGGCCTCATTGCGTCGCCTCGTCGATCGCGGCCCGCGTGGTCTCGGCCATCAGCTGCAACTGGTCGTCGTCGATGCAGTACGGCGGCATCCAGTAGAGAATGTCGCCGAGCGGGCGCAGCAACACGCCGCGCTCCACCGCGGCGCGGTACGCGCGCAGGCCGGTGCGGCGGGCGGGATCGAACGGCGTGCGCCGGTCGCCGTTCTCCGTCAGTTCGAAGGCGACGATCATTCCCGCCTGGCGCACGTCGGCGACGTGCGGGTGCGCCGCCAGCGGTGCGGCGAGGGCGGCCATCTTCTCCGCCGTGGCCCGGTTGCGGGCGAGTACGTCGTCGGCCTCGAAGATGTCCAGCGTCGCCAGCGCGGCGGCGCAGGCCAGCGGGTTGCCGGTGTAGCTGTGCGAGTGCAGGAACGCGCGCTCGCGCGAATCGTCGAGGAAGCCTTCGTAGATCGTCTGCGTGGCCAGTACCGCGGCCAGCGGCAGGAAGCCGCCGGTCAGGCCCTTCGACAGGCACAGCAGGTCCGGCATCACGCCCGCCTGTTCGCAGGCGAACATGGTGCCGGTGCGGCCGAAGCCGACCGCGATCTCGTCGGCGATCAGGAACGCGCCGTGCACGTCGCACAGCTCGCGCGCGCGCTCGAGGTACACGGGATCGTACATGCGCATGCCGCCGGCGCACTGCACCCGTGGTTCCAGCACCAGCGCGCAGATCTCGCCCGGATGCTCGTCGAACAGCCGCGCCAGCGCATCGCCCGCGTCCTCGGCGTGACCGACGGCACTCTGGCCTTCCCGGGCAAGGTAGGCGTCCGGCGACGGCGCGAACAGCGCCTCCATCAGCAGTGGCGCGTAGACCCGCCGGTACAGCGGGATGTCGCCGACCGACAGCGCGCCGATCGTCTCGCCGTGGTAACCGTTCTCCAGCGCGATGAACTTCGTGCGCCGCTCCTCGTCGCCGCGGTTCACGAACCACTGGAACGCCATCTTCAGGGCGACCTCGACCCCGGCCGAGCCGTTGTCGGCGTAGAACACCTTCGCCAGCGGCTCGCGGCCGGCCTGGCGCGGCGCCAGCGCCAGCAGCCGTTCGGCCAGTTCCACCGCCGGCAGGTGCGAGCAGCCCGCCAGGATCACCTGCTCGAGCGTGTGCGCCTGTCGCGCGATCGCCCCGGCGATGCGCGGCTCGGCATGGCCGAACAGGTTGGTCCACCAGCTCGACACTGCGTCCAGCGTGCGGCGGCCGTCGGGCGCGACCAGCCAGGCGCCGTCGCCGCGCGCGACCGGCAGCAGCGGCAGGGTGTCGGGGTGCTCGCGCATCTGCGTGCACGGATGCCACAGAACGGCGAGGTCGCGGGCGCGCCAGTCGTCGGCGTCGGCTAGAATGCCGGGATCGTGAATCTTCTCAGTCATCCCGGCATTATCGCCCGGCCGGCAGCCGGACTTCGACCGTGACGCGCCGGCTGCCGATCATCCACTCCATCACCGAGCACGATGCGGGCCCCTACCGGATGGAGCGGCTCGACCTGGAGTTCGGCAACGGCGAACGCCGCCGTTTCGAGCGCCTGCACGGCCGCGGCCACGGCGCGGTGGCGGTGGTGCCGCTGATCGACGACGACACCGTGCTGCTGGTGCGCGAATACGCCGCCGGCGTGCATCGCTACGAACTCGGCCTGGTGAAGGGCCGCATCGACGCCGGCGAGACGCCGCTGCAGGCCGCCGACCGCGAGCTCAAGGAGGAGGCCGGCTACGGCGCCCGCCGGCTGGACGTGCTGCGCACGTTGACGCTGGCGCCGACCTACATGAGCCATCTCACCTGGCTGGTGCTGGCCCGCGACCTGTATCCCGAGCGCCTGCCCGGCGACGAGCCGGAGGAACTGGAAGTGGTGCCGTGGAAGCTCGACGCGCTGCACGAGCTGATCCTGCGCGAGGACTTCTCCGAGGGCCGCTCGATCGCCGCGCTGTTCGTCGCCCGCGAGTACCTGCAGCGCCATGCCGGTCGCTGAGCGCGTCCGCGAAGGCGTGATCACCATCGCCCGCGAGGCGGCGGACGCGATCCTGCACGTCTATGCCGGTGAATTCTCGGTCGAGCACAAGGCCGACGCCTCGCCGCTCACCGCCGCCGACCTGGCCGCGCACCGCTGCATCGTCGAGGGCCTGGCGGCGCTGACGCCCGACATCCCGGTGCTGTCGGAGGAGTCGGCGCACGCCGTGCCGCTGGCGCTGCGGCGGCAATGGCCGCGGCTGTGGGTGGTCGACCCGCTCGACGGCACCCGCGAGTTCGTCAAGCGCAACGGCGAGTTCACCGTCAACATCGCCCTGGTCGAGGACGGCGTCGCGACGTTCGGCGTGATCCAGCAGCCGGTCACCAGCGCACTGTGGCACGGCGCGCCCGGCCGCGGCGCCTGGCTGCGCGAGGGCACCGGCGAGCGTGCGCTGCAGTCGCGCCGGCGCGCGCACGCGCCGCTGCGCGTCGCCGCCAGCCGCTCGCATCGCGACGGCCGCACCGAAGCGCTGATGGCGCGCATCGGCGAGACCGAACCGGTCGCGCTGGGATCGTCGCTGAAATTCTGCTGGCTGGCCGAGGGACGCATGGACGTGTATCCGCGTTTCGGCCCGACCAGCGAGTGGGACACCGCCGCCGGACAGGCGATCCTGGAGGGCGCGGGCGGCCTGGTGGTCGACCCGCGCGGGCGCCCGTTCCGCTACAACCAGCGCGACACCCTGCTCAACGGCGATTTCATCGCCCTGGGCGATCCGGCGCTGCCCTGGCGGGATTGGGTGCGACCCGTGCCGTAGAGCGGAGCTTGCTCCGCTTCCGGCTCCGGAGCCGGAGCAGCCGTGCAAGCTCGGCTCTACGAAGCTCATTGACTCAAGGATCTGGTACAGGCGATGACCGATACCCCAGGCGACATCCGACGGCTGCTCGAGATCATGGCGCGGTTGCGCGATCCCGAGGGCGGCTGCCCGTGGGATGTCGAGCAGACCTTCGCCACGATCGCGCCGTACACGATCGAGGAGGCCTACGAGGTCGCCGATGCGATCGATCGCGAAGACCTGCCCGCGCTGAAGGACGAACTCGGCGACCTGTTGCTGCAGGTGGTGTTCCACGCGCGCATGGCCGAGGAGATGGGGGCATTCGCCTTCGGCGACGTGGTCGACGCCATCTGCGACAAGATGGTGCGCCGGCACCCGCACGTCTTCGCCGGTGCCCCGGTGGCGGACGCCGAGGCGCAAACGCGCGAATGGGAGGCGCACAAGCGCCGCGAGCGGGCGGCGGGCGGCGAGACCGACGCCTCGGCGTTGGCGGGTATCGCGCGGGGACTGCCGGAGTGGCAGCGCGCCCTGAAGCTGCAGAATCGCGCCGCCAAGGTCGGCTTCGACTGGCCCGGGCCGGCGCCGGTGATCGCCAAGCTGCACGAGGAGATCGAGGAGGTGCGCGCCGAATTCGACGCCGTCGCCGCCGCCCCGGACGCCGCCGCCGCGCAGGCGCGGCTGGAGCAGGAACTCGGCGACCTGCTGTTCGTCGCCGCGAACCTGGCGCGGCATGCGCGGGTCGACGTCGGCACCGCGATGCGCCGCGCCAATCTCAAGTTCGAACGCCGCTTCCGCGCCATGGAGGCGCTGGCCGTGGAAGACGGCGTCCGCCTTGCCGATCTCCCGCTCGAGGCGCAGGATCGCTACTGGAACCGGGTCAAGGCCGGCAGTCCTTAAGCCCGGGCTTGCCTGGGCGAGCCGCGTTCGGCAGATGCCCCGTCGGCAGCTGCCGCGGCCGGGAAGGCCCAGCCGGGACGGCTGGGCTGGAAGGCCCGAAGCAGGTGTCGTGGCGCCGAGGAGGGTAGGATCGGATCGAGCGGAACCGACAGGAGCAGCGGAGCGAGCTCCGCTCTACGATGGGTGGGCCAGAGACCGGGAGTTTCACGATGAGCCGTTTCGCCAGCTTCCGCGAGTTCTACCCCTTCTACCTGAGCGAGCACGGCAACCGCACCTCGCGGCGGCTGCATTTCATCGGCAGTTGCGGCGTGCTGGTGCTGGTCGCGGCGGCGATCTGGCAGCGCAACGGCTGGTGGCTGCTGGCGGCGCTGGCCTGTGGCTACGGATTCGCGTGGGTGGGGCACTTCTTCTTCGAGAAGAACCGGCCGGCGACCTTCCGGCATCCGTTCTATTCGTTCGCCGGGGACTGGGTCATGTTCAAGGACATCCTGACCGGGAAGATCAGGTTCTAGCGTCCCCGGTCCGTTCCCGCACCGTTGCACGACGCGGCTTCGTCTGTCGTCGGCCCGAGCCGGGCCGGATGGGGCGCACGGCATCCGGCCGCGCCGGGTGCTCCGCGCACCCCGGGTCGCCCGCCCCGCAACGATCCCTTCACAATCTCTGCACCGCTCCGGCGGCACTCTTCACAAACCTGAAGAATCCTCTTTGCCATTCGGAGTCGGTATGCGTGGAACCCAGGAACCCGGCGGGCTGATCCTCATCGTCGAGGACAACCGCAACATTTCGGAAATGGTCGGCGAGTATCTGGAAGGTCGCGGATTCGAAGTCGATTACGCGGCCGATGGCCTGGACGGCTACCGCCTGGCCTCGGAGAACAGCTACGACGTGATCGTGCTGGACCTGATGCTGCCGCGGCTGGACGGAATCGAGGTCTGCAAGCGCCTGCGCGAAGAGGCGCGCAAGTCCACCCCGGTGTTGATGCTGACCGCGCGCGACACCCTGGACGAGAAACTGACCGGCCTGGGCTCGGGCGCCGACGACTACCTGACCAAGCCGTTCGCCATCCAGGAACTGGAGGCGCGGCTGCGGGCGCTGATCCGTCGCGAGCGCCGGCAGGTCGGGTCCGAGGTGCTGAAGGTCGCCGACCTGGTGCTCGATCCGGCCAGTCTGCGCGCCACCCGCGCCGGCCAGGAGCTGCAGCTCTCGCCGATCGGCCTCAAGCTGCTGACCATCCTCATGCGCGAATCGCCGCGGGTGGTCAGCCGCCAGGAGATCGAGCGCGAGATCTGGGGCAACAGCCTGCCCGATTCCGACACCCTGCGCAGTCATCTGTACAACCTGCGCAAGACGATCGACAAACCGTTCGACCGGTCGTTGCTGCATACCGTGCAGAGCGCGGGTTACCGGATCGCCGACATCGAGCAGTCGCCGAACTGACGCCACCGCCGCCGTCCGGTCACGCACCATGCCGCAAGGGCTGCCACGCAAACTGCGCTTCGTGTTCCTGCTGCAGGCGGCATTGGTGAGCCTGGCGATCGTCATCGGCGTCTCGCTCGCCTGCGCGGTGGCCGTGCGGGTGCTGATCGACGCGCGGCTGCGGGCCGAGGCTGACGAGTATTGGTCGATGCGTGCGGCAGATGGTGCGTACCTCCTGCCGCGCACCGACGCCATCGAGGTCTATGCCGCCGCACCGAGGAGCCTGCCGGACGATTTGCCGGCAGTGCTGCGCCCCCTCTCGCCGGGCATCCACCGACTGCCCGGTTTCGGTCGCTACGCGTTGGTGGACGAGCGCCCGGCGGGACGCCTGTACGTGAGCATGTCCTTCGCCCATGCCACGCGCGTGCTATGGAGCGGCGCGCTGGTGCTGATGCTGACCGCCATGCTGGCGTTGTACCTGGTGACCTGGCTGACTTACCGCACGTCGCGGCGGCTGGTGGCGCCGGTGAGCTGGTTGGCCGACGAGGTTTCGCGCTGGGAGCCGGACACCGTCGACGCCGCCAGGTTGGCGCCGGAACGGATTCCCGGCGACGCCGGCAGCGAAGTGCGCCAGCTCAGCGGCGCGCTGCGCGGCCTGTCCGACCGGGTGCGGGCGTTCGTGCAGCGCGAGCGCGACTTCACCCGCGATGCCAGCCATGAGCTGCGCACGCCGCTGACGGTGGTGCGGGTCGCCACCGACATGCTGCTGGCCGACCCGGGAATGCCGGTGCATTCGGCCCGTTCGCTGCAGCGCATCCAGCGCGCCGGACGGGACATGGAGGCGGTGATCGATGCCTTCCTGATCCTCGCCAGGGAGGCACGGGTGGCGCCGCAGGAGGAGGAGTTCGAAGTCCGCGAGGTGGTGCTGGACGAGGTCGACAGGGCCCGGCCGCTGCTCGCGGGAAAGCCAGTGGAGCTGCGCGTGACCGGCGATGCCGCCCCGCGCCTGCAGGCGCCGCCGCGGGTGCTGGGGGTGATGCTCGGCAACCTGCTCAGCAATGCCTGCGTGTTCACCGAGAGCGGCAGCATCGAGGTGGCGATCGCCGACGACAGCGTCGTCGTCCGCGACACCGGCATCGGCATGTCACCGGACATCCTGCGGCGGGCGTACGATCCGTTCTATCGCGCCGACCCGTTCGCGGCCGGTGGCAAGGGCATGGGGCTGTCGATCGTGCGCCGCCTGGGCGAGCGCTTCGGCTGGCCGGTCTCGCTGGACAGCCTGCCGGGCCGGGGCACCACCGCGACGATCCGGTTCGGCACGGGCTGATCCGTCCTCGCGGGCGCCGCGGGGCCGTTCAAGGGCCGTTGTCCCGGCGTGTCAACGCCGACCGGCGCGGTGCGTTCCTGCCTTGACCTCCGATGACCGACGCCCGATGAGCCCATCCAGCCGCCAGCCTGCACGCCAGCGCAAGACCCGGTCGAAACTTCCGCGCAATCTTGCCATCGCCGCCGTGGTGCTCGCCGTGGCCGCTGGATTGTGGGTCTGGCAGCAGCGCCGCGCGGGCGCCGACGAGAGCGCCTGGCGCACCACCGAGATCGAGCGCGGCGACATCCGGGTGGCGATCTCGGCGACCGGCAGCCTCAGCGCCACCTCGACGATCGTCGTCGGCAGCCAGATCTCCGGCCAGGTCACGGACGTACTGGTGGATTTCAACGACACCGTCGAGAAGGGGCAGGTGATCGCGCGCATCGATCCCAGCACCTACCAGGCGCAGATCGAGCAGGGCAATGCGCAGGTCGCCGCCGCCCGTGCCGCCCTGGCGCAGGCCCAGGCCACGCTGCGCAACGCCGAGCTCGACCACCGGCGCAAGGCCGACCTCGGCGAGCGGCAGCTGGTCGCCCGCAGCGAGGTCGACCTGGCCCGCGCCGCCCTCGATCAGGCACGCGCGCAGGTCACCTCGGCACAGGCGCAGATTCGGCAGCAGACCGCCTCCACCCAGACCACCCAGGTCAATCTCGACCGCACCGTGATCCGCTCGCCGGTCGACGGCGTCGTCCTCACCCGCACCATCGAGCCTGGCCAGACCGTGGCCGCCAGCCTGCAGGCGCCGGAGCTGTTCACCATCGCCGAGGACCTGAGCAAGATGCAAATCGAGCTGACGGTGGACGAGGCCGACATCGGCCAGGTGCAGGAGGGCCAGGAAGTGTCGTTCACGGTCGACGCTTTTCCCGATCGCCAGTTCCGCGGCGTGGTGCAGCAGGTGCGGCTGTCGGCGACCGACACCAACAACGTCATCACCTATCCGGTGGTGGTGAGCGTGGACAACGGCGACGGTACCCTGCTGCCCGGCCTGACGGTCAATGCCGAGATCCTCGTCAGCAGGCGCGACGACGTGCTCAAGGTGTCGAACGCCGCGCTCCGTTACAAGCCCGCCGATGCGCAGGCGGCGATGCCGCAGGGCGCTCCCGTGCGCGCCGGCAGCGGCATCGTCGGGGACTTGCAGCGCCTGGCCGTTGCGCTCGAGCTCACGGCGCCACAACGCGCCGAGTTCGAGCCGGCGCTGGCGGCGATCCGCGAGCGCATGCAGGCGCGCCAGGCCGCACCGCGCAGCGGTGGCGGCGGCTCCGGCTCCGGCATGTTCGGCGGGGGCGGCATGCGCATCGTCGCCGGCGGTCCCGGCGGTGGCGACGCGGCCCAGATGCGCCAACGCATGCTGCAGCGCTACCAGCAGGATTTCGCCGCGTTCCGCGATACCCTCGACGAAGCGCAGCGCGCGCAGTGGGACCGGGAACTAGCGGCGCTGCTGGGCGCGCGCCGCGCGCCGCTGTACAAGCTGGTCGACGACCGGCCGCAGATGGTCATGGTCCGGGTGGGCGCCAGCGACGGCAGCAGCACCGAAGTCTCCGGCGATATCGCCGAGGGCGACCTCATCGTCACCGGCGAGCGCGCGCGGTGAGCGGCGCGGAGATCCCGATCATCGAGACCCGGGCGCTCGGCAAGGTCTACTCGCCGGGCACCCAGGCCGAGGTGGTGGCGCTCAGGCACGTCGACCTGCGGATCGGGCGCGGGGATTTCGTCGCCATCATGGGACCGTCCGGTTCCGGCAAGTCGACGCTGATGAACCTGGTCGGCTGCCTGGACACCCCCAGCAGCGGCCAGTACCTGTGCGACGGCATCGATGTCGCCACCCTCGACGCGGAGGAACTGGCGGTCCTGCGCCGCGACAAGATCGGCTTCGTGTTCCAGGGCTTCAACCTGCTGCCGCGGATGTCGGCGCTGGAGAACGTGGCGATGCCGCTGGGCTATGCGCAGGTACCGCCGGACGAGCGGCGCGAACTCGCGCGCGAGGCGCTGGTCGCGGTCGGCCTGGGCGATCGCGCATCGCACCGCCCCAGCGAGTTGTCCGGCGGCCAGCAGCAGCGGGTGGCGATCGCGCGCGCGCTGATCAACCGTCCGCCGATCCTGCTCGCCGACGAGCCCACCGGGGCGCTGGACAGCCGCACCGGCGAGGAGATCCTGGCCCTGTTCAAGCGCCTGCGCGACGACGACCACACGGTGGTGCTGATCACGCACGACGCCGAGGTGGCGGCGCATGCCGATCGCACCTTCGTGATGCGTGATGGCGAGATGCATGAAGAGCCGTGATTGGGGATTCGTGATTGGTGATTGGGAGAGCAAAAGCGTGAAGCAGAGGCAGTCCGGGCATCGAGGATCCAGTGCGCCGGCCGGATACCCGGCATGGCGCCGACAGTGGGTCTCGCCCGCTTGCGAATCACGAATCACTAATCACGAATCACGACACCCATGAACTTCGCCGACGTCCTGCGCACCGCCGTTTTCGCCCTGCGCGGCAACTGGATGCGCAGCGCGCTGACCTCGCTCGGCGTGATCATCGGCATCGCGGCGGTGATCGTGATGGTCTCGGTCGGGCAGGGGACGCAGTCGGAGATCGACAACCTGGTCTCGGGCCTCGGCTCGCAGCGGCTCGACATCTCGCCCGGTTCCCGGCGCGGGCCCGGTGGCGCGCGCATGAGCGCCAGCAGTTTCTTCACCCTCAGCGAGGGCGACGCGGAGGCGATCCGCAACGAGATCCCGGAAGTGCAGTACGTCTCCGGCTCGCTGCGCGGCAACGCCCAGGTGGTGTTCGCGGAGAACAACTGGGCCGCGACCTGGCAGGGCGTGCAGCCCGACTACTTCGAGATCAACGGCTGGAACCTGGCCGAGGGCGAAGGCTTCCAGCCGCAGGACTACACCGGTGCCGGCAAGGTGGTGATCCTCGGCGAGACCGTGCGCCGCGAACTGTTCGGCGAGGACAGCGGCATCGGCGAAACGGTGCGCCTGGGGCGGGTGCTGTTCACCGTGGTCGGCACGCTGGAGCCCAAGGGCCAGGGAGGATTCGGGCAGGACCAGGACGACGTGATGATGGTGCCGATGGAAACCGGCCGCCGCCGGCTGCTCGGGGCGATGGGCCTACCGCCGAACGCGGTGATGCAGATCGCGCTGACCGTGCGCGACGCCGACGACCTGACCTACGTGCAGGGCGAGGTGGAGGCGCTGCTGCGCCAGCGCCATCGCATCGCGCCCGGCGACGAGGACGACTTCACCGTGCGTAACATCTCCGAGATCGTCGCCACCCGCACCGCGACCACGCGGCTGATGTCGCTGCTGCTGGGCGCGGTGGCGACGATCTCGCTGATCGTCGGCGGCATCGGCATCATGAACATCATGCTGGTCTCGGTGACCGAGCGCATCCGCGAGATCGGCCTGCGCATGGCGGTCGGCGCCGGGCCGTCCGACGTGCGCCGGCAGTTCCTGGCCGAGGCGATGCTGATCTCGCTGATCGGCGGTGCGATCGGCATCCTGCTGGGCGTGGCCGGCGCGCTGCTGGTCGGCCGGCTCGGCGCGTTGCCGGTGCAGCTCAACGGCCAGGTGATCGCGCTCGCCGCCGGCTTCTCGGTCGCCACCGGCCTGTTCTTCGGCTACTACCCGGCGCGCAAGGCCTCGCAGCTGGACCCGATCGAGGCCCTACGGCAGCAGTAGGAGCGCACCGCAGGGGCGCGACCCTCGCCGTTGGGCACTCCCGGTCGCGCCCCTACGCGGTATGCTCGGGCTTTCCGCGGAGGTGAAACATGCGTTTGCTGGTGTTTCTGCTGTTGATGGCAACCACGATGATGACTGCAACCGCGCAAGACGAACCGGCTGCCCGTGTCGCCCTGGTGATCCACGGCGGTGCCGGCGTGATCGAGCGCGACAAGCTGGATGCCGACGACGAGCGCGCCATCCGCGCCGATCTCGACCGCGCCCTGGACGCCGGCCATGCGCTGCTGGTCGACGGCGGCAGTGCGCTGGACGCCGTCGAGGCCGCGGTGCGGGTTTTGGAGGAATCGCCGCGCTTCAATGCGGGCAAGGGCGCGGTGTTCAATGCCGAGGGCCGCCACGAACTCGACGCCTCGATCATGGAAGGCCATACCCGCCGTGCCGGCGCGGTGGCCGCGGTGCGCACCGTGCGCAGTCCGATCCGCCTCGCCCGCCGGGTGATGGAGCAGTCGCCGCACGTGATGCTGATCGGCGACGGCGCCGAGCGGTTCGCCGACGACCACGACGACCTGGAGCGGGTGGCGAACGACTGGTTCGACACCGAACTCCGGCGCGAGCAACTCGAGCGTGCGCAGCAGCGCGAGCGTGCCGAGGCCGAGGCGGGCATCCGCGCCGACCTGCGCGGCCGCTATTTCGGCACCGTCGGCGCGGTCGCGCTGGACGCGCACGGACACATCGCCGCCGCCACCTCCACCGGCGGCATGACCAACAAGAAATGGGGCCGGGTGGGCGATTCGCCGGTCATCGGCGCCGGCACCTGGGCCGATGCCCGCTGCGGCGTGTCCGGCACCGGCTGGGGCGAGTTCTTCATCCGCAACGCGGTGGCGCACGACATCTGCGCGCGCATGGCCTACGGCGGGCAGTCGCTGCAGGAGGCGGCCGACGCGGTGGTGATGCGGGTGATCCCGGAGCACGGCGGCGACGGCGGCGTCATCGCCCTGGACGCCGACGGCAACATCGTCATGCCGTTCAATACGTCCGGCATGTACCGCGGCTGGGTGAAGCCGGACGGCTCGCGCGGCACCGCGGTGTTCCGCGAGCGCGACTGACGGCGAGCGCCGCACGGTCACGTGCCGGTCGACGGCTCCGTCGCCACGATGACGCCCGCGATCGGTCCGACCTGCGGGCGCAGGCGCGGGGCGCTTGCGTACGTCCGTGACCCGGCGCGCAGCGTCGACGTGCAGTTCGGCTTGGTGCGACGCGCATTGAAGGCCGCGATCGGCGGGCGTGCCGCGCTCGGCATCCATGACCAGGACGGCCACCTGCTGCTGATCCGTCGGCTTGCTCACACTTCCCGCGCCGGCGGCAACGAATAGATACCAACCGACACAGGGGAGACGGCCATGCTCGGCCAAGCCAAGCTCGACACCGTGGTGCTCTTCGTTTCCAGCCTGGAGCGCAGCATCGCGTTCTACCGCGATACCTTGGGCCTTGAGGTCGCACCGATGGACGGACGCCCGTTCGCCGTCGCCCAGGCGGGGCCGGTCTCGCTCGTGTTCATCCAGCGGCAGGCCCGGGCCGGCGAGACGCCGATCGCGGTGTTCAGCCTGCCCGCTGGCATCGACGACTGCGCGCAGGCACTGGCGGCGAAGGGGGTGGAGATCGTGGTGCCGGTCAGCGAGGCGCCGGACGGCGGGCTTTCGCTGGACTTCCTCGATCCCGACGGCAATGTGCTCAGCCTCTACCAGCCCGCGGGCGCGCCGCGTTCCGGCTGAAGTCGAGGCCCGTCCTTTCGGCGGCAAGCTGGGGTCGGCCCTATCCGGGTCGGCCCCATGTTGTGCGACGAGACCGCGGTGCCGACACTCGGTGGCATTCCTCGAATCCACGGGCCGTGCACGGGTCCACAGCAGGAGCGCACGCATGACCGCCATCGGCAGCCACAACATCTCCTGGGGCGACACGCTCTCGCAGATCGCCGTCCGCTACGGCACCAGCGTGGACGCGCTGATGTCGTTGAACTCGCAGATCCGCGATCCCGACCTGATCTACGCCGGCGACACGCTGCGGCTGCCCGGTGGCGCCGACGCCGATGGCGACGGCGCCGGTCCGGTGTCCGGACCGGAGACGGTCGCCGGCCCGGGAACCGTCAGCGGCAACAACGCCGCGGCGATCGCCGAGCAGTTCCTCGGCCGCAATGCCGGCGAGCTGAAACACAGCGACGAGCTGCCGATGCAGTCGTGGGTGCCGAACAACGTCAACTGCGCCAACTTCGTCTCGGCGTGCCTGCAGAAGGCCGGCCTGATCGACGCCAGCCAGGCCAGCGCCTCGGTCGACGTGCTCGCGAGCAATCTCAAGGGCGCCGGATGGCAGACGGTATCGCTTCAGAACGCCCGGCCCGGCGACGTGGTGCTGATGCAGCGCGACGGCCAGTCGCATGTGGTGCTGTTCGCCGGGTTCGAGAACGGGCAGCCGAAATTCATCGGCTCCAACAACGTCAACGCCGACGGATCGCAGCGGGTGAGCTGGGGCGGCGCCTCGGGTCGCTACGAGATCATCACTCCGCCGCGCTGAGGCAGTCCTTTCTGCGCCAGGCAGTCTTTTCCGTTGCGGTGATGGCTGGGCCGCGCCAAGCAGTCTTTTCCGTCGCGGCAATGGCCGGGCCGTCGCCACGGCTGCCGCCAACGAATAGCGCGCCAGGCAGTCCTTTCCGCTGCGACGATGGCCGGGCCGTCGCCACGGCTGTCGCCAACGAATAGCCGCGCCAGGCAGTCCTGTCCGTTGCAGCAATGGCCGGGCCGTCGCCACGGCTGCCGTTAATGAATAGCCGCACCAAGCAGTCCTTTCCACCGCAATAGCGGCCCGGCCGCAGCTAGAACCCGAACAGCGCCGCGGGCGCGCCGTGCTTCGGCGGCCAGGCGAGCCAGGCCACGTCGCCCGGGCCGATGGCGTGGTCGACGACTTTCCACGCGCCGCCGGACTCGCGCTTGAGCAGGACGGCATAGACATCCGACATCCCGCCCTGCGCGGCGCGCTCGGCGTAACGCGTGCCCTCCAGCGGCAGCGGGCCGCCTTCGGCGGCGCGCATCCGTCCCAACAGGAAGCTCCAGTTGCCGAGCCGGTCCAGGCGCTCCACCTCGATCCGCGCGTCCGGACCGAATTCGGCGACGAGCGGGCCGCCGGCCAGCGCCAGCAAGGCCGCGTAGTCGTCGTCGTCCGGCTGCAGGGACTGCAGGGCAGGTCGTGCGAATGCGTCGTCGTTCATGGCAACTCCCAGGGCGAGGGCAAGGACGAGTCCGAGGTTGGCGATGATCCTGAGCATGGCCGCGATGCTCGCAGTTCTCGGCTCAGGAACACGTGAGCGGCGGCAGGGCGCGCGCCATCAGCGCAGATAGGGCGCGATGATGTCACGCCACAACGCATAGCCGTCGGCGTTCATATGCAACGCGTCCCCGACGAACAGCTCCGGGCGCGGCCGGCCGTCGGCGCCGAGCATTGGCGTGAACACGTCGATGTAGTCGACGTCCGGCGTCCGCGCTGCCCAGTCCCGCACCAGCGCGTTCGACGCGCGCTGCACCTCCAGCAGGTGGATCCGCGACGGGCTCGGCTTGATCGCGATGAAGGCGATGGGCGTGCCGGGCAGATCCTGGTGCACGCGGGCGACGAAGGCCTGGAAATCCGCCAGCACCTGCTGCGGCCCGCGTCCGTCCATGGTGTCGTTGTCGCCGGCGTAGAGCAGGATCCGGCTGGGGCGGTAGCGGATCGCGACTTCGTCGGCGTAGTGGACCGCGTCGCGAACGTGCGAGCCGCCGAAGCCGCGGTTGAGCACCGGCCGGCCCGGAAAGTCCTCCGCCAGCGTCGTCCACAGCCGTACCGACGAGCTGCCGGTGAAGACCACCGGGTGCGCCGGCGGCGGGTCGGCGGCGTCCTCGGCGGCGAAACGCGCCATGTCGTGGGTCCATTCCGGCGAGGACGGCGGATCGATGGCCTGCACGCCGGCCCTCGCGCCGTCGGCCGCTGTGGCCGGCGCTCCGGTGGCGGCGCATCCGGCGGCGAGCAGCAGAGCTGCCAGCGCGGCGGACAGGAACGGCATCGGGCGCGGCGGCATGACGGCTCCGGAAGTGGCTCGGAGCGCCAGTGAAGCAGCCGGAGGCGGGCTTTGCAAACCGGGGCCCGTCGCCGGTCGCTGTCATCGGCAGTGGCGGGCGTTGTGGCAGAATGTCGCCCTTCCGGCCTGGCCAGAAACGCCCGAGTCCCATGCAGCCGATCCCCGAGCAGTGCCCCTTCGGCCGCCGCGCCGCACCTCGCCAGACCGCCTTCCTTGCCGCGCCTGCCGACCGGTCCGTCCGGCGCATGGCCTGACGGCGATCCCGTGGCCGACGAATTCGGGCATCTGCCGCGTCGACCGGAGCGGATCCTCAAGGCGACGCTGTGGTCGTTGAAGGGCCTGCGCGCGGCGTGGCTGTACGAGTCGTCGTTCCGGCTCGAGGTCTACCTGCTGGCGGTGCTGGCGCCGCTGGCGCTGTGGCTGGGCGGCAACGGCGTCGAGCGCGCGCTGCTGCTCGGCAGCTGCCTGCTGGTGCTGGCGATCGAACTGTTGAACTCGGCGATCGAGGCGGTGATCGAACGCTACGGTCCCGAGCATCACGAACTGGCCGGGCGCGCCAAAGACATGGGCTCGGCGGCGGTGTTCGTCGGGCTGCTCAACGCGGGCGCGACCTGGGCGCTCATCCTGGCGCCGCGCTGGCTGTAGCGCCGCGCGTGCCCCATAGAGACACGAGGAAACCTGACGCATGATGGAGTTGTTGACCGATCCGCAGGTGTGGATCCTGCTGTTGACGCTGAGCACGATCGAGATCGTGCTCGGCATCGACAACCTGGTGTTCATCTCGATCGCGGTCGGCAAGCTGCCGATGGCGCGGCGCGAGTTCGCCCGCAAGTTCGGCATCGCGGTGGCGTGCATCACCCGCATCGGCCTGCTGCTGACGCTGGCCTGGCTGGCGCGCCTGACCGACGACCTGTTCACGCTGCTGGGCCACGGCATCTCGGTGCGCGACCTGGTGCTGATCCTGGGCGGCATGTTCCTGGTGGTGAAGGGCGTGCTCGAGATCCGCGAGCAGGTCGGGGGCGGCGAGGACGAGGCCGGCCACGTCGCCGGCAAGGCGGCGGTGTCGTTCGGCGCGGTGATCGCGCAGATCGCGGTGATCGACATCGTGTTCTCGCTCGATTCGGTGATCGCCGCGGTCGGCATGGCCGCCGAGTACGTGCCGGTGATGGTGGCGGCGATCCTGATCGCGGTCGCGGTGATGCTGCTGGCGGCGCAGCCGCTGGGCCGGTTCATCGACGCCAACCCGACGGTGAAGATGCTGGCGCTGGCGTTCATCGTGCTGATCGGCGCCTACCTGGTCGCGGAAGGTTTCGAGGCGCACATCCCGCGCGGCTACATCTACGGCGCGATGGGCTTCTCGGCGGTGGTCGAGATCCTCAACCTGTGGGCCAAGCGCAACGCCATGCGCCGGGCGGGCATCCAGCCGCCGCCGGTGGACGAGCCGCGGCGGCCGATGCCGCGATGAACCTGCGGGAACCCCAAGGAGCCGAGAGCCGATGACGCACCTGCACCAGATCGATCCTGTCGCGATTTCGCTGCCCGCCTTCGAGCTGTTCGGCCGCAGCTTTCATCCGCAGGTGCACTGGTACGGGATCATGTACGTGGTCGCGTTCGCCGTCGCCTGGCTGCTCGGCCGCAGCCGGATCCGGGCGGGGCGGTTGCCGGGCGTGGACGAGAACGCGTTCGGCGACCTGATGTTCTACGGCATGCTCGGCGTGATCCTGGGCGGCCGGATCGGCTACGTGCTGTTCTACGCGTTCGGCGATTTCCTGGCCGATCCGCTGCTGCTGCTGCGGGTGACCGATGGCGGCATGAGCTTCCACGGCGGCCTGCTGGGCGTGTTGATCGCGTGCTGGCTGTGGACGCGCAAGCACGGCCTGCACTTCTTCGACCTGATGGATTTCGTCGCGCCGATCGTGCCGCCGGGGCTCGGTTTCGGCCGGCTCGGCAACTACATCGGCGGCGAGCTCTGGGGCAAGCCGACCGGCGGCGACTGGGGCGTGGTGTTCCCCGGCAGCCTGCCCGAACGCTTCCGCGGGCTCGATGGCTCGGCGCTGCGCAGCCTGCACGAGTCGGGGGCGCTGGACGCGTTCGCGCGGCATCCCTCGCAGCTGTACCAGGCGTTCCTCGAGGGCGTGGTGCTGTTCTGCATCCTGTGGTGGGCATCGCGGCGGCCGCGTGCGCGCTACGCGCTTTCGGGACTGTTCGCGCTCGGCTACGGCACGTTCCGCTTCCTGGTCGAGTTCGTGCGCGAGCCGGACGCGCACCTGGGTTACCTGGCGTTCGGCTGGCTGACCATGGGCCAGGTGCTGAGCCTGCCGCTGATCCTGGTAGGCGCGTTCTGGTTGTGGAAGTCGCGCGGCGCCCCGGTGCTGCAGCCGCGGTCGCCGACGAAGGCCGCGCCGGAGGCGTCCTGATGCGCCAGTACCTGGAGCTGCTGCGGCACGTGCTCGAGCACGGCGCCGACAAGGCCGACCGTACCGGCACCGGTACCCGCAGCGTCTTCGGCTGGCAGATGCGCTTCGATCTCGCCGACGGCTTCCCCCTGGTCACCACCAAGAAGCTGCACCTGCGCTCGATCGTGCACGAACTGCTGTGGTTCCTGAAGGGCGAGACCAACATCGCCTACCTGAAGGACAACAAGGTCTCGATCTGGGACGAATGGGCCGATGCCGACGGCGAGCTGGGGCCGGTCTACGGCAAGCAGTGGCGGCGCTGGGCCGGTGCCGACGGCGGCGAGATCGACCAGATCCGCTGGGTGGTCGACGAGATCCGCCGCAATCCCGATTCGCGCCGGTTGCTGGTCAGCGCCTGGAACGTCGCCGACCTGCCGCGGATGGCGCTGATGCCGTGCCATGCGCTGTTCCAGTTCTACGTCGTCGACGGCAAGCTCAGCTGCCAGCTGTACCAGCGCAGCGGCGACATCTTTCTCGGCGTGCCGTTCAACATCGCCAGCTACGCGCTGCTCACCCACATGGTGGCGCAGGTGACCGGCCTGGGCGTCGGCGATTTCGTGCACACGCTGGGCGATGCGCACCTGTACTCGAACCACTTCGAACAGGCGCGCGAGCAGCTGTCGCGCGCGCCGCGGCCGTTGCCGGCGCTGCGGCTGAACCCGGAGGTCGGCGACCTGTTCGCCTTCGGCTACGACGACATCGCCATCGAGGGCTATGACCCGCATCCGGCGATCAAGGCCCCCGTGGCGGTCTGAACGGTGCCGCGCGAAGGAACCGCTGCCGCTGCCCGATGCGCGTCCGGTTGCGTGTCCGCGGTCCATGACGCCGACGCCGCGACCGCCACCGCGACATGACCGAGATCGCCCTGATCGCCGCGCTCGACCGCGACCGCGCCATCGGCCGCGGCAACGCCTTGCCCTGGCGCCTGCCGGACGACCTGAAGCGCTTCAAGGCGCTGACCCTCGGCAGGCCGGTGCTGATGGGGCGGCGGACGGCCGAATCGCTCGGCCGCGCACTGCCGGGCCGGCGCAACCTGGTGATGACGCGCGGTGCGCGCGTCCCGTTCGCGGGCATGGAGGCGGTCGGCTCGCTGGCCGAAGCCATGGCCGGGGCGCAGGCGGACGACGCGGATACGCTGTGCGTGATCGGCGGCGGCGAGATCTACACCCTGGCGCTGCCGCTCGCGGCGCGCATGCACCTGACCCACGTCGAGACGCGGGTGGAGGACGCGGACGCGTTCTTCCCGGCCTTCGATACCGCGCGATGGCGGGTCGAGGCGCGTGAATCGAGACCGGCCGACGCCAGGCACGCGCATGCCTTCACCTTCGTCGACTATGTGTGGCGCGGCGAACCGGTCGCGGCGAGCCACCCGCGCCTTGGGATGGGCTAGGGGCGCAGCGCTCCTACCGCACTCGATATGCAGCCCGGCATTGCGTGGCCAGGCGCCGTCGCCCCCACCCCAGCCCTCCCCCGTAAACGGGGGAGGGGGCGGTTTGCGGAATGTTTCGAATGGGACATCGAGTGCGGGGGGGGGGTGGCCCGGACAGCGTCGTCGAATCCGGAGGGCACGATGGTTTACTTCGTCTCCTGGCCCGGCACCTGCACAACGCGCAACTCCTCGCTGTCGAGCTGCAGCGCGGTCAGTTTTCCGCCCCACACGGCGCCGGTGTCGAGCGCATGCACGCCGTGGCCGATGAACAGCCCCAGCGTCGACCAGTGGCCGCAGGCGATCTTCAGGTCGCGTTCGGCGCGGCCCGGCACCTCGTACCAGGGATAGAGCCCCGGGGCCTGCATCCCCGGCGCGCCCTTCTCCTCGACCGCGATGCGCCCACGCGGCGTGCAGTAGCGCATGCGGGTGAGCACGTTGATGATCGCGCGCTCGCGCTCGACGCCTTTCAGGCCAGGGCTCCAGTCCGGGCGGTCGCCGTACATGTTCTTCAGCAGCTTGCGGTAGCCGTTGCCGCGCAACCTGCGCTCGACCTCGCGCGCATGGCCTTCCGCCATCTGCGTGGTCCACTTCGGCGCCAGGCCGGCGTGCACCATCATCCAGCCGAGGCCACGGTCCGCGTGCAGCAGCGGACAGCCGCGCAGCCAGTCCAGCAGCGTGTCGCGATCGTCGGCGAACAGCACCCGCTGCAGGTCGGCGTTGACCCGGCGCTGCTGCGCCCGGTCGCGCTCGGCGATCGCCAGCAGCGAAAGATCGTGGTTGCCCAGCACCACGTGGCTGTGCGCGCGCAGCGTGTGCACCAGCCGCAGGGTCTCCAGCGACTCGCCGCCGCGGTTGACCAGGTCGCCGCAGAACCACAGCGCATCGGCGGCCGGGTCGAAACGGATCCTTTCCAGCAGGCGCTGGGTCGGCGCGTAGCAACCCTGCAGGTCGCCGATCGCCCAGACGCTCATTCGCTGCCCGCCATGCGCACCGGCCTCAATGCAGCGTACGCGGCACGGACAGGGTGAACGGCGGGATCGGCGCGTCGAAGTAGGTGCCGTCGTCGCCGACCATGTCGTAGTTGCCCTGCATGCTGCCGACCGCGGTCTCGAGCACCGCGCCGGAGGTGTACTCGAACTGCTCGCCGGGCTCGATCCGCGGCTGCTGCCCGACCACGCCGTCGCCGCGCACCTCGTCGACCTTGCCGTTGCCGTCGGTGATGATCCAGTGCCGCCGCAGCAGCTGCGCCGGCAGGCGGCCGAGATTGCGGATGCGGATGGTGTAGGCGAACACGTAGCGGTCGCGCTCGGGCTCGGACTCGTCGTCGAGGAAACGCGTCGCGATCTGGATTTCCAGGGTGTAGTCGGGGATCTCGTCCATGGCGCCAGTGTAATGGCCGTGGGTGAAGGGTTCGACTACTGCGGGCTTGAAATGTTCGCCAGGCGGACGAAATCGGCGACCGCCAGCTGCTCGGCGCGGGACGTGGGGTCGATCACGGCGGCGGCGATCTCGGCGGCGTCGCAGACGCCGGACAGGGCATTGCGCAGGGTCTTGCGGCGCTGGCCGAAGGCGGCGCGGACCACGGCGGCGAACCGGGCCGGATCGTCGATGCCGACCGCCTGCGGCGGCCGCGGCAGCAGCCGCACCACGGCCGAGTCCACCTTCGGCGGCGGCCGGAACGCGCCGGGCGGAATGTCGAACAGCGGGATCACCTCGCAGCGCGCCTGCAGCATCACGCTGAGGCGGCCGTAGACCTTGCTGCCGGGGGCCGCGCCCATGCGATCGACCACCTCCTTCTGCAGCATGAAATGCATGTCGCGGATCGCCGCGGCGTGGTCCAGCGCGTGGAACAGGATCGGCGAGGAGATGTTGTAGGGCAGGTTGCCGACCAGCCGCAGCGGGCCGCCATCGGCCGCGAGCGCGGTGAGATCGACGGCGAGCACGTCGCGGTGGACGATCGCCAGTTCGCCGACGCCCTCGGCGGCGGCGGCGAGCGGTGCGATCAGGTCGCGGTCGAACTCGATCGCCGTCAGCGCGCCGTGCCGGCGCAGCAGCGGCAGCGTCAGCGCGCCCTGGCCGGGGCCGATCTCGACCAGGCGCTCGCCGGGCCGCGGGTCGACCGCCTGGACGATACGGTCGATGTAGCCGCGCTCGTGCAGGAAATGCTGCCCGAGCGCCTTCTTGGCGCGGCCGAACGCCGCGGCGCCCTCGCGTGCGCTCACAGCAGCCGTGTTCCGAGGGGCACGTCCCGGTCCGGCACGCACAGCGTGACGTGGCCGTCGGCGTCGTGGAAGCCGGTGACCAGGCATTCGGACATCAGCGGCCCGATCTGCTTGGCGGGGAAGTTCACCACGCCCACCACCAGCCGGCCGACCAGGTCCTCGGGGCGGTACAGCGCGGTCACCTGCGCGCTGGACTTGCGCACGCCGACTTCCGGGCCGAAATCGACCCGCAGCACGTAGGCCGGCTTGCGCGCCTGCGGGAACGCCTCCGCCGACAGCACCCGGCCGACGCGCAGCTCGACCTTCATGAAGTCGTCCCAGCTGATCGTGTTCATGAGTCGGGGTTCCTTTTCCGGCGGATGCGTGCGATGCGGGCGCAGGTGCCGACCGCGGCGATGAGGCTGGAAGGATCGGCGGTGCCGGTGCCGGCCAGGTCGAGCGCGGTGCCGTGGTCGACCGCCACCCGTGGGTAGGGCAGGCCCAGGGTCAGGTTCACCGCCTGTTCGAAGCCGCTGTACTTGAGCACCGGCAGGCCCTGGTCGTGGTACATCGCCAGCACCGCGTCCACCTCGGCGAGCTTGCGCGGCAGGAAGGCGGTGTCGGCCGGCAGCGGACCGGCCAGCCGCATGCCGTCGGCGCGCAGCCTGGCCAGCACCGGCGCGATGGTCTCGATCTCCTCGCGGCCGAGATGGCCGTCCTCGCCGGCGTGCGGGTTCAGGCCGAGCACCGCGATCGCGGGATCGGCGATGCCGAAGTCGTCGCGCAACCCGGCGTGCAGGATCCGCAGCGTCCGTTCGAGGCGGTCGGCCGTCAGCGCATCGGCGACCGCGCGCAGCGGCAGGTGCGTGGTGGCCAGCGCGACGCGGACGATGTCGTTGGCGAGCATCATCACCACCTCGCGCCCGGCATGCGCGGCCAGCAGCTCGGTAGTGCCGGTGTAGGCGATGCCGCCGGCGTTGATCGTCGCCTTGTGCACCGGACCGGTGACGATGCCGTCGTACTCGCCGGCGATGCAGGCTTCGGCCGCCATGCGCAGGGCGAGCACCACGCTGCGGGCGTTGCGCGGATCCGGTGCGCCGAACGCCGGCGCGACCGCGTTCGGGACCTCCACCAGGCGCACGCCGTCGGCACCCAAACGCTCCCGCTCCGCATCCGCGGGGTGGAAGCGCACGGTGGTCCCGAGCGCTTGCGCCGCCCTGGCGAGCGTGGCGCCGTCGCCGAACGCCACGAGTTCCGCGTCGGTGGCGTGGCGCAGGGCCGCGATCGCCAGTTCCGGTCCCACGCCGGCCGGTTCCCCGGGCACCAGTGCGAGCCTGGGTCTAGCGTCCGTGGCCATATGCGGGATGGGTCATGTCGCGCCTCGATGGCGGCCGGAAGCGGCCAATGCGGGGTGTCGCCGTGGTTGCCGGAGCAGGCGGCCTCGACCCCCGGCCAGGCGAGCCGAAGGCCGGTTGCGCCGCCGCTGGCGGGCAGGCGTCCGCGGCTGCACGGGCCTTCGTTCCGTGCCGGCGTGCCTGGGATGGCCGCGCGTTCCGCCCCGCGGCCGGGTTTCAGCCGCCGCTTCCGCCGTCGTCTTCCCCGGCCGCGGCCGCGGCGGCGGCGGCGCTGCGGATGTCGATGAAGGCCTCGCCGCGCATCTGGCGCAGGAAGCGGTTCCACTCGTCCTCGAGCTTGCGCTGGCCGATGCTTTCGCGGATCTGAGCGCGCCGATTCTCGTCGTCGACGTCGGCCTGGCGCGAACCGATGCGCTGCACCACGTGCCAGCCGGCCTGGGTCTTGAACGGCTCGGAAATGCCGCCGTCCTCGAGTGCCGCGACCCGGCCGCCGAACTCCGGACCGAACTGGTCGGCGGCGAACCAGCCGAGGTCGCCGCCGCGTTCGCGCGAAACCGCGTCCTCGGAGTGCTCGCTGGCCAGGGCGGCGAAATCGGCGCCGCCGGCGGCACGTGCGCGCAGCGCCTCGGCCCTGGCGCGGGCTTCCTCGTCGCTGGTGTCGTCGTCGGTGCGGATCAGGATGTGCCGGGCCTGGTACTGGGTGACGCTGGAGGCGCCGGACTCGTCGGCGTCGCGCGTGCCGACCAACTGCAGTAGCTGGAAACCGCTCGGGCCACGGATCGGACCGATGACCTGCCCCGGCTGCATGGTGCGGATCGCGCTCGCGAACGCGGCCGGGATCTCGTCCAGGCTGCGCCAACCGAGGTCGCCGCCCTCCAGTGCGTTGGGGCTGTCGGAATAGCGCACCGCGGCCGCGGAGAACGCCATCTCCCCGCGGTCGAGCAGGCCCTTGATGCCCTCGATCTTCTGCTCGGCGGTCGCGATCTGGTCCGGGGTGGCGCCGTCCGGCAGCGCGACCAGGATGTGCGCGAGCTGGTACTGGGAGCCGCCGGCGGCCTGCGACTGCATGGCGGCGTCGACCTCCGCGTCGCTGACCGAGATGGTGCTCTGCGCGAAGCGCTGGCGCAGGCGCTGGATCAGCAGCTCCTCGCGTAGTGAATTGCGGAAATCGGTGTAGGACAGGCCGTCGCGCTCCAGCTGCCCGCGCAGCTGGTCCGGCGTGAAGTTGTTCTGCTGGGCGATGTTGGAGACCGCGGCGTCCACTTCGGCATCGCCGACGCGAATGCCGGTGGCGGCCGCGCGCTCGGTCTGCAGCTTCACCAGGATCAGGCGTTCGAGCACCTGGCGCTCGAGCACGTCGCGCGGCGGCAGCTGGTCGCTGCGGTCGCCGTACTGGGCCAGGATGTTGGCCACCGCGCGGTCGAGCTCGCTTTGCAGGATCACGTCCTCGTCGACCACTGCGGCGATGCGTTCCAGCGGCTGGACCTGCTGCGCCTGCGCGGCGGCGCCGAGCAAGGCAACGGCGACCAGGAGGGAAAGGAGGAAATTCTTCATGGCAGGGGATCGATCGGGTTGTCGTCGTCCGCGTCGCCATTGCCGAGATCGGATGGCGGGACGAGATAGAGGTCGTCTCGGTAATAGCCGAGAATAGCACGGCGCAAACGGCCTTCCGTGTCCGGTCCGGCGGACCCTAGCCCCTTGAGTTCGACTTCCAGCTGAATGGCGTTGTTGGTCTCGCCGATGCGGTTGCGCACGTAGTGGCGGCCGACCAGGCGCACCGCCAGGCAGCAGCTGTCCCACTGCACGCCGGCGATGCCTTCGAGCACCTTGCTGTCGCGCAGCGAGTAGTAGTAGCGACCGACCAGGCTCCAGGTGGGATTGATCGGGTACAGGAACGAGAAGTCGAGCTGCTCGAGCTGCTCGCGGCGGTAGCGGTAGTTGAAGTTGGCGATGCCGTCGTCGCCGATCAGGTAGCGCGTGCGCAGGCTGACCAGGTCGTCGCGGCGGACTTTCGGATCCCACTGGTAGCCGACGCTGATGTTCCAGCGGTCGTTGATGGCGTAGGCGCTTTCGGCGACCCAGGAGGATTCGCCGGCCTCGATCGGTTCGCGGCTGCTGTTGAGCACCACCCGCGAATCGTCGAAGTAGCGGATCTGCCCGACGCTGGCCGACAGCTTTTCCAGGCCGTCGGACTCGCGGATCAGGCGCGTGGTCAGCGCCACCGTCAGCTGGTTGGCGTCGGTCTGGCGGTCGGCGCCGGAGAACCGGTTGTCGCGGAACAGCTGGCCCCAGCTGAAGGTCAGGTCGCGGGTGTCGAACAGCGGCAGGTTGGACTGGTCGCGGTACGGCGCGTTGAGGTAGAACAGCCGCGGTTCCAGGGTGTGCAGGTACTGGTCGCCGCGGAACAGGGTGTCGCGGTCGAAGAACAGGCCGGCGTCGACGCTGGTGATGGGCAGGCTGCGTGAGGGAGAGGTATTGGGGGACGTTTCGACGCCGGTCTGGTCGGTGATGGACCTGGCGAGCTGGTTGGCGAGCGCATCGTCCAGCTCGTACGCCGTGTAGCGCCAGGCCATGGTCGGACGTACGTACCAGGCGGCGCCTTCCAGCGGCAGCGAGACGTAAGGCTTGATATCGAAGCGGCTGCCGCCGGGCCTGACGGGCTCGCCGACGGCCGCGCCGCTGGTATATCTCGCACTGGAGGCATGGTCGAAACGGGTCAGGTCGGTGTCGACGCCGGCGACCAGCCATGGCCGGAACGGCTGCTCCCAGTTGAAGAACAGGCGCGGCAGGCGGTAGTAGGGCAGTTGGGTCTTGTTGAGCGTGTAATCGGACAGCAGGCGGTAGTCGGCTTCCAGCCCGCCCTCCCAATAGCGGGCGCGGCCGTAGATGCCGGCGCTGCTGTTGATCGTGCTCGACGCGCCGCTGGTCAGGCTGCTGCTCTGGTCCTCGATGTAGCGCGGATCGCTGATCCAGTTGAGGTTGGCGCGCGCCTGCCAGGTGCGGCTGATGTTCTGTCGGCCGACGTAGCGGAACATGCCGCGGTCGTCCTCGCGGCGGTTCTCCTCCGGGATCTCGAGGTCGATCTCCTCCTGCCGCTCGTCCTCGGTCAGGTTGTCCGAGGGCAGATACTCGAAATCGAACGTGCCGCGGCCAGTCGCGTTCAGGTAGCGGAACTCGGCGCCGAGCAGGACGCCGCGCCGGGTCATGATCCGCGGCTGCAGGGTCATGTCGTAGTGCGGCGCCAGGTTGAGGTAGATCGGCTGGCGGTAGTCGAAACCGTTGCGGCTGGAGTAGCCGAGCGCCGGATACAGCAGGCCGGTCTTGCGGCGGTCGTCGATCGGAAACTTGAACCAGGGCATGTACAGCACCGGCACCTTGCCCACGCGCAGGGTGGCGTTGCGGGCGGTGCCGAAGCCTTCCTCCATGTCGACGTCGATCCGCCCGGCGTGCAGTTCCCACCAGCGCTGCCCGGGCGGACAGGTGGAGTAGGTCGAGCCGTACAGCGCGCCCTGGTCCCCGGTCATCTCGGCGCGGTCGGCGCCGCCGTTGCCGCGGCGCTCGATCAGCTGGTAGCGCACGTTCTCGATGCTGTGCGAATCGGCGTCCTGGTCGCCGGTCAGGCGGTCGGCGACGATGCGCATCCCCGAGTCCTGGTAGCGCACGCTGCCGTCGGCGACGTAGCGGCCGGTCTCGGCGTCGTAGGTGAGGTTGTCGGTGGCGAGAAACTGGTCGCCGCGCTTCAGGGTGGCGTTCCCCTGCAGGTTGCTCTGCTCGCCGTAGACGCCGGTGAGCGCGTCGCCCCCGATCTCGGTGGGCTGGTTCTCGCGGTCTTCCGGCGTGCCCACCGGCGGCGGGGCGTCCGGGAATTCCGGCACCGCGTCCTCGAGCGGGCACAGGCGCCAGTCCTCGGGGCGTTCGTCGGCCAGGGCGTTCAGCGAGAGCGCGATGCACAGCGGCAAGGGCAACAGGCGGAGGGCTGGGCGCACGCAGGGGTCCGGTCGGTCGAGCGGCCGCCAGCATGCCGCATCCCTTGCGAAGCGGCAATGCGAGCGTGGTCTCGTCGAGGCCCGTTCCGGAACGGCCCCATCGGCGGCATCCAAGCGATAGAACGGATGCTGAATGGCGCCAGGCGCCTACCTCCCGAGCAACACGCAGTCTGCCGTGGCCGGCCACCGACGCACCTTCGCCGGGAACACGGAACCGCGAGGCATGGCGCCTGGCGAGCCGGTTGCGCGCTGGCATGTCCCATGCAGTGGATGATTCGTGGGGGCGGCCTTCCGATCGGATTTCAAGTCGCTCCCGATACCCGCTTGGTTGGAATCCGGTCGGAAGGCCGCTGGAGGCTGCGTGGGCGATTCGCCGATGGTTCGCGGCAAGGGGAGCGCGCGTCCCGGCTAGAAGCTTCCGAGGCCGTTCCCGGCCTCCGCGCCTGTGAGGGCGCCGACGTGGGCGAGGCTGCCTTCGCGCAGCGCCTGCAGGTCGTAGCCGCCCTCCAGCATCGAGACGATGCGGCCACCCGCATGGCGCGCGGCAAGCACGCACAGTGCGCCGGTGAGCCAGCCGAAGTCTTCCGCGTCCAGCTGCATCTGCGCCAGCGGGTCGCGCCAGTGCGCGTCGAAGCCCGCCGACACGAACAGCAGTTGCGGCCCGAACGCGTCGAGCTCCGGCAGCAGCCGCTCGCGCCAGGCCTCGCGGAACATGCGGCTGCCCGCGCCGGGCGGCAGCGGTGCGTTGACGATGTTGCCGACGCCGCGTTCCTGCTTCGCGCCGGTGCCCGGATAGAGCGGGAACTGGTGCGAACTGAGGTACATCACGCGCGGCTCGTGCTCGAAGATCGCCTGGGTGCCGTTGCCGTGGTGCACGTCGAAGTCGACGATCGCCACCCGTGTGAGGCCATGCCTGTCGAGCGCATGCGCGGCGGCGACGGCGATGTTGTTGAACAGGCAGAAACCCATCGCCTCGCCGCCGGTGGCGTGGTGGCCGGGCGGGCGAACCGCGCAGAAGGCGGTTCCGGCCCGGCCGTTCATCACCGCGTCCACGGCGGCGACGCCGGCGCCGGCGGCGCGCAGGGCGGCTTCCGGCGATTCCGGCGACAGCACCGTGTCGGGGTCGAGCGGGATCGGGGCGTCCGTTCCGGACTCGAGCACCGCGGCCAGCAGCGCCGCCGCGTGCACGCGCAGCAGCTGGCCACGGGTGGCGCGCGGGGCCTCGTGCCAGTCGAGACCGGGCAGGCCGTCGCGCAGCGCCTGGACCACGGCGCCCAGGCGCTCCGGACGTTCCGGATGGCCGGGCCCGGTGTCGTGGGCCAGGCAGGCGGCGTGGGTGTAGACGTGCAGCTTCACCGCCCGCGGCGTTCGTGGTGCCACAGCACTTCGCCATGGCCGTCGGCGCGCGCCAGCACGCGCGCCAGTACGAACAGCAGGTCCGACAGGCGGTTGAGATAGCGGATCGCCTGCGGCCGCACCGCGTCGTGGCGCGAGAGCGTCACCGCCTCGCGCTCGGCACGGCGCACGATGGTGCGGGCCAGGTGGCAGCGTGCGGCCGCCTCGCCGCCGCCCGGAAGGATGAAATCCTTGAGCGCGGGCAGCGTTTCGTTGTGATGGTCGAGCTGCTGTTCCAGCCGTTCGACGTCGGCGTCCTCGATCGCGGCATGGCTGGGGATGCACAGCTCGCCGCCGAGATCGAACATTTGGTGCTGGACCGTGGTCAGCAGCGCGTGCACGTCGCCGGGCAGCGGACAGGCCAGCACCAGGCCGATCGCCGAGTTGGCCTCGTCGACCGTGCCGTAGGCCGCCACCCGTGCCGAGTCCTTCGGGACCCGGCTGCCGTCGCCGAGGCCGGTCGTGCCGTCGTCGCCGGTGCGGGTGTAGATCTTGGAGAGGCGGTTGCCCATCGGCGGACCCGGAAACGGTGCGCCGTCAGTGTCGCGTCGCGTCGGTCGAAGCCGCGCCAAGACGCGTGACCTGCGCCGCCGCGGCATGGAAGGCCGCCGCCAGGGCCACGTACAGCCCGGAAACGCCGAGATAGGCGGGCAGCCAGTCGCTGTAGTTCTTCCACCAGCCGGCCAGGGAGGGATCGGCCACGCTGGCGCTGATCCAGTAGAAGCTGCCCTGCGCGATCAGGTGGCAGGCGGCGACCGAGGCCACCAGGGTGGCCGCGGCCAGTGCGAGCGAACGCGGCTCGATGCCACGATACCGCCGCTGCAGCCAGGCACCGCCGCTCCAGAGAACCAGGTGGGCCGGGATCAGGCACCAGTATGCCGGCGAGACGCAATAGTGTTGCCAGAAACTCAGGCCCTGCGCCGTGACCACCAGCAAGTCGACCAGCACGGCCAGCGCCATCAGCGCCGGAAAGGCCCAGCGGGTCCAGTCGCGCAGATAGAAGCCGCCCAGGAAGAACACGGCCCAGGATGCATCCGGCACCACGGCGAAGTGATGCACGCGGGTGGCCGCCAGCAGTACGGCGAGCAGGACCAGGATCAGGGCGCGACGGGAGTGGGCGGTCATCGGTGGATTCCGGAAGAGCAGGCCGGCATTTTAGCGGAAGCGCGGGTGCGGCGTGCCGGCCGGGCAAAACGGGCGATGCATGACGGCGCGGCGCCGTGCACCCCTTATCATGCCCGCATGCCTGCGCGACACGACATCCTGATCATCGGCGGCGGCCTGGTCGGCGCCAGCCTGGCGATCGCGCTGGAACGGACCGGCGTCGACGTCGGCCTGGTCGAGGCGGCGCCGCCGGGCGCGCTGCCCGCCGTCTTCGACGAACGCAACCTCAGTTTCGCCGACGCCACGGTCAATGCGCTCACCGCGCTCGGCGTGCTGCAGAAGCTGCGGACCCCGGCCGGGGAGATCCGGCGCATCCACGTCAGCTGCGCCGGCGATTTCGGCCGCGTGCTGCTCGATGCGCGCGATTACGGGCGGGAAACGTTCGGCCGCGTCGTGGTCGCGCGCGATTTCGGCGAGGCGCTGGCGGAGCGGCTGGACGAACTGCCGCGGCTGACCCGTTACCGTCCGGCGCGCTTCCTCGGCTGCGAGGAGGCCGGCGAAGCGCGCGCCGTACGGCTGGCCGACGAGGACGGCGAGCGCATCGTCGAAGCCCGCCTGCTGGTCGCCGCCGACGGCACCCGGAGCGCGGTGCGCGGCGCGCTCGGCATCGACGCGGACGTGCACGACTACGCGCAGACGCTGCTGGTGGCGCGCGTGCGCGCCACGCGTGCCCCAGACGGCACCGCCTACGAGCGCTTCACCGCGTACGGGCCGACCGCGCTGCTGCCGCGGGGCGATCGCCACTACGGCGTGGTCCACGGCGTCGCGCGCGCGGAGGCGGAAACGGCCCTCGCGTTGGACGAGGCCGGGTTCCTCGACCGCGTCCAGCGCGCCTTCGGCTGGCGCGCCGGGCGCATGCTCGCCGCCGGCGCGCGCAGCGCGTATCCGGTGCGGCAGGTGGTGGCACGGAGCACCACCGCCGCGCGTGCGGTGCTGGTCGGCAACGCCGCGCAGACGCTGCACCCGGTCGGTGCGCAGGGCTTCAACCTGGGGCTGCGCGATGCGCTGGTCCTGGCCGAGTTGATCGCGCAGCGACCGGAAGATCCAGGTGCGGAAGCCCTGTTGCGGGCCTACGCCGCGCGCCGCCACGAGGACCGCGAACGCACGCTGGCCTTTTCCGACGGACTGGCGCGGATCACCGCCAACGACGCGCCGTTGCTGCGGCCGCTGCGCAGCCTCGGGTTGCTGGCGGCGGATCGCGTGCCGTCGCTGCAGTCGCTGCTGGCCGGCGGCGCGATGGGCTACCGCGGCGACGTGCCCGCGCTGTGCCGGAACGCCCGCGCATGAGCCGGCGGCGGCGCAGCGACGTGGTCGTGGTCGGCGGCGGCGTGGTCGGCGCCGCCTGCGCGTTGGCGCTGGCGCGGCTGGATCTGGCGGTCGAGCTGGTCGAGGCGGCCGCGCCGCCGGCGTGGTCCGCCGATCGGCCTGACCTGCGGGTGTACGCGTTCGCACCCGACAACGCCGGGTTGCTGGACGGGCTCGATATCTGGCGCGGTGTCCGCGAGAGTCGCGCGCAGCCCTATCGCCGCATGCGCGTGCGCGATGCCGGCGGCGGCGGCGAGCTGATGTTCGATGCCGATGCGCTGGGGCGCGAGGTGCTGGGCTGGATCGTCGAGCACGGCCTGCTGGTCGACCGGCTGTGGGCGGCGTTGCCGCAGGCCGGGGTGCAGGTGCGCTGCCCGGCGCGGGTGGAGGCGCTCGAGCAGGACGCCGACGGCGTGATGCTGCGCCTGGACGACGGCGGCCGCATCGCCGCCCGGCTGGCGATCGCCGCCGACGGCGCCGATTCCACGCTGCGCCAACTCGCCGGGATCGGCGTCGCCGCGCACGACTACGGCCAGCGTGGGGTGGTCGCCTATGTCGCCACCGAGCGGTCGCACGAGGACACCGCCTGGCAACGCTTCCTGCCCGGCGGGCCGCTGGCGTTCCTGCCGTGCGCGGACGGCAGCAGTTCGATCGTCTGGACCCTGCCCGCGGCGGAAGCGACATCCGTGGCCGCGCTCGACGACGATGCCTTCGGCGCCGCGGTCACCAATGCCTTCGACGCGCGCCTGGGCCCGGTGCGGCCGCTGTCGAAGCGGGTCGCGTTCCCGCTGCGGCGCCAACTCGCCGAGCGCGAGGTCGACGGCCGCGTGCTGGTCCTGGGCGATGCCGCGCACGTGGTGCATCCGCTGGCGGGACAGGGCGTGAACCTCGGCCTGCGCGACGTGGCGGCATTGCGCGACACGGTGGCCGAAGCCCAGCGCCGCGACGGCGACTGGACCGCGCCGCAACGGTTGCAGCGCTGGGCGCGCCGCCGCCACAGCGAGAATTCGGTGGCCGCCTGGAGCTTCGACGGCATCAACAGGCTGTTCTCGAACGACGCGCTGTTGCCGACATTGCTGCGCGGGCCGCTGCTGGGCGCGGCCGGGCGGATGCCGCCGCTGGTGGCCGCGCTGTGGCGGCGTGCTGCCGGCGGTTGACAAGGAACTGCGCCAGCGCTCGTCGACAGGCCGGGCTGCATCGACATCGCCCTTTCCATGCCCCGTTGCCCTTGTGTAGGGGGGCTTCAGCCTCGGCCGCGCAGCCAGCGGCAGATGCGCTCTGCCGTTGTTTTCCTTCGCAACGCGCGGCGGCGCGTTCATCATGATCGCCACCGATGAATCTGCTTGGCGCGGGCTGAAGCCCCTCCTGCAGGGATCACGGAGATCGGCGAAGGAGTGAACGCCGGTTCGCCCTAGCGGCTCCAGCCCGACAGTTCCTCCTGGCTCAAGCGGCCGTCGCGGTTGCGGTCGGCGGCGTCGAATTCGGCGCTGAGGCTCTCGTTGGCGCGTGCCTCGCTGCGGCTCAGATGGCCGTCGCCGTTGCCGTCGAGGGCGGCGAAATCGATGCGGTACTGGCCGACCACCGAATCCGGTGGCCGCGAGTTGATCCGCACTTCCTGGCCGTCCTGCATGATCACCGCGGTCCCGGTGCCGGTCGGTGCCGGCGGCGGGGTCGGGCTGGTGGGCGTGGTGGGCACGGTGGGCGTCGCCGGTGTCGGCGTCGGCTGCGCGGCAGGGTCGACGGGGGTGGGCGACGGCGGCTGCGCCGGGTCCGCCATCGGCGTCTGCGGCGTGGTGTCCGGCGCCGGATCGACCGGCGTTTGCGGCGTGGCCTGGGTGGCGGGGTCGGCGGTGGTGGTCGGCGTCATCGCGTCCTGCGCCAAGGCGACAGGCGATGCGGCGGCGGCGAGCAGGGCGAACGCGAGCGCGGTGTTCCGGGACATGGGGATCTCCTCGGAAGGGCGGGTGAAAGCCGGATGAAGATGCGTATTCATCCGGCATCGAGCCGATACCGTATGCCGGCGGGCATTAATGCCGCTTGAAATCGGCCGTTCGCCGCCGCGCGCGCCTACGCGGCGGTGGCGAACACCGTGATCTCCTCGCGGTCGTGGTAGAGCTGGCGCGCGCGCAGGGTGAGCGGGCGCCCCGCCTGGTCGGCGAACAGCTCCAGGCACTGGCGAGTTTCCTGCCAACGCTTCTTCATCGGCAGTTTCAGGTTGAACAGCGTGTGCCGGCACCAGTCCTCGCGGAGCCAGGTGGCCATGCGCTCGGCGACGCGGCGCGGCTGCTCGACCATGTCGCAGACCATCCAGTCGAGGGTGCGCTCGGGCGACCAGCGGAAGCCGTCGGCCTGCAGGTGCTGCACCAGGCCGGTGTCGAGCAGCTGCGGCTGCAGCGGGCCGTTGTCGATCGCGGCGACGCGGAGGTGGTGCCGGGTCAGCACCCAGGTCCAGCCGCCGGGGGCGGCGCCGAGGTCCGCGGCCTGCATGCCCGGCTTGATCCAGGCGCCGCGCTCGCGCTCGCTCAGCAGTGACAGCAATGCCTCCTCCAGCTTCAGCGCCGAGCGCGAGGGCGCGCCGGCGTGCAGTTTCAGCCGCGGGATGCCGAGCGGCCAGGGCGCGCTGTCCTCCGGCCGGCTGCGGCCGAGCAGGACGCGTTCGCCGGCGACGAAGCACACGTGCAACCGCGACAGCCGTGGATCGGGCTGCGCGGTGAGGAAGCCGCGCTGGCGCAGCACCGGACGCAGCGCGTTGCCGAAGCTGCGCGCCAGGCCGGACAGCGGCTTGCCGGCATCCGAGTCCGGGTGCTCCATCCACAGATCGCCGTAGCGGCCCCGGCCTTCCAGCGCGGCGAGCACGGGGGTGATGCGGTCGCGCGGGTCGAGCCCGTCCAGTTCCGCGATCAGCACCGCTTTCTGCCGCGCGTACACCAGCTGCCGCCACGGCAGCGCCTGCGACAGCGCGTCGGCGTCGTCGGCGTGGAAGACCAGATAACCGTCGTCGCGGCTGGCCCGAGCGTAGCCGGCGATGCCGGCCAGCGCCGCGCGTTCGGTGAGCTCGGCGGCGAGTTCGGGCTCGAATCCCGCGCGGCAGTAGCACAGCAGTGCATCGGACATGGAGATTCCCCTTGGTTGCATCGTAGAGCGGAGCTCGCTCCGCTGCGTCGGTTCCGGCGCCGGCTCCGGCGCCGGCTCCGGATCCGGAGTTCCGGCACCGGACCCGGAATCCCGTAGAGCCGAGCTTGCTCGGCTGCGTGGGCTCCGGAAGCCGGAGCAGCGGAGCAAGCTCCGCTCTACGGGGGCGTGCGCGGGCGGGTCAGTAGCGGCCGCCGTTCGCCTCGCCGTAGGCGCGCAGCACGGCGCAGGCGGCGTCCCGGTGCAGGTCGCGCACCACGGCGATGCCGCGGCGCTCCAGTTCGCCGATCCAGTCCGCCGGCAGCGGGCCCTCGTCGAACTCGGTCAGCGCCATCACGTCCTCGGCGCGGGCGCCGATCAGCAGCCGGTCGATGCCGGCCCAGACGGTGGCGCCGTAGCATTGGCAGCACGGCTGCGCCGACGTCGCCAGGGTGTAGTGCCCGGCCGGCCGATCCTGGTCGTCGCGGTTCAGGCGCGCGCGCCGCAGCCGTTGCTGGGCCAGCATATAGGCCATGGTCTCGGCGTGCGCCACCGAGCAGTGCTGGGGCAGCACCCGGTTGACGCCGACCGCGACGACGCGGTCGTCCGGGCCGAACACCACCGCGCCGAACGGCCCGCCGCTGCCGGCCTCGACGTTGCGCCGCGACAACGCCACGGCCAGCGCCACCTTGTCGGCGTCTCCGGGCACCGTGGCGGCCGGATCCACCGCCTCGTGCACCCACGCCGGCAGGACGAGTTGCAGCTGCGCGGGCAGCATCACTCGAGCGGTGCCTGCAAGGACTGCCGCACCGCCTCGCAGCGGTTCTGCACGCAACTGCAGGCGGAGATTTCGCGGAAGCCGCAGACCGAGGCCATGCCGGTTTCGGCGCAGCGTGCGCGCACCGCCTCGGGGTCCGGTTGCGCTTCGCGGTTGACGCAGGCGGGGAAATAGCCGCAGCAGTTGCCGACGTTCTTGACCGCACAATCGCTGTCGGCGCGGCAGCTGCGGTCGAGCTGGAGCGGGTCGTCGCCGGCGCCGCCTGCCGCTTTCACCACGGGTGCGGGCGTGGACGCGGCCTGGCCGGTCGCCGGCGGCGCCGCGCAGGCGGCGAGCGCCAGTGCCAGCAGCCAGGCACACAGGATTGGAACCGGTTGCATGCGCATGCTTGCCCTCCGTGGTCAGGTTCGTGCCGCCCAGGTGTCGCGGAGCGTCACACTGCGGTTGAACACCGGCGCGCCGGCGGCGTGGTCGTGGCGGTCGGCGACGAAATAGCCGAGCCGCTCGAACTGGAAGCCCTGTTCGGCCTCCGCCTGGGCCGCCGCCGGTTCCAGGTAGCCCCGGACGCTGCGGCGCGACTCCGGGTTCAGGTGGTCGCGATAGCCCAGGCCGCCGCTCTCGTCATCGGGGTCGGGCACCGAGAACAGGCGGTCGTAGAGCCGGATCTCGGCCTCGACCGCGTGCGCGGCGCTCACCCAGTGGATCGTCCCCTTGATCTTGCGGTTGGCGCCGTCCATGCCCGGGCGCGATTCCGGGTCGAGCGTGCCGCGCAGCTCGACGATCGCGCCCCCGGCATCCTTCACCACCTCGTCGCAGCGCACGATGCCGGCACCGCGCAGCCGCACCTCGCCACCCGGCACCAGCCGCTTCCAGCCCTTGGGCGGGACTTCGGCGAAATCGTCGCGTTCGATCCAGAGCACGTTCGAGAACGGCACCTCGCGGCTCCCGAACGACTCGTCCTTCGGATGGTTGGGGAAGTGCAGGGTCTCGGCATGGCCGTCCGGCAGGTTGGTCAGCACCAGTTTCAGCGGTGCGACCACGGCCATCCGCCGCGGCGCATGCGCGTCCAGGTCGTCGCGCAGGGCGCCTTCGAGCACCGAGAAGTCGATCATCGAGTTCTGCTTGCTGATGCCGAGCCGGTCGACGAACAACCGCAGCGCCCCCGGCGTGTAGCCGCGCCGGCGCAGGCCCTGCAGGGTATACATGCGCGGGTCGTCCCAGCCGTCGACCAGGCCCTCGGCCACCAGCGCCGCCAGCTTGCGCTTGCTCATCACGGTGTAGTTGATGTTCAGGCGCGAGAACTCGATCTGGCGCGGCTTGCCGGCCTCGTTCGGCAGTCCCTTCGCCAGCAGCGGCGCCAGCAGTTCCGGCGAGCCGGCGAGGTCGACCCTGTCCACGCACCAGTCGTACAGCGGCCGGTGGTCCTCGAACTCGAGCGTGCACAGCGAATGGGTGATGCCCTCGACCGCATCGCCGAGCGCGTGCGCGAAGTCGTACATCGGATAGATCGGCCAGGCGTCGCCGGTGTTCTGGTGCGTCGCCCGCTTGATCCGGTACAGCGCCGGATCGCGCAGGTTGATGTTGCCGCTGGCCATGTCGATCTTCGCGCGCAGGGTGCGGGCGCCGTCGGCGAACTCGCCGGCGCGCATGCGCCGGAACAGTTCGAGGTTCTCCTCCACCGTGCGGTCGCGGAACGGCGACGGGCGTCCGGGTTCGGTGAGCGAGCCGCGATATTCGCGCACCTGCTCGGCGCTGAGATCGCAGACGAAGGCGTCGCCCTGGCGGATCAGCTTCTCGGCGGCGAGGTAGTACACCTCGAAGTAGTCCGAGGCGTGGCGCAGGCTGGCCCATTCGAAGCCGAGCCAGCGCACGTCGTCCTGGATCGCGCGCACGAACGCGGGGTCCTCCCTGGCCGGATTGGTGTCGTCGAAGCGCAGGTTGCAGGCGCCGCCGAACTCCGCGGCGAGGCCGAAATCCAGACAGATCGCCTTGGCGTGGCCGATGTGCAGATAGCCGTTGGGCTCGGGCGGGAAGCGGGTCCGGACCGCCCGGTGCTTCCCCGCGGCGAGGTCGTCGCGAACGATCTGGCGGATGAAGTCCTGCTTGGCGCCCGCTGGCGGCGCCTCGGCACCGGGTGCGGAATCGGGTGGCAGGGGCGTGGGAGGGGTATTCATGCGATGCGGAGGGCCAAAACCGACAGTGTAGGGCCTGCCGCCGGCCGGCGAGCAGGTCCGGGCCGCGGACCGGCGGCCGATCCGGGGCCTGGCCTGCGTGTCCTTGCAAATTGTGACGGTGTTATCGTTTCGGATGGCATGCTAATTGCGGCGGACGTGGGCAGGGGGAGGCCATGCAGACCAACGGACGAGACGCGACAACGGCCTCCGGCGTCTTCGAGGCCTCACGGCACGGAATACCGGTGTGTTGAGCCCGCCGGGTCGCGCGCACCGCCACGATGCTGTCTTCGCGGCCGGGCTCGGCGTGCTGCTGTGCCTGCTCGCCGCCGCGATCGTCGGCGGCAGCGGTAGCGGCGGCGACCGTGCCGCTGCCGTCCCGCTGACGGTCGTCGCGACCGGCGAGGCGGACGTCGGCGCGGACGGGGCCCTGCGGCACGCGGGCGGTCGCTCGCGGCAAAGCAGCGCGCGCCTGCGCTTCGAACTGCCGCCGATGCAGTCGGATGGCCCGTATTGGGCGGTCTGGATACCGCGCGTGCCGGTGACGGCACTGTGGCTGCAGGGCGGCGACTGGCGCAGTGCACGGCGCGGGTTCTTCGCCGCGGGCGAGAGCGAAGAGGTGGCGTTGTCGGGCGGTTACCTGATTCCCTTGCCCCGGGGTTGGCAGGGCCCCGTGGAGCTGGACCTGTACGTCCAGGGCGTCGCCGCGATCGCGCTGCGCCCGCAGGTGCTGCGGGTGGATGCCGCCGCGCGGGTCGAGCGGCGGGCCGTCGCCATCGCCGTCTCCGTCTACGCCGCGCTGTTCACGCTGTCGCTGCTGTCGCTGGCGTTGTACACCGCGGCCCGCGACCGGACCTTCCTGTCGCTGTCGGCATGCGCGACCCTGGCACTGTTGATGCTGGCCGGCACCAATGGCCATCTCTACGGGATGCCGGGATTGCGCCTGCTGGCCGGCTGGCAGGCGCACGGGCTGTGGACGCTGGCATTCTTGTTCCTGGCGTCGTGGCTGAAGCTGGTGCAGCACTATGTCGGCGCGCGCGAATCCGGCACCGGCGCGATGCGATCCTTGAACGTCGCGGTACTGGCGCTGCTGGCCGCCGCCGGCCTGTCGCTGCTCGATCTGCGCCTGTTCGACCCGGTGCTGCAGCCGCTGGTGGCGCTGGGCTGGGCCGCGGCGGGCCTGGGCAGCCTGGTCCTGCTGGTGGACGCGGGCCGGCGGCGACTGGCCATGGCCGCGCCATTGGCGGTCGTGGTGCTGGCCACGCTGTTGCTGGCGCTGCTGCGACACCTCGCCGATTTCGGCGTCGTGCCCGAGCTGGCGGCGACGCGCTACGGCTTTCAGTGCGGACTGGTGGCGCTGATGATCGTGTTCGCGGTGGGCCTGGTCGGCCGGATCAGCGAGTACCGCGATCAGCGCGACTATGATCGGTTGGCGCGTGCCGATACCGAACGGCGGATGCAGCGGGAGGCCGCGCGCACCGACCTGGTCAACGCGCTGCAGGTCAAGCTGCGGCAGCTGGCGCCGGGCGATATCGAATGGACCGCCTTCCGGCTGCTCTTCGACCACCTGTTGCCGCTGCTGCCGGTGGAATCGATGGTGGCCGTTGCCCAGGGCTTCCACGGGCGCGAGCTGCTGGTGACGCATCCGCACGCGCAGAAGGATCGGTTGTGGCTCGATCTCGATCGCCGCCTGCTCGTGCTCAAGCGCCAGGCCGCCAACGGGATCGCGCTGCAGCAGCCCGTGACCACGCCGGAAGCGGTCGCGATCGAGGCGATGATTCCGCTGCGGATCCGCGCCCCGGCCTGGGGCGCGGTGCTGCTGCGGCGCCGCGGCGCCGAAGGCTTCACCAGCGACGAGATGGCGCTGGCGACGGAGTTCGTGCGACTGGCCCAGGTGCAGGTCGAGCAGGCGATCGCCACGGTCAACCTGCGCCGTTCGGCGGAGCTCGATGCGCTGACCGGCAGCCTCAACCGGCGTTCGATCGACCAGTGGCTGGCGCGCTCGTTCATCGAGGCCGAGCGCGACGGACAGCCGCTGTCGGTGCTGTTCGTCGACCTCGATCGGTTCAAGTCGGTCAACGACCGCTTCGGCCATGCCTGCGGCGATCATTGCCTGCGGGCGGCCGCCAGGGCCTTGCGCGGGGCGCTGGGCGAAGGCGACCTGTTCGGCCGCTACGGCGGCGAGGAGTTCATCGCGATCCTGCCGGGCCGCGGCGGTGCGGCGGCCCGGCAGGCGGGCGAGGACCTGCGCGCGGCGGTCGAGCGGCTGGCGGTCGAGTGGGAAGGGCAGTCGCTGCGGCTGACGGTCAGCGTGGGCGTCGCCACCCGTCGCGATCGCGAGCGCACGCCGGCCGCGACCATCGAGCGCGCCGACAAGGCGCTCTATGCCGCCAAGCGCAGCGGGCGCAATTGCGTGCACGTGGCGCCGGCGGTGTTCAGCTGAAAGGGCCTGGCCGCCGCGCGCCGACGGGACGCGAGCCGTGCGGCCCGCCACGCGAGCGGGACAGGGTAGTGTTTCCGCAAAGGCCCGAACGCTTGAGATGAAACTGCTCTAAAGTTCGCGGCCCAGGACCGCGGACGCGACATGCAGCAGACGAGAGGCGAGCACGGCGCCCTGTTGTGGATGCTGACCGGCGCCGCGCTGATCGGCACCAACGCGCTGATGGTGCGCTTCGCCGAGACGCCGCCGACGGTCTCGGCCTTCTATCGCATGCTGTTCGGCGGCCTGCTGCTGTTGCTGCTGGTCGCCGCGCAGCGCGACTGGCGGCCGTTGCCGGGGCGCGTATGGCTCTGGACGCTGGTGCCGGCGGCCGCGTTCGCGGGCGACCTGTGGCTGTGGCACCGGAGCATCCTGCTGGTCGGCCCCGGCCTGGCGACGCTGCTGGCCAACGCGCAGGTGTTCTTCATGGCGCTGGCCGGCGTGGTGTTCTACCGCGAGCGGATCGGTCCGCGTTTTCTCGCCGGGATCGTGCTGGCGTTCTTCGGCCTGTGGCTGCTGCTGGGCGGGGAGTGGGACAGCCTGCCGCCGGAGTACCGCTGGGGCGTCTGGCTCGGGCTCGCGACCGGGGTGTGCTATGCCGGCTACAACCTCGGCCTCAAGCGCACCCAGCACGAAGCGCACCGGACGACCGGCGGCACCGCGCCGATCGCGCAGGTGCTGGCGCTGGCGTCGCTCGGCAGCGCGCTGTTGCTGGGCCTGGCCGGGACGGCGGAGGGCGTGTCGTTCGCGATTCCGGACGCGCGCGCGCTCGGCTGGCTGCTGCTGCTGGCCGGGCTCAGGCACTGCCTGAGCTGGGTGCTGATCTCGCGGGCGATGCCGCACCTGCGGGTGGCGGTGGTCGGTCTGCTGCTGCTGCTGCAGCCGGTGATCGCCTTCCTGCTCGACGTCGCGCTGCTCGACCGGGTCACCACCTCGCGCGAATGGCTGGGATTGGGATTCACCCTGGCCGGCATCTTCCTGGCCGGGCTCAGGAGCCGCGCGCGGCTGCCGCTGCAGTCCGGCTGAGGCGCGGCACGCAACATTGGGCCGGCCGGCGCGGCGGCGACCACGCGCGCGCCTGCGACCGCAAGCGCGCAGATCCATCATTCCGGGCCTGGAGCTCCGGGGGGCTGGACGGCCAGTACCCGCAGTCGCAACCGGTGGCCGTCCGCCGTGTTCCAGTCGATGTGCTGGCCCACGGACAGGCCGAGCAGGGCGCTGCCGACCGGCGCCAGTACCGACACGCGGCCGGAAGCGACGTCGGCTTCGTTGGGATAGACCAGCGTCAGGCGATGCCTGCCGCCGCTGCGCTCGTCCTCGCACTCGACCAGCGAGTGCATGCCGACCACGTCGGCCGGCATGTTCTCGCGCGGGCGCACCTCGGCGCGCAGCAGTTCGCTCTGCAGCGCGCGCGCCGCGGGCTGGGCGCGCCATTCGTCCGATTCGAGCAGCGATTCCAGGCGCTCGGCGTCGGGTTCGGACACGATGATGGGAGGCGGAAGGCCGCTGTGCCGGCTGTCGATCATGGTCTGTTCCTGTCGGGTGGACGGTTGTCGAAACGCAGGCGGGCGGCGCATCGCGCGCCGCCCGCCATAGTGCCGATACCGTAGCCCCGCCCGGGGCGGGGTTCAAGTGGTCGCGGGACGCGTTTCGGCCGTTGGCGCCCCGCCGCTCCGCGGATCGAACTGGAACAGATCGGCCGGCAGTTGCTGGAACACCTCCGCCAGCCGCAGCAGGAAGCCCTCCATCGCCGAACTGCGCCGCCAGGCCATGGCGATGCGCCGGCTCGGGCTCGAATCGTGGAAGTCGAGCAGGTGGATGTTGTCCGAACGCGCGACCGGCGGCTTCACCGCCAGCATCGGCAGCAGGGTGACGCCGACGTCGGCGGCGACCATCTGCCGCAGCGTCTCCAGGCTGGTGGCGCGGAACTCGCTGCGCTCGCCGGCGCCGCCCAGGTGGCAGACCTCGAGCGCCTGTTCGCGCAGGCAATGGCCGTCCTCCAGCAGCAGCAGGCGCTGCTCGGAAAGCTCCCGCAGCGCCAGCGAGTCGCGCCGCGCCAGCGGATGGCGTTCGGGCACCGCGAGCAGGAACGGTTCCTCGAACAGGAACTCGGCGTGCAACTGGTCGTCGTGCACCGGCAACGCCAGCAGCCCGGCATCGAGCCGGCCCTCGCGCAGGCGCGCCAGCAGCACGTCGCTCTTTTCCTCCACCAGCAGCAGCTCCAGCTGCGGAAAGCGCTCGCGCAGGCGCGGGATGACGTGCGGCAGCAGGTACGGTCCCAGGGTCGGGAACATGCCCAGCCGCACCGTGCCGGCCTCGGGGTCGCGGTTGCGCCTGGCGGCCTCCTTCATCTGCTCGACCTCGGCGACGATCCGGCGCGCGCGCTCGGCGGCCTCCAGTCCGGCGCTCGTGAGCATGACCTTGCGCGGCGCCCGTTCCACCAGCACCACGCCCAGTTCCTCTTCCAGCTTGCGGATCTGCGTGGACAGCGTCGGCTGGCTGACGAAACACGCCGCGGCGGCGTGGCCGAAATGCTTGTGGTCGGCCAGTGCCACCAGATAGCGGAGGTCGCGGAGGTTCATCGTGGCCGCCGCCGGGCGGTCAGGCGGCCTGGGCCACGGGCTTGCCGGAGGCCGGCAGCGGCGCCCGGATCAGGTGGTCGAACGCGGACAGCGCCGCCCGCGAACCTTCGCCCATCGCCACCACGATCTGCTTGTAGGGCACGGTGGTGCAGTCGCCGGCGGCGAACACGCCGGGCACGCTGGTGCGGCCGCGCTCGTCGACCACGATCTCGCCGTGCGGCGACAGTTCGACGGTGCCGGCCAGCCACTCGGTGTTGGGCAGCAGTCCGATCTGCACGAACACGCCGTCCAGCGCCAGGCGGTGCGCGTCGCCGCCTTCGCGGTCGCGGTACACCAGGCCGGTGACCTTGCTGCCGTCGCCGGTCACCTCCAGCGTCTGCGCGCTGGTGACGATGGTGACGTTGCCCAGGCTGCGCGCCTTGCGCTGCAGCACCTCGTCGGCGCGCAGCTTGCCGTCGAACTCCAGCACGGTGACGTGCTGGACGATGCCGGCCAGGTCGATCGCCGCCTCGACGCCGGAGTTGCCGCCGCCGATCACCGCCACGTGCTTGCCCTTGAACAGCGGGCCGTCGCAGTGCGGGCAATAGGCGACGCCGCGGTTGCGGTATTCGTCCTCGCCCGGGACGTTCAGCTGCCGCCAGCGGGCGCCGGTCGACAGCACCACCGAGCGCGCCTTCAGCTCGGCGCCGTTCGCCAAGCGCAGGCCGACCAGGCCGTCGGCGCCGGCGGGCAGCAGCGCCTGCGCGCGCTGCAAGTCCATCAGGTCCACGTCGTACTCGCGCACGTGCCGCTCGAGGGCTGCGGCCATCTTCGGCCCCTCGGTCTCGGGGACCGAAATGAAGTTCTCGATCGCCAGCGTGTCGTGCAACTGGCCGCCGAAGCGCTCCGACACCACGCCGGTGCGGATGCCCTTGCGCGCCGCGTACACCGCCGCGGCGGCGCCGGCGGGGCCGCCGCCGACCACCAGCACGTCGAATGGCGCCTTTGCCGCCAGCTTCGCCGCCTCGCGTTCGGCCGCGCCGATGTCCAGGCGCGCCAGGATCTGCTCCAGCGTCATCCGGCCCTGCTCGAACTCCTCGCCGTTGAGATAGACCGTCGGCACCGACATGATCTGCCGCGCCTCCACTTCATCCTGGAACAGCGCGCCGTCGATCGCGGTGTGGCGGATGCGCGGGTTGAGCACCGCGGCGAGATTGAGCGCCTGCACCACGTCGGGGCAGTTCTGGCAGGACAGCGAATAGTAGGTCTCGAAGTGGAACTCGCCCTCCAGCGCGGCCACCTGCTCGAGGGTCTCGGCGGCCGCCTTGGGCGGATGGCCGCCCACCTGCAGCAACGCCAGCACCAGCGAGGTGAACTCGTGGCCCAGCGGCAGCCCGGCGAAACGCAGGGAGATCTCGCGTCCGGGCGTGGTGAGGGCGAATGAGGGCTTGCGTTCTGCGTCGTCGCGGCGGACCTCGACGTCGATGCGGTCGCTCAGCCCGGCGATGTCGTCGAGCAGCGCCAACAGGTCGCGCGACTTCTCGCCGTCGTCGACCGAGGCCACGATGTGGATCGGGCGGACCACGCGTTCGAGATAGCCCTTGAGCTGGGTCTTGAGATCGGCATCCAACATGGCATCTGTTCCGTGAGTCATTGGCAGTGTGCGGCGGGTCGGACCGCCAGGGGAGTGCACCCAAGCCGGCTGGCGGCGGCGGGCGTGCCGGCCGGCCGGCTTGGGTGCACTCCCGTCCGGGGACGGGAGTGCGGGTGTGGCGTCAGATCTTGCCGACCAGGTCCAGCGACGGCTTGAGCGTCTTCTCGCCCTCCTGCCACTTGGCCGGGCAGACCTCGCCCGGATGGGCGGCGATGTACTGGGCGGCCTTGACCTTGCGCAGCAGCTCGCCGGCGTCGCGGCCGACCCCCTCGCAGGTCACCTCGACCAGCTGGATCACGCCCTGCGGGTCGATCACGAACGTGCCGCGGTCGGCCAGGCCCTGGCCCTCGCGCATCACGTCGAAGTTGTTGGTGACCACGCCATTGGGGTCGCCGATCATCGGGAACTGGATCTTGCCGATCGCCTCGGAGGTGTCGTGCCAGGCCTTGTGCGAGAAGTGCGTATCGGTGGACACGCTGTAGATCTCGACGTCGAGCTTCTTGAAGGCCTCGTAGTGATTGGCCAGGTCCTCGAGCTCCGTCGGGCAGACGAAGGTGAAGTCGGCCGGATAGAAGAACACCACCGACCACTTGCCCTTCAGGTCGGCCTCGGTCACTTCGATGAATTCGCCGTTCTGGAACGCGGTGGCCTTGAACGGCTTGATTTCGGTGTTGATCAGGGACATGTGGATCCTTTCGATTGGTGGGTGATGGGAGGGAGAAACCGGCCGTCGCCGACCGGAAGACGACAGGATAGGGCAGAGCTATCGATACGTAAAATCGATAGATGAAATGTATTTAATAGGGGTTACCTATCGATCTGCTGGCTGTTCATGCATCTTCTCGGGGGGCTTGACCTGCGTGCTGCGTTGCAACAAAATCGAGGCGTTCTCCCGGTGTCATCGGATGTGCGATGCCTCCGGCGAATGCGAGCGGTGACGATCCGCTCAACCGGTTCCGTGTCCCGTACTCCCTCCCACGCGTGATGCGGAATTTGAAGGCGGCTTCGGCCGCCTTCTTTTTGTGCGATTTCCGGAGGCGGGGCGGTACCCCGCCGGGGCGGCCGTCCGCAGATCGTCGATCCTCGCGTGGGGAGCGGTATCGGCCGCGACCGGGTGCAGCCCGACGGCAGGTGTTCTCTGCAGTTGTTTGCCTCCGCAACGCGCGGCGGCGCGTTCATCTGGTTGCTGCCGATGAGTCCGCCTGGCGCGGCGACGGTACGATTGGCGCCATGACGACCTCGCCAGTGCCGTGCCCGACCGCCTCGCAACTGCTGCGGTCGGCTGGGGCTTGCATCGATCCCGCGGACGCCGCGCTGCTGCTCGCGCACGCGTTGCGCCGGCCGCGGGCATGGCTGTACGCGCACGCGACCGATCCGGTGGCGGGCGCGCTGGCGGCGGAGTTCGAGGGACTGGTCGCGCGCCGTGCCGCCGGCGAGCCGGTGGCCTATCTCACCGGCCGCCGCGGCTTCTGGACCCTCGAGCTCGCGGTCACGCCGGACACCCTGATTCCGCGTCCGGAGACCGAGCTGCTGGTCGAACAGGTGTTGGTGCGGATCCCGCCGGGAGGTCCGGCGCGCGTCGCCGACCTGGGCACGGGCAGCGGGGCGATCGCACTGGCCATAGCGTGCGAGCGTCCGCTGGCCCGGGTGGTCGCCACCGACATCAGCCGTCGGGCGCTGGCCGCGGCCGCCGCCAACGCCGGCACCCACGGGATCGGCAACGTCGAGTTCCGCCAGGGCGACTGGTGGTCGCCGCTGGCGGGCGAGCGCTTCGACGTGGTCGCCAGCAACCCGCCGTACATCGCCGACGACGATCCGCACCTGCAGCGGGGCGACCTGCGCTTCGAGCCGCGTGGCGCGCTGGCCTCCGGCCGTGATGGGCTGGAGGCGATCGGCATGATCGTCCGTGACGCGCCGGCCCATCTCGCGCCGGGCGGCTGGCTGCTGCTCGAGCATGGCCATACGCAGGGCGAGGCCGTGCGCGCGCTGCTGCGAAGCGCCGGCTTCGTCGCGATCGCGACCGAGCGCGATCTGGAGGGACGCGAGCGCGTCACCGCTGGCAGGTCGCCCGGTCTGGCCGAGGCGGGCTGATAAACTGGCGCGTCAGCCTTGAAGACGGATCCGCGATGCGAACGCTTTACCCCGAGATCGAGCCCTACGACACCGGCACCCTCAAGGTCGACGACCGCCACACGCTCCACTACGAGCAGTGCGGCAATCCGAAAGGCAAGCCGGTGGTGCTGCTGCACGGCGGCCCGGGCGGCGGCTGCAGCGCCAAGATGCGCCGCTTCCACGATCCGGACAAATACCGCATCGTGCTGTTCGACCAGCGTGGCGCAGGGCGCTCCACGCCGCATGCCGACCTGGTCGGCAACACCACCTGGGACCTGGTCGCCGATATCGAGAAGCTGCGCGAACTGCTCGAGATCGAGCACTGGCAGGTGTTCGGGGGCTCCTGGGGGTCGACCCTGGCACTGGCCTACGCGCAGAGCCATCCGCGGCGGGTGACCGAGCTGGTGTTGCGCGGCATCTTCATGCTGCGGCGCTGGGAGCTGGAATGGTTCTACCAGCAGGGCGCCTCGCGCCTGTTCCCCGAGGCCTGGGACCAGTACGTCGACGCCATCCCGCCGGCCGAGCGCGACGACCTGATCGCCGCCTACCACCGCCGCCTGACCAGCGACGACGAGGCCACCCGGCTGGCGGCCGCCCGCGCCTGGAGCGTGTGGGAGGGCGCGACCTCGTTCCTGCGCGTCGACCCGGGTTTCGTGCAGGGACACGAGGATCCGCAGTTCGCCCTGGCCTTCGCCAGGATCGAGAACCACTACTTCGTCAACGGAGGCTTCTTCGAGGTCGACGACCAGCTGCTGCGCGACGCCTACCGCATCGTCGACATCCCCGGCGTCATCGTCCACGGCCGCTACGACGTGGTCTGCCCGGTGCAGAACGCCTGGGACCTGCACAAGGCCTGGCCCAGGGCCGAGCTGGTGATCACCCCCGCCTCGGGCCACTCCGCGTTCGAAGCCGAGAACGTCGACGCGCTGGTGCAGGCCACCGACCGGTTCGCCGCGGCGTAGGCGGTTCGGTCCGGGGCCGACTGCCGCGGGACGAACGAGGGCAAGCGAGAAGCGAACAGGTCGGGTGCTCCTGTGGGAGCGACGGAAGCCGCGACTCGCTGGCTCCGGAAACAGTCGCGACTTCCGTCGCTCCCACATCGGCACTCAACCACTCATTTCTCTTCACTCGTTGCTGGCTTCAAGCCGCCGGTGAGCCGTCCGGATTGAATTCGATCATCCACAGCCCCGCCCACAGCTTCAGGTCGATTTCGAAGCCCTCGGCATGCTTGCGCATCAGCCAGGCCGGGGCCTCGCGCCGCGGCACCGTGTGCACGATGATGTTCTCGCTGCCGACGCCGCCGCCTTCGCCGACCTTGCGCAGGTCGCGGGCGCGGGCGAAGGCGACGCGCTCGTTGCTCATGCCGGCGGTGGTCGGGCCGGTCAGCAGCACGTCGATGCGGCCGGCCTCCCAGCCGGTCTCCTCGACGAGTTCGCGCCGCGCCGCGGACTCGATCGAATCCTCGTCGAGATCGTCGCCGATCAGGCCGGCCGGCATCTCGATGGTCGGCGCGCCCAGCGGCACCCGGAACTGTTCGACGAACAGCACGTGGTCGTCCGGCGTGACCGCGATGACGATCACCGCCATCCCGTCGCGGCCGTGGGTGCGCTCGCACGACTCCCATTTGCCGCGCCGGACCATGCGCAGCCATTCGCCCTCGTAGAGCAGTTCGACGTCGTCCGCTGGATGTTCGTTCATGGACGCATGCTAGCGCGCGGCGCATGACAGGCGAAATGGAGCAGGGCGCCGTAGAGCGGAGCTTGCTCCGCTGCTCCCGGCTCCGGAGCCCGCGCAGCCGGGCAAGCTCGGCTCTGCGGGGCGCGTGCCGCGGCCGGCCCGTGCGTCTCGTAGAGCGGAGCTTGCCCCGCTGCTCCAGGCTCCGATGCCCGCGCAGCCGAGCAAGCTCGGCTCTACGAGAGCGCCGGAGGGCGCGACCCGCCGTGCGTCAAGGCGCGAATGCGAGCCCTGCGGCGGCATGCAGGCGCCGCCGCGTCAGCGGCCCGAAGCGCAGCGCCTCGCACAGCGCCAGCAACGCGGCGGCGTCGGCGGCCGCGCGCAGGAACGGCGGCATCGCCTCGGCCAGGGGCACGTCGAGCGCGATCGTGGCCAGCTGCCGGCACAACAGCGCCTGTTCGCGATGTTCGCGCAGCTTCGCCGCGGCCTGCCTGGCGCCGCGCAGGCGCAGGAACGGCACCTCGTCGACGCGCTCGAGCAGCGCGTCTAGGCTGCCGAAGTGCGCCAGCAGCGCGGCGGCGGTCTTGGCGCCGATCCCGGGCACGCCGGGAATGTTGTCGACGCTGTCGCCGCACAGCGCCAGGTAGTCGGCCATCTGCCGCGCCTCGACGCCGTGGCGCGCGGCGACGCCGGCCATGCCCCAGCGCTGGCCGCGGGCGAAGTCCCACTGCTCGTCGCCGGTCTCGAGCAGCTGCGAGAGGTCCTTGTCGGCGGAGACGATCACGCCGCGATGGCCGAGCGCGCGCGCCAGCTGCAGCGCGCTGCCGATCAGGTCGTCGGCCTCGTATTCGCGGTGCGCCAGCACGGTCAGGCCGAGCACGGCGCACAGCGCCTTGCAGTGCCCGAACTGCCGCTTGAGCTCGTCCGGCGCCGGCGGCCGGTTGGCCTTGTAGGCGGGATACAGCGCGTTGCGGAAGCAACTGTCCAGGGCCTCGTCGAAAGCGACCACGACGTGCTGCGGCCGCTCGCGCTCCAGCAGCTCCAGCAGGAAGCGGGCGAAGCCGTGCACCGCATTGCTGGGCCGGCCGTCGGCGTCGCGGAACTCGTCGGGCATCGAGTGCCAGGCGCGGAACACGTACAGGCTGGCGTCGACCAGGTACAGCGGCGGCTTCGCCACGGCGCTCATGCCGGGCGCCAGTCGGACAGCAGGGCTTGCGGGTCCGGCCGTTCACGTTCCGGCGCCGCCATCCTGGGCGTGCCGATGTGGATGAAGCCGGCGATCCGCTCCTGCGCCCCCAGTCCGAGCAGCGCGCGCACCTCGTCGTCGTAGGCGGGCCAGCCGGTCAGCCAGGTGGCGCCGAACCCCGCCGCCTGCGCCGCCTGCAGCAGGGCGAAGCAGACACAGCCGGCGGTGAGCAGCCGCTCCTGTTCAGGAATCGCCGCGTCCGCGGGGTCGAAGACGGCCACCACCGCGATCACCAGCGGCGCGTGCCCGAAGCGCTGGCGGTCCTTGTCGACGGCGGCGGCCGCCGCGTCCGGATCGCGGCGCAGGGTGAGCGCGGCCAGGGCCCCGCCAAGGGCGGCGCGGGCCTCGCCGGCAATGCGCAGGAACCGGAACGGCACCCGCTTGCCGTGGTCGGGCACGCGCACGGCCGAGCGCAGCATGCGCGCCAGGGTGGCGTCGTCGGGACCGGGCTCGCCGAGCTGTCGCGCCGGGACCGAGCGCCGCCCGTCGAGTTGCAGCCAGATGTCAGCGGTTCTATTTGCGACCGGGCTCACAGACGTGGTTTTCCCCTTTCAGGAATGTATGCTGACCGTGCACGACCCTCGTGCTGTCGCTCCATTGTCCCCCGAATGGCGTCTCCAGACGATACCGCCGTGAAATTCCGCGCGCGCAGCTCCGGCTGCCGTGCGGGCGAGCGCGTGCTCGAGACGCTCAAGCGCGATGCCGTCACCGAACTGGTCGGCGTGCTCTCCGGGTTCTGGAGCTCGATCGAGGAGCAGGTGCGGCTGGCGGCGCTGGCCGGCCACGACTTCAGCGCGGCGCAGGAGGACCGGGTCGCGGTGATCGCGCTCAGCCACCGCGCGCTGGAGCTGGCGACGCGCTACCGCGAGGCGATCGAGAGCGCGTTCGAGCGCTGGCATGCGCCTGGCGAGGAGCAGCGGCAGGTGGAGTCGCTGGAGTTGATGTCCGAGGGCGAACTCGAGATCCACCTGGCCGGGCAGCAGATCACCGAATTGCTCGAGCACCAGTTCCTGCATCCGCTGGCGCAGCTCGATGAACGGCTCGAGGCGCTGGCGGCGAGCCTGGGGATCGAGGGCAAGCCGCTCAACCCGTTGCGCCCTGAGGTGGCGGTGTCGGCCTTCGTCGACCTGTTCCAGCCGGACGACCTGACGCCGGGTCTGCGGATGATGGTGTTCCACCAGTTCGACAAGCGCCTGCCGAAGGTGCTCGCCGAGGTCTACGCCAAGGCCAACACCACGCTGCAGACCGCCGCGTTCGGCGGCCACGGCGTCGCAGCGGCCCGGCGCGGCGGCGGTTACGCACCGCATGCGGCCGCGTCCCGCGACCAGGCGCGCGCCCAGCGCGTCGGCGAGTCTGCCGGGGGCTGGGTGCCGGACGGAGGCACCGTCGAGCATATCGGGGCTTCGCCCGCCGCCGGCAGCGGCGGACAGCACGTCCCGCGCGACGGCGAACAACGCGCCTCCGGTGACGGGCAGCGCGCCGGCCTGGGTGCCGATTCGGCCGGCGTACCACTGCGTTATCGCGATCTCGTCCGCGAACAGCTGCAGGCCTGGCGCGCACGGGGAGGACTGCGTGCCGAACCGGCGGACCCCGGCACCAGCGTGGCCGAAGAGGTCGAGGCGCTGGCCGAGGCCGCCTCCGAGGCGGCGGGCCAGGTGCTGGGCACCGAGGACATGCTCAACATCGCGTCGCTGCTGCAGGGCGACGACCCCGACCCGTTCACCCGTGCGCTCGCCGGAGAGGACAAGCGTGCGCTGGCCGAGGTGATCCGCGCCGAGATCCTCGGCGGCGTGCGCCAGCTCGGCTTCGATCCGGAGAAAACCCGCTTCAGCGCCGACGAGGAAGACGCCATCGACCTGGTCGGCATCCTGTTCCAGTCGCTGTGCGAGGCCAACGAGCTGCTGCAGCGCGCCCGCTCGATGTACGGCAAGCTGGTGGTGCCCTACGTCAAGGTGGCGCTGACCGACGATTCGATGTTCAACCGCCGCAGCCACCCGGCGCGGCAGCTGCTCGATGCGCTGACCGAGGCCTGCGACGGCAACACCGGCGAAACCACGCAGGACAAGGAAACGCTGGACAAGGCCGAGCATGCCGTCGACCGCGTGGTCGAGGAATACCAGGAAGACCAGGCGGTGTTCGAGCTTGCGGCGGCCGAATTGCGCGACCAGCTCGACCAGCAGCGCCGGCGCTCGGAACTCGCGGAGAAGCGCGTGGCCGAGGCGATCCACGGTCGCGAGCGCCTGCAGATGGCACGGCGCAATGCCGAAAGCCTGGTCGCCTCGCGCATGGCGGACCGGCCGCTGACGGCGCCGGTCGGCCACTTCCTCGACCAGCATTGGCGCCATTACCTCACCCAGACCTGGTTGCGCGACGGGCCCGAGTCGGAGCGTCACCACGCCGCGATCGGGCTCGGCGACGCGATGGTGCAGGTCGATGCCGACGCCGCCCAGGTGCGTGGCGCCGCGGTCGCCGACCAGCTGCTGGCGCTGCAGGTGCCGCTGGGGGAGTGCTACTCCAGCTGCGGGCTGGACGCGGCCGCCGCACGCGACGCCATGGCACGGATCATTTCCGCGCTGGCGATGCCCGACACCGAGCGCAGCGTGCGCACGCCGAACGGCGGCGAGGCCGACGACGAGCCGGGCGACGACAGCGTCATGCCGCTGCGCCTGGCCGGCGGGACCGACGCGGTGGCCTGCGACCCCGCCATCGCCGCGCGCATGCGTCGGCTGCGGGTCGGCCAGGGGTTGCGCCTGCTCGATCGCGGCGGGCACGAGACAGCGGCTCGGATCGCCTGGATCAGCCCGTTGACCTCGCGTTTCCTGATCGTCAACCGCCGCGGCGTGCGCAAGATGGTGGTCTCGCCCGAGGAGCTGGCCCTGCTGGTCGCCTCCGGACGCGTGGTGGTGCGTTCGGTCGACGCCCCGTTCGACGAGGCGATGAAGCAGCTCTGGCAGCGCCTCAACCAGGCGCCGGGACAGGCGCTGAAGGCCGCCAACGCCGGCTGAGCGGCCGCTCGCGCGCTCGGTTCGAAGCGATGCACGCGGCCCCGCCGCAGGAGTCGTCGTCCGGTCAACGGGCCCGTCCTCCCAATAGCGCGCGCCCACCGCTCATGGCGGCGCGCCTGCCGTGGAGCGGAACTCGCTCCGCTGCTCCGCCCCCGGCGCCCGCGACCGCTGCGGCCACGTCCCGCCGATGCGCCGACGCCGAGCGCGCGTGGCGATGCGGCCGATTCGCGTTAGGATGCGAGACAGGGTCGCGGAGCCGAACATGACGCTGAAGATCGGGATCGCGCGGGAAACCGCGCCGGGCGAACGGCGCGTCGCCGTTACGCCGGAGACGTGCAAGAAACTTGTCGCCGCAGGCGCGCAGGTATGCATCGAGCGTGGCAGCGGCGCCGGCGCGCACTTCCCGGACCGGACCTACGAGGAGGTCGGCGCCACGCTGGTGGACGCGGCCGGGTCCGCCATCGCCGATGCCGACGCGGTGCTGTGCGTGCAGCCGCCGCCAGCCACGGCGATCGCCGCCATGAAAGCGGGCGCGGCGCTGGTCGGCATCTTGCAGCCGCAGGCCGACGCAGCGCGGGGCGAGGCCATCGTGCAGCGCGGCGTGACCGCCTTCCCGCTGGAGCGGCTGCCGCGGACCACACGTGCCCAGGCCATGGACGTGCTCAGTTCGCAGGCGGGCATGGCTGGCTACAAGGCGGTGCTGATCGCGGCGTCGCTGGCGCCGCGCTTCTTCCCGATGCTGACCACGGCGGCCGGCACCATCCGTCCGTCGAAAGTGCTGGTGATCGGCGCCGGCGTCGCCGGGTTGCAGGCGATCGCGACGGCGCGGCGCCTGGGCGCGCAGGTCGAGGGCTTCGACGTGCGCCCCGAGACGCGCGAGCAGATCCAGTCGCTGGGCGGCCGCTTCCTCGACCTCGGGGTCAGCGCCGCCGGCGAGGGCGGCTACGCCCGCCAGCTCACCGACGAGGAGCGCGCGGAGCAGCAGCGCCGCCTCGGCGAGCACCTGAAGAACGTCGACGTGATCGTCTGTACCGCGGCCGTTCCCGGCCGGCCCGCGCCGAAGATCGTCTCGGCGGCGATGGTGGGCGGCATGAGGCCGGGCAGCGTGATCGTCGATCTGGCCGCGGAGACCGGCGGCAACTGCGAGCTCACCCGTCCCGGTGAGACCGACGACCACGACGGCGTGGTCGTCGCCGGTCCGCTCAACCTCGCCAGCCAGGGCGCGCAGCACGCCAGCGAGATGTACGCGCGCAACGTGTTCAACTTCATGCAGCTGTTGCTGAAGGACGGCGCGATCGGATTCGACTGGGAGGACGAGCTGCTGTCGAAGACGGTGTGGCCGGAGCGGGGCTGATCCGCTGCTTCCGGCTCCGGAGCCGAGAGCAGCCGAGCAAGCTCGGCTCTACGTGCGCCCAAGTCCCCCGCGGCTTGCCGCCACAGCCTCAATCCTCCGGCTGGTGGCGTTCCAGCCACTCGCGCCGCTGCTCCGGCGTCATCGCCTTCCAGCGTTCGCGCAGTTCCTCGCGTTCGGGTTCCGGCAGCTCGCGCATGCGCAGGTACAGCACGCGCGCGCCCTCGCGCCCCTCCGGGCTCATCTGCTTCCAGCGCCGCATGCCGTGATGTGCGTGCCGTCGCTGTTCCGGCGTCATCTGCTGCCAGCGCTCGGCATGGCGCAGCATGCGGTCGCGTTCATCGGGCTGGTCGTTCCAGCGGTCGCGCACGGTGGCGATCAGCGTCTCCCGCTGCTCCGGCGTCAGCCGGTCCCATTCGGGCAGTGCGCCATCGCCGGGTTGCGCCGGCGCGGCGCCGGCCGGCAGCGACAGCGCCAGCAACAGGATCGAGGCGGCGATTCGGGTTCGCATGGGTCGTTTACTCCATCGCCAGCGGCTGCGCCTCGGCGGAGGCCAGCCACAGGAACAGGTCGGGGTCTTCCTCGAACGCCACCAGGGCATCCTCGTAGGGATCGAGCCGCGGTTCCACGGTGACCGCATCCACGGTGGCCATCGGCATCTCGTCCGTCACCGCATCGCCGCCGGAGGGCAGCAACCCCATGCCGGCGGCGAAGGCGTACACGAACGCGATCGTACAGGCGGTCGCCAGCGACCAGCGCAGCGGTTGCGCCCGCCAGCCGGGCGCGGGTGCGCGCGGGCGCAGCCTGGCCAGCGTGCGTGGCGAGACCTGCCGCAGCGCCTCCTGGTGGCAGGCGCGTGCGGCGCGGTCGAAGCGGGTGCCGTCGTCGGTATCGGCGGTCATCGGAATTCCTCCAGTCGTTTCTGCAGCGCCTCGCGGGCGCGCGATAGATGCGTCTTCACCGAACCCTCGCCGCAGCCCATGATCTTCGCGGTGGTGGCGACATCCAGCTCCTCGAGCACGCGCAGGCCGAAGGCTTCGCGCTGGCGGCGGGGCAGCGCCCGCAACGCCTCCACCAGCCGCGCGTAGGCTTCGCGCCCGTCGTGGGCGCGTGCCGGGTCCGGCCCGCTGTCCGCCCAATCGAGGCTTTCGTCCTCGCGCTCCTCGGCGTCCGAGATCCAGCTCAGCCGGAACATGCGCCGGCGCTGGATGTCGACGATGCGGCTGCGCAGGATGGTCCAGAACAAGGCGGTCCATTCCTCCGCCGGCCGCTCGCGGTAGCGCAGCATCCGCGTCATCGCGTCCTGCACCGCATCCTGCGCGTCGTCGCGGTTGCGCAGGCCGATCTCGGCAAAGCGGAACGCACGGGCGCGGACCCCGGCGAAGAACGCGTCGAGCGTCGCGGCGGGGGTCTCGGCCGCCATCGGCATGGGGCCGGCGATGTCGGCGGACGCGCTCACGGCGGCCAGCTTACCGCCGCCACGGCCGGCGCGGACGCCGGGCGCGGGCCGCAGCGCCTGCCGGTGGTGATCGAGACTGCCGTCCACGTCGCGCGGATCCGCGTTCCTGCCCAGGGTTCATGGCTGTCAACGCGCCTGGCGGGCCGCGGTTGACCCGCTGGCAACCGGTTCATGTACGGTTATGATGCGGACCACCAGCGGATCCCGGGAGCAGCGCATGATCGATGGTTTCGTGGCCCTGTACATCTTCATGCTGGCGGCGATCGCCGGCCACGTGATCATTTCGCGGGTGCCGGTGATCCTGCACACGCCGCTGATGTCGGGCTCGAACTTCATCCACGGCATCGTGCTGATCGGGGCGATGGTGGTGCTCGGCCACGCCGATACCCCGCTGGAGAAGGCGATCGGCTTCATCGCCGTGCTGATGGGCGCCGGCAACGCCGCCGGCGGCTACGTGGTGACCGAGCGCATGCTGGAGATGTTCAAGTCCAGCCGCAAGCCCGGTGCCGGCGCCGCCGGGGACCGGCCGTGAGCGGGCCGTTGCCGGAGGTGCTCGCACTGGCGGTGAAGGTCAGCTACCTGGTCGCGGCGACGCTGTTCCTGCTCGGGCTGCAGCGCATGGCCTCGCCGCTGACCGCGCGCAGCGGCATCCTGTGGGCCGGCTGGGGCATGGTGATCGCCACCGCGGCCACGTTCTTACTGCCGGGGCTGGAGAACATCGCGCTGATCCTGCTGGCGATCCTGATCGGCGCCGGCCTGGCCTGGTACTCGGGCAGGAAGGTCGCGATCACCGACATGCCGCAGATGGTGGCGCTGTACAACGGCCTGGGCGGCGGCTCGGCGGCGGCGATCGGCGCGGTGGAGCTGCTGCGCTGGTCGGATGCGGGCGTGGCGCCCGGCATCGTGGTGCTGGTGCTCGCCGTGCTGGGCGCGCTGATCGGCGCGGTGGCGCTGTCCGGCTCGATCATCGCCTGGGCCAAGCTCGACGGGCGCATGGACAAGCGCTACACCTTTCCGGGTCAGCAGCTGTTCAACGCCGCGGTGTTCCTGGCCGCGCTGGCGCTCGGCGGCATGGTGGTCCATTCGCTGGGCGTGCCGCTGGTGATCGCGTTCTTCATCGCCGCACTGGCGCTGGGCGTGCTGATGACGCTGCCGATCGGGGGCGCCGACATGCCGGTGGTGATCTCGCTGTACAACGCGCTGACCGGGCTGGCGGTGGCGTTCGAGGGCTACGTGCTCGGCAACGAGGCGCTGATCATCGCCGGCACCATGGTGGGCGCGGCCGGCATGCTGCTGACGCGGCTGATGGCCAAGGCGATGAACCGATCGATCAAGAGCGTGCTGTTCTCCAACTTCGGCGGCGGCGGCCAAGCGCAGGAGATCAGCGGTTCGCAGAAGCCGATCGAGGCCGGCGACGTCGCCGCGATGATGGCCTTCGCCGACCGCGTGGTGATCGTGCCCGGGTACGGCATGGCCGTGGCGCAAGCGCAGCACAAGATCTGGGAACTGACCCAGAAGCTGGTCGAGCGCGGGGTCAAGGTCAGGTTCGCGATCCACCCGGTCGCCGGGCGCATGCCCGGCCACATGAACGTGCTGCTGGCCGAGGCAGGCGTGCCCTACGACCTGATCGCCGACATGGACGACATCAACCCCGAGTTCGCCAATACCGACGTCGCGCTGGTGATCGGCGCCAACGACGTGGTCAATCCGGTCGCCAAGACCGATCCGGACAGCCCGATCTACGGCATGCCGATCCTCGACGTGGTGGACGCGAAGAACGTCGTCGTCATCAAGCGCGGCAAGGGCACCGGCTTCGCCGGCATCGAGAACGCACTGTTCTATGCCGACAACGCCCGCATGCTGTACGGCGACGGCGCCGAGATGGCGAGCGCGCTGGTGAGCGAGCTGAAGGCGCTGGACGGCGGCCACTGAGCCACGGAGGCGGCGCGCGGCCCGGAAGCCGTGGTTCGCTCGTCGTCCCCGCTCAGGCCGCTTTCGCCGCTCCGAACTCGGCGCACGCGGGCGGATGGCGCGGCGCATCCGACTGCCTGACCTGGCTGGTGGTCATGCCGAACGTGCCCTTGAATGCGCGGCAGAACGCGCTCTGGCTTTCGAAACCCAGCGCGGCGGTGATCTCGCAGACCGGCATCCGCGTCTCGCGCACCAGCTGCCATGCGCGCTCCGACCGCAGCCGCGCGGCGTACTCGGAAGGCGTTTCCCTGAACACGTCGCGGTAGCTGCGGATCAGGTGGCAGGGGGAATAGTTCGCGCTGGCGGCCAGTTGCGCCAGGTCGACGCGTCCGTCGTCGTGGCGACGAATCAGATGTTGTACCCGCAGCAGCCGCATCAGGGTCTGCTGCCGGCGCAGCAACGTGCGCCCGGCGCAGCGCGGCAGCAGGGCATGGAGGTCGCGTTGGTGCTCGGTCAGCGCCGCGCACAGCATGTCGGCGGCCGTACCGGCTCCCAGCGCGCACAGGTCCGGGCGCCGAGCCACGCGCGCCAGGCGCACGGTCAGCCGGCGCAGCTCGCGGGTGCAGCGCGATTCCGACGGCAGCAGGTCGACCGCCGGCTCACCGGGCCGCGGGCGCTGGTGCCGCGCCCAGGCAGCGGGGCTCCCGCACACCGCCAGCCAGCGTCCGTCGCGGCGGCTGCCGGCGCGCAGCGCGCCGTCGCGCCAGATCAGCAGTTCGCCGGCGTGCAGCAGCCAGCGGCAGTCCGGCGTCTCCAGTTCGATCCCTTCCGACAGCGGCAGCCACACGCTGATCCAGCGGGAGGGTATCGCCAGCTGGATATTGCGGCCGCTGCCGTGGAGCACCTGCAGCGAGTCGTCGGGCGCGGACAGGTCGAGCAGTTCGTGGGAGCGCAACGGGCGATAGAGAGGATGCATGGCGGTCGTTTTCGCTTTCGTTGTCGGGGAGGTTCGCGACGGCGGGTCGGCGGCCGCAATCGCCGGGTGGGCAACGGCAGGCGCGGCGGGACGAATCGTTCGCCATGTGTGCCGAACGTCAGCCGGATGTGCCGCGGCGCGCGGAGACATTGCTCCGCGAACGCCACCGTCATTGCCAGACTAGCGATGGCGATGGCCCGGTTGAGGCGCCAATTCGGCGACATGCAGTGGAGCCAATCCACGGCCCGGCCGGTCGCGGTGGCGATCCGCTGAGATGAATGCGAGTGCCCACAGCGGCGCGTGCAGTGGCCGGGCGGGGACGCGCAGCTTGGACCGGGCCCCTGATCCTGCGGGTGCCCATCCGTTTCGAGAAGGCCTTCTTCCTTCGTCGTTCCGGGGGAAGGACAAACAAAAAAACGCCCGGGCGTGCCGGGCGATGTCCACAGATGGCGGTGGCGTTCCTTTTGGAATGATGGTCGCGACGGGGACAGCCGCGCTGGAACGGGCCAGCCAACCTTGCCTGGAGAGAGAGATGAGCAATGCGGACGACGCCATCATGGACGCGCGGGTGGGGTGATGCTGTTCCCCTGTCCCCGTCCCCGTGCGCAGATGGCGCCGCAGCGATATGCAATGGTCGGCATTGCACGACGGCCTGCGCCGCCTGCCTGTGCCATCGCCGTCAGGAGCGGCGTCCGCGACCGGGCATCGGTCCGGAACGCCGCTCCGGAGTGGTGCTTAGAAGCGCTGCTGATACTTCATGTAGACGAAGCGGCCGATGTCGAATTCGCCCTGATAGGCAAAATTGGAGCTCGGCTGGACATACAGCGGAGGGCCGTAGCGGTCGAAGACGTTGTTGGCGCCGATCGCCACTGTCGCGTCCCAGGGCGCCTTCCAGCTGACTTGAAGGTCATGGAAGGTGTTGGAGCCCGTCCGGTTGATGGAGCCGGACTGCGTCGGCGCACCGTTCGCCTGGTTGATGTCGGAGCACTCCCCGGGATACAACGCCACGGGCAGGACGCAGGCCTCCTTCTGCGCGGAGAAGTAGCGCGCTCCCCAGGTCACCGAGAAATCGTCGAGCGACCAAGTCAGGTTCAGGTTCGAGCGGATGCGGAAGTTGCCGTTGAGATTGTTGGTTTCGATGCTGACCAGCTGGCTCGGATTGGAATCCGGGTTGGTATCCGTCTTGATCTCATCACGGCTCTTGTAGGTCGATTGCCAGTTGAACTGGAAATCGCCTACGTCGGTGTCCATCCCGTAGCTCACGTCGAAGTCGAAGCCCTCGATCTCGCGGTAGCCGGCATTGATGACGGCGAACGACAGGGTGTTGACGACGCCTGTGGTCGGATCGCGGGTGAAGTCCACGCAGCGGCTCGCATCGCCCTGGATGTAGCAGTCGTTGAGCATCTGGGTCGGCGAATCGGCCACGATCGTCGAATCCACGCGGATCTTCCACCAGTCGAGCGACATGTTCAGGCGCTCGGCGAACGGCGGGCTCCAGACCAGCCCGAGCGTTTTCGATCGGGAAGTCTCCGGGGACAGGTCGGGGTTGGACCCGGAGAAGAACGGAACCCCGGTCTGCGAATCGGGCCCCGACACTGCGGTGCCGCCCTGGCCGAGCTGGCGGAAGTTGTCGGCGTCGGCGATGTCCTGGGCGCAGCGCGCGCGGACCGCGCCGTTCGTCGCCGATGCGCCGAACTGCGTGTCGCACGGGTCGGTGTAGAACGAGAACGTCTGGCTGCCGCCGCCGTAGAGGTTGGCGATGGTCGGGGCACGGAAGCCTTCCGCCCACGTACCTCGTACCAGCAGGGACTCGACGGGCTTCCACTTGAAGCCGAACTTGCTGTTGACGGTATCGCCGAAGGTGTCGTAATCGGAATAACGCGACGCCAGGCTGAAGCTGAGATCCTGCGCTCCGGGCATGTCGCTCAGCACCGGGATCAGCAGTTCGGCGTAGAGTTCGTCCACCGAATAGTCGCCGCGGGTGGGGCCGGCGGCCAGGTTGGTGGTCTCCCCGGCGGTGGCCAGCGCATCGGGGATGAACTGGCCTTCCTCCTTGCGGGTTTCCACGCCGACCGCGAAGCCCAGCTCGCCGGCGGGAAGCGTGGCGACGACGCCCGAGAGATTCGCGCTGAAGACGTTGGTTTCCGTCTCGCCGGTATTGCGCGTGAGCGGGAACAGGAAATCCTGCAGCTCAGCGTTGTTGGTGAGGCCGCCGTCGCCCTCGCGTCCGTACGGGATGAGGGGATTCCACGGAATGCACTGGCCGGTGGCGGTACCGTAGGGAATCGGCGCTCCCGGGGTGCCGCATTCGACACGGCCGGTCTCCGGGTTCAGGAAGGACGGGCCGACCGCCTGCTGGACCTTGGTCACCCAAAGGTTGCCCGAGTTGTGCTGGATGACCTTGTTGTTGTTGTACAGGTAGCCGACGTCCCAGTCGAAGTAGCGCTCGCCGATTTCGAAGCTGCCCTCGAGGCCGGCGGTGAAGCGCCAGGTGGTGGAGTTCTGCGTGGTGAGCCTCGGCACCTCCCAGGTGCGACGGAAGAAGGTGGCCGCCTGTGGATCCGCGAAGCCGTGGTGGCTGCCCACTGGGTTGTAGTAGCTGTCGGCCGACATTGCGATTCCGGTCAGCGGATAGCCCGCGACCTGGGTCGCCGCATCGCGGTCGCTGTAGAGCATGTTCGCGCGGAAGCGGATGGCGTCGTTGACGTCGTACACGCCGTCAACGAACAGCGACCGGCTTTCGATCGGCGTGCGCAGGTGCATCTGCAGGTTGGAGTTGGCCTTGTCGTCGATCGAACCCACGCCTCCGGTGTGCTGGCATCGCGCTGCGACGTTCGCCCCCACTGAGCCGACGTCGCAGTCTTGGGCGTGGTAGTTGGCAATATCACGCCAGTCCGCGCCCGGATCGAGCACGCGGTTGCCGCCGAGCTCGGCAGGCAGGTTGATGACGCCGTAGTGGCTGACCGTGGTCCAGCCGCGGGTCGGATGGCGGTCGGTCTGCGGGTAGGCGCTGAACGGACGGTCCTTTGCCCAGACGCCTTCCTCCTTGCGGTACTCGGCGGCCATGGTCAGCGAGCCGCGGTCGCCGGTGAAGCCCATGACGAAGTCGCCGCGGGTGGTCTCGCCGTCGCCCTCGCTGTACTGGCCAAAGTAGGCGTTTGCCTGCGCACCGTCGTAGCCCGAGCGGGTGATGATATTGATGACGCCGGCGATCGCGTCGGAACCGTAGATCGACGACGCACCGTCCTTGAGCACCTCGATGCGCTCGACCATCGCGGTCGGGATAAGGGAGATGTCCTGGAGGCCGTTGGTGCTGATGCCCAGGCGCTTGCCGTTGACCAGGACCAGCGTGCGCTGGGTGCCGATGTTGCGCAGGTCGATGAACTGGCCGCCGACGGCCTCGCCGGACGACAGCGGTGCGGCGCGGCTGATCGCCGGGCTGCCGGTGGAGGAGAGGTTCTGCAGGATGTCGGCGACCGACTGGAAGCCCTGCCGTTCGATGTGCTCGCGGCTGATGATCTGCACCGGCGCCTCGGTCTCGATGTCGACCTGGCGGATACGCGAGCCGGTGACCTCGATGCGGTCGAGGGTCGTGGCTTGCTGCTGGTCCGGGCTGTCGTCCTGCGCGCTGGCGATGCCGAAAGGCAGCGCCACGCCGAGGGCGGTGCCGGCCAACAGCGCATGGCGCACGGCGTGGCTCAGAAGATGGATTCGCATTGCTGACTCCGCTGGTTGGATGGATACGGCCTGGCCGTCCAGCGAAATTACGAATCTTTAACGATGCAACATGCGCAGCTCAGGGACCGCTGCATGTGCGGGAGTTGACGAGTGGGCGGCGCTGCCGGCCCGCGCCGCCCGGGAACCGCGGTACTCCCGCGATGCAGCCCGGGAGCCGGCGTGGACGCGTCAGGCGTCCGATTCCCCGAAGGACCCGATCGGTGCAGCGGCCGCCGGCGCGGGCACGGTGCGCGCCGCGAACCGGGCGGCGAAGGCGCACGGAATACCGACCAGCAGCATGTGCGCCAGCAGATGCGACACCTGCATCCATTCCCAGCGCGGCGGGCCGCTGCCGGCCGCGGACAGCGGCACCACGATGAAATTCATCGCCAGGTACAGCGCGACGCCGTAGAGCGCGCCGTACCGGAGCGGGTGTTGCAGCAACCGCGGCCAGCGGCGGCTCGCCAGGCCGTAGGCGCCGGCCATCGCGATCGCGATCGCGTAGTGCGAGGCGAGTCCGAGCGCCGCGGTCGCGGTGCCGCCGGCGATGGCGGCTTCCCGTCCCATCCAGCCTGCGGCGATGCTGTGCAGGATCCGCAGCGGGCCCACGCCCATCGCGGCCCAGAGGCTGCAGATGTAGACCAGGTCGAGGGTTCCGGCGGCCAGGCCGCCGAGCACCAGGTACCGGAGCCGGTAGCCCGCGGCGGATCGGCCGGGGACCTTCGTCGTGATCATCCCTCGTCTCCCTGGTGCACCAGCGGGCATTGCAGGCGTCGCCTGCGGCCGCCGCAAGCGCCAACCGCGGGACGGCAGCGGGAGCCAATCGGCCGTGCGGCGAAGGTCGCGTCGTGGCCGGACGTCAGGCCGGGCGGCCCGGCAGGCGCGCGAACAGGGCGCAGGGCACCCCGATCAGGAACATGTAGGCCAGCAGGCAGACGAGGGCCCAATCGGGCCGGGTGAAGGCCGGCGCCGAGGTCAACGCCGGCACCGCGAGGCCGAAGATCAACAGGTAGGCCGCGGCGCCGTACAGGGCGCCGCCGAGCAGCGGGCGGTGCAGAAGCGCGCCGTGGCGTCGGGCCAGCACGCGATAGCCGGCCGCCAATGCACACATCAGCCCGGTGTACAGCAGGGTGCCGAGCAGCGCGGTCGCCGCGCCGCCGGAATACGCCGCCGGCCCGAGCACCCAGGCGGCGACGCCCTGCAGCACGCGGCCCGCGGACACGCCCTCGGCCGCCCAGAAGGCGATCGCCAGCCCCAGGTCCAGGGTGGCGGTGAGCACGCCGCACAGCCAGATCGGGTGATGCCGGAGCGAAGGCGCCCCTGCAAGCGGCGAGGTCAGGGTGATGGTGCGCATCGTCGATTCACGGCCGAAAGGAATTGGCCCTATGGGGCCGGAGTCGATTGGTGCTATCAAGGGCCAATCGGCTCCGGCCAAATGGAGCCAATTCCGGATTCTCAGACGATGCATCTGGTTCTCGACGCCCATGGCCCGCTCCACGCGCAACTGACGCGCGCCCTGAAGGCGGCGATCCTCGACGGACAGCTGTCGCGGGGCAGCCGCTTGCCGGCGACGCGCTGGCTGGCCGGTGAACTCGGCCTGTCGCGCAATACCGTCCTGGCCGCCTACGAGCAGCTGCGCGCGGAGGGGTTCGTCGATGCGCGGGTCGGATCGGGCAGCTTCGTCGCGCTGTCGCAGCCGCAACGGCAGTTGCGCGGCGTGGAGACGGACAGCGTCGTCCCGCAATCGGCGTACGCGCATCGGGCGCGGCTGTACAACGAGCGGATGCCCGGTGGGCACATCCCGGGCATGCGCTATTCGTTCCAGTACGGCGTGCCGTTCGTCAATCCGGCGCTGACCACGGCGTGGGCGCAGGCGCTGTCGCGCGCCGCGCGCTATACCGATCCCAGCTATCCGCCCGCGCAGGGGCTGCCCTCGCTGCGGGAGGCGGTATGCGATTACCTGGCCCGGCGCCGCGGCGTACGGGTGCCGGCGTCCGACGTGCTGATCGTCGCCGGGACCCAGCAGGCGCTGGCGCTGAGCGCGCGCGTGCTGCTCGACGCCGGCGACGCCGCGGCGATCGAGGAGCCGCACTACAACGCCATCCGCACCGCGTTGCAGGTGCACGGCGCGCGCCTGCTGCCGGTGCCGGTCGATGCGCAGGGCCTGTGCTGCGACCTGTTGCCGGAGCGGGAGGCTCCCAAGCTGCTCTGCGTCACGCCCTCGCACCAGTTTCCGACCGGCGCGGTGATGTCGCTGTCCCGGCGCATGGCCCTGCTGGAGTACGCGCGCCGGCATCGGAGCTGGATCTTCGAGGACGACTACGACGGCGAGTTCCGCTATGACGCGCGGCCGCTGTCCGCGTTGCGCTCGCTGGACGAAGCCGGGCGGGTGATCTATGTCGGCACGTTCTCCAAGACGCTGTACCCGGCGCTGCGGCTGGGCTACCTGGTGGTGCCGCCGGCACTGCGCGAGGACTTCCTGGTGGCGAAACGGATGGCGGATTTCGGCACGCCGGCGATCGAGCAGGCGGCGCTGGCGGCGTTCATCGCCCATGGCGGCTTCGAGCGCCACCTGCGGCGCAGCGCCAAGGCGCTGTGCGAGCGCCGCGCCGCGCTGCTGCAAGGGCTGCGTGCCTGCAGCGCCGGTCGCCTGGAGATCGCCGACTCCCGTGCCGGGATGCACCTGGCGGTGTGGCTGCGCGGCGCCGGGCGCGACGCCGGCGAAGCGCTGATCGCGCAAGCGCACGCGCGCGGCCTGGGCCTGTACTCGATCGCGCCCTACTACCTGAAGCCGCCGGACCGTGCCGGCCTGCTGATGGGCTATGCCGGGCTGTCGAGCGTGGAGATCCGGCAGGCGCTGGCGGTGTTCGAAACCTGCCTGGACGAGCTGGTTCCCGTCGCGTCAGCGTGAGGCGACGGCCGCGATCACCACCCCGGCACCGAGCCAGGCGAGGTCGACGCCGCCGTTGGCCAGTTGCGACAGCGTCCACGCGTGATGCGCCCCGAGCTTGAGCGCCGATTCCCAGGGCAGCAGTCCCAGCATCTTCCCCAGCTGCGTGGCGACGATGAACCAGTTCGCCGCCGCGATCGCCGCCGCCGTGACCAGCACGCCCGACAATGCCCGCGCCGGTCCCGGTCGCACCCGCGCCATCCGCAGCAGCAGCGCCGCGTCGAATGCGGCCACCACCGCCATCCAGCTGCATTGGCGCCCGGTGGCCGCGGCCAGCAGGATCCACAGCGCGGCGCAACCGGCGGTCCCCAGCAACAGCAGCAGAAAAGCGAACCAGGGAGAGGGCGGCGCGGCGGGCTTCGGCATGCACTGTCGGAAGGTCGGGCGCGCCAGCATAGCGTCCCCGCGGGGCGGCGATACAATGCCTGCCTTGCGCGCCGCGGCGCCGACCCCCATGTTCCCGGTATGTATTCCAGCAGCAGCGAACCCGTGCGCCTCGAACGCGACTGCGCCGCCGTCCTGGTGCCGCAGGGCGAGGGCGTGACCCTGCCCGCCGGCAGCATCGGCTACATCACCCAGGCGCTGGGTGGCAGCTACACGGTCTTCATCGAGGGCAACCTGTTCCGCATCGCCGGCCGCGACGCCGACGCGATCGGCAAGGAACCGCCGCCGCCGCTGGAGCTGCCCGGCGACGCCGACGACTCGGCCGTCGAGCAACTGGTCTGGAAGCAGCTGCGCACCTGCTTCGATCCCGAGATCCCGATCAACGTGGTCGACCTCGGCCTGGTCTACGAGGCCGTGGTCCGGCCCGCGGAGGACGGTGCGCGCACGGTGGAGGTGAAGATGACCCTGACCGCGCCGGGCTGCGGCATGGGCGAGATCCTGGTCGACGACGTGCGCAGCCGGCTGGAGATGATCCCGACCGTGACCGAGGCCGACGTCGAGCTGGTGTTCGATCCGCCCTGGAACCAGTCGATGATGTCGGAAGCGGCACGCCTGGAAACGGGCATGCTCTAGGGGCGCGGCACAGCCGCACCCGCCGTTGCAGAAGCGCGACCCAATCGTCGGCGCGCTCCGGAGCCGGGCGCCCCCGAAGACCCGTTGGCAATCCACTCCGCCCGCCTGCGCCGCCAGCGCCGGCGGGTACGACCGAGCGCGCCCGCGTCCAACGTTTCCGCAGCAGCGCGACCCGAGGGGCACGTGCCGCGTGGCCGGCCTGGGCCCGCGCCCTGACATGGCCGGCCGCGGAAAGTTTCCCCTGTAATCGATTAATGATTAGTTTTGTGACGAGCATCATTTTTTAAATGCTACGGCCCGCTCTTCGGCTGCTTGCGCTCATGTTGAACGGTCGCTTAGCGTCAGTTTGTGGACAGGATTGTCAATGTCCACGTGACATGTCGGGATGCAATGCGGTCGTATGCAACTCCACGACTCGCGTGTACCCCGGTGCCTGCCGCTTTCGCGGTCTTCGTTTTCCGTTTCCGGGGGTAACACACGATGTCCGATGTCTCGAAACGCCGTATTCGCATGCGCGCGCTGGCGGTAGCGACCGCCGTGGCCGTGTCGTCGATGACCGCAGTTCCGGCGCTGGCCGGCGAACGTCTCAACCTCAGCGGCCTGCAGGCTTCAGAGCTGCACGACCGCTTCATTGTGAAATACCGCGAGGGCAGTCCCGAACTCGCCGGCGGCAGTGCGCTGGAGGCCAGCCTGCGGAATGCCGCGCGTGCGCTGCCCGCCAAGGCCGCGGGCGGCCGCGCATTGGGCGTTCGCGCGGTGCGGCGCATGGCCGTCGGCGCGGAGGTGATCGCCACCGACCAGAAGCTCGACCGCGCCGAGGCCGAGTCGCTGATGCGGCAGATCGCGGCCAACCCGAACGTCGAGTACGTCGAGGTCGACAAGCTCAACCAGGTCCTGCTGACGCCCAACGATCCGAACTTCGGCCAGCAATACGGGTTCGGCACCGGAGCCGGCGGCATCCGCGCCACCGAGGCCTGGGACGTCACCAGCGGCAGCGGCACCGTGGTGGCGGTGCTGGATACGGGCATCACCAGCCATCCCGACCTCAACGCCAACATCCTGCCGGGCTACGACTTCATCGTCGACACCTTCGTCTCGCGCGACGGCAACGGCCGCGATGCGGACCCGAGCGATCCCGGCGACTGGATCGCCGCCAACGAGTGCGGCGGCCTGCATTCCGCCCAGCCCTCGAGCTGGCACGGCACCCATGTCACCGGCACCGTGGCCGCGGTCACCAACAACAACACCGGCGTCGCCGGCACCGCGTTCAACGCCAAGGTCGTTCCGGTGCGGGTGCTCGGCCGCTGCGGCGGCTACGACTCGGACATCGCCGATGCCGTCATCTGGGCGTCGGGCGGTTCGGTCAGCGGCGTCCCCGCCAACGCCAACCCGGCCGAGGCGATCAACCTCAGCCTGGGCGGCGGCGGCTCGTGCGGCTCGGCCATGCAGAGCGCGATCAACGGCGCCGTCGGCCGCGGCACCACGGTGGTGATCGCCGCCGGCAACAGCAACGCCAACGTGTCCGGCTTCTCGCCCGCCAACTGCAACAACGTGGTCGCGGTGGCGTCGAACACCAGCACCGGCGCCCGTTCGAGCTTCTCCAACTACGGCGCGCTGATCGACGTCTCGGCACCGGGCTCGAGCATCCTGTCGACGCTCAACAGCGGCAGCACCACGCCCGGAAGCGCAGGCTACGCCTCCTACAACGGTACCTCGATGGCCGCGCCGCACGTGGCGGGCGTGGTCGCGTTGATGCAGTCGGTCGCCAATCCGGCGTTGACGCCGGCCGAGGTGGAATCGCTGCTCAAGAGCACCGCGCGCGCCTTCCCGTCGACGCCGTCGCAGCCGATCGGCGCCGGCATCGTCAATGCGAAGGCGGCCGTCGATGCCGCCGGCGACGGCGGCGGCCCCGGCCCCGGCGAGGGCGAACTCGAGAACGGGGTGCCGGTGAGCGGCGTGTCCGGTGGCAGTGGCAGTACCCAGTACTGGACGATCGTGGTGCCGGCGGGCGCGAGCAACCTGAGCATCGGCATTTCCGGCGGCAGCGGCGATGCCGACCTGTACGTGCGCCGCGGCTCCCAGCCGACCACCTCGGCCTACGACTGCCGTCCGTATCTCAACGGCAACAACGAGACCTGCAGCTTCGCCTCGCCGCAGGCCGGCACGTACCACATCATGCTGCGCGGCTATTCGGCCTATTCCGGCGTGACCCTGACCGGCAGTTTCGGCAGCGGCGGCGGCGGGGCGCAGACCTACAGCAACGGCACCGACTATCCGATCGCCGATCACTCGACGGTGCAGAGCCCGATCTCGATCTCCGGTCGCAGCGGCAACGCGCCCGCGTCGACGCCGGTCGACGTGGACATCCGCCACACCTACCGCGGCGATCTCAAGGTCGACCTGGTGGCGCCGGACGGCAGCGTCTACGTGCTGCACAACCGCAGCGGCGGCAGCGCCGACAACGTCATCGGCACCTATACCGTGAACCTGTCGAGCGAGGCGATCAACGGCACCTGGCGGCTGCGGGTCAACGACAACTACTCGGGCGACACGGGCTACATCAACAGCTGGGGCCTGACGCTCTGACCCCGGTCCGGCTCGACCTTAATGGTCTTTGAATACTCTCTCAGGCACCCTGGGCCCATCGGGGTGCCTTTTTTTCGACGCGGCGCAGGCCGCCAACACGAAGGGCAGGAGGAGTGATGAGATACGCGATAGGACTGATCATGGCCGGCATGCTGTCGGCAGGAACCGCACTGGCGGCGCAGCGCGACGCCAGGCCGGCGGCCTTCGATCATCGACTGCCGGCCGAACACACGGTCGAAGTGCGCAGCATGCCCGCGGTCGACGCGGCCAGGCTGCGTGCCGAGGACGCCCGGCGCGCTGCGGTGCGCCGCGACGAGCCGGTGCGCTTCGCCACCCCGCACCGGGTCGACCTCACGCCGCTCAATTCTGGCGACTGGGACCAGATCGGCGGCGACATGCTGGTCTGGCGCCTGCGCCTGGAATCGAAGGACGCCTTGTCGCTGAACTTCGGCTTCGACGAGTACCGCATGCCCGCAGGCGGGCGCATGCTGATCTACCCGGCAGGCCTGAGCGCCAACGCCGACCCGGCGGCGATCCGCACGTTCACCGACGCCGACAACAAGGCCCATGGCAAGCTGTGGACGCCGGTGGTGCCCGGCGACCACGCGGTGATCGAGGTGGTGGTGCCGCGCGCCAAGGTCGGCGAGCTCAAGCTGCGGCTGACCAGCGTCAACCACGACTATCTCGGCTTCGGCGACCTGGCGCGCCGCGGTGCACTGGAACAGGCGCAGGGCGTCTCCGGGTCCTGCAACATCGACGTGGTGTGCCCGGCGGGCGACGAATGGCGCGACCAGATCCCGGCCTCCGGCGCGTACTCCCGCTTCGGCACGTTCTACTGCAGCGGGTCGCTGGTCAACAACACCGCCAACGACCAGAAGATGTACTTCCTGACCGCACACCATTGCGGCATGGGCACCGCCGACGCGGCGGCGTCGATCGTCGTGTACTGGAACTACGAGAACTCGTACTGCCGCACGCCCGGCAGCGCCGAAAGCGGCGCCGAAGGCGACGGCAGCCTGGACCAGAACCAGACCGGCGCGGTGCCGCTGGCCACCTGGTCGACCTCCGACTTCACCCTGCTGGAGCTGGACGACCCGGCCGATCCCGAGTTCAACCTGTACTGGGCCGGCTGGGACCGCCGCGACACCAGCTTCGACGGCGCCACCGGCATCCACCATCCGCGGGTGGCCGAGAAGCGCATCACCCACTCGTCGAACCCGCTGCAGATCAGCGGCTATTTCGGCGCCGGCACCGACCACCTGCACGTGTTCTGGGACCAGCCCGGCACCACCGAGGGCGGTTCCTCCGGATCGCCGCTGTACAGCCCCGACAAGCGGGTGATCGGCCAACTGCACGGTGGCCTGGCCTCGTGCAGCACCAGCGGCGACGACCATAGCGACTACTACGGGCGCCTCTACACGTCCTGGACCGGCGGCGGCACGGAAGCCACGTCGCTGGCCAGCTGGCTCGATCCGCTCGGCACCGGCGCCGAGTTCATCGACGGCATCGGCGCCGACGGCGGCGGCGAGCCCGGCGATCCGGTCGCCGGCTTCACCTACGCGGTCGACGGCGACACGCTGACGGTGACCTTCACCGATACCTCCAGCGACGACGGCGAGATCGTCGTCTACGATTGGGACTTCGGCGACGGCACCGGCTCGTCCGAAGCCAACCCGGTCAAGGTCTACGATGCGGCGGGCGTGTACAGCGTCAGCCTCACCGTCACCGACGACGAGGACAACACCGGCAGCACCAGCCAGACCATCGAGGTCGGCGACACCGGTCCCGACGCCACCGAGATCTTCAACCGGCAGCCGGTGAGCGGCCTGGCCGGCGACGCAGGCAGCGAACAGCTGTACAGCCTGACGGTGCCCGAAGGTGTCGACGGTCCGCTGAGCTTCATGACCTCCGGCGGCAGCGGCGACGTCGCGATGTACGTCAGCTTCGAGGCCGAGCCGAGCGCCGACGCGCACGACCATGCCTCGCAGCGGCCGGGCAACAGCGAGGTCGTCCGCATCGCGGCGCCGCAGGCCGGCACCTACTACGTCAAGCTGGTCGGCGTGCGGGCCTTCAGCCGCGTCACCCTGCAGGCGCGCCACGCCGAGCCGCAGACCGGTCCTGGCGACGGCGAGCTCGAGAACGGCGTGCCGGTGACCGACATCGCCGGCGACGCCGGCAGCCAGCAGTACTGGACCATCGAGGTACCCGACGGCACCGCGACGCTGACGGTCGCGATGACCGGCGGCACCGGCGATCCGGACCTGTACGTGCAGCATGGCGCGCAGCCGACCACGACCGCGTACGAGTGCCGTCCGTACCTGTCCGGCAGCAACGAGACCTGCACCATCGACGCGCCGCAGGCCGGCACCTGGCACGTCATGATCCGCGGCTACACCGCCTTCTCCGGCGTAACCTTGACCGGCAGCTACTGAGCCGTTCTCTCCCGCCCCGGATTCCGGGGCGGGAGTTCCGGTTCGACCCGCGTGCCCATCTCGACGGTCCCGCATGCCTGCCTGCTCGCCCTCATGCTGGCGGCTGCCCACGTGGGTGCGGAGGAGACCATGACGGCGACGGTAGGCGAACTTCCGGGTCCGGGTCCGTACCAGCGCTTCATCGTGAAGTACCGCAGCGACAGCGTTCCGGGACGGGATCCGGGGAAGGTGCAGGCGCGGCTCGATCGTGCCGCGGCCTCGTCCGGCCTGTCCGCCGGCGATGGCGCGCCGCAGGCCGTGTCCTGGCAGCGGCGACTGGCCGTGCAGGCCGACGTGTTCAAGACCGACCGCCCGCTCGGCCGGGAACAAGCCTTGCGTCTCATGCGGCGTCTGGCCGCCGATCCGGACGTGGAGTACGTGGAGGTCGACGCGATGATGGGCGTCGCCCCGGAGCGCGGCCCCCAGCGCTGACACGACCGGCCGCGATCCGCGGCCAAGCGCGACACGCGCCTAGCCGATCGCCTCGAAACGGTTCGCGTGCACGTTCTTGCGCACCTTGCGCGGGTCCCAGACCCGGCCGTTCATGGCGATGTAGGCCCCAGGCGGCAGCGACTGCACCGCGCCGACCGCGGTGCCGATGTTGAACTCGGCATCCGAGCCGCGGAACCGCGCCGGGTTCAGCGCGCCGGTCAGCACGATGGTCTTGCCGGCGATGGACGCCAGCGCCTGCGCCGTCTGCACCATCGAGTCGGTGCCGTGGGTGATCAGCACGTGCCGCGCCGGCTGCGCGGCGATGGTGGCGCGGATCAACCCGCGGTCCTCGTCGGTGATATGCAGCGAATCCTTGCGCAGGATCGGGATCACCCGGAAGCGGAACGCCACCCCCAGTTCCTCGAGGATGCGCCCGATCTGCGGTTCGCCGACCTGGTAGTCCGACTTGTCGTCGAAGTACACCTTGTCGATGGTGCCGCCGGTGGTGACGATCAGCAGTTCTTCCATTGGGTCGTTGTGGGAGCGGCCGGGCCAGTGCGCATTCTAGCGCCGCGCCAGGCAGTCCTTTCCGCGGCGGCGAGGCAGGGCCCATCGCCACGGGCGGTCCGAGTGGATAGTCAATGCATCACAATGGATCAGCGCCTCGGCTTTGGCTCGAGATATCGGCTATTTGTTGGCGGCACCCGTGGCGACGGCCCATTCCTCACCGCGGCGGAGAATGCTGCCTGGCGCGGCGCCGTCCGAAGCGCGCCGACAGTCCCGGCCAGCTGGCGGCAGCGATCACCACCAGTGCCAGCACGATTTCCGCCGAGGCGAGCAAGCGCAGCGCCGGCTCGCTCCAGGCCTCCATCACGCCGTGCGAGAACCACAGCAGCCCGCACACGCCGGCCCAGAACGCCGCCTTGGCGCTGCCGCGCAGCACGCCGGCGAACAGCAGCAGCGGCGGCGCGACGAACACGATCAGCGCAGCGGCCAGTTGGTCGCTGTCGTGGAAGCGGAACGCGAACAACATCGCCAGCGCGGCCAGCGCCGCGCCCAGCAGCACGCGCGAGCGCCGCGGGCCGCTCATGCCGCCAGCTTCGCCGCGAGTTGCGCGACGCGCCGTCCGAGCGCGCGTGCCAGCGCGGCCTCGTCGTCGCTCGGCTGCGGATCGTCGGCGTTGCCGGAGACATGGCTGGCGCCGTAGGGCGTGCCGCCGCCGCGGGTGCTGCTCAGCGCAGGCTCGGTGTAGGGGATGCCCACCAGCACGCAGCCGTGGTGCAGCAGCGGCACCATCATCGACAGCAGCGTGGACTCCTGGCCACCGTGCTGGGTGGCGGTGGAGGTGAACACCGCCGCCGGCTTGCCGACCAGGGCGCCGCTGGCCCACTCCGCGCCCAGGCCGTCGATGAAGTGCTTGAGCGGCGCGGCCATGTTGCCGAAGCGGGTCGGACTGCCGAACACCAGGCCGTCGCATTCGGCCAGGTCGCTGCGCTCGACGTAGGGCGCGCCGTCGTCCGGTACCGGCGGGCTGGCGGCCACGGTCACCGCCGCCACCGGCGGCACCGTGCGCACCCGCGCGATCATGCCGTCGACCTCGCCGATGCCGCGCGCGACCTGGCGCGCGAGCCGCGCCACCGAGCCGCCGCGACTGTAGTAGAGCACCAGGATCTCGGGCATCGGTTCCTCCGCAAAGGCGCAAGGATAGAGCATGCCCGACGCGCAGGTCGGGCGGACTCGACTCCGGGCGCGCAGGGACATCGGCGCCGCGCGTCTTCGGGTACTCTCGGCGCGTGGAACCGCTCGACACCCTGAACCGCTGGACCGACCGCGCGATCGATCGCGCCCGTGCGCGTTCCTTCGTGCGCTTCCTCGGCCGGCGCTTCGTCGACGACCGCCTGTTCGAGGTGGCCGGCGCGCTGGCGTTCACCACGGTGTTCGCCCTGGTGCCGCTGTCGATGGTGGTGTTCGGCGTGCTGTCTGCCTTCCCGGTGTTCGACGCCTGGAGCCAGCAGCTGAGCGACTACATCTTCTCCAACTTCGTGCCCAGCTCGGCGCGCGCGGTGCAGGGCTACCTGCTGCAGTTCTCGCAGAACACCGGTCAGCTCACCGCCATCGGCGTGATCGCGCTGGTGGTCTCGGTGCTGATCACGCTGCTCGGCATCGAGAACGCCTTCAACCGCATCTGGCGGGTCGGCACCGCGCGCCCGCGGATCTCCCGGTTCCTGGTGTACTGGACGGTGCTGACGCTCGGTGCGCTGGTGGCCAGCGCCAGCCTGGCGATGTCGACGCGCTTCTTCGCGCTCGACGTCTTCAGCACCACGTCGGGGCAGTGGTTGCAGGGCGTGCTGCTCGCGATGGCGCCGATGACGATCGAGCTGATCGCGTTCGCGGCGATCTACCGCGTGGTGCCGCACCGCACGGTGAAGTGGCGGCATGCCTTCGCCGGCGCGCTGCTGGCGGCGGTGCTGCTGGAAATCGCCAAGCGCCTGATCGCGCTGTACCTGGGCAGCTTCGACGCCTACCAGAAGATCTACGGCCAGGTCGCCTTCATCCCGGTGCTGCTGCTGTGGATCTACTTCGCCTGGATCTCGATACTGCTGGGTGCGTCGTTCGCCTCGTCGATGTCCGCGTTCCGCTACCAGCCGGCGGCGATGCGCCTGCCGGTCGGCCACGAGATGTTCGGCCTGCTGCGCCTGCTCGGCCGCTTCGCCGAGGCGCGCCGCGGCGGCCGTGGCCTGCACAGCGACCAGATCCTCGAGCTCGAGCCCTGCCTCACCGATGCGCTGGTGCAGCAGCTGATCGCGCAGCTGGCCCGGATCGACCTGCTGGCGCGCGCCGAATCGGGCGAATGGGTGCTGGCGCGCGACCTGGACCGCCTGACCCTCGGCGAGCTGTACGAAGCCTGCCACCTGCGCATCCCCATTGCCGAGGCGCACCTGCCGTGCCGCGACGACGCGCTCGGCATCGCCGCGCAGGCGGCCGTCGACGATCTGCGCGTGCCGCTGCGCAACCTGCTCAAGCGCCGCGTCGGCGAACTCTACGAACCCATGAAGGAGGCCCCATGAAGACTTGCCGGCTATGGCCGTTGCTGTGCGCGTTGTCGCTGTCGCTGTCGATCGGGTGCCAGCGCGAGCCGCCGGCGACGGCACCCGCGGAGGCGCCGCCGGACACGACGGACGCGCAGGCCGGCGGGCCCGCGCTGCAGGTCACCACCATCGACGGCACGCCCTACGACCTGGCCGACCGTCGCGGCAAATGGGTGGTGGTCAACTTCTGGGCCACGTGGTGCTCGCCGTGCCTGAAGGAGATGCCGGAACTCTCGGCGCTCGGTGCGATGCGCGAGCACGTCGAAGTGATCGGCCTGGCCTACGAGGAGATCGAGCCCGAGGCGATGCGTGCGTTCCTGGAGAAGCACCCGGTGCTGTATCCGATCGCGATCGTCGACGTGTACGCGCCGCCGGCCGGCTTCGACACCCCGCGCGGCCTGCCGATGACCTACCTGATCGATCCCGACGGCAGGATCGCCAAGAAATTCCTGGGCCCGGTGACCGCACACGAGGTCGAGACCGCCATCGCCGCCGCGGGAGGCCCCGAGGTGCCGCAGGCATGAGCGCGGCGGCACGCTTCCTGGTCAGCGGCAAGGTGCAGGGCGTGTTCTTTCGCGCCTCCACCCGCGAGCAGGCGCAGCGGCTGGGCTTGCGCGGCTACGCGAAGAACCTGGCCGACGGCCGGGTCGAGGTATTGGCCGCGGGCGATGCCGGCGCGATCGACGCACTGGCGGAATGGCTGCAGCGGGGGCCGCCGCAGGCGCGGGTGGAGTCGGTGGAGCGCCACGCCGCCGATCCGGCGGAGGCGGGAAGCGGCTTCGCGGCAAGCTGACCGCGTCGCGCGCCGCAAGCCGGGACCACCCGTCCACCCCTCGAACTCGACGGCCCGTCCACCTGTTGCACCGGCTGAAACGGAAACGGCGCGGGACGAGCCGGGGCGATGCGTCGGCCATGCGGGGCACAGCGGTCAATCTTCCGCGGACTCCGCATCGACGGGGATCGGCTTCAGCACGCCGTAGCGTTCCTTCTTCGGCCTGCCCGGCAGCGGCGGAAAATCCGGCTGGCTGCGCGGCACGTGCACGTCCGGCAAGCGGTCGAGCAGGTGGCGGATCAGGGTCAGGCGGCCGCGCTTCTGGTCGTTGAAATCGACCAGGGCCCACGGCGCGTGGTCGGTGTGGGTGGCTTCGAGCATGGCCTCGCGGGCGCGGGTGTAGTCGGCGTAGCGCTTGCGCGCCTCGACATCGATCGGAGACAGCTTCCAGGCCTTGAGCGGATCGTTCAGGCGCTCGGCGAAGCGCTCCTCCTGCTGCGCCTGGTCGCAGCACAGCCAGTACTTGAACAGCAGAATGCCGTCGTCGGTGAGCATCTTCTCGAACACCGGTGCCTGCTGCAGGAACCGCTTCACCTGGGCGGGGCTGGCGAAACCCATCACCTTCTCCACGCCGGCCCGGTTGTACCAGCTGCGGTCGAACAGCGTGATCTCGCCGGCGGCCGGCAGGTGCTCGATGTAACGCTGGAAATACCACTGGGTCTGCTCGCGCTCGCTGGGTTTGGGCAGCGCGGCGACGCGGTACTGGCGGGTATCGAGATGCTCGGTGATCGCCTTGATGGCGCCGCCCTTGCCGGCGGTGTCGCGGCCCTCCATCACGACGACGATGCGCTTGCATGCGTGGCGCGCCCAGCGTGCCATGGCGACCAGTTCCAGCTGCAGCGGCTCGAGTTCGTTCTTGTACGGCTTGCGCTTGAGCTTCGGCATGGCGGTTCCTGTCAGGACGGGCTGAAGCGGCAGTATGGACAGGCGCGGCCGTTGCGTACCAGGCGATCGATCCGCCGGCGTCGGCGGTGCCCGGGGCACAGGCCCGCCAGGGCGCTGGCGGATATCGACCGTGCTCGAGGTCGCTCTTGCAGGATCAGCCGTGTTTGCGGCGACCAGCGCCGTGCCCGGCCATGCCGCGCGCCACTTCCAGCAGCGCACCCTGTTGGCGGGTGTTGAGCGCGCGATAGGCCGCCAGCAGGCCGTGCTCGCCCTTGGTGCGGGCCGGGTCCAGGGTGCTGGCGAGTTCGGCCAGCAGCGCGCCGGCCGGCACGCCGAAGGTGCGCGCCAGGGCGTCGAGCTGGTCGCGCCCGGGCAGCTTGTCGCCGCGCATCCAGGCCGACACGGTGGCGGCGCCGGCCCGCGGGATCGCGGCGGCGATCTCGGCCACGGTCAGGCCGCGGGCGCGCGCCAGCAGGCGCAGGGTCTGGTCGATCGGCATGCGCTTACTCCTTCAGCCGCGGGCGCAGCGTGGCGAGGTTGCAGGGCCGGGTGCGCGCGTCCAGCTGGTCGCGGACGATCCGCTCCCACGCCGTGCGGCAGGCCGAGGTGGAGCCGGGCAGGCAGAACACGAAGGTGCCGTTGGCCAGCCCGGCGAAGGCCCGCGACTGCAGCGACGAGGTGCCGATCTCCTCGAAGCTGATCGCGCGGAACAATTCGCCGAAGCCCGGCATGTCCTTGTCCAGCAGCGGCAGCAGGGCCTCGGGCGTGGAATCGCGGCCGGTGAAGCCGGTGCCGCCGGTGACCAGCACGCCGTCGACGCCGTCGTCGGCGATCCATTGCGACACCGCCGCGCGCAGGCGGTAGCGGTCGTCGGGCAGCAGCGCGCGGTGCGCGAGCCGGTGGCCGGCTGCCTGCAGCGCTTCGACGAGATAGTCGCCGGAACTGTCGGTATCGGGCGTGCGGCTGTCGGAGACCGTCAGCACGCACAGGGAGAGGGGGATGAAGTCGTCGGCGGCGCTCATGCGCGAAGCCTAGCGGTTATGGCGCGCGGGGAACAATCGCCATTCCCGCGAAAGGCCCCCGTAGAGCGGAGCTTGCTCCGCTGCTCCCGTCTCCGGAGCCGCCGCCGTGTGCAGCCGAGCAAGCTCCGCTCTACGGGCCTACGGCGGGGGCGCCGGGAGCCGGCCCTGCACGGCCGCGTTCGGCCATCGGCCGCACGGCCGCGGCGAAGTCGGCGGCGAAGCCCGCCATGTCGAACAGGCCGGAGGCGTCCCGCCGCCGCGCCAGTTCGGCGCGCACGTCGGCGAGCGCGGCGCGATCGCGGCCGAGCGCGACCGCGCGGGCGACGAAGGCGTCGTCGCCGTCCACGTTCATCGCCTCCATGCCGAGGTGGTGGTTGAGGCTGCCGGCCACGCGCGCGGCGAAGGTGTCGCCCGGGCGGGTCAGCACCGGACAGCCCACCCACAGCGCATCCGAGGCGGTGGTGTGGGCGTTGTACGGTTCGGTGTCCAGGAACAGGTCCGCCAGCTGCAGCCGCGCCAGGTAGGCGGCGTGCGGCTGCTTGGGCATGAATACCAGCCGCCGCGGGTCCACGGCCTGCGTTTCGGCGAACGCGCGCAGGCGCTGGTCGGCGCGGCCGGGGCCGGACAGCAGCCACAGCACGCTGCCGGGCACCCCACGCAGCACCGCCAGCGCCCGCGCGGTGCTGCGCGGGTTGAGCTTGTAGCTGTTGTTGAAGCAGCAGAACACCACGCCGCCGCCGTCGGCCGTGCGTTCGGGCAGGCCGCAGTCGGCGCGCGCCGGCGCCGGCGGCACCTCGCGACGGGTGTCGGAGGGCTGGAAGCAGCGCGGCAACCGCACGACCTGCTCGCTGAAGTGCGGCGCGAGCCCGCCGGGCAGCACGAAGCCGTCGGCCAGCACGTGATCGATCCACGGCGCGCCCGAAGTGCCCGGGTAGGCCAGCCAGTTCACCTGCACCGGCGCCGGCCGCATCGCCAGCACCTCCGGCGCGCCGCCGCCGCCCCAGCCGCGCAGGTCGAACAGGACGTCGATGCCGGTCCCGCGGATGCGCTGCGCGATCGATGCATGCGCCAGTCCAGAGACGTCGTGCAGCCGCCGCGCCGCCCGCCGCAGGCGCTGCCGGATCGCGCTGCCGTCGTCGCGGTTGAGCGCGAACAGGTGCGTTTCGAACGCGCCCTGCGCATCCAGCGCCTCGAAGAAGGCGGCGGTCAGCAGCCCGGTCGGATGCGCGCCGAAGCCGTTGGAGAGGAATCCCACGCGCAGCAGCGCGTCCGCCGCCCGCGGCGGCGCGGGCGGCAGCGGCCGGATCCGTGCGGCCAGCGCCCGTGCCTGCAGCCGCGCGCACTGCAACTGCTCGACGGGCGTGGCGTCCTCGCTGAGGAAGGCGAACGGCTCGACCACGCCGTGTCCGGCGCGGACCGCCTCGCGCACCTGCCGCGAGAGGCGGTCGAGGTCGCGCCAGTCGCACAGGCGCCGGCGCCAGGCCAGCAGGTGTGCCGCGATCAACGGGTGCTCCGGCGCCAGCGCATGCGCGTGCGCATAGGCGTCGTTGGCGCCCTCGGCGTCGCCGGCGTCTTCCAGCGCATGGCCGAGCCAGACCGCGATGCCCGGATGCTGGGGCGCCTGCCGCGCGGCGGCGCGCAGGCTGTCGGCGGCCTCGGCGTGGCGGCCCAGCATCCACTGCGCGCGGCCCAGCCGCGCCAGCGCTTCAGGGTGCCCCGGCGCCAGCTGCAGGGCATGCCGCGCGGCGGCGGCGCCGTTGCGGGCGTCGCCGGCATCGAGTTCCACATCGGACAGCACGATCCAGGCCATCGCGTTGCCGGGCTCGCGCCGCACGGCATGCCGGGCCTGCGTGCGCGGGTCGTTGGGCGCCACCGGCATCGTTCAGCCGTTCCCCACGGGCAGGTGGAAGCGCAGGGTCTCGTCGTAGGGCTGCCAGCCCGTGGCGCGGTACAGCGCCTGCGCGGCGTGGTTGTCGGCCGTGGTCTCAAGCTCCAGGCGCAGCGCGCCGTCGCCGCGGGCGAAATCGGCCGCCGCGGCGAGCAGGGCGCGGGCCACGCCGGCGCCGCGCGCCTCCGGTGCCACGAACAGGTCGTTGAGGATCCAGGTGCGCGCCGCGCGCACCGAGGAGAACATCGGGTAGAGCTGGGTGAAGCCGGCGCCGCGTCCATCCAGTTCGGCCAGCAGCACCACGGACTCCGTGCGCTGCAGGCGCTGGCGCAGGAATTCGCGTGCCAGGCCGGGATCCGACGGTTGTGCATAGAACATGCGATAGCCATCGAACAGCGGCACCAGGATTTCGAGATCGGCCAGTTCGGCGCGGCGAACGGAAACGGACATGCGCTGGGATCGTCTGGGGTCGGCCCTGCATCCTCGCCCGTGGAACGTCGCTTGTCATCCGCCGCGCCATGCAGTCGCGTCCGCTGCGATTTGCCAACACCGTCGCCACGGGCGGTGTAAACGACTAGCCGCGCCAGGCAGTCCCCTCCGCTGCGGTTTGGTATCACCGTCGCCACGGACGGTGTGAATGAATAGCCGCGCCAGGCAGTCCCGTCTGCTGCGATTTGCTAACACCGTCGCCACGGGCGGTGTAAACGACTAGCCGCGCCAGGCAGTCCCGTCCGCTGCGATTTGCTAACACCGTCGCCACGGGCGGTGTAAACGACTAGCCGCGCCAGGCAGTCCCGTCCGCTGCGATTTGCTAACACCGTCGCCACGGGCGGTGTAAACGACTAGCCGTGTCGAGCAACTCGCATCGCAACGAAGTGGGCCAGGGCTTCGGCTTCGGAAACAGCGGCGTCCGGGCCGGGGGTTGCTCCCGGCTCGGTCCGCCATCCATGGCGGACTCGCCGCCGCAGGCCGCGCTAGGCAGTTCCCTCCGCCGTGGCTTGGCAACACCGTCGCCACCGGCGGTGTAAACGAATAGCCGCGCCGAGCAGCCTGCGTTGCAGCGAGATGGGCCAGAGCTTCGGCTTCGGAAGAAGCGGCGCCCAGTCCGGGGACTGCTCCCCGGCTCGGTCCGGCCATCCATGGCCGGACTCGCCGCCGCAGGCCATCCATGGCCTGCTGTCCGCAGTCCCCGGCCTGGGCGCCGCACCGGCAAGTCACTGTCCCGGATTCTGTCGGCCGGAGCGCCCACCGCGCCGCCGCTCACGCCTCCCGCGTGCTATCCGAAGACATGCTTGGCTTTGCCCGAAAAACCACCGGACTCAGGTATCGGTCAGCCGCGCCAACTCCTCCGCCTGGTGCTCGCGGCTCAGGCGCTCGATCAGCGGATCGAGCCCGCCTTCGAGGATGTTGGGCAGGTCGTACAGGGTCAGGCCTTCCACGCGGTGGTCGGTGATCCGGCCCTGCGGATAGTTGTAGGTGCGGATGCGCTGGCTGCGGTCGCCGCTGCCGACCTGCAGCTTGCGGCTCTGCGCGGTGGCGGCGGCGCGCTTCTCGGCCTCGGCCTCGGCCAGCATCGCCTTCAGCCGCTTCATCGCCTTGTCGCGGTTGGCATGCTGCGAGCGTTCGGTCTGCGATTCGACCACGATGCCGCTGGGCGCGTGGGTGATACGGATCGCCGAGTCGGTCTTGTTGACGTGCTGGCCGCCCGCGCCGGAGGAGCGGAAGGTGTCGACCTTGAGGTCGGCCGGATTGATCTCGATCGGCTCGGCCTCCTCCGCGACCGGGATGATCGCCACGGTCGCCGCCGAGGTATGGATGCGGCCCTGCGATTCGGTCTCCGGCACCCGCTGCACGCGGTGGGTGCCGGATTCGAACTTCAGCCGAGCATAGGCGCCGCGGCCGTCGACGCGGGCGACGATCTCGCGGAAGCCGCCGTGCTCGCCGGGACTGGCCGATTCCACCTCGATCCGCCAGCCCTGGCTTTCGGCGTAGCGCGCGTACATGCGGAACAGGTCGCCGGCGAAGATCGCCGCCTCGTCACCGCCGGTGCCGGCGCGGATCTCCAGGTACAGGCCGCCCTCGTCGCGGGCGTCCTGCGGCACCAGCATCGCCATCAGCACCTGGTCGAGCTCCTCCAGGCGGGCGGCGGCGACGGCGATCTCCTCCTCGGCCAATTCGCGCAGTTCGGGGTCGGCGCGCATCGTTTCGGCGGCGGCGAGATCGGCGCGGGCGCGGGTCTCCTCCGCAAGGCAGGCGGCCAGCGGCTCCAACTGGGCGAACTCGCGCGAATAGGCGCGGAAGCGCGCCTGGTCGCCGGCGACCTCCGGATCCGCCAGCAGGCGCTCGAGTTCGTCGCGGCGTTCGGCCAGCGCCTCCAGCTTACGGCGCAGGGTCGGCAGCATCGCGGTCCTCGTCGTCGGCGTGCAGCGCTTGCGCGATGGCGCGCGCAAGCTCCAGGTTGCCGCTGGCGGCGGCTTCGCGCACGGCGGCGGTGGGCGCGTGCAGCAGGCGGTTGGTGAGGGCGTGGGCGAGGAACTCGAGCACGGCCTCGGGATCCTGGCCGGCGGCCAGCTGCCGGCGCGCGCGCGCCAGTGCCTGCGCGCGGGCGTGCTCGCCGTGCGCGCGCAGCCTGCGCAGGGGCTCGTTGAGCGGCCCGGCGGCCAGCGCCTCGGCGTAGCGCGCGACCTGCAGCTCGACGATCGCCTCGGCGGCGTCCGCGGCTTCGCGGCGGTTGCGGCGGTTGTCCTCGACCGAGCGTTCCAGGTCGTCGACGGTGTAGAGGTAGGCGTCCTTCAGCTCGGCCACGTCCGGCGCGATGTCGCGCGGCACCGCCAGGTCCAGCAGCAGCATCGGCCGGTGTCGCCGCGCCTGCAGGGCGGCTTCGACCTGGGCGCGGTGCAGCACCGGCTCGCGGCTGGCGGTGGCGGAGAACACCAGGTCGGCCTGCGACAGGTGGCGGTCGAGTTCGGCCAGCGGCAGCGCCACGCCGCCGTGGCGCGAGGCCAGGTCCTGTGCGTGCGCCAGGGTGCGGTTGGCGACCAGCAGGCGCTTGGCGTCGGCCTGCACCAGGTGCCGCGCGACCAGTTCGATGGTCTCGCCGGCGCCGATCAGCAGCGCCGTGGAGTCGGCCAGGCGCGTGAACGAGTCCTGCGCCAGCCGCACCGCCACCGAGGCCACCGAGACCGGGCTGTTGCCGATCCGGGTCTCGCTGCGCGCGCGCTTGGCGGTGACGAAGGCGTGCTGGAACAGGCGGTCGAGCCGGCTGCCGAGGGCGCCCGCTGCGCGCGCCGCCGCCCAGGCCTGCTTCACCTGGCCGAGGATCTGCGGCTCGCCGAGCACCAGCGAATCGAGCCCGGTGGCGACCCGGAACAGGTGCCGCACCGCGTCCGCGTCGCGGTGCCGGTAGAGGTAGGCATGCAGGTCTCCGCCTTCCGGATGCGTGGCCAGCCAGTCGGCCAGCGCCTGGCCGTCGTCGTCGGTGATCGCGTAGAGCTCGGTGCGGTTGCAGGTGGACAGCAGCGCGGCCTCGCGCACCTGCGGCAGCGCCCGCAGCGCCGCCAGCGCCCCGGGCAGCGCATGCTCGGCGAACGCCACCCGTTCGCGCAGGGCGACCGGGGCGCTCTGGTGGTTGATGCCGAGGGCGTGGAGGTTCATGACGGTGGCCGTCGTCCGTTCAGGTGCTTGCGATAAGCTTGCTGGCGAATCTCGTATTTTACGGCGCAGCCGACCACGATGCCCGCAATCCACCTTTCCAGCCGTGGTTTCGTCCTGGCCGGCCTGCTCGCCGTCGCCTTGTCGGCCCTCGCCACGTCCGCTGCGGCGCAACCGCGCGGACAACCGGACGACGTGCTCGCCGCCTCCATGGCCGGCGAATACGCGCTGCAGTCCGGTCGGCTGGACGAGGCTGCCGACTGGTACCTGCGCGCGGCCCGGGCGGCCGCCGACGATGCCGGTCTGGCGGAGCGGGCCGCGCGCATCGCGCTGCTGGCCAACGACGACGCGCTGGCCGGCGAGGCGATCAAGCTGTGGAAGCAGCGTGCGCCGCGCTCGCTGGCGATGCGGTCGGCCGAGGCCACCTGGCTGCTGCGTGGCGGCCGCGAGCGCGCGGCGCGGCGCGAGCTCGAGGCCATGCTGCGCGATCCGGACCCGGCCGGCTGGCGCCACGCGCTGGCCGCGCTCGGCAGCGGCACCCGCGATCCGGCCGCCTCGGCCAAGGTGCTGGGCCGGCTGATCGACGCCGGCGCCATCCCGGACCAGCTCCAGGCCTGGCTGGCCTTCGGCGGCCTGGCGCAGCGCTTCGGCGAGCTGCCGCTGGCCGAGCGCATCGTGCAGGAGGTCGTGCGGCGCTTCCCGGACGAGCCGCGGGTGGCGCTGCTGCGCGCCAGCCAGCAGCGCGAGGGCGGCGACGTCGAGGCGGCGAAGCGGACGCTGGCCGCGATCGAGGACCAGGCCGAGGTCTCGCCCGAGCTGCGGCTGGCGATCGCGGCCGAATACGACAACCTGGGCGACCCCGCCGCCGCGGCGCGGATCATGGCGCGCGGGCCGCAGGACGAACGCAGCTACGGGCTGCGCGCCTCCTTGCTCGTCAAGGCCGGGGACAAGCCGGCGCTCGAGCAGGTCTATGCGGAGTTGCGCGGCGAAGCCGGTGCCCCCGACCCGGGCCGACGCCTGTTGCTGGGCCAGCTGGCGGAGTACCTGGAACGCCACGGGGAGGCGCTGGAGTGGTATCGAAGCGTGCCGGGCGGCGAGGAGCGCCGGGTCGCGCAGCTGCGCGCGGCCAAGGTGCTGCACGATCTCGGCCGCGGCGGCGAGGCCTTCGCCGAGCTGCGCGCGCTGCAGGCCGACGCCTCGATCGACGAGGATGCGCGCCGCGACGCCTACCTGCTGGAGGCCGAGCTGCACAAGGAAGACGGCGATGTCGAGGCGGAACGCGAGACCTTCGCGCGCGGCCTGGCCGCCTATCCCGACGACGGCGCGCTGCTGTACGCGCGCGCGCTGATGTGGGAGCGGCAGGACGACATCGCCCGCGCCGAGGCGGACCTGCGCCGCATCCTGGTGGCCGAGCCCGAGAACGTCGCCGCCCTCAATGCGCTCGGCTATACCCTGGCCGACCGCACCACGCGTTACGCCGAGGCGCTGGAGCTGATCGATCGCGCCCGCGTCGCCGAGCCGGACAATGCCGCCATCGTCGACAGCTACGGCTGGGTGCTGTACCGGCTCGGGCGCCACCAGGAGGCACTGGTCGAGCTGCAGCGCGCCTGGCGGCTGATGCGGGATCCGGAGATCGGGGCGCACGTCGCCGAGGTGCTGTGGGTGCTGGGCCGCCGCGACGAGGCGCGCGAATATTTCACCAAGGCGCGCGAACTCGACCCCGAGAACCGCTCGCTGCTGCGCGCGCTGCGCAAGACCGGAGCCGACATTTGAAGCCGATGCGAGCGCAGATCCTGGGGTTCCTCCCTGTTGAAGCAGATGCGCAGGGGGGGGGTGCGGCGCGCTCCGCGCACGCTATCGCCAAAGCAAATCCCCCTCAATCCCCCTTTTTCAAAGGGGGATGCCGAGCCAGGACGGATGCCCCTCGATCCTCCTTTTTCAAAGGAGGAAGGCAAGCCCGTTGCGGCGAGACAATTCCCCCCTTTGTAAAAGGGGGGCGGGGGGGATTTGCTTTTCACCCTCGCCCCGCGTTCCTTTCGGCGAAAGCGTGCGCCACCCTGCTGGTCGCCGTGCTGGCCCTGGCCGGCTGCGTCTCGCAACCGCAGCGGGCGCCGGCGCCCGCTGCCCTGACCGGCGCCGCGCTCGCGGCGGCGACGGCGCGGGTCGAGGCGCGCGAGGCGCAGGTGCGCGCGGCGGAGCGGCTGGGTTTCAGCGGCCGGGTAGCGTTGTCGAACGGCCGCCAGGGCGGCAACGGCCGCATCGAGTGGTCGCAGGCCGGCGACGGCTACCGCGTGGTGCTGAGCGCGCCGGTGACGCGGCAGAGCTGGAGCCTGACCGGCGACGCCGCCGGTGCGCGGATCGAGGGCCTGGAGGGTGGCCCGCGCGAGGGTCGGGACGTCGAGATGCTGCTGCTCGAGGCGACCGGCCTGCGCATCCCGGCCGGGGCGATGGCCGCCTGGGCCGCCGGGACCCGCGCCGATGCCGGCGCCTTCGGCCCGGCGCGTCTGCATTTCGACGCCGGCGGGACGCTGGCGCGCATCGAACAGGGCGGCTGGACCATCGACTACCAGGCCTGGCAGCCGGCGGACGCCGGCGCGCCGCGGCTGCCGCTGCGCGTCAGCGCCCAGCGCGGCGAGGCGAAAGTGCGGCTGATCGTCGATCAGTGGGCGCTGGGCGACGTGCCGGTGCAGGGCGGCTAGGCGTGCCGGCGACGACGGCCGCGGCGGACGGGTGGAGCGCCTGGCCGGCCCCGGCCAAGCTGAACCTGTTCCTGCGCATCACCGGCCGCCGGCCCGACGGCTACCACGCGCTGCAGACGGTGTTCCGCCTGCTGGACTGGGGCGACACCCTGCGCCTGCGGCCGCGCGACGACGGCCGCATCGTCCGCCACGGGGCGTCGGCAGAGGGGGTCGAAAGCGCCGACGACCTGGCGGTTCGTGCCGCGGAACTGCTGCGATCGGAGGCGAACGTCGAGCTGGGCGCGGATATCATCGTCGAAAAGCGTATCCCCGTCGGTGGCGGCTTCGGCGGTGGTTCGTCCGATGCGGCGACCGTGCTCCTGGTCCTCGACCACCTGTGGGGAACCGGCATGGGCGCCGACCGGTTGGCCGAACTCGGCTTGCGGCTCGGCGCCGACGTGCCGCTGTTCGTGCGTGGCGCGAACGCCTGGGCGGAAGGGGTCGGCGAGCGGCTGTCGCCATTGGCGCTGCCGCCGGCCTGGTACCTGCTGGCCGACCCGGGCGTCCGGGTGTCCACCGCGGCACTCTTCCAGAGTATTGAATTGACGCGAAATGCCGCGCCCGCGACAATAGCCGACTTCACTTCGGGTGCTCCGCTCGGCAATGCGTTCGAGCCGGTGCTGCGCCGCCGCGAACCGGTCGTCGAGGCCGCGTTCGCCGCGCTGGCGCGGGTCGGCTCGCCACGGTTGACGGGGACAGGCAGCGGCTGCTTCGTCGAGTTCGCCGCGCGCGAATCCGCCGAGGCCGCGCTCGCCCGGCTGCCTTCCGGCCTCGCGGCCCGGGTGGTGGCCGGCGCGGCGCGCTCGCCGCTGCTGGAGGCGCTTGAGGGCCGTGATTGGTGATGGGTGATTCGTGATTGGCAAGAGCGAGGGTGCCGCCGCTTCTGTTACGAATCCCGAATCACCCATCACGAATCCCGGCTCCACAGGGGCGTCGCCAAGTGGCCCAAGGCACCGGGTTTTGATCCCGGCATTCGCAGGTTCGAATCCTGCCGCCCCTGCCAATTGTCGGGAATCGGGAATGGGGAGTCGGGAATCGTAGAAGCAGTGCGCCGCGCTTTTCCGATTCCCGACTCCCGATTCCCCATTCCCGGCTCCATCCCCCCGCCACGGTCAGAGCGACGCGGAGACCCCTCTTATGAAAGAAGATCGCAACCTCCTGATCTTCTCCGGCAATGCCAACAAGCCGCTGGCGCAGGCGGTCTGCCGCGAGCTCGGCACGCGCCTGGGCAAGGCGCTGGTGTCGAACTTCTCGGACGGCGAGGTGCAGGTCGAGATCGAGGAGAACGTGCGCAAGCAGGAGGTGTTCGTGCTGCAGTCGACCTGCGCGCCGAGCGCCGAACACCTGGTGGAGCTGCTGGTGCTGATCGACGCGCTCAAGCGCGCCAGCGCCGCCAGCGTGACCGCGGTGGTGCCGTACTTCGGCTACGCCCGCCAGGACCGCCGCCCGCGCTCGTCGCGGGTGCCGATCACCGCCAAGGTCGCGGCCAGCATGTTCTCGTCGGTGTCGACCGACCGGGTGCTGACGGTGGACCTGCACGCAGACCAGATCCAGGGCTTCTTCGACCTGCCGGTCGACAACGTGTACGCCTCGCCGCTGCTACTGGCCGACATCTGGCGCGCGCACGGCACCGACAACCTGATCGTCGTGTCTCCGGACGTCGGCGGCGTGGTCCGGGCCCGGGCGATCGCCAAGCGCCTGGACGACGCCGATCTGGCGATCATCGACAAGCGCCGGCCGCGCGCCAACGTCGCCACGGTGATGAATATCATCGGCGACGTCGAGGGCAAGACCTGCGTGCTGGTCGACGACATCGTCGACACCGCCGGCACCCTGTGCGCGGCCGCCGGCGCGCTCAAGGACAACGGGGCCACCAAGGTGGTGGCGTACTGCACGCACCCGGTGCTGTCGGGCGCGGCGATCGACAACATCACCCGTTCGCAGCTCGACGAGCTGGTGGTCACCGACACCATCCCGCTGGCGGCGGCGGCGCGGGCCTGCGACCGGATCCGGCAGCTCAGCGTCGCCGAGCTGCTGGCCGAGACGATCCGCCGGATCGCCTTCGGCGAGTCGGTGAGTTCTTTGTATGTGGATTGAGGGCCGTGATTGGTGATTCGCAAGGGCGAGGTGCTTTTAGCGAATCACCAATCACGAATCACCGTTTCCAACCGACTCTTCTGGTCGCGGAAGAGTCGCCAACCCGCCGCGAGGCGGATCATTGCAACGTAAAGAGTGAAAACAACATGGCAATCACGCATGAAATCAAGGTGCAGCGTCGCGACGACGAGGGGAAGGGTGCGAGCCGCCGCCTGCGTCGTTCCGGCAACGTGCCGGCGATCGTCTACGGCGGCGATCTCGACCCGGTGAACATCCAACTCGTCCACGAGGACGTGCTGCTCGCCAGCAAGCACGAGTGGTTCTACTCGTCGATCCTCGACCTGAGCCTGGACGGCGACGTGCAGAAGGTGCTGCTGCGCGACATGCAGCGGCACCCGTACAAGCAGCAGATCATGCACCTGGACTTCCAGCGCGTCAGCGCCGACCAGGCGCTGCGCACCTCGGTGTCGCTGCACTTCCTCAACGAGGACAAGTCGCCGGCCGGCAAGGCGGCCGACGTGGTGATCACCCACGAGATGAACGAAGTGGAGATCAGCTGCCTGCCGCAGGACCTGCCCGAGTACATCGAAGTGGACCTGGGCGAGCTGAAGCTCGGCGACGCGATCCATCTCTCCGACCTGAAGCTGCCGCAAGGCGTCGAGGTTCCCGAGCTGAAGTTCGGCAAGGAGCACGACGTCGCCGTGGTCATCGCCCGCCAGGGCCGCATCGAGACCGCGGACGGCGAGGGCGAGGATGCCGAGGGCTCCGCCGAGGTCCCGGCGAGCAAGGTCGACGAAGACGCCGGCAAGTCCGGCGGCGACAAGTAACGGGCGAGCGACGCCTGCCGGGGCGCCCGCGTGGCGCTCCGGCACCGGTGTACGCGATGGCGGCGTTGCGGATCATCATCGGGCTGGGCAATCCCGGTCCGGAACATGCGCGGACCCGGCACAATGCCGGGTTCCGCTTCGTCGACGCGCTCGCCGAGCGCGCCGGGGAGCGTTTCAGGGTGGATGCCAAGCTGTTCGGCGAGACCGCCAAGGTCGTCATCGGCGGGCAGCCGGTCTGGGTGCTGAAGCCGGCGACCTTCATGAACCTGAGCGGCAAGTCGGTCACCGCCGCCCTGCGCTTCTGGAAGATCGAGCCGGAGCAGGCGCTGCTGGCCCACGACGAACTGGACCTGCCGCCGGGGACCGCGCGGCTCAAGTTCGACGGTGGCCACGGCGGCCAGAACGGCCTGCGCGACACCATGCGGCTGCTGGGGCACGGGCGCTTCCATCGCCTGCGCATCGGTATCGGCCATCCCGGGCACAAGGACAAGGTGACGCCCTGGGTGCTCGGACGCGCATCGGCCGGCGACGAGATCCTCATCGATCGCGCCATCGACGACGCCCTGGACGCGCTGCCGCTGGCGGTGGCCGGCGACTTCAACGAGGCGATGAAGCGGTTGCATACGAGCAGGGATTAGGGATTGGGGATTCGGGATTTGGAAGCGCGGCTCTTCCGAATCCCGAATCCCGAATCACCAATCACGGATTTTCATGGGCATCAAATGCGGCATCGTCGGCCTGCCGAACGTCGGCAAGTCGACCCTGTTCAACGCGCTGACCAAGGCGGGGATCGCCGCGGCCAACTTCCCGTTCTGCACGATCGAGCCCAACGTCGGCGTGGTGCCGGTGCCGGATCCTCGGCTCAACCAGCTGGCGGAGATCGTCAAGCCGCAGAAGGTGCTGCCGACCGCGGTCGAGTTCGTCGACATCGCCGGCCTGGTGGCCGGCGCGGCCAGCGGCGAGGGGCTGGGCAACAAGTTCCTGGCGCACATCCGCGAGGTGGACGCGATCGCGCACGTGGTGCGCTGCTTCGACCACGGCGACATCGTGCACGTGGCCGGCAAGATCGACCCGGTGTCGGACATCGAGACCATCGACACCGAGCTCGCCCTGGCCGACCTGGAATCGGTGGAGCGGGCGCTGCAGCGCGCCGAGCGCTCGGCCAAGACCGGCGAGAAGGAGGCCAAGGCGCGGGTCGAGGTGCTGTCGCGGGTGCGGGAGGGGCTGGACGCCGGCCGGCCGGCGCGGGCGCTGGACCTGTCGGACGACGACCGCGCCGCGCTGCGCGACCTGTTCCTGCTGACCCTGAAGCCGGTGATGTACGTGGCCAACGTGCTCGAGAACGGGTTCGAGCACAACCCGTACCTGGACATCGTGCGCGAGCGCGCCGCGGGCGAGGGCGCCGAGGTGGTGCCGGTGTCGGCGGCGATCGAGGAGGAGCTGGCGCAGCTCGACGAGGCCGACCGCGACGTGTTCCTGGCCGACCTGGGCCTGGACGAGCCGGGCCTGAACCGGGTGATCCGCGCGGCGTACAAGCTGCTCGGCCTGCAGACCTACTTCACCGCCGGGGTGAAGGAGGTCCGCGCCTGGACCGTGCATGCCGGGGCCACGGCGCCGCAGGCGGCGGCGGTGATTCATACCGACTTCGAGAAGGGCTTCATCCGCGCCGAGACCATCGGCTTCGATGACTTCATCCGCTATCGCGGCGAGGCCGGTGCCCGCGATGCCGGTCGCCTGCGCCTGGAAGGCAAGGAGTACCGGGTCCAGGAGGGCGACGTCCTGCATTTCCGCTTCAACGTCTAGGGGCGCGGCCACGCGCCCGTCATCCGGCGGGGGCACGATCCAGGTGCGACGCCGTCGCGTCCGGCACCTCATGGGCGACGCGCGGGCATCGGCGGCTCTGGCGGAGGGTTGTTCATAAGCATGAATGCCCTGGGTCGCCACTCCCGGTCGGAGGATGCCGTCGGTCGTGCCCGCTTCCCGCTCGCCGATGCGCCGGGTCGACCGACGCAATGGCCGGTACGCGTTGACAGGCGCGGCGCTTCAGGCGAAAATCGCGGGCTGTTTTCACCGGCTTGCCAGAAACACCGGAGGGATACCCAAGCGGCCAACGGGGGCAGACTGTAAATCTGCTGGCTTACGCCTTCGGTGGTTCGAATCCACCTCCCTCCACCAATCCAATTCGAAGTTCCGCGCGGCGCGGGAGTAGTTCAATGGTAGAACCTCAGCCTTCCAAGCTGATGGTGCGGGTTCGATTCCCGTCTCCCGCTCCATTGAGGCCCCGGGCCGGCGCGTAAAAAAAACTCGCTCACGTAGCTCAGTCGGTAGAGCACCTCCTTGGTAAGGAGGAGGTCGATGGTTCGATTCCATTCGTGAGCACCACTCTGCTGCAGTCCTCCATTCCAACAGTTCAACGAGAAACGCAACCATGGCCAAGGGTAAGTTCGAGCGCACCAAGCCCCACGTGAACGTGGGCACGATCGGTCACGTGGACCACGGCAAGACGACGCTGACGGCGGCGCTGACGAAGGTGGGCGCGGAACGGTTCGGTGGCGAGTTCAAGGCCTACGACGCGATCGACGCGGCGCCGGAGGAGAAGGCGCGCGGGATCACGATCTCGACCGCGCACGTGGAGTACGAGTCGACGAACCGCCACTACGCGCACGTGGACTGCCCGGGCCACGCCGACTACGTGAAGAACATGATCACCGGCGCGGCGCAGATGGACGGCGCGATCCTGGTGTGCTCGGCGGCGGACGGCCCGATGCCGCAGACGCGCGAGCACATCCTGCTGGCGCGGCAGGTGGGCGTGCCGTACATCGTGGTGTACCTGAACAAGGCGGACATGGTGGACGACGCCGAGCTGCTGGAGCTGGTGGAGATGGAAGTCCGCGAGCTGCTGTCGAAGTACGAGTTCCCGGGCGACGACACGCCGATCATCACCGGATCGGCGCTCAAGGCGCTGGAAGGCGACCAGTCGGAGATCGGGGTGCCGTCGATCCTGAAGCTGGTGGAGGCGCTGGACAGCTACATTCCGGAGCCGGAGCGGGACATCGACAAGAGCTTCCTGATGCCGGTGGAGGACGTGTTCAGCATCTCCGGCCGCGGCACGGTGGTGACCGGGCGCATCGAGCGCGGGATCATCAAGGTGGGCGACGAGATCGAGATCGTGGGCATCCGTCCGACGGCGAAGACGACGGTGACGGGCGTGGAGATGTTCCGCAAGCTGCTGGACCAGGGGCAGGCGGGTGACAACGCGGGCCTGTTGCTGCGCGGCACCAAGCGCGACGAGGTCGAGCGCGGCCAGGTGCTGGCCAAGCCGGGCTCGATCACGCCGCACACGCAGTTCGAGGCGGAGGTGTACGTGCTGTCGAAGGACGAGGGCGGGCGCCACACGCCGTTCTTCAAGGGCTATCGGCCGCAGTTCTACTTCCGGACCACGGACATCACCGGGGCGGTGACGCTGCCGGAGGGCACGGAGATGGTGATGCCGGGCGACAACGTGAAGATGGTGGTGGAGCTGATCAACCCGGTGGCGATGGACGAGGGCCTGCGGTTCGCGATCCGCGAGGGCGGCCGCACCGTCGGCGCCGGCGTGGTGGCCAAGATCCTGAAGTGACGATCCGACCCGTGCGCCCATGGGCGCACGGCTTTGTCGGATCGTCATCCCGGCGAAAGCCGGGATCCAGGCCCGCGCCGTAAAAGCGCAAGCCGGGATCCAGCGAAACGAGCCGGACGGCGGGCCGAACCTTCGGTCCGCCTTCGCCGTCTAAGGAAACCGTCGAAGCAAACGATACGCCAGTAGCTCAATTGGCAGAGCAGCGGTCTCCAAAACCGCAGGTTGGGGGTTCGAGTCCCTCCTGGCGTGCCACCCGTCGGAAGCACCACCGAAAGGTACGCACTGAAACGCATGAACAGCAGAGTAGAGCAATCCCGGGGCACGTCCAGCGGCGACATCGTCAAGTACGCGCTCGCGCTGTTGCTGGTGGTCGCCGGTGTGTTCGCCTTCTACTGGTTCGACGGCCAGTGGCCGGCCCCGGCGCGGGTGCTGGCGGTGGCGGCGGGCGTGATCGCCGGCGCGGTGGTGTTCCTGACCAGCGGCAAGGGCGCGCAGACCCGGGAGTTCCTGTCCGAGACGCGCTTCGAGCTGCGCAAGGTGGTCTGGCCGACGCGGCAGGAAGCGGTGCGGATGACGTGGGTCGTCATCATCGCGGTGATCATCATCGCGCTGATCCTGGCCGGGTTCGACACGGTGATCCAGTGGCTGCTGCGCCTGTTCCTGGGCCAATGACGGAGATTCGGGTTTGATGGAAACGCAAGAAGTCGACAAGCGCTGGTACGTGGTGCACGCCTACTCCGGCTTCGAGAAGTCGGTGGCGCAGGCGCTGCGCGACCGCATCGTGCGCGCCGGGATGCAGGACCGCTTCGGCGACGTGCTGGTGCCGACCGAGGAGGTGGTGGAGATGCGCTCCGGCCAGAAGCGCCGTTCCGAGCGCAAGTTCTTCCCCGGCTACGTGCTGGTGCAGATCGCCACCCACGAGGAGTCCGGCATCCCGCGGATCGACAGCGAGAGCTGGCACCTGATCAAGGAGACGCCGAAGGTGATGGGCTTCATCGGCGGCACCGCCGACCGCCCGCTGCCGATCAGCGACAGCGAGGCCGACGCGATCCTGCAGCGGGTGCAGGAAGGCGTCGAGAAGCCGCGCCCGAAGGTGCTGTTCGAGCCGGGGCAGATGGTGCGCGTCAACGACGGTCCGTTCAACGACTTCAACGGCGTGGTCGAGGAAGTCAACTACGAGAAGAGCCGCCTGCGTGTGGCGGTGCTGATTTTCGGGCGTTCCACGCCGGTCGAGCTGGAGTTCGGCCAGGTGGAGAAGGCCTAAAGGCCGGGAATAGGGAATCGAGAATCGGGAATCGTAAAAGCGCTCTTGCTTTTCACCATTCCCCACTCCCGATTCCCCATTCCCGTATTCAACCAAGCGGGGAGCCCCGCAGCCCTTACGGGCGTGCAGGCGTTAGGACCCGAGGAGTCTAGACAATGGCAAAGAAAGTCGTCGGTTACATCAAGTTGCAGGTCAAGGCCGGGCAGGCCAATCCGAGCCCGCCGGTCGGTCCCGCGCTGGGCCAGCGCGGCCTGAACATCATGGAGTTCTGCAAGGCGTTCAACGCCGCCACGCAGAAGCTGGAGCCGGGCCTGCCGATCCCGACCGTGATCACGGCCTACTCGGACCGCACCTTCACCTTCATCACCAAGACGCCGCCGGCGTCGGTCCTGCTGAAGAAGGCGGTCGGCATCCAGAGCGGATCCAAGCGCCCGAACACCGAGAAGGTGGGCAAGGTGACGCGCAAGCAGCTCGAAGAGATCGCCAAGACGAAGGAGCCCGACCTGACCGCGGCGGACCTGGAGGCGGCGGTGCGCACGATCGCGGGCTCGGCCCGCAGCATGGGCCTGACGGTGGAGGGCTGACGACATGGCGAAGCAGACGAAGCGACAGAAGGCGATCATGGCGGCGGTCGAGCCGGGCAAGGCTTACCCGGTCGAGCAGGCGCTGAAGATCGTCAAGGACCACAGCAAGGCGAAGTTCGTCGAGGCAGTGGACGTGGCCGTGCGCCTGGGCGTCGATGCGCGCAAGTCCGACCAGCAGGTGCGCGGTTCGACCGTGCTGCCCGCGGGCACCGGCAAGACCGTGCGCGTGGCGGTGTTCGCGCCGGCCGGCGCCAAGGCCGACGAGGCCCTGGCCGCGGGCGCCGATGCCGTGGGCATGGACGACCTGGCCGAGAAGATGCAGGGCGGCGACCTGAGCTACGACGTGGTCATCGCCACGCCCGACGCGATGCGCGTGGTCGGCAAGCTCGGCACGCTGCTCGGCCCGCGCGGCCTGATGCCGAACCCGAAGGTGGGCACGGTCTCCCCGAACCCGGGCGAGGCGGTGAAGAACGCCAAGGGCGGCCAGGTCCGCTACCGCACCGACAAGGCCGGCATCATCCACTGCACCATCGGCAAGGCGGACTTCGAGGACGGCAAGCTGCAGGAGAACCTGCAGGCGCTGCTGGCCGACCTGGTCAAGGCCAAGCCGGCCACCGCCAAGGGCACCTACCTGCAGAAGATCTCGATCAGCTCGACCATGGGCCCCGGCGTGACCGTGGACCAGTCGTCGCTGTCGCTGAAGTGACGATTTGACCCGCGCACGCAGCGCGCGGCCTTCGTCATCCCCGAATGCTTTAGTCGGGGATCCAGGGACGTTGCGTTTGCTGTTGCTTTTTTTGAGGCGAAAGAGAAAGTCCATGGATTCCCGCCTACGCGGGAATGACGAATCAAGCGGACGGCGACCTGACTGGTCGCCCCCGCGACAATTTTGAGGGCATCGCAACGGGCTCCGGCCCGGCGCGGCGCCGTCAAAGACCGCAGGCGCGGTCTGCGTGGCAACGACGACGGGCATGGAAGCTCGAACTGGCAGGGAATCGCCGTCGTCGCATGCGCCGACCGCTTAATCCCGGACCGCGCGAGCGGGAAAGGGCCTGCGTAGATGGTCGCCGACCCTCCAGTGAATTCTGGAAACGGCTGCCAACCGGAGGACCTCCGCGTCCTCCCGGCATCGAGGGACCGGTGCCGCCCATGGCCCGCGAACGGCAGGAGCCGCGAGCGGAGTTGTACGAAGCCGGAGCCCGGAAACGAGGACGGGCCGGGAAAGCCTTCCGCTTTCTCGAATCCCGATTCCCCAATCCCCGAATCCCGGCTCCAACGGAGAGTGCAATGGCTCTTAATCTGAACCAGAAGAAGGAAGTCGTTGCCGAACTGGCCGAGGTCGCCGGCAAGGCGCACTCGTTGGTCGCCGCCGAGTATGCGGGTCTGACGGTCGAGCAGTTGACCGGCCTGCGCAGGAAGGCGCGTCAGGAAGGCGTGTTCTTGAAGGTAGCCAAGAACACGCTGGTCTCGCGCGCGGTGGAGGACACCGACTATGCCGTCGTCAAGGACGCGCTGGTCGGCCCCCTGCTGTACGCCTTCTCGCAGGAAGACCCCGGTGCCGCCGGACGTCTGATCCAGGAGTTCGCCAAGGCGAACGACAAGCTGAAGCCGCGCCTGGTGTCGTTGGGCGGGCAGATGTACCCGGGCTCCCATGTGGATGTCCTGGCGTCGCTGCCGACCCGCGACCAGGCGTTGTCGATGCTGCTCAGCGTCATGGTCCAGCCCGCCACCATGCTGGTGCGCGTTCTGGCCGAGCCGGCCTCGCAGGTCGCCCGCGTCACCAACGCGGTCGGCCAGCAGAAAGCCGCCTGACGGCGGCTTTGGGATTCGAGATTCGAGATTGGGGATTCGCAAAAGCAAAAGCAGCAGCTTCGGCTTCACGAATCCCGAATCACCAATCCCGAATCCCCGGCAAACAACCAGTTCGGTATCCGAGTTCCAAATCAATCAGCCGTTTCCAAACTAGTTAGCAGAGGTAATCACGATGTCCCTTTCGAATGAAGAAATCATCGAAGCGATCAGCAGCAAGACCCTCGTCGAGGTGATGGAGCTGGTCAAGGCGATGGAAGAGAAGTTCGGCGTGTCCGCCGCCGCCCCGGTGGCCGTCGCCGCCGGTCCGGCCGCCGCCGCCGCCGCTCCGGCCGAGGAGCAGACCGAGTTCACCGTGGTCCTGAAGGCCACCGGCGAGAAGAAGGTCGAGGTCATCAAGGTGGTCCGCGCGATCACCGGCCTGGGCCTGAAGGAAGCCAAGGACCTGGTCGAAGGCGCGCCGAAGGAAGTGAAGGAAGGCGTGTCGAAGGACGAGGCCGAGAAGTTCAAGAAGGACCTCGAGGCCGCCGGCGCCACCGCCGAGCTGAAGTAAGCGTTAGTTGCGTCGCCGGATCCACCAGGCGACCAGCCGAGGCTGGGGGCGAAAGCCCCCGGCCTTGGGGCCGTTCAAGAACGGCCGGGATTGGAGATTCGGGATTCGGGATTCGGAAAAGCCGGGGCAACTCCGCTTTTGCCAATCCCCAATCTCGAATCCCTAATCCCAGTTCTCAAAGTCGACAGTCGGAAGTAGCGGGAGAAGGCGTGCTGGTGCCGGCAATACCAGCGACTTCCCACTGGCGATTTTCCCGATCAGATATTGATTCCCCCAGAGCCGCGGACGCGCGGTTCGCAGATGCCAAAGGCGGTCATTCCCCATGACGACATCCCCGCAGCAATCCGGTTATTCGTTCACCGAAAAGAAGCGCATCCGCAAGGACTTCGGCAAGCGCCGGACCATCCTCGAGGTGCCGTTCCTGCTCGCGATCCAGGTCGATTCGTACCGCGACTTCCTGCAGGCGGACGTCGATCCGGCCAAGCGCCAGGACCGCGGCCTGCACGCCGCGCTGAAGTCGGTGTTCCCGATCGTCAGCTACAACGGCTACGCGGCGCTGGAGTACGTCGGCTACAAGCTCGGCGATCCGGTGTTCGACGAGCGCGAGTGCCGCAACCGCGGCCTGTCCTACGGCGCGCCGCTGCGCGTGACCGTGCGCCTGGTGATCTACGACCGCGAGTCGTCCAGCAAGGCGATCAAGTACGTGAAGGAGCAGGAGGTCTACATGGGCGAGATCCCGCTCATGACCGGCAACGGCACCTTCATCGTCAACGGCACCGAGCGCGTCATCGTCTCGCAGCTGCACCGCTCTCCGGGCGTGTTCTTCGACCACGACCGCGGCAAGACCCACAGCTCGGGCAAGCTGCTGTACTCGGCGCGCATCATCCCCTACCGCGGCTCGTGGCTCGACTTCGAGTTCGACCCGAAGGACGCGCTGTTCACCCGCATCGACCGCCGCCGCAAGCTGCCGGTGTCGATCCTGCTGCGCGCGCTCGGCTACTCCAACGAGGAGATGCTGAACGAGTTCTTCGAGATCAACACCTTCCACATCGACCCCGAGCAGGGCGTACAGCTCGAGCTGGTGCCCGAGCGCCTGCGCGGCGAGACCCTCGACTTCGACCTCGCCGACGGCGACCAGGTCATCGTCGAGGCCGGCAAGCGCATCACCGCGCGCCACACCAGGCAGCTGGAACAGTCGGGGATCGCCGCGCTGGCGGTGCCGGACGAGTACCTGCTGGGCCGGATCCTGTCGCACGACGTGATCGATCCGGAAACCGGCGAACTGCTGGCGGCCGCCAACGACGAGATCAGCGAGGAGCAGCTGGCCTCGTTCCGCAAGGCGGGCGTGGAGGCCGTGGGCACCATCTGGGTCAACGACCTCGATCGCGGCCCGTACATCTCCAACACCCTGCGCATCGACCCGACCAAGACCCAGCTCGAGGCGCTGGTCGAGATCTACCGCATGATGCGTCCCGGCGAGCCGCCGACCAAGGACGCCGCGCAGAACCTGTTCCACAACCTGTTCTTCACCTTCGAGCGCTACGACCTGTCGGGCGTGGGCCGGATGAAGTTCAACCGTCGCCTCGGCCGCAAGGAGACCGAGGGCGCCTCGGTGCTCTACGACTCGCACTACTACGCCGAGCGCAAGGACGAGGACTCGGTGAAGCTGCGCGAGCAGTTCGGCGACACCTCCGACATCCTCGACGTGATCAAGGTGCTCACCGAGATCCGCAACGGCCGCGGCACCGTCGACGACATCGACCACCTCGGCAACCGCCGCGTGCGTTCGGTCGGCGAGATGGCCGAGAACGTGTTCCGCGTCGGCCTGGTGCGCGTGGAGCGCGCCGTGCGCGAGCGCCTGACCATGGCCGAGGCCGACGCCCTGACCCCGCAGGAGCTGATCAACGCCAAGCCGGTCGCGGCGGCGGTGAAGGAGTTCTTCGGCTCGTCGCAGCTGTCGCAGTTCATGGACCAGAACAATCCGCTGTCCGAGGTCACCCACAAGCGCCGCGTCTCGGCGCTCGGCCCGGGCGGCCTGACCCGCGAGCGCGCCGGCTTCGAGGTGCGCGACGTGCATCCGACCCACTACGGCCGCGTCTGCACCATCGAGACCCCGGAAGGCCCGAACATCGGCCTGATCAACTCGCTGGCGGTGTTCGCCCGCACCAACCGCTACGGCTTCCTGGAGACGCCGTACCGCAAGGTGGTGGGCGGCAAGGTGACCGACGAGATCGAGTTCCTCTCGGCGATCGAGGAGAACGAGTACGTCATCGCCCAGGCCAACGCCCCGCAGGACGCCAACGGCAAGCTCGACGCGCAGTTCGTCGACTGCCGCTACCAGGGCGAGTCGCTGCTCAAGCCGCCGTCCGAGGTCGACTTCATGGACGTCTCGCCGATGCAGACCGTGTCGGTGGCGGCGGCGCTGGTGCCGTTCCTGGAGCACGACGACGCCAACCGCGCGCTGATGGGCGCCAACATGCAGCGCCAGGCGGTGCCGACGCTGCGCGCGCAGAAGCCGCTGGTCGGGACCGGCATCGAGCGCGCCGTGGCGCGCGACTCGGGCGTGACCGTGAACGCGCGCCGCGGCGGCGTGATCGAGCAGATCGACGCCGGCCGCATCGTGGTCAAGGTCAACGAGGACGAGATCTCCGGCGAGCACGACGCCGGCGTCGACATCTATTCGCTGATCAAGTACACGCGTTCCAACCAGAACACCTGCATCAACCAGCGTCCGCTGGTGAACGTGGGCGACGTGATCGCGCGCGGCGACGTGCTGGCCGACGGCCCCTCGACCGACATCGGCGAGCTGGCCCTGGGCCAGAACATGCTGGTCGCGTTCATGCCCTGGAACGGCTACAACTTCGAGGACTCGATCCTGCTCTCCGAGCGGGTGGTCGAGGAGGACCGCTACACCACGATCCACATCGAGGAGCTGACCGCGGTCGCCCGCGACACCAAGCTGGGGCCGGAGGAGATCTCCGCCGACATCCCCAACGTCTCCGAGCAGGCGCTCAACCGCCTCGACGAGTCGGGCGTGGTGTACATCGGCGCCGAGGTGCGCGCCGGCGACATCCTGGTCGGCAAGGTCACGCCGAAGGGCGAGAGCCAGCTGACCCCGGAGGAGAAGCTGCTGCGCGCGATCTTCGGCGAGAAGGCCTCGGACGTGAAGGACAGCTCGCTGCGCGTGCCCCCGGGCATGGACGGCACCGTCATCGACGTGCAGGTCTTCACCCGCGACGGCATCGAGAAGGACAAGCGCGCGCGCCAGATCGAGGAGAACGAGGTCAAGCGCGTCAAGAAGGACTTCGACGACCAGTTCCGGATCCTCGAGGGCGCGATCTACGCCCGCCTGCGCTCGCAGATCGTCGGCAAGGTCGCCAACGGCGGCGCCGGCCTGAAGAAGGGCGACACCGTCACCGACGCCTTCCTCGACGGGCTGAAGAAGTCCGACTGGTTCGCGATCCGCATGAAGGACGCCGAGGCGGTCGAGGCGGTCGAGCGCGCGCAGAAGCAGATCGAGGCGCACCGCAAGGAGTTCGACCTGCGCTTCGAGGACAAGCGCGGCAAGATCACCCAGGGCGACGACCTCGCCCCGGGCGTGCTGAAGATGGTCAAGGTGTTCCTGGCGGTGAAGCGTCGCATCCAGCCGGGCGACAAGATGGCCGGACGCCACGGCAACAAGGGCGTGATCTCCAACATCGTGCCGGTCGAGGACATGCCGTACATGGCCAACGGCACCTCGGTCGACATCGTGCTCAATCCGCTGGGCGTGCCGAGCCGCATGAACATCGGGCAGATCCTGGAAACCCACCTGGGCTGGGCCGCCAAGGGCCTGGGCCAGAAGATCCAGCGCATGCTCGAGGCGCAGGCGAAAGTCGCCGATCTTCGAAAGTTCCTCGACGAGGTCTACAACCACGACAGCAAGCTGATCGGCGAACGCGTCGACCTCAAGCAGTTCAGCGATGCCGAGCTGCTGGCGTTGGCGAAGAACCTCACCGACGGCGTGCCGATGGCGACGCCGGTGTTCGACGGCGCGGCCGAGTCCGAGATCAAGGCCATGCTCACGCTCGCCGACCTGCCGACCAACGGCCAGACCCAGCTCTACGACGGCCGCACCGGCGAGGCGTTCGACCGCCACACCACGGTCGGCTACATGCACATGCTGAAGCTGAACCACCTGGTCGACGACAAGATGCACGCGCGCTCGACCGGTCCGTATTCGCTCGTCACCCAGCAGCCGCTGGGCGGCAAGGCGCAGTTCGGCGGCCAGCGTTTCGGCGAGATGGAAGTCTGGGCGCTGGAAGCCTACGGCGCGGCCTACACCCTGCAGGAAATGCTGACGGTGAAGTCCGACGACGTGCAGGGCCGCAACCAGATGTACAAGAACATCGTCGACGGCGAGCACGAGATGGTCGCCGGCATGCCGGAGTCGTTCAACGTGCTGGTCAAGGAGATCCGCTCGCTGGCCATCAATATGGAGCTCGAGGAGCACTGAGGAGCGGTGATTGGGGATTCGTGATTCGTGATTCGAAAGAGCAACAACTCGAATCCGGCCCGCGAATCCGCTTCTGACAAATCACCAATCACCAATTACGAATCACGCTCCATCGGAGACAAAGACATGAAAGATCTACTGAACCTCTTCAATCAACAGCGTCCGACGCTCGATTTCGACGCGATCAAGATCGCGCTGGCGTCGCCGGACATGATCCGCTCCTGGTCCTACGGCGAGGTCAAGAAGCCGGAGACCATCAACTACCGCACCTTCAAGCCGGAGCGCGACGGGCTGTTCTGCGCCGCCATCTTCGGGCCGGTGAAGGACTACGAGTGCCTGTGCGGCAAGTACAAGCGCATGAAGCACCGCGGCGTGGTGTGCGAGAAGTGCGGCACCGAGGTCACCCTGGCCAAGGTCCGCCGCGAGCGCATGGGCCACATCGACCTGGCGTCGCCGGTCGCGCACATCTGGTTCCTGAAGTCGCTGCCCTCGCGCATCGGCCTGATGCTGGACATGACCCTGCGCGACATCGAGCGCATCCTGTACTTCGAGGCGTTCGTCGTCACCGAGCCGGGCCTGACCCCGCTCGAGCGCGGCCAGCTGCTCAACGAAGAGCAGTTCATGCAGATGCGCCAGGAGCACGGCGACGACTTCGACGCTGCGATGGGCGCCGAGGCGGTCTACGACCTGCTGCGCACGATCGACCTGCAGGCCGAGATGATCAAGCTCAAGGAAGACATCGCCGCCACCGGTTCGGAGACCAAGCTCAAGCGCCTGACCAAGCGCATCAAGCTGGTCGAGGCCTTCGTCGAGTCCGGCAACCGTCCCGAGTGGATGATCATGACCGTGCTGCCGGTGCTGCCGCCGGACCTGCGTCCGCTGGTGCCGCTGGACGGCGGCCGCTTCGCCACGTCCGACCTCAACGACCTGTACCGCCGCGTCATCAACCGCAACAACCGCCTGCGCCGCCTGCTCGAGCTCAACGCGCCCGACATCATCGTGCGCAACGAGAAGCGCATGCTGCAGGAGTCGGTGGACGCGCTGATGGACAACGGCCGCCGCGGCCGCGCCATCACCGGCACCAACAAGCGCCCCTTGAAGTCGCTGGCCGACATGATCAAGGGCAAGCAGGGCCGGTTCCGCCAGAACCTGCTCGGCAAGCGCGTCGACTACTCCGGCCGTTCGGTCATCGTGGTCGGCCCGACCCTGCGCCTGCACGAGTGCGGCCTGCCGAAGAAAATGGCGCTGGAGCTGTTCAAGCCGTTCATCTTCTCCAAGCTGCAGCGCCGCGGCCTGGCGACCACGATCAAGGCCGCCAAGAAGCTGGTCGAGCGTGAAGAAGCGGAGGTCTGGGACATCCTGGAAGAGGTCATCCGCGAGCATCCGGTGCTGCTCAACCGCGCGCCGACCCTGCACCGCCTGGGCATCCAGGCGTTCGAGCCGGTGCTGATCGAGGGCAAGGCGATCCAGCTGCACCCGCTGGTCTGCACCGCGTTCAACGCCGACTTCGACGGCGACCAGATGGCCGTGCACGTGCCGCTGAGCCTGGAGGCCCAGTTGGAAGCGCGCGCGCTGATGATGTCGACCAACAACATCCTCAGCCCCGCCAACGGCGAGCCGATCATCGTGCCGTCGCAGGACGTCGTGCTCGGCCTGTACTACATGACCCGCGCGCTCGAGGGCAAGAGCGGCGAGGGCATGGCCTTCGCCAACGTCGCCGAGGTCAAGCGCGCCTACGACCACCGCGTGGTCGAACTGCACGCCAAGGTCAAGGTGCGCATCACCGAGACGGTGATCGACGACGATGGCAACAAGGAACGCCGCAGCTCGGTCGTGGACACCACGGTCGGCCGCGCCCTGCTGGCCGAGATCCTGCCGGACGGGTTGCCGTTCGCGCTGGCCAACACCGAGCTGACCAAGAAGAACATCAGCCGCTTGATCAACTCCTGCTATCGCCAGCTCGGGCTCAAGGACACGGTGGTGTTCGCCGACAAGCTGATGTACACCGGCTTCGGCTACGCGACCCGCGCGGGCGTGTCGATCGGCATCGACGACATGACCATTCCCGACGAGAAGAAGGGCATCCTGGAAGAGGCCGAGACCGAGGTGCTGGAGATCCAGCAGCAGTACCAGTCGGGCCTGGTCACCGCCGGCGAGCGCTACAACAAGGTGGTCGACATCTGGTCGCGCACCAACGAGCGCGTCGCCAAGGCGATGATGGACGCGATCGGCACCGAGACCGTGACCAACGCCAAGGGCGAGAAGGTCGCGCAGAAGTCGATGAACTCGATCTACATCATGGCCGACTCCGGCGCCCGTGGTTCGCAGGCGCAGATCCGCCAGCTGGCCGGCATGCGCGGCCTGATGGCCAAGCCGGATGGTTCGATCATCGAGACCCCGATCACCGCGAACTTCCGCGAGGGCCTCAACGTCCTGCAGTACTTCATCTCCACCCACGGCGCCCGGAAGGGCCTGGCGGACACGGCGCTGAAGACGGCGAACTCCGGCTACCTGACCCGCCGCCTGGTCGACGTGGCCCAGGACGTGGTGATCACCGAGGACGACTGCGGCACCACCACCGGCCTGACCATGACCCCGATCGTGGAAGGCGGCGACGTGGTCGAACCGCTGCGCGACCGCGTGCTCGGCCGCATCGTGGCCGAGGACGTCTACCTGCCGGGCGACGACGAGGATCCGATCGTCACCCGCAACACCCTGCTCGACGAGGCCTGGGTGCAGAAGCTCGAGGACGCGGGCGTGCAGAGCATCCAGGTGCGCTCGACGATCACCTGCACCTCGTCGTTCGGCGTCTGCGCCATGTGCTACGGCCGCGATCTCGGCCGCGGCCACCTGGTCAACCACGGCGAGGCGGTCGGCGTGGTCGCCGCGCAGTCGATCGGCGAGCCCGGCACGCAGTTGACCATGCGCACGTTCCACATCGGCGGCGCGGCCTCGCGTGCGGCGGCGATCGACAACGTCACCGTCAAGACCACCGGCTCGGTCAAGTTCAACAACCTCAAGTCGGTCGAGCACGCCAGCGGCGGGCTGGTCGCGGTGTCGCGCTCGGGCGAGCTGTCGGTGCTCGACGGCCACGGCCGCGAGCGCGAGCGCTACAAGCTGCCGTACGGCGCGATGGTCAACGTCAAGGACGGCGCCGCGATCAAGGCCGGGCAGACGGTGGCCAGCTGGGATCCGCACAACCACCCGATCGTCTCGGAAGTCGCCGGCTCGATCCGCTTCGTCGACTTCATCGACGGCGTGACCGTGATCGAGAAGACCGACGAGCTGACCGGCCTGGCCTCGCGCGAGATCACCGATCCCAAGCGGCGGGGCTCGCAGGGCAAGGACCTGCGCCCGCTGGTGCGCATCGTCGACAAGAAGGGCAAGGACCTCACCATCCCGGGCACCGACCTGCCGGCGCAGTACCTGCTGCCGCCGCGCTCGATCGTCAACCTGCAGGATGGCGACGCGGTCGGCGTCGGCGACGTGGTCGCCAAGATCCCGCAGGAGGCGTCCAAGACCCGCGACATCACCGGTGGTCTGCCGCGCGTGGCCGACCTGTTCGAGGCCCGCAAGCCGAAGGACCCGGCGATCCTGGCCGAGAAGTCCGGCGTGGTCAGCTTCGGCAAGGACACCAAGGGCAAGCAGCGCCTGATCATCAAGGGACCGGACGGCGACGAGCACGAGGAGCTGATCCCCAAGTACCGCCAGATCATCGTGTTCGAAGGCGAGCACGTGGAGAAGGGCGAGACCGTGGTCGACGGCGAGCCGAGTCCGCAGGACATCCTGCGCCTGAAGGGCGTCGAGGAGCTGGCCGCGTACCTGGTCAAGGAGATCCAGGATGTCTACCGCCTGCAGGGCGTGAAGATCAACGACAAGCACATCGAGGTGATCATTCGCCAGATGCTGCGCAAGGTCGAGATCACCGATGCCGGCGACAGCCGGTTCCTGCAGGGCGAGCAGGTCGAGCGCCAGCGCGTGATCGAGGACAACGCGCGGGCGGAGTCCAAGAGCGAGCTGCCAGCCAGGTTCGACCCGGTGCTGCTGGGCATCACCAAGGCCTCGCTGGCCACCGAGTCGTTCATCTCCGCGGCGTCCTTCCAGGAGACCACCCGCGTGCTGACCGAGGCGGCCGTGCGCGGCACCCGCGACAGCCTGCGCGGACTGAAGGAGAACGTCATCGTCGGCCGGCTGATCCCGGCGGGCACCGGGCTGGCCTACCACGCCCAGCGCCGGCGCGACGCCTCCGGGTTGACCGAGTCGGAGATGGAGGCCCTCTCGGGCAGTAGCGCCGAGGAGGCCACCGCGGTCACCGAGGGCGCCGGCGGCGAATCCGGCCCGGAGGCGGGCGCGGGCGAGTGAACCAGGGCGGCGGGTCCCCGGCCCGGCGGCGGTGCGTCCGCCGCCGGGCTTGTGAAACCCGGCCGATGGCCCTATAACTGCACGCCAGCGACGGCCGAAGGGCCGTCCCAGATCACGAAATGAGGCGCCACGGACGCGCCTCGTATTCGGCCCAGGATGGGCGGGATGACGCGGAATCGTCACCCGGCGGCGCCTCCAGGCGATCCCGGGCGCATGGGTTGGTCTTGCGTTGACGCTCGGCGTCTGCGCCGGCTATACTTTTCCGTCTCGGCGGGCCGGGTTCACCTGGCCTGCCTTCGTTTTCACGCATGGGCTCCGGCCCCAACGACAGAACCCACACACGATGGCAACGATCAACCAGCTGGTGCGGAAGCCGCGCAGCCCGGAAACCTACAAGAGCACCTCGCCGGCGCTGGCGAACTGCCCGCAGCGCCGCGGCGTCTGCACGCGCGTCTACACGACGACGCCGAAGAAGCCGAACTCGGCCCTGCGCAAGGTCGCCAAGGTGCGCCTGACCAACGGCTACGAGGTCATCTCGTACATCGGCGGCGAAGGCCACAACCTGCAGGAGCACTCGGTGGTGCTGATCCGCGGCGGCCGCGTCAAGGACCTGCCGGGCGTACGCTACCACACCGTCCGCGGCTCGCTCGACGCCGCCGGTGTCGCCAAGCGCAAGCAGGCCCGTTCCAAGTACGGTGCCAAGCGCCCGAAGGGTTGAGGCATCGCCATCCGTTCCGACCGGTCGCGCCGACGCGGCGCGGGTCGGAGCACCGGCCTCGGCAATCGCCGAATCGAAGATTGATAGAACAAGGTCTGCATCATGTCCCGTAAAGGTTCTGCTCCGCAGCGCACCGTCCTGCCCGATCCCAAGCACGGCAGCGAGACGATCGCGCGTTTCATCAACATGGTCATGAAGAGCGGCAAGAAGTCCGTCGCCGAGAAGATCGTGTACGGCGCCATGGACGTCATCGGCGAGAAGAACGGCAACGCCCTCGAGCTGGTCGAGAAGGCGCTCGGCAACGTGTCGCCCTCGGTCGAGGTGAAGTCGCGCCGTGTCGGTGGCGCCACCTACCAGGTGCCGGTCGAGGTGCGCGCGTCGCGCCGCAGCGCGCTGGCGATGCGCTGGCTGATCGAGTCGGCGCGCAAGCGCGGCGAGAACACCATGCCGCGCAAGCTGGCGGGCGAGCTGATCGACGCCGCCGAAAGCCGTGGCGGCGCGATCAAGAAGCGCGAGGAAACCCACCGCATGGCGGAAGCGAACAAGGCGTTCGCGCACTACCGCTGGTGATCCCCGTGGCCCCCTGAGGGCCACCCAGGCGTCCGTCGCGCAAGCCGCGGGACGCCGTCGGCGACCCGGGCCGCCCGGGCCGCAACACGCGAATCGGAAGCCGCCGTCCTGGCGGCGTCCGGCCATTCCGGCCCGGCATCGCCGGGCCCAGAAACGAGAGACGACCGTGGCTCGCACCACTCCCATCGAACGCTACCGCAACTTCGGCATCATGGCCCACATCGATGCCGGCAAGACCACCACGTCCGAGCGCATCCTGTTCTACACCGGTGTCAGCCACAAGATCGGCGAAGTCCACGACGGCGCCGCGGTGATGGACTGGATGGAGCAGGAGCAGGAGCGCGGCATCACCATCACTTCCGCCGCCACCACGGCGTTCTGGAAGGGCATGGACCAGTCGCTGCCCGAATACCGCCTCAACATCATCGACACCCCCGGCCACGTCGACTTCACCATCGAGGTCGAGCGCTCGCTGCGCGTGCTCGACGGCGCGGTGTTCGTGCTGTGCGCGGTCGGCGGCGTGCAGCCGCAGTCCGAGACCGTGTGGCGCCAGGCCAACAAGTACTCGGTGCCGCGGCTCGCGTTCGTCAACAAGATGGACCGCACCGGCGCCAACTTCGACAAGGTCGTCGAGCAGCTCAAGTCGCGCCTGGGCGCGTACCCGGTGCCGATGCAGACGCCGGTCGGCGCCGAGGACGGCTTCGAGGGCGTGATCGACCTGGTCAAGATGAAGTACATCCACTGGGATCCGGCCTCGCAGGGCACGATCTTCGAGTACCGCGACATTCCCGCCGAGCTGGCCGACAAGGCCGCCGAGGCGCGCAACTTCATGGTCGAGGCCGCGGCCGAGGCCAATGAAGCGCTGATGGACAAGTATCTCGAGGGCGGCGAGCTCACCGAGGAGGAGATCGTGGCCGGCCTGCGCGAGCGCACGCTGAAGACCGAGGTCATCCCGGTGTTCTGCGGCAGCGCGTTCAAGAACAAGGGCGTGCAGGCGATGCTCGACGGCGTCGTGCAGCTGCTGCCGTCGCCGGCCGACCGGCCGCCGGTGCAGGGCGTCGACGACTCCGAGAAGGAGGCCTCGCGCAGGGCCGACGACAAGGAGCCGTTCTCGGCGCTGGCGTTCAAGATCATGACCGACCCGTTCGTCGGTTCGCTGACGTTCTTCCGCGTCTACTCGGGCGTGCTCAATTCCGGCGACCAGGTCTACAACCCGGTCAAGTCGAAGAAGGAGCGCGTGGGCCGCATCCTGCAGATGCACTCCAACAACCGCGAGGAGATCAAGGAAGTGCGCGCCGGCGACATCGCCGCGGCGGTGGGCCTGAAGGACGTCACCACCGGCGACACGCTGTGCGCCCAGGACAGCATCATCACCCTGGAGCGGATGGTGTTCCCGGAGCCGGTGATCCACATGGCCGTCGAGCCGAAGACCAAGTCCGACCAGGAGAAGATGGGCCTGGCGCTCGGCCGGCTGGCGCAGGAGGATCCGTCCTTCCGCGTGCGTACCGACGAGGAGTCCGGCCAGACCATCATCGCCGGCATGGGCGAGCTGCACCTGGACATCATCGTCGACCGCATGCGTCGCGAGTTCAACGTCGAGGCCAACGTCGGCAAGCCGCAGGTCGCCTATCGCGAGACCATCCGCAAGGCGGTCAAGCAGGACGGCAAGTTCGTGCGCCAGTCGGGCGGCAAGGGCCAGTACGGCCATGTCGTGCTCGAGATCGAACCGCAGGAGCAGGGCGCCGGCTACGTGTTCGAGAACGCGATCGTCGGCGGCGTGGTGCCGAAGGAGTACATTCCGGCGGTCGACAAGGGCATCCAGGAAGCGATGGCCAACGGCGTGATGGCCGGCTACCCGATCGTCGACGTCAAGGTCAGGCTGGTCGACGGTTCGTACCACGAGGTCGACTCGTCGGAAATGGCGTTCAAGATCGCTGGTTCCATGGGCTTCAAGGAAGGCTTCAACAAGGCCAGCCCGGTGCTCCTGGAGCCGGTGATGAAGGTGGAGGTGGTCACGCCCGAGGAATACCTCGGCGACGTGATGGGCGACGTCAGCCGTCGTCGCGGCATCCTGCAGGGGCAGGACGACAGCCCGTCCGGCAAGGTGATCAACGCGATGGTGCCGCTTGGCGAGATGTTCGGCTACGCCACCGCGCTGCGCTCGATGTCGCAGGGTCGCGCGACCTTCACCATGGAGTTCGACCATTACGCCGAGGCGCCGTCCAACATCGCCGAGACGGTCAGCAAGAAATCGTGATTCATGATTCGGGGTTCGTGATTCGAAAGAACGCGAATCCCGCTTCCTGCGAATCACCAATCACCAATCACGAATCACGGAGTTAAAAGACAATGGCCAAGGGCAAGTTCGAGCGCACCAAGCCCCACGTGAACGTGGGCACGATCGGTCACGTGGACCACGGCAAGACGACGCTGACGGCGGCGCTGACGAAGGTGGGCGCGGAACGGTTCGGTGGCGAGTTCAAGGCCTACGACGCGATCGACGCGGCGCCGGAGGAGAAGGCGCGCGGGATCACGATCTCGACCGCGCACGTGGAGTACGAGTCGACGAACCGCCACTACGCGCACGTGGACTGCCCGGGCCACGCCGACTACGTGAAGAACATGATCACCGGCGCGGCGCAGATGGACGGCGCGATCCTGGTGTGCTCGGCGGCGGACGGCCCGATGCCGCAGACGCGCGAGCACATCCTGCTGGCGCGGCAGGTGGGCGTGCCGTACATCGTGGTGTACCTGAACAAGGCGGACATGGTGGACGACGCCGAGCTGCTGGAGCTGGTGGAGATGGAAGTCCGCGAGCTGCTGTCGAAGTACGAGTTCCCGGGCGACGACACGCCGATCATCACCGGATCGGCGCTCAAGGCGCTGGAAGGCGACCAGTCGGAGATCGGGGTGCCGTCGATCCTGAAGCTGGTGGAGGCGCTGGACAGCTACATTCCGGAGCCGGAGCGGGACATCGACAAGAGCTTCCTGATGCCGGTGGAGGACGTGTTCAGCATCTCCGGCCGCGGCACGGTGGTGACCGGGCGCATCGAGCGCGGGATCATCAAGGTGGGCGACGAGATCGAGATCGTGGGCATCCGTCCGACGGCGAAGACGACGGTGACGGGCGTGGAGATGTTCCGCAAGCTGCTGGACCAGGGGCAGGCGGGTGACAACGCGGGCCTGTTGCTGCGCGGCACCAAGCGCGACGAGGTCGAGCGCGGCCAGGTGCTGGCCAAGCCGGGCTCGATCACGCCGCACACGCAGTTCGAGGCGGAGGTGTACGTGCTGTCGAAGGACGAGGGCGGGCGCCACACGCCGTTCTTCAAGGGCTATCGGCCGCAGTTCTACTTCCGGACCACGGACATCACCGGGGCGGTGACGCTGCCGGAGGGCACGGAGATGGTGATGCCGGGCGACAACGTGAAGATGGTGGTGGAGCTGATCAACCCGGTGGCGATGGACGAGGGCCTGCGCTTCGCGATCCGCGAAGGCGGCCGCACCGTCGGCGCCGGCGTGGTGGCCAAGATCCTGAAGTGACGATCCGACCCGTGCGCCCATGGGCGCACGGGTTTGTTGGTATGCCTCTGTGGGAGCGACGGAAGTCGCGACTGGTCGAACGCGGCGTCGCGACTTCCGTCCGCTCCTACAGGAGCGGTTGTTCACCCCGTCAGGGCCGATAGGATGGGCCTTGGCCCATCACCCCGAATAGGCTGTGATCCAGGCCCGCGTCGTCTCGGCACAGGCCAAGCCAGGCGAATCTCCTCCCTGACGGATGAGATAGGGCGCGCCGCCACGGCGGCGCCAATGGCCGGCCCGGGTCGTCTTTGCCGGATGCGTCGGGGGAAAAGCTGGGCCAGGCGCAGTCCGGCCCCGGAAAAATCGACCAGGGGGTGTTGCATTCACCCCGGCCGACTCCCTATAATGACCGACCACTTCGCGGACCACCTTCGGGACGATCCGCGAAACCGCGAAATGAGGCGCAGGAGGCACCTCGTTTTCGCCAGACAGGGAAAATGTCGCGCGGCAGCGCCCCCGCCGTCCCGAAGTGCTTCGGGACACATCGGCAGGGGCATTTTGTCGCGCTTGCAGTTCTCCGTCTGGGCGGGCCATATCGGCCTGCCTTGTTTTTTGCAGGGATACTCCCGGCGCCGGTGGCTTGGGGCTCCGGAAAGTCATTGATTTCAAGGGGTTTTGCGCACCCAGCCGCGAAGCCTGTCGCTCTTTCAACCAAGGAATTCCGTCATGGCGGACCAAAAGATCCGGATCCGGCTGAAAGCGTTCGATCATCGCCTGATCGACCGTTCGGCCAGCGAGATCGTCGAAACGGCCAAGCGGACCGGCGCGCAGGTGCGCGGCCCGATCCCGCTGCCGACCAAGATCGAACGCTACACCATCCTGGTGTCGCCGCACGTCGACAAGGACGCGCGCGACCAGTACGAGACCCGCACGCACAAGCGCGTGCTCGATATCGTCGACCCCAACGACAAGACCGTGGACGCGCTGATGAAGCTCGAGCTCGCGGCTGGCGTCGACGTGCAGATCAAGCTGACCTGAGGCGAAGACCATGACCGCGAAGAAACATTCGTTGGGAATCGTCGGCCGCAAGGCCGGCATGAGCCGGGTGTTCACCGAGGACGGCAAGTCCGTGCCGGTGACCCTGATCGAGGCGACCCCGAACCGCATCACCCAGGTGAAGACCACCGACAGCGACGGCTACAGCGCCGTCCAGGTCACCGTCGGCACCCGCCGCGCCGCGCTGCTGAACAAGCCGCAGGCCGGGCACCTGGCCAAGGCCAAGGTGGAGCCGGGCCGTGGCCTGTGGGAATTCCGCGTGGCGGACGACAGCATCGACGGCTTCAGCGTCGGCGCCGAGATCAAGGCCGACATCTTCAGCGTCGGGCAGAAGGTCGACGTCCAGGGCGTGACCAAGGGCAAGGGCTTCCAGGGCACGATCAAGCGCTGGAACTTCAAGATGGGCGACGCCACCCACGGCAACTCGCTGTCGCACCGCTCGCCGGGCTCGATCGGCCAGCGGCAGACGCCGGGCCGCGTGTTTCCGGGCAAGAAGATGTCCGGCCACATGGGTGCCGTGAACCAGAGCACGCAGAACCTCGAAGTGGTCCGGGTCGACGCCGAGCGCGGCCTGATCGCGGTCCGGGGCGCGGTGCCGGGCGCGCCGGGCGGTGACGTCATCGTGCGTCCCGCGAGCAAGGCTTAAGGAGTGACCACGATGGAACTCGCCATCAGCAATAACAAAGAGACGTTGTCGGTTTCCGACGCCGTGTTCGGCCGCGAATTCAGCCGCGACCTCGTGCACCAGGTCGTCGTCGCCTACCGCAACGCCGGTCGTGCCGGCACCAAGGCGCAGAAGACGCGTTCGGAAGTCGCCGGCACCACCAAGAAGTCGAAGCGGCAGAAGGGTGGCGGCGCCCGCCACGGCGCGCTGACCGCGCCGATCTTCGTGGGCGGCGGCGTGACCTTCGCGGCCAAGCCGCGCAGCTTCGAGCAGAAGATCAACCGCAAGATGTACCGCGCCGCGGTCGCCGCGATCCTGTCGGAGCTCAACCGCCAGGGCAGGCTGAAGGTGGTCGATGCGTTCGACGTCGAGCAGACCAAGACCAGCGGGTTGGTGTCCAAGCTCAAGGATTTCGATGCCGGGCAGCGTCCGCTGATCGTCACCGAAGAGGCCTCCGAGCACCTGTACCTGTCCGCGCGCAACCTGCCGTACGTGCAGGTCCGCGACGTCCAGGGCCTGGACCCGGTGGCGCTGGTGTCGGCCGACACCGTGCTGATCACCGCCGACGCGGTGAAGAAGATCGAGGAGTGGCTGGCATGAACGGCACCCAATCCGGCGCAAGCAACATGGCCGCGAGCAAGCTCTACGAAGTGATCCGCGCCCCGCGCGTGTCCGAGAAGACCGCGCGCCTGCAGGAAGTCTCCAACCAGTACGCGTTCGAAGTGGCCAAGGACGCGACCAAGGCCGACATCAAGGCCGCGGTGGAGCAGCTTTTCGACGTCAAGGTCGAGGCGGTCAACGTGGTCAACGTGAAGGGCAAGAACAAGTCCTTCCGTTTCCGCAGCGGCCGTCGCGGCGACTGGCGCAAGGCGTACGTGACGCTGGCGGAAGGCCAGTCGATCGACGTGATGACGGCCAAGGTCTGACGAAGTTCTGACCCGTCAGGACTTCAATATAAGGATTCCGTTCCCATGGCATTGATGAAATTCAAGCCCACTTCCCCCGGCCGCCGTTCCGCGGTCCGCGTGGTGACGCCCGAGCTGCACAAGGGCGCCCCGCATGCAGCGCTGGTCGAGAAGCAGGGCAAGAGCGGCGGCCGCAACCACCACGGCCGTATCACCACGCGCCACATCGGCGGCGGTCACAAGCAGCACTACCGCATCATCGACTTCAAGCGCGGCAAGGAAGGCATTCCGGCGCGGGTGGAGCGGATCGAATACGATCCCAACCGCACCGCCCACATCGCCCTGCTGTGCTACGTCGACGGCGAGCGCCGCTACATCATCGCGCCGAAGGGCCTGAAGGCCGGCGACCAGGTGATCGCGGGCGCGGACGCGCCGATCAAGACCGGCAACACGCTGCCGCTGCGCAACATCCCGGTCGGCTCCACGGTGCATTGCATCGAGATGAAGCCGGGCAAGGGCGCGCAGATCGCGCGCGCCGCCGGCGCCTCGGTGCAGCTGGTCGCGCGCGAGCAGGGCTACGCGACGCTGCGCCTGCGTTCGGGCGAGATGCGCCGGGTGCCGGCCGAGTGCCGCGCCACCATCGGCGAGGTCGGCAACGTCGAGCACAACCTGGAGAAGCTGGGCAAGGCCGGCGCCAAGCGCTGGCGCGGCATCAAGCCGACCGTTCGCGGCGCGGCGATGAACCCGGTCGACCATCCGCACGGCGGCGGCGAAGCCCGCGCCGGCCAGGGTAACCCGCATCCGGTCACGCCGTGGGGCGTGCCGACCAAGGGTTACAAGACCCGCAAGAACAAGCGCACGCAGCAGTTCATCGTGCGCGATCGCAGGAGCTAATCGGCCATGGCACGTTCACTGAAGAAAGGCCCGTTCGTCGATCATCATCTGATCAAGAAGATCGAGGCCGCGGGCACCAGCAAGCGACCGATCAAGACCTGGTCGCGCCGCTCGATGATCCTGCCGGAGATGGTGGGCTACACCATCGCCGTGCACAACGGCAGGAACCACATCCCGGTGCTGGTCAACGAGAACATGGTCGGCCACAAGCTCGGCGAGTTCGCCCTGACCCGCACGTTCAAGGGTCACAGCGGCGACAAGAAGTCGCGTTAAGGAGATGACAATGGAAGCGAAAGCAATCCTGCGCACCGCGCGCATCTCCCCGCAGAAGGCCCGCCTGGTCGCCGACCAGGTGCGCGGGCTGTCGGCCGAGCGTGCCGTCAACCTGCTGAAGTTCTCGGACAAGAAGGCCGCCCACATGATCCGCAAGGTCGTGGAGTCGGCGATCGCCAACGCCGAGAACAACCAGGGCGCGGACGTCGACGAGCTCTCGGTCACCACCATCATGGTCGACGAAGGCCCGACGCTGAAGCGCTTCATGGCGCGCGCCAAGGGCCGCGGCACGCGCATCCTCAAGCGCACCAGCCACATCACCGTCGTGGTGGGCGAATCCACCGGAAAGGGCAAGTAACCATGGGTCATAAAGTTCATCCCACCGGCATTCGCCTCGGCATCTCCAAGGACTGGAACTCCAAGTGGTATGCCGGCAAGAAGGAATACGCCGGCTACCTGGCCGCCGACCTCAAGGTCCGCGAGATGCTGCGCAAGAAGCTGGCGCAGGCCGGGATCAGCAAGATCCTGATCGAGCGTCCCAACAAGACCGCGCGCGTCACCATCCACACCGCCCGTCCGGGCGTGGTGATCGGCAAGCGCGGCGAGGACATCGAGAAGCTGCGCAAGGAAGTCAGCGACATGATGGGCGTCCCGGCGCACATCAACGTCACCGAGGTGCGCAAGCCGGAACTGGACGCGCAGCTGGTCGCCGAGTCGATCGCGCAGCAGCTCGAGCGCCGCATCATGTTCCGCCGCGCGATGAAGCGCGCCGTCGGCAACGCGATGCGCCTGGGCGCGCTGGGCATCAAGGTCAACGTCGCCGGCCGCCTCAACGGCGCCGAGATCGCGCGCTCGGAGTGGTACCGCGAAGGCCGCGTGCCGCTGCACACGCTGCGCGCCGACGTCGACTACGGTTTCGCCGAGGCCAAGACCACCTACGGCATCATCGGCATCAAGACCTGGGTCTACAAGGGCGAGATCTTCGATTTCAGCCAGGTGGGCCAGGAGAAGCAGGACGATTCGCCGCGTGGCGATCGCGGCGAGCGCAACGAGCGCCCGCGCGGTCCGCGCCGCGATCGTGATCGCGAGGCGAGGGACTAATCATGCTGCAACCCAAGCGAACCAAGTACCGCAAGCAACACAAGGGCCGCAACGACGGCCTGTCCTGGAACGGCAATCTCGTCAGTTTCGGCGAGTACGGCCTGAAGGCGACCCAGACCGGGCAGCTGACCGCGCGCCAGATCGAGGCCGGCCGCCGCAGCATCAGCCGCCACGTCAAGCGCGGCGGCAAGATGTGGATCCGCGTGTTTCCCGACAAGCCGATCACCAAGAAGCCGATCGAGGTGCGCATGGGCTCGGGCAAGGGCAACGTCGAGTTCTGGGTGGCCCAGGTGCAGCCCGGCCGCATGATCTACGAGATCGAGGGCATCGACGAGGCGACCGCGCGCGAGGCGTTCCGCCTGGCCGCCGCCAAGCTTTCGGTCACCACCCAATTCGTGACCCGGACGGTACGCTGATGGCTACGATCAAGGAACTCCGCGAGAAGTCGGCCGACGACCTCAAGACCCACCTGGTGGACCTGCACAAGGAGCAGTTCTCGCTGCGCATGCAGAAGGCCACCGGCCAGCTCGCCAAGACCCATGAGGCCCGCCGGGTGCGCCGCGAGATCGCGCGCGTCAACACCCTGCTCGGTCAGACGAAGTAAGGAATGGCCGACATGAGCGAAAATACAGAAAAGAAGCTGCGCACGGTCGAAGGCCGCGTCGTCAGCAACAAGATGGACAAGACCGTGACCGTGCTCGTCGAGCGCCAGGTCAAGCACGCGCTGTACGGCAAGTACATCCGCCGCTCGACCAAGCTGCACGCCCACGACGCCGACAACTCCTGCAACGAGGGCGACATGGTCCGCGTGGTGGAGATCGCGCCGATGTCCAAGACCAAGAACTGGCGCGTGGTCGAAGTCGTCACGCGTGCGGCCGAATAACTGAGGAGCGCCGACCATGATCCAGATGCAAAGCCACCTCGACGTGGCCGACAACTCCGGCGCCAAGGAAGTGATGTGCATCAAGGTGCTCGGCGGCTCCAAGCGCCGGTACGCCCACATCGGCGACATCATCAAGGTGTCGATCAAGGACGCCATCCCGCGCGGCAAGGTCAAGAAGGGCGAGGTCTACAACGCCGTGGTCGTGCGCACCCGCAAGGGCGTGCGTCGTCCCGACGGTTCGCTGATCCGCTTCGACGGCAACGCCGCGGTGCTGTTGAACAACAAGCACGAGCCGATCGGCACCCGCATCTTCGGGCCCGTGACCCGCGAGCTGCGTTCCGAGAAGTTCATGAAGATCGTCTCGCTCGCACCCGAAGTGCTTTGAGGATTCGTAGGGTGGGCCTCGGCCCACCACGCAATGGTGGGCCGAGGCCCATCCTACAGAGACCGAAGTTATGAACAGAATCAAGAAGGGCGACCAGGTCATCGTGGTCGCCGGCAAGGACAAGGGCAAGAAGGGCGACGTGGTGCGCGTGCTCGGCGACAAGGTCGTCGTGTCGAACGTCAACGTCGTCAAGCGCCATACCAAGCCCAACCCGCAGGCCAACCAGCCCGGCGGGGTGATCGAGCGCGAGGCGCCGATCCATGTGTCCAACGTGATGCCGTTCAATCCTGCCTCCGGCAAGGGCGAGCGCATCGGTACCAAGGTGCTGGAGGATGGACGCCGGATCCGGGTGTTCCGCTCCAGCGGTGAGGCGATCGACGCCTGAGGAATGCAGAAATGACCCGTCTGGAAAAGTTCTACAAGGATGAAGTGGTGCCGAAGCTGATGAAGCAGTTCGGCTACACCAATCCGATGCAGGTGCCGAAGGTGCAGAAGATCACGCTCAACATGGGCGTGGGCGAGGCCGCGGCCAACAAGAAGATCCTCGAGAACGCGACCGGCGACATGGCGAAGATCTCCGGCCAGAAGCCGCAGATCACCAAGTCGCGGGTCTCGGTGGCGTCGTTCAAGATCCGCGACGGCTGGCCGATCGGCTGCAAGGTGACCCTGCGCCGCAACCGGATGTACGAGTTCCTCGACCGCCTGGTCAACGTCTCGCTGCCGCGCGTGCGCGACTTCCGCGGCGTCTCCGGCCGCTCGTTCGACGGTCGCGGCAACTACAACATGGGCGTGAAGGAGCAGATCATCTTCCCGGAGATCGACTTCGACCAGGTCGACGCGATCCGCGGCATGGACATCGCCATCACCACCACCGCGAAGACGGATGCGGAGGCGAAGGCGCTGCTCGAGGCGTTCCGCTTCCCGTTCCGCAATTGAGAGCAGGGATTCGGGATTCGAGATTCGGGAGTCGGAAGAGCAACAGCTCGCCGGGTCCTGCTCTTACGAAATCCCCAATCCCCAATCCCTAATCCCGAGGATATACACATGGCTAAGACCTCCATGGTCAACCGCGAGATCAAGCGGGCCAAACTGGTGAAGCAGCACGCCGCCAAGCGCGACGCGCTGAAGAAGATCATCAGCAGCGAGTCGGCGAGCTACGAGGAGAAGATGGACGCCGCGGTGAAGCTGCAGAAGCTGCCGCGCGACTCCTCGCCGTCGCGCCTGACCACCCGCTGCGCCCTGACCGGCCGCCCGCGCGCGGTGTACAGCAAGTTCGGCCTGGGCCGCAACAAGCTGCGCGAAGCGACCATGCGCGGCGACGTCCCGGGGCTGCGCAAGGCCAGCTGGTAAGAAATACCGTGATTCGTGAAACGTGATTGGTGACTCGCAGAAGCGCCTTTGCTCCTTCGAGTCACCAATCACGAATCACAATCCCGGCTCTCAAACGAATTCGCAATCCCGCGGATATCGGTGCACTCAAAAGGTTCCATACAATGAGCATGACTGATCCCATCGCCGACATGCTGGTCCGCATTCGAAATGCGGCCGCGGTCGGCAAGCCGTCGGTGAAGATGCCGTCGTCCAAGACCAAGGCGGCGATCGCCAAGGTGCTGAAGGACGAGGGTTACATCGGCGAGTGGCGCGTGACCGAGAACGGCGCCAAGGCCGAGCTCGAGATCGAGCTGAAGTACTACGAAGGCCGCCCGGTGATCGAGAACCTCAAGCGCGTCTCGCGCTCGGGCCTGCGCCAGTACCGCGGCAAGGACGAGCTGCCGAAGGTCCTCAACGGCCTCGGCATCGCCATCATTTCCACGTCCAAGGGCATCATGACCGACTCGCAGGCGCGCCAGCAGGGCGTCGGCGGCGAGGTCCTGTGCTTCGTGGCATAAGGGAGAACGGACAATGTCTCGCGTCGCCAAGAAGCCGATCGCCCTGCCCAAGGGCGTCGAACTGAACATCCAGGCCGATTCCATCAGCGCCAAGGGCCCGAAGGGCACGCTGTCGATCGCGCGTCCGGACGGGGTCGATGTCTCCGTCGAGGACGGCACCGCGGTGCTCTCGCCCCGGGAGCCGTCGCGCATGGCCATGACCGGCACGCTGCGGGCGATCCTGGCCAATATGGTCCACGGCGTCTCGGAAGGCTTCGAGCGCAAGCTCGAGCTGGTCGGCGTCGGCTACCGTGCCTCGATGCAGGGCAAGGACCTGAACCTCTCGCTCGGCTTTTCGCACCCGGTGGTGTTCTCCGCGCCGGAGGGCATCAACATCGTCACGCCGACCCAGACCGAGATCGTGGTCAGCGGCGCCGACAAGCAGCGCGTCGGCCAGGTTGCCGCCAAGATCCGCGGCTACCGTCCGCCGGAGCCCTACAAGGGCAAGGGCGTGAAGTACGCCGGTGAAAACATCATCCGCAAAGAGGCCAAGAAGGCGTAGTTCGTCGATCCGCCTCGGAGAAAGACCATGGAAAAGAAGATCGCCCGCCTGCGCCGCGCCAAGTCCACCCGCGCGCGCATTCGCGAAGTCGGCACGCCGCGCCTGTCGGTGCTGCGCACCGGCCAGCATGTCTACGCGCAGCTGTTCAGCGCGGACGGCTCCAAGGTGCTGGCCTCGGCCAGCACCACCCAGGCCGACGTGCGCGACGGCCTGAAGAGCAACAAGAACATCGAGGCCGCCGCCAAGGTCGGTCGCGCCATCGCGGAGAAGGCGAAGGCGGCCGGCGTCGAGAAGGTCGCTTTCGACCGCTCCGGCTACCGCTACCACGGCCGGATCAAGGCGCTGGCCGAAGCCGCGCGCGAGGGTGGCCTGCAGTTCTGATGCGTTCCTGAGATCCACCTGCCGGCGCGCGCTGCGCCGGGCGCAACGACGATTCGTCCGTCGCTGCGAAACATCCGCACCACACCACAACGATAAGCGGCCACGCCGCAAATTCCTTCAACTACCGAGATATGGCAATGGCAGAACAACGTGAATCCCGAGGGCGCGACCGCAACCGCGACCGCGAGGAGATGGACGACGGCATGGTCGAGAAGCTGATCGCGGTCAACCGCGTCAGCAAGACCGTCAAGGGCGGCCGCCAGTTCACCTTCACCGCGCTGACGGTGGTGGGCGACGGCAACGGCAAGGTCGGCTTCGGCTACGGCAAGGCGCGCGAAGTGCCGGTCGCGATCCAGAAGTCGATGGAGTACGCCCGCAAGAACATGAGCAGCGTCGAGCTCAACGGCGGCACCCTGTGGCACACCGTCAAGGCCGGCCACGGCGCCGCGCGCGTGTTCATGCAGCCGGCCTCCGAGGGAACCGGCGTGATCGCCGGCGGCGCCATGCGCGCCGTGCTCGAGGCGGTCGGCGTCAAGGACGTGCTGGCCAAGGCGGTCGGCTCGCGCAATCCCATCAACCTGGTCCGTGCCACGGTCCGGGGGCTGGAGGGGATGCACTCGCCGGGCAAGATCGCGGCCAAGCGCGGCAAGAAGGTGGAGGACGTTCTCCATGGCTAAGCAGGAATCCAACGGCGGCACCGTCAAGGTGCGCCTGGTCAAGGGCTTGCGCGGAACCCAGGCGCGCCATCGGCTGTCTGTGAAGGCGCTGGGCCTCAACAAGCTCAACGACGTCCGCGAACTGAAGGACAGCCCGCAGGTGCGCGGCCTGATCAACAAGGTCCACTACCTGGTCCGGGTCGAGGAGTAACGAACATGCGTATGAATACACTCAAGCCGGCCGACGGCGCGCGCGAAGACCGCAAGCGCGTCGGTCGCGGCATCGGCTCCGGCCTCGGCAAGACCGCGGGCCGCGGCCACAAGGGTTCGTTCGCGCGCGCGGGCAAGGGCAAGATCAAGGCCGGCTTCGAAGGCGGCCAGATGCCGATGCACATGCGCCTGCCGAAGATCGGCTTCCGTTCGAAGCTGAAGAACGACACCGCCGAAGTGATGCTCTACAACCTGGACAGGCTGGACGGCGAGGTCGATTTCGCCGCGCTGCGCGCCGCCAAGCTGGTACCGAGCACCGCCAAGCGCGCCAAGATCGTCAAGAAGGGCGAGATCTCGAAGGCGCTCGTGCTCAAGGGCGTGCTGGCCACGGCCGGCGCGCGCGCGGCGATCGAGGCCGCCGGCGGCAAGGTCGAGGGCGAGCCGGCGTAAGCTTGGCGCGGCACCGCCGCGCCGCGCCGGCGAGCGCCCGGCCATGGATGGACGGGCGGGACGGCCCGGAGCCGGTGTAGTCGCGCCATGGATGGCAGCCATTGTTTTTCGAGTGAAGGGTTTTTGAGCGTGCAGATAGATCGTCACATCGGAGCATCGAATGTCACGCAGCGGTAGCGCAATGGGCGGCGTGGGCGCGGGCCTCGGCAAGTTCACCGAGCTGCGCCAGCGGCTGCTGTTCGTGCTCGGTGCGCTGCTGGTCTATCGCATCGGCTGCTACATCCCCGTTCCGGGCGTGAATCCGGAGGCGATGCTGCGGCTGATGGAGCAGCAGCAGGGCACCATCGTCGACATGTTCAACATGTTCTCCGGCGGCGCGCTGGAGCGCTTCAGCCTGTTCGCGCTGAACGTGATCCCGTACATCTCGGCGTCGATCGTCATGCAGCTGATGGTGCAGATCGTGCCCAGCCTGAAGGCGATCCAGAAGGAGGGCGAATCCGGGCGACGCAAGATCACCCAGTGGTCGCGCATCGGCGCGATCCCGCTGGCGATCTTCCAGTCGGCGGGCATCGCCGTCGCGCTGCAGGGCTCGGGCGCCAGCAACGGCATCCAGGTGGTGTACGCGCCGGGGATGGGCTTCGTGCTGACCGCGATCGTCGCGCTCACCGCCGGTACCATGTTCCTGGTGTGGCTGGGCGAGCAGGTGACCGAGCGCGGCGTCGGCAACGGCGTGTCGCTGATCATCTTCGCCGGCATCGTCTCCGGGCTGCCGAGCGCGATCTTCAGCACGCTGGAGCAGGCGCGCAACGGCGACATCAGCCCGATCGCGGTGATCATGATCGGCGTCATCGTGCTCGCCTTCATCTTCTTCGTGGTGTTCATCGAGCGCGGCCAGCGCCGGATCACGGTCAACTACGCGCGCCGCCAGGGCGGCCGCAACGCGTACATGAACCAGACCTCGTTCCTGCCGCTGAAGCTGAACATGGCCGGCGTGATCCCGGCGATCTTCGCCTCGTCGATCATCATGTTCCCGGCCACGATCTCGACCTGGTTCGGCCAGGCCGGTTCGGCCATGTGGCTGCAGCGCGCAGCGCAGGCGCTGTCGCCGGGCGAACCCCTGTATATCCTGCTCTACGGCGGCCTGATCGCCGGCTTCGCCTTCTTCTACACGGCGCTGGTGTTCAACAGCCAGGAGACCGCGGACAACCTGAAGAAGTCGGGTGCGCTGATCCCGGGCATCCGGCCGGGCAAGGCCACGGCGGACTACGTCGACAGCGTGCTCACGCGGTTGACCGCGGCCGGTGCGCTGTACCTGGTGATCGTCTGCCTGCTGCCGGAGTTCATGCGTGCGCAGCTGGGGGCCTCGTTCTACTTCGGCGGCACTTCGCTGCTGATCGTGGTGATCGTGGTGATGGACTTCATCGCGCAGATCCAGGCGCACCTGATGTCGCACCAGTACGAGAGCCTGCTCAAGAAGGCAAACCTGAAGGGGGGAGCGCGGGCACGCTAGCGCGGCACCGCCGCGCTGCCCGCGCGAGCGCCCGGCCAAGGATGGCCGGGCAGGTCCCTCCGGAGCCAATGCAGTTCCGCCATGGATGGCAAGAACACCGGCTCTTGTGGGGGGGAACCCCGACAAGGAGCGCGGGCACGCTAGCGCGGCACCGCCGCGCTGCCCGCGCGAGCGCCCGGCCAAGGATGGCCGGGCAGGTCCCTCCGGAGCCAATGCAATTCCGCCATGGATGGCAAGAACACCGGCTCTTGTGGGGGGAACCCCGACAAGGAGCGCGGGCACGCTAGCGCGGCACCGCCGCGCGCTGCCCGCGCGAGCGCCCGGCCAAAGGATGGCCGGGCCGGACCACCCGCAAGCCGGTACGGTTGCACCATGGATGGCAGCTTGAATATCGATCGCCGCCCCTGACCCACGTCCGGAGCGGCGGCTGCAGCACAACACCCCCCTGACGACAGCGCAGGGAGGGAAGATGGGCGACCCGAGCGGCGGTCTCGCGCGCGGGTGGGCCGGCGTCCGTTCCCGCTGAGTGGCGGGACGGCCGTGGACCGGGCAATCCCGGGCCGCGGTCAGCGTCGGTCCGTCGCCGGAGCATGGGCACACTCCCCATGCCGGAGCCCCGGTGGTTCGCCACCTGGGGCTTCCCGAGAACCCGAGACCCTGCTACAATTTCGTGTTCACTCCGCCGGATTCCAGTGGTCCGGCCGCCAAACCAGTTGGAGATCGCCTCATGGCGCGTATCGCAGGCGTCAACTTGCCTGCCCAGAAGCATGTCTGGGTCGGGCTGCAAAGCATCTACGGCATCGGCCGTACCCGTTCCAAGCAGGTCTGCCAAGCGGCCGGCGTCGAGGTCTCGACCCGGATCGTCGACCTGTCCGAGCCGGAAGTCGAGCGCCTGCGCGCCGAGGTCGGCAAGCTGGTGGTCGAGGGCGATCTGCGTCGCGAGATCGGCATGTCGATCAAGCGCCTGATGGACCTGGGCAGCTACCGTGGCCTGCGCCATCGCCGCGGTCTGCCGCTGCGAGGCCAGCGCACCCGCACCAACGCGCGCACCCGCAAGGGCCCGCGCAAGCCGATCCGGAAGTAAGGGGACAACGCCATGGCCAAGCCGGCTGCCAAGACCAAGAAGAAGATCAAGCGCGTCGTCACCGACGGCATCGCCCACGTCCACGCTTCGTTCAACAACACCATCATCACCATCACCGACCGTCAGGGCAACGCGCTGTCGTGGGCAACCTCGGGCGGCGCGGGTTTCCGCGGCTCGCGCAAGTCGACCCCGTTCGCGGCGCAGGTCGCCGCCGAGAAGGCCGGAAAGGTCGCGCTCGACTACGGCGTGAAGTCGCTGGAAGTGCGGATCAAGGGCCCCGGCCCGGGCCGCGAGTCGGCGGTGCGCTCGTTGAACAACGTCGGCTACAAGATCACCAACATCATCGACGTGACGCCGATCCCGCACAACGGGTGCCGGCCTCCCAAAAAGCGTCGCGTCTGAGGAGCTGAGAAGATATGGCTCGTTATATCGGTCCCACCTGTAAGCTCGCCCGCCGCGAAGGCGCCGACCTGTCGCTCAAGAGCCCGACGCGCGCGCTGGACTCCAAGTGCAAGCTGGAGCAGAAGCCCGGCCAGCACGGCGCCGGCACCGGCGCCCGCCGCAGCAAGCTGTCCGACTACGCCACCCAGCTGCGCGAGAAGCAGAAGGTCAAGCGCATCTACGGCCTGCTGGAGCGCCAGTTCCGCAACTACTACAAGAAGGCCTCGACCAAGAAGGGCAACACCGGCGAGAACCTGCTGCAGCTGCTGGAAACTCGCCTGGACAACGTCGTCTACCGCATGGGCTTCGCGGTGACCCGGCCGGCCGCGCGCCAGTTGGTCTCGCACCGCGGCGTCACCGTCAACGGCAAGCCGGTCAACCTGCCGTCCTACCAGGTCCAGGCCGGCGACGCGATCGCGCTGTCCGAGCGTGCGCAGAAGCAGATGCGCGTGCAGGAGGCGCTCGACGTGTCCTCGCAGATGGACCTGTCGCCGGGTTGGGTCGAGGTCGACGCCAAGAAGTTCGCCGGCGTGTTCAAGTCGGTGCCGGATCGCGGCGACCTGCCGTCCGACATCAACGAAGCGCTGATCGTCGAGCTGTATTCGAAGTAAGGCCGGAAGGGCTGCCCGCAGCCGGTCCGCCGGTCCCGGTCGCCCCTTTCGCAATCCCCCGCCAGCGCGCGCAAGCCGCGCTGGGCTCCCCCGGTTCCAAGGGGGCTCCAAACGCGCCACGGCCCTCGCGCCCCCACGCGACGGCATTTGAGGAGAAGCCAAGAAAATGACGGTTACTGCCAACCAGGTCCTGCGCCCGCGCGCTCCGCAGATCGAGCGTCTCGCCGGCAATCGCGCCAAGGTCGTGATCGAACCCCTGGAGCGCGGCTACGGGCATACGCTCGGCAACGCGCTGCGCCGCGTGCTGCTGTCGTCGATTCCGGGCTTCGCGATCACCGAGGTCGAGATCGACGGCGTGCTGCACGAATACAGCGCCCTCGAGGGCCTGCAGGAAGACGTGCTCGAAGTGCTGCTGAACCTGAAGGACGTCGCCATCCGCATGGGCACCGGCGAGTCCTCGACGCTGTCGCTGGCCAAATCGGGCCCGGGCACGGTCACCGCGGCGGACATCAAGACCGACCACAACGTCGAGATCCTCAACGGCGACCACGTGATCTGCACGCTGACCAAGGATGCGTCGGTCAACATGCGCCTGAAGATCGAGCGCGGCTTCGGCTACCAGCCGGCCGCCGCGCGCCGTCGTCCGGACGAGGAGACCCGCGCCATCGGCCGGCTGATGCTGGACGCGTCGTTCTCGCCGGTGCGCCGCGTCGCGTACGAGGTCGAGGCCGCCCGCGTCGAGCAGCGCACCGACCTCGACAAGCTGGTGCTCGACATCGAGACCAACGGCACGATCGACGCCGAGGAGGCCGTGCGCACCGCCGCCGACATCCTCACCGACCAGCTGTCGGTGTTCGGCGACTTCACCAACCGCGACCGCGGTGCCGCCAAGCAGCAGGCCGCGGGCGTCGATCCGCTGCTGCTGCGCCCGATCGACGATCTCGAGCTGACCGTGCGCTCGGCCAACTGCCTCAAGGCCGAGAGCATCTACTACATCGGCGACCTGATCCAGAAGACCGAGGTCGAGCTGCTCAAGACCCCGAACCTCGGCAAGAAGTCGCTGACCGAGATCAAGGAAGTGCTCGCCCAGCGCGGGCTGTCGCTCGGCATGAAGCTGGAGAACTGGCCGCCGGCCGGCGTCTCCCAGCACGGGATGCTTGGGTGAGCGACCGCGCTTAGCCGATGCCCTATCGGCATCGGCTGCGGTCGCGAACGCCCGGCCATGGATGGCCGGGCAGGACGATCCGAAGCCAGTTCCGCTCCGCCATGGATGGCAGGCATAGAATTCGAGAGGCGCGCGTTGGGCGTCGCCATCCGAGACAAATTCAGGAATCACGACCATGCGCCACCAGAAAGCCGGACGCAAATTCAACCGCACCAGCGCCCATCGCGAAGCGATGTTCCGCAACATGGCGGCGTCCCTGTTCAAGCACGAGATGATCCGCACCACGCTGCCCAAGGCCAAGGAGCTGCGTCGCGTCGCCGAGCCGCTGATCACCATCAGCAAGAACGACGGCGTCGCCAACCGGCGGCTGGCGTTCGCCCGCCTGCGCGACAAGGAAGCGGTCGGCAAGCTGTTCGTCGAGCTGGGGCCGCGCTACCGCGCGCGGCCGGGCGGGTACCTGCGCATCCTCAAGTGCGGTTTCCGCGATGGCGACAACGCGCCGATGGCCTACGTCGAGCTGGTCGACCGCCCGCAGGCGGCCGCCGACGCCGAGTAAGCCACACGCGACGTTCTTCGCAGAACCCCGGCCTCCGTGCCGGGGTTTTTGCTATCTTGCGCCGATGCCATCCAACCCCCTCCGCTGGTCCTTCCGTGCGCAGTTGCTGGCCGGCGCCGCGATCTGCGCGGCGCTGATCGGCTTCGCGATCTTCTCGCAGCTGCAGTGGGGGCTCGAGCCGTGCCCGCTGTGCATCTTCCAGCGCATCGCGTTCGCCGCGCTCGGCGCCGTGCTGCTGCTCGGCGGGCTGCACGCGCCGCGGAGCCGGGCGGGCAGGGCCGTCTACGGCGTGCTCGGATTCCTGGCCGCGGCCGTCGGGATCGGCATCGCCGGCCGCCACACCTGGATGCAGCTGTTTCCGCCGGAGATCCCGGCCTGCGGACCGCCGCTGGACTTCCTGCGCGAGACGATGTCGACCACCAGCCTGATCCGCAAGGTGCTGACCGGCACCGGCGATTGCGGCGATGTCGACTGGACCTTCCTGGGCCTGTCGATGCCGGCCTGGAGCCTGGTCTGGTTCGTCCTGCTCGGTGCGTGGGCGCTGTACGCCGGCTTCCGCCGTCGCGCCTGAACCGCGCCGGCGACGGTTGCAGACGAAATTGACGCGGTGCAGCAGTCTGGCATGATGATCGGCCGAGCCTGGATCCGAACATGCCTCCGTCCGAACGCAACCTCCGTGCCGTGACCCTGCCCGCCGACTGGCGGCCGGACAGCTGGCGCGCGCGCCCGGCGCTGCAGCTGCCGACCTATCCGGATCCGGCCGCGCTGGCGGCGGTGCAGGAGGAGCTGCAGGCGCTGCCGCCCCTGGTGACCTCGTGGGAGATCCTGGCCCTGAAGCAGCAGCTCGCCGAGGCGCAGGAAGGGCGGCGCTTCCTGTTGCAGGGCGGCGATTGCGCGGAGAACTTCAGCGATTGCAGTTCGGAGCTGATCTCCAACCGGCTCAAGGTGCTGCTGCAGATGAGCCTGGTGCTGGTGCACGGCCTGCGCCTGCCGGTGGTGCGGGTGGGGCGCTTCGCCGGGCAATACGCCAAGCCGCGCTCGGCCGATACCGAGACCCGCGACGGCGTGACCCTGCCGAGCTACCGCGGCGACATGGTCAACGCCCCGGAGTTCACGCCCGAGGCGCGCATCCCGGACCCGCGGCGCATGGTCAAGGCGCATGCGCGCTCGGCGATGACCATGAACTTCACCCGCTCGCTGATCGACGGCGGCTTCGCCGACCTGCACCATCCCGAGTACTGGAACCTGGGCTGGGTCGGGCATTCGCCGCTGGCGGCCGAGTATCACCGCATGGTCGCCAGCATCGGCGACGCGGTGCGCTTCATGGAGACGCTGTCGGGGACCGAGGTCTACAACCTCAACCGGGTGGATTTCTACACTTCGCACGAAGCGTTGCTGCTGCCGTACGAGGAAGCCCAGACGCGGCAGGTGCCGCGGCAGTGGGGCTGGTTCAACCTGAGCACGCACTTCCCGTGGATCGGCATGCGCACGGCGGCGCTGGACGGCGCGCATACCGAGTACTTCCGCGGCATCCGCAATCCGATCGCGGTCAAGGTCGGCCCGTCGGTGACGCCGGACCAGCTGCTGCGCCTGATCGAGGTGCTCAATCCCGACGACGAGCCGGGACGGCTGAGCCTGATCCATCGCATGGGCGCGTCCGGCATCGCCGAGCGGCTGCCGCCGTTGCTCGAGGCGGTCAAGCGCGAGGGTCGCCGGGTGCTGTGGATCTGCGATCCGATGCACGGCAATACCGAGGCGACCAGCAACGGCTTCAAGACCCGTCGCTTCGACAAGATCCGCAGCGAGGTGGAGCAGGCGTTCGAACTGCACGCGGCCGCCGGCACCCGCCTGGGCGGCGTGCACCTGGAGCTGACCGGCGAGGACGTCACCGAGTGCACCGGCGGCGCCCGCGACCTGACGGACCTCGACCTGGCCCGCGCCTATCGCTCCAGCGTCGATCCGCGCCTGAACTACGAGCAGGCGCTGGAGATCGCGATGGCGATCGTGCACAAGCAGAACCAGATCGCCGCGCCCGCCGCGACCTGACCGGTTCACCCGCCCGCGGCCGGCGGCACGGTGGCGGGGAGCGCGGCGGCCTGCGCGCGGGTCATGCGCTCGAAGGCGCAGGCCGGCTCGCCCGGCCGCGAACGTCCGGCACGCTCAGGCGAGCGGATCCGGCGGTGCCGCTTCTTCCTGCAAGGGCCACCAGTGCGGCGTGTCGTAGCCGCCGGGCACCGTCTGTGCGATGGCGATGCGCCCCAGGCAGGTCGTGAACGGCAGCGGCGGCGGGCTGCCGGAGCCGGTGCCGAGCAAAGCCGGCAACGTCGCCGCGCGCTGTTCCGGATAGGCCAGGGTGACGTGCGGCGCGGCGGCCCTGCGCTCCGGCACCTCGCCGCATGCCGTGGCTGCCGCCTCGATGTCCGCGAACAGGCGGTCCAGCGCGGGAGCGGGCGCCGGCCGCGCCACCAGCACGCGCGGCCAGGCCTCGATGCGGTCGAAGACCACTTCGATGCGCCGAGTGCGCGCCGCGACTTCCGCGAGCCTGGCGTACAGCGGTCCAGGATCGGGCGGCAGGCCGTGGTGGAGGAAGCGCAGCGTCATGTGCAGCTGGCGCCGGTCGCGCCACTTGAACCGGCCGGCCTGCGGCCACGCTGCGGCGATCGACGCGCACAGCGCCGACAGCGCGTCCAGCGCATCCTCGTCCGGCATCCAGGCGACGAAGACGCTCACCGCACGGGTCTCAGGCGGCGCGGCTCGCGCGCTTGCGGTCGACCTCGGTGCGCAGCTTCTTGCGCAGGCGGATCTGCTTGGGCGTGACCTCGACCAGCTCGTCGTCGTCGATGAACTCCAGCGCCTGCTCCAGCGACAGCTTGACCGGCGGGATCAGGCCTTCGTCCTGGTCCTTGCCCGAGGCACGGAAGTTGGTCAGTTGCTTGCCGCGCAGCGCGTTGACCGTGAGGTCGTTGTCCTTGGAGTTGATGCCGACGATCTGGCCTTCGTAGATCTCCTCGCCCGGCTCGATGAAGAGCCGGCCGCGCTCCTGCATCGCGATCTGCGCGTAGGCGGGGGAGGGGCCGGTGCCATTGGAGATCAGCACGCCGTTGATGCGCTGGCCGATTTCGCCCTCGGCGCGCGGGCCGTAGTGGTCGAACACGTGGAACAGCAGCCCGGTGCCGGCGGTCAGGGTGCGGAACTCGGTCTGGAAGCCGATCAGCCCGCGCGCCGGGATGATGAACTCCAGGCGCACGCGGCCCTTGCCGTCCGGTTCCATGTTCTGCAACTGCGCCTTGCGTTCGCCCAGGCGGCCCATCACGCCGCCCTGGAACTGCTCCTCCATGTCGACGACCAGCTGCTCGTAGGGCTCCTGCTTGACGCCGTCGACCTCGCGCACGATCACCTCCGGGCGCGACACCGCCAGTTCGTAGCCTTCGCGGCGCATGGTCTCGATCAGGATCGACAGGTGCAGCTCGCCGCGGCCGGACACCTTGAACTTGTCGGCGTCGCTGGTGTCCTCGACCTTCAGCGCGACGTTGTGCTGGGTCTCGCGGGTGAGGCGGTCGCGCAGCTGGCGACTGGTCAGGAACTTGCCGCCGCTGCGGTCCTTGACCCCGGCGAACGGCGAGTCGTTGACCTGGAAGGTCATCGAGATGGTCGGCTCGTCCACCGTCAGCACCGGCAGCTGTTCGACTGCGTTCGGCGCGCACAGCGTGTCGGAGATGCCGAGGCCCTCGATGCCGCTGAAGGCGATGATGTCGCCGGCCTGCGCCTGCGGCACTTCCACGCGCTCCAGGCCCATGAAGCCGAGCACCTGCAGCACCTTGGCGTTGCGGGTCTTGCCTTCGCGGTCGATCACGGTGACCTGCTGGTTGGTCTTGATCGTGCCGCGCTGGATGCGGCCGACGCCGATGATGCCGACGTAGCTGTTGTAGTCCAGCGAGGTCACGCGCATCTGGAACGGGCCGTCCGGATCGACCGGCGGTGGCGAGACGTGCTGGCAGATCGCCTCGAACAGCGGCGTCATGTCGCCCTCGCGCACGTCCTCGGTCAGGCCCGCGTAGCCCTGCAGGCCGGAGGCGTAGACGGTGTGGAAATCGAGCTGGTCGTCGTTGGCGCCGAGGCGGTCGAACAGGTCGAAGGTCTGGTCCAGCACCCAGCTCGGGCGCGCGCCGGGGCGGTCGACCTTGTTGACCACCACGATCGGCTTGAAGCCCATCGCGAACGCCTTCTGGGTGACGAAGCGGGTCTGCGGCATCGGCCCGTCCATGGCGTCGACCAGGATCAGCACCGAGTCGACCATCGACAGTACGCGCTCGACCTCGCCGCCGAAGTCGGCGTGGCCCGGGGTATCGACGATGTTGATCCGCCACGTCTCGCCCTGCGGATCGGTCCAGCGGATCGCGGTGTTCTTGGAGAGGATGGTGATGCCGCGCTCCTTCTCCAGGTCGTTGCTGTCCATCACCCGGTCGGGGACCACGGCGCGCTCGTTCAGGGTGCCCGACTGCTTGAGCAGCTGGTCGACGAGGGTGGTCTTGCCGTGGTCGACATGGGCGACGATGGCGATGTTGCGCAGGCGTTCAATGGACATGGGTGCAGACATGGGCGAGGCGCGCCGGTGCGGGGAGGGCAGGGCGCGATAGGGGCAGTGGAGGAAGCCGGGTATTATAGCGTGTTGCGCTGCCGCAATCCGGCTCCCGGTCGAATCGGCGGCCTGTCCCCCGATGAACCAACTTCCCCGCGAGGATCCCATGTCCCTGAATGCCGTATTCGATACCGACCGTGGCCAGATCAAGGCCGAGCTGTACGCCGACAAGGCGCCGCTGACCGTGGCCAATTTCGTCAACCTGGCCCGTCGCGGCTTCTACGACGGCCTGAGCTTCCACCGGGTGATCGCCGACTTCATGATCCAGGGCGGCTGCCCGGAAGGCTCCGGCCGTGGCGGCCCGGGCTACAAGTTCGAGGACGAGACCGGCAACGGTGTCAGGCACGAGCGCGGGGTGCTGTCGATGGCCAACGCCGGCCCGGACACCAACGGCAGCCAGTTCTTCATCACCCACATCAAGACCGACTGGCTGGACGGCAAGCACACCGTGTTCGGCAAGGTCACCGAGGGGCTGGACGTGGTCGACGCGGTGAAGCAGGGCGACGGCATCCGTTCGGTGAAGATCGAGGGCGATGCCGACGCAGTGCTGGCGGCCAAGGCCGACCGTGTGGCGGAGTGGAACAAGATCCTGGCGGCTTGACCCCAATTCGCCCTTGAGTTTCGCTACCAAAGCTCAAGAGCGTCTTCGGTTCGTCGCGCGCGGGGCGGGAGCCGCGCCGCGGGGATTGCTCCGCCCTTCGGTCCGGCCATCCATGGCCGGACTCAGGGCCGCTGACCATCCATGGTCAGCTCTCCGCAATCCCCGCGGCACGGCTCCCGCTCCAACCCGTATCGGCTTCGGTGGGAGGGCTTCCGAGCATCCGAAAGCGAATCGCCGGTGCGGCGCCCGGGCCGGGGGATGCGGAGAGCAGGCCATGGATGGCCTGCGGCGGCGAGTCCGCCATGGATGGCGGACCGAGCCGGGGAGCATGCCCCGGCCCGGGCGCCGCTCGTTCCCGAAGCCGACGACCCCTCCCGGAGCCATCATGCGACGGGGCTTGCCTGGTTGCGACGGCTGCGTGGCGCGGGGCTATTCACTGGATGCCGCCCGTGGCGACGGTGCTGCTTCGGCGCGACGGAAGGATCTGCCTAGTGCATGCTAAAATTCCGCACCGCAGCAGACGCCGTCTGCCCGCGTCCGTCCGTCTCCGAGAGAGGTTCCGCGATGCCCCAGCTTGCCCGGCGCATTGGTCGCGCCAAGCCCAGCGCCATCATGCAGGTCGCCGAGAAGGCCAAGCGGTTGAAGGCGGAAGGGCGGGACATCATCAGTTTCTCGATCGGCGTACCGAACTTCCTCCCGGGCGAGCACGTCTACGCCGCCGCGCGCGAGGCGCTGGACAAGGATTCCGGCCAGTACGGCAGCAACCGCGGCGCCGATGCGCTGCTCGACGCCTTCATCGCGCACATGGCCGAGATCGGCCTGACCGGCTACACCCGCGCCAACTGCGCCACCGGCGTCGGCGCCAAGCACCTGATCTACAACCTGGCCGAGGCGCTACTGGACGAGGGCGACGGCTTCGCCTTCCCGACGCCGTACTGGACCAGCTACCTCGATGTCGGCGAGATCGTCAACGCCGACATCCAACTGCTGCCGTGCCCGCCGGAACAGGACTACAAGCTCACCCCGGCGCAGCTCGACGCCGCGCTGGCGAAGAAGCCGCGGGTGTTCCTGTTCAACAACCCGTCGAACCCGACCGGCATGGTCTACACGAAGAACGAGATCGCCGCGCTGGCGGACGTCATCGTCAAGTATCCCGAGACCTGGGTCATCACCGACGACATCTACAACCGGATGGTGTTCGACGGCGTCGGCTACCACAATTTCCTGCATGCGCGCCCCGAGCTGCGCGACCGCGTCATCTTCCTCGACTCGCTGTCCAAGACCTACGGCATGCCGGGATGGCGCCTGGGCCTGATGGCCGGGCCCGAGGAGGTGGCGCAGGCGGTGACCACGCTCAACTCCAACCACATCACCAACGTGCCGGAGATCGTCGGCGCCGCCGGCGTGGCCGCGCTGTCGGGACCGCAGGACGTGCCGCGGCAGAAGTGCGCCGAGTTCCAGGCCAAGCGCGACCAGGTGATGGCGGTGCTGGCGCAGATCCCGGGCGTCGTCTGTCCGCAGCCGCAGGGCGCGTTCTACGTGTTCCCCGACGTCAGCGTCGCCTTCGGCAAGTCGCACGGCGGAACGCCGATCGCCAACGACATCGACCTGTGCAACGCGCTGCTGGACGTCAAGGGCGTCGCCTGCGTACCGGGCTCGGCGTTCGGCGAACCGCGCGCGTTGCGGATCAGCTATACCTGCCCGACGCCACAGCTCGCCCCAGGGCTGCAGCGCATCCGGGAATTCTTCGCCGAGCTGGCCTGAGCCGGAAGCCGGACGATGCGCGCGCTGTGGATCCCGATGCTGCTCGCGCTGGTCGGCGCGGCGCTGCATTTCCGCGGCGCCGGCGAGGCCGAGCTGCATCCCGACGATCCGCGCAACGCCACCGGCGACGACCGCATCGTCATGCTCGCGGCCGAGTGGTGCGGCTACTGCCGCAAGCAGCAGAAGGATTTCGAACTGGCGAACGTCCGCTACCGCGTGCTCGACGTCGACACGCCGGAAGGCGACCGCGCCATGCAGGCGCTGGGCACGCGCGGCGTGCCGGTGACCGTGATCGGCCAGGACGTCGTGCGGGGCTACGACACCGCTGCGCTGGACAGCAAGCTCACGCCCCTCGGCTACCGCGTGTACTAGGCGCCAGCCATGCAATCCCCCAATGAACGAGAGGACACTCCCATGAAGACGCCCGTCCGAGTCGCCGTCACCGGCGCCGCCGGCCAGATCGGCTACGCCCTGCTGTTCCGCATCGCCTCCGGCGAGATGCTGGGCAAGGACCAGCCGGTGATCCTGCAGCTGCTGGAACTGCCGATGGACAAGGCCCAGGCCGCGCTCAAGGGCGTGATGATGGAGCTGGAGGACTGCGCCTTCCCGCTGCTGGCCGGCATGGTCGGCACCGACGATCCCGAGGTCGCGTTCAAGGACGCCGACGTCGCCCTGCTGGTCGGCGCCCGCCCGCGCGGCCCGGGCATGGAGCGCAAGGACCTGCTGCTGGAGAACGCGAAGATCTTCACCGCCCAGGGCGCGGCCCTGAACAAGGTCGCCGACCGCGACGTCAAGGTGCTGGTGGTGGGCAACCCCGCCAACACCAACGCCTACATCGCCATGAAGTCGGCCCCGGACCTGCCGGCGAAGAACTTCACCGCGATGCTGCGCCTGGACCACAACCGCGCGCTCAGCCAGCTGTCGGCCAAGCTCGGAAAGCCGGTCGGCGGCATCGAGAAGCTGGTGGTCTGGGGCAATCACAGCCCGACCATGTACCCGGACTACCGCTTCGCCACGGCCGACGGCGCCTCCGTCGCCGGCGCGATCGACGACCAGGACTGGAACGCGAACACCTTCATCCCCACGGTCGGCAAGCGCGGAGCCGCGATCATCGAGGCGCGCGGCCTGTCCTCGGCCGCCTCCGCCGCCAACGCCGCGATCGACCACGTCCGCGACTGGCTGCTCGGCAGCGACGGCAAGTGGGTCACCATGGGCGTGCCGTCGGACGGCAGCTACGGCATCCCGGAGGGCGTGATCTTCGGCCTGCCGGTGACCACGCAGAACGGCGAGTACACCGTCGTCAGGGACCTGCCGATCGACGACTTCAGCCGAAAGTCCATCGACAAGACCCTGGCCGAGCTGGAAGAGGAGCGCGCCGGCGTCGCCCACCTGCTGGGCTGACGGCGCGGCGGCCTTCCGGAATGATGCCGGCGTGACGGTTCCCCGCATCGCGGTCCTGGTGCCCTGCTACAACGAGGCGCTGACCGTCGAGAAGGTGGTCGCCGATTTCAGGCAGGCCCTGCCCGGCGCCACGGTGTACGTCTTCGACAATGGCTCCGAGGACGACACCGCCCGGCTTGCGCGTGCCGCGGGCGCGCAGGTGGGGTGGGTATCCACCCGCGGCAAGGGCCATGTCGTGCGGCGCCTGTTCGCCGATGTCGAGGCCGACGTCTACCTGCTGGTCGACGGCGACGACACCTATTCGGCAGGGCACGGGCCGCAGATGGTGGAGCGGGTGATGGCCGGCCATGACATGGTGGTGGGTGTCCGCGACGAGGCCGGAAGCGGCGCCTACCGGCCGGGCCATGCGATCGGCAACCGGGTCCTGACCGCGTTCCTTGCCTGGCTGTTCGGCTTTACGTGCCGTGACATCCTGTCCGGTTACCGCGGGTTCTCGCGACGCTTCGTCAAGAGCTTTCCCGGCCAATCGTCCGGCTTCGAGATCGAGACCGAGTTGACCGTGCACGCGCTGGAGCTCCACATGCCGGTCGCGGAAGTCACCACACCCTATCGGGAACGCCCGGCGGGATCGGCCAGCAAGCTCAACACCTGGCGCGATGGGTTCCGGATCCTGCGGACGATTCTCGTGCTGTTCACCACCGAGCGCCCGGTCGCCTTCTACGGAACGATCAGCATCGCACTGTTGGTGCTGGCGTTCGTGCTCTCCGTGCCGCTGCTGGTGACCTATGCACAGACCGGCCTGGTGCCGCGGTTCCCGACCGCGATTCTGACGGCAGCATTGCTCGTCCTGTCCGCCTTGTCCCTGACCGTCGGCCTGATCCTCGACTCGGTCGCCAGGGGCCGCAAGGAACTCCGAGCGTTGGCCTACCTCAGGTACCGGGCGCCGGCCGGGCCGGAATCCGCGTCTGCCAACGGGTCATGACCAGGCCGATGATCGCGGCCACGTTGGCTAGGACGAACCATGGGAATGGGTGGATGTAGCGGTAGGAAATGATGTGCGCGAAGACCAGGTGGCCGGCGAACAGGCCCAGTGAAGCCAACCCCAGGAGGAGGTACTGCTCGCGGCGCGGTTGGCGCCAACCGGCGATCGACGTGATCAGCGCGAGCAGCGGCAGCGCCAGCAGGCAGGTGACGAGCCACCCCCCCGATGCGGCGAAGTAGCGCCGGGCTGGGGATTCCATGCTTTCTATCCCACGCGCGTCCCAGCCCATCCAGATCCTGACGAGCCGCAGGTCGTCCTCGCCCGGTATGCGCGCACCCTTGTCGTCCAGCATCTTCCAGCGGCTTTTCGTCTGGTCGAAGTAGCCGCCCAGCGTTTCGACATTGATTCTCAGCAGCCCGGCCGGATCGTCGAGCAGCGCACGCCGGGTGATGGTGCGGGCCACCTGCTCGGGGTTTTCGCTGCTCGTCTCCAGTACAGACCACAAGCCGCCCTGGTCCCAGATGTGATGGCTGCGCTGCCAATGGTCGTCCAGCGGGATCCGCACCCGGTCTAGCGTGTTGCCGGAAACCCCGGTGCCCTCGAAGTGCTCGGGGCGGATGAGCGGTGCCACCAGCCCGATCTGCATCCTGCCGCTGTGGGCCAAGTATCCCGGCGGCTGCTGCGCCGCATGTCCGTACAGGTGGACGTAGGCGAGATGGATGCCGAGCAGCATTGCCAGCGCCAGTGCCACGTGGCGCGCCTTCTGCAGGTGGCCCATGCCGGTTCCGCTATGCGGCAGGAGCGCGCGTACCAGTGGAACGACCAGCCCGAGGCCGAGCGCCACTGGCAGGAAATTCATCCTGAAGGCGGCGGCGGCAAGGCCGGCGAGGCAGCCCAGGAAGTACCAGCGCAGGCGGCCCGATCCCAGATAGCGCGACAACAGCAGAAGCATGACGACGAACGCAAGCAGCCCGAGCGTTTCGGCCATGACCATTCGCTCGAGGAACACCTGGGCGGGTTCGGTTGCCAGCAGCACGGCCGGCGCCGCGCTCAGCCGGAATCCCAGTCCCAGCGATTGGCGCAGGAACACGAACAATCCCAGGCAACTGAGCAGGGACCAGGTGCCCTGGACGGCGATGACCGCGACCGGCGAATGCAGCCAGGCAACCGGCAGGTGCAAGGCCCAGCCGTACAGGAAGGATCGGCTGCCGCTGCCGGTCAGCAGGGCCGCCGATTGCAGATAGGTCAGCGAGTCGCCGAGGTAGAGCCTCAGGGTGGGATCGATACAGAGCCAAGCCAGCTTGACGCCCAGCAGAACCAGTGTGACCAACAGCATGCCGGCTAGCGGCCTCGACGATGAGGCGGGGGTACGGCGGGCGTGATCAGTCATGCTCATGGGGTTCTGTCTGTGGTCGCGAGCCAAGCAAGCAAACACCCTTGCACGGCAGCCAGCCGAGCGGGCGGCAATGGTAAGGGCCTACGGAGAATGTTGCACGGGGCGCCGGTATCGGGCGCCGTGCGGCCTTAGAACCGGTGTGTCGCGGGTCAGTGCGATCGGCCGAAGGATGTGGCCGACGGCGGACATCGCCGGAAGCGCAACCGTCATATACAAGGCCGAAAAAAAGCCGCAACCGCTACAATCGGACGCGACGCGACGGGCGGCCGCGCGGAACGGAGCGCGCTCGTTGCCATGTTTTCTGCAGCAGGATCCGATGCATGCATGAGCCACGATCGTCGTTGACGCGTGTCCACCGCGTCTGGACTGCCGCCGCCCTGGTGCAGTGGGCGCTGGTGGTCGGTGTAGGTGTTTGGCTCGCGGTGTGGTGGCAGCCGGAGCCGCACAGCGATTGGTTGCACTACTGGTACGCCGCCGGCGAGCCGGACAGGTACGAGCGGGGCGGCGCTTCGCTCTGGTTGCTCGCGATCCCGAAAGCCTTGGGATGGTCTCCGGTCGCGTCGGCGCTGGCGCTCAATCTGCCGGCTGCGAGCCTGCTTGGATTCCTCGCCTATCGCGTCGACCCCACGCGCTGGCGATGGCTGGCGCAGATGGTGGTCGCTTATCTCCTGCTGATCACCCCGTTCTTCGGCATCGTCCAGCTCGACCTGATCGCCGCAGCGCAGCTGGCGCTGGGTCTTTGGTTCGCGCTCGATCCGCGCATCGGCGTGCGCCGGACCACGCGGCTGGCTCTGGCGACCATGGCGGTCGCCTTCGCCGTGTCGACCAAGCCTCAGTACGCGCTCGTCCTATGGGCACTGCTCGGCATGGCGGTCGTGACGTGCCTGTTCGCCCGGTTCCGTGCTGGATTTCTGGTCCGAGGCGTCTACGGCGTCTTGCTGGCCGGGACGTTGCTCGGTTTTGCAGCCGACATGGCGATGCGCAAGACGAGCGGACGCATGGAAGCCGTCCGCACCAGTTCGGCGGTTACCCTGTACGGCGGGCTGCTGGTTTCCGGCGACTCGCGCGAGCAGGGCTGCGGATACTGGTCGGTGGAGGCCGCATCCGCGGCACGCGCGGATCTCGGCAAGCCGATGGCCATCGCGATCCGGGACCGCCTGCTGGCACGACCGCTGGGCCACTGGATGTCGGTGGTGGAATGCAAGCTTCCGCAGATCGTCAGCCCACCGCCCTATGCGCTCTACTGGCTGGTCGAATCGCCCAACATCCGCGAGCGCATCGACGCAAGCCCCGACCGTGAACGGATCGATGCCCGCTACGATCAGGCGATCGCCTGGGAAAGCCGTGTCTATCGTGTCCTGACGGCACTGATACTGCTGGCCTGCTTTTGGACATCGGTGCGCCTGTGGCGCAACGGCTCCCAGCTCGCCGGGCTGCCGGTGCTGTGGATCCTGGCTTTCTGGGGCGTGCACACGATATTCGAAATCCAGGGGCGCTACTTCCTCGGCATGTTCGTGGTGGCGCCGCTGTTGTGCGCCGCCCTGCTGCGGCAACGGCCGGATGCCCAGCAAGGCGAGGGGGTGCAACCCGCCGGCGCGGCGCCGGATCGGGGTCAGGCCGCGGCCTGAGTCATGACGACCATGCGGGGGCTGGCCGTGAGGCATGATCGATGCCGCCCGTGCCGAGGCGAAGACTTGTCGCCGCGCGTGCCGATGGTCGGCCGTGGTCTGGATTCCCCGAGGTAGGGCAGTGGTTCCGAGCGTCAGTCGGGACGCGGCCGCTTCGGGTCGACGTCGCCGGCCAGCGTCCAGATGATGTCGCTGCCGGCCGCGTCGCGGCTCAGGTGGATATAGGCAGGTGCGCCCACCGCGAGGCCGGTCGGCGTACGTGGATCTGCGCCGGGCGCCGGTGCCGCCTCCATCGGCACGATGAACAGGTCGGAGGCGTCCAGCGTGTGCCGCGCCTTCGTCGATCCGAGGTCGCCGATGTCGGCGATGGTTCCGCCGCGTTCGGCCAAGGGATGCTCGAAGTTGACCAGCACGTCGGCCCGGACCGGCGGGAGCCCCGGCGCGGCGACGTTGCCCCCCCGGATCAGGAGGTCGGGGAAAACCCGGCCGTTTTCCGGAAGCCCGGTGTAGAGCGCGTGCGGCGTGCCGGCATGGCTGCCGTCCGCGATCGCGTCCAGCGCGGCCGCGAGCGCGAGGAAGTTCAACCGACGCAGCGCCTGCTTCTCCGGATCGCCCTCGATGCCGCCGGACTCGATCAGGATGGTGCTGGTGCCCCATTGCGTCATCAGGTCTCCGAACGCGCGCGGGTTGAAGGTATCGTCCCAGCGGGCGATGCGCCCGGGAATGCGGGGTTCCAGGGCGATGCGGATCACCGCGGCGACCTCGATCGCGCGTGCGCGGACTTCGTTCACGCCGCGGCCTTCGTCGAACGGCGGCGCGAGCAGGGCGATCGCGGTGCCGAGATCCGAGTCGCCGGCGCGATAGCCAGGGTCCTGGTCGTGCAGGTTGAACCCGTACGCAGGCTCCAGCCGGTCCCGCAATGCCTTCAGTGCGCGGGCTTCCGGGGTGGCGAGCGCCCTGGCGTCGCGGTTCAGGTCGATTCCCTGGGCATTGCGCCGCTGGAAGCGGGCCGCACCGTCGGGATTCATGACCGGAAGGAAGTGCAGCGACGTCCGCTCGCGCAGGCGCGCGACCACCGGGTGATCGGGGTGTTCGCCGAGGAAGCGGAACAGATCCGCCAGCGCCATCGACGCGGTGCTCTCGTCCCCGTGCATCTGCGACCACAGCAGCACCCGGGTCGGCCCGTTCCCCCAGTGGACGTGGCGGAGCGGGCGTCCCTCCACGCTGCTGCCGACCGCTTCCACGGCGAAGCCGCGCTCCTCCGCCAACAGCGGCATCGCCGCCTCCCACCATTGTTCCGGGGAGAAAGTGCGTGTTTCCAGCCCCTGCGCCCGCAGTTGCCCGTCGTAACGTCGATCGAGATCGTCCAGCCACGCGGGTGGCGCCGGCACCGGCATGGCGGTGGACGCCTGCTCGTCGGTATCGCTGGACGGGACGCCGTGGGTGCAGGCGACCGTGGCCACGGCCGTCAGCGACAGAAGCAGCGGAAACATCGAAAGCGGAAGGCGCATCGCGGACACCGAGAACACGGCGGGGACTGCCGGGTGGCCGCAGCGTCCGTGCCGGACACGCGAATGTCAAACCGCTGGCGGCCGCGGCAGGCGTATGGGCGCGGGGGCGTGCGGACTACCACAGGGCTTCCAGCGCTGCCCATGCGGTCACGGGCGCCGACCGCAACGGCGCTGCCGAGCACCCCGGTTGGGGGCGGCGACGGCCGGTGGCATGCGGCCGCCTGCGCTAAAATGCAGCGTTGCGCGCATGCGCAGCGTCACGGAGGCTCCAATGACCATCCCATCGTCCGGCACGGCGTTCCGGGCCGCACTTGCGGCGGAGTCGCCGCTGCAGGTCATCGGCGCGATCAACGCCAACCATGCGCTGCTGGCCAAGCGCGCCGGCTACCGCGCGATCTACCTGTCCGGCGGCGGCGTCGCCGCGGGGTCGCTGGGCATGCCGGACCTCGGCATCAACACGCTCGAGGACGTGCTGGTCGACGTGCGCCGCATCACCGACGTCTGCGACCTGCCGCTGCTGGTCGATATCGACACCGGCTTCGGCCCGAGCGCGTTCAACATCGCGCGCACGGTGAAGTCGCTGATCAAGGCCGGTGCGGGCGCCTGCCACATCGAGGACCAGGTCGGCGCCAAGCGCTGCGGGCACCGTCCCGGCAAGGAGATCGTCAGCGCCGGCGAGATGGCCGACCGGGTCAAGGCCGCGGCGGACGCGAAGACCGATCCGGACTTCTTCCTGATCGCGCGCACGGACGCCATCGCCGTCGACGGCGTGGACGCGGCGATCGAACGCGCCGTCGCCTGCGTCGAGGCCGGCGCCGACGGTATTTTCGCCGAGGCGGCGTACGACCTCGACACGTACCGGCGCTTCGTCGATGCGGTGCAGGTGCCGGTGCTGGCCAACATCACCGAATTCGGCGCCACGCCGTTGTTCAGCCGCGACGAGCTGGCGTCGGCGGGCGTGGCGATCCAGCTGTTCCCGCTGTCGGCGTTCCGGGCGATGAACCGTGCCGCCGAGAACGTCTACGCCGCGATCCGCCGCGACGGCCACCAGAAGAACGTCGTCGACGGCATGCAGACCCGCGACGAACTGTACGAACGGATCGGCTACCACGCCTACGAGCAGCGGCTGGATGCGCTGTTCGCGGCCAAGCGCTGATGGAGGTCCGTTTCCGCGACGCGGTCCGCGACGACCTGCCGGCGATCGTCGCCATGCTGGCGGACGATCCGCTGGGGGCTGCGCGCGAATCGGCGCAGGATCCGTTCGCGTCGCACTACGTCCGGGCCTTCGAAGCGATCGAGCGCGATCCCAACCAGCGCCTGGTCGTCGGCGAGGACGCGCAGGGCGCGAACGCGGTCTGCCAGATCACCCTGGTGCCCGGGCTGAGCCGCAACGGTGCGACCCGCGCGTTGCTCGAAAGCATCCGCGTAGCCAGCCGTTGCCGCGGCCAGGGCATGGGCGAGCGGCTGCTGCGCCACGTGCTGGACGTTGCCCGGGCGTCCGGGGCCGGCATCGTGCAGCTGACTTCCGACCGTTCGCGCGGCGATGCGCACCGTTTCTATCAACGGCTCGGATTCGAGCCCAGCCACGTCGGCTTCAAGATGCCGCTGCGGCCCTAGCGCAGCCACCGATTTCCGATAGCGCCGCGGCGGGATCCGCGGTGCAACGCCAAGGAGACGACAGATGAGCGATACCCCAACCAGCCCCGCCGGGTTCAAGCCGAAGAAATCGGTCGCGCTGAGCGGCACCGCCGCCGGCAACACCGCGCTGTGCACGGTCGGCCGCAGCGGCAACGACCTGCATTACCGCGGCTACGACATCCTCGACCTGGCCACGACCAGCGAGTTCGAGGAGATCGCCTACCTGCTGGTGCACGGCAAGCTGCCGACGATGGCCGAGCTGGAAGCCTACAAGACCCGGCTGCAGTCGCTGCGCGGCCTGCCGGCCGCCTTGAAGTCGGCGCTCGAGCAGCTGCCGCCGTCGGCGCACCCGATGGACGTGATGCGCACCGGCGTGTCGGTGCTGGGCTGCGCGCTGCCGGAGAAGGACGACCACAACCATCCCGGCGCGCGCGACATCGCCGACCGGCTGATGGCGTCGCTCGGCTCGATGCTGCTGTACTGGTATCACTTCAGCCACAACGGCCGCCGGATCGAGGTGGAGACCGACGACGACAGCATCGGCGGGCACTTCCTGCACCTGCTGCACGGCGAAAAGCCGCGCACTTCCTGGGTGCGGGCGATGCACACCAGCCTGATCCTGTACGCCGAGCACGAGTTCAACGCCAGCACCTTCGCCGCGCGCGTGATCGCCGGCACCGGCAGCGACATGCACTCGTGCATCGCCGGCGCGATCGGGGCGCTGCGCGGGCCCAAGCACGGCGGCGCCAACGAGGTCGCGTTCGAGATACAGAAGCGCTACGAGACGCCGGACGACGCCGAGGCCGACATCCGCGCCCGCGTCGAACGCAAGGAGGTGATCATCGGCTTCGGACATCCGGTCTACACCGTCGGCGATCCGCGCAACCAGGTGATCAAGCAGGTGGCGAAGGAGCTGTCCATCGAGCAGGGCAGCACGAAGATGTACGACATCGCCGAGCGCCTGGAGTCGACGATGTGGGAGGTCAAGAAGATGTTCCCGAACCTCGACTGGTTCAGCGCGGTGAGCTACCACATGATGGGCGTGCCGACGGCGATGTTCACGCCGCTGTTCGTGATCGCCCGCACCAGCGGCTGGGCCGCGCACGTGATCGAACAGCGCATCGACGGCAAGATCATCCGTCCCAGCGCCAACTACACCGGCCCGGAGAACCGCGAGTTCGTCCCCATAAACCGCCGTTCGTGATCCGATGGAGTCATCAGATCATGTCGACTCCGACGAGACGGCTCCCGCATGACATCAACGCCCCTCTCCCGCTTGCGGGAGAGGGGATGGGGTGAGGGCGCTTTTGGCGGGAAATCAAAAGCGCCTCATCCGGCGCTTCGCGCCACCTTCTCCCGCAAGCGGGAGAAGGGATCTTCCGCCCTTGCAACAAGCCGCCCAAGCCTGGCCGGTTCCCGTATTGCGCTTTGTTCTTGGGTCTGCTGCGTGCGGCTGCACGTTCGCCGCGCGTGAGCCAGCGGAGCACCAATGGTGCCTCTTTTCAGAACGCGGAGCGCCGTGAACGACCAAGGCCGGAAATCGCCGGCCATAAAAAAGCCGCGCATCGCGCGGCCTTCTTCCGTGGCGGGCATGCATCCACTACGACCCACGCGGCTTGAGTTTCTGCACCCGCAGGAAGGTGTGATCGCCGATGGTCGCCACCTGGTAGGCGTTGCGCCAGCTCGGGCTGGCGATGTTGTGCGCGAGGAAGTGGCTGGCGCCGGGCACGATCTCCTTGCGCTCGCCGGCCGGCAGCGCCCAGTTGCGCTCGGACTCGATCGCGATGGTCACCGCGCGCGACCACGCGTCGGCATTGCGCAGCCGCGTGCGCGGGGAGACGATGCCCGGCGCGAACTGCTTGCGCGCGGTGACCACCTCGCACATCGAGTCGCCCCACAGGCCGCTTTCCTGGCGGCGCAGCGCCACCTCGGCCACCGCCTGCTGGCCGCGCGGCGATTGGTCGCGCGCTTCCAGGTACAGGGTGGTGCTCAGGCACAGCGAATCGGCCGCGGGTTGCGGCAGGATCGAGGCCAGCCAGAGGATCCAGTCCAGCTTCATCGGGTTCGGACTCCTTGCTCCGTTGCGCCGCTCCTCCCGCACCGCTTCGGCAGCGGTGTGGTCATGGATCCGGCATGGCGAATGGGTGCACCCGCGCCGGGGTGCGACTCGCGATGGCTCGCGACAAGAAGGGCAGCGGCTCTATGGCGCTTTCGCCCCGGCGGCCTGGCGGGGATCCGCCTTGGCCGGGCCCGCCGCATTCAGCCCGGCGGGGAAGGTGCGCGCACGGTAACGGGCGCTTTCCGAACCATCCCTGAATAGGGAGGCCGCGATGGCTTGATCGGAATCCCGATCCGTATCAGGCACTTGCTGCGGCGCAGCGCCTCCGGCCCCGGTCAGATCGCGGCGGCGACGCGGCTGCCCTGGGCGATGGCGCGCTTGGCGTCCAGTTCGGCGGCGACGTCGGCGCCGCCGATGACGTGCACCTCGGTGCCGGCCGCGCGCAGCGGTTCCAGCAGTTCGCGCCGCGGTTCCTGGCCCGCGCAGACCACCACGTGGTCGACCGTCAGCAGCTGGTCGGCGCCGTCGACGCGGATGTGGAAGCCCTCGTCGTCCACGCGCAGGTACTCGATCCCGCCCAGCGCCTTCACCCCCTTGGCCTTGAGCGTGCTGCGATGGATCCAGCCGGTGGTCTTGCCCAGCCGCGCACCCGGGCGGCCGGCACTGCGCTGCAGCAGCCAGACCTGCCTGGACGGCGGCTCCGGCCGCGGCGGCGCCAGGCCGCCGGCGCCGGCGAACGCCGGATCGACCCCCCATTCGCGCATCCACAGCTGCGGGTCCAGCGCCGGCGAGGTGCCGTCGTGGACCAGGTACTCGGCGACATCGAAGCCGATCCCGCCGGCGCCGACGATCGCCACCCGCCGGCCGCAGACCACGCGCCCCTGCAGCACGTCGAGGTAACCGACCACCTTCGGATGGTCGCAGCCTTCGAACTCGACCGCGCGCGGCAGCACGCCGGTGGCGAGGACCACGCCGTCGAATCCGCGCAGCGCCTGCGCATCGACCCTGGCGGACAACCGCAGCCGCACGCCGGTTTCCTCGAGCCGGTGGCGGAAGTAGCGCAGCGTCTCGTGGAACTCCTCCTTGCCGGGGATCTTCTTGGCGAGGTTGAATTGGCCGCCGATCTCGTCGGCGGCATCGAACAGCGTGACCCGGTGCCCGCGCTGCGCGGCCACGGTGGCGGCGGCCAGGCCGGCCGGACCCGCCCCGACCACGGCGATGGTCCGTGGGGTCTTCGCCGGCAGGTAGTTCAGCTCGGTCTCGGCGCCGGCGCGCGGATTGACCAGGCAGCTTGCGGTTTTGTTCTGGAACACGTGGTCGAGGCAGGCCTGGTTGCAGGCGATGCAGGTATTGATCGCCTGCGCGCGGCCGTCGCGCGCCTTGCGCACCCAGTCGGGGTCGGCCAGCAGCGGACGTGCCATCGACACCATGTCGGCGCCGCCGCCGGCGAGGATCGCTTCGGCCACGTCGGGCATGTTGATGCGGTTGGTCGCGACCAGCGGCAGCCGCACGTGCGGGCGCAGCTTGGCGGTGACGCCGGCGAAGGCCGCGCGCGGCACCGAGGTGGAGATGGTGGGCACGCGGGCCTCGTGCCAGCCGATGCCGGTGTTGAGCAGCGTCGCGCCGGCGGCCTCGATCGCCCCGGCCTGGAGAACGATCTCGTCCCAGTCGGAGCCGTCCGGCACCAGTTCGAGCATCGACAGCCGGTAGACGAGGATGAAATCGTCGCCGCAGGCCTCGCGGACGCGCGCCACGATCTCGGTGGCGAAGCGCATGCGGCGCTCGAGGCTGCCGCCCCAGCGGTCGTCGCGGCGGTTGGTGCGCGCGCTGGCGAACTGGTTGATCAGATAGCCCTCGGAACCCATGATCTCGACGCCGTCGTAGCCGCCCTCGCGCGCCAGCCGCGCCGCCTGCGCGTAGGCGGCGATGGTGCGCTCGACGCCGGCCGCGCCCAGCGCGCGCGGGGTGAAGGGGTTGATCGGCGCCTTGATCCGCGACGGCGCCACCGAGAACGGGTGGTAGGCGTAGCGCCCGGCGTGCAGCAGTTGCAGGCAGATCTTGGCGCCGTGCGCATGCACCGCGTCGGTGACCTGGCGGTGCTTGTGCGCCTCCCACGGCCAGCTCAGCTTGCCGGCGAACGGCTTCAGCCAGCCGGCGATGTTGGGCGAGAAGCCGCCGGTGACGATCAGGCCGACGCCGCCGGCGGCGCGTTCGGCGAAATAGGCCGCGAGCTTCGGGAAGTCGCGTGCGCGATCCTCCAGCCCGGTATGCATCGAACCCATCAGCACGCGGTTGCGCAGCGTGGTGAAGCCGAGGTCGAGCGGCGCCAGCAGATGCGGATATTGTCCGGCGGCGAGAGAGAAGGCGGGGGCGGCAACGGGCATGCGAGATACGCCGGCGTACGGAGCGCGCACGATGCCATGACCGGGGCGGTTTCGCCACGGCGCCATACCGGCAGGCCGCCAGCGGTGCCTGCAACCCGTCACTTCCAGCCCGGACCGTAGAGCCGAGCTCGCTCGGCTGCTCTTTGAATCTTCCGGAGGCGCAACCAACGGTTCGGGTGGACGTGCGGGAGCAGCGGAGCAAGCTCCGCTCTACGATGCGGGACGTGACCTGTGCGGGTGGCGATGAGGCTGCCGGCTACCAGCCCGCCAGTACCAGCTTGCCGATGGTGCTTCCGGACTCGAGCCGACGATGCGCCTCGCGCATGGTGGCCGCGTCGATCCTGCCGAGCGTCTCGCTGCGGGTGCCGCGCAGTTTGCCGGCATCGACCAGCTCGCCGACGCGATCGAGGATCCGGCCCTGTTCGCCCATGTCGAGCGTGCGGAAGAGAGCGCGCGCGAACATCATCTCCCAGTGGATGCCGATGCATTTGGCTTTGTAGGGATCGCCGATCTTCAAGGCGTCTTCGGGTTCGACGATCAGGCCGACATGTCCCTGCGGCGCCAGCAGTTCGCCCAGCGGCTCCCAGTAGCGGTCGGTGTCGGCGAGGTTGATCGCGGCATCGACGTGATCGAAGCCGAGCTGGCCGATCTGCTCGGCCAGCGGCTGGCGATGGTCGATCACGTGGTGCGCGCCCAGCTTCCGGCACCAGTCGATCGTCTCCCGGCGCGAGGCGGTGGCGATGACGGTGAAGCCGGCCAGCCGCGCCAGCTGGATCGCGATCGAGCCGACGCCGCCGGCGCCGGCGATCACCAGCAGCGTCCTGCCTTCGCCGCCGCCGTCGAATGCATAAGGCATGCGCTCGAACAGCAGTTCCCAGGCGGTGAGCGCGGTCAGCGGCAGTGCCGCGGCATCGGCGAAATCCAGCGCCCCGGGCTTGCTGCCGGCCAGGCGCTCGTCGACCAGCTGGAACTCGGCGTTGCTGCCGGGGCGGGTGATGTCGCCGGCGTAGTACACGGCGTCACCGGGCTTGAAGCGCGCGACCTGGTCACCGACCGCCTCGACCACGCCGGCGGCGTCGTATCCCAGCACCTTCGGCGCGTCCTCCACCTGCGGCTTCGGCGCCCGCACCTTGGTGTCGACCGGATTGACCGACACCGCCTCCACCCGCACCAGCAGGTCGTGTCCGGCGGCCTCCGGCCTGGGCAGCTCGACGTCGACCAGCGATTGCGGATCGTCGATGGGCAGGTAGCGGGTGAGGGCGACGGCTTTCATGGCGGAACTCCGTTGGGGAAGGATCAGACCGGCACCGGGCTGCGTTCGGCGAACTGCCCGTTCCAGTAAGGGTAGTAGGGATAGGGTGGCGTCACCGTGCTGGCGGCATCGAGCCGTGCGACCTGCTCCGGCGTCGGTTCCCACCCGACCGCGCCGAGGTTCTGCCGCAGTTGCGCCTCGTTGCGGGCGCCGACCAGCACCGTCGCCACGGTCGGGCGCCGCAGTAGCCAGTTCAGCGCCACCTGCGGCACCGTTTTGCCGCATTCCTCGGCAACGGCATCGAGCGCATCGACCACCCGGTACAGGCGTTCCTCGTCGACCGGCGGCGCGAAGCCGGCGGTGTCGTGCAGACGGCTGCCTTCCGGCAGCGGCTGGCCGCGGCGGATCCTGCCGGTCAGGCGGCCCCAGCCGAGCGGGCTCCAGACCACGGCGCCGAGCCCCTGGTCGATGCCGAGCGGCATCAGTTCCCATTCGTAGTCGCGGCCGATCAGCGAGTAGTAGGCCTGGTTGGCCACGTAGCGGGGGGTACCGAGGCGATCGGCCGCGGCCAGTGACTTCATCAGCTGCCAGCCGGAGAAATTCGAGGCGCCGAGGTACCGGACCTTGCCGGCGCGCACCAGTCCGTCGAGCGTCGACAGGGTTTCCTCGACCGGGGTGCGGGCGTCGAACGCGTGCAGCTGCAGCAGGTCGATGTAGTCGGTGCCCAGCCGGCGCAGGGCATCCTCCACCGCGCGCACGAGGTGGAAGCGCGAGGCGCCGACCGCGTTCGGGTCGTCGCCGGCGCGCAGGCCGGTCTTGGTCGACAGCAGCACGCGGTCGCGGCGGCCCTTGATCGCGGCGCCGAGGATCGATTCGGAGGCGCCGTCGGAATACACATCGGCGGTGTCGAAGAAATTCACGCCGGCGTCGAGGCAGATGTCGATCAGCCGCGTGGCCTCCGCGGCGTCCGTGCTGCCCCAAGCCGAGAACAGCGCCCCCTTGCCGCCGAACGTGCCGACGCCGAAACCGAGCGCCGGCACCTTGAGGCCCGAGGCGCCGAGAAAACGATATTCCATGGTGAAACTCCGGTTGCGGTTCCGTGAGAAGGGAATGGGGCCTGTTGATGGGCCCTAGCAGCCCGCGCCTTCGGCGCAAGGTGCCTGCCGCGGCGTCGCCGCAGCGGCGTGGCGGCGATCCAGCCGCAGCGCCCACAGCGCCACCAGGAACGCGGCCAGCGGCACCAGCGCCGCCACCCAGGTCAGCGACTGCAGCCCCAGGCCGCGGTCGATCGCCTGGCCGCCCAGCCATGCGCCCAGGGCGTTGCCGAGATTGAAGGCGCCGATGTTGAAGCTCGAGGCCAGGCTCTGCCCTGCGCCTTCGGCCCGGGACAGCACCCACATCTGCAGCGGCGGCACGGTGGCGAAGGCGGCGGCGCCGAGCAGGCCGACGAACGCCACGGCCAGCCATTTGTCGTGCAGCGCGAAGGTCATCAGTCCCAGCACCGCCGCCAGCAGCAGCAGGGTGCCCAGCACGGCCGGCACCAGCCGGCGGTCGGCGAGCCTGCCGCCGACCAGGTTGCCGACGACCAGCCCGCCGCCGAACACCAGCAGGATCGGCGAGACCGCGGCGTCGCCGAACCCGGTGACCCGGGTCAGGATCGGCGCGATGTAGGTGAACACCACGAACATGCCGCCGAAGCCGAGCACCGTGGTCAGCAGCCCCAGCAGCACCGGTCCGCGCGCCAGCGCGCGCAGGTCGGCGCGCCAGTCGCCGGGCCCGGGCGGCGCGGCGGTGCGCGGCAGGTAGCGGGCGAGCACCGCCAGCGCGATCATTCCGATGGCGGTCACCGCGAAGAAGGTGGCGCGCCAGCCCAGCGCCTGCCCAAGCCAGGTGCCGAGCGGGACGCCGAGGACGGTGGCGACGGTCAGCCCGGTGAACATGATCGCGATCGCCGAGGCGCGGCGCTCGGGCGGCACCAGGCCGGTGGCGACCACCGAGCCGACCCCGAAGAACGTGCCGTGGGCGAATGCGGTCAGCACCCGCGCCGCCATCAGCAGGCCGTACGAAGGCGCGAGCGCGCAGGCGAGATTGCCGAGGGTGAAGATCGCCATCAGCGCCAGCAGCGTGGTCCGCTGCGGCCAGCGACCGGTCAGCACCGTCATCAGTGGCGCGCCGACCACCACGCCGAGGGCGTAGCCGGAGATCAGCAGGCCCGCCGCGGATAGCGACACGCCCAGGTCGGTGCCGACTTCCAGCAGCAGGCCCATGATCACGAATTCGGTGACGCCGATGCCGAAGGCGCCGGCGGTGAGCGCATAGAGCGCCGGCGGCGTGCGCGGCCGTGCGGCGGCTTGCAGGACGGACATGATGGAGGCGACGCGATGGAGGAGGGCGCAGCCTAGGGTGTCGCGTCTTCTGCAGAAACAGGGGTTATGATGAATCACTTTAAACGAATCATTTAAAATAGATGGATCGCATCGACGACATCGCCCTGTTCCTGCGCGTGCTGGACCTCGGCTCGATCAGCGCCGCCGCGCGCAGCCTGGACCTGTCGCCGGCGCTGGCCAGCCAGCGCCTGCAGCGGCTGGAACAGGCGCTCGGCGTGCGCCTGCTGCACCGGAGCACCCGGCGCCTGCACGCGACCCCGGAAGGCGCGGTGCTGGCCGAGCAGGGCCGGGTGCTGGTCGAGGACCTGGAAACCCTGACCGGCGGGCTGCGCCAGGCCGGCACCGAGGTCGCCGGCAACCTGCGGGTCACCACCTCGGCTTCGTTCGGGCGCCAGTACGTCTCGCCGCTGCTGCCGGAGTTCCTGGAACGGCATCCCGCGATCCGGCTCAGCATCGACCTCGACGATCGTGAGCAGGACCTGGTGAGCGCCGGCTACGACGTCGCCATCCGCATCGGCGCGCTCGACGATTCCAGCCTGGTCGCCCGTCGCCTGGCCACCAACCGGCGCGTGCTGTGCGCCTCGCCCGCCTACCTGCGCCGGCGCGGCGTCCCCGACGCTCCGGAGGACCTGGCGCGGCACGACTGCGTGCTGCTGGTCGGCAGCCGCGGGCGGCAGGACCTCTGGCACCTGGGCGACGGTCGCGGCGGCAGGACCACGGTGCGGGTACGCGGCCGTTTCGAGAGCAACTACGGCGAGGTGCTGCGCGACGCGGTGGTCGCCGGCTTCGGCATCGCCATGCACTCGGTCTGGCATGTCTGCGACGACCTGCGCGCCGGCCGGCTGCAGGTGGTGCTGCCGGGCCACCCGATCGCCGATACCGGCATCCATGCGCTCATGCCGCAGCGGCGGCTGGTGCCGCTGCGGGTGCGGGCGTTCGTGGACTTCCTGGCCGAGAGGTTCGGCGAAAACCCGCCTTGGGAAGCGAGGAACGAGTGAAGAGGAACGAGAAACGAGAGGGATGACCTGCTCCACTCGTTTCTCGTTCCTAGTTTCTCGTTCCCCGGCAATGCAAAATAGCCGGTTCATTTCCCCGCGAGTCCGCCCGATGAGCCATTCCGACATCCGCTCCGCCACCCGTCCCAGCCCCGACCAGCCGATGGTCGACATCGCGGACTACGTGATCGATACCCGGATCGACTCGGAGGAGGCCTACGACACCGCGCGCTACATGCTGCTCGACTCGCTCGCCTGCGCGATGCTGGCGATGAAGTTTCCCGACTGCGTGAAGCACCTGGGTCCGCTGGTGCCGGGCGGCGAGATCGCCGGCGGCGCGCGCGTCCCCGGCACGAAGTTCGAGCTCGACCCGGCCCAGGCGGCCTTCAACATCGGCACCCTGGTGCGCTGGCTCGATTTCAACGACACCTGGCTGGCGGCGGAGTGGGGCCACCCGTCGGACAACCTCGGCGCGATCCTGGCCGTCGCCGACTGGCAGGCGCGCAAGGAGGGCAAGGCGATCACCGTGCGCGACGTGCTCGGCTGGGCGATCAAGGCGCACGAGATCCAGGGCGTCTACGCGCTGCAGAACTCGTTCAACCGGGTCGGCCTCGACCACGTGATCCTGGTGCGGCTGGCCTCGACCGCCGTGAGCACCGCCATGCTGGGCGGCGGCAAGGAGGAGATCGTCAACGCGGTTTCCCACTCCTGGATCGACAACGGCGTGCTGCGGACCTACCGCCACGCCCCCAACACCGGGCCGCGCAAGAGCTGGGCCGCCGGCGACGCCTGCCGCCGCGCCGTGATCCATGCCATCAACGCCGCGCACAAGCGGGTGGTCGGCTACCCGAGCGCCCTGTCGGCCAAGACCTGGGGCTTCTACGACATCGCCTTCCAGGGCCGGGAATTCCGGTTCGAGCGGCCGTTCGGCAGTTACGTGATGGAGAACGTGCTGTTCAAGATCAGCTATCCGGCCGAATTCCACGCCCAGACCGCGGTCGAGTGCGCGATGGCCCTGCACGGACAGGTCGCCGACCGCCTCGACCAGGTCGAGAGGATCGTCATCGAGACCCAGGAAGCCGGCGTGCGCATCATCGACAAGACCGGTCCGCTGGCCAACTATGCCGACCGCGACCACTGCATCCAGTACATGGTCGCGGTGCCGCTGATCTTCGGCCGCCTGACCGCCGCCGACTACAACGACGACGTCGCCGCCGATCCCCGCATCGACGCCTTGCGCGACCGCATGGAGGTCCGCGAGAATCCCCGGTTCACCCAGGACTACTTCGATCCGGAAAAGCGCTACATCGGCAATTCGGTGCAGGTGTTCTTCAAGGACGGCAGCGCCACCGAGCGGGTGTCGATCGATTACCCGATCGGCCACCGCAACCGCCGTGCCGAGGGCATCCCGGTGCTGATGGCCAAGTGCGAGGCGGCGCTGCGCGCGCACCTGGCGGCGGACCAGGCCGACCGGTTGATGGCCTTGGCGGCCGCGCCCGGCGCCCTCGATGCGCTGCCGGTTTCGGAGTTCCTCGACCTCTACCGTTGCTGAACGGGAGAGGGTTCATATTGCTTGGCGGCCGGTAACTGTTATGCTAGCGTTAACAGCGTCTTCACACGGCTGACCCTAGGCTATTCTACGAAGGCGCGCGACCTGCGGCCTCGTTAAGAAAGGTGCAGTCACGCTTTCCCCCTTGATCAAGGAGCTGAACGAATGAAAAAGAAACTCCTCTGTGCCGCGTTGTTGGGAGGTCTGGGCCTGGCCCAGGCGGCCAACGCGCAGGAGTTCGACGACCGCTGGTACATCACCGGTTCGGTGGGCTTCAACTTCCAGGACGATGACCGTCGTACCGACGACGTGCCGATGGCCACGATCGGCCTGGGCAAGTTCATCAGCCCGGTCTGGTCCATCGACGGCGAGCTCAACTACCAGAACCCCAACATCGACGGTGGGGTCCCGGGTGGTAACAGTGACCTGAACTGGAGCCAGTACGGCGTCTCGATCGACTTCCGCCGCCACTTCATCTCCGAAGGCCGTGGCTGGAACCCGTATGCGCTGTTCGGCGTCGGCTACCAGCGCAGCGAGGAGGAGTACGACGCCTTCCCGAACCCGGACTCGCCTGGCGAGAATGAGGACGGCAACTTCGCCGCCAAGGTCGGCCTCGGCCTGCAGACCACGTTCGACAAGCGCGTGGCCGTTCGTGCCGAAGTGGCCTATCGCGCCGACTTCAACGACGACAGCTTCGCCGCAAACGGCGCTCAGGACTGGGGCGGCTACCCGCACAACCAGGAAGAGAGCTGGTTCGGCGACGTGCTGGCCTCGGTCGGCGTGGTGATCCCGCTGGGTCCGGAGCCGGTCGCCCCGGTCGCCCCGGCGCCGGCGCCGGTCGACAACTGCGCCGATCGCGACAGCGACGGCGACGGTGTCAACGACTGCGACGACCGTTGCCCCGACACCCAGGCGGGCACCACCGTCGGTCCGGATGGTTGCGCGGTTCCGGTCACCATCGACCTGCGTGGCGTGAACTTCGACTTCGACAAGTCGACCCTGCGTCCCGACGCCGTGGCGATCCTGAACGAGGCCATCGAGATCCTGCGTCGCTATCCCGACCTGCGCGTCGAAATCGCCGGTCACACCGACTCGGTAGGCAGCGATGAGTACAACCAGGGCCTGTCCGAGCGCCGTGCCCAGGCCGTGTACGACTACATCACCAGCAATGGCATCGATGCCAGCCGCCTGGTGGGCCCGACCGGTTACGGCGAGAGCCGCCCGATCGCGCCGAACACCAACCCGGATGGCTCCGACAATCCGGAAGGCCGTGCGCGCAACCGCCGTACCGAGATGAACGTCCAGAACTGATCGGACAATCATCTTCGCAAGACACGAAGCCCGGCCTTGTGCCGGGCTTCGTTTTTATCGCGTCCGCATCCGCGAACGTGCGACGCGCCAAATGAATGCGTTCCTGTCGAAACAGCGGCTTGTGAGCGAAACCTGAGGCGCATACACTCCTGCGCAACGACCGACGGGGAAATCGCGCATGCGCGCCGCCACAATGCTTCTGTTCGTGCTCGCCGCGCCTGCGCTCGGACATGCGGCCGATTGTTCGAGAACGCCGAGCTCGGTGCCGTCGACGCCGCTGCAGCCGACGGTGCTGGCGCCGCTGTCGCCGGAGCTCGCCGCCCCCAGCTATCGCCTGGGCGCGCACGGCGGGGTGCTGTCGCATGCCTATGACGAGGCGCAGTCGGTCGACCAGGTGTTGCTGCGGCTGCGCATCGAGGATTGCCGCAACGTCGCCAGCGCGATGCCGGCGCCGACGGTGGTCGATCCGCTGGACCCTTCGGTCTACAAGCCGAAGACCGAGCACGACAACACGCCGTGGCGCTTCGACATGAGCCAGAACGGCAAGATGATGACCGCCGACGAGTTCGATGCATGGATGAAGGCGCGCGGGGTGCGCATCGCGCGCGGCGCGCCGAAGCCCGCGGCGGCGGTGGTCTTGCCCGACGATGCGACGGCCGTGGGCGGCGAGGTCGGCGTGGTTCTGCCCGCTGTCCCCGATCCGGAAGCGGTGCCGGCCGAAGCCGAAGCTGCGCCTCCTGGAACTGATCCGCGGTAAACACCGCCACGCACGGCGCTTCAGCCGATGCGCGCCGCCGCTGCGGCGCAGCGCAGCGGCGCAGTCAGCGCCTCAGAACGCCCAGTTCTCGTCCGATCCGGGTGAACGCCTCGATCGCGGTATCGAGATGCGCGCGGGTGTGGATCGCCGAGATCTGGGTGCGGATCCGCGCCTGGCCCTTGGGCACCACCGGGAAGAAGAAGCCGATCGCGTAGATGCCTTCCTCGAGCAGGCGCTCGGCGAAGCGCTGCGCCAGCGGCGCGTCGTACAGCATCACGGGACAGATCGGGTGCGTGCCGGGCTTGAGGTCGAAGCCGGCGGTGCGCATGCGCTCGCGGAAGTACCCGGTGTTCGCCACCAGCCGCTCGCGCAGGTCGCCGGCCGCATCGAGCATCTCGAACGCCTTGGTCCCGGCCGCGACCACGTGCGGCGGCAGCGAGTTGGAGAACAGGTACGGGCGCGAACGCTGGCGCAGCAGTTCGACCACCTCGCGCCTGGCGGTGGTGAAGCCGCCGAGCGCGCCGCCCATGGCCTTGCCCAGGGTGCCGGTGAAGATGTCGATCCGGTCCATCACCCCCTTTACCTCGGCCGAGCCCCTGCCGGTCGCGCCCAGGAAGCCGGTGGCGTGGCACTCGTCGATGTGGACCAGCGCCTCGTAGCGCTTCGCCAGCGCGGTGATCTCGTCCAGCGGCGCGATGAAGCCGTCCATCGAGAACACGCCGTCGGTGGTGATCAGGACGGTGCGCGCGCCGTCGGCGCGGGCCTGCTGCAGCTGCCGCTCCAGGTCCGCCATGTCCGCGTTGGCGTAGCGGTAGCGCCTGGCCTTGCACAGGCGCACGCCGTCGATGATCGAGGCGTGGTTGAGCGCGTCGCTGACCACCGCGTCCTGCTCGCCCAGCAGCGGCTCGAACAGGCCGCCGTTGGCGTCGAAGCAGGCGGCGTAGAGGATCGTGTCCTCGGTGCCGAAGAAGTCGGCGATGGTCCGCTCCAGCCGTTTGTGCAGGTCCTGGGTGCCGCAGATGAAGCGCACCGAGGCCATGCCGAAGCCGTGGGTGTCCAGCGCGTCCTTGGCCGCCGCGACCAGGTCGGGGTGGTCGGCCAGGCCGAGATAGTTGTTGGCGCAGAAGTTGAGCACCGTGCGCCCGTCCTCGAGCCGGATCTCGGCCGACTGCGGGGAGGTGATGATCCGTTCGGACTTGAACAGCCCCTGGTCGCGGATCTCGTCGAGGGTGTCGGTGTAGCGCTGGGTCAGGGACATGGCAGGGGTTCGTGATTGGGGATTGGGGATTGGGGATTCGTTTGACGGGAAAGCGGCCGGACTCTTGCGAATCCCCAATCCCTAATCCCGAATCTCGGCTTTCATCAATTCCAGCTCAGCACGACCTTGCCCGACTTGCCGGATTCCATCAGGTCGAAGCCCTTCTGGAACTCCTCGGCCGGCAGCTGGTGGCTGAGCACCTTGCCCAGCGGGAAGCCCGAGAGCACCAGCTGGGTCATCTTGTACCAGGTCTCGTACATGCGCCGGCCGTAGATGCCGTGGATGGTGAGCCCCTTGAAGATGATCCGGTCCCAGTCCACGCCGGCGCCCTTGGGCAGCAGGCCGAGCAGGGCGATCTTGCCGCCGTGGTACATGGCGCCGAGCATGTCGTTGAAGGCGCGCGGATTGCCGCTCATCTCCAGGCCGACGTCGAAGCCTTCCAGGTGCAGGTCGGCCATCACGTCGCCGAGCGAGGCGTTGGCGACGTTGACCACGCGCGTGGCGCCCATGTCGGCGGCCAGCTTGAGGCGGTAGTCGTTGACGTCGGTGACCACCACGTTGCGGGCGCCGATGTGCTTGCAGATGCCGGCGGCCATCACGCCGATCGGGCCGGCGCCGGTGATCAGCACGTCCTCGCCGACCACGTCGAACTCGAGCGCGCAGTGCGCGGCGTTGCCGTACGGATCGAAGAACGCCGCGAGCTCGCTGGGGATCTGGTCGGGGATCGGCCACAGGTTGCTCGCCGGCATGACGATGTACTCGGCGAAGGCGCCGTCGCGGTTGACGCCGATGCCGACGGTGTTCGGGCACAGGTGCTGCTTGCCGGCGCGGCAGTTGCGGCAGTGGCCGCAGACGATGTGGCCCTCGGCCGAGACGCGCTGGCCGAGCTGGTAGCCGCTCACGCCCGGGCCGATCTCGGCGATGCGGCCGACGAACTCGTGGCCGATCACCAGGCCGGGCTTGATCGTGCGCTGGCTCCACTCGTCCCACAGGTAGATGTGCAGGTCGGTGCCGCAGATCGCGGTCTTCTCCAGCTTGATCAGGACCTCGTTCGGCCCCGGGCTCGGGACCGGCACCTCCTCCATCCAGATGCCCTTGGCGGCCTCGCGCTTGACCAGCGCGCGCATGGTGGTTTGACGCTGGCTCGTCGGCTGCATCGTTGCGTCCGTCATCCGAAAACAAGGCGGAATTATACGCCGCCGCGCGTTCGCGCCCGGGCACCGCCCGCAGGGCGGGTGGGTCCGCCGCACGGGCAGAGAACGGCCGCGGCCGTTAGACTTCGGCCTCCCGATCCGCCGCTCCGAGGACACCGCATGCGCCCAATGTCGATCGCCGCCGCACTGCTCCTGGCCGCCGCCGGCCTCGCACGGGCCGGGGAGGGGATGTGGGTGCCGCAGCAGCTGCCCGAGATCGGCGGGCCGCTGAAGAAGGCCGGGCTGCGGCTGCCGCCGGAGCAACTGGCCGACCTGCGCGGCGATCCGATGGGGGCGGTGGTCTCGCTCGGCGGCTGCACCGCGAGCTTCGTCTCGCCGCAGGGGCTGGTGGTCACCAACCACCACTGCGCCTACGGCGCGATCCAGCTCAACTCCACGCCCGAGAACAACCTGATGCGCGACGGTTTCAACGCCGCCGCCCGCGAGGACGAGTTGAGCGCCGGCCCCAATGCGCGCATCTACGTGCTCGATTCGATCATCGATGTCACCGACCAGGTCGAGCGGGCGATCGGCGCGGCGCCGGACGCGATCGGACGGGCGCGGGCGCTGGAGCACGTCGAGAAGCGGCTGATCGCCAACTGCGAGTTCCAGCCGGGATACCGCTGCCGGCTGTACAGCTTCTCCGGCGGCAACCGCTACCGCCTGTTCCGCAACCTGGAGATCCGCGACGTGCGGCTGGTGTACGCGCCGCCGGGCGGCGTCGGCAACTTCGGCGGCGAAGTGGACAACTGGATGTGGCCGCGCCACACCGGCGATTTCGCCTTCTACCGCGCCTACGTCGGGCCCGACGGCGGCCCGGCCGACCATGCCGAGGAGAACGTTCCCTACCAGCCGCCGCGCTGGCTGAGATTCGCCGACCGTCCGCTGCGCGAGGGCGACTTCGTCATGGCGGCGGGTTATCCCGGGACCACCAATCGCTACGCGCTGACGAGCGAATTCGAGCAGGTCGCGCAGTGGAGTTACCCCACCATCAGCCGTCATTACAAGGCGCTGCTGGCCCTGGTCGAAGCGGAAGGCCGCGAGAATCCGGAGATCGCGGTCAAGTACGCCAGCACCGTGGGCGGGTGGAAGAACACGTCCAAGAACTACGACGGCCAACTGGAGGGTTTCGCGAGGATCGACGCGGCGGCCAGCAAGCGGGCGGAAGAGGGGGCGGTGCTGGCCTGGTTGCGGGAGCAGGGCGAGGCCGGCCGCGCAGCGCTCGACGCCCATGCCGAACTGGAGCGACTGGTCGAGGAAGGCCGCGCCACCCGCGATCGCGACCTGGTGACCGGCCAGTTCCACCGCCTCGGTGCGATCGGCGTGGCGATGACGCTGTACCGCAACGCGATCGAGCGCAGCAATCCCGACGGCGACCGCGAGCCGGGCTACCAGGAGCGCGACCAGCCGCGGATCAAGGGCTCGCTGGAGCAGATGGAGCGGCGCTATCACCCGCAGATGGACCGGATCCTGCAGCGCTACTGGCTGCAGCAGTACGTGGCGCTGCCCGAGGAGCAGCGCGACGAGGCCATCGACGCCTGGCTCGGCGGCGGCGATGACGACGCGATCGAACGCGCGCTCGACGATCTCGCCAGGACCGGGCTGGTCAACCCGGAGGAGCGCATGCGCTGGTTGACCGCCGATCGCGATGCGTTCGAGAACAGCCGGGATCCCGCGATCCGTTACGCGGTCGCGGTGACGCCGTCGATGCTCAAGCAGGAACTGGAGCGCAAGGCCCGTGCCGGCGACGAGCTGCGGTCGCGGCCGCTTTACCTGCAGGCGGTGGCCGACCACCGCCACGCCCAGGGCCGCCATGTGTATCCCGACGCCAACGGTTCGCTGCGGATCACGTTCGGCAACGTGACCGGCTACACCAAGCTCGACGGCCAGGCGCAGCAGCCGTTCACGCGCCTGGAGGAAGTGGCGCGGAAGGCGACCGGCGAGGAGCCCTTCGACGCGCCGCAGGCGCTGCTGGATGCGGTCGAGGCCGGGCGCGACGGCGGCCTGGCCGACCGGCGGCTGCGCACGGTCCCGGTGAACTTCCTCTCCGACCTCGACGTGACCGGGGGCAATTCCGGGTCGCCGGTGCTCGATGCGCGCGGCCGGTTGACAGGCCTGCTGTTCGACATGAACTGGGAGTCGGTGAGTTCCAACTGGGTCTTCGACCCGGCGATGACGCGCACCATCTCGGTGGACCAGCGCTACCTGCGCTGGATCATGCAGGAGGTGTATCCGGCGCCGCGGCTGCTGGAAGAGCTGGATCTGGCGCCATAGGCGCGCTTGGGTGCGGCGGATCGCACGATGAAAAACGGCGGCCGTAGGCCGCCGTTTTCGTTTGCACCAGGACCGTCAGGGACGGTTGCAGAACAGCTGCCCGTTGACCACGAAGTTGCTGGTGCGTGTGCCCTGGTAGCTGAAGACGCCGTCGCAGCTGACGACGAAAGAGCCGACGACGTTGCCCTGGTCGTCGAAATAGACGCCCATGTCGCCGTTGCGATGCTTGGCGATCGCCAGTCCGGTGGCCAGCGCGGCGGCGAGGCCGAGGACGATCATAAGTTTCTTGCGCATGTCTGTGCTCCTGCAATGGTTGACGTGGCGGGACAGCGGTCCGCTCGCGGTGCCGCGGTCCGTCGGGCTTCTAGATCTCCGGATCGCAGATGAAGTAGCCGTCGGCGTAGTTCCGGGTGAACTTGCCCCAGGCCTCCTTGGTGCCGTCGCAATGGATGGCCTGGTAGCCGACCACGGCGCCGTTGTCGTCCAGGTAGTAGTAGAACTGGCCTGGACCGGTGGGACCGACCGCGGCGAAGGCCGCGCCGACCACGACGGTTGCCGCCAGGGCCAGGCCCAGGGCGATCTTGTTGCGCATGGGATTTCCCTCCTCGTTGAGGTGTGCCGCCGAAGCTGCGCGGCAAATCCATTGTCGAAGCACAGCGGGGGCTTGTCATGGGGAAAGCCCCGGGCATGCGTTGTAGCGTGACGGCGTTCGCGCGGGCGCCGGTCGGGCGTCACGCTCTCGGTGCGGGTCGTTCCGGGCATCGGCGGCGGGCAGCGCGCCTCCGGCACCGGGCGGTCTGCTACCCTGCGCCGGCCGCGGCGTGCCCGCCGGTTTCGAACGAGGGAGACCGCGAACGATGAGAATTCTGCTGGCCCGTCACGGCGAGACGCCCTGGAACGCGGAAGGCCGTTACCAGGGCAGGGAGGACATTCCGCTGTCCCCGGTCGGTGAAGCCCAGGCCGAGGCGCTCGGTGCACGCCTGCGCGAGGTGCGCATCGACCGCGCCGTCGCTTCGTCCCTGTCGCGTGCGCAGCGCACCGCGCAGCTTGCGCTCGGTCCTGAGCGAAGAGCGTTGCTGCAGACCGATCCCGGCCTGTTGGAGATCGCCCACGGCAGCTGGGAAGGCCTGCTGGCCAGCGAGATCCGCGACCGCGATCCGGATCGCCTGCAGGCCTGGCGCGAGTTCCCGGACAGCGTGCTGATGCCCGACGGCGGCGAGTCGCTGCAGCACGTGTTCGACCGCGCATGGCCGGCGCTGGCGCGCGCCTGCGACGGGCTGGGTGCCGACGGCACGGTGCTGGTGGTGGCGCACGACGCGGTCAACCGGGTGATCCTGTGCCGCGTGCTGGGCATTCCGTTCTCGCGGCTGTGGACCTTCCGCCAGGCGCCGACCACGCTCAACCTGCTCGAGGGCGACGGCCTGGAGACGCTGGAAGTGGTGCGGCTCAACGATTGCGCGCACCATACCCCGCTGTTCGGCGAGGCCGTGCACCGGGCGCTGTGAACAAGCGGACAGCGGCGGGGCCGGCCCGGCCGGCTGCATTCCGCGTCCGATAGCGACGGCTTGCGTCGCCGGCGGCGTTTCACAGTGGTGCCTGCCGGAGGCGCCGGTCCACGACTCCCGACCCTCGACCCGCAACCTCCGATGCCCCGCACGCTCGCCGACTGGCTCGACCACATCGAGCGCCAACATCCCCGCGAGATCGAGATGGGCCTGGAGCGCGTGCGCGCCGTCGCCGGGCGGATGCGGCTCGGGCGGCCCGCCCGAAAGGTGATCACCGTCGCCGGCACCAACGGCAAGGGCTCGACGGTCGCCTTCCTCGAGGCGATCGCGCGCGCCGCCGGCTGGCGCCTCGGCGCCTACACCTCGCCGCATCTGCTGGCCTACAACGAGCGCGTGCGCATCGACGGGCGTGATGCCGACGACGCGGCGCTGGTCGAGGCGTTCGCCGCGGTCGAGGCGGCGCGGAGCGGCGCACCGGCGCTGCCGCTGACCTACTTCGAGTTCGGCACCCTGGCCGCGCTGTGGCTGTTCGCGCGGGCACCGCTCGACCTGGCCGTGCTCGAGGTCGGGCTCGGCGGCCGCCTCGACGCCACCAACCTGGTCGACGCCGACGTGGCGGTGGTCACCACCGTCGATCTCGACCACCAGGACTGGCTGGGCGACGACCGCGAGGCCATCGGTCGCGAGAAGGTCGGCATCGCCCGCGCCTGGAAACCGCTGGTGCTGGGCGAGGATGATCCGCCCTCCAGCGTGCTCGGCCACGCCTATGCGATCGGGGCGTCCGCGATCCGCGCCGGCAGCGACTTCTTCTTCGAGCCGGTGGATGCCGCGCACTGGCGCTGGCGCGAGATCGGCTACGAGATCGAGCTGCCCAACCCGCGCCTGTCGGCGCCCGCCCAGCTGCGCAACGCCGCCACCGCGATCGCCGCGCTGCGCGCGCTGCGGCGGCCGCTGCCGAAGGCCGCGCTCGCGCAGGGCGTGGCTTCGGCGCATGCGCCGGGGCGGCTGCAGGCGTTCGTCCGCGACGGGGTGGAGATCGTGGTGGACGTCGGCCACAACCCGCAGGCCGCGCGCGAGCTCGCGGCCTGGCTGCGCAGTGCGCTGGTGGCGGGGCGGACGTTCGCGGTCTACGCGGCGCTGGCGGACAAGGACGTGGCCGGCGTCGTCGCGGCGCTGGCCGGGGGGGTGGACGCCTGGCACCTGGCCGGTTTGCCGCAGGCCGGCGCACGCGGGCTCGATGCGGAGGCCTTGGCGGCGCGCCTGGCCGGCACCGCCGCCGACGACGCTGCGCGCCATGCCGGGGTCGCGCAGGCATTGGCGGTCGCACGCGCCGAGGCCCGGGCCGGGGACCGGATCCTGGCGTTCGGTTCCTTCCGCACGGCGGCGGCCGCGCTGGTGGCGTTGCAGGGCGGGCATTAAGAAGTCGCCGCGGCATGCGGCGTATAATCCGCACGCCCCCGTTCGCGAACGAGTCGATGGATTCCGGACTGAAACAGCGCCTGATCGGCGCCGCCGTGCTGATCGCGCTGGCGGTGATCTTCCTGCCGATGCTGGTCAAGGGTCCGGCGCCCGACAGTGGCGTCTCCGACCTGCCGCTGGAGCTGCCGGACGAGCCCCGCGGCGAGACCGTCACCCGCGACCTGCCGCTGCTGGCCCCCGGCGATGCGCCGGACGGCGGTGCGGTCGGCATGCAGGCACGCCCGGACGGAAACGAACTGGCGACCGTGGATACCGCCGACGCGCCGCACCCGGATGCCGCCGACCTGGCTTCGGAGGTCGAATCGGCCGAAGCGGAAGCCGCGTCCGCGCCGGCGTTGCCGGCCACCGTTGCCGGTGGCGATTACGTCGTGCATTTCGGCAGCTACGGCAGCAGCGTCAGCGCCGACACCGTGGTCAACCGGCTGCGCGGCGAACAACTGCCGGCCGAGCGGAGCACCGCGACCGTCTCCGGCAAGCAGGTGTGGCGGGTGCGGATCGGTCCCTACGCCACCCGTGCCGAGGCCGAGACGGTGCGCCTGCGCGCCGCGCAGGTCGGCAGCAACGACGCGCGCGTGGTCGCGCTCGACGCGACGCCCGCACGGTCCGCCGCGCCGGCGGCATCGGCCACCGCGCCTGCGCCGGTTGCCGCGGCGCCGACACCGGCGCCCGCCGTGCCGGCGGCGGCTCCGGACGTCGGGTTCGTGGTCCAGCTCGGCGCGTTCAGCAACGCGGTCGACGCCGGCGCGCTGCGCGACCGGGTGCGTGGCGCCGGGTTCACGGCGTTCACCGATACCGTCGCCACCGAGAAGGGCACGCTGACCCGGGTCAAGGCCGGCCCGGTGCTGAGCCGCGCCGAGGCCGAACGGCTGAAGGCGCAGCTGCAGGGCAAGACCGGCGTCGCGGGCATGGTGCGCTCGCACCCGTAGCGGACGATTCCCGCGCGCCGCGGACGGCGCGTTTCGCAGGCCGGGCGGCGCAGCGCTTGATCCGGCCGGGACGGGCCTCGATATCGGGTCCGTCAGACCGGAGCGGTGCCGTCGCGGAGCGACGTGCCGGTCCACTCCCACAGCAACAGGCGGAATATCCATGTGCGGCATCGTCGGCATCGTCGGAACCACTGAAGTCGCGGCCGCGCTCTACGATGGCCTGACGGTGCTGCAGCACCGCGGGCAGGATGCGGCCGGCATCGCCACCGCCAACGGCAGCCAGCTGCGCGTGCACAAGGGCAACGGCCTGGTGCGCGACGTGTTCGACGACAAGGCGATGCGCCTGCTGGAGGGGCGCGTCGGCATCGGCCACTGCCGCTATCCCACCGCCGGCAGCGAGGGCCTGGACGAGGCCCAGCCGTTCTACGTCAATTCGCCGTACGGCATCGCCCTGGCCCACAACGGCAACCTGATCAACACCGACGCGCTGCGGCAGGAAGTGTTCGAGGAGGACCGCCGCAACATCAACACCGAGTCGGACTCCGAGGTGCTGCTGAACGTGTTCGCGCACGAGCTCGACCGCGAGCGCACGCTGACGCCGGAGGCCGCGTTCAAGGCGATCGAGGGCGTGCACCGGCGCTCGACCGGAGGCTACGCCGCGGTCGCCACGGTGCTGGGGCTCGGCCTGGTGGCGTTCCGCGACCCGCACGGCATCCGCCCGCTGGTGCTCGGCCGCCGCGTCACCGAGGCCGGCGACGAGTACGCGGTGGCGTCGGAGTCGGTGGCGCTCGACATCCTCGGCTTCGAGCGCCTGCGCGACGTCGCGCCGGGCGAGGGCATCGTGGTCACCGCCCGCGGCGAACTGCACAGCCGGCCGTGCGCGGAACCGCAGCTGCGCGCGCCGTGCATCTTCGAGTACGTCTATTTCGCGCGTCCGGACTCGATGATCGAGGACATCTCGGTGCACAAGGCGCGCATGCGCATGGGCGTGACCCTGGGCGAGAAGATCCTGCGCGAACGCCCCGACCACGACATCGACGTGGTGATCCCGATCCCCGACACCTCGCGCGATTCGGCGCTGGAACTGGCCAACGTGCTCGACGTGAAGTACCGCGAGGGCTTCATCAAGAACCGCTACGTCGGCCGCACCTTCATCATGGCGGGGCAGGGCGAGCGCGCCAAGTCGGTCAAGCGCAAGCTCAATCCGATCCCGCTGGAGTTCCGCGGCCGGGTGGTGCTGCTGGTCGACGATTCGATCGTCCGCGGCACCACCTCCAAGCAGATCGTGCAGATGGCGCGCGACGCCGGCGCGCGCAAGGTGTACCTGGCGTCGGCCGCGCCGCCGGTCCGCCATCCGAACATCTACGGCATCGACATGCCGTCCGTGGACGAGCTGGTGGCGAACGGCCGCACGGAGAAGGAGATCGAGCAGTTCCTCGGCTGCGACTGGTTGATCTACCAGGATCTCGCCGACCTGGAGATCGCCGTCGCCGGCCCGAAGTTTCCCGGTCGCCGCTTCGACAGTTCCTGCTTCAGCGGCGAGTACGTCACCGGCATCGAGCCCGGGTACTTCGAGCGCCTGCAGCAGCTGCGCTCGGACGAGGCCAAGCGGAAGCGGCGCATCGCCTCGTGAGCGGTGCGGAGATCCGTTGTTGTGGAAGCGACGGAAGTCGCGACCGCGTCACGCAGCCTTCGAACGGCCACGGTTTTCCGGTCACGCCGTGCCCTCGCTCTTCCTCGCCACGCCGCCGCAGGTCCCGTGCGCCATGAGCGTCGACGGGCCCTAGACGCGTGACCAGCGACTCGATCTTCCGGCACGCCCGCGCCTGTCTCGACGCCGCAGCGCCCGGGGACAAGATCGCCGCGACCTTCGCCGCGGCGGACGCATTCGCCTGCGGCGAACTGGCGATCGACACCGGCGTTCCGCCGCCGGAGCCCATTCGCATGCCCGGCCGCCCCGCCAGGCCGGTGCTGGTGCACCCGCGCGACCTGCCCCGGCGCGGCTTCGGCACGCCCGAGGGACGCGCCGCGTTCATCCACGCGATCGCGCACATCGAGTTCAACGCCATCGACCTGGCCTGGGACGCCGCCTACCGCTTCCGCGGCCTGCCGCGCGAGTACTACGCCGACTGGGTGTCGATCGCCCGCGACGAGGCGCGCCACTTCTCGCTGCTGCGCGGGCGCCTGCGCGCGCTCGGCTTCGATTACGGCGACTTCGACGCCCACAACGGCCTGTGGGAGATGGCTACGATGACCGCGCACGACGGCCTGGCGCGGATGGCGCTGGTGCCGCGGGTGCTGGAAGCGCGCGGGCTCGACGTCACCCCGGGCATGATCGTGAAGCTGCGCGCGCTGGGCGACGACGAGACAGCCGGCATCCTCGAGGTGATCCTGCGCGAGGAGGTCGCCCACGTCGCCGCCGGCAGCCGCTGGTTCCGCTGGTTCTGCGCGCGCGCCGGCATCGATCCGGAACCGACGTTCCGCGCACTGCTGGCCGAATACGCGCGCGCGGTGCTGCACGGGCCGTTCAACCTGGATGCGCGCAGCGCCGCGGGCTTCAGCGACGCGGAGCTGGACGCGCTGCGGCAACTGTCCGCCTCGCCCGCGCAACCTACCCGGTAGAGCGGAGCTCGCTCCGCTGCTCGCCACCCGGAGCGCGCACCGAGAGTAGCCGAGCAAGCTCGGCTCTACGACAGAGAGGAGAGCTGGCGGCGGCCGTCGGGGTATGCCCGCAGCACCGACCCCTGCGTGTACCAGTCGCCGAGCACGATGCGCCGGCGGGCACGACCCGCGACCGTGAGTTCGTGGATGGCGGGGCGATGGGTATGTCCGTGGATCAGGGTGTCGACGCCGAAGCGGGCGAACGTCTCGGCCACCGTCGGCGGCGAGACATCGGTGATCGTCTCCATGGTGCCGGCCTCGCGCAGCTCGCCGTGGCGCGCCTGGCTGGAGGCGCGCGCCTGCTGCGCGAAGGCGACTCGCGCCGGCAGCGGCTGGGCCAGCATGTACGCCTGCCAGTCCGGGTCGCGGGTCTGCGCGCGGACCTGCTGATAGGCGACGTCGTCGGTGCACAACAGGTCGCCGTGCATCAGCAGGACCGGTTCGCCGTACAGCACGATCACCGCCGGATCGGGCAGGAGGGTCATCCCCGCGCGTTGCGCGTAGTCGCGGCCGAGCATGAAGTCGCGGTTGCCGTGCATGAACAGCACCGGCACGCCGCTGTCGGACAGGGCCTTCAGCTTCTCCGCCACCAGGGCGCCCGCTTCCGACGGGTCGTCGTCGCCGACCCAGGACTCGAACAGGTCGCCGAGGATGTAGAGCGCGTCGGCATCGCGCGCCTCGCCGTCGAGGAACCCGGCGAACAAGCGGGTGATGTCCGGGCGCTCCGGATCGAGGTGCAGGTCGGAAATGAAGAGCGTGGTCATGGCGACATGATAGTGGAGCCGGGATTCGGGATTCGGGATTGGAGATTCGGAAAGGCAGCGGCGCGTTAGCAGGTCGCCTGTCAACCGTCATCCCGGCGCAGGCCGGGGTCCAGTTCGGCCGTCGCGAAAAGCAAGACGGATGCGGCTGCACCGGAATGGCGAGTGAGGGCGCTACGCTTTTCCCGATTCCCGATTCCCGATTCCCGATTCCCGATTCCCGATTCCCGATTCCCGATTCCCGATTCCCGATTCCCGATTCCCGAGTCCCGAGTCCCGAGTCCGCTAAAATGCGGTCTTCCCACCGGCTGCCGCCCATGACCGTCCGTACCCGCTTCGCCCCCAGCCCCACCGGCTACCTGCACATCGGCGGTGCGCGTACCGCGCTGTACTGCTGGCTCGAGGCGCGCCGCGCCGGCGGGCAGTTCGTGCTGCGGATCGAGGACACCGACCGCGAGCGCAGCACCCAGCCGGCGATCGACGCGATCCTGCAGGCGATGGACTGGCTCGGCCTGGACTACGACGAGGGCCCGGTCTACCAGACCGCGCGCCTCGACCGCTACCGCGGGGTCGCCGAGCAGCTGGTCGCCGCCGGCCGGGCGTATTACGCCTACGAGACCAGGGCCGAACTCGACGCGATGCGGGAGGCGGCGATGGCCGCCGGCGACAAGCCGCGCTACAACGGCGCCTGGCGCGATCGCACCGACCCGCGCCGCGACGACCCCAACCGCGTCATCCGCCTGAAGAATCCGCTCGAGGGCGTCGTCGCCTGGGAGGACAAGGTCAAGGGCCGGATCGAGATCGCCAACAGCGAGCTCGACGACCTGGTGATCCTGCGCCCGGACGGCTATCCCACCTACAACTTCGCCGTGGTCGTCGACGACCTCGACATGCGCATCACCGACGTGGTGCGCGGCGACGACCACGTCAACAACACGCCGCGGCAGATCAACATCTACCGGGCGCTCGGCGCCGAGCCGCCGGCGTTCTCGCACCTGCCGATGATCCTCGACGAGCACGGCGCCAAGCTGTCCAAGCGCACCGGCGCCGCCGACGTGATGCAGTACCGCGACGCCGGCTACCTGCCGCACGCGCTGCTGAACTACCTGGTGCGGCTGGGCTGGTCGCACGGCGACCAGGAGGTGTTCTCGATCGCGCAGATGCAGCGGTTGTTCGACCTGAAGGACGTCAACGCCAAGGCGGCGCGGTTGGATCCCGACAAGCTCGGCTGGCTGAACCAGCAGTACCTGAAGCACGACGAACCGGCGGACGTGGCACGGCACCTGGAATGGCACCTGCGCAACGCCGGCTACGACCTGTCGCAGGGGCCGGCGCCGGCCGACGTGGTGGTCGCATTGCGCGACCGCGTGCAGACGCTGGCCGACATGGCCGAGCGCGCCGCGGTCTGGTACCGCCCGCTCGAGCACTACGACGACAAGGCGGTCGCCAAGCACCTGAGGCCGGAGGCGGGCATGCCGCTGGCCGAGGCCCGCGAGCGCCTGTCGCGGTTGCCGGACTGGAACGCGGAGGCGATCAACGGCGCACTGCACGCCGCCGCCGAGGCGCTGGGCCTGGGCATGGGCAAGGTCGCGCAGCCGCTGCGGGTGGCGATCACCGGCACCCAGGTGAGCCCGGACATCGGCCACACGGTCTACCTGGCAGGCCGCGACGAGGCGCTGAAACGGATCGACGCCGCCATCTCCCGCACCGCGGCCGCCTGAACGCCGCCCGCCGCCGGCCGTTCGGTACCCGGCACCCGGCACCCGTAGAGCGGAGCTTGCTCCGCTGCTCCCGATCCGGAGCCGACGCCCGGCCAGCGCAGCCGAGCAAGCTCGGCTCTACGGGGCTTCGGGGGTGGCGCAGCCGAGCGAGCTCGGCTCTACGGGGCGCGCCCTGTCATGCCTGGTGACTTGAGTCGCGCGGGCGATGCCACCATCATCGGGACATGGTCCCTACCCACGCCTGCATCGATCCCAAGCACCATGTCCACGACGCCGCCGGCTTCGTGGCCGCGGTGGAGGACGCCTGCCGCGACCGCGGACTGCGGCTCACCCCGATCCGCGCGCACGTGCTGGGCCTGATCGCCGATGCCGGGCGCCCGCTGAAGGCCTACGACCTGCTCGACCAGGTGCGCGAGGGCGAGGGCCCGGGCGCGGCCGCGCCGCCGACGGTGTACCGGGCGCTCGACTTCCTGCTCGGCAACGGCTTCATCCACAAGCTGGAGTCGGTGAATGCCTTCGTCGCCTGCCACCATCCCAGCAGCCGCCAGCATTCGGTGCCGTTCCTGATCTGCGACGACTGCCAGAGCGCCACCGAGCTGGAGGACGAGCGGGTCGTGGAACTGCTCGACGATCGCGCCCGCGCACTGGGCTTCGTGCCGCAGGCGCAGACGCTCGAGGTGCACGGGCTGTGCGCCGAGTGCAGCCGGAGAAGAGCTAGGAACGAGTAACTAGAAGCGAGAAACGAGTGAGAGCGGGTGGGGTGCCCTTCACTCGTTCCTCGTTCCTGGTCAAAAGAACAGCCGTACGCCCGCGGTCACGTTGCGCCCCGGCAGCGGCGCCAGTTCCTTCAGGAACGACGTATGCGGGCGCGCCTCCTCGTCGAGCAGGTTGTTGCCGTCGACGAAGACCTCCCAGGCGTTGCCGCCCGGCGTATCCAGGTGCCAGGCCAGGCTGGCGTGCACCAGGGTGTAGCCCGGCGTCTCTTCCTCGTGCTCGGCCACGTCGTCCTGGCTGGCGTAGCGCACCGCGCCCACGCCGGCACGCCAGTTGCCGTCGCCTGCTGACCGCCAGCGCAGTTCGCCGCCCAGCCGCGCCGGCACGATGCGCGGCAGGTTGCCGTCGAGCGCGATGTCGGCGGTGTAGTCGTGGGTGTGGTCGCCGTGCGGCACCGAGAACGCCACCTGGCGGGTGCCGTCGCCGGCCAGCTTGCCGCGGACCACGTCGCCGAACGTGCGCAGGTCCCAGGTCCCGAAGTCGTTTTCGGCGAACGTCCACTGCAGGTCGATTTCGCCGCCGCTGAAGCGGGCATCGCTCTGGTTCCAGACCCGTGCCGGCGTGCCGCCGTCCTCGATGCCGGTGTCGGCGAGATAGACGAAGTCGTCGTAGCGCACGTGGTACAGCGACGCGCCGATCCGCAGCGGCCCGCGATGCCAGTGCACGCCGATCTCGGCGCGGTTCGCGGTCTCGACATCGAGGTCCGGGTTGCCGAATTCGAAGCTCTGCGTCGCCACGTGCAGGCCGTTGGAGTACAGCTCCTCGGCGGTGGGCGAGCGCTGGGCCCGGTCGAGGCCGAAGGACAGGTGGAAGTCCTCGCTGAAGTTCCAGCGTGCGGCGGCCGACAGGCTGGTGGCATCGAAATCGCGCGACGGCCCGATCGCTTCGCCTTCCTCGACGTCGATGCGGTTGCGGTCGTAGCGCGCGCCGAGCTCGAGATCGAACGCGCCGAACGCGCGCTCGCCGATCCAGAACAGGCCGGTATCGCGCGACTCCGAGGCCGGCACGAAGGCCTCGTCGCCGACCGCGCGGAAGTCCCGGCGCGAGCCCTGGATGCCGAAGGCGCCGCTCCAGCCGGCCCATTCCTCGTGCACGAGCTCCACGCGCCCCTCGAGGCTGTCGTTGTCGAACACGGTGCCGATTTCGTCGCCCTCGTATTCGGTGTGGGTGTAGTCGTTGCGGGCGAGCTTGACGCGCAGGCTGTCGAAGGCGCCGAGGTCGTCGAGGCCGCCGCGGATCTCGCTGCGGCGCTGGTCCATCACGATGTGCACGGCCTCCTCCGCGTGGCCTTCCTCGTGTTCGTCCTCTTCGTGATCGTGGCCGTGCCCCTCGTGCTCGTGGGCATGGCCCGGCACGCCGTAGCGGGTGTTGAACAGGCTGTAGCCGACACCGAGGAAGCCGCGGTCGCCGACGTACGACACGCCGATGGCGCCGCTGTCGGTGCGCACGAAGCTGTTCGGCAGCACGCCGTGGACCTGCTCCTCCTCGTGCTCATCCTCCTCGCCCTCGTGCTCCTCGTGGGCGTGCTCGCTTTCGGCGAAGCCGGGAATGTCGTAGTCGCCGGTCTCGCGGTGCAGCGCGTCGAAATGGAAGACCACCCTGCCCGAGGCCGAGGTGCCGTCGAGGCGCACCATGCCGGTCTTCTCGTCGTTGACGCTGCCCGCGCGCAGTTCAGCGCGGCCTTCCAGCGGCTGCGCGGTCGCGGCTTCCGGAATGCGGCCGTCGACCACGTTCACCGCGCCGCCGATCGCGCCGCTGCCATAGAGCAGCGTGGATGGGCCTTTCAGCACCTCGATCTGGTTGGCGAGGAAGGGTTCGATGCTGACGGCATGGTCGACACTGACCGTCGATACGTCGCCGGAGGCCAGGCCGTCGCTGAGCACCTGCACGCGGGCGCCGTCGAGACCGCGGATGATCGGGCGGCCGACACCGGGGCCGAAATAGGACGACTGCACGCCGGGCAGGCGCGCGACCGTCTCGCCGAGCGAGTTCGCCTTGGCCTCGTCCAGTCGTTCCCCCGCCAGCACTTCCACCGGACGCGTCAGGTCCTCGGCGGTCCGGGGCAGGGGCGTGGCCCGGACCACGATCGTGGACAGGTCCTTGACCTCGTCGTGGCGCGGATCGTCCTGGGCTGCGCGTGCGGGCGGCGCGAGGCAGGCGAGCAGGGCAAGGGGGAGGAGGGCGGGGCGGAAACGGGTCGCGGCGTGTGACATCGGCTTCTTCACGTCTGGTTGGGGAGGCGGTAAGCTGAAACAGTTCGATGATGTTATAATGTTTCAACTTGGACCGATATCCCCCGGAAGTCATGCGCGCACCAGGATCCACTCTCCGTCAGGCCGACCGGGTCGGCTTCGCCGCTTCATTCGTGTGCGCCGTGCATTGCGCGCTGCTGCCGGTGGCGCTGGCGCTGCTGCCCGCTTTCGGCCTCAACTTCGGCGGCTGGATCGATTTCGACCAGGCGTTCGTGGTCTTCGCCACCTTGCTGGGGCTGACCACGATGAGCCTGGGCTACCGCCGGCACCGCGCGTTCAGGGCCTGGGCGCTGCTGCTGCCCGGGTTGGCGCTGGTGTGGCTGGGCGCGTTCTCGCCCCTGCACGACCACACCCTCGGCCACGCCGCGATCATGGTCGCCGGCGGCCTGTTGCTGGCCGGCGCGCACCTGCTCAACCTGCGCCTGAGCCACGCCCACGGCGGTGGTTGACCGGGGGCGCGTGCTACGATTCGGGGTCTCGCGCGCCGCTCGGTGCGCCGCAATTATTCGAGAATCAGGAGCATCCGATGGGCAAGGGCGATCGCAAGACCCTCAAGGGCAAGCGCTACAACTCCAGCTACGGCAAGTCCCGCGCGCACGCGGTGAAGAAGACCGCGACGGCGACCCAGGCGCCGGTGGCCAAGAAGACCGTGGTCAAGGCACCGGCGAAGAAGGCCGTCGCGAAGAAGACCGTGGTCAAGCCGGAATAAACCCCCGCTTGCGGCAAACGAAAAGCCCCGCGTCTGCGGGGCTTTTCTCGTTTTGCTTCGGCCGGATGCGGATGGAGGTCAGCGGGCGACGCCCCGGCGCGCTTTCGCTCGATTCGCCCGAACCGCGTTCGTCCGCGTCGATCCGTGGCGAGAATGCTTCCTGGTATCCGCCCGCGTATCTGCCGAATCACCGTCACGTGCGCTGATCAGCGCGGCTCCGCGCCCGCCTCGATCTCGGCCCATACCCGCAGCAGGTTGCCGCCGAGGATCTTGCGGATGTCGGCATCGGCATGGCCGCGCGCCTGCATTCCGGCGACCAGGTTCGGATAGTCGGCGACGGTGCGCAGCGCATCCGGCAGGTTGCCGCCGACGCCGTCGAAGTCCGAGCCGATGCCGACGTGGTCGGCGCCGACCAGCGCCACCGCGTGGTCGACCTGGTCGAGCACCGCCTCGATCTCCGTCGACGGCATCGGATGGTCCGCGTCCCATCGCGCCTCGAACGCCTGCCGGTCTTGCGGCGGCTGCCCCGCCGCTTCGAGTTCCGCGTTGCGGCGGTCGAAGTCGTAGACGGCGCGGAAGTAGTCCTGCGTGTTCTGCGCCGCCTCCGGGTTGACGAAGGCGGTGCCGAACGGGATCTGGATCACGCCGCCCTTGGCCGCGATCGCCTTCGCCAGTTCGTCGCTGAGGTTGCGCTCGAAGCCCGGGGTGAAGTGGCGCAGCGCCGAATGGCTGGCGATCACCGGCACCGTGCTGAGTTCGACCGCCTGGCGCACGGCGTCGTCCGACAGGTGCGAGACGTCGACCATGATGCCGAGCCGGTTCATTTCCGCGACCACTTCGCGGCCGAACGGGCTGAGCCCGTTCCAGCGCTTCTGCAGCGTGTACGACGAGTCGGAGATGCGGTTGTTGGCGCTGTGGGCGAGGGTGACGTAGCGGACGCCGCGGTCGAAGAAGCGCTGCAGTTCGCCGAGGTCGTCGCCGATCGGTGCGCCGTTTTCCATGCCCAGCGCCAGCAGCACGCGGCCGCCTGCGCGCAGCGCGTCGACGTCTCCGGGCGAGCGCAGGATCGCGAACTTGTCCGGGTGCCGGGCGGCCAGCGCCTCGACCGCATCGATCTGCATGTGCGCGGCCTGCCAGGCGGTGCCGTCCTCGTCCTGCCTGGCCGAGGTGTAGATCGACATGAAGGCGACATCGAGGCCGCCGGCGCGGGCGCGCGGATAGTCGAACTCGCGATCGGGCGCTTCGACCCCGAGGTCGGCCCACTTGTCCATCAGGATGCCGGGGGCGTCGATGTGGGTGTCGACGACGATCGCGTCCTGCGCCAGCCGGCGCGCGGCCGCGGGCGGCTCCTGCGCGGATGCGGCGGCAGCGGCGAGCATCAGTGTGCAGCAGAGCAGTGCGTGGCGTTGCATGGTGTCTCCTGGTTGCAGCGGACGGAAGGTGCGAAGGCGAAACCGCGTCGGCCGCACGCGGCGGCGGCGCGGGCGGCCTTGCGGGTCGACGACGGTCGCGCCCGGCTCCGGGCTGTGGCGGGTGCGGGCCGGCGCCGGTTTCCGCTCGTCGGGGCGGCGCCGGAACACGGTAGCGGCGGGCTCATGCCACCCGGTTCCCGCCCGCGTAGACGGCGCTGGCCAGGCGGCCGCCGAGCCAGTAGCACAGCTCCGCCGGCCGTGCGACCGCCCAGTGCACGAAATCGGCGCGCATGCCCGGCCGCAGCGCGCCGCGATCGTCGCGGCCCAGCGCGCGTGCGGCGTTGACGGTCGTGCCGCGCAACGCTTCCTCCGGAGTCAGCCTGAAGTGCGTGCACGCCAGCTGCATCGCCTGGCGCAGCGACAGCAGCGGCGAGGTGCCGGGATTGCAGTCGGTGGCGACCGCCATCGGCACGCGGTGCGCGCGAAAGGCGTCCAGCGGCGGCAGCCGGGTTTCGCGCAGCACGTGGAAGGCGCCCGGCAGCAGCACCGCCACCGTGCCGGCCTCCGCCATCGCGCGTGCGCCGGCATCGGAGGTGTACTCGACGTGATCGGCGGACAGGCCGCCGAATTCCGCCACCAGCGCCGCGCCCGCGCCGTCGCTGAGCTGGTCGGCATGCAGCTTGACCGGCAGGCCGAGCGCGCGCGCGGCCTCGAACACCCGCCGCGTCTGCGCGCTATCGAAACCGATGCGCTCGGCGAAGGCGTCCACCGCGTCGACCAGGCCCTCGGCGTGCAGCCGCGGCAGCCATTCGACCACGGCGTCGATGTAGGCGTCGGCGCGGCCGGCGTATTCCGGCGGCAGCGCGTGGGCGGCGAGATAGGTGGTGAAGACGCCGATGCCGAGTTCATCGCCGATGCGCCGCGCCACGCGCAGCATCTTGCGCTCGCCGTCGAAGTCCAGGCCGTAGCCGGACTTGATCTCCAGCGTGGTGGCGCCGTCGGCCACCAGCGCGCGCGCGCGCGGCAGCGACTGCGCCAGCAGCGCCTCCTCGTCGGCCTCGCGCACGGCGCGGACGCTGGAGAGGATGCCGCCGCCGTTGCGGGCGATCTCCTCGTAGCCGACGCCTTGCAGGCGCTGTTCGAACTCGGCCGCGCGGTCGCCCGCGAATACGAGATGGGTATGGCAGTCGACCAGTCCGGGCGTGATCCAGCCGCCGCCGGCGTCGACCACTGCGCCCGACAGGGCATTCGGGTCCGCCGGCAGTGCGGCGCGCGGCCCGGCGTAGACGATCGTGCCGCCGTGCCAGCCGAGCGCCGCGTCGCCGATCTCGCCGTAGCCGTCGTGGCCGTCTAGGGTCGCCAGCGATACGCCGACGATCAGTCCGTCCCAGGGAGCCTGCCGCGGATCGTTCATGCGGCCGATTGTACGGGAGCGCCCGTGCGCGCCGGCGCCATGCCGCGGCGGGCGTCCGCCAAGGGATCGCCACCGGCCGGCCATCGCGCCACAATGCCGTCATGAACGATCCCATCACGCGCGTCCCCGGCGGCTGGCGCCTGCCCGGCATTTCCAATCTGCATTCGCATGCCTTCCAGCGCGCGATGGCCGGGCTGGCCGAGCGCCGCGCCGATCCATCCCGCGACGGCAGCGCCGCCCGCAACGGCCATGACAGTTTCTGGACCTGGCGCGAGACCATGTACCGCTTCGCCGCCCGGATGACGCCCGACACCACGCGTGCGGTCGCGGCGCAGCTGTACGTGGAGATGCTCGAGGCCGGCTACACCAGCGTCTGTGAATTCCACTATCTGCACCACCAGCCGGATGGTCGCCCCTACGCGCCCGCGGATGCGATGTCGGCGGCGCTGATGGAGGCCGCGCACGAGACCGGCATCCGCCTGACCCTGCTGCCGGTGCTGTACATGACCGGCGGTTTCGACGGCCGGCCGCTGTCGGAGCGGCAGCGGCGCTTCGGCCACGAGGTGGATGCATTCCTACGGCTGGTGGACATGCTGCACGCCCGCGAGGGCGACGGCCTGCGCGTCGGTGTCGCCTTCCACAGCCTGCGCGCGGTGCCCGAGGCGGCGATGCATGCGGTGCTGGCCGCGCTGCCCGCGGACCTACCCATCCACATCCACATCGCCGAACAGGTGGGCGAGGTGCAGGATTGCCTGGCGGTACGCGATGCGCGGCCGGTCGAATGGCTGTACGACCATGTCGATGTCGACGCGCGCTGGACCCTGGTGCACGCCACCCACCTGACGCCGGCCGAGACCGCGCGTATCGCCGCCAGCGGCGCCACGGTCGCGCTGTGCCCGACCACCGAGGCCAATCTCGGCGACGGCCTGTTTCCGCTGCGGGCCTATCTCGATGCAGGCGGGCGCTGGGGCATCGGTTCGGATTCGCACATCTCGATCTCGCCGGTCGAGGAATTGCGCTGGCTCGAGTACGGCCAGCGGCTGGCTACGGGGCACCGCAACATCGCCGTGGCGGAAGGCAGCGACAGCGTCGGCGAAACGCTGTTGCGCGCTGCGTTGGCCGGCGGCGCGCACGCGACCGGCTTCGGCGCCACCGACGACGCGGTCGTGCTCGATGCCGACGCGCCGGTCCTGGCCGGCGCCACCGCCGGCGACGCCGCCGACCGCTGGATCTTCAGCGGCAATCGGCCGCTGGTGCGCGACGTGCACGTCGGGGGGCGCCAGCGTGTCGCTGATGGTCGCCACCTCGACCGCGATGCCGTCGCCGCACGCTATGCCGGGACGATACAGGCGCTCCTGTCGGCCTAGATGGCGCTCGTCTTCCGTAGAGCGGAGCTTGCTCCGCTATTCCCGGCTCCGGAGCCCACCCAGCGGAGCAAGTTCCGCTCTACGGGACGACGGCAGCGGCGGCGCCTGGGGCAACGGCATGCATCACATTCGCGCCGCGAGGTGCGGGTTCCGTCGCGCGGCGGCCCGGTCCCGTCGCAAACTCCGGCGACCACGCCGGCTCCGCGGCAGCATGGCACCGTCCCAACGAACGGAGATCGTCATCATGACCTTGCGCCCCCTGTCCGCCACCTTCCGCATCGCCGCCCTGGGCCTTGCCCTGGGAGCGGCCGGGCACGTCCACGCCATGACCGACGCCGAGCTGGCGGCGATCATCGACCAGCGCTTGGCCGGCGACCGCACCGGGGCCTGCCTGGCGGTCGCGGTGATCGAACCGGATCGCGTGGCACGCGCCTGGCGCTGCGCCGACGTCGGCGATGTCGCCCGCATCGGCCCCGACGTCGCCTTCGAGATCGGCTCGATCGCCAAGACCATGACCGCCACGTTGCTGGCCGATCTGATCGGCAAGGGCGAGGCGTCCCTGGACGATCCTCTGGCTGATCACCTGCCGGAAGGAACGCAGGTGCCCGACTACGATGGCCAGCCGATCCTGCTCCGGCACGTCGTGACCCACACCTCCGGTCTGCCGGCGCTGCCGTCGCGCATGAACGTCACCGATCCGCGTGATCCCTACGTCAATCTGGATGCCGACGCACTGCTGGCATCGCTCGCCGACGTCGACTTGACCCATGCGCCCGGCGAACAGTACGCGTACTCGAATTTCGCCTCGATGCTGCTGTCCTACGCGCTGGCGCGTCGCGCGGGCGCCGATTTCGAATCGTTGATCGACGACAAGCTGTTCACGCCGCTCGGCATGGAGGGCGCCTATGTCGCCCGACCGCCGGAACGCGTCCGTCCGGCGCAGGGGCATACGCCCGATACGAAGACGACGCCGTCCTGGACCATCGCCACCGACCTGGCCGGGGTCGGCGGCGTGCGCGCCACCCTGGACGACATGGTGCATTACGTGCAGGCGCAGCTGGGCCTGCGCGCGTCGCCGCTCGCGAAGGCGATCGCGCTCACCCAGCAGCCGGTCGCGACGGACGCCGCGTCGCGGATGGGCATGAACTGGATCATCGCGCCGCTCGATGGACGCGACATCCACCTCCACGGCGGCGGCACCGGCGGATTCTCCTCGCTGGTCGCGTTCGACCGGCAGCGGCAGCGCGGAGCGGTGGTGCTCTCCGACACCTCGCTCACGTCGCTGGGCGGTCTGCAGGACATCGGTCTGCACCTGATCGATCCGGAGCAGCCGCTTGGCGAGCCGCGCAAGGCCGCACGGGCGCCGGACGAACTGCTGGAGGCGCTGCAGGGCGATTACACGTTGCAAGGCGGCATGACCATGCGCTTGCAGCGCCAGGGCGAAGGATTGGTCGCCCGGGTTCCGGGACAGCCGGAGTTCGCCCTAGCCTACGACAGTGCCGGCGACTTCTATCCGCTGGAGCACGACGCAGCGCTGACACCACGGCGCGGCAAGGATGGGAGCTACGGCTTCCTGTGGAAGCAGAGCGGTGCCGTGTTTCCCGCCGTACGGGTCGAGGCGACGACCTCCGCGCCTTCTGCGGCGCCATTGCCGTTGGACGACTACCTGGGCGAGTATCCGCTGATGCGCGGATTCGAGTTGCACGTGCGCGAACACGATGGCGTGCTGCACGCGCAGGCTACCGGACAGGGCGAATTTGCGCTCGAGCGGACCAGCACCGACGTATTCGAGGCCCCGGCGTACGGCATCGAGATCCGCTTCGTACGCGACGATGCCGGCAAGGTGGCCTCGCTCGAGCTGCACCAGGCCGGCCAAGTGCTGCGAGGCGACCGCCGGTGAGCGATGCAGGGGCCTCCGCGCACCGGACAATGCAACCGTCGGCCTGGACCCGGGAACCCGTCATGACGGACACCAAGCCCTATTCGCTGCGGAAGCCGTTGCCGGACGACGTGTTGATCGGCGGCAACAGTGTGTGGAGCCGCTACCGGCAGTACCCGGTGTTCAGTGCGCCCTGGCTGATCGGGCGCACCCTGCTGTTTGCCAGTGTGATCGCGCTTTTCGCCCTGGTCGCCACGTTCGGCGTCGGCGTGGCGGTGCGCGATTACATGGCCGGCCTGGTGTACGGCGTGCACGCGTTCTGTGCGTTCCTGCTGATGGCGACCGCCGGGCCGGCGTTGGCCACGCTGGTCAGGCACCGCCGCTGGCCGTTGCGCCGGGAGCGCTGGCTGGTGGTGGCGGCGGTGGTGGCCGGGGTCGTGGCCAGCTACTCCGCAGATGCCTGGGCAAGCGCCTATGCCATGCAGATCTTCGACCAGGCCGCGCAACGCGGCGACCTGCCGCAACTGCCGAAACCGGAGATGCAGGGAACCGAGCGGGTGGTATCGCTGGGTGTGAACGTCGCCACGTTGGTCGTGGTGTACGGCCTCTTCGGCGGAGGCCTGGCGTTGCGTGCGTACTTCAGCGAGAACCGGCGTTGGGAGACCAGCCGGCAGAGGCGCGAGATGTCGGCCCTGCGCGCACAGGCGCAGGAGTCGGACCTTCGCCTGGGGACGCTGCAGGCGCAGGTCGAGCCGCATTTCCTGTTCAACACCCTGGCATCGGTACGCGCGCTGGTACGGCAGGACCCGCAGCGTGCGGAGGCCACGCTCGATGCCCTGGTCGATCACTTGCGGGCGACCATTCCCAAGCTGCGCGACGACCGTGCGTTGCTGCATTCCACGCTGGGACAGCAACTCGACGTCTGCGCCAGCTATCTGGCATTGATGCGGCTGCGCATCGGCGATCGCTTGCGCTACACGATCGAAGCCGAGCCCGCGCTGCGCTCGCTGCCGTACCCGCCGCTTCTGCTGATCACGCTGGTCGAGAACGCGATCAAGCACGGCGTCGAACCGTGGCCCGGACCGGCCGCAGTCGAAGTGCGCGCGCGCCGCGAACCGGGCATGCTGATCGTGGCCGTCAGCGACGACGGCGCCGGACTGAAGCCGGGGGTCGGCGGCGGCGTCGGCCTGGCGAACGTGCGCGAGCAGCTGGCGGTACGCTACGGCGGCCGTGCCAGCCTGCGCATGGACGGCCGCGAGGGTGCGGGTGCCCGCGCCGAGATCAGGATACCGCTGGAGGAGGCGACGCGATGAACCCGATCACCGCGGTGATCGCCGAGGACGAAGCGCCGCAACGTACTGCGCTGCTGGACCTGCTGGCCGAGGTGTGGCCGGAAATGGACGTGGTCGCGGCATGCGAGGACGGGCCCTCGGCACTGGCCGCGATCGCTGAACACACGCCGCGGGTCGCGTTTCTGGACATCCGCATGCCTGGCGTCGGCGGGCTCGACGTGGCCAAGGCGGCGGTGGCTGCGGGCGGGCTGGTGGTGTTCACCACCGCCTACGACGAGTACGCCGTCCGTGCCTTCGAGGCCGGCGCCGTGGACTACCTGCTCAAGCCGGTGCAGCCGGCGCGATTGCGGCAGGCGGTCCAACGCCTGCAAGCCCGGTTGCAGGATGTCCGCCCGCCCGACCTGCAGGCGCTGGTCGAGGATCTGGAGGCGCGGCTGCGGCCTCGGGGCGACCGCCTGATCCGTTGGATCAGTGCCAGCGCGGGTGACAGCGTGCGCATGATCGGGATCGACGAGGTGCTGTGCTTCCAGGCGCAGGACAAGTATGTGCGGGTGGTGACCGCCGAGGGCGAGGCGTTGATCCGCACCCCGCTCAAGGAACTGCTGGCAGGGCTGGATCCCGATGCGTTCTGGCAGGTGCATCGCGGCGCAGTGGTGCGCGTCTCGGCGATCGACCGGGTGCGCCGCGACGAGTTGGGCAAGTACCGGCTGCGATTGCGGCAATGCGACACGGTCCTGCCGGTCAGCACCGCGTTCCTGCACCGGTTCCGCGGCATGTAGCCCGCCTGGCCTGCGATCTCAGAACAGCGCCCAGAGCAGCTGCAGGATGCCCCACAGCGACACCGTCCACACCAGCGAGCGCAGGTACGGCACCCCGAAGGCGTACAGCGGTACGTAGGCCAGGCGCGCCCAGAAATAGAGCTGCGCGCCGAGCGCGCTCGCGGCGCTGGTGCTGTCGGTGGCGACGACGGCGAGTGCGGCGGCCGCGAAGAAGGGAAACGTCTCGAGGAAGTTGCGCATCGCGCGATCCAGGCGCGCCGCCACCCCGGCCAGCGGCGCCGGCTGGCCGTCGCGCGCGCTGGCGTTCCATTTCACGCCTCGCTGCCGGGTCATCGCGCCTGCCGCGAGCAGCAGCTGCACGATGCCCAGCACGATGGCCCAGCCCAGCACCTGGATTTCGGTCGGCATGCGGATCCTCCGGGAGAGAGTCGGCCGCAGCGTAGCAGGGCCGCTGCCGACATCGCGTCCCGCGGGCATCGCGACTGCCGTCGTCCCCACAGCGGGCGTTCCGGCGTCGATCCGGCAAGCCGGCCCGCCGATAACGTGGGAGCGGCGTCAGTCACGACGCCGCGTACACATGGTGGCCGCCGCGACCCGCTTCCGTGCAGGCCCGGAACCTCGCCACTTTGCGTTTGAACGCGGGGTCCGCTGCCGCGACAATGAGCGCGCACGCCGTCACCGCAGCGCCGCCCAGCCCTCCACCAGAATGAACGGGATCCCCCCATGACCATCCTCCGAATGAGCGACCTCGACCTGTCCGGCAAACGGATACTGATCCGGCAGGACCTCAACGTGCCGATCGAGGACGGCAGGATCACCTCGGAACAGCGCATCGTCGCCTCGCTGCCGACGCTCGAGCGCGCGCTGGAGCAGGGCGCCGCGGTGATGGTGATGTCCCACCTGGGGCGGCCGAAGGAGGGCGAGTGGAGCGCGGAGAACTCGCTGCAGCCGGTGGCCGATCGGCTCGCCGCGCTGCTGCGCAAGAACGTGCCGCTGGTGCGCGACTGGGTCGACGGCGTCGAGGTGAAGCCGGGCGGGATCGTGCTGCTCGAGAACTGCCGCATGAACGTCGGCGAGAAGGCCGACGACGAGGCGCTGGCGAAGCAATATGCCGCGCTGTGCGACGTGTTCGTGATGGACGCGTTCGGCACCGCGCACCGTGCCCAGGCATCGACCCACGGCGTGATCCGCTTCGCCGCGCAAGCCGCCGGCGGGCCGCTGCTGATGGCCGAGCTCGATGCCCTGGCCAGGGCGCTGGACGAACCCGCGCGGCCGCTGCTGGCGATCGTCGCCGGCAGCAAGGTCTCGACCAAGCTGGAACTGCTCGGCAACCTGGTCGGCAAGGTCGACCAGTTGATCGTCGGCGGCGGCATCGCCAACACCTTCCTCGCCGCCGAGGGCAAGGCGGTCGGCAAGTCGCTGCACGAGGCCGACCTGCTGGAGACCGCCCGCAAGATCCTCGCCGACGCCAAGTCCCGCGGCGCCGAGATCCCGATGCCGGACGACGTGGTGGTGGCCAAGCAGTTCCATCCCGAGGCGGAGGCGAGCGTGAAGGCGGTGGACGAGGTCGCCGACGACGACCTGATTCTCGACATCGGCCCGCGCACCGCCGACCGCTACGCCCGCATGATCGCGCAGGCCGGCACCGTGGTCTGGAACGGCCCCGTCGGCGTGTTCGAGTTCGACGCGTTCGGCAAGGGCACCGAAGCCCTGGCGCGGGCGATCGCCGCGTCCAGGGCGTTCTCGATCGCCGGCGGCGGCGACACCCTCGCCGCGGTCGAGAAGTACGGCATCGCCGACGACGTCGGCTACATCTCCACCGGCGGCGGCGCCTTCCTGGAGTTCCTGGAAGGCAAGACCCTGCCGGCGGTGGCGGCGCTGGAGGCGCGCGGCTGAGCGCCAAGGCCGGCAGCGCCGTGGCTCGCCGCGTTCTCGATTTCCGCCGCGAATCCTCGATGGACCCGGCCCGCATGCGTAGGAGCGCACCGCAAGGGGCGCGACAGCCTTCGCAGGAGAGGTCGCGCCCCTGTGGTGCGCTCTTACAGCAGCAATAGCCCGATCCCGATCACCGCGCCGGTGACGAACAGCTGGATCAGGCAGAAGCCCATGATGTCCTTCGCCTTCAGCCCGGCAATGGCGAGCATCGGCAGCGCCCAGAACGGCTGGATGAGGTTGGTCCAGGCATCGCCCCAGGCCACGCCCATCGCCACCCGGCCGATGTCCGCGCCCAGCGCCTCGGCGGCGGGGATCATGATCGGCGCCTGCACCGCCCATTGCCCGCCGCCGGAGGGCACGAAGATGTTGAGTGCGCCGCCGGCGATGAAGCTCCAGAACGGCAATGTGTCCGCATCGGCGAACGAGACGAACGCCTGCGAGATGTCGGCGGCCAGCCCCGATTGGGTCATGATCGCCATGATGCCGGCATAGAACGGAAACTGGATCGCGATCCCGGCGCCGCCCTTGATCGCCTCGTGCAGGCTGGCCAGCAGTCGCCGCGGCGTGCCGTGCAGCAGTATCGCCAGCATCAGGAACCCATAGTTGACGATGTTGAGGTTAAGCCCGCCGCCGCCGATGAAATGGTCGATCAGGAAGCCCATGCCGGCCAGTCCGATCAGCCACGACAGCATGCGGCCGTTTTCCAGGCGATCGGCGGGGCTGGCGGCGATGCCGGGCGTCGGTGCCGGTGCGTCCTCCGGCCGGTGGTATACGCTCTCGTCCGCCGGGGGCAGCATCAGCCGGTTGACCAGCGGGACCACCACGAACAGGACTGCGACGATCGCCAGATTGTAGAACGCGAACACCGTCTGCGAAGTCGGGATCACGCCGATCCGCTCGGCCATGAAATGACCCTCGGTGGCGATGGTCAGCGGCACCGAGCCGGCCAGTCCGCCGTGCCAGACCACGAAGCCGGAGTAGGCGCTGGCCACCAGCAGGCGATAGTCCACGCGCACCAGGCGCGCCAGTTCGCGCGCGAACAGCGCGCCGACCACCAGGCCGAAGCCCCAGTTGATCCAGCTCGCGGCCAGCGACACCAGGCTGACCAGCAGCACCGCGCTGCCGGCGCCGCGGGCCAGGCGCGCCAGCCGCTGCAGCAGCGCCTTCACCGGCGGCGTGCTCGCCAGCATGAAGCCGGTGACCAGCACCAGCAGCATCTGCATCGAGAACGACAGCAGTTCCCAGAAGCCGCCGCCCCAGTGCCGCAACAGCTCCAAGGGTGGAGTGCGTTCGACCAGCAGCGCGGCGGCGGCCGCCGCCAGCGTCAGCAGCAGCACGAACACGTAGGAGTCGGGCAGATAGCGCTCGACCAGGCGGACGGCGGGGCGGGAGATGCGGTTGAGCATGGTCGTGCCTGCGATTGCCGGAGATCGGGGGTTGCGGGTGGACCGTAGCCGATTCCCGCGCCGATGACCCGTGGACATTGGTTGCAGGTGCAACCCGGCCGCCGTCGCGCTGCCGTCGACACGACGCCGCTTTGTGCTAGGTTTCCCAGCCTGCCGTAGGGGACCTGACGTGACCGAATACCAGCGCCGCACCCGCATCCTCGCCACCCTGGGGCCGGCCACCGATCCCCCCGGCGTTCTCGACGCTCTGCTGCGCGCGGGGGTGGACGCGGTGCGCCTGAACTTCTCGCACGGCGATCCGGCCTCGCAGAAGGCGCGGGCGCAGGCGGTCCGCGAGGCGGCGCGGCGGGTCGGGGTGGAGGTCGGGATCCTGGCCGACCTGCCGGGCCCGAAGATCCGCATCGAGCGCTTCGCCGGGGGCAAGGTGCAGCTGCGCACCGGCGAGCGCTTCGACCTGGTCGCGCGCGAGGACGCGCCGCCGGGGAACGAGCGCGAGGTCGGGGTCAGCTATCTCGACCTGCCGAAGGACGTGCGCGCCGGCGACGTGCTGCTGCTCGACGACGGCGTGGTGCAGCTCGAGGTCGAGTCGGTCGAGGGCGAACGGATCGTCACCAGCGTGCTCAACGACAGCACGCTGTCCGACCGTAAGGGCCTGAACCGGCTCGGCGGCGGCCTGTCGCTGGGGGCGCTGACCGATCACGACCGCAGCCTGATCGCGGTGGCCGCCGAGATGGACGTGGATTTCATCGCCGTCTCGTTCTGCCGCAACGCCGCCGACATGAACGAGGCGCGGCAACTGGCGCGCGCCGCCGGCTCCGATGCCGCCCTGGTGTCGAAGATCGAGCGCGCCGAGGCGATCGAGAACCTGGCGGAGATCGTCGACGCCAGCGACGTGGTCATGGTCGCGCGCGGCGACCTCGGCGTGGAGATCGGCGACGCCGAGCTGCCGGGCCTGCAGAAGAAGATCATCCGCGAGGCGGTGGCGCAGAACAAGGTGGTGATCACCGCCACGCAGATGCTGCAGTCGATGGTCGACAGCCCGATTCCCACGCGTGCGGAGGTGCTCGATGTCGCCAACGCGGTCATCGACGGCACCGATGCGGTGATGCTTTCGGCCGAATCGGCAGCGGGCAATTATCCCGTGCGCGCGATCGAGGCGATGGCGCGCATCTGCGTCGGCGCCGAGAAGCAGTTCGAGGCCGATACCGACTTCGAGGCCGCGCCGCGCGACCTCGAGCGTGCCGACCAGGCGATCGCGATGGCGGCGATGTTCCTCGCCGAGCACATCGGCGTGCGCGCGATCGTGGCGATGACCGAGTCCGGCGGGACCGCGCGCTACCTGTCGCGCTTCCGTGCCAGCGCGCCGATCTACGCCTTCTCGCGCCACGCCGATGCGCGCCGGCGCATGGCGTTGATGCGCGGCGTGTTCCCGATCGATTACGACAGCCGCGGCCAGACCCCGCGCGAGGCGGCGCGCGGCAGCATCGGCACGCTGGTCCAGTCGGGATTGCTGTCCTCCGGCGAGCGCGTGGTCTTTACCAGCGGCGAGCACATGGAGACCCACGGCGCCACCAATACCCTGCGGCTGCTGAAGGTCGGCACCGACGGCCGCGCCGAGGGCCTGGGCGAGCTCTAGCCGGGCGAGAGCCGGATCGCCTGCCGGCGGCGGCTGCATCGATCCGGCGGCGGCCCGGGGCGCCCGTGCGTGGCGCCCCGGATCGGTCGGTGGCACCGCCCGGTCGCGACGGCGTTCCCGCAAGCGCCGGCGGCGGCGGGCGTTTGCGTGTTTTTCCCGCCGCGCTGACGGCGGCGCAACGGACCGCCGGGCTATACTCGGCGCCTCCCGCAGCCAGGCAGACCGACACGACATGAGCATCGAACAGCTTGCAGAAACCGCCCAGGCCATGGTCGCCGCGGGCAAGGGCATCATCGCCATCGACGAGTCCACCGGCACGATCGCCAAGCGTTTCGACGGCGTCGGCATCCCCAACAACGAGGAGAACCGCCGCGCCTACCGCGAGCTGCTGCTGACCACGCCCAACCTGGGCGAGTACATCAGCGGCGCGATCCTCTACGACGAGACCATCCGCCAGTCGACCCGCGACGGCGTGCCCTTCACCAAGGTCATGGCCGACAACGGCATCATTCCGGGGATCAAGGTCGACAAGAGCACCCATCCGCTGGCCGGCTTTCCGGGCGAGGTGGTCACCGAGGGCCTCGACGGGCTGCGCGACCGCCTGAAGGAGTACTACAAGCTCGGCGCGCGCTTCGCCAAGTGGCGTGCGGTGATCAACATCGGCGACGACATCCCCTCCGGCACCTGCATCGAGGCCAACAGCCACGCGCTGGCGCGCTATGCCGCGCTGTGCCAGGAGAACGGCCTGGTGCCGATGGTCGAGCCGGAGGTGCTGATGGACGGCAGCCACGACATCGAGACCTGCTACGAGGTCACCGAGGTCACCCTGCGTTCGCTGTTCGACGCGCTGTACAACCACAACGTCATGCTCGAGGGCACCATCCTCAAGGCGTCGATGGTGCTGCCCGGCAAGTCCAGCGGGGAGACGGTTCCCGTGGAGGAAGTGGCCGCGTCGACGCTGATGTGCCTGAAGTCGGCGGTGCCGGCGATCCTGCCGGGCATCGTGTTCCTGTCCGGCGGCCAGTCCGACGAGGACGCCACCGCGCACCTGGACGCGATGAACCGGATGGGCCCGCACCCGTGGCCGCTGTCGTTCTCCTACGGCCGGGCGATGCAGCAGGCGGCGCTGAAACTGTGGTCCGAGGACCTGGTCAACAACGTCGCCAGGGCGCAGGAGACGGTGTACGCGCGCGCGCGCGACAACGGCCTGGCGGCGCTGGGCGAGTGGTCGAAGGCGGCGTAGGCGGCGCCGGTGGCCTATTTTTCCGTTGCAGAAGGCCCGTCGCTACGGGCGATGTAAATCGCCGGGCTCTTCGCGATGAGGTAATGATTATCAGAGCTTGAGGTGCCGGCTATTCATTGGCGGCACCCGTGGCGACGGCCCATGTCTCACCGCAGCGGAAAGGACTGCTCGGCGCGGCGCGGTGCGACTACGGCAGTCCGGCCAGCCACTCGTCGTCGGAGCCCTCGTTGACGCCCTCGAACAGCGGGGTCGAGAAGTAACGTTCGCCGGTGTCGGGCAGCATCGCCAGGATCGCCGCGCCGGGTCCGGCCGTGCGCGCCACCTCCAGTGCCGCGGCCACGGTCGCGCCGGCGGAGATGCCGACGAACAGGCCTTCCTCGGCCGCCAGCCGGCGCGCGACCTCCATCGCCGTGGCATCGTCGACCGGCAGCACCTGCGCGGCGACGTCGCGGTTCAGTACCTCCGGCACGAAATCGGGGGTCCAGCCCTGGATCTTGTGCGGCGCCCAGTCCTTGCCGAGCAGCAGCGACGCGGCGGCGGGCTCGCACGCGGTCACCTTGACCTCCGGGCGCGCGGCCCTGAGCACCTCGCCGACGCCGGTGAGGGTCCCGCCGGTGCCCCAGCCGGTGACGAAATGATCCAGCCGGCGGCCGGCGAAATCGCGCAGGATTTCCGCGGCCGTGGTCTGGCGGTGGTAGGCCGGGTTGGCGGGGTTCTGGAACTGCCGCGCCAGGAACCAGCCGTGCTTCGCGGCCAGTTCCTCGGCCCGGCGCACCATGCCGCTGCCGCGCTCGGCGGCCGGGGTCAGGATCACCCGCGCGCCGTAGGCGCGCATCAGCTTGCGGCGCTCGACGGAGAAGGTCTCGGCCATCGTCGCGACGAACTTGTAGCCGCGCGCCGCGCAGACCATCGCCAGGGCCACGCCGGTGTTGCCCGACGTCGCCTCGACCACCGTGTCGCCGGGCTTGAGCAGGCCCTTCTGCTCGGCATCGAGGATGATCGCCAGCGCCAGCCGGTCCTTGACCGAGCCGCCGGGATTGAAGCTCTCGACCTTGGCGTAGAGGGAGACGTGATCCGGCGCCAGCCGGTGCAGGCGCACCACCGGGGTGTGGCCGATGGTGTCGAGGATCGAGTCGTGGATCATGGCGGAACCTCCGGACAGGGCGGGGACGGGTGCCGCCGGGCGCGCCGCGGCGGCTCGGCAGGCCAGAGTGCCGCGTAACGTGCGAGCGCGCCAGCGGTTGACCGCGGCAGCCGCGTTTCTGCCATGCCTGACGGCACACGGCGGTCGCGACCCGAGCGGATAGAATCGGTGGGATTTTCTCGACCTTCCTCCCGAGTATGTCCATTCATCGCTTCCGGCCCCTGGCGGTCCTTGTGCTGGCGCTCGCTTCCGTTCTGGCGCTCGCCGCCTGCGGCGATGGCAGCGGGCAGGGGGGGGGACGCGCCCCGGCGGGCAATGCGGCCACCGTGACCACCGCCACCGTGCAGGTCCAGCCGTGGAGCGACACCATCCAGGCGTTGGGCACGGTGAAGGCGCGCGAATCGATCATGGTGACCGCCAAGGTCAGCGAAACCGTGGAGCGGGTGCATTTCGAAAGCGGGGACGTGGTGGCAGCGGGCGACGTGCTGGTGACCCTCAGCGGGAACCAGCAACACGCGGCGCTGGCCGCCGCCGAGGCCGCGGCGGCCGAGGCGGACCGGTTGCACGAGCGCCAGAGCCAGCTCGCCGCGCAGCAGTTGATCTCCAGCTCGTCGCTGGATACCCAGCGTGCAGTGCGTGATTCGGCGCGCGCCCGGGTGCAGGAAATCCGCGCGAACCTCGGCGACCGCAGCATCCGTGCGCCGTTCCCGGGCGTGCTCGGCCTGCGCCTGGTGAGTCCGGGATCGCTGGTCCAGCCCGGCACCGAGATCGCCTCGCTCGACGACGTCTCGCGCGTGTACGTGGATTTCCCGGTGCCCGAGGCGCAGCTGGCCAACCTCGCGCCGGGGCAGCGCCTGATCGGTCGCAGCGTCGCCTATCCGGGACGCGAGTTCGAAGGCACGGTGGCCACCGTGGATTCGCGGATCGACCCGAACACGCGCGCGGTCACCGTACGCGGCGACTTCCCCAACGCCGACGGCGCGCTGCGCCCCGGCCTGCTCATGCAGGTGGTGCTGGAGCGCCCGGCCCGTGAAGCGCTGGTGGTGCCCGAGATCGCGATCGTGCAGGTCGGCCGCGACACCTTCGTCTACCGCGTGCGCGAAGACGATACGGTCGAACAGGCCCCGATCGAGGTGGGGGCGCGCGTCGCCGGCCGCGCGGAAGTGGTGTCCGGGCTCTCGGGAGGCGATCGCATCGTCGTCGACGGCACCGGCAAGCTGCGGACCGGGATGGCGATCGAGGATACCGGCCCGCCGGCACAGCCCACGCCGGCGCCGGACGCGGCGCAGGCCGACCAGGCGGACCAGGGACGAATCGAAACGCCCGCGCCCGCTAACGATTAGTTCCCGCATTCCGCCCACAGGTCACCGATACCCGCATGCGTCTGTCCGACATCTCGATCAAGCGTCCGGTACTGGCCGTGGTGATGAGCCTGCTGCTCATCGTGCTCGGCATCGCGTCGTTCGACCGGCTGACTTTGCGCGAGCTGCCCAACATCGATCCGCCCATCGTCTCGGTGAGCGTCGACTACCCGGGCGCCTCGGCGGCCGTGGTGGAGACGCGGGTCACGCAGATCCTCGAGGACGCGCTGGCCGGCATCGAGGGCATCCGCACGATCGAATCGGAGAGCTCCAACGGCGAGGCCGACGTCGACATCGAGTTCAACCTGACCCGCGACATCGAGGCGGCGGCCAACGACGTGCGCGACGCGGTCAGCAGGGTCATGGACCGGCTTCCGATCGAGGCCGACGCGCCGGAGATCGAAAAGGCCGAGTCGGACGGCGACGTGATCGTCTGGCTCAACATGCGCTCGAGCACGATGGACACGCTGGAGCTCACCGACTACGCCGAACGCTACATCGTCGACCGGCTGTCGTCGATCGACGGCGTGGCGCGCGTGAACCTGGGCGGCGGCCAGCGCTACGCGATGCGCATCTGGCTCGATCGCGACGCGATGGCCGCGCGCGGCGTCACCGCCAACGACGTCGAGAACGCGTTGCGCGAGGAGAACATCGAGCTGCCGGCCGGCAGGATCGAGTCGAGGGACCGGGACTTCACGCTGCGCGTCGAGCGCGGCTACGTCGAGCCGGCGCAGTTCGCCCAGATCCCGCTGATGAAGGGCGCGGACGGGTACGTGGTGCGCCTGGGCGACGTGGCCCAGGTGGAGCTGGGCGCCCAGGAGCGCCGCGCCTACCTGCGCAGCAACTTCGTGCCCAACGTCGGCATCGGCATCGTCCGCACCTCCACCGCCAATGCGCTCGACGTGGTGCGGGCCGCGCGCGCCGAAGCCGAGCGCATCCAGGAGACCCTGCCCGAGGGCACCGACATCTTCGTCGCCTACGACGGCACGGTGTTCATCGACGCCGCGATCAAGCGCGTCTACTGGACCCTGGTCGAGGCGATGGTGCTGGTGGTGCTGGTGATCTGGCTGTTCCTCGGCAGCGCGCGCGCGGCACTGATCCCGTCGGTCACGGTCCCCGTGTGCCTGATCGCCACGTTCATCGCCCTGTACGCGTTCGGCTTCACCATCAACCTGCTCACGCTGCTGGCGCTGGTGCTCTGTATCGGCCTGGTCGTGGACGACGCCATCGTGGTGCTGGAGAACGTGCAGCGCCGCGCCGACCTGGGGGAGCCGCCGCTGGTCGCGGCCAGGCGCGGCACCGCACAGGTCGCGTTCGCGGTGATCGCGACCACTGCGGTGCTGGTGTCGGTGTTCCTGCCGGTCGGCTTCATGGAAGGCAACAGCGGGCGGCTGTTCCGCGAACTGGCGGTGGCGCTGGCCGGCGCGGTCGCGCTGTCGGCCTTCGTGGCGCTCACGCTCACGCCGATGATGTGTTCCAAGCTGGTGCGTCCGCACGGCAAGGAAACCGGTCTCAACGCATGGATCAACCGCCAGCTCAACCGGGTCAGCGCCGGCTACGGGCGCCAGGTCGGGCGCCTGGTATCGCTGCCCGGGCGGCGGATCCTGCTGATGATGATGCTGGCGATGGGCGGGTGCATCGCGCTGGTGCTGCTGCTGCTGTGGCGCGTGCCCAGCGAGTTGTCGCCGGCCGAGGACCGCGGCCGCTTCTTCATCTCCGTCGACGGCCCGGAAGGCGCGGGCTTCGACTACACGGTCGGTCAGATGCAGCAGGTCGAGCGGATCCTGGGCGAGTACATCGGCGACGACAAGCCCATCCAGCGCGCCAACTCGCGCGCGCCGCGTGGCTGGGGCGGCAGCGAGGAGATGCATACCGGGCAGGTGATCGTGTTCCTGCACGACTGGGACAAGCGCGACATCGCCACCGAGGACCTGGTGGCCGAGGTGCGGCGGAAACTCGCCGTGCTGCCCGGCGTGCAGGCGCGCGCCAACGTGCCCGGCGGGCTGGTCAGCAGCCGCGGCCAGCGCTACCAGCTCGTGCTGGGCGGCCCCAACTACGAGGACCTGGCCGAGTGGCGCGACCGGATGCTGGTGCGGATGGAGGAGAATCCGGGTCTCACCGACATCGACTCCGACTACAAGGAGACGCGGCCGCAGATGCGGGTCAACATCAACCGCGATCGCGCCGCCGACCTGGGCGTCTCGGTGACCGAGGTCGGCCGCACCCTGGAGACGATGATGGGCTCGCGCCAGGTCACCACCTTCGTCGATGACGGCGAGGAGTACGACGTGCTGCTTCAGGCCGGGCGCGAGAACCGGATGACCCCGGCCGACCTCGAGAACACCTACGTGCGCGGCAGCGGAGACGCGCTGGTGCCGATGGCCAGCCTGGTCACGCTGAGCGAGATCGCCGAGCCGGGCGCATTCAACCGCTTCAACCGCCTGCGCGCGATCACCATCAGCGGCGGACTGGCGCCGGGTTACACCATGGGCGAGGCGCTGGAATGGACCCGGCAGGTCGTCGCGGAGGAACTGCCCGACTACGCGCAGATCGACTGGAAAGGCGAGTCGCGCGAGTATCTGGAAGCCGGCGGCGCGGTGATCGTCACCTTCACCCTGGCGCTGCTGGTGGTCTACCTGGTGCTGGCCGCGCAGTTCGAGAGCTTCGTGCACCCGCTGGTGATCATGCTGACGGTGCCGCTGGCGATCCTCGGCGCGTTGATCGGGTTGTGGATCACCGGCGGCACGCTGAACCTCTTCAGCCAGATCGGCGTCATCATGCTGGTGGGGCTCGCGGCGAAGAACGGCATCCTGATCGTCGAGTTCGCCAACCAGCTGCGCGACGACGGGCGCAGCGTCACCGAGGCGATCGCCGAATCCGCCGCGGTGCGCCTGCGCCCGATCCTGATGACCTCGATCGCGACGATGGCCGGCGCTGTGCCGCTGGTGGTGGCCGGCGGCCCCGGATCCGCCAGCCGCGCCACGATCGGCGTGGTGGTGATCTTCGGCGTCGCCTTCGCCAGCCTGCTGTCGCTGTTCGTGGTGCCGGCGTTCTACGCGCTGCTGGCGCCGTTCACGCGCTCGCCGGAGGCGCTGGCGCAGAAGCTGGAGCAGCTGGAGGCGGACACGCCGCCGGTCAGCGGCCATGCCTGAATCGGCGGATCGCTGGGGCGCGGCCCGTCTCGGCGGCGACGGATTCGTCCTGCGCCGCTGGCGCCGGGACGACCTGGACGCGCTGCTGCGCCATGCCGACGATGCGCAGGTCTCGCGCGCGGTGAGCGACCGCTTTCCGCACCCGTACACGCGCGGGGACGGCATCCGCTTCCTGTCGGGCGAGGTGGTCGACCTGTCCCAGCCGGTATTCGCGATCGAGATCGACGGCGAGGCCTGCGGCGGCATCGGCGCCCGCCCCGGAAGCGGCGAGCGGGCGCACAGCGCCGAGTTCGGCTATTGGCTCGGCCGCGCGCATTGGGGGCGCGGCACGATGACCCGCGTGGTGGCCGCGTTCGCGCCCTGGGTGATGTGCGAGTTGGCGCTGTACCGCCTGTTCGCCACCGTGCTCGACTGCAACCCGGCCTCGGCACGGGTGCTGCAGAAGAACGGCTTCGTCGAGGAGGGCGTGCAGCACTGCGCGGTGCGCAAGCGCGGCCGCCTGCACGACCTGCGCGTGTTCGCGAAAGTCAGGCGCGATCCCGACGCTTCCCCGTAGGCAGGCATGATGCGCGGTGGTCGGGGGCCCTTGTGGGAGCGACGGAAGTCGCGACGCAGGGAAGGCAGCCGCCCCGCCGCGACCCCGCGCCGGCAGAAGCAGTCGCGACTCCCGTCGCTCCCACATCCGGTTCTCGCCTCCTGTGGAAGCGACGGGAGTCGCGATCCCCGCCGCTCCGACAGAGCGCCGACCGGAGTGGGGGCGATGCCGCCGGGACCGTTCTCCGACCGGATCCACCGCGCAGTTTCGCGTTTGTGCCGGGATCATGGAGAATCGAGGCTTCGTTCGCGTCGCGGACCGAATGCCGTCCAACCGGGGAGCACGCCTAGTGGAACAGATCGTCAATACCCTCAACAGCGTCATCTGGAGCACGCCGTTGATCGTCCTGTGCCTGGGCGCCGGCCTGTACTTCTCGATCCGGACCCGGTTCATGCAGGTCCGCCAGTTCGGCGAGATGGTCCGGCTGATGCTCAGCGGCACCAAGTCCGACGCCGGCGTGTCGTCGTTCCAGGCGCTGGCGATGTCGCTGTCGGGGCGCGTGGGCATCGGCAACATCGCCGGCGTCGCCACCGCGATCGCCTTCGGTGGTCCCGGCGCGGTGTTCTGGATGTGGGTGGTCGCGTTCTTCGGCGCGTCCACCGCCTACGTCGAGTCGACCCTGGCGCAGATCTACAAGGAGAAGGACGACCACGGCCGCTACCGCGGCGGTCCCGCCTACTTCATCGAGAAGGCGATGGGACAGCGCTGGTACGCGTGGCTGTTCGCGGTGGTCACCGTGGCCGCGACCGGCTTCCTGCTGCCGGGCGTGCAGGCCAACGGGATCGCCTCGAGCATGACCAACGCCTGGGGCGTGCCGCCGAGCGCGACGGCGGCGTTCGTCGTGGTGGGGCTGGGCTTCATCATCTTCGGCGGCGTCAAGCGCATCGCCAGCTTCGCCCAGGTGGTGGTGCCGTTCATGGCGCTGGCCTATCTGCTGATCGCGCTGGTGATCATGTTCCTCAACGCGTCGGCGCTGCCCGCGATGCTGGCGCTGATCTTCAAGAGCGCGTTCGGGCTGGAGGCGGGGCTGGGCGCGGTGCTGGGCCTGGCGATCGAGTGGGGCGTCAAGCGCGGCATCTACTCCAACGAGGCCGGGCAGGGCACGGGCCCGCACCATGCCGCGGCGGCCGAGGTGTCGCACCCGGCCAAACAGGGCTTCGTGCAGGCGTTCTCGGTCTACGTCGACACCCTGCTGGTGTGCTCGGCGACGGCCTTCATGATCCTTTCCACCGGCATGTACAACGTGGTCGGCCGCGGCGGCGAGATGCTCGTCGAGGCGCTGCCCGGCATCGAGGCCGGGCCCGGGTTCGCCCAGCACGCGGTCGAATCGGTGCTGCCCGGCTACGGGGCCGGGTTCGTGGCGGTGGCGCTGCTGTTCTTCGCCTTCACCACCATCCTCGCCTACTACTACATGGCCGAGACCAACGTCACCTACATCAACCGCAAGGTGCACCGGCCGTGGCTGGTGTTCGCGCTGCGGATCGGGGTGCTGGCGGCGGTGACCTTCGGCGCGGTGCGCAGCGCGGAGATGGCGTGGACGCTCGGCGACATCGGCGTCGGCCTGATGGCCTGGCTCAACATCGTCGCCATCCTGATCCTGCAGAAGCCGGCGCTGCTGGCGCTGCGCGACTACGAGCGGCAGCAGGCGGCGGGCGTGGACCCGAGCTTCGACCCGGAAGCGCTGGGCATCCGCAACGCCGACTTCTGGCGCAACCGGGAGTAGTCGATGCCGGGCCGGCCTTCCGGATCCGGATCCGGGTCGCCCTGGGCCGGGGGCGCGCGCAAGCGCGCGGCGCAGCCGCCGCGCGAGTCTCCGCGGCCGGGCCGCCAGGAGGAGGTGCGGCTGTACGGCGTCAATGCCGTGCAGGCGGTGTTCGCGCGGCGTCCGCAGGCGATCCGCAAGCTGTACCTGGCGCAGGCGCGCATCGCGTCGCTGCAGCCGCTGCTCAAGTGGTGCGTCGCGCACCGGATCGGCTATCGCGTGGTCGAGGACGCGGAACTGGGCAAGCTCGCGGCCAGCTCGCACCACGAGGGCGTGGTCGCCGACGTGCTGCGACAGGCGCCGGGCACGCTGGATCCGTGGTTGCGCGGGTTGCCGGAAGGGCCGTGCTGCGCGGTGTGGCTCGACGGGGTCGGCAATCCGCACAACTTCGGCGCGATCCTGCGCTCGGCGGCGCATTTCGGCGTCTCGGCGGTGCTGCTGCCGGCGCACTCGACGCTCGCCCTGTCCGGCGCCGCCGCGCGCGTGGCCGAGGGCGGCGCCGAGGCGGTGCCGCTGTTGCGGCTGGAGGACGCCGGCGACGCGATGGCGAAGCTGCGCCAGGCCGGGTTCGCGTTGGCCGCCACGGTTGCGCGCGACGGCGCCGACCTGTTCGCGGCAAGCCTGCCGCAGCGCCTGGTCTGGGTGCTGGGCGCGGAGGGCGAGGGCCTGGGCGAGGCCGTGGCGGCCGACTGCGACCTGCGGCTGTCGATCCCCGGCAGCGGCGCGGTCGAAAGCCTCAACGTCGCATCCGCCACCGCGGTGCTGCTGGCGGCGTGGCGGATGCGCTGCCCCGCGTGATCCTGCCCGGGTCTCAGGCCCGGTGGCTCGCATCGTCCTGAGCACTTCGTAGCAGGGCACCCGTGGTGTGATGGTCGGCCTCGCCGGCGGGACTTCTCTCGTCGCCGTGGCTGCGGTTCTCGGCGATGTGGTCGGGCAGGAATTCGCGCGATTCGAAGTCCGGCAACGGTGCGCGATCGCCGGCTCGTGCGGTCCCGTGGCGCGTCCGCGCGGCTACTCGGGCATCTGCGAGGCGCCGGCCGCGCTGCCGAAATCGCCGTCCGCCTCCGCCGCCAGGTACGCGAACACCGCGTAGGCGGCGACGTTCTGCGCCACCGCCTCGGGGTCGACCTTGTCCAGGGTGTCGTCGGCGTTGTGGTGCAGGTCGAAATACTCGGTGCCGTCCTGCGCCAGCCACGCCCAGGCGCCGCCGGCCTGCGACAGCGGGATGAAGTCCGGGCCGGGGCCGCCTTCCCCCGGCATGTATTCGATCCCCAGCGGCGCCAGCGCCTCGGCGATCTGTTGGGTGGCGGCCCGGGCATGGTCGGGTGCGCTGGTATTGAAGCCGTAGATCCGGCCGGCGCCGAAGTCGCTTTCCGCGGCGATCACGTGCTCGGCGACCTCGCCGGCGTGGCGCTCGGCGTACTGGCGTGCGCCGATCAGGCCCTGCTCCTCGTTGGCGAACGCGATCACGCGGATGCTGCGCCTGGGCTTTTGCGGCAGCTGCCCGATCAGGCGCGCCGCGGCCATGGTGATGCCGATGCCGGAGGCGTCGTCGACCGCGCCGGTGCCGAGGTCCCAGGAGTCCAGATGCCCGCCGATCGCCACCACCTGTTCCGGAGACTCGCGCCCGGTGATCTCGCCGATCACGTTCTGTGAGGTGTATTCGCCGTCCCAGCCGCAGTCCAGCGCCAGCCGCACCCGCACCGGGCCGCGTTCGAGCAGCCGTCCCAGTTGGTCGGCGTCGACCAGCGACAGCGCCGCCGCGGGGATCGGCTCGACGCCTTCGGCGAAGCGGGTCATCCCGGTGTTCGCCACCCGGTGCGGACTGGTGCCGATCGAGCGCATCAGGTAGCCGATCGCGCCCTTGGTGCTCGCCACGGAGGGCCCGCGGCCGCGGATCGGCCCCGCGTCGCCGTAGCCGCTACCGTCACGGGTGCGCGCCATGCGGTAGTCGACGAAGGCGATCTTGCCGGCCAGCATGTCCTCGGGCGCGGCCTCCAGCGCGGCGAAATCGGCGAAGCGCACGATCTCCGCCTCGACCTCGCCGCCCGGGCTGCCGCCGAGCGCAGTGACCAGCAACGGTTGCGCGTTCGCACCGAGCACCTGCGCATGCTCGCCGCGGCGCTGCCACGTCGGAAAGGTGACCGGCTCGGTCCAGACGCGGTCGAAGCCGAACTCGGCGAACTTCTTCTTGGCCCAGGCCACCGCGCGCGCGTCCGCCTCGCTGCCGGGCAGGCGCGGCCCGACTTCGGTGGTCAGCGATTCGATCAATTTCCAGCCCGTATCGTCGGCAAGCGCCTGCTCGCGCAGCTGCGCCGCGGTGGCGAGCGCGGCGTCGGGGATGCGCGTCTGCTGCTGAGCGACGGCGGGCGTGGCGAGAGCGAGGGCGAGGAGCAGCGACGCGAAACGCATGGGAACTCCGGGGCAAAAAAACGGAGCCGCGAGCTTATCAGCCGCGGCTCCGTCAATGGGTGCCGGACGCGTGCGAGCGTCCGGCCGGCATCGCGAACGCCGGAAACGGCGGACGCGAATGACGATTGGGATTACGGCGCCCGCTTCAGCGAATCACGGATCTCGCGCAGCAGCAGCACGTCTTCCGGCGTCGCCTCCGGTGGTGCCTCCTCCGCTTGCTGCTTGCGCTTGAGGCGGTTGATGCCCTTGACCACCAGGAAGATGGCGAAGGCGACGATCACGAACTGCAGCAGCACGTTGAGGAACTCGCCGATCCCGATCGCCACTGCCGGAACCGTCTCGCCGGCGGCATCGATGGTGGCCTCGCGCAAGGTGATGACCAGGTCGCTGAAGTCGACGCCTCCGATCAGCAGCCCGAGCGGCGGCATGACGATCTGGTCGACCAGCGCGGTGACGATCTTGCCGAACGCGGCACCGATCACGACCCCGACCGCGAGGTCGACGACGTTGCCGCGCATCGCGAATTCCCTGAACTCCGAACCCATGCCCATGCCGCGGTCTCCAGGTGGTGGACGCGCCGACTATACCCGGGCAGGGACGATCTCGCAGTCCAGTGCGATGGCGTCGTCGAGCGCCGCGTGGCAGCGGTCGCCGGGCTGCAGGGCGGCGACGCCGGCCGGGGTGCCCATGAACACCAGGTCGCCGGCGCGGAGCGCGTACAGCTTCGACAGCTCGTGCAGGATCTCCGCCACGCTCCAGATCATCGCGTCCAGGCGCGAGCGCTGGCGGACCTCGCCGTTGACCTGCAGCGACAGCGTGCGTTCGCCGAGATCGCCGAGCTCGGCGGCCGCGACCAGCCGGCTGACCGGCGCGGAGTGATCGAAGGCCTTGGCGGTGTCCCAGGGCAGGCCCTTGGCCTTGGCCGCGGCCTGCAGGTCGCGGCGGGTCAGGTCCAGGCCGATGCCGTAGCCGAACACCAATGCCTGCGCGCGCTCCATGGCGAGTTCGCCGTCGGGCGCGTCGGCGCCGAGCGCCACCACCAGTTCGACCTCGTGGTGAAGATCGCGGGTGCCGGGCGGATAGGGCACGTCGCGGCCGGTGACGACCGCATCGGCCGGTTTCATGAAGAACACCGGTTGCCCGCGCGTTTCCGGCGAGGCCGGCGCTTGCGCCCCCATTTCCCGGGCGTGGTCGGCGAAGTTGCGGCCGACGCAGTAGATGCGACGCACCGGAAAGCTGCCACCGCCGCGCACCGCGATGCGCGGCGCCGCGGCTGCCGGAACCACGTCGCTCATGGGCGGCCTCAGCGCAGCAGGGGTTTGTCGACGATGCGGAATTCGCCGTCGAGCGCGCCCCGGCGCTCGCGCGCGGAAACCGGCTGTCCGCGCCGGCGCAGCAGGCGCATCGCCAGTCCGGCCGTCAGCATGGCGGCGCCGATGACGACGCCGAAGACCAGCAATACCGCCAGCAACGCCAGGCCGAGCAGCCCGAAGGCCACCCGCAGCAGCGGATGGCGCGGCTTGCGCGGCGAGAAGACAGCGGAAACGCCGGAGGCGCGATAGCGCAGGTGCAGGGTGTTGAAGACGTTGGAGATCATTGCTTCCCGATGGAACGGACGGCAGGCACACGGAACGCGGTGGCGCCCGTGAGACAATGCGGCATCGAGCCGATGCGGACAGTATCGGTCGCCAACCGTCCTCGAATGTAATGAGTTCGTTAAATCAAGCGCCCGCCGGCGTGCCGCTGATCGCACTCGCGCAGATTGCGGACGGCGATTTCGCCGAAGTCGAGGCGGTGATCGACGGCGTCGCCGAATCATTGATCCTGTATCGCGAAGGCAGCGCCGCGCGCGCGTGGCTCAACGTCTGTCCGCACGCCGGCCGGCGTCTCGACTGGGCGCCAGGCCGGTTCCTGAAGTCGAAGGACGGCCTGCTGGTGTGCGCGGCCCACGGCGCCGGCTTCGAATTGGCGGCCGGCCGGTGCGTGGCCGGGCCCTGCCGGGGGGAGACGCTGCGCGCGGTGGCGGTCGAGGTGCGCGCCGGCATGGTCGTGCTGCCCCAAAGCCGATCCGGTACAGAACAGGAGGGAGCGGGCGACAGCGATGCCGCCGCGGAGTGAGAAACGAGAGAAGAGCGCCTACGCGTCTCTCGCTCCTCTCCACTCGTCGTTCCTCGCTTTGCGCTCAGCGGATCGATGGGTCGAGCCGGCGCAGCGCCTCGACCAGATCGACCGAGCCGGTCTGCTCGATGTCCTCGCGCGTGTACACGCGCCCGCCCGCCGCCACGCAGTCGGCGCGCTCCTTCTTGGTGCGGGCGTTGCGTTGGGCGATGATGCGCGAGCCGGTTTCCCGGATGCAGAACGGCTCGGAAGCCTTGGCGCGGTCGGATGTCGCCTGCTCCTCGGGCTCGACGTCCTGTGCAGCGGCGGCGAAGGCGAAACCGAGCAGCATGCCGGCGATCAGAAGACGTTTCATGGCGAGACCTCGTCCGGATGCGTGGCACCGTTGCCACGCCAGCCAGAATACGCCTGACGGTCGTCGCGGACACGTGCCCGGCGGCCCTTCCGTTCACAGCGCCGTCATTCCACGGACGGGTGCCCGCGGGCGGGCGCACCTGTCATGAAGGCGCCGTATCATGCGCGCCCATGTCACGCCTGCCCCCGCTCCTGCTCGTTCCGCTGTTGCTGCTGCTCGCGGCCTGCGCCTCCTCGCCGCCGGGGTCGCCGGCCGCGGCCGCGGACGCCAGGCCGACCCTGCTGCTGGTGTCGCTCGACGGCGTGCACCCGGACATGCTCGGCCGCGGCGACACCCCGCACCTCGACCGCCTGGCCCGCGAGGGCGCAAGCGCACGATGGATGCGGCCCTCGTATCCTTCGCTCACCTTCCCCAACCACTACACGCTGGTCACCGGGCTGCGGCCGGACCGTCACGGGCTGGTCCACAACACCATGCAGACCGGCGAACTCGGCTGGTTCCGGCTCAGCGACCGCGATGCGGTCGGCAACACCGCCTGGTGGCAGGGCGAACCGCTCTGGGTCGCCGCCGAGAATGCCGGCCTGCCCACCGCGACCCTGTTCTGGCCCGGCAGCGAGGCGCCGGTGCGGGGCGTACGGCCGACGCGATGGAACCGGTTCGACGCCAACCTGTCGATGGAAGACCGGGTGGCGCGCGTGCTCGGCTGGCTGGCCGAGCCGGATGCCACGCGCCCACGCCTGGCGACGTTGTACTTCGAGCATCCCGACAGCGCCGGACATGCGCACGGGCCCCGTTCGGCGCAGTTGCGCGCGACCCTGCGCGAGGTCGATGCGGCGATCGGGCGGCTGCTCGCGGGGATCGCCGAAGGCGGCCTGCAACAGCGGGTGGACCTGGTGATCGTCTCCGACCATGGCATGGCCGAGGTGCCGGAAGGGCAGGCGCTGGCGGTGGAGGACATGGTCGATCCCGCCGACGCCGAGGCGATCAGTTTCGGACAGGTCCTCGGATTCCGGCCGCGGCCGGGTCGCGAGGCGCGGGCCGAGGCGGCATTGCTCGGTGCGCACGATCGCTACGACTGCTGGCGCAAGGGCGAACTGCCGGCGCGCTGGCATTACGGCAGCCATCCGCGGATCCCGCCGATCGTGTGCCAGATGCACGAGGGCTGGGACGCGATCCCGCGCGAGTACCTGGCGCGGCGCCCGGGCGGCATGCGCGGGTCGCACGGATTCGATCCGGCACTGCCGTCGATGCGCGCGATCTTCATCGCGCACGGGCCGTCGTTCCGCAGCGGCGTCGTCCTGCCGGCGTTCGACAACGTCGACGTCTACCCGCTGCTGGCGCGGCTGCTCGGCGTCGAGCCGGCGCCGAACGACGGCGATCCGGAAACGCTGCTGCCGGCGTTGCGCCGGCCCTAGCGTCGGGGATCCACGCCGGTCCGAACGGGATTGATGCCGCGCGCGCCGGCGCCGCGCGGCTGTCGCGACTTCCGTCGCTCCCACAACCGGCCAGGTAGAAGCGCCGTGACGAGATCATCCGTCGCTCTGGCGAGACCCTCCAGCGGTGGGACGATCCCTCGCTCTGGCGGGATTCTCCAGCGGCGGGACGATCTTTTGTGGGAGCGACGGAAGTCGCGACCTGTCTCCGCTCGCCACGACCCAGCCGCTCCCATGGGCGCTGGAGCGCGCCGCGATCGGACGGCGCCGGCATTGATGTCCGAAAACGGCCAGTGCGGCCGCCGGGCCGGTGCTAGTCTGGCTCCATGTCGACGCTCGCCGCCCTTCCCGATCCCCACGTCTGCGAGCAGGCGCGCATCAGCCGCGATCCGCGTTTCGACGGACTGTTCTTCACCGCGGTCACCAGCACAGGGATCTACTGCCGGCCGGTGTGTCCGGCGCCCGCGCCGAAGGCGCGCAACGTGACCTACTATGCCAGCGCCGCTGCGGCCGAGGCGGCCGGATTCCGGCCATGCCTGCGCTGCCGCCCGGAGCTTTCTCCCGCCGACGGCACCTGGCGCCGCGGCGACGAGGTGGTGGCGCGGGCACTGAAGCTGATCGACCAGGGCATGCTGGCCGAACAGCCGCTGGCCGCGCTGGCCGAACGCGTCCACATCGGCGAGCGGCAGCTGCGGCGCCTGTTCGTCGAGCGCCTGGGGGCGCCGCCGATCGGCGTGCACGGCACGCGCCGGCTGCTGTTCGCCAAGCAGTTGCTGACCGAGACCGCGTTGCCGATCACCGAGGTCGCACTGGCGGCGGGCTTCGGCAGCCTGCGCCGCTTCAACACCAGTTTCCGCGAGGCCTACGCCATGGCCCCGCGCGATCTGCGCAAACGCACCGTCGTTGCCGAGGGCGACGCCCTGACCCTGCGCCTGCACTACCGCCCACCCTACGACTTCGCGGCGATGCTGGATTTCCTGCGCGGGCGCGCGCTGCCGGGCGTGGAGGTGGTGGACGCGGGCAGCTACACGCGCGTGTTCGGGCCGGCCGACGCACCGGGCTGGCTGCGGGTGAGCGCATGGCCTGGAACGGCGACAGGCGCCGAACGCGGCCACGCGCTGAAGCTGGAATTGCACGGCGGCCAGCCGGCGGCGCTGCTGGAAATCGTCAACCGCCTGCGGCGGATGTTCGACCTGGACGCCGATCCGCACACGATCGCCGCGGCCCTGGGCAGCGATGCGCGGTTGCGCCCGCTGTTGCGCAAGCGGCCCGGGCTGCGCATTCCCAGCGGCTGGGACGGGTTCGAGATCGCCGTGCGCGCGGTGATCGGGCAGCAGGTCAGCGTCGCCGCCGCGCGCACGTTGACCGCGCGGCTGGCGCAGCGCCTGGGGAACCCGCTGCCCGGGGCCTTCGCCGCGCGCGGCCTGCTGCACCTGTTTCCCCTGCCGGAAGCACTGGCGGAGGCCGACCCGGGCAGCCTCGGGCTGACCCGCGCGCGTACCGAGACCGTGCGCGGCATCGCCCGGGCGCTGCTCGACGGGCGGGTGGATTTCCGCCCGGAGTCCACGCTCGAGGAGTTCGTCGAACGCTGGACGGCGCTGCCCGGGATCGGGCCTTGGACCGCGCACTACATCGCGCTGCGCGCGCTCGGCCATCCCGACGCGTTCCCGGCCGAGGACCTGGTGTTGCAGCGGGCCCTGCCGGGCGACGGCAGCCGCCTCGGCGCGAAGGCGCTGCGTGCCCATGCCGAGGCCTGGCGGCCGTGGCGCGGCTATGCGGTGATCCAGTTGTGGCGCGATGCCATGGCGCCGCCGCGCCCCGCGGCCGGCCGCGCGCGCGCGGCCTGAGTGCGGCGCAGGCGGCTCCACCGAACGAGGAGAGCACCGAGATGACCATCTTCCACACCCGGTTCGACAGCCCCGTCGGTCCACTGCTGCTGGCGGCCTCCGATGCCGGGATGCATGCCATCGAGTTCCACGCCTCCAGGCACCCGGTGAAGCGCGGCGCCGACTGGCGCGAGGGCGATCACCGGCTGCTGCGCGAGGCGCGCAGGCAGTTGCAGGCGTATTTCGACGGCAGGCGGCAGACGTTCGATCTGCCGCTTGCGCCACGGGGGACCGAGTTCCAGCGGACGGTCTGGCACTCGCTGGCGGCGATCCCGTACGGCGAAACGGTGAGCTATGCGCAACTCGCCGCGCGCGTCGGCCGCCCGAGCGCAACGCGCGCGGTCGGCGCCGCCAACGGCCGCAACCCGCTGCCGATCGTGCTGCCGTGCCACCGCGTGATCGGTGCCGACGGCTCGCTCACCGGCTTCGGCGGCGGCCTGCCGACCAAGCGGTACCTGCTGGAGCTGGAGGGTGCGTTGCTGCAGCAGTTCCCGCTCGCGCGGCGCTGACGCGCGGCCGGCGTCGCGACTCCCGTCGCTCCCACAGGGATCGGCCTCCCAGGAAAGTGGATCGATGACCGCGTACTACCGCGGCACCTGTGGGAGCGACGGGAGTCGCGACAACTCCCCGCGGCCACGCACAGGCTCCGGTCGGGACGCGGCTGCGATCGCGGAGCGGGCCACTGCGGCAGCCGCGGCAACCGGACCGGTTGACGCTGCCGCCACGGCGCCTGCGCTAGGGTCGGACGCTCGAACGGGAGCACCCTCATGATCGAGATCCTGCCGGCACCGCCACATGTCGCCGCCTTCCACTTCAGCGGCCGGCTCGACGGCGACGACTACGATCGCTGCATCGCCTACATCGAAGCGCGCCTGGCCGAGTACCGCCGCATCGGGCTCTACGTGGACATGAGCGGATTCACCGGGATGACCGCGGAGGCGCTGGGCAAGGACCTGCGCTACGGCCTGGGCAAGTTCGGCGAGTACGACCGTTTCGCCCGCGGCGCGGTGATCACCGACAAGAACTGGCTCGGCAAGGTGTCGGAAATCGCCGGCAAGTTCTTTCCGGGCACCGAGATCCGCACCTTCGCGCCCGGCGACCAGCAGACGGCGCTGCAGTGGGCGGCGGACATCACGCCGCAGGACGACGCCTGAGGCCGCGACGGCCCCGCGCGGCCGGCGAGAGACGACGCGCCTCCGTGTAGAGCGGAGCTTGCTCCGCTATGTGGGCTCCGGAGCCGAAAGCAGCGGAGCAAGCTCCGCTCTACGAGGTGGTACGGACCGGCCGCGGCGGTGGCGGCGCGCCGTAGAGCCGAGCTTGCTCGGCTGCGCGGTCTCCGGAGCCGGGAGCAGCGGAGCAAGCTCCGCTCTACGGGCGGGGCGGCATGTCGTTCGCGGCGTCCGTGTCAGTCCGGGAGCGCGTAAGCGATCACCTGGTCGCCGGCGGGGGTCTCCATGAAATGGTGGCCGCCGGTCATGATCACCAGGTACTGGCGGCCATCGACCTCGTAGACGGCGGGCCCGGCCTGGCCGCCCGCGGGAAGTGCGTCCTGCCACAGGGTCTCGCCGGTCTCGATGTCGATGGCGCGGATCAGGTCGTCGGTGGCCGATGCGATGAACACCAGGCCGCCGGCGGTCACCGCGGCGGCGCCGTTGTTGGGCGTGCCGATATCGATCGGCAGCCCGGAGCGGATGCCGAACGGACCGTTGGCGCGCGCGGTGCCGAAGGGACGGTCCCAGAGCGTGCGGCCGTCGTCCAGCGCGATCGCGCGGATGCCCCCGTACGGCGGCTGCTTGCACAGCAGCTTGGTGGTGTGCATGCGCCAGCCGGCGTTGACCTCGATGCCGTAGTCGGTGCCGACCTGTGGGTCGCCGCTGCCCTCCGCGCCGCCTTCGTCCTCGCCCGGGTCCATCTCCGCGCGCGTCAGCCAGCCGCGGCGCTCGACCTCCTCGCGCGGCACCAGGCGGTTGTGGTTGGGCATGTCGTTGTAGTTGGCGACGATCACCCCGCGCTGCGGATCGATCGCGATCCCGCCCCAGTCGGAGCCGCCGTTGTAGCCGGGGTACTGGATCCAGTGGGTCTCGGTGGTGGGTGGCGTATAGATGCCCTGGTAGCTGGCGCGGCGGAAGCCGATGCGGCAGACCAGCTGGTCGATCGGACTGATGCCCCACATGTCGCGCTCGGTGAGGTCCGGCTTGCGCAGGGTATGGAAGCGCGAGAACGGCTGCGTCGGCGAGCGCTGGTCCGGTTCCACGCCGCCCTGCGGCACCGGACGCTCCTCCACGCCGACCAGCGGCTGGCCGGTTCGGCGGTCGAGCACGTAGAGGTCGCCCTGCTTGGTCGGCAGGACCAGCGCCGGCACCGGGCCGCCGGGCGACGGGAAATCGACCAGGGTCGCCTGCGAGCCGAGATCGTAGTCCCAGACATCGACGTGCACGGTCTGGAAGTGCCACGCCGGCTTGCCGGTGGTCACGTCGAGCGCCACCAGCGAGGTCGAGTACGCGTTCTCGGCGGCGCCGCGGTCGGCGCTGAGGTAGTCGGCGGCGGCGTTGCCCATCGGCAGGTAGACCAGGCCCAGGCGCTCGTCGCCGGAGGCGGTGGTCCACATGTTCGGCGTGCCGCGGGTGTAGGTCTCGCCCTCGGGCGGTAGCCCGGTGCGGTCCGGACGGGCCATGTCCCAGGCCCAGCGCAGCTCGCCGGTGACGGCGTCGAAGCCCTGGATCACCCCCGAAGGCATGTCGCGCTGCTGTCCGTCGAGCACCTGGTGGCCGGTGACGATCACGCCGCGCACGATGGTCGGCGGCGAGGTGATGGAGACGTAGCCCGGCGGCGTCTTGCCCATGCCGACGGTGATGTCGACCTCGCCGTTGTCGCCGAAGCCGGGGCAGGGGGCGCCGGTCCGCGCGTCGACCGCGACCAGCCGGCCGTCGAGTGTGCCTTCGATGATGCGGGTGGCGCAGACGCCGTCGGCGACCGGTTCCACCGTGGCGGTCGGTTCGGGATCCGCGGCCGGTTCGAGGTTGGCGCCGGCATCGGTCTCGGCCTCGGAGGCCAGTCCCGGGACTGCCGGCGCCCCGGTTTCCGACGGTTCCGGGACGGGCGGCGCCGGCGGCACCGTGTAGTAGGTCACGCCGCGGCAGGCGGCGGTATAGGGGATGGACTCGTTGGCCACCTGCGGGTCGTAGCGCCAGCGTTCCTGGCCGGTGCGCGCATCGAGCGCGATCAGGATGTTGCGCGCCGAGCACAGGTAGAGGCTGTCGCCGATCTTCAGCGGCGTGGTCTCGGCCCCCCAGCGACGGTTCGGCAGGTCGCCGGTACGGTATTCCCAGGCGCGCTCGAGGCGGGAGACGTTCTCGCGGGTGATCTGCGCCAGCGGCGCGAAGCGGGTGGCGGCGTCGTCGCGGCCGTAGGCGGCCCAGTCGCCGGCGGCCGGCGCGTCGGCTGGCTGGACGAACGCGTCGGCTTCGACGGTGTCGGCGGCGGCGACCGCGGCCGCCTGCGGTACGTCGCCGCCGCGGGTGGTCCCGCGCGGCACGAACGCCAGCGCGAACGCCGCCACGAACACCAGCACCAGCACGCCGGCCGCGCTCCAGCCGGCGCGGCGGGATACGCCGCGATCGAGCCCAGGCGCCAGCAACGCGACCACGATGCCGAGCGCGGTCAGCAGCCCGGCGCGCGGCACCCAGCGCCAGTAGTCGAGCCCGGACTCGTACGCGCTCCAGGCGAAGGTGAGCAGCAGCACGCCTGCGTACCACCACGCGCCGGCCATGCGGCCACGGATCAGCAGCACGCCGGAAACGGCCAGCCCGAGGCCCGCCACCAGGTAGTACCAGGAGCCGCCCAGCACCAGCAGCCAGGCGCCACCGGCGGCAAGCACCAGGCCCAGCAGCAGGACGACGGTCCCCACCAGTGCCGGCCACCAGCGGACCGGCCTGCGTTCGTTGTTCGCGACGGACATCATGAGATCGGTTCCCTGGCTGGTGCGCCCCGACGCACGGCGCATCCACCATAAATCGACCGCGAACCAGGCAAGGTGAAGAATGGTTCCGGGGCCGGGCTTCCGCGTGCGAAAGCGCGGGACGTGCGGGATAGGTTAAGACCACGCGAGCGCGGTGTTCGGGCAGCGTGCCGGCGCCGGTATTCACCGCGCGTTCGTCCGCGCACGCGGGGCGGCCCTAGACTACGGAATCGCACGATCGTCCGTCCCCGCGATCCCATCGAGTACGCCGCATGCCCAAGCAATCCTGGCTGACCGTGTCCTGCCTGTGCATCGCACTGGCGGCCTGCCGGCAGCCGGTGCCGCCGGAGGAAGCGGTGCTGGTGGAAACGGAGGAGGTGGCCAGCCCCGAGGAGGGTGGCGCGGTCAGTATCGCGCCGGTCGAGCCCGAGGAGGCGCCGCCGCCGCCGGTCGCGCCGGCCGAGCGCGAGACCGACTGGTCGACGATGCGGCTTGAAGCCGGCGAGGCCGCGATCAGCTGCGAACTCGACTACGTGGCGCAGGGCGACGGCGAACCGCTGGTGGAGCTGGACCGGGCGACGGTGACCGCGGCGCTGGAGCCGTGCGCGGAGCGCGGCGTCGCCCGCCTGCGCTACGAGGGCCGCGTCACTGCCGATTTCACCGCGCTGATGGAGCGCGCCACCGCGGTCGCCGACGAACTGGGCATCGGCAAGCGCGTGCTCGACATCGACTCGGCTGGCGGCCAGGTCGAGGACGCGATGGCGGTCGGCGATTTCATCGCCGAGTCGCGCTGGACGATCTGGGTGCGCGAAGGTTCCGTCTGCCACAGCGCCTGCGTGTTCGTGCTCGGCGCCGGGGATACGCGGCTGATCACCGGCAAGGTCGGCATCCACCGCATCATCCGCATGAGTTCCACCGCCACCACCCGCGCCGAGCTCAATGCCGAGCTGCGCGCCGTATACGACCGGGTCAGGGCCTACCTGGAGCGCAACGGCGCCGCGGTCGCCATCGCCGACCTGATGATGGCGGTGCCCAACCGCAACCTGCGCCTGCTCACCGGCGAAGAGCTGCAGCTCTACGGCCTGGACGGCGTGAATCCGGCCCAGGACGACCTGGACCGGTTGCGGCTGATGCGCAAGTGCGGCGAGGACTTCGTACGCCGCCGCGACGCCTTCGCGCGCGCGTTCGATGCGCGCTGCAAGGCGCCGGACACCGAACTCGAGGCCCTCAACAGCTGCGGCCTCGAACTGCGCAGGAACTACGGGTTCCCGGACGAGACCTGTCCGGCCGAGAGCCCGCTGTCGGAATTCGATTCCGCGGCCGACCTGGTGTTCTCGCCGCTGGCGCCGCCCGCCGGCAGCGGCCGGCCCGGTACCTCCGGCGCGGCCGAGACGGACGCGGAAGACGACGCGGAGGCCGACGCCGAGCCGCAGTCGATGAACCCGCCCGACTGACGCCGCCAGAGCTGCGCGTACAGGCCGCCGGCGGCGGCCAGCGCGGCATGGGTGCCGTCCTCCACGATCCGGCCTCGGTCCATCACGATCAGCCGGTCCATCGCCGCGATCGTCGACAACCGATGGGCGATGGCGATCACGGTCTTGCCTTCCATCAGCGTGGCCAGGTTCTCCTGGATCGCGGCCTCGACTTCCGAATCCAGCGCCGAGGTCGCTTCGTCCAGCACCAGGATCGGCGCGTTCTTCAGCAGCACGCGGGCGATGGCGATGCGCTGGCGCTGGCCGCCGGACAGCTTCACCCCGCGCTCGCCGACGTGGGCGTCGTAGCCGCGCCGGCCCTGCGCATCCTCCAGTTCCAGGATGAAGTCGTGCGCGCGCGCCTGCCTGGCCGCCTCGATCATGTCCGCCTCGCCGGCGTCGGGCCGGCCATAGAGGATGTTGTCGCGCACCGAGCGGTGCAGCAGCGAGGTGTCCTGGGTGACCACGCCGATCTGCGCGCGCAGCGAGTCCTGCTGCACGTCGGCGACGTCGACGCCGTCGATGCGGATCGCGCCGCGTTCGCGGTCGTGGAAGCGCAGCAGCAGGTTGACCAGCGTCGACTTGCCGGCGCCGGAAGGCCCGACCACGCCGATCCGCTCGCCCGGGCGCACGTGCAGGTCCAGGCCCTCGATCACGCCGCTGCCCCTGCCGTAGTGGAAGCTGACCCGCTCGAAGCGGATGTCGCCGCGGACGCGCCCGATGGCGGGCGCGCCGGGCGCGTCGTCGACCGTCGGCGGCAGCGAGATCGTGTCGATGCCGTCCTGCACCGTGCCGATGTTCTCGAACAGCGACGACAGCTCCCACATGATCCACTGCGACATCCCGAGGATGCGCAGCGCGAACGCCACCGCCACCGCGATCGCGCCGGTCGTCGCCGCACCGCCGTGCCACAGCCAGATGCCGAGCGCGGCCACCGAGAACAGCAGCGCCATGTTGAGCGCGTAGTTCAGCGCGTGCACCCCGGTGGACAGCCGCATCTGCCGGTGCACCGTGGCCAGGAAGCCGTCCATCGCCTCGCGCGCATAGGCCTGTTCGCGCTGCGAGTGCGAGAACAGCTTGACCGTGGCGACGTTGGTGTAGCTGTCGACGATGCGCCCGGTCATCACCGAACGCGCGTCCGCCTGCTGCCGCGCCACCCGGCTCAGCTTCGGCACGAAGTGCCGCATCAGCGCGGCGTAGCCGAGCAGCCAGCCGAAGAAGGGCAGCATCAGCCGCCAGTCGGCGGAGGCGGCCACGATCAGCGCGCCGGTGAAGTACACCAGCACGTAGTTGCCGACGTCGAGCAGCTTGATCACCGTCTCGCGGACCGCCAGGGAGGTCTGCATCAGCTTGGTGGCGATGCGCCCGGCGAACTCGTCCTGGAAATAGTCCATCGACTGCCGCAGCAGGTAGCGGTGGGCGTTCCAGCGGATCCGCATCGGATAGTTGCCGAGCAGGGTCTGGTGGATCACCAGCGAATTCAGCAGCACCAGCACCGGCAGCGCCAGCAGTACCACCGCCGCCATCAGCGCCAGGCGCCCGCCCTCGGCGGCGAGGAAGGTGGCCGGCGTGTGCCCGGCCAGGCGGTCGACCAGCGAGCCGACGAAGGCGTACAGCGACACCTCCGCGACGGCGATCGCCGCGGTCAGCAGCGCCATCGCCAGCAGCCACTTCCCGGCGCCGCGGGTGTAGTGGCGGCAGAACGCGTAAAGCGTCCGCGGCGGCTGCGCGGGCGGCAGCGGCGGGAAGGGGTCGAGACGGGTTTCGAACCACCGCAGCAGGCGCGATCCGCGCGAACGCGAGGCGGGCGCCGCGTCGCCGGGCAGGGGGCCGGAAAGGGTGGAAGGCGCCGCGCGGTTCATGCCGCGGCCTCGCGATAGGGCGTGGCTTGGCGCGCGTTGCGCAAGGCGGCGGCCCACCAGTGCAGTTGCGACAGCATCGCCTGCGCCGCCCGTTCGGTGTGCGCCGCCTCGCGCAGCCGCCCGTCCGCGTCGAAGCGGCGCCAGACCTCGGCGAAGGCGATGCCGTCGTGGATGGCCACCGCATGCAAGGCGCCGAACACCTGGCGCAGCTGCTCAACCGCGCGCAGGCCGCCGGAGACTCCGCCGTAGCTGACGAAGGCCACCGGCTTGGCGTGCCAGTCGTCGTACGCGGCGTCGATCAGCTGCTTGAGCGGCGCCGGGTAGCCGTGGTTGTACTCCGGCGTGACCACCAGGTAGGCGTCGGCCGCGCGGATGCGCCGGCGCAGGCGGGTGGTGGCCATGTCGGGCGTGCGCGGGAGCGCGGCGGGGAGCTGCAGCGCCGCCGGGTCGAGCGTGTCCAGCACGAAACCGCCATGTACGCGGACTCGGCCCGCCGCCCAGCGGGCCACGGTGTCGCACAGGCGCGGCTCGCGGTTGCTGCCGTAGATCAGGGTCAGATGAATGGGTGGCATGGAAACCTCGGGTTGCATCGCTATGGCGCGCAGGGTAAAACCTAAACAAATATTGAGGTCAAGGCCGGGTATGAAGACGACGCGAACAAGAGGCACAAAGGCGCGCGAACTCGGCGTCGGCGAGGTCGCCGCGCGCAGCGGCGTGGCGGTCTCGGCGCTGCATTTCTACGAGAAGAAGGGGTTGATCCACAGCCTGCGCACCGCGGGCAACCAGCGCCGCTATCCGCGCGACGTGCTGCGCCGGGTGGCGGTGATCAAGGTCGCGCAACGCGCGGGCATTCCGTTGGCGGCGGTGCGCGAAGCGCTCGACACCCTGCCCGACGGCCGCACGCCCACCGCCGCCGACTGGAGCCGCCTGTCGCGGCGCTGGCATGCGGACCTCGACGACCGCATCGCCCGCCTGACCCGGCTGCGCGACCAGCTCGACGGCTGCATCGGCTGCGGTTGCCTGTCGTTGAAGGCGTGTCCGCTGCGCAATCCCGAGGACGCCCTGGGCGAGGAGGGCCCCGGCCCGCGCCTGCTCGAGCCTGCGGACGCTTGATGGTACAGGGTCGTTTCAGACGTAATGCCACTGCGCTCCGACTTTCCTGTCGCGACTTCCGTCGCTCCCACATGCCTTCGGGCATGCCGCTCCCGCATTGTGGGAGCGACGGAAGTCGCGACACATGGTTGGATGCGAACACCGATCCATGACCGGTGCCGGCGAGGTCCCGATACTTCCAGTCCATAGCAGCCGGGCCTTCCGATCGCGATTGTCCGGCGGCGGTACACCGTCGCCACTCCCACGTCGAGCCCGCGGTACCCGTGCCCGCGTCCGCTCCACGCCCGCCTATACTGCGGCGAATTCCACCCGGATCCGGCCGATGTCCCGATTCCTGCGCGTTCCCCACACCCTGGTGTTGCTGTTCGTGATGATGATCGTCGCCCTGGCGTCGACCTGGGTGCTGCCGCAGGGCGAATTCGAGACGGTGGAGGACGCGAAGGGTCACGCACTGGTGGTGCCCGGCACCTACCAGCACGTCGAGGAGCGGACGGTGCTGTCGCCGCTGGCTCTGTTCACCGTGGTGCCGCGCGCGCTGGCGGCGGCGCAGGACATCATCTTCTTCGTGCTGATCGTCGGCGGCGCGATCGCGGTGCTGCGCGCCAGCGGCCTGATCGACGCGATCCTCGGCTGGACGCTCAAGCGCGTCGGCCACAGCCCCGGCCTGCTGATCGTGATCGGCATGTGCGTGTTCGCGATCGGCTCGGGCACGATCGGCGTGGCCGAGGAATACATCCCGTTCGCGGCGATGCTGATCGCGCTGTGCCTGGCGATGCGCATGGACGTGATGACCGCGATGGGGATCATGATCTGCGGCTACGGCATCGGCTACGGCGTGGCCGCGCTCAATCCGTTCACCGTCGTCATCGCCCAGGGCGTGGCCGGGCTGGAGCCGACCTCCGGCTGGCAGTTCCGGCTGGCGCTGTTCGTGCCGTTCGTGGCCATCGGCGTGCACCACGTCTGGAGCTACGCCCGCCGCGTGCAGCGCGATCCCGACGCCAGCCTGATGAAAGGCATCGAGGTCGCGCACGTCCCGCCGACAGAATACCCGGCGCTGACCGGCCGCAAGCTGGTGCTGCTGCTGGCCGCGCTTGCCACGCTCGCCCTGATGGTCTGGGGCATCAGCACCCGCGGCTGGTACCTGGTGGAGCTCGGTGCGCTGTTCCTGGGGCTGGCTGTGTTCGTCGGCCTGGCCGGCGGCCTCGGCGTGGACGGCACCGCCCGGCGCTTCGCCGAGGGCGCCGCCGAGCTCGCCACCACCGCGCTGCTGATCGGCTTCGCGCGCTCGATCGCGCTGCTGCTCGAGGACGGCCGCGTACTGCACACCATCGTCGACGCGCTGGCCGCGCCGCTGACCCTGGTCGGCGCCGAGATCGCCGTGGTCGGCATGCTGCTGGTACAGACCGTGCTCAACCTGTTCATTCCCTCGGGCAGCGGACAGGCCTTCGTCACCATGCCGATCATGGCCCCGCTCGGCGACCTGATCGGCGTCAGCCGGCAGGTCTCGGTGCTCGCCTACCAGTTCGGCGACGGCTTCTCCAACATGATCGTGCCGACCAACATCGTGCTGATGAGCATCCTCGGCATCGCCGGCATTCCCTACGACCGCTGGTTCCGCTTCGTCTGGCCGCTGATCGTCAAGCTCACCATCGCCGCGGCGATCGCGCTGGTCGTCGCGGTGCTGATCGGATACCGATAGCCCGCGCTCTACGGGGCGGGGCATCCCTGTAGAGCGGAGCTTGCTCCGCTGCTCTTGGCGGGCTCCGGCAGGGGGAGCAGCCGAGCAAGCTCGGCTCTACGGGATGGCGGACATCGCCGTAGAGCGGAGCTTGCTCCGCTGCTCTTGGCGGGCTTCGGCAGGTGGAGCAGCCGAGCAAGCTCGGCTCTACGGGTGGCGGGGGACCGGGCGGATGAGACGGGCGGGCCGGGCTTGGCATCGGCTACCATCGGCGCCTTGCCCGCTCCGGAGACGATGATGACGCTGCGAACCGCCCTGTTGCCGCTGTGCCTGCTTGCCGCCCTGCCATCGGTGGCGGTGGCGCAGCGGGGCCTCGAGGCCCGCGACCTGGCCACGCTGCCGCGGGTGTCTTCCCCGGTGCTGTCGCCGGACGGCGGCCGCGTGGTGTTCGCCGAGCGCACCGTCGACCTCGCCGAGGACAAGGCCAGCAGCGCGCTGTACCTGCGCGACCTGCGCACGCGCGACATGGCGCCGCCGAAACGGCTGACACCCGAGGGCTGGAACGTCAATTCGCCGGCGTTCTCGCCGGACGGCGCCACCGTCTATTTCCTCAGCGCGAAGAACGGCAGCCAGCAGCTGTACGCGATCCCGGCCGCCGGCGGCGAGCCGCGGCAGCTGACCGGATTCGCGCTCGACGTCGGCAGCTACAAGCTGTCGCCGGACGGCGTCCGCGTCGCCTTCAGTGCCGAGACCTTCGCCGATTGCGCCGACGCCTCCGAAGGCGTGTTCGCCTGCACCCAGGCGCGGCTGGACGCCCGCGAGGAGGACAAGACCAGCGGCGTGGTCTACGAGCAGCTGTTCGTGCGCCACTGGGACACCTGGAAGGACGGCCGCCGCAGCCGGTTGTACGTTGCCGACCTGCCGGCCGCCGACGGCGAACCGGTGGCCGCCGCGGCGGCATTGAGCGGATCGCTGGACGGCGACGTGCCCTCCAAGCCGTTCGGCGACGCCGGCGACTACGCCTGGGCCCCGGACGGGACCTCGGTGGTGGCCAGCATCAAGGTGGCCGGCCGCGAGGAGCCGTGGTCGACCGACTTCGACCTGTACCGCCTGGACGCCGACGGCAGCGGCGCCCCGGTCAACCTGACCGAGGCCAACCCCGCGTGGGACGCCGGCCCGGTGTTCAGCGCCGACGGCGGCACGCTGTTCTACCGCGCGATGCAGCGGCCCGGCTTCGAGGCCGACCGCTTCGCGGTGATGGCGATGGACCTGGCCAGCGGCGAGACCCGCGAGATCGCCCCGGACTGGGACCGCTCGCCCAGCAGCCTGGCGGTGGGCGCGGACGGCGCCACGCTGTACGCGGCGGCGCAGGACACCGGCGAGTACCCGCTGTTCCGCATCGACATCGACAGCGGCGAGGTGACGAAGCTGGTCGCCGACGGCACGGTGTCGTCGTACGCGCTGGCCGGCGACACGCTGATGTTCGCACGCAACTCGATGCGCAGCGGCGACGTGCTGTACACCGCGACGCCCGACGCGCAGCACGCGCGGCAGATCACCCCGACCGCGGCCGAGCGCCTGCCGGACGTCGCCTTCGGCGACTACGAGCAGTTCTCGTTCCGCGGCGCCGGCGGCGACACCGTGCACGGCTACGTGGTCAAGCCCTGGAACTATCGCGAGGGCGAGGCCTATCCGGTCGCGTTCCTGATCCACGGCGGCCCGCAGGGCAGCTTCGGCGACGGCTGGAGCTACCGCTGGAACCCGCAGACGTACGCGGGGCAGGGCTATGCGGTGGTGATGATCGACTTCCACGGCAGCACCGGCTACGGCCAGGCCTTCACCGACTCGATCAGCGGCGACTGGGGCGGCAAGCCGCTGGAGGACCTGCAGAAGGGCTGGGCCGCCGCGCAGCGCGAATATGCGTTCCTCGACGGCGACCGCGCCTGCGCGCTCGGCGCCAGCTACGGCGGCTACATGATCAACTGGATCGCCGGCAACTGGAACGAGCCCTGGAAGTGCCTGGTCAACCACGACGGCGTGTTCGACACCCGCTCGATGGGCTACGTGACCGAGGAGCTGTGGTTCACCGAGTGGGAGAACGGCGGCCCGGTGTACGAGAACATGGCCGCCTACGAGAAGTTCAACCCGGTCCGGCACGTCGACAAGTGGCGCGTGCCGATGCTGGTGGTGCAGGGCGAGAAGGACTATCGCGTGCCGGTCGACCAGGGGCTGATGGCGTTCACTGCGTTGCAGCGCCGTGGCATCGAGTCGAAGCTGCTGTACTTTCCCGACGAGAACCACTGGGTGCTGAAGCCGAACAACAGCGTGCTGTGGCACGAGACGGTCAACGGCTGGCTGCAGCGGCATCTCGGCGATTGATGGCCGGCACACCGCGTTCCTTCGCCCGTAGAGCGGAGCCCGCTCCGCTGCCCCCGGCCCCGGAGCCGGCGCAGCAGCCGGGCAAGCTCGGCTCTACGGGTGCCGCGCCTGGCGCGGCGGGACATCATTCATCCGGACATGCCTGGAGCGGCTGATGGACGAGACTTCCTTGCCATTGATCACCAACGACGCCGCGGTCATGGGCCTGCTGGCGCTGACGCTCGGCGCGGTGTTCTGGACCGCCTCGCGCACGACGGGCTTCTGGAAGAAGTTCTACACCTACGTGCCGGCGCTGCTGCTGTGCTACCTGTTGCCGGCGATCTACAACAGCGTCGGCCTGATCGACGGCGAGACCTCGGCCCTGTACCCGGTGGCGCGCGACTACCTGCTGCCGGCGTCGCTGGTGCTGCTGTGCCTGGCCATCGACCTGGGCGCGGTGCTGCGGCTGGGGCCGAAGGCGGTGATCATGTTCCTCACCGGCACGGCCGGGGTGATGCTCGGCGCCGTCGTGGCCTTCATGGCGATGGGCGTGCTGCACCCGCCCACGGTGGCCGGCGAGACCTGGCGCGGGCTCACCACGGTGGCCGGCAGCTGGATTGGCGGTGGCGCCAACCAGGCGGCGATGAAGGAGGTGTTCGAGGTCGACGACAACCTGTTCGGCCAGTTCGTCGCGGTCGACGTGCTGGTGGCCAACGTGTGGATGGCGATACTGCTGTTCCTGGCGCCGCGGGCGGCGACCTTCGATCGCTGGACCCGTGCCGACACCGCGGCGATCGACGATCTCCAGCGCCGCATCGAGAGCTACCAGGCGCAGCACGCGCGCGTGCTCTCGCTGCCCGACCTGATGGCGATCCTGGCGGTGGGGCTGGGCGCGACCGGCCTGGCGCACTTCCTTGCCGATCCGCTGGTGGCGTGGATCGCCAGCCTGCCGGCATCCTGGCGCCTGGAGGACTACAGCCTGACCTCGGGCTTCTTCTGGATCGTGGTGTTCGCGACCACCGTGGGCCTGGCGCTCAGCTTCACCCGCGCCCGCGCGCTCGAGGGCGCCGGCGCCTCGAAGGTGGGTTCGGCGATGCTCTACGTGCTGGTGGCCACGATCGGCATGCAGATGGACCTGGGCGCGCTGCTGGACCGCCCCGGATTGTTCGCCCTGGGGGTGCTCTGGATCTCGGTGCACGCGGGCCTGCTGCTGCTGGTCGCCAAGCTGATCCGTGCGCCGCTGTTCTTCCTGGCGGTCGGCTCGCAGGCCAATGTCGGCGGCGCCGCGTCGGCGCCGGTGGTGGCCGCGGCGTTCCACCCGGCGCTGGCGCCGGTCGGCGTGCTGCTGGCGGTGCTGGGCTACGCGCTCGGCACCTATTGCGCCTACCTGACCGGCCTGCTGCTGCGGTTGCTGGGTACCTGACCGACCAGGCCGATTCCCGTAGAGCGGAGCTTGCTCCGCTGCTCCCATTTCCGGAGCCCATGAGAGCGTAGGCCCTGCGTCCGCGTACCCAAGCAAGGCAAGCGGAGCAAGCTCCGCTCTACGGGGCGAGGGGGCGTTGCGTGCGGGAGCGGCCGGTACGACTTTAGTCGTAATCCGCGGGCCCGAAGCCGCCGGATCCTTCCATTCCGGGGCCGGAGCTTTCATGCTGCCGGAATGCCGGCCGTGAGCCGGACGCTACGGGAGATGCCTGGATGAATGCGATCGCACTGCTGCTCGTCGGCCTCGGCGTGATGGCGCTCGGCTACTTCTTCTATTCGAAATTCATCGCCGAGAAGATCTACCGGCTGGAGGCGGACTTCCGCACCCCGGCGCACACACTGCGCGACGGCGTCGACTACGTGCCGACCAACCGCTTCGTGCTCTGGGGCCACCACTTCACCTCGGTGGCGGGCGCGGCGCCGATCGTCGGTCCGGCGATCGCGGTGATCTGGGGCTGGGGCCCGGCCTTCCTGTGGGTGGTGTTCGGCACCGTGTTCTTCGCCGGGGTGCACGACTTCGGCGCGCTCTGGGCCAGCGTGCGCAACAAGGGCAAGTCGATGGGCATGCTCAGCGGCAGCTACATCGGCCGCCGCGGGCGCAACCTGTTCCTGGTGGTGATCTTCCTGCTGCTGCTGATGGTCAACGCGGCGTTCGCGGTGGTGATCTCCAACCTGCTGGTGTCCACGCCGTCCGCGGTGATCCCGGTCTGGGGCGCGATCCTGGTGGCGCTGGTGATCGGGCAGCTGATCTACCGGGTCAAGATGGGGTTGCTGTGGCCGTCGATCGGCGGCGTGGCGGTGCTCTACGCGTTGATCTGGATCGGCAGCGCCTATCCGATCGTGCTGCCGGAGACGGTGCTCGGCATGAGCGCGAAGTCGTTCTGGATCGTGCTGCTGTTCCTGTACGCCGGCATCGCCTCGCTGCTGCCGGTGTGGGTGCTGCTGCAGCCGCGCGACTACATCAACGGCCTGCAGCTGTTCCTCGGGCTGGGCATCCTGTACGCGGCGGTGCTGATCGCCTCGCCGACCATCGTCGCGCCGGCGTTCAACGACGCGGTGCCGGCGGGCACGCCGAGTATCGTGCCGCTGCTGTTCGTCACCATCGCCTGCGGCGCCGTCTCCGGTTTCCACGGCATGGTCGCCTCCGGCACCACCTCCAAGCAGCTCGACAAGGAGACCGACGCGCGCTTCGTCGGCTACTTCGGCGCGGTCGGCGAGGGCATGCTGTCGCTGGCGGCGATCATCTGCTGCACCGCCGGTTTCGCGACCCTGGTCGACTGGCAGGCGGTCTACAGCAGCTTCGGCGGCGGCAACGTCACCGCCTTCGTCAACGGCGGCGAGGCATTGCTGACGTCCGGCCTCGGGCTGCCGGAGAACCTCGGCGCGACCATGCTGGCGACCATGGCGATCCTGTTCGCCGCCACCACCATGGACACCGGCCTGCGGTTGCAGCGCTTCGTGGTGCAGGAGGCGGCCGAGCTGGCCGGCTTCAAGGTGGGCACGCTGCTCGGCACGGTGGTGGCGCTGGCGGTGTGCATGGCGCTGGCGTTCGGCGCCGGTTCCGACGGCAGCGGCGGCATGGTGATCTGGCCGCTGTTCGGCACCACCAACCAGCTGCTGGCGGCGCTGACGCTGGCGATCGTCTCGGTGATCCTGATCAAGAAGGGCCGCAACCCGGTCTTCACCATGGTGCCGCTGGCCTTCCTGCTGGTGATGTCGCTCTATGCGCTGGTGGTGCAGCTGGGTACGTTCTACGACGACGGCAACTGGCTGCTGCTGGCGATGGACATCGTGATCCTGATCGCGGCGCTGTGGGTGGCGCTGGAGGCGGTGATCGCGATGGCCAGGGGCCGCGATCCGAACGCCACGGCCGCCGAGGCCGGGGAAGGCTGACCCGTGCCGCCGGGCGGCGACAAGGCCTCCGCGCTGGCCCGCTTCGCGGCGGGCCTGCGCGAGTTCTACATGGCGCCGTACCGGCGCACGTTCGCGCGGGTGCAGCGCGACGAGGACGACCTGTTCATGCTGATGGTGTTCGCCGAATCGCTGGGCGTGCCCAATCCGGCGACCTGGTACACGCTCGAACTGATGCCGGTGATGTACGAGCGCTTCCACGACTGGCACCGGCGCATGGGCATGGAGCGCTCGCCGCTGGACCACGTCGGGTGCTGCTGAACCTGGCGGCATCGCGCCGGGTGCTGTTCTTCGGCGGCAAGGGCGGGGTGGGCAAGACCACGGTGGCGTCGGCCGCTGCCCTGGCGCAGGCGCGCGCCGGCCGGCGCGTATTGCTGGTCTCGACCGATCCGGCGCACAACCTCGGCCACCTGTGGCAGCGCGCGATCGGCCCGGCGCCGGTGCGCGTGGCCGCTGCCCTGGACGCCCTCGAGATCGATCCCGAGGCCACCGTGCGCGCGCACCTGGACGATGTGGGCCGGGCCCTGCGCCAGCTGATGCCGCCGCACCTGTCCGGCGAGGTCGACAAGCACCTGGCGCTGTCGCGCGAGGCGCCGGGCATGCACGAGGCGGCGCTGCTCGAGCGCATCGCCGAGCTGGTCGAGCAGGCACCGCGCGACTACGACCTGCTGGTGTTCGACACCGCGCCCTCCGGGCATACCGCGCGGCTGATGGCGCTGCCGGAGATGATGTCGGCCTGGACCGACGGCCTGCTGCGGCGGCAGGAGCGCAGCGAGCGCTTCGGCGCCGCGCTGCGCAACCTCGGCAGCGACGACGGTATCGCCGCGCGCGCGCTGGGCGGCGAGCGCGTCGATACGGCGCAGGACCGCGACCAGCGCATCCGCCAGGTGCTGCACCGCCGCCGGCACCGGTTCGAGCGCCTGCGCGCCGTGCTGGCGGACGACGCGCACACCGCATTCGTCATCGTGCTGGCGGCCGAGCGGCTACCGGTGCTGGAATCGATCGAGCTGCACGCGCAGTTGCGGCGCGCCGGCGTCCAGGTCGGCGGTCTGGTCGTCAACAAGCGTGCGCCGGCGGACGCCGGCGATTTCCTCGCAGGCCGGCGGATGCAGGAGGAGGCGCATCTGCGCGACCTGTGCGAAGCACTGCCGGGCCTGCCGCTGCAGCAGTTGCCTCTGCTGGCGGAGGACGTGGTCGGCGCGCAGGCACTGGAGGCCTTCGCGGCGCACCTGGCTTCGGCTTCGTAGAGCGGAGCTTGCTCCGCTGTTTCCGGCTCCGCAGCCGGCGCAGCCGAGCAAGCTCGGCTCTACAGCCAGCGGGCGCGCTTGAACAGCCGGTAGAGGAGGCCGCAGGTCACGGCGACGACGCCGATCAGCAGCGGATAGGCGTAGCGCTCGTCCAGTTCCGGCATGCCGTGGAAGTTCATGCCGTACCAGCTGGCGATCAGGGTCGGCGCCGCCAGCAGCGCCGCCCAGGCGCCGAGCTTCTTCACCGTTTCGCCCTGCGCCAGGGTGACCAGCGACAGGTTGACGCTGAGCGCGGTGCCGAGCATGTCGCGCAGGGCGTCGATCGAATCGTTCACGCGCACCGCGTGGTCGAGCACGTCGCGGAAGTACAGCCGCACCTCCTCGTCGGGGATCAGCGGGCTGGAGGTGCGCACCAGTTGCGACAGCACGTCCTGCAAGGGCGCCACCGACATGCGCATGTAGGTGAGTTCGCGCTTGAGATCGTACAGGCGCACGATCGTTTCGCGCCGGTAGGTGTCGGAGAAGACGTCCTTCTCCAGCAGCAGCAGCGTGTCCTTGAACTGCTGCGCGATCGGCAGGTAGTTGTCGACGATGTAGTCGAGCACCGCGTACAGGCCATAGGAGGCGCCGAGCGCCAGCAGCTCGGGCTCGCGCTCCACCCGCGCCCGCACCGGGGCGTACGACAGCGAGGCGCCGTGGCGCACGGTGATCAGGAAGCGCGGCCCGAGGAAGGCGTGGGTCTCGCCGTAGACGATGCGCTCGCCGATCACCTGCGCGGTGTTGACGGCCACGAACAGCGAATTGCCGTAGGCCTCGATCTTCGGCCGCTGGTGCGCCTTGTGGGCGTCCTCGATCGCCAGGTCGTGCAGGCCGAATTCCTCCTGCAGCTTGTCCAGCACGGTGTCCTCCGGCTCGTACAGGCCGAGCCAGACGAAGCCGTCGGGGTCGTTCGCCAGGACGTCGCTGATGGCGTCGAGGTCGAGGGCGTGGCGTTGGCCGCGACCGTCGTAGCGGATGCAGTTGACCACGCAATCGGGCAGCGAAGCGGAGCGCTCGTTCTCGGCCATCGCCGCATCGTGCGTCAACCTGCGGTCAGGGGCAAGGTGCTTCGGTACGCGCGTGATGTCCCGGCGAGCGGATCGTGCGCGGCGCCTGTGGGAGCGACGGAAGTCGCGACCGAAGCCTCGGCACCGGCGCTGCCGAGGCTTGCACGGTTCGCGGGGTCGCGACTTCCGTCGCTCCCACAAAGGCGGGGGGCGCGCACCCATCGTCCATGTCCGCGATCCGCGGTACACGGCGATGTTCCGGCGAGCGGATCGTGCGCGGCGCCTGTGGGAGCGACGGAAGTCGCGACTGAAGCCTCGGCACCGGTGCTGCCGAGGCTTGCTCGGTTCGCGGGGCCGCGACTTCCCGGCGGCGGTATACCGCCGCCACTCCCACCAGGGCAGAGCATCCGGCATGCCCCTGCATCTGGCTGCCGCTTGCTCCGCTACCGGAAACCTCTCGACATCCGTTCCGATCCGGGCCGCGTGCCCTCAGCGGGCCACGAAGCGGATCGCCTGGCCGCCGCCCGGCGCCAGCCGCAAGGTCAGCGTGTCGCCGGCGCCGACCTCGCGTTCCTCGATCTCGAGGTCGGTCTGGTTGCGCTGCCAGCCCGCATTCGGGCCGTCCCGGTAGATCTGCGCGGTGTAGCGGCGGTCGGCGTCGAGGAACGACAGCGGCACCTGCAGTTCGCGCGCCTCGCCGTCGGTGACCGCGCCCAGGTACCAGTCGTCGCCGCCGCGCTCGCGGCGGGCGATGGTGGCGAACTCGCCGATCTCGCCGTTGAGCACGCGGCTGTCCTCCCAGTCCACCGCGACGTCCTTGATGAACTGGAACGCGTCCATCCGGGCCTCGTAGTGCTCCGGCAGGTCGACCGCCATCTGCAGCGGGCTGTAGATCACCACGTACAGCGCCAGCTGCTTGGCCAGGGTGGTGGCGATCTTCTCGCCCGTCTTGGTGTTCATCACGAACACGCCGGGGGTGAAGTCGAACGGCCCGTCGAGCATGCGGGTGAACACCAGGGTCGCCTCGTGCTCCGGCGGATTGCCCGGCAGGCCCCAGGCGTTGTATTCCATGCCGCGCGCGCCCTCTCGGGTCATCCAGTTGGGGTAGGTGCGGCGCAGGCCGCTGTCCTTGATCGGCTCGTGCGGGTTGATGCCGATACGGCGCTTCGCCGCCTCGGTGACCACCTTGATGTGGTGGCGCGACATGGCCTGGCCCTCGTGCCAGGCCTGGCGCAGCGTGCCGTCGTCGCCCAGCACCTTGGCCTGGCCGCCGTCGGCGACGTAGCCGGTCTTGATCGCGTCGATCCCGAGCCGCTGGTACAGGTCCAATGCGTCTTCCAGCTGCGACTCGTAGTGCGCGGCATGCCCCGAGGTCTCATGGTGGCCGATCAGGCGCACGCCCTTGGCCTTGGCATGCGCGGCCACGCGTTCCAGGTCGAAATCGGGATAGGGCTCGGTGAAGCTGAAGGCCTCGCCGTTGGCGAACCAGTCGCCGTCCCAGCCGACGTTCCAGCCCTCGATCAGCACGCCGCCGATGCCGTGCTCGGCGGCGAAGTCGATGAAGCGCAGCGCGTGCTCGGTGGTGGCGCCGTGCTTGGGGCCGGAGCCCCAGGTCTTGGTGTCCAGGTGCATCTCCCACCAGATGCCGAGGTACTTCATCGGCCTGACCCACGATACGTCGCCGAGCGCGTTGGGTGCGTTGAGGTTCAGCACCAGGTCGGACTCGGCCAGCCCGCCCGCGTCCTCGCTGACCAGCAGCACCCGCCACGGCGTGGCGAACGGGGCGGTGCGCTCCACCTTCGCCGCGCCGGTACCCGGGAACAGCACCGCGCGCAGGCGCCGTCCTTCCACCCGCACCAGGTTCATCGCCGAATAGTCGAGCAGCGCCGCCTCGTGGAAGGCCAGGTGCAGGCCGTCGCCGGTGCGCAGCGTCAGCGGCGTCTGCGCGTAGCCGACCTCGGCCAGGGGCGTGCGCTGGTAGATGTATTCCTTGCGGTTCCACTCCAGCGCCGGGATCCACCATGCCGTGGCGGCATCGGCGACCACGAACTCGGTCAGCTCGTCGGCGATGTTGACCTGCCGCAGACTGTCCTGGTCGGGGAAGTCGTAGCGGAAGCCGACGCCGTCGTCGAAGACGCGGAACACCACGTCGAAGCGGCGCTCGTCGCCGGCGCGTTCGGCGAAGGTCACGCGCAGTTCGTTGTGGTGGTCGCGGACGAAGCGGCGCTCGCCCCAGGGCTGCTCCCAGGTCTGGTCGTGCGTGCGCGTCTGCTGCGCCACCAGCTCCAGGTTGCGCTCCAGCTTGGGGGCGTCGGTGAGCAGGATCCCCAGGCGCGAGGGCGCGATCACCGGCTTGCCGCGGCGCGAGACGCTGTAGCTGGCGCGGCCTTCCGGGTCGGTGGTCACCTCGACCTGCAGCGTGTCGTCGGGCGAGGCGACGCGCGCCACCGGGCGCGACTCCTGGGCGAACGCGGCGAGCGGCAACAGCAAGGCCAGGCAGGCGGACAGCGGGCGGATCATCGGGGGCGGCTCCTGCGGATGCGACGGTACGGGCACGCCTGGCATTCCAGAACGTTGCCCGATTCTTACACGCGTCGTGCGATCACGTCAGCGCATACGTATGCGATGAATGTGCGTGCGGCGATGCCGACGGGCGCAGGTGTGGCGGCTGTGCTACTAAGGCGGCGGATCCGTCTGCGCCGGACCGGTGCGGTTCGGAGACAGCGCAAGCAGCAGCCCCACGTGCACCGGCAGCAACAGCGCGATCCAGTGCAGGTTGCGCTGCGGCAGCACCGGCAGCCAGTGCAGGAACAGGGCCAGTACCGCGCCGAACGCAAGGACCGCCAGCACCCAGCCGAAGAGGCGGCCGGGGCCGCGCCCGCGCCGCAGGCGCCAGGCCCCCGGCAGCAGCAGTACGGCGAGCGGGTTGAGCAGCAGCAGGTTCTGGTTGCTCCAGCCGAAACGATGCGCGGTGCAGCACCAGATGAACAGCATCAACGCGCCGGCGACGGTGCATACGCTCCAGAACGGTATCGCGAACAGGAGCGGCGCGCGCGGCGCGCGTGCGCGCAGCCAGGACAACGCGCCGGTGATCGCAAGGCCGGCGAGCAGCCATGGCCACCATGGGCGTGCCGACTCCGCAGGCTCAGGCGCCAGGCGATGCGGCAGCAGCTCGGCCTCCGCGGCGACCAGGGGGCGGCCGTCCGGGCCGCGCATCTGCGCCAGCGCGTCGGCCAGCCGCATCGGCACGAAAGCGTCCTCCCAAAGCGAGTTCGGCCGGTCGGCGGCGGGGCCCAGGCCGAGGTCGAAGCCGAGCCACATCCACGGCGCCGGCGAGGCCAGCCGCACCGCATCGCCGCGGTAGGTGTTGCCGCGCGACCGACCCTGCAGCTGGCGCCGCAGCGCGCCGTCGAGCGCGCCGTCGAGGGCGTCGCGCACGCGGGTCGAGCAGTTGTCGGTGAAATAGTCGTAGCGGTAGCGCGCGTTCTCCGGGCGCGCGTTCTCCGCCAGCGCCGCGGCCAACGCGGTCGCCCGGGCGTCGCCGAGGTCGAGCCACTGGATGGTCACGCCACGGCCGACGTCGCGGTAGTAGGCAAGGTCTTCCGCCAGCGGCAGCACCGCCAGGCGGTACTGCATCCGGCCACGGATGAAATTGCCGACGAAGCCCGGCTCGTCGAGGTCGAAGAAGCCGAAGTTGTAGGACAGCGGTTCGGGCAGGGACGGATCATCGACCACGATCGCGTTGTGGCCGAAGCGCTCGAAGAAGACTTCCCCCGGCTGCATCGTGATCACGCCGATGCGCGGCGCGGCGAAGGCCCCGGCGGACAGCCCGCACAGCAGCAGGACCGGCAGCCACCGCATCCACTTCCCCCGTAGGAGCGGCTTCAGCCGCGAGCGCTCGCGAGCCGGCGGCGGATGTCCGCTGCCGCTGTTTCCCTTCGCAACGCGCGGCGGCGCGTTCATCATGGTTGCCACCGATAGGTCTGCCTGGCGCGATCGCGGCTGAAGCCGCTCCTACAAGGGCGCGGGCCGCCGTGCACGCAGGTCGTTTCCGGGGACGTGGCGGACATGCGGCTTTCAGGTGTCCTGCACTTCGGGACGCACGCTGACGTGCAGCGCGTGCAGCCGGCGCGCGTCGGCGCGGGCGACGCGGAAGCCGAAGCGCCCGAGCGCGAGTTCCTCGCCGGCCTCGGGCAAGTGCCCGATCGCCGCGGTGACCAGGCCGCCGATGGTGTCGTACTCGTCGTCGTCGAAGTCGGCGCCGAATCGCTCGTTGAAGTCCTCGATCGGCGTCAGCGCGTCGACCAGGTACTGGCCGTCGGCCTGGGCCGCGATCAGGGCGCTGTTGTCCTCGGCATCGTCGTACTCGTCGTCGATCTCGCCGACGATCTCCTCGAGCACGTCCTCGATGGTGATCAGCCCGGCCACGCCGCCGTACTCGTCGATCACGATCGCCATGTGGTTGCGCGACTGCCGGAACTCGCGCAGCAGCACGTCCAGGCGCTTGGATTCGGGGATCAGCACCGCCGGGCGCAGCAGTTCGCGGATGCGCACCTGGCCGCTGCGCGGTACCACGCCGCGCAGCAGGTCCTTGGCCAGCAGGATGCCGAGGATCTCGTCCTTGTCCTCGCCGTGCACCGGGAAGCGCGAGTGGCCCGATTCGACCACCTGCTGCATCACCTCGACGAAGGGGGCGTCGACCTGCAGCGCCACCATCTGCGAGCGCGGGATCATCGCGTCGCCCACGGTCATGCCGGACACGGCGATCGCGCCCTCCATCGTGCGCAGGGTATCGGCTTCGATCAGGCCGCCGGTCTGGGCGTCGCGGAGGATCTCGACCAGGTCTTCGCGGGTGGTCGGCTCGCCGGAAATCGCTGAACTGATGCGGTCGAGCCAGCTGCGGCGTTTTTCTGGAGGCTCCTGGGCGGAGCGACTACTGTCGTCTTCAGGCATTGCGATAACGCGGGCGCCCGTCATGGGCCACGGGGGGAGTCTAACGTGGATGCCCGTCCTCGTGTCGAACGTCCGCGGCCGCCGGGCCATGGGCGGGAACGGCCCCGCCCGGGGGGCGCCGGGCGGGTGCCAGGTACCGACCAGGCGATCCGTGCGCCCCGGGCGTCGGTTCGGCTTTGCCTCGGAGCATCCGGCCCGGGAGCGATCCCGCCAAGTGGCGGCCATTGCACGGGATTTCAGGACGCGTGCGGCCACACCGGTCGCGACTCCCGTCGCTCCCACAAGGGGGCCGCGCATTCCTTGTGGGAGCGACGGGAGTCGCGACCCGCGGTACGGCCACTCGTCCGGCGACTTCACCGCCAAGACGGCCGTAGGAGATCTCCGACAACCGCCACATGCGATCGCCGACGGCGGTTCCGGCATTCGCCGGATGGCGATGCGAGGCCGGTGATCGCGACCCTGCGTCTGCGGCACCCGCCGCACGACCATCGTTCTCAAGGAGGAATCTTCCATGCCCAGGACCTTCCGTTTTCCCACGGCCTGTTGCGCGTTGCTGCTCGCGGCTTCGATCCCGTTCCATGCCCGATCGTCCACGCCCGTCGTCGTCGGCGCCGCGCAGTACGTGGACGTCTCGGCCTACATCCATGGCGACGACCAGATCAACGCCTGGTACGGCATGACCTGGCAGCTGGCGCAGGATTTCGACTACATCTGCGGCGACACCTTCTGCGAAGGCGAATACAGCAACATCGAAGCATTGCGCTATCGCTGCTCGGTGCACCAGGTCAGCGGCCGTATCGGCATGTGCCTGTGGATGTTCGCCGCCAGCCACGAGGAGGTCGACCCGGCGACCGGCAAGATCGGCGTGGACCAGGCGTTCTGGCGTTGCCGCACGCCGCTGGCGCCCGGCACCACGCTCGAGGAGCTGCTCGCCGCGGTGGAGGGACAGTCGCCGCTGTACGCCGAACTGCCGGGCGGGCAGGGTTCGATCTACGAGGGGTTGATCGACTGCCTGTGAACGGCGCCGCGGGAAGCGGTGCCGGCCGGTCCCGGCACCGCTTCGTTTTCCCGCAAACGCCTCAGGCGTCGAGGTAGGGGTCGGCGATCCCGAGCCTGGCCAGGATCTCGCGTTCCAGCTGTTCCATGCATTCGGCCTCGCGCGCGTCTTCGTGGTTCCAGCCCAGCAGGTGCAGGGCGCCGTGCACGGTCAGGTGGGCGTAGTGCGCGTTCAGCGGCTTGCCCTGTTCGCGCGCTTCGCGCGCCACCACCGGCGCGCAGATCACCAGGTCGCCGAGCAACGGCAGGCGCACGCCGTCGGGCAGGCCCTCCGGCAGTTCGGCCGGGAAACTGAGCACGTTGGTGGCGTAGTCCTTGCCGCGGTAGTGGCGGTTGAGCGCGCGGCCCTCGCGGGCGCCGACGATGCGGATCGCGAGGTCGGCCTGGCGGATGCGGCCGGCCAGGGCGGCGGCGGCCCACTTGCGGAAGCTGGCCGCGGCGGGGATGCCCTTGCGCGGCACCGCATAGCCGACGGCGACGTCGAGACGGACGGGGCCCTTGGTCATTCCGCGATTGTAGGCCGTCGGGCTGCCGGGCGCCGTGATCGGGCGATATCGGATGGTGTCGCAGGTTCCGCCTTCCATGCCGAAGGCGCTGTCCTCGGGCATTGGGCTCGAGATGCCGAAAGGCATCCCCCTGCCATGCCGCAACGGCGCCTTCGTACCCTTACGTGCGACCTATTCCTCGAAGCGGCTCGCGGTGTCGCGATCGCGGTCGTATCGTCTCGTGAGCGGAAACGGCGGCAACCAGGACTCGCGACGGACGGTCCAGAGTTCGTAGGTGGGCATCAACTGGTCGGGGGCGTCCAGGGATCCCAGGTGCACTTCGATCTCGTCCGCGGTGCGCGCGAAAACGGACGAGCCGCAGCGGGGGCAGAAGAACCGCCCGGCGTAGTCGCGTGTTTCGCCCTCGATCGCCACCGCGTCCTGGGGGAACACCGCGGAAGCGTGAAACAGGGCCCCGTGATGCCTGCGGCAGTCGAGACAGTGGCAGAGGCCGACCCGGTACGGGGGTCCCGACGCCACGATTCGAACGTTGCCGCACAGGCAGCCACCCGTGAATCGATCCATGCTGCATCTCCTGAAATCGAGCGGGCGCAAATCCGCGGCCGGTTTCCAGCTTGCCGAGCGATCGGAAAGCCGGGCTCAGGCCGGCCCGGTCTCCGCATCCTGCGCGTCGCGCCGGTCGTAGGCGCCGACGATGCGCGCCACCACCGGGTGCCGCACCACGTCGCGCGACTCGAAGAAGGTGAAGCTGACGCCGTCGACGTCGCGCAGCACCTCGACCGCGTCGCGCAGGCCGGACTTCATGTTGCGCGGCAGGTCGATCTGGGTGAGGTCGCCGGTGACCACGGCGGTGCTGCCGAAGCCGAGCCGGGTCAGGAACATCTTCATCTGCTCGATGGTGGTGTTCTGCGCCTCGTCGAGGATCACGAAGGCGTCGTTGAGCGTGCGCCCGCGCATGTAGGCGAGCGGCGCGATCTCGATCACGCTCTTCTCCAGCAGCTTGATCACCTTTTCCACGCCGAGCATCTCGTACAGCGCGTCGTAGAGCGGGCGCAGGTAGGGATCGACCTTCTGCGCGAGATCGCCGGGCAGGAAGCCGAGCTTCTCGCCGGCCTCCACCGCCGGGCGCACCAGCACCAGCCGCTGCACCTTCGACTCGTTCAGCGCCTCGACGGCCATCGCCACCGCGAGGAAGGTCTTGCCGGTGCCGGCAGGGCCGATGCCGAAGTTGATGTCGTGGGTGGCGATGGCGTGCAGGTACTTCGCCTGGTTGGCGCCACGGCCGCGCACGGTGCCGCGCTTGACCTTCACCGCGACGTCCTGCGGTGCGAAATCCTCGGCTGCGCGCTCCAGGTTGGCGCGGCTCAGGCGGACGTTGATCGCATGCGTGTCGAGGGTCTCGATGGCGGCCTCCTCGTACAGCCCGCGCAGCAGCTTCTCCGCCTGCGCCACGACCTCCTCGTCGCGGCCGCTGACGCGGAACACGTTGCCGCGGTTGGCGATCTCCACGCCCAGGCGCAGTTCGATCTGGCGCAGATGGCTGTCGAACGGGCCGGCCAGGTTGGCCAGGCGCTCGCTGTCGGCGGGGTCGAGGCTGAAATCGCGTTGGCTGGAGCCGCTCATAGGAGGGGCAGGGTAGCGCGAGCCGGGTCGACGTGGCAGCCGGCAGCGGCGGCACGGCAGAGCGAAGGGGCGCTCATCGGCCGGACTTGCAAATAATTGATTGATGAATTAAATAGTGCTCATGCGCAAGCCGCCTTCCCCGAGCAGACCTCCTGCTGCACGCCGGAAAGCCCCCGGTGGAGCTGCACCGCCGGGCCACAAGCGCCCGCCCGGCCGTCCCGGCGGCGACGGCCCGGACCTGCGCGAGCGCCTGCTCGATGCCGCCCTGGCCTGCTACGTGCGCCGCGGCATCGCGGCGACCTCGGTGCGCGAGATCGCCACCGAGGCCGGCGTCACCCCGGCGCTCCTGCACTACTACTTCGGCGATGCGGCGAAGCTGCGCGATGCGGTCATCGAGCATCGCCTGATGCCGGTGTTCCGGAGCGTGCGCGAGCCGTTGCTGAAGACCGAAGAGGGCGACCTCGCCGCGCTGGTGGCGGGTTTCGTCAACGGCGTCTGCGGCCTCGTCGATCGGCATCCGTGGCTGCCGGCACTGTGGGTGCGCGAGGTGGTCAGCGAGGGCGGCGCATTGCGCGACCTGCTGGTGGCCCGGGTCGCGCCGGAACTGGCGCTGCTGATGTCCTCGCGCTTCGCCCAGGCGCAGGCGCAGGGGCGGCTCAACCCCGATCTCGACCCGCGCCTGCTGATGGTCTCGCTGATCGGGCTGACCCTGTTTCCCGCCGCCGGCGCACCGATCTGGCGGCGGCTGTTCGACGCGCAGGACCTGGGCATGGACGACGTGCGCATGCACGCGCTGGCGCTGCTCGATCGTGGACTGGAGCTGGACGATGCGAAATGAGAACGCGGGAACGAGGAGCGAGTGGAGAGGAGCGAACAACGAGCCAGGGCAGGAGACCCTGGGTTCTCGTTCACGCCTGGAGGGCCGGCCTGGCGGGCGCCACACCAGCTCCTCGTTCCTCTTCGCTCGTTTCTCCGCCCTCGCCGCGCTGCTGCTGGCGCTGGCCGCGTGCGCCGAGCAGCCCGAGCAGGCGCTGGGCACCCTGGAATACGACCGCATCAGCCTGCCGGCGCCGGCGGCCGAGCGCATCGTCGCGATCGACGTGCGCGAGGGAGAGCGGGTGGAGGCGGGCGCCGCATTGCTGACCCTGGAGCGCACCCGCGGCGACACGCAGCTGCAGGCCAGCCTGGCCGAGGTCGAGCGCCAGCGCGACGCCCTGGCCGAGCTGCGCGCCGGCGCGCGCCGCGAGGACATCGACCAGGCGCGCGCCAACCTGGCCGCGGCGCAGGCGCAGGCGCGCGATGCCCGCGCCTACTACGCGCGCCTGCAGCCGCTCGGCAGCCGGCAGCTGGTCGCCGCGTCCGACGTCGACCGCGCCCGCGCCGCCGCCGGCAACGCCCAGGCGCAGGTGGCGGCGGCGCAGGCGGCGCTGGACGAGCTGCGCAACGGCGCGCGTCCGGAGCAGATCGCCCAGGCCGAGGCGGCGTTGCGCGCGGCCGAGGCCCAGGCGCGGACGCAGCAGGCGACTTCCGAAAAGCTGGACGTGGTCGCGCCGCGCGCCGGCCGCGTCGACAGCCTGCCGTACCGGCTCGGCGACCAGGCGCCGGTCGGCGCGCCGCTGGCGGTGCTGCTGGTGGGCGAGGCGCCGTACGCGCGCATCTACGTGCCCGAGCCGATTCGCGCCGACGTCGCCGTCGGCGACCCCGCGCGCATCTTCGTCGACGGCCGCGACCGGGCGTACCCCGGGCGCGTGCGGATGATCCGCAGCGAACCGAGCTTCACGCCGTACTACGCCCTGACCGGCGAGGACGCCGCGCGCCTGAGCTACCTGGCCGAAGTGCAGCTCGAAGCCGAAGCCGCCGAACTGCCGGCCGGGCTGCCGGTGCGGGTCGAGTTCGATGGCGACGAATGACCCGACTCCCCCTGCAGGAGGGGCAGGAGCCGGCCATCCGCGCGCGTGGCCTGACCAAGCGTTTCGGCGAGCTGGTGGCGGTCGACGCTGTCGACCTGACCGTGCCGAAGGCCCACGTGTACGGTTTCCTCGGTCCGAACGGCTCCGGCAAGTCCACCACCATCCGCATGCTCTGCGGCCTGCTGACGCCGAGCGCGGGCGAGATCGAGGTGCTGGGGCTGGAGATCCCGGAGCAGGCCGAGAAGCTGCGCCTGCGGATCGGTTACATGACCCAGCGGTTCTCGCTGTTCGAGGACCTGAGCGTGCGCGAGAACCTGGAGTTCCTGGCGGCGGTGCAGGGCATGCCGAAGCAGGACTCCAAGCGACGCATCGACGCGCTGGTCGAGCAGTACCATTTCCGCGGCCGCGAGAAGCAGCTCGCCGGCACCATGAGCGGTGGACAGAAGCAGCGCCTGGCGTTGGCCGGGGCGGTGATCCACGAGCCGGAACTGCTGTTCCTGGACGAACCGACCAGCGCGGTCGACCCGGAGTCGCGCCGCGACTTCTGGGAGAAGCTCTTCGACCTGGCCGACGCCGGCACCACGATCCTGGTGTCGACGCACTACATGGACGAGGCCGAGCGCTGCCATCGCATCGCCATCCTCGACCGCGGCGCGCTGGTCGCCGACGGCACGCCGGTCGAGCTGACCGCGGAGCTGGAGGGGCGCAGCGTCGAGGTCGCCGCCGAGCAGCCGCGGCGCGCGCAGAAGATGCTGATGGACGTGCCCGGCGTGCTCAGCGTGGCGCAGATCGGCAACAGCCTGCGGGTGCTGACCGGCGAGGACGGCGATGCCGTGCAGCGCATCCAGGCGGCACTCTCGCAGGCGGGGCTGGAGGCCGAAGTGGCCGCGTCGCAGCCGAACCTCGAGGACGTGTTCGTCTCCGCCACCCGCGGCCGCCCGCGCGAAACGGAGGCGGCCGAGTGATCCCGCCCATGCCAAGGCAGGAGCAAATCCCCCCTGCCCCCCTTTTTCAAAGGGGGGAATACGGCGGCCGCCGGGCGACACCCGAGGCGGCGAACACGGCTGCTACGGAGCGTAGGGGGAACAGGGGAACGATCACTGCCAGATTGGAGGCGCCGCGCGGATGCCCTTACCCCCCTTTGAAAAAGGGGGGCAGGGGGGATTTGCTCTTCGCCGCGGGCACCAAAGACGGCACCCGGCCGCAAGCCTCGGGGACCGCCCGATGAACCTGCGCCGCCTGTTCGCGATCGTGCTCAAGGAGCTGCGGCAGATGCGCCGCGACCGCGTCACCCTGGCGATGATCGTCGGCATCCCGGTGATGCAGCTGGTGCTGTTCGGCTACGCCATCAACCTCAACCTGCGCGGCCTGGACGCCGGCATCGCCGACCAGGCGAACACCGCGGCCTCGCGCGCGGCGGTCATGGACATGGTCGCCACCGGCGTGATCGCGCCGGCGGCCGAGGCCGACACGCCGCAGCAGCTGATGGAGATGCTGCGCCGGGGCGAGATCAGCGTCGGCGTGGTGGTGCCGCCGGACTTCGAGCGCCGGGTGAGCGAGGGCCGCGAGGCGGTGCAGGTGCTGGTCGACGGCAGCGACACCGTGGTCCAGAGCGCGGCGATCCAACTGGCACAGCTGCCGCTGCAAGGCGCCGCCGCCGGCGGTGGCCGGCCGCCGCAGGCGGGCAGCGGGCAGATCGCCGTGGTCGCGTTCTACAATCCCGAGCGGCGCTCGGCGGTCAACATCGTGCCGGGGCTGATCGGCGTGATCCTGACGATGACCATGGTGCTGTTCACCGGGGTGGCGATCGTACGCGAGCGCGAGCGCGGCAACATGGAGCTGCTGATCGCCACCCCGGTCAGCCGTTCAGAGCTGATGGTCGGCAAGGTACTGCCGTATGCGGCGATCGGGCTGGTGCAGACCACCGTGATCCTGCTGCTCGGGCTGTGGCTGTTCCAGGTGCCGGTGCTCGGCAGCGTGCTGCACGTCTACCTGGCCGCGGTGCTGCTGATCCTCGCCAACCTCACCCTCGGCCTGCTGATCTCGACCAGGGCGCAGTCGCAGTTCCAGGCGATGCAGATGACCTTCTTCGTGTTCCTGCCGTCGATCCTGCTGTCAGGCTTCATGTTCCCGTTCGCCGGCATGCCGCGGGTGGTGCAGTGGTTCGCCGAAGCGCTGCCGCTGACGCATTTCCTGCGCCTGATCCGCGGCATCATGCTGCGCGGCGCCAGCCTGTGGGAGCTGTGGCCCGAAGTGCTGGCGCTGCTGGCGTTCACCGCGGTGATGATGACCCTGGCGATCCTGCGCTTCCGCAAGCGACTGGACTGAACATTTCCGGCAGGCGGCGCACATACGCGCACAGGCAGGCTCCGTTGCCGCCGCACGCAATCGGCGTGCGATGCGCGACCCACCCATCGCCGCCGTGACATCCGGCGCCGACGACGATGATGGGCATCGCTGCGTTCCACTCCATCCTACCGGTCGGATGGGGAAGGGCTCCGGTGTTTTCGGCTCGTGGCACGCGCAGGCAGCGTCGCACGGAAAAGCCATTCGCCGGGACATGGGTCGGGGTCGTGCGGATGGTCCGGGTCCGCGATGGCGTCGATGCGCAGGCCGGGCGCGCGCAGCGCGCCCGGCAGCGCCTCCGCCCCGCAGCCCCAGAGGAATGGTTCGCCGCGTTGCCGCAGCCAGTGCCGCAGCCAGGGGCGTTGCGCGCGAAAGCGTGGCAGGGCATCGGTACCGGTCGCCATCGCGGTGGCGATGATGGTGGACGGTGCCGACAGCGACGTCGCCAAGCCGCCGAACAGCGCCTGCAGCGAGGGCGGCGACAGATACATCAGCAGACCTTCGGCGACGACGACGCTGGGTACATCGCCATCGAATCCGTCCGCGTTGGCCAGCAATGCCGGCAGCGACTGCGATTCCAGGTCGGCCTCCACCAAGCTCAGCCGCGGGTGGTCCAGCCCGAGCCGTCGCATTGCCAGGCGCTTGACCTTCTGGTGGACGGCGAGGTCGATCTCGATCGCCCGTAGGAGCCGCAGGTCCGCCTGCACCAGTATCGTCGCCAGCGCATCGAAGCCGGCGCCGAGCACGATCAGCTGGCGCGCACCGGCATCGATGCCCTCTTTGGCCCAGGCGCGGATGCGGCGCTTGCGCCAGCGATAGTGGGCGGCGATGCCGGGCAGCGTGAGCGCCTGCGCGCAGCGCAGCAGCGTGCGCCCGCAGCGGTTGTCGAGCAGGCGCAGCAGGCGTTCGCCGAGATGGCCGCAATCCGACAGGCAGGCGCGGGCGAGCAGCGCCTGCAGCCGTTGCTCCGCACCGGCCGGCGGCGCCTCCAGCAACGTGCCGGAGGCCACCACCATCGCGGTCGAGATGCGGCCCTTGCCCGCCATCGCCTCAACCTTCGAACAGGGCGAGATGATGGCGATACCAGTCGCTCGACCAGCGGCAGTCCGGGTCGAGCGCGCGCTTGGCGCGCAGGAACTCCGGGAACCGCGGGTGCGCGGCCTCGACCTGCTCGCGCGTCGCCCAGCGGTGATAGGTGAGGTGGTAGCCGCCGCCGCGTTCGAGCGCGGCGTCGATCAGCGCACGGAAGGCGTCGCGCGCCGCGGCGATGCCGGCGGCATCGTGGCGGACGTGCAGGTTGAACACCACGCAGGCCCACGGTTCGCGTGCCCAGGCCAGCAGGCTGACGGCATCGCGCTCGATCAGGCGCACCGTGCCGTACACCGCCTGCGCTCGATGCCGGCGCAGGCTCTCGGCGGCGGCGCCGAGGAAGTCGGCCAGGTGCGTGCGCGGCACGTACAGCTCGGTGATCATCTCCGAGCCGCGGTGTCCGGCCGCGGCATCGATGGCGTCGTGGTAGTGGCCGAGGTAGAAGCCGGTCTGCTGCGCGTCCGAAGCGTAGTGTTGCCCGTGCGTGGACAGGTAGAACGCGGCGTACTCGTCGAATGCACGCGCTGGATCGGTATGCGCCAGATGCAGCAGCCGCGAGAAGTCGTCGTCGCGCAGCTGCTGCTGCGGCGAACCGATGACGGCGTCCGCGACCGGGCGATAGCAGGACAGGATGCCGAGGTCGAGGAAGTCGTCGCCGCCGGGATCGATCGAGAACTGGAAATCGCCATGGCTGCAGCCCGTGGCGATCGCGGCGTCGAAATCGGCGATCAGCCGCGATGCCCGCGTCATGCGAACCTCGCGCCGCAGGGTGCGGCGCGGAACCAGGTGCAGGGTCAGCCGGAGCACGAGCCCGAACAGGCCGTAGCCGCCGGCGACGAGCGCGAACAGCTCGCGGTTCTCGTGGCGGCTGGCGGTCGACAGCCGTCCCTGGCCGTCGACCAGTTCGATCGACTCGACGTCGTCCACGAACGGCGCGAAGCCCAGCCCACGGCCGTGGATGTTCGAGGCCAGCGCGCCGCCGAGGCTGAAGTCGTCGGCACCGGTCTGCTTCTGGCGGATCGTCCAGCCGGCGTGGTTGCCGGGATAGCGTGCCAGCCACTGCAGCAGCGCCGGCCAGCGGATCCCGGCCTCGACGGTGATCAGCCCGCGCTGCGGATCGAACGACAGCACGCGGTCCAGCGCCGCGGTGTCCAGCACGCATCCGCCGGACAGGAACTGCTGTCCGCCCATCGCATGGCGCGCCCCCATCGGCACCAGCGAGGCGCCGGCGGTGGCGCAATCGCGTACCAGCCGGCAAGCCGCGGCGGCCGACGGCGGCTGCAGCACCGCGGCGGGCCTGGTCGGGTTCAGGCGCGAATGGACGTCGTTGAGCGCGGGTTCGGGCGATGGGGCGATGGCTTGCTGGACGTCGTGCATCGGTGTGCGCCGCCGGTGGAGGTGACCGGAAGCCTGTCGGAAGGTATCGAGATCTGCAATTTGCTATTCTCAGGTATCGAAATATGATCCTTCACGTGGCGGACGCGGAGACTGCAAGGGAATGGGAGACGCCGAACGCCTGCTCGCCGCGCTGAAGCGGACGCTGAAACAGCGCGGCATGCGCTATGCCGACCTGGCAGCGGTGTTGGGCGTGTCCGAGCCGACGGTCAAGCGCATGCTCTCGCAGGGGCGCTTCGATCTGACGCGGCTGGAACGGATCTGCACGGCGCTCGACCTCGACTTCTTCGAGCTGGCGCGCATCGCCCGCGGCGCGCGCGACCTGCGCGGCCGGCTGAGCCTGCGCCAGGAGTCGGCGCTGGCCGACGAGCCGCGGCTGATGATCGTGTTCCACCTGCTGTGTCAGGACTGGACGGTGGCGGCGATCCGCGACGAATTCGGTCTCGACCCGCCGCAGGCGGTGGGCCTGCTGGCGAAACTCGACCGGTTGCGGCTGGTCGAGCTGCTGCCGGGCGACCAGGTGCGCCTGCGGGTGCCGCGCGATTTCGCCTGGCGCGAGGACGGACCGGTGCGCACGCGCTACCTGCACGAAGCCAGCCACGAGTTCCTGCGCGATCCGTTCGAAGGCCGCGACGCGCTGTTGAGCCTCGAGATCCGCGAGCTCGGCGACGCCTCGGTGGCGATGCTCAGGCGCCGGCTGGAACGGCTGGTGGTGGAGTTCAACGAGTGCGCCGATCTCGACGTGAGCTGCCGCCGCCGCGCCGTCGCAGCGTCGGACTGCTGCTGGCGATGCGGCCGTGGGTGTTCTCGCTGCTCGAGTCGCTGCGCGCCGTCCCTTAGGGCGGGCAAGCTCCACCCCTGCGGAGGCGCGGGTCGGCGGGCGCGCCGCGCGGCGGGGCTGGGTGCGCGCGCTTCGCGCGGCTACAGCGAAGCCGTCGTCGCCACGCGCCCGCGCAGCGAGTTGCTCATCGCCTCGGTGATCGTCACGTCGACGAACCGCCCGATCAGCCGCGGGTGCCCGGCGAAGTTCACCGAACGCATGTTCTCGGTCTTGCCGGTCAGCTCGTTCGGGTCCTTCCGCGACGGGCCTTCCACCAGCACCGACTGCACGCTGCCGACCATCGCCTGCGAGATCCGCGCCGCGTTGGCGTTGATGTGCGCCTGCAGCCGCGACAGCCGCGCGTGCTTTTCCGCGGCATCGGTCGCGTCTTCGAGATCGGCGGCGGGCGTGCCGGGGCGGCGCGAGTAGATGAAGGAGAAGCTCTGGTCGAAGCCGACGTCCTCGATCAGCTTCATCGTCTTCTCGAAGTCCGCATCGGTCTCGCCTGGAAAGCCGACGATGAAGTCGGACGAGATCGAGATGCCGGGACGTACCGCCCGCAGCTTGCGGATCTTCTGCTTGAACTCGAGCGCGGTGTAGCCGCGCTTCATCGCCGCCAGGATCCGATCGCTGCCCGACTGCACCGGCAGGTGCAGGTAGTCCGCCAGCTGCGGCACGTCGCGATAGGCCTCGATCAGCGAGTCGGAGAACTCCAGCGGATGCGAGGTGGTGAAGCGGATGCGGTCGATGCCGTCGATCTCGGCGATGGTGCGGATCAGCAGGCCGAGGTCCGCATGGTGCTGTTCGCTCGGGCCAAGGCCCTCGCACGCACCGTCGTCGGCCCGTCCATCCATGGGCCCGCGATAGGCGTTGACGTTCTGTCCGAGCAGGTTGATCTCGCGCACGCCCTGCGCCGCCAGTCGCACCACTTCCACCAGCACGTCCTCGAACGGCCGGCTGACCTCCTCGCCGCGGGTGTAGGGCACCACGCAGAAGCTGCAGTACTTGCTGCAGCCCTCCATGATCGAGACGAAGGCGCTCGGGCCCTCGGCGCGCGGCTCCGGCAGGCGGTCGAACTTCTCGATCTCAGGGAAGCTGATGTCGACCTGGGGCCGGCCGGAGTCGCGGCGGGCGCGGATCAGTTCCGGCAGCCGGTGCAGGGTCTGCGGCCCGAACACGAGGTCGACGTAGGGTGCGCGCTTGACGATCGCCTCGCCCTCCTGCGACGCCACGCAGCCGCCGACCCCGATCAGCACCGGGCGGCCGCCCTGCTTGAGCGTCTTCCAGCGGCCGAGCTGGCTGAACACCTTCTCCTGCGCCTTCTCGCGGATCGAGCAGGTGTTGACCAGGACCACGTCGGCCTCGGCGGCATCGTCGGTCAGTTCCAGGCCGTCGCTGGCGGCGAGCACGTCGGCCATCTTGGCCGAGTCGTACTCGTTCATCTGGCAACCGTGGGTCTGGATATAGAGCTTGCCGCGTGCGGGCGGGCCGGCCTCGGGACCGCCCTCGCCCCATCGTCGGCGCTGCGGACCATCACCGCCGCTCCCGCTGCGCAGGAGAGGGGCGTCGGTGGACGGCCTGCGGCCGCCGGCTTGCTGGTGGGTCATGGCGTCTCCGGGGCGCGGTGCTGAGTCCGGGTCGGAATGGCTAGTTTCTGGCCGAACAGTGTAGCCGGTCACGGCCCGGCGCCGTCGGAGGGCTTGGCAACGCCGGGAAATGGGGCGAGACTCCGCCGCATGAAGGGGGCCAGGGGAACCATCCTCACCGCACTGTGCGCACTCGCGGCCTTTCCGGCGGCGGCGGGCACCCTGTACCGCTGCGACAGCGGCGACGGCGTGCCCCAGTACGTCAGCAAGCGGATCGGCGGCGCCAGCTGCACCGTGATCAGCAGCTATCGGCCGGAGCCCGCTCGCGCGCGATCCACGGCGGCGCCGGCCGCCGCCGGGCGGGTCACCGCCGACAATCGCGTGCAGGGTTCGCCGGCCACGCTGCACAGCAACCCGCCGGCGATCTTCATGGGCGGGGGCGCTACCGCAACAGCCGCGCCAGCCACCGCCCCGGCGAAGGCCGCGCAGCCGCGCACCCGCCACGTGCAGGGGCAGGTCTATTCCTACATCAAGGACGGCGTGCGCCATTACACCAGCCGCGCGCCGAAGGGCGTGGCCGGCGCGAGCGCGGTGCGCACCATCCGCTACAGCTTCATCGAGACCTGCTACGCCTGCGGCGCCGCGCCCGGGGTCAGCTTCGGCACGGTGCGGTTGAACACCGATGCCTACCGCGACGAGATCGCCGCCGCGGCCCGCCGCTTCGGGGTCGAGGAGGCGATCGTCCGCGCGATCATCCACGCCGAGTCCGCGTTCAATCCCAACGCGCTGTCGCGGGTCGGGGCCCAGGGGCTGATGCAGCTGATGCCGGCCACCGCGCAACGCTTCGGCGTCGGCAATCCGTTCGATCCGGGGCAGAACATTCTCGGCGGCGTCGAGTACCTGGCCTGGCTGCTGAAGCGCTTCAACGGCGACCTGACCCTGGCCGCGGCCGGCTACAACGCCGGCGAGGGCGCGGTCGACCGCCACGGCGGCGTGCCGCCGTACAGCGAGACCCGGCGCTACGTCGAGCGGGTGGGGGTGCTGGCCGAGCGCTACCGCGGCCATCTGGCCGCCAATACCGCGCCCTGACGCTCCACGGCGCCATGGGCGGCCGGCCCGGGCGCGATCCGAATCCCCGTAGAGCCGAGCTTGTTCGACTACGCGGGCTCCGGAGCCGGAGGCAGCGGAGCGAGCTCCGCTCTACGCGGGAGCGGGCGCCCGGGCCTTTTTGTTGTCAAGACGTTGTCGGCCGATTCAGCGTTCCGTTACACTTTACCGTCTTTGCGGCCGCTTCCGGCGACGGGAGCCGGCATGCGGCAGCCAGAATTCAGAGTAGCTACCGAAAGGGTTTGCGGAGTGCAGGATGGTCAATGAAGCGGTGATCGATCCCGCCGGCGGTGAGGATTCAGTCAATACGGGGCGGCGCCGGTTCCTGACCGCGACCACTGCGGTGGTCGGCGCGGTCGGCGCGGGCTTCGCGGCGGTGCCGTTCATCAAGTCCTGGAACCCGAGCGCGCGCGCGCTGCTCGCCGGTGCGCCGGTGACCGTGGACATCAGCGCGCTGCAGGAAGGCCAGCGGCTGGTGGTGGAATGGCGCGGCCAGCCGATCTGGATCGTCAAGCGCTCCGAGGCGATCCTCGAGGCGCTGCCGACCCTGGACGACCAGTTGCGCGACCCGGACTCGGAGAACACCGACCAGCAGCCGGAATACGTCCGCGAAGCGAGCCCGGAATTGCGTTCGATCCGCCCGGAGATCTCGGTGCTGGTGGGCCTGTGCACCCACCTGGGCTGCTCGCCGGAGATGGTCGCCGAGATCCGCCCCGAGCCGTTCGACCCGAACTGGAAGGGCGGCTATTTCTGCCCCTGCCACAAGTCGAAGTTCGACATGGCCGGCCGGGTCTACAAGGGCGTGCCGGCGCCGATCAACCTCGCCGTCCCGCCGCACCACTACGCCGACGACAACACCATCGTCATCGGCGTCGATCCCTCGCAGTCCAACAACACGGGGGCCGCATAAATGGCGAACGTCGACGACAAGGTTTCCGCGCCCAACGACCCGGCCACCGGCATCATCGCCGCGTTCCGGGCCTGGTTCGACGATCGCACGCCCGGCCTGATGCCGGCGTACCGCAAGCACATGACGGAGTACTTCGCGCCGAAGAACTTCAACGTCATGTACTACTTCGGTTCGCTGGCGCTGCTGGTGCTGGTGAACCAGATCGTCACCGGCATCTTCCTGACGATGCACTTCAAGCCGAGCGCCGCCGAGGCCTTCAGCTCGGTCGAGTACATCATGCGCGACGTCCAGTGGGGCTGGCTGATCCGCTACATGCACTCCACCGGCGCGTCGCTGTTCTTCATCGTCGTCTACCTGCACATGTTCCGCGGGCTGATGTACGGCAGCTACCAGAAGCCGCGCGAGCTGGTGTGGATCCTGGGCATGCTGATCTACCTGGTGCTGATGGCCGAGGCCTTCATGGGCTACGTGCTGCCCTGGGGGCAGATGTCGTTCTGGGGCGCCAAGGTGATCATCTCGCTGTTCGGCGCGATCCCGGTGATCGGCAACGGCCTGACCGAATGGATCATGGGCGACTTCCTGCCCGGCGACGCGACCATCAACCGCTTCTTCGCGCTGCACGTGATCGCGCTGCCGCTGGTGCTGCTGCTGCTGGTGGTGCTGCACCTGGGCGCGCTGCACGAGGTCGGCTCCAACAATCCCGACGGCGTCGACATCAAGAAGGGGCCGAAGGGCAACCGCTGGTCCGCCAAGGCGCCGGTCGACTCCATCCCCTTCCATCCGTACTACACGGTCAAGGACCTGGTGGGCGTCGGCTTCCTGTTGATCCTCGCGGCCTTCATCATCTTCTTCACCCCGGAGATGGGCGGCTGGTTCCTCGAGCACGACAACTTCATCGAGGCCAATCCGCTGGTCACGCCGGAGCACATCAAGCCGGTCTGGTACTACACCCCGTACTACGCGATGTTGCGGGTGGTGCCGGACAAGCTCGGCGGCGTGCTGGTGATGTTCGGCGCGATCGCGATCCTGTTCGCGGTGCCGTGGCTCGACCGCGCCAAGGTCAAGTCGTACCGCTACCGCGGCCTGCTGTCGAAGGTGCTGCTGGGGCTGTTCGCGATCAGCTTCATCTGGCTGGGCAAGATCGGCGCAGGCCCCGGCACCGACCCGGTCGAGACCATCATCGGCCGCTTCCTGACCTTCTTCTACTTCGCGTTCTTCATCACCATGCCGTTGTGGACCAGGATCGACCGGACCAAGCCGGTGCCGGAGCGGGTGACGACCCATGACTAAGTCGGGAATCGGACTGCGGAGACAGGATGTCGAAGCGAACATCCGCGAAGCGGATGGCCCGAAGGGCGCGCCGCAGGAGCGGCGCGTCAATCGGGAATCGGGAATGGTGAACAGCCGATACCGGAGCTTCGTCCGCAGTGCGGCCGCGCTCGTCGTCAGCCTGTTGATGCCGGTCGCCGCGCTCGCCGCCGAGGGTGGCGAGTTGCAGCAGTCCGGTGCCGACATCGCCGATCGTGCGTCCCTGCAGCGTGGCGCGCAGCTGTTCATGAACTACTGCTCCGGCTGCCATTCGCTGAAGTACCTGCGCTACTCGCGCATGGCCGACGACCTCGGGCTCAGCGAGGAGGAGGTCATGCAGAACCTCAACTTCTCCGGCGCCGACTACGGCGAGCACATCGTCGCGTCGATGCCGGCCGCGCACGCCGAGGACTGGTTCGGCAAGGCGCCGCCCGACCTGTCGCTGATCGTGCGCACCAAGGCCGGCGGCTCCGACTGGGTCTACACCTTCCTCAAGTCCTTCTACCAGGACGAGTCGAGCACGCTGGGCTGGAACAACACGCTCTATCCGAACGTGTCGATGCCGAACCCCTTGTGGGAGATGCAGGGCCTGCAGCGCCCGGTGTACGGCGAGCCCGACGAGATCGGCGAGCCGACGGTCGAGCATCTGGAGCTGGCGCAGCCTGGCACGCAGAACGCCGCCGAGTTCGACCGTACCGCGCGCGATATTTCAGCTTTCCTCGAGTACGCCAGTGAGCCGGCCGCGCTCAAACGCCAGGGCATCGGCGTGTGGGTCATTCTGTTCCTGGCGTTCTTCACGTTCCTCGCCTGGTTGTTGAAGAAGGAGTACTGGCGGGACGTGCACTAGGCGGACCCTCCGCGGGAGCCCGGCCAGCCAGCCGGGCTTTTCCGAGTCAGGCCGTCGCAGAACGGCCGATGCGAGAAGGGGAGGGGACGGCTCGGGAACCGGGGCGACTGCCCGCAGTGGGCGGGCGGCGTCGATGCGGCCGGCGGTATCCGGCTGCGGGAGAGAGCCCGATGATGGCTGCGAGTCCGCGTATGCGTAATGCCCTGACCTTGTTTTCGTCCGTCGACGACGTGCTCTGCCACCGCGTGCGCCTGGTGCTGGCCGCGAAAGGCGTCACCTACGACCTGATCCAGGTGGATCCGCAGAATCCTCCCGAGGACCTGATCGACCTCAACCCGTACCACTCGGTGCCGACCCTGGTCGAGCGCGACCTGGTGCTGTACGCCGCCTCGGTGGTCTGCGAATACCTCGACGAACGCTACCCGCATCCGCCGCTGATGCCGGTCGACCCGCTGTCCCGGGCGCGCCTGCGCCTGGCCATGCTGCGCCTGGAGCACGACTGGGTGCCGCAGATCCAGGCGATCCAGATCGGCAACAAGCAGCAGGCCGAGGCCGGCCGCAAGCGCCTGAAGGAACTGCTGACCGCATCGGTGCCGCTGTTCAAGGCCAGCAAGTTCTTCCTCAGCGCGGAGATGAGCCTGGCCGACTGCGCGATGGCGCCGATCATCTGGCGCCTGCGCGCGCTGGACGTGCCGCTGCCGAAGGACGGCAAGGCGATCGAGGACTACGGCAACCGCATCTTCCGTGGCCCGGGGTTCGCGCGCAGCCTGACGCCGCAGGAAAAGAACCTGCGGGAACTGCCGAGCTGAGACCGCGCCGCGCCAGGTAGGCTTTTTCCGTTGCGGTGGGATCAGGCCCGTCGCCACGGGCGGTGCGAATCGGCAGCCGAGTTCTTCGCGCTGGGTTGGCCGCCGTAAGGCTTGAAGCGTCGGTTATTCATAGCGGAACCCGTGGCGACGGCCCGTCTCTCACCGCGGTGGAAAGGACTGCTTGGCGCGGCGATTCATTGGCGAAACCCGTGGCGACGGCCCGTTTCTCACCGCAACGGAGAGGACTGCCTGGCGCGGCGACGGCCCGTCTCTCACCGGGCGGAAAGGACTGCCTAGCGCGGTACACTTCCTGCATGAGCGATGAGCACGCACCACGCATGACCAGCCATCGCCCGTACCTGCTGCGGGCGCTTTACGAGTGGATCGTCGACAACGGCATGACGCCGCACGTGCTGGTCGACGCCGAGCAACCGGGCGTGCGCGTTCCCACGCACGCGGTGAAGGAAGGCCGGGTGGTGCTCAACATCGCCGAGCGCGCGGTGACCCGGCTGGAAATGGACAACGCCGGCGTCCGCTTCAGCGCGCGCTTCGGCGGCGTCAGTCATCCGGTCGACGTGCCGATCTCGGCGGTGCTGGCGATCTACGCGCGCGAGACCGGGCACGGCATGGTGCTGCCGGAAGACGTCGGCGGGCCCGCGCCGGACCCGGACGACGAGCCGCCGGCGCCCGACGACGGCCCCGGCGGCGACGATGCGCCGGCGCCCAAGCGAGGCTCGCACCTGCGCGTGGTCAAGTAGCGGCAGGGCGGACATCTTCCCCTCCGGGGAGGGGCAGCGGTATACCGCGGTCGGAATCGCGACGCGAGACGCCGTCCGGCGCGGCTTGCATTCGCGAGATCAACGGCAGCGCACGGTGCGCATCTCCGCCTTGTGGGAGCGACGGAAGTCGCGACCCCGAGATGCCGGATAGCGATGACTTGCCAGGCTTCGACCGCGTCCCGATGCGGTCTTCCGGTCGCGGTATGCCGCCGACATCCGCGCCAGGGGGCGAGGATCGTGACCTGGATCGGTTCCCGCAAGTACGGGCGGAAGCTCGATTTCCACCGCTCCGCGCGCTTGTCGAGCGCGGCTTCACGGAACTCAGTGCAGCCGGGTTTCCGCCGCCCGCACGGGGCCGCTGAACGACACCAGGGTGTCGCCGCGCAGCACCAGCCGGCCGACGTGCCGCTCGACGCCGTCCTCGGAGTACTCGAAGCGGAAGCTGCGCTCGAAGCCGAGCCGGCCGTCGCCGCCGCGGCGCAGGCGCAGGCCGGCGGCGTGCACGGTCTGGTCCAGCCACTGCACGCCGGCGGCGCGGCAGGCCTGGCGGCCGATGCGCCCGGCGCGCTCGGCGGCGGCGCGCGAGGCGCTCCAGAACGCGAACGCCGCGGCGGCGGCGATCATCAGCAGGATCAATCCGGACATGGCGCTACTGTGGGGGCGGCTGCGGGGCCGGGCAAGCGGTTCTGGCGACGGCGGTGGTCGGTACGTCCCGGCTTGGGCTCGAAGCGTCGCTATTCATTGGCGGCACCCGTGGCGACGGGCCCGACCTCGCCGCGGCGGAGAAGACTGCCTGGTGCGCCGAGCTTCAGCGACAGGTCGATCGCGCGCACGTGTTTGGTCAACGCGCCGATCGAGATGCAATCGACGCCGTCGGCGGCCACGGCGCCCACGTTGTCCAGATCGACGCTGCCGGACACTTCCAGCGGAATGCGGGCGCCAGCCGGAGCCTCCGCGGCGATCCGCACCGCCTCGCGGCGCATGTCGGCATCGAAGTCGTCGATCAGGATGCGGTCGCAGCCCGCCGACAGCGCCTCGCGCAGCTGCGCCAGGGTCTCGACCTCGACGATCAATGGCAGCGCAGGATGCAGTGCCCGGGCCGCGGCGATCGCGGCGGCGACCGATCCGCAGACACGGACGTGGTTCTCCTTCAGCATCACCGCGTCGAACAGGCCGATGCGGTGGTTGACGCCGCCGCCGACACGCACGGCGTACTTCTGCGCCTGGCGTAGCCCCGGCAGGGTCTTGCGGGTGTCGAGGATGCGCGCCCCGGTGCCGCGCACCGCGTCGACGTAGGCGGCGGTGACGGTGGCGGTACCGCTCAGCGTCTGCATGAAGTTGAGCGAGGTGCGCTCGGCGCTGACCAGGGCGCGGGCGCGGCCCGAGAGCGTGGCCAGCACGGTGCCGGCGGCGACTCGCTCGCCCTCGGCCACCCGCCAGTCGATGCGCACGTCGGGATCGAGCGCGCGGTGGCAGGCGTCGAACCAGGGCCGGCCGCACACCACCGCGGCCTCCTTGCACAGCAGGTAGGCGCGGTCGGCGCTGTCGGGCAGCAACGCGGCAGTCACGTCGCCGCCGCCCAGGTCTTCGGCCAGCGCGCGCGCGACATCGGCTTCGACAACCGCGGCCGGCGGCGGGGAGGCCGACGCAGTCACGGCGTCACCGAGGCGAGCCTGTCGCACCGGCTGCAGCGGAGCGGCTGGATCCCGGTCCGCGCCGTGAAAGCCGTGCCGGGTTTGCGGCCGCCGCGGCCTGGAGTGGCGCCATCGGAGGCCTCCGTCAGCCCGGAAATCCATCCACCTGACCAGTGGGAATGGCTTCCTCCACCAGCAGCACCGGGATGCCGTCGTCGATGCGGTAGACCCGCTTGCGGTCGCGGGTGACCAACGCCTCCCGCAGGGGCTCGGGCTGCGGGCTGTCGTCGGCGCGCCGCAGCGTGCCCGCGGCCACCGCGCGGTTCAGCGCCTCCAGGCCGGCCTTGTCGAGCAGCGACAGCGGCTGCCGGCTGGCGGGACAGACGAGTATGTCTAGCAGCTTGCGGTCCATTGAGAGCCGGGGTTGGGGATTGGGGAGTCGGGATTCGTCAAAAGCGTATCACCTCGACGTCATTGCGAGCGCGCCGGCGAACAGGCGCGCCCTTGCCAATCACCAATCACGAATCACCAATCCCGGCTAAAATACGCGTTTAGCGCCCGGGAACGAACATGCCAGCCACGCCAGCCAATCCCGCAGCGCCGCTCGTCGGGATCGTGATGGGCTCGCGCTCCGACTGGGAGACGATGCAGCACGCGGCCGAGCGCCTCGATGCGCTGGGCGTGCCGCACGAGGTCCGCGTGGTCTCCGCGCACCGCACCCCGGACGCGATGTTCGACTACGCCGCGTCGGCGCAGGCGCGTGGCCTGCGCGCGATCGTTGCCGGCGCCGGCGGCGCCGCCCATCTGCCCGGCATGCTGGCGGCCAAGACGGCGGTGCCGGTGCTCGGCGTGCCGGTGCAGTCGCGGACCCTCAACGGGCTCGACTCGCTGCTGTCGATCGTGCAGATGCCGGCCGGGGTGCCGGTGGCGACGTTCGCGATCGGCAAGGCCGGCGCGATCAACGCCGCGCTGTTCGCCGCGGCGCTGCTGGCCGCCGACCGCGAGGACATCGCCGCCGCGCTGGCGGCGTTCCGCCGGCGGCAGACCGACGCCGTGGCCGGCGACGACGACCCGCGGCGCCCGCCGGCAGCGCCCGGGACGCCGGCGTGACCCCCGTCGGCATCGACAGGCACGCGCCCGGCGCGCGCTTGTTTGCCTCCCCCGCAAGCGAGAGAGGGGCAGTCGGTGCCGTGCGGGCGCGTCGTAGCCGGCAATCAGGATTGCTGGAGCACTTTCGCCCATGACGACGGTAGGAATCCTGGGCGGCGGGCAACTGGCACGCATGCTGGCGCTTGCCGGCGCGCCGCTGGGCCTGCGCTTGCTGGTGATGGACACCTCGGCGGAGGCCTGCGCCGGGCAGTTCGCGCCGCTGCTGGTCGGCGACTACCGCGACGAATCGGCGCTGGCGGAGTTCGCCTCGCGCGTGGACGTGGCCACCTTCGATTTCGAGAACGTCCCGGCCGAGTCGGCGCGGTGGCTGAGTGCGCGCGTGCCGGTATTCCCGAATCCGCACGCCCTCGGCCTGGCCCAGGACCGGCTGGCCGAGAAGACCCTGTTCCGCGATCTCGGCATCCCGGTACCTCCATTTGCGGATGTCGATTCGCGCCGGGCGCTGGACGCGGCGCTAGCGGCGATCGGCATGCCGGCGATCCTCAAAACCCGGCGCCTGGGCTACGACGGCAAGGGCCAGTTCCGGTTGAAGCCGGGAGTCGGGACTCGGGATTCGGGACTCGGAGAAGCGGAGGCCGCGGCGGACGCGGCGTGGGCGGCGCTGGGGCCGCAGGCGGACCGGGTCGGCCTTATCCTGGAGGCCTTCGTGCCGTTCGAGCGCGAGCTGAGCGTGGTCGCCGTGCGCGGGCGCGATGGCGGTTTTCGCGCCTGGCCGCTGACCGAGAACTGGCACGTCGACGGCGTGCTGTCGGCCAGCCTGGCGCCGGCCACGGTCGACCCGGCGCTGGCCGAAACCGCCGTCGCCCATGCGCGCGCACTGGCCGAGGCGCTGGATTACGTCGGCGTGTTCGCGCTGGAGCTGTTCTGCCGCGACGGCGAACTGCTCGCCAACGAACTGGCGCCGCGCGTGCACAATTCCGGGCACTGGACCATCGAGGGCGCGGAGACCTCTCAGTTCGAGAACCACCTGCGTGCGGTGCTCGGCCGCAGCTTCGGCGCGACCAGCATGCGCGGGCACGCCTGCATGCTCAACTGGATCGGGGAACTGCCGGATCCGGCGCCGGTCCTGGCCGAGCCGGGCGGCCACTGGCACGACTACGGCAAGTCGCCGCGCGCCGGCCGCAAGGTCGGGCATGCCACCGTGCGCGCCGACACCCCCGACGCACTCGCCGGCATGCTGCGGCGCATCGGCGACGCCCTGGGCCGGCAGGCGCAGGTGGAACCGGTGATCGCGGCGTTGTCCCGGTAAGGCCTGGGAGGGGCTTCTGCCGGACACAGCGCGTTCGCCGGGCCCAAGCTCCCCTGGCACGGATCGGTTGCCGGGCACTGCGATCCAACTCCACCTGCAGGCAGCGTTCTACGGAGGCATGGCGTGCCTGCCGCACCGGCTCCCAAGCTGCATGCCGTAGAGCCGAGCTCGCTCGGCTAGCGACACCCCCGGAGCCATCGGAAGGCAGTGGAGCAAGCTCCGCTCTACGGGGCATGGAGCGTCTGCCGCATCGGCTCCGAGCCTGCGCGTCGTAGAGCCGAGCTTGCTCGGCTGCGCGGCATGCCTCCGGAGCCATCGGAAGGCAGCGGAGCAAGCTCCGCTCTACGTAGGCGGCGGTAGCGGAGGCTGGGCGTTCAGCCCAATCGCGAGGCGGCGAATTCCCAGTTCACCAGCTGCCAGAACGCGTCCAGGTACTTCCCGCGGTTGTCCCGGTAATCGAGAAAGTACGCGTGCTCCCACAGGCAGCAGGCCAGCAATGGCGTGTCGCTGCCGGTCAGCGGCGTGACCGTGTGCGGCGTGGCCGCGATCGCCAGGCGGCCGTCGTCGCGGCGCAGCAGCCAGATCCAGCCGGCGCCGAAACCACGCAAGGCGGTGTCGGTGAACTGCGCGCGGAAGCCGGCGGCGTCGCCGAAGGCGCGCGCCAGCGCGTCGGCCAGTGCGCCTTCCGGCTCGCCGCCGCCGCCGGCCGCCGCCGGCTTCAGGCAGTTCCAGTAGAACGCGGCGCTCCAGGCCTGGGCGGCGTGTTCGGCCATCGCGCCCTGGGCCTTGCGCACGATTTCCTCCAGTTCGAGTCCGGCGAAGGCCGTGCCCGCGATCAGGGCGTTGAGCCTTTCGACATGGCCGCGCTGGTGGCGGCCGTGGTGCTGGTCGATGGTGTCGCCGGAGATGTGCGGTTCCAGCGCCGTGCGGTCGTAAGGGAGGGCGGGCAGTTCGATGGCCATCGGCACCGGTTGTCGGGGAAATCCGCGGACGGCGCAAGGGCCGGCGACCGCGTGAAGGCTTACAATGGACGATTCTAACCCCATGCCCCGCCGCCGGACTTCGAATCCATACGCGCACCGGCGCGGCGCAGCGCAGGAGAACGCCCCATGGCTGTCATGCAGCGGATCCAGGCCGAGGTCGAGGGCCATCCGATCGTCCTTTTCATGAAGGGCACCCCGCAGTTCCCGATGTGCGGCTTTTCCAGCCGCACGGTGAAGGCCCTCAAGGACGCCGGCGTCACCGACCTGCACACCGTCAACGTGCTGGAGGAGCCGGAGATCCGCGCCAACCTGCCGCGCTATTCCAACTGGCCTACGTTCCCGCAGCTGTTCGTCCACGGCGAGCTGATCGGCGGCTGCGACATCACCCTGGAGCTGTACGAGTCCGGCGAGCTGGCGCGGATGATCTCGGAGGCGCAGAAGGCGTGAGTGCGGTGCCGCCCGAAGCGTCGCCGTCGACGGCCGCGGCGCTGCATGGGCGCGTGGTGCTGGTGGCGGGCGCACACGGCGGGCTGGGCCGCGCCGCGTCGCTGGCCTGCGCCCGCGCCGGTGCGCGGATGGTGCTGCTCGGGCGCCGCGTGCCCAGGCTCAACCGGGTTCACGATGCCATCGTGCAGGCGGGCGGCGAAGCGGCGCTGTATCCGCTCGACCTCGAAGGCGCTGGTGCCGACGACTATGCCGAACTGGCCGCGCGGGTCCACGATGAATTCGGGCGCCTCGACGGCCTGCTGCACTGCGCCGCCGACTTCCGCGGCTTGACGCCCCTCGAGCACACCGATCCGGCCGCGTTCGCGCGCGCCTTGCATGTCAACCTCACTGCCCGCTGGTGGCTCACCCAGGCCTGCCTGCCGCTGCTGCGGCGGGCCGCGGATGGTGCCGTGGTGTTCGTGCTCGACGATCCCGATGCCACCCGACAGGCCTACTGGGGCGGCTATGGCATCGCCCAGTCGGGGCTCCGCGCGATGGTGTCGATGCTGCACGCGGAGCTCGCCGCCACGCCGGTACGGATCAGCGGCCTGCAGCCGGGTGCGATGCGCACCGCGTTGCGGGCGCAGATCAGCGCCGAGGGCGACGGGGGGCAGGCGCGCGACCCGGACGGCTATGCCGGAGCGTGCGTGCATCTGCTGTCGGCCGGAGGCGCCGTGCATCGCGGCCGCATCTGGCGGCCGACGCCGTGATCCGCCGATGACCGCGCCGCCATGACGATCGCTTCCGCCGCGCTGCTGCTGTTCCTGATCCTGGACCCGCTGGGCAACGTGCCGGTGTTCCTGGGGATGCTGCGGCGCCTGCCGCCCAGGCGGCAGCGGATCGTGCTGGCGCGCGAGCTGCTGATCGCGCTGGCGGTGCTGATGCTGTTCCTGTGGGCCGGCAAGTACGCGCTGGAGCTGATGCACCTGCGGCAGGAGTCGGTGGCCATCGCCGGCGGCATCGTGCTGTTCATCATCGGCCTGCGCATGATCTTCCCGCCGCCGCAGGGCCTGATGGGCGAACTGCCGGACGGCGAGCCGTTCATCGTGCCCATGGCCATCCCGCTGGTGGCCGGCCCCTCGGGCATGGCGGCGGTGATGCTGATGGGCAGCAACGAGCCCGAGCGACTGGGCGAATGGAGCCTGGCGCTGCTGATCGCCTGGGCGGCGACCGCGGCGATCCTGTTCTCGTCCACCTACCTCTACAAGCTGCTCGGCATGCGCGCCCTGACCGCCATCGAGCGGCTGATGGGCATGCTGCTGGTCGCGATCTCGGTGCAGATGCTGCTGGACGGGATCGTCGGCTATCTCAGCATCGGCACGCCGACCTGAGCGGCGACCGCGTGACAAGCACTTAGCGTGCTTTGCTCAGGTGTCGGATAAAAGTCAAGCCGGTCAGTGGCTTGCGCCGTTCCGGACCTGTCATGTCGCTGTCATCTGCGGCCGTTACCGTGTTAATCTGAAGTTAACCGCTGCGCACGCATTCGCGCCTCGCGGCCCGGGCCCCCAGCTTTCCGCATCGCCAAAAACTGGCCGCACGCACGTCACGCGCGGCCGCCATCCACGCATCGAGGTTATCGACAATGACTCACAAGCACCGCGTCCGACTCTCCAAGCTGTCGCTCGGTCTGATCGTCGCGCTCGCCGCAGCGCCCGCCTTCGCGCAAAGCACCACTTCCGCAGGCGTCGGAGGCCAGGTGCTGGGCGCCGACGGTCAGCCGGTCGCTGGCGCCGAGGTGACGATCACCCACGTCGAATCGGGTACGGTGAGCCGCGCTACGACGGATTCCAACGGTCGCTACAATGCACGCGGCCTGCGCGTGGGTGGTCCCTACACCGTCACGATCCACAAGGCGGGCGCAGGCACCGACACCGAGGACAACATCTATCTCTCGCTGAATCAGTCGACTCAGGTCGACTCGCGACTAAGCGGAGATATCACCACTCTTGAATCGGTTCAGGCGATCGGTTACGCCGGCTCTGAAATCTTCAGTGCGACCAAGATGGGTGCCGGTACGAATCTCAGTTTGGAGCAGATTGAGGCATTGCCGTCCATCCAGCGCAACCTGCAGGATTACGTGCGTCTTGACCCGCGCATCTCGCAGACTGACAAGGGCCGCGGCGAGATATCGGCCGGCGGTCAGAACTCCCGTTTCAACGCGATCCGCATCGATGGCGTGAATACCAGCGATACGTTCGGCCTGGAAGCCAGCAATTTCCCGCTGTTGCGCCAGCCGGTGTCGATGGATGCGATCGAGGCGATTAATGTCGATCTGTCCAACTACGACGTCACCATCACGGGCGCGACCGGCGCGGTGATCGATGCGGTAACCAAATCGGGTACCAACAACTTCAGCGGTTCGGTTTACTACGTGTATCGCGATCAGGATTGGGTGCGTGACAACGAAGACGGCTCTCCGTTCTCCGGTTTCACCGACGAGGAAACCTACGGCCTGACGTTCGGTGGTCCGATCGTCAAAGACAAGCTGTTCTTTTTCGCCAACTACGAAAAGTTCACCCGCACTTCGCCGTCGCCGACATTTGGCCCGATCGGGTCGAGTGCATCCAATATCGTTAACATCTCTCAGGAGCAAATCGCCGAGGCGCAGCAGATTGCACGCGACGTCTACGGCGTCGACATCGGTACGCTGGAGACGCCCGACGGAACCAAGCAGGAACTGGAGGAAAAGGCGGTCAAGCTCGACTGGAACATCACGGATAACCACCGCCTTGCCTATCGTTACTCGGAAACCGAGCAGGTAGACCCGGTGCTGGGCGGTTCAGGCGACAACTCATTGGGCCTCAACAGCCGGTGGTACGACATCAACAAGACCTTCGACAGTCATTCGTTGCAACTCTTCAGCGACTGGTCGCAGAATTTCACCACCGAGATCAAGGCGTCGCGCCGCAACTACGACTCGATTAGCGGTGTGTACGCGCGCTTACCGCAGATGTCGATCGGCTTTGGCGACGGGAACGACGCGGATCAGCCGGATTCGCCGTATCTCAACTTCGGTGCCGACCAGTTCCGCCATGGTAACCAGATCGAAACGACCACGGACAATGTTTTCGCTGCCGCCACTTGGTACTCGGGAGATCACACCGTCAAGTTTGGCTTCGACTGGGAACGCAATGACATCTACAACTTGTATGCCCAGAACATCTGGGGCAACTATCAGTTCGCTAGTCTGGATCATTTCCGTAATGGCGAGTACTGGTCCTATACGCTGAACGCCCCGGTCCCCGGTCGTGGCCTCGATAGCGTTGCCATGAACTATGAGCACGCCAACACGGGTGTGTTCGTGCAAGACACTTGGGCAGTCAACTACAATCTGAGTCTGATGTTCGGTTTGCGCGTAGACATTCCGGATCTCGATGACGTGGCTGATCACAATCTGCTCGTCCAGGAAATCTACGGGCTGGACAACCGCAACGTTCTCGATAGCGAGCTATGGCAGCCGCGCTTTGGCTTCAACTACACCTTCGACAGTGAACGTCCGACTCAGTTGCGTGGTGGTGTCGGCCTGTTCCAAGGCGCGGCCGCCAACGTTTGGGTGGGCAATTCCTATCAGAACAGCGGCTTCGGTCTGATCGGTTACAACCGGGAGCTCAACTCGGAGCTGACCCAGGAACAGCGTGAGGCGATCTGGGCGTCGTTGCCGTTCGTGCCCGATGCCGATAATCCGACCACGCCACCGCCGGCGGCCGGTTACCAGATGATGGTCAACTTGATGGAAGACGGCATTAAGCAGCCATCGGTGTGGAAGGCCAATCTCGCGTTCGACCACGAGTTGCCCTGGTACGGCATCGTGGCCTCTGCCGAGGCGCTGTTCACCCGCGTCAAGGACGGCCTGCACTTTGAGCGTCTCGATCTCGGCACGCCGACCGCCTACGGTCAGGACGGCCGCCCGATCTATCTGCCGAACCCTGCCGATCAGGCCAGCGGCCGTCGCGCCAACGGCAACAACGGTGTTGCCGATGTCGCGGATACGATTCCCGGGTACGAGAACGTAACCGGCTGGCACAACGATGGTGTGATTCTGATGAAGAACACCGACAAAGGTAGCTCGCAACAGTTCACCTTCAGCTTGAGTAGGCCGCTGATCGAGAACTGGGCCTGGTCGCTCGGCTACACCTACACACGCGCCACTGAGGTAAGTCCGCTGACCTCTTCGCGTGCGATCTCCAACTGGAGCAACAAGGCGATCTTCGATCCCAATGAAGACGTGGCCGCGCGTTCCAACTACGAGATCCGCGATCGCGTGATCGGTACCGTGACATTCGAGAAGGCGTTCTTCGGCGATTACAAGACCAACTTCACCGTGTTGTATGAAGGTCGCAGCGGTCGCCCGTACAGCTGGCGCTTTCTCAACGACATGAACGGCGACGGCTACACCAACGACCTGTTGTATGTGCCGAACGGTCCTGGCGACGTCCTCTTCAGCGGTGGTGCTGCGATGGAGCAGGCCTTCTTCGAATGGCTGTCCGAGAATCCGGAACTGCAGTCCCACGCTGGTGGTCCAGCGGCCCGCAACGGCAGCAGGAACGATTGGGTCAACACCTTCGATCTGCGTATCAGCCAAGAACTGCCGGGCTTCTTCGACGGCCACAAAAGCGAGATCTGGCTGGATGTCATGAATGTCGGCAACCTGCTAAACAAGGACTGGGGGCAGATCTACGATCAGAGCCCGTACAGTGACCTGCGCGCGGTCAACTTTGTAGGCATCGACGAGGCGACCGGAAAATACGTCTACAACTTCGATCGCGATCGCGTCTGGGAGCCGGGTCTGTACGACGACACCGGGCAGTCTCGCTGGGCCCTGCAGCTGGGCTTCCGCTACAAGTTCTGATTCCGCATCGAGCCGCACCACAGGAACGGTCGGGTCTGCCCGGCCGTTTCCTTTTCCGGCCGGGGCTGCGCTACAGTGCCGCCCCAACCAAGAAGAACGGCGGCTATGGCAGGCGAGATCAAGGCATCGAGGGCGATGCCGGTGGTGAACGCGCGGATCTATCCGCGCGGCGGGCTGGACGTCCTCTCGCGCGAGGAAGTGGCGCGGCTGAAGGACGCCTCCCATGGCGGCATGCACGACCTGCTGCGCCGTTGCGCGCTGGCCGTGCTGACCAGCGGCAGCGCATCCGACGATCCGCGCGCCGCGCAGGAGCTGTACCCGGACTTCGACATCCAGGTGCTGCAGCAGGACCGCGGGGTGCGCATCGAGCTGGTCAACGCGCCGGCGATGGCCTTCGTCGACGGCGAGATCATCCGCGGCATCGCCGAGCTGCTGTTCGCGGTGGTCCGCGACCTGGCCTACACCGCGATCGAGCTCGGCGAGGACGCCGTCGATCTGGAGACGACTTCCGGCATCACCGACGCCGTGTTCGGGCTGCTGCGCAACGCGCGCATCCTGCAGCCGGCCGACCCCAACCTGGTGGTGTGTTGGGGCGGGCACTCGATCAACCGCGACGAGTACGACTACACCAAGCTGGTCGGCTACGAGCTGGGCCTGCGCGGCTTCGACATCTGCACCGGCTGCGGCCCGGGTGCGATGAAGGGGCCGATGAAGGGCGCCAACGTCGCCCACGCCAAGCAGCGCCGTTACCAGTCGCGCTACATCGGCATCACCGAGCCGGGCATCATCGCCGCCGAGTCGCCGAACCCGATCGTCAATCACCTGGTGATCATGCCGGACATCGAGAAGCGGCTGGAGGCGTTCGTCCGCCTCGGCCACGGCATCATCGTGTTCCCGGGCGGCGTCGGCACCGCCGAGGAGATCCTGTACCTGCTCGGCCTGATGCTGCGCGAGGAGAACGCGGACCTGCCGTTCCCGCTGATCCTGACCGGCCCGACCGCCTCGGCGCCGTACTTCGAGCAGATCGACCGGTTCCTGCGCCTGACCCTGGGCGAGGCGGCGACCTCGCGCTACGAGATCATCGTTTCCGATCCGGAAAAGGTCGCCCGGCGCATGGCCGAGGGCGTTAAGCGCGTGCGCGAGCACCGGCTCGCGCAGCAGGATTCCTTCTATTTCAACTGGTCGCTGGAGATCCCGCTGGAGTTCCAGCAGCCGTTCGTGCCCACCCATGAGGCGATGGCCGCGCTGGACCTGCACCAAGGCCGCAAGCCGCACCAGCTGGCCGCCGACCTGCGCCGCGCCTTCTCCGGCATCGTCGCCGGCAACGTCAAGGAGGACGGCATGCGCCGGGTCGAGGAGTTCGGCCCGTTCCAGATCCACGGCGACACCGACATGATGCAGGCCCTCGACGCCCTGCTGCGCGCCTTCGTCGAGCAGCGGCGGATGAAGATTTCCGGGCAGTATCGGCCGTGCTACGAGGTGCGGGCCTGAGTCGCCGACGAGTGTATTCGCAGTGAGGTCTGCAGGCCGGTTTCGTGAGATGGCCATGGTTGAGCAATGCTACGTTGCCGGCTCTTGTTTATCCGCTGGATGGCAGTCTTCGTTCACGAGTGGGAGTGTCAGTGTGGCGACATAGTGGTCACCCTGGACGGAGGTTTCCAAGCGCCCCTTGCCGTGCGTTGCAGCGTCTATCTGTGCGCGTACGGCCTTCTGTCCGACATGATGGCCGGGCATGACAGTGCCATGAATCGTGTTCCGAACAGATATTGCAACCTCTCCTCCTTCGGCTGCGACCCAGATGTCGATCTGTCCACCAGAAACAGAGGGTTCGACTCCATGCTTGATCGCGTTTTCAGCCAAAGGTTGGAGCGAAAGGGCGGGTAAGTGAATATCCGGCAGCTTCGTTGGTACGTGCCAACCTACCTTAAGTCGCTCTCCGAAGCGAAATTTCTCGATTTCGAGATATCGGCAAGTAAGGGAGAGCTCTTCCTCGAGAGAGATGTTTCGGGTGCCGCCAAGAGCTGCGCGGAAAAGATCGGCCAGATCCAAGAGCAACTGCTCCGCATGTCCGGGGCGCTGGTGGGCCAGTATGGCAGCCGTGTTGAGGGTGTTGTATAGGAAGTGCGGGCGGATGCGCGCCTGAAGTGCGTCGAGCTCAGCCTGTTTGGCACGGAGGGCAAGTTGCCGGCCCTTCCAGTAGTTCTGGAATGCAGCCAAGCCGAGTGCGCCCACTATCAGACTGATTCCAACGATGCGGAGCAGCAGCGCCCGCCACTCTTTTGGATCGAACGGAAATACGTCCCGCATCATGATCCATAGCAGGCCGCAGACCAGACAGGCGGCAACCACTAGCCATACCAGCGCCACGTATGCCAAATGCAGGGGAGGCATTGCCGCCAGGCTATGTCTTGATGCATACAGTCCGCCGAGGGCAATCAGAAGCACCCATTGAATCGTCAGGGAGGTCAGCCCAAACGATACAAGCATGCCCGCATGCGACGGCGGTGCCAGGGTGAGCACTACAGCCAGCCCCTGACCCGCCAGGACAACCCAGATGAGTGCCGGCGCCTGCCAGAGAGCGTCAAGTGGGTTGGGGTTCTTATCGATCGCCATGTATGGAGAATAGCGAAAAGCGGGCGGTGCTTGTCGCACCGCCTGGGAGCGATACTGGTCGGAACGCAAGCCGCCGCTCGCTCGCTGGAATCGACCGCCCATCGCTATGGGCTGGCAGGAATGGAGTATGGGCGCTATCGTCTCTTCGCCACGATCGCGGGGACAGGTGTGTATGGATGGTCGGCACGACATTGGTTGTCGTGAAAAAGGGGTGCGCGCCCAGCGCGTCGCGTGCGTCGGATTCACATTGATCGAGCTGATGATAACGGTTGTCGTATTGGCGGTCGTTCTTGCCTTGGCGGCACCCAGCTTCATTTCGATCATCAACAATAATCGCCTGGCTGCGCAAGGCAATGAGCTCGTGGCATCCCTGCATCATGCAAGGTCGGAGGCGATCAGGCGCAACGCTAGCATCACTGTTTGCAACAGTGCCGATGGAGCTACGTGCTCGGCAGCGGCGAGTGACTGGAGTTCATGGCTCACGGTCGTGGGTAGTAGCGATGAAGTCCTGAGGAGCCATTCCGTCAAGGCGCCGCTCCAGATCAGCAGCAGCGCACAGGGCATCACGTTCAGCGGCGATGGGCTTGCGAGATCGGCCACGGGGGGGCTGCTTGATGCTGAGATCACCGTGTGTTTGCCGACAGAGCGTCCCCCGGAGAATCGGCGCATCGTGCGTTTGGCGAGCGGAAGCCGAGTGTCCACGGATTCCGTAGACGGAGAAGGAGTGTGCCCATGACGGCCATCAGATCCCGGAGGGTACGACTGCGGCGCTCGGCTCGCCATGTCGGCCACTGGCGCCAACGCGGGGCGAGCTTGATCGAAGTGTTGATCGCCGTTCTGATCATGGCGGTCGGGATGCTCGGAATTGCGGCCATGCAGACCACGGCATTGCGGAACAGCCAGAGCTCCCTGGAGCGCAGCCAGGCCGTCATTCAGACATATGCCATTTTCGATGCCATGCGAGCCAATCGTGAACAGGCGCTCGCTGGTGCGTACAACATGGCGCGCACATGCCTTGTGTCTGCTGGCGGGGCAACCCTCGCCGAGAATGATCACCGAGAGTGGCTCAGTTCACTGCAAGATACGTTGGGGGACGATGCCTGCGGAGAGATTGACTGCCCTGACGCTTCTGCCTGCAGCGTTACCGTCGAGTGGAACGATAGCCGCGCAAGCGATGGTGGCGTGACCGGCATTGCAGGTGACACCAGAACCGTAACCACGACGACGCTGCTATGAAACGCGCCATACCGAGCCCTTCACCCCGGCGCATGTCGGGCCTCACCCTCATCGAATTGATGATCGCGCTAATTCTCGGCCTGTTGGTCGTCGGTGCGGCAATTGGCATTTTCCTGTCTAATCGCCAGGTCTACCGTGCAACTGAGAATCTTGGCTATGTACAGGAGAATGTCCGGATCGCGTTCGAATTGATGGCGCGCGATATCCGCGAAGCGGGAGGGAATCCTTGCGTCAACAATCTCCCGATCGCGAATGTCATCAACGATCCAGGGACACGCTGGTGGACGGACCTGCAGGATTGGGGAGCGGCATTGCGTGGATATGCCAGTAGTGAGGCGTTTCCCGACAGAGCATTCGGCACGGGTCCGGCCGAGAGGCTGAGTGGGACGGATGCAATCCAGCTCATCTCCGGCGATGACACCGTGGTGACGATCAGCGCCCATAATGCAGCCGGCAACACCTTCACGGTCAACACGACCGACCACGGATTTTCGGCCGGCGACTTGTTACTGGCCTGCAATTCCCGTCAAGCCTCAATCTTTCAGGCGAGTTCGGTAGCCGGTGTATCAGTGGGACATGCGGCTTCAACCGGCCCCGGCAACTGCACCACTGACCTTGGATTGGTTGCCCATGGCGAGGATTGCTCCTCTCGACCTCCGTTCACATACGCCGCTCCCAACTCCGTGATGGTTCGACTTCATGCGACCCGTTGGTATGTCGCCAACAATCCCAATGAGCGCCCTGCGCTCTACCAGAGCAGGGCCGCTGGCAATACTGTCAGCAACGAAGAGGTGGTTGAAGGCGTCACTGGGATGAAGCTGACGTACCTGCTAAGAGACGCAACATCATATGTGGTTGCCTCCGATCCCTCCATTGGATCGGCCAACTGGAGGGATGTGGTGGCGGTGCGTGTCGAGCTGACGGTAGAAAGTCCTGATGCGGTAGGGGTCGATGGAGCCCCCCTCGAACGACAGTTGATCCATGTCGTCAGCCTGCGGAACCGCAACGCATGAACATGAACATGGAATCGAGTGCTCCCGGCTGGCGCGGTGCCCGTGGTGCTTCGCTGCTGATCGTGCTGTTGCTCCTGCTGGTGATGACTCTGCTGGGGCTTGCGATCCTGCGTAGTACGCTTCTGGAAGAGCGAATGAGCGCCAACATGCTTGATCGCAATCTTGCGTTTCAGGCAGCTGAAGCTGCGTTGCGCGAAGGTGAAGAACTGGCCGGCCAACCCGACACGCGCGACAACGTCCCCGCAGCAGGGTGCTCGAATGGATTATGCGCTATACCCGACGCCAGCCTCCAGGATCGTTGGTTGGATTCCAGTTTTGACGGATGGGAAACGGCCAGCATCGATGTCGGTGCTCTGGCTGTGGCGCCAGAGTATTTCGTGGAGTACATGGGGGATGCGCCCACGTGGCCTGGTTGTGACCAACTGGACGAAGCGAGCATTTCGCCGCTGTGCCTGCGGCCACGTTATCGCATCACCGCAAGAAGCCAAGCAGATGACCGCGCCGCGGTCATCCTGCAGACGAACTTCATTGCGCAATGAATGGCAGGAGTAGGGATATGCGCAGTCAGCCTTTGAGCAAGACGGACTCCCGGGCGTGCATCAGGGAGAGGGGGGTGGCTGTACTACTCGCCTTTACGGCAACTTTGTTGTCGTTGCCTGTGAATGCCACCGTTTCCTTCCCGAACGAACCGTTGACGACAGGCGCTCGAGTGCCGCCGAACGTCCTGTTCATCATGGATGATTCTGGATCGATGGCATGGCGATACATGTACAATCCGGCGATATCCCAGATTACCGGGGGCGGGATAACCAGTGGCCGTACCGGCAACAACACCAGTAGCGATAGCTCACGTGGTACGGACTACACGAGCGACAACGGCATATATGACCAGAACTATATAACGAATACCCTTTATTATAATCCCGCTATCGATTATCAGCCCTGGTTTAATTCAAACGGGGAGCCGCTGGCCGGGGGGGCGAGCTTCAATGCAGCGTACAGCAGTAGCACATATGTGCAGGATTCGGCTTCTGGGACAACGAGTAGTACGATCAATTTGAGCAACAACACCCAGGTATTTTATGTCCCAAAGCCTGGGATTACAAATTATGCGGATGTGACCCAATACTATAGATACCATATTCGGACCGACGGGCGGGTTGTCAGAAGCGAACGGCTTCAGGGCAACGGCTCCAATAACGGCGTTTCCGGTGTCGGATGCAGTACGAATAATTCGGGTTGGGGTTGGCGGGCCTGTACTTACGTGACTCCGACAGGGCGAAGCGAAGCAGCCGAAAAGGCGAATTTCGCGACCTGGTATTCCTATCACAGAACCCGCACTAAGGCGGCCAAGGCCGGAGCAAGCGCGGCCTTCGGCGAATTGGGTGAAGTGGTCAGGGTCGGATTCCGGACCATCTGGGGCAGGAACGGAAGCTCTACCTCGGGAAACATCCCCACCCAAAATGTTCCGATCCCGATCAACTACAACTCCGGCTTGTTCGCGAACCCGAATGGCGTTTCGGGGATGAGCAACAATCGTGAGCGGTGGTACAACAGATTGTTCGCTTCCCAGGCGAGCGACGGTACACCGCTGCGTTCCGCGCTGAACAATGCGGGGTTCTATTTTTCCAGTCGGGAGGCAACCGGCCCGTATGGCCCGGAATCGGGAGGAAGCCAGCTTGCGTGTCGGCAGAACTTCACGATTCTTACAACCGATGGGTTCTGGAATAGCGACAGCGGTTTCAGCTCTGGTGGCAATCAGGATGGAACCAATGGTGCGGCAATCACCAGGCCGGATGGTCCGCCTTACACCTATGAGGCAGGCCCTCCGTACAGCGATTCCAGGCAGAACACATTGGCGGATGTCGCCATGAGGTACTGGAAGAATGACCTTCGGACGGACCTGCCTAATATTGTTCCCAATACGACTGTCAACCCGGCATTCTGGCAGCACATGGTTACTTTCGGGATTTCGATCGGCTTGCGGGGAACGACCGGCTTCACGAGCGTTGCGGATGTGCCGAGCAACTACTCGTCATGGCCTGATCCTCTGGACAACGAAGACGCGGACCGTATCGACGATCTTCTGCACGCGGCGGTCAACAGCCGGGGAACGTTCCTTTCGGCAAGCAATCCCAGGGAATTCGCCGAGGGACTGGAAGCTGCGCTCGCTGCCATCGTGGAGAGAACTGGCTCTTTCTCCAATGTTGCGGCGAATTCCACCTCGCTCGACGCGGGAACGCGCCTGTTTCAAGCGAACTATGTTTCCGGCGTCTGGACGGGGGATGTGCTGGCCTATGCCAGAAACGCCGCCGGCACCGGATTCGAGTCCACTCCGGCCTGGCGTGCTTCCCAAGGAATTCCAAAAGAAGAGGAGGCGGCCGCGCGTAAGGTTTACACGAGTAGCGGCCGTTTTCCGGATAGCGCAACTCCAGCGCAGCTCGGCATATTGCAACGGGTGTCGGACTATCCGGTTTCTGGCGATGACAACGCAGCATATATCGCTGGAAGTCAATTGGATGAGATGAGCAAGGGCGGAAATCTGCGCAATCGGAATCACCTGCTTGGTGATATCGTCAACTCATCTCCCGTATACGTGCCGGATACCGACACGCTGTATGTTGGCGCAAACGATGGCATGCTTCATGCATTCGATGCAGCGAATGGAAGCGAGTTGTTTGCTTTCATTCCGAACGGAATCAACTGGGCGGACCTCGGTAGCTTAAGCCGCCCGGATTACAGCCATCGCTACTTCGTGGACGGCCCGATCATCGTTTCCAGCCGTCGGCAGACGCCTGACAAGAATATTCTCGTTGGTACTCTTGGACGTGGTGGCAAAGGCGTTTTCGCTCTTGATGTGACAAATCCTGATTTGTTCTCCGCATCGCGTTTTTTGTGGGAAGACTATGAGACCCCGGACGGCAATATGGGACAGGTTCTCGGTCGGCCGGTAATTGCCAAGCTCAATAATGGGGTAACGGCTGCGATCGTCTCAAATGGCGTCAATAGTTCCAATGGCCGGGCAGTGCTACTTGTCTACAACCTGATGTCAGGGGAGTTGATCGAAGAGATCGATACCGGGGCGGGTCCGATCGACTCGATCTCGAATGGTCTATCTGGGGCAGTTGGCTGGGACCGCGATGCAAACGGCACGGTCGATTATGTATATGCGGGCGACATGCATGGCAACGTATGGAAGTTCGATCTGACCTCTGGAACTCCGTCGGATTGGGAGGTTGATTTTGGCGGTCAGCCGCTGTTTACGGCGGTTGGGCCGGATGGGACGACCCGTCAACCGATCACCGGAGGTCTGACCGTGGCTTTGCACCCAACAACCTATCGTCCATGGGTATTTTTCGGAACAGGTCGATTCATGACCATAGAAGATCCAGCCAACATGGCCGTGCAGGGACTGTATGGGATCGAGGATATCGGGGCGCGAGTCACCAGCAAGGAAACAGAGTTGATCGGACGCAGGGTGATGCTGGTGACGACTAGTGACGGCCGAAGAGTGCGGGCCTTCGAGCAGAATCAGTCGCTGCCAGCAGGCTACAGAGGTTGGTACGTGGACCTGCTGGATCCCCCGGCTCCCGGAACGCCTATAGGTGAAAGGATCGCGACGGCGCCGCAAATGAGCGGCAGTGCGTTGGTGGTCAGCAGTATTATTCCCAGCGAGGATCCTTGTGAGTATGGAGGCAGCGGTTATCTGAATGCCGTGGATGCTTTTACCGGAACAAGCACCGGCTCGCCGTTCTTTGATGTCGATGAAGACGGTGAGTTCGCAGATGACGTGGTCGAGGGGGTAGACGAGGATGGAAATCCGGTGACGCTGCCGATCGGTTCCATCGATCTCGGGATTGGCATGCCCACTGAGTCAAATTTGCTTGGTGGCGGGCCGGGCAGCGATAGCGGTGAGGCATGCGCAGCAGGTTCAACGGGTGAAGTGGGCTGCGTGGACACCGACGAGATGAGAAACGTCGGCCGTGTTTCCTGGCGTGAAGTCATAAGGAATTAGCGAGATGAAGCGCTTCTCACGTTCTAGGACGCAAGCTGGGTTCACCCTCATCGAGGTGATGATCACGGTATTGATCATTGCAGTGCTTGCCGCCATCGCCTACACCAGCTACCAGTCCCATGTCACCAAGACCAGGCGTGCCGCGGCGGCGACATGCCTGCAGGAACGTGCGCAGTTCATGGAGCGCTATTACTCCACGTACTTGACCTACAATAACGCGGACAGTCCACCGGTTATCGGCCAATGTGACGTCGACGTGGCTGCGCACTATGCGGTTGGCTTGGTCGCCGGTTCCCTGGGCGCTAAAGAATTCACCCTGGAGGCCGTTCCTCAGGATGGGCAGGCCACTCGGGACGCGGACTGCGGAACGTTAACGCTCGATGAGAAGGGTGGTCGGGGCGTCAGCGGGAGCAAACCGGCCGACGAGTGCTGGTAGTGGATCCCACGGCGCCTGGCTACCCTGTACTGGCGGCTTCCGCGGGCACAGGCTTGACCAGGATGCGCCAATGTCTACAATACCGGTCCCCGCGCCCGAATAGCTCAGCTGGTTAGAGCACTTGACTGTTAATCAGGGGGTCGTTGGTTCGAGTCCAACTTCGGGCGCCAATATCCAAGGGCTTGCGGGCGATCCGCGGGCCCTTTCGCTTTTGTGCCCGCTTCATGGGAAATCCGGTTCAGGGAAGTGTTGAACGGCATGGCGCTTCAGCGAGCGTCTGAGTTGGCCGTTCAATGCGCGTCCGCCCGGCGTTGTTCACGGTCAAGCGTGCCAACAGGAGTGCCGTGGAAGAATCACATAGAGTGAAAGTGAGATTGCTGCCGCCGGCGCGGCCATCTGGCTGGTATCGGACGCGTTGGCGACCTTGCGACGTGCGAAGGTCGTGTTTCTTGTAGATCGGGCTGAATACATGCAGAACATGCTCAGCGTCCGTCGGTTGTGGCTGGCCCTTCGGGTCCAGATACACCATCCAGCCTTCGCTCCAGATGCCATCAGTGCGGCAATGCCCCTGTCTATCTGTAGGGCATACGGAGACCGGCTTGCGCGAGCGGATTGCCGAAATTCGCGCTGTTGCAAGCGCCATGGTGAGAGATGAGACCGATGTGCTGACTTGGCCTTTGTGAATGAGGTATCCGAGCCCGGGCACACCCACTGAGAGGAGTATGCCGATGAGCATCATGGCCGTAATCGCTTCGGTCAAGGTGAAACCGGCGTTCTTGCGGGTCATAGCGGAAGTCTTCTAGCGTGGAAGCGGTAGTGTGGAGTCGGACCAGGTTCTGTAGTGTCGGTGGTTGCTGGCGTTTGCGGTAGGAAAGTGCCGAACCTGCCGTCGGAACCCGGCGCCTTGCGGCCGGACAGCGGCGGCTTCGGCGCTCCGGAGGGGTTGATGGGCGGTCATCATGTCCAGCTGTCGGCAGGGACTACACTGTGATATTGCTTTCTCCATGCCAATGAACGACAACACCGCCATCCCCGGTTTCCGCCTGGTCTCGCCGTACTCGCCCGCCGGCGAGCAGCCGCAGGCGATCGCGCGGCTGATCGAGGGCTTCGAGTCCGGGCTGGCGAAGCAGACCCTGCTCGGGGTGACCGGTTCGGGCAAGACCTACACCATCGCCAACGTGATCCAGGCGGTGCAGAAGCCGACCCTGGTGATGGCGCCGAACAAGACCCTGGCGGCGCAGCTGTACGGGGAGTTCAGGGCGTTCTTCCCGCACAACGCGGTCGAGTACTTCGTCAGCTACTACGATTACTACCAGCCCGAGGCCTACGTGCCGTCGTCGGACACGTACATCGAGAAGGACAGCTCGATCAACGACCACATCGAGCAGATGCGGCTGGCGGCGACCAAGGCGTTGCTGTCGCGGCCCGATGCGATCATCGTGGCGACGGTCTCGGCGATCTACGGCCTGGGCGATCCCGAGGACTACCTGAAACTGCGGCTGATCCTGGCCCGCGGCGAGCGCATCGAGCAGCGGGCGCTGATCCGCCAGCTGACCGAGCTGCAGTACACCCGCAACGACACCGAGCTGCGCCGCGGCACCTACCGGGTGCGCGGTGAGGTGATCGACGTGCACCCGGCCGAGTCCGACGCCGAGGCGCTGCGCATCGAGCTGTTCGACGGGGAGGTCGAGAACCTCAGCCTGTTCGACCCGCTGACCGGCGAGGTGCAGCGCAAGGTGCCGCGCTATACGGTCTACCCGAAGACCCACTACGCCAGCACCCGCGAGAGCGTGCTCAACGCCGTGGAGACGATCAAGGTGGAGCTGAAGGAGCGGCTGGAGCAGCTGTACGCGCAGAACAAGCTGGTCGAGGCGCAGCGGCTGGCGCAGCGCACGCAGTTCGACCTGGAGATGATGGCCGAGGTCGGGTTCTGCAACGGCATCGAGAACTACTCGCGGCACATGACCCGGCGGCTGCAGGGCGAGCCGCCGCCGACCCTGTTCGACTACCTGCCGCCGGACGCGCTGCTGGTGATCGACGAGTCGCACGTGACCGTCCCGCAGATCGGCGCCATGTACAAGGGCGACCGCTCGCGCAAGGAGACGCTGGTGGAGTTCGGCTTCCGCCTGCCGTCGGCGCTCGACAATCGGCCGCTGAAGTTCGACGAGTGGGAGGAGCGCTCGCCGCGCACGATTTTCGTCTCGGCCACGCCCGGGCCGTACGAGCAGCGCGAGTCCGGCGGCGAGGTGGTGGAGCTGGTGGTGCGGCCGACCGGCCTGGTCGATCCCGAGGTCGAGATCCGGCCGGTCGCCACCCAGGTCGACGACGTGCTCGGCGAGATCAACGAGCGCGTCGCCATGGGCGACCGGGTGCTGATCACCACCCTGACCAAGCGCATGGCCGAGAACCTCACCGAGTACCTGGGCGAGCACGGCGTGCGCGTGCGCTACCTGCACTCGGACATCGACACGGTGGAGCGGGTGGAGATCATCCGCGACCTGCGGCTGGGCAATTTCGACGTGCTGGTCGGCATCAACCTGCTGCGCGAAGGGCTGGACATGCCGGAGGTGTCGCTGGTGGCGATCCTCGACGCCGACAAGGAGGGCTTCCTGCGCTCGGCCGGCTCGCTGATCCAGACCATCGGCCGCGCCGCGCGCAACCTGCGCGGCAAGGCGATCCTGTACGCCGACCGGGTGACGCGCTCGATGCAGGCCGCCCTCGACGAGACCGACCGCCGCCGCCAGAAGCAGGTCGAGTACAACCTCGAGCACGGCATCACCCCGAAATCGGTCGAGCGGGCCGTCAAGGACATCATGGAGGGCGCACGGCCGGAGCCGGCGCTGGAGAAGCGCGGCCGTGGCAGGGGCCGCAAGGTGGCGGAGGAGGCCGAGGACTACGCCAAGCTGGGCCCGGCGCAGCTGGCGGCCAGGTTGAAGGTGCTGGAGCAGCAGATGTACCAGCACGCCCGCGACCTCGAGTTCGAGGAGGCGGCGCAGGTGCGCGACCGCATCCAGCGGCTGAAGGAAGCCACCCTGGTCAGCTGAACAGCGCCAGGCGCCCTCTGCGTTGCGTGGGATGAGGGCGCCGTGGGCGGGCGAACGAGCAGCCGCGCCAGGTAGGCGTTTCCGCTGCGGTGAAGAAGCGAGCCGTCGCCATGGGTATCGTCCACCGAAAAGCCCGCGCCTCAAGTCAAAGAAGCGAGGTGCCGGTCCGTCGTAGTGGGCTCGGCTATTCATTCGCACCGCCCGTGGCGACGGGGGCTTGTCTCGCCGCAACGGAAAAGACGATCTGGCGCGGTTGTGGCGGGCGGAGCGCCGGGGTAGAATTCGCGGCCCTGCGCGGCCTTCCGTGCAGGCCTCCGGGCGGTTAGCTCAGCGGTAGAGCACTACCTTGACATGGTAGGGGTCACAGGTTCGAACCCTGTACCGCCCACCACCGGCGATCGGTGGGATCCAGGCAGCGGCGCGGCCTCACGGCGGCGCCGTTCGCGTTTCGGCCACCCGGCGTGTCGCCGGTGGGCGCTGATCCGGCGGCGTCCGTGGGCGCCGTCGTCCCCCCGCGGCGCGGCGCCCGCAGGCTAGACTGTCTGCCGGCACATACGGGAGCGGACGATGACGACGACATCCACGGCGCGCGACACGCCGCCGCCGGCGACGGGCGAGTCGCGGCTGGCGCAGCTGCGCCGGCACAGCGTGATCGTCGCCGATACCGGCGACTACGAGGCCGTACGCCGCCTGCGGCCGGTCGACTGCACCACCAATCCCAGCCTGGTGCTCAAGGCGCTGGCGCTGCCGGTGTACGCCGAGCTGGTTGAGGGCGAGCTGCGGCGCGCGGCCTCTCAGGGCGGCGACGTCGGGCAGCGTGCGGCGGAGGTGGTGGACCGGCTGACGGTCGGGGTCGGCGCCGCGCTGGCCGGACTGGTGCCCGGCCGCGTTTCCACCGAGGTCGATGCCGACCTGGCGCACGACACCGCCGCCACCGTGGCCAAGGCGCGCAGGTTCGTGGCGCTGTACCGCGAGCACGGGCTCGGGCCGGAGCGCATCCTGATCAAGGTCGCGGCGACCTGGGCCGGCGTCGAGGCCGCGCGGGTCCTGCAGGGCGAGGGCATCGACTGCAATCTCACCCTCATCTTCAGTCGCACCCAGGCGCTGGCCTGCGCCGAGGCCGGCGCGTTCCTGATCTCGCCGTTCGTGGGCCGCATCCTCGACTGGTACGTGGCGCACGAGGGACGCGCGTTCGCGGTCGACGAGGATCCGGGCGTGAACTTCGTGCGCGGCGTCTACCGCGACTTCAAGCGCCGCGGCCTGCAGACGGTGGTGATGGGCGCGTCGTTCCGCTCCACCGCGCAGGTCGAGGCGCTGGCCGGCTGCGACCGGCTGACGATCTCGCCGGCGCTGCTGGAGGAACTGGATGCCGCCGATGGCGAGGTGCCGCGGCGGCTCTCGCCCGTGCCCGTCGAGGCGGACGCCGCGCCTGCGGTCGACCGCGAGTCCTTCGCCGCCGCGTTGGCGCAGGACGAGATGGCGCGCGAGAAGCTGGACGAGGGCGTGGCGATCTTCGCCGCCGACCTGCGCGCGCTGCGCGAGCGCGTCGCGGGCAGGCTGGCGGCCGGGTAGCGCCGGAAAGTGCCGCCACTCTCGTGGGAGTGGCGGCGAGGTGCGGTCGCCGGACGTCGCGACCGACGCCCGGCAGCCGCTCTTGTGGGAGCGACGGAAGTCGCGACCGGCAGCTCGCGGAGTCGCGACTTCCGTCGCTCCCACACGGGTACCTGCTCCCCGATGGGTCCTCGTCAGAACTTGTAGTTCAGGCCCAGCAGCACCTGGCGGCCGTACTCGTTGTAGGTCTGCGCCAGCCCGTTGTCGAAGTAGAACTCCCGGTACTCCTCGTTGGTGAGGTTGTTCACCTGCAGCAGCACCGACAGCCCTTGCAGGCGGGTGCCGTCGGCGAAGGCGTAGCCGACCTGGAAGTCGACGATGTCCTCGGCGCCGATGTAGCGGGTTCCCAGGTCGCCGCCGAAGCCGACCACGTCGCCGATGAACGGCGAACGGCTGCGCCGGCTCACCCGGGTGGAGAAGCCCTGGCGCTCGTAGTAGAGGGTGACGTTGGAGACGTGCTCGGACAAGCCGGGGATCGGCCGGTCCGGGCCGTCCGGGCCTTCCGGCAGGATCGAGCTCTTGGTCTTCGAGTAGCTGGCGATCACGCCGAAGCCGTCCAGCGGCTGCCACAGCATGTCGAGCGGGACCGAGACCGCGGCCTCGAAACCGTACAGTTCGCCGCCCTGGCCGTTCTCGGGCGTGGTGAACTCGCCGAGGTCGGAGACCGGGTCGAACCCGCGCGGATCGAACGCGCTGAAATCGTGGTCGGTGACGGTCTGCTTGAAGATGTAGCTGTGCAGGTCCTTGTGGAAAGCAGCCAGCGAGAAGTAGCCGCGGCCGCCGAAGTACTTCTCGTAGGAGATGTCCAGGGCAGTCGCGAGCCACGGTTCGAGCTCGGGATTGCCGCCGTCGCCGGTCCATTGGCCATTCGGATCGCGGTCGGTGCGGATGCTGATGTTGCGGTTGGCGCGCAGGTCGTCCATGCGCGGCCGCGCCATCTGCCGGCTGATGGCGAAGCGCAGCATCTGGTCGGAAGGGAAGCCGAACGAGAGATTGAGGCTGGGCAGTACCTCGTTGTACGTGGCGCCGCCGCTCATCGGGATCGGCGCGTCGGCATCGCCGAACGGCACCACGAAGCCGGTCGAGCTCTGGTCGGTATGCACCAGCTGCACGCCGATGTTGCCGCGCAGGGCGACCTCGCCGACGTCGGTGTTGAGGTTCCACTGCGCGTAGGCGGTGGAGAGCTTCTCCTCCACGGTCCAGTTCTTGTTGCGGATGTCAGAATGGCTGTGCTCGTCGATCACGTACAGCGGCAGCACCGCGCCGGTGTCGTAGCCGATGCTGCCCGGGATGCCGGTGAAGCCGAGGTCGACCGGCGCGGTCAGCGCGTCCGCCGGGATCGGCACCTCGCCGTCGGGCAGGCGCAGGAACGCCTCCAGCCCGCTGTGGCGGGTCTTCTCGCGGTCGGCGTGGTTCACGCCGAACTCCACGCTGCTGAAGATCCCGGCGTCGAACCGGCGTTCGGCGCCCAGGCGCAGCGATGCGAGCCGGTCCTCGACCTCGGGGAACTTGATGAAGCCTTCCTGCCCCCAGCCGCCCGGGTCGGTCAGCACCAGGTTCGAGGGATCGGTGTAGTCCTCGCGATAGGTGAAGGTCGGCAGGCCGGAGGAGCGGTCGATGACGAAGTCGACCACGTCGGTGCGGTCGTTGCCGGCGCTGCCGAGCCCGGAATAGGTCTCCAGCAGCATCTCCTTGCGCTCGGCCTTGGAGTAGCTCAGGTCGGCCACGCCGGACCAGCGCTCGCCGAACTCGAAGGCGTTGTTCCAGCCCACCGCCAGCAGTTCGTCCTCCTGGGTGTTGCGGTCGTTGCGCAGCACCGGGCGCACGCCGCTGAAGGTGCCGCTGACCACCTGGCCGTCCTCGACCACCGCGTTGCTCAGCACGGTGCCGGCGCCCCAGGCCAGGCCGGTTTCCATGAAGCGCAGGGTCTCGGACTTGTCGAAGGTGGAGTAGTAGGCGTCGAGGATCGAGGTCCAGTGGTCGTTTGCCTTGAACTCCACCACCGCCATCAGGCCGTCGCGGACGTTCTCGACCGAGGAGGCTTGCGACTTGCTGCCGCCGAGCAGGAAATTGCCGGCGGTGTCGGTCGGATAACCCCAGGACTCCCAACGGTTGGCCTGCCCGGGCGAGTCCATGCGCGCGTAGCCCACCGCCAGGCCGAGGCGCCCGTCCATGAACTGGTCGATGTAGGAGCCGCTGATCCGGTAGCCGCGGTCGTCGTAGCCGGGATTCAGTTCGCCCAGCGAGTTCTCCTCGGCGCGGGCGTTGAAGGTGATCACCCGCTCGCCGAACGAAAGCGGCCGCACCGTCTGCAGGTCGACCGTGCCCGACAGGCCCTGGCCGACCAGCGAGGCGTCCGGCGTCTTGTAGACGACCACGGCGTTGATCAGTTCCGACGGGTACTGGTCGAACTCGACGCCGCGGTTGTGGCCCAGGCTGACCTGCTCACGGCCGTTGAGCAGGGTGGTGCCGAAGTTCTCGGCCAGGCCGCGGATGCTGATCGTCGACGAGCGGCCGGCGACGCGCTGCGCCGCCAGGCCCGGCAGGCGCGCGATCGATTCGGCGATGCTGATGTCGGGCAGCTTGCCGATGTCCTCGGCGGAGATCGACTCGACGATCGAGGTGGAACTCTGCTTGGTCTCGATCGCGTTCTCGATGCCGCGGCGGATGCCGGTCACCGTGACGCGGTCGAGGTCCACGGCCTCCGTGCCGCCGGCGCGGGTGCCCTGTGCGGCGGCCTGTGCCGGGGTGTCGTCTTCGTCGGCGGCTTGCGCGTTCACGTTGGCGGCGAACATCAGCATCGCCGACGACAGTGCAACGCTCAGCAGGTTGCGTTCGAGCTTCATCTCCCCTCCCTAAGGGTGGTGCGGATCGCGGTTCGTGGCGCCGTCCCTTCCGTGGCGTCCTTGCGGATCTGTCCGGCGGAAAGGCGGGTTTTTCGGTGTCGCGGCCATGGTAGTCCCCGCTTTCACCGCGCACGCTTCCCTGCATACGTATTCATGGCCTCCGCAGGGACGGGTGATGCAGGATCGGCAACCTCCACCGTGTACGGCGACCGTCGCCGCGGTAACCGGTGTCGTCATCGATGCCGACCGGATCCCAGGAGCGCCCATGCGAGGCTTTTCCGCCGCGAACCACGAATCCCGCGCCGCATGCCGTGGCACCGCGCCGCGTCGCAAGAGGCATGCGCTCGTCCGCCGCTGCGCACTGGCTGTCTTCGGGCTGGCGCTGTCTTTCCCGGCTGCGGCCGAAGAGGCGGCCGGGCTGCACGTGCCGTCGCCCGACTGGCGCGACCAGGTGATCTACTTCGTGATGATCGACCGCTTCGACGACGGCGATCCCGGCAACAACGACCAGGGCGTCGGCGAATACGATCCCGCCGACGGCGCCCGCTACAGCGGCGGCGACCTGCGCGGCGTCGCGCGGCGGCTCGGCTACATCCGCGACCTGGGCGCCACCGCGGTCTGGATCACGCCGCCGGTCGCCCACCAGTGGTGGAACACGGCCACGCGCTACGGCGGCTATCACGGCTACTGGGCCGAGGATTTCAAGGCCGTCGATCCGCACTTCGGCACGCTGCAGGACTATCGGGCGCTGTCGCGCGCGCTGCACGGCGCCGGCATGTACCTGGTGCAGGACGTCGTGGTCAACCACACCGCCAACTTCTTCGCCTACCGCGAAGGCTGGGACGAGGCCGATCCCACCCGACATTTCGAGCTGATCCCCGACGCCCGCGGTCGCACCGCGCCGACGCAGCCGCCGTTCGACCGCAACGACCCGCGCGACCCGGCGCAGCGCGCCGAGGCGATCTACCACTGGACGCCGGACATCGCCGATTTCGGCGATCGCCGCCAGGAGCTGGAGTTCGCGCTGGCCGGGCTGGACGACCTGAACACGGAGAACCCGCGGGTGCGCGCGGCGCTGCGCGACAGCTACGGGCACTGGATCCGCGAGGTCGGCGTCGATGCGTTCCGCGTCGACACCGCGTTCCACGTGCCCGAGGATTTCTTCCCCGATTTCCTGCACGCCGACGATGCCGAGGCACCCGGCGCGGTGCGCGTGGCGCGCGCGACCGGGCGCGAGGATTTCCTGTCGTTCGGCGAAGGCTTCGGCGCCGACAAGCCGTTCGACGAGGCCCAGGCGCGCAAGCTCGACGCCTACATGCGCGTGCCCGGCGGGCTGCCGTCGATGATCAACTTCCCGCTCTACGGCACGCTCGGCGACGTCCTCGCCCGCGGCCGGCCCACGGCGGAGCTGCGCCACCGGATCGAGTCGATGATGGCGCTGCACGACGATCCCTGGCGGATGCCGAGTTTCATCGACAACCACGACGTCGACCGCTTCCTCGCCGGCGCCGGCGAGCCCGCGTTGCGGCAGGCGCTGCTGGCGATGCTGACCCTGCCGGGGATTCCGGTGATCTACTACGGCACCGAGCAGGGCTTCACCGGGCAGCGCGCGGCGATGTTCGCCGGCGGCTACGGCAGCGGCGGCCGCGACCGCTTCGATCGCGAAGCGCCGCTGTACCGCTACCTGCAGCGTGCAATCGCGCTGCGCCGCGCGCATCCGTTGTTCTCGCGCGGCGCGCCGACGATGCTGGCGGACAACGCCGCCGGCGCCGGCGCGCTGGCCTGGCGCACCGATCACGCCGGCGAAAGCGCGCTGGTGGTGTTCAACACCGCCGATGCGCCGGTGCTGCTCGACGCACTGGACACCGGTTTGCCCGCCGGCACCGTACTGCGCGGCCTGTTCGCGCTCGACGGCGTGCCGGACGACGCGGTGGTCGGCCGCGACGGCCGCCTCACCCGCGTGCTGCCGCCGCGCAGCGGGCTGGTATGGCGGGTGGCCGACGAGACCGCCGCCGTGCCGGAACCGGCCGCTGCGCCCGTCGTGGAACCGCTGCCGCCGGGACCGGCGCGCGGGGACTTCACCGTGCAGGGCATGGCGCCGGGCACCGACGAGGTGCAGCTGGTGATCGATGGCGACCTCGCGCGTGCGGCCATGGTGCCGGTCGCTGCCGACGGCCGCTGGCGTGCGCCGGTGGCCACCGGCGGCATGACCGATCCTGCGGTCGTGCATCGCCTGGTCGCGCGCGACCCCGCCAGTGGCGCGGTGTCGACGGCGCAGACCTTCTACGCCGATCTCGACTGGCGGGAGCTGGCCGACATCACCGATCCTCGCGGCGACGACGCCGGCCCCACCGGCCGTTACGTCTATCCGTCCGGTCCGGGCTGGCGCGAGCTGCGCCCCGCGGACATCGAGCGCGTGCGGGTCCTGGGTGCCGGCGGCGCCTTGCGGGTCGAGCTGACGATGCACGGCCTCGGCAATGCCTGGAATCCCGCCAATGGTTTCGACCATGTCGCCTTCACCCTGTTCCTGCAGCTGCCCGGCCTCGACGGCGGTGTCGCGGCGATGCCGCAACAGCACGCGCGCCTGCCCGACGGCATGCGCTGGCACCGGCGGTTGCGGGCGCACGGCTGGTCGAACGTGCTGTTCTCGGCCGAGGGCGCGAACGCGACGGATGAGGGCACGCCGGTCACGCCGGGCGCCGGCATCGCCGTCGACCGCGAAGCCCGCACCGTCGCCTTCACGCTGCCCGCCGGCGCGCTCGGCGATCCGATGTCCCTGTCCGGGACGAGGCTCTATGTCGCCACCTGGGACTACGACGGCGGCTATCGCCCGCTCGCGCCCGAGGCGGGGTCCGCCGGCTTCGGCGGTGGCGAGGCCGATGATCCGCGGATCATGGACGATACCCCGGTGATCGTCCTGCCCTGATGCGCGCCGTTCCTTGTGGGAGCGACGGAAGTCGCGACTTGTCCCGGTTCGCCGCGAATCGGAAGTGGTCGCGAATGGAGCGGCCCGGGCGTTGCACAGAGCGGATCGGGTGCGGGCGCCGGTAGCTGTCGCGACTTCCGTCGCTCCCACAAGGTCGTTCCCACAAGCGCATCGCTCCTTGTGGGAGCGACGGGAGTCGCGACGCATCGAAGCGGTCACCGCACGTTCCCTCCCGGTTGCGGGCGATGCGACTAGCATGGCCGCATGGACGCCCGGCTCCGCGCACTCGCCGCTCCCGCCACCGCCCGCATCCGCCACTGGGTGCTGAGCGCGTTCCCGCGCGGGCAGAGCGGCATCGACTACGACCATCCGCCCGGCGACCCCGGCCTGTTCGGCCCGGACAGCGTCACCTGGCGCATCCATGCCGACTTCCCCGGCATGCTCTCCGGCGGCCTGTGCGCGCTGATGCTGCAGACGCTGCACCCGCGGGCGCTGGCCGGCGTCTGGGACCATTCCAACTTCCGCGAGGACCTGGTCGGGCGCCTGCGCCGCACCACTGCCTTCGTGGCCGGCACCACCTATGCCGGCCGCGCCGAGGCAGAGCACCTGATCGCGCGCGTCGCCGCCATCCACGCGCGCGTGCGCGGCGTGCTGCCGGACGGGCGCCGCTACGCCGCCGACGATCCCGACCTGCTCACCTGGGTGCACGTCACCGAGAGCTACGGGTTCCTGCAGGGCTACCGCCGCTATTGCCGCGACCCGCTGCCTGCGGGCGCCGCCGACCGCTACTACGCCGAGGCGCGCCGCGTCGCCGAAGCGCTGGGCGCGCGGGCGGTGCCCGCGTCCGAGGCCGCGGTGTGCGACTACTTCGCCCGGGTGCGCGGCGAGCTCGCCTGCGACGCACGCTCGCGCGAGGTGCTCGCCGTGCTCTCGCGGATCCGCCTGCCGGTGCCGGCGGCGGGGCTGTCGCGCGAGCTGTTCCTGGGCGCGGGGGCCGCGCTGTTGCCGGAGTGGGCGCACGCGATGCTCGGCCGTGGCCGGTTGCAGCGTGCCCGCGACGCCGCGGCGGCGGGCACGTTGCGGGGCCTGGGCCCGCTGTTCCGCGCGGCGCTGAACGACGGCGTGGCGCAGCGCGCCTGCCGGCGCGTGGGTCTCGAGCCCGAACGCCTGCACCGTTGGTCGGACGGGACGGCGGTGCCGGCCGCTCGCGAAGAGAACGCCCGCCGATGACGGCCTGTCCGCTCTGCGGCACCGGGCCATGCGCGCCCGAAGCCTCGGTCCAGGGGCGGCGCTATGCCGTCTGTGGCGAGTGCGGGCTGACCGCCATGCTTCCCGGGGACAGGCCATCGGCGGCAGCCGAGCGCGCGCTGTACGACCTGCACCGCAACGACCCGGACGACGCCGGTTACCGCGCCTTCCTCGACCGGCTCGTGCAGCCGCTGGCGGCGCGGCTGCGGCCGGGGATGCGGGGGCTGGACTACGGCGCCGGTCCAGGTCCGGCGTTGCCGGCGATGCTGGCGGCGCGCGGTTTTCCCACGGTCGCTTACGACCCGCTGTACGCCGCCGATCCGGAATTGCTGCAACGCCGCTACGACTTCATCGCCTGCAGCGAGACGGCCGAGCATTTCCATGACCCCGCGGCCGAGTTCGCGCGCCTCGACGACCTGCTGCGGCCGCAGGGCTGGCTCGGCCTCATGACGCAGTGGCGGTTGCCGGAACGGCCTTTCGCCGCCTGGGGCTACGCCCGCGATCCGACCCATGTCTGCTTCTACCGGCAAGGCACGCTGGAGTGGATCGCGCGACGCCACCGCTGGCGGTTGGAATGCCCGGCGCCGCACATTGCGCTGTTCCGCAAGGCCTAGGACGGACCGACACCCGCTTCCATGCCCGTTGCTCCCGTAGGAAGGGCTTCAGCCCCGACCCGGAACGAGGAACGAGTGGGGCGCCGTCGTCGGAGGCGGGGCATGCCGTCGCCTGGAAGTCGCGACTGTACGGGCAGCCAGTCGCGACTTCCGTCGCTCCCACAGGATCAGCATTTCCACTGGAAGGCGGCCGGGCAAGTCGGGATGAATTGAACTCCCGGAAGGGGGGGTACCCACTCGTTTCTCGTTTTTCGTTCTCGCTCCCAGCTCCCGATCCGCGATCAGCGGTCCCGGCTGAAGTAGGCGTACTGCCCGGGCGCACCGAGTTCGCCGTCGGGCTCGCCGATGCCGCCGACGCGCACCGCATAGCCGTTGCGACGCGCCACGCCGACCGCCCAGGCGCGGAAACGCGAGCGATCCCATTCGAAACGATGATCGGGGTCGCGCAGCCGGTCCTCCGGCAGCCCCAGCAGCGGGTTGTATTCGCGATTGGGCGTGGTGACGATCGCGACGTACGGCCGGTAACAGGCGAACAGCGCGCGTTCGGCGGCCGACAGCACGCCCGGATCGAAATGCTCGATCGTCTCCACCATCGTCGCGGCCTCGTGGAACGGCAGCCCGTCCAGCGCACGCGTGCAGTTGGCGTGCATCAGTTGCAACCGCGACGGCCCGGCCCGCGATTGCAGCTCGTGTCTGGCCACCGCCAGCGCATCGGCGCTGAGGTCGATGCCCGTCACCCGTGCGAACTGCGGATGCCGCAGCAGGTGCGCCAGCAGGCGGCCGGCGCCGCAGCCGAGGTCGAGCACGCTGCCGGCGCCGGACTGCAGCAGCAGGGCGGTCACCAGGTCGAGGCGTTCGTCGTGCAGGGTCGCTTTCATCGCTGGCGATCCGGCGTGCGGTCCGGTCCGGGCGATGATAGCCGTGTCGCGCCGCCGGCGCGGAATCACCTGCCGAGCAGGAAGGTCAGCGGCCGGTGCGCCCGCGCCCGCCAGGCGCCTTCGGCGTGCTCGGCGCCCTCGAACCGCAGGCTGGTCAGGCTCTCGCCGTCCACGTATCCGGCAGCGCGCACGATCGCGTCCATGCGCCGCTGGTAGGGCGCATAGCCGGCATCGAGGGTGGCGGTGCCATGGTCGAAGTAGAGCCGGTGCGTGGCCGGGTCCGGCAGGCGCGCGGCCAACCAGTCGATCATCGCCCCTTCGGCGGCCGGCCAGTGCGTCGAGACGGCCGCGGCGGCGCCGAACACCTGCGGATACTCGGCGACCGCGTACAGCGAGATCAGCGCGCCCATGCTCGACCCCATGACCAGGGTGTCGTCGCGACCGGTGCGCGTGCGATAAGCCGCGTCGACGGCGGGCTTGAGCTCCTCGACCACGAAGCGCAGGTAGGCGTCGGAGACCACCTGCGCCCGCAGCAGCGGATCGAAGCCGTCGACCCCGGTCGCCACCGCGTCCGTGGTCACCGCCTTCGCCGGCATGTACTCGCCGAAGCGCTGCGGCGTGTTCCAGATGCCGACCACGATCGCCGGGCGGATGGCGCCGTCGGCCACCAGCCGGGTCATCGTCTCGTCGATGCCCCACTCGACGCCGCCGTAGGCGGTGGCCGGATCGAACAGGTTCTGGCCGTCGTGCATGTACAGCACCGGGTAGCGGCGCTGCGGGTCGCGCGCGTAGCCGGGCGGCAGCCAGACGTCGACGTTGCGCGCGGCGACGTGGCGTGAAGGGAACGCGGCGTGGCGCAGCAGGTGCCCGCTGACGTCGGGCGAGGAGACGGCGACGGCCGGCGGCGGGTCCGTCTTCTGCAGCGGCGCGCAGGCGCAGAGCAGCATGGCGACCAGGACGAACCGCAACACGGGGTTGCCTCTACGGCGCATGTTCGACGACGTAGGCCAGCGCGGTGCGGCCGGGCAGGGTGAACCGGCCGCTGTCGCGATCGTAGTGCGCCTGCCTGGCCGGACGCGTGTCGGCGGCACCGGGCGTGCGGTGCACGGGGTGCAGCGTCCAGTCCCGGCCGCGCAGTTCCGGCAGGTGGAGCGTCTGCGCCGCGGGATCGACGTTGATGAAGTACAGCACCTCGGCGAAGCCGGTACCGGCGAGCCCGGTGCCGTCGAGGTGCCCGGCGATCACGCGCGGATTCTGCGCCGGACCGCTGTTCGGGAAACTCAGCCGACGCGAGACTTCCTCCGCGCTGCGCAGCCGGAACAGCGGCGTGCTGGCGCGGATGCGCAGCAGGTCCAGGAACATGCCGCGCGCGAGGCGGATCTCGTCCGGGCCGGGTTCGATGCCGGGGTCGGCCAGCAGCGGGCGCATCAGCGGCCAGTCCTCGCGGTTGTCCGGCGCCGGCGGCAGGCCGCTGCCGAAGTGGTTGTCGCGCAGGGTCCAGTCGATGCGGTTGAACCAGTCGCCGGAGTCGTAGCTGTTGCGGTCCAGCGACTTCGAGCGCAGCGTCTCGAGACCGGCGTGGAAGTAGGCGATGCCCTGGCTGAAGGCGGTCACCGCCGCGCCCAGCATCTGCACCCGGGCGCGGTCCTCGCGCGAGGTGTCCGGCGGCAGCTTGAAGACGTTGATGTCGAACAGGGTCTGGTTGTCGTGGTTCTCGACGTAGTTGACCACCTCGCCCGGCTGCGAGGCATAGCCGGCGGGCTGGCCCTCGTAGTCGATCTCCGCCAGTGTCTTCCGGGCGCCGTCGTACGCGGTCATCGCGTAGTCGCGCAGGGTGCCGGCCAGGCCGGCGCGGACCAGGTCGGCGCCGCGCATCAGGTCTTCGAGCGGCCGCTCCGGCGCGTGCGGGTTGCGGTCGTAGACCAGGCCGTTGATCCAGCCCTGTTCGGCGAGCAGCGCCCGGCCGCGGTCCGCGGGCCCGCCGCCGCGGACCGCATCGCGGGTGCGGTCGCTGAAGGTGCCGATGCCACTGCCCGCCAGCGACTGCTGCGAGGCCTGCACGAAGCGTGCGCCGTCCGCGACCTCGCCGAAGTTCCAGCCCTCGCCGATCAGGTGGATCGGGCGACCGGCGGCGGCGTCCACGGCGGCCTGCAGCCGCTCCATCGCCGCCCGCGGCTGGTGGCCCATCAGGTCGAAGCGGAACGAGTCGATCCGGTAGTGCCGCGCCCACAGCACCGCCGAGTCGATCATCAGCTTGGCCATCATCCGGTGTTCGGTGGCGGTGTTGTCGCAGCAGGTCGAGCGCTCCACGGCGCCATTGGCATCGTAGCGGTGGTAGTAGCCGGGGACGATGCGGTCGAGCACCGAATGCGGGTGCTGGCCCGAGGCGCTGGTGTGGTTGTAGACCACGTCCATGCCCACGCGCAGGCCGGCGGCGTGCAGCGCCATCACCATCCGCCGGAACTCGAGGATGCGCGCCGCGGCGTCGGCGGTATCGCTGGCGAACGCGCCTTCCGGCGCGTTGAAGTGGAGCGGGTCGTAGCCCCAGTTGAAGCAGTCCGCGGCGGCGACGGCCATCACCGCCGCCTGCTGCGCCGGGCTGTCCGGCGCGGCGTCGGGAATCGTGGGCGAGACGCAGCCGGCTTCGGGCACGCTCGCCAGGTCGAACACCGGCAGCAGGTGCACGTCGGTCAGGCCGGCGGCGGCCAGCGCGCGCAAGTGGCGCATGCCGTTGGATCCGGATTCGGTGAACGCCAGGTACTTGCCGCGGTTCGCTTCGCCGACGCTGGCGTCGTCGCGCGAGAAGTCGCGCACGTGCAGTTCGTAGATCGCCATGTCCGTCTGCGCCGCGATCGCAGGAGCGGTGGCATCGTCCCAGCCGTCCGGCTTCAGCGCCGGCGCGTCGAGGTCGACGACGACGCTGCGGCGCGAGTCGGCGCCGAGGCCGGCCGAGTAGGGGTCGGTGACGCGGTTGCGGACCACGCCGACGCCGCGCACGAACACGTCGACGATATAGGTGTAGCGGCGGCCGGACAGGTCCTGCGGCAACGCCAGCGACCAGGCGCCGGTGGCGGCCTCGCGCCGCAGCGGGTGCACGGCGTCGGCGGGCGCGCGGTCGTCGCGGTGCAGGCAGACCGAGACCGCGCGGGCGGTGGGCGCCCACAGCCGGAAGCGGGTGCCGTCGGGTCCGACCGTCGCGCCGAAATCGTCGATGTCCTCGGCCGCGGCGTACAGGTCGTCCAGCGCGCCGGCCACCTGCAGCGCGGTGGCATCGAGGACGTGCCCTTCCGCGTTCTCGCGTACCAGCAGCAGCTGGCCGGTGTGCAGCGCCGGCAGCCGTGCCGCGTCCTCGTCGCGCACCGCCAGCGTGGCGCCGTGTTCCAGGAAACGGAAGCGCTCGGCGAGCGCGGCGGGGAGTCCGCCGTCGTACGTCTGCAGCGCGAGCGCGCCATCCGCGCCGAGCACGCGGGCGCCACGCCGGGCGACGATGGTCCCGTCCGCGGAATGGTGGAGCCGCACCCGCTGTCCGCCGCCGACGATGGCGCCGGGCCACCGGAGCAGCCGGCGGTCCAGCCAGTGCGCGCGCGCATCGGCAGGGCCGGCAGGCGCCGCCTGCAGGACCTGCTGGAAACCGGCGGCATCGCAGGCCTGCGCATGCATCGCCGGCGCGGCGTCCCGGGCATGGCCCGCGCCCGTGCACAGCGCCAGGAGCAGAATGGCCAGGAGGCGACCGGCACCGGCCCCGGAAGCGCCCGTTCGCCCCGTAGAGCGGAGCTTGCTCCGCTGCTTTCGAGCCGGCTCCGGCGCCGAGAGCAGCCGAGCGAGCTCGGCTCTACGAGGGGGTCGCGGCATCAGTCGGTCAGGCCGTAGAACACGCCGCTGCCCGGCAGTTGCAGGACGCCGCCGTCGAGCCGGCCGCCGAGTAGCCCGTGGTCGTCGACCGGCCGCGCCGCGATGCCGTCCGGCAGCCGCCAGGCGACGGCGTCGGCAGAGAGGTTGAACGCCACCAGCAGCGATTCGCCGCCATGGCGGCGGGTGAACGCCAGCACCGGCTCCGGCGCATCGAGGAAGCGGATGTCGCCCTCGACCAGCGCCGGATGCGCCTTGCGCCAGCGCAGGAAGCGCCGCACCGCGGCCAGCACCGAATCCGGGTCCGCGTCCTGTCGGGCGACGCTGCGCGCGCGGTGCGCGCCCGGGATCGGCAGCCATGGCCGGCCATCGCTGAAGCCGGTGCCGTCGTCGCCGTTCCAGGGCATCGGCGTGCGGCAGCCGTCGCGGCCCTTGAACGTCGGCCAGAAGGTGATGCCGTAGGGATCGCGCAGCGCCTCGAACGGCACCTCCGCCTCGGGAAGACCGAGTTCCTCGCCCTGGTACAGGCACACCGAGCCACGCAGGGAGCAGACCAGCGCCACCATCTGCCGGGCGAAGTCGTCGCTGGCGCGCGGCCCGCCCCAACGCGTCACCGCGCGCTGCACGTCGTGGTTGGAGATCGCCCAGCACGGCCAGCCTTCGGTCATCGCCGCCTCGAGCCGCTCCACCGTGCCGCGGATGTACGCGGCGCTGAAGTCGTCGGTCAGCAGCTCGAAGCTGTAGCCCATGTGCAGGCGCCGGCCGCTGGTGTACTCGGCGGTGGTCGCCAGCGAGTCCTCGGACGAGATCTCGCCGAGCGCCGCGGCATCGCCGTAGCGGTCCATCAGCGTGCGCAACTGCTCCAGGAAGCCGATGTTCTCCGGCTGGGTGTTGTTGTGGTGGTGGTACTGGAACGCGTACGGGTTGTCCGGGCTGAAGCCGCGGCCGGTGCGCAGTTCCGGCGGCTTGGGCGGGTTGTCGCGCAGCCGCCGGTCGTGGAAGCAGAAGTTGATCGCGTCCAGGCGCAGCCCGTCGACGCCCTTGTCCAGCCAGAAGCGCACGTTGTCGAGCGTCGCCTCGCGCACGGCGAGGTTGTGGAAGTTCAGGTCCGGCTGCGAGGACAGGAAGTTGTGCAGGTAGTACTGGCCGCGGCGCGGCTCCCACTTCCAGGCCACGCCGCCGAAGATCGACAGCCAGTTGTTGGGCGGGGTGCCGTCGGGGCGGGCATCGGCCCAGACGTACCAGTCGGCCTTCGGATTGTCGCGGGACTGCCGGCTCTCGACGAACCAGGCGTGCTCGGCCGAGGTATGGCTGAGCACCTGGTCGATCATCACCCGCAGGCCGAGCCGATGCGCCTTGCGCAGCAGGTCCTCGAAATCCTGCAGGGTGCCGAACAGCGGATCGACGTCGCGATAGTCGGCGATGTCGTAGCCGAAGTCGTGCATCGGCGAACGGAAGAACGGCGCGATCCAGATCGCGTCCACGCCCAGGCTGGCGACGTAGTCCAGGCGCTCGACGATGCCCGGCAGGTCGCCGACGCCGTCGCCATCGGTATCCATGAAGCTGCGCGGATAGATCTGGTAGACCACCGCGCCGCGCCACCAGGGGCTGCTCGTCATCCGCGTCCTCGGAATCGGTCGCGCCAGGGGTGCGGCGCGCTTTCGGGGCGCCACTATTCCACGATGCGCCATCCCGTGGCGACGACCGCGTTCGCGCCGATGCGATGAATACGTATGCAACCGCCATGCTGCACCTGCACCCGAAACTACCATGGCCCCGGCCCGCGACAGCGGGTGTCGACGTGCCCCGACGGCGGGTGCAGGATCAACGCAACGGGAGCCGGACCGGCACATGGGCGCAAAACCGCAACTGACGTTCTGGCAGATCTGGAACATGTGCTTCGGCTTCCTCGGCATCCAGTTCGGGTTCGCGCTGCAGAACGCCAACGTCAGCCGCATCTTCCAGACGCTGGGCGCCGACATGGACCAGGTGCCCGGCCTGTGGATCGCCGCGCCGCTGACCGGGCTGCTGGTGCAGCCGGTGATCGGCTACTTCTCCGACCGCACCTGGACGCGGCTGGGGCGGCGCAGGCCGTATTTCCTGTGGGGTGCGATCTTCTCCACCGCGGCGCTGCTGGTCATGCCGAACTCGCCGGCTTTGTGGATCGCCGCCGGCACCCTGTGGATCCTCGATGCCTCGCTCAACGTGTCGATGGAGCCGTTCCGTGCCTTCGTCGGCGACCAGCTGGCCCCGCGGCAGCGGCCGACCGGCTACGCGATGCAGAGCTTCTTCATCGGCATCGGCTCGGTGGTCGCCAGCATGTTGCCCTGGCTGCTGGCCAAGGCCGGCGTCGGCAATACCGCCGGGCCGGGCGAGGTTCCCGATACCGTCCGCTATGCCTTCTATTTCGGCGGCGCGGTCCTGTTCGGCGCGATCGCGTGGACGATCCTGCGGACCCGCGAGTATCCGCCGGACACCCTGCACGCCTTCGACGACGCGCAGCCGCCGGAACTGCCCGGCGACCGCGAACGGGCGGCGCTGGAACCGGCCAGCGGCCTGCCCTGGCTGCTGCTGGGCGGCACCGGAATGGCCGCGGTGTACGCGTTCGGCTGGGACCGCATGCTGTACGTGCTGGCGGGCATTCCGCTGGCGTACGGCGTGCTGCTGCTGGTGGCGCGGCGGCTGGCGCCGCGGCGGATGCTGGCGACGATCGCCGCCGACCTGCACAACATGCCGCAGGCGATGCGGCAACTGGCCGTGGTGCAGTTCTTTTCCTGGTTCGGGTTGTTCGCGATGTGGATCTACGCCACCGCCGCGGTGACCCAGGTGCATTTCGGCGCCACCGATCCGCAGTCGGCGGCGTACAACGAGGGCGCCAACTGGGTGGGGGTGCTGTTCGCCGCCTACAACGGCTTCGCGGCATTGGCGGCGATCGTGATCCCGTGGATGGTCCGCGCGATCGGCCTGCGCGGCAGCCACCTGGTCAACCTGGCCATGGGCGGGCTGGGGCTGATGTCGATGGCGCTGATCCGCGATCCGCAGTGGCTGCTGCTGTCGATGGTCGGGGTGGGTTTCGCCTGGGCCTCGATCCTCTCGCTGCCGTACGCGCTGCTGTCCGACAGCGTCTCGTCGAGGAAAATGGGCGTCTACATGGGCATCTTCAATTTCTTCATCGTCATTCCGCAGCTGGTCGCGGTGAGCACGCTCGGCTTCCTGCTGCGGCAGCTGCTGGACGGCGCGCCGATCCGGATCCTGGTGCTGGGCGGCGCCAGCCTGATCGTGGCCGGCCTGTGCGTGTTGCGGGTGCGCGATCCGCAGCCGCTGGGGCAGCCGGCATGAGTCGCACTTGGCTTGGCTGCGTGATCGCGCTGGCGCTGGCGGCCTGCACGCCGGACGGTGGGGCTCCGCCGGAAACACCGACTGCGCCGGCCAGTGCGAAGTCGCCGGCGCCCGGCTTCTACGGCACGACCGAGCCGTTCGCGGAAAACGCCGTGTACTTCGTGGTCACCGATCGCTTCGTCAACGGCGATCGATCCAACGACCAGCGCGACCAGGGCGGTCCGCATCCGAGCTTCGACATTCCGGTCGAATGCCCGGACGGCATCGACGGCAACGTCGGTTATCTGGGCGGCGACTTCAAGGGCATCCTCGACAACGCCGGCTACATCCGCGACATGGGCTTCACCGCGGTGTGGATCACGCCGATCGTCGACAACCCCGGCCAGGCCTTCACCGGCGGCGACGCGATCAGCTGCGGCAGCTCGCTGACCGATCGCGGCAAGGCCGCCTACCACGGCTACTGGGGCATGAACTTCTATCGGCTCGACGAGCACCTGCCGAGCGAGGGCCTGGATTTCTCCGCGTTCACCGCCGCCATGAAGGAAAGCGGGCTGAAGACCGTGCTCGACGTGGTCGCCAATCATTCCTCGCCGGCCTACACCATGCCCGAGCGGCAGCCCGGCTTCGGGCAGGTGTTCGACGCGGGCGGCGCCCTGGTCGCCGACCACCAGAACCTGCCGCCGGCGGAGCTCGATCCGGCGAACGAAGCGCTGCACCGGTTCTACGCGACGAAGCCGGATCTCGCGCAACTCGGCGATTTCGACCCGCAGAACCTCGAAGTCATGGACTACCTGGTCGGCGCCTACCTGCAGTGGATCGGGCAGGGCGCGGACGCCTTCCGCATCGACACCATCCGCCACATGCCGCACCCGTTCTGGAAGGAATTCAGCGACCGCATCCGCGCCGAACACCCGGGGTTCTTCATGTTCGCCGAGGCCTTCGACTACGACGCGGCCGAGATCGCCGCGCACACGCTGCCGGAGAACGGCGGCGTCAGCGTGCTCGACTTCCCGATGAAGGAGGCGATGCAGAAGGTCTTCGCCGAAGGCGCCGATTTCTCGCTGCTGGCCGACGCGCTGCACCTGCAGGCCGGCCCCTATGCCAATCCATACGAACTCGCGACCTTCTACGACAACCACGACATGCCGCGCATGGACGCTGCCGACGAGGGCTTCATCGACGCCCACAACTGGCTGTTCACCGCGCGCGGCATCCCGGTGGTCTACTACGGCTCCGAGATCGGCTTCATGCGCGGCCGCGGCGAGCACGCCGGCAACCGCAACTACTTCGGCCAGGCGCGCGTGGACGCCGCCGCCGCGCATCCGATCCATGCCGCGCTGACCCGCATTGCCCACGTGCGACGGCAGTCGCCGGCGCTGCAGAAGGGCCTGCAGCTGAACCTGCGCCTGCAGGGCGACGAGGCGGCGTTCTATCGCGTCCACGACGATGGCGGCAGCGCCCAGATCGCGCTCGTGCTGCTGAACAAGGGCGACGCGGCACGCACGATGGAGGTCACCGAGTTCCTGCAGCCCGGCGACTGGCGCGATGGTTTCGACGGGACGGTGCAGGCGGTGAAGGAGCGCCTGGTTGCCGAAGTGCCCGCGCACGGCGTGCGCGTGTTCCTTCTCGACGCCGCGCCCCGGCGCCGGGACCTTCGCGCGCGTCTGTCCGAACTGATGCCGCGCGGGGCGGGAGCGGTGGGCGCATCCGGTTCGGCCGATCCCGGGTAGGCGCGGCCGGCCGGTGCCGGCATCCGCGTGCTCGCCTGTGAACGCCGCGGATGGACCGGCGGTGGTGGCGATGGCTCGAGGGCAGGATTCGCGGGGTCGCGACTTCCGTCGCTCCCACAAGGAAGAGCGGTCGGCAAGTGTGGGTACACCCGCCCGTGGGAGCGACGGAAGTCGCGACTGCGGCCTCCGGGTGCCGCGATTCAGGCCGCAGTGGAGCCTCGTAGCGCCAGAGCGGCCGGGATCGTGCGGCTCTCCACCGCTTCTCCCGCGATCAGCCCGAGCAGGCTGTCGACCAGGATGGCGCCGGCCTGGCGGGTATCCTGCTGCACCGTCGACAACCCAGGAGTGACGAAGCTCGCCAGCGGGATGTCGTCGAATCCGGCCACGGCGACGTCCTCGGGCACGCGCAGGCCGCGTTCGTGCAGCGCCTTCATCGCGCCGATGGCGATCAGGTCGCTTCCGGCGAACACGGCGTCCAGGTCCGGGGCGCGTTCGAGCAGCTCGACGGTGGCCGCGTATCCCGACTGCTCGGTGGAGATGGCGTCGATCTGCCAGTCCGGCCGCGCCTCGATCCCGGCATCGTTCATCGCCCGCACGCTGCCGCGGTAGCGTTCGCGGAATTCCGGGTAGCGCTCGGAGGCGTCGCCGACGAAGGCGATCCGGCCTCGCCCCTGCGCGATCAGGTGCGCGGTCATGTCCAGGCCGCCGCGGAAGTTGTCGCAGCCGATCGATACGCCGGGCTGGCCGGGCAGGGCGGCGCCCCAGCGCACGAAATGGGTGCCCTGCGCGACCAGCTGTTCCAGACGCCTGCGGGAGATCAGATAGTCGCCGTAACCGAGCAGGATCAGCCCGTCGGCCTTGTTGCTGTCCTCGTAGTCGGCGTGCCAGTCGTCCGACAGTTGCTGGAAGGAAACCAGCAGGTCGTAGCCGCGCAAGGCGCAGGCGCGGGTGATCGAGCCCAGCATCGAGTGGAAGAACGGGTTGATCAGCGAGTCGTCGGGGGTGGGGTCCTCGAAGAACAGCAGCGCCAGCGTGCCCGATTGCTGGCAGCGCAGGTTGGACGCGTTCTTGTCGACCTTGTAGTTGAGCTCGCGCGCGATCGCCAGGATCCGGCGCCGGGTCTCCGGATTGACCATCGGGCTGCCGCGCAGGGCGCGCGAGACGGTCGGCTGCGACACCCCGGCCAAGTGGGCGATGTCCAGCGAGGTGGGTTTGCCTTTGGTCGTCATGGCGTGCGGGTGGCGCGATGGCCTGCCGCATGATGCCACGTCGCGCCGTGCGGGGTCCGCCGCGATGCAGCGGGAGCGCGGCGCCTGGCCCGCCGCCGGGTTGGTCGGTGGGTCGCACCCGGCAGGGCCATCTCGAGAAGGCCGGCACGCCTTCCGATGGGTGCCGGCGGGGCAAGGCTGGGGACGTGGCTGTCCCGCCATGGCCCGGTGCGACATCCATCCGCGTCCGCGCGAGGGGCAGGCCGAGTCGTGGTGAATTGCGGTCCCCGTTTCCACGGGCGAAGCGTCTGGGCCTCTCCCGGAGGCGCCGGTGATTCCTCGAAGCTCCCGGCTGGCGGGTTCCCCGCTCCGGAGTATCGAACGTCGATTGAGACGATTCTGAGATGTTTATGTCAGTGGATTGTTTTGAGATGAATATCACTATTCAAAAATGCTTGCGGCGATTGGCATCACTTACCTTTGATGACGCGAAATGGGGGTTGCAGAAACCAAATACTTTCGCTGCGCGAAGTCGCCGCAACGCGACGCGCGCCTGATTACCCGTGTTGTCCGCGGGCCATAAAAACTGATGAGGGAGGCTCGTCATGAGCGTGAATGCGAAGATTGTTGCCAAGGAAAGCGGCGTAGCCAGGGAAGTCCAGGTCGGAGAGACCATTTCGCTGGATACGATATCTGTCGTAACGCTTCCGCTCAGTAGGGACCAGATCAGCTCCGTCGGACGAACAGGCGAGGATGGACGCGATCTGGTGCTCATCACCCGCGACGGCGAGAGGATCGTCGTCGAGAACTACTTCGTCCAAAGCGAGGATGGCGAGCACAGCGAGCTGGCTCTTCAGGACGAAAACGGTGCGCTCTGGTGGCTGCAAGAGGAGCCGGGAACCTTCGGGTTCGTGTCCGGCGGAGGCGCCCCGGTCGGAAGCGTCCCGGTGGCAACGGAGGGCGCCGCGGCGGCGACGGGCCTGGAAGAGACGGCCGCTGTAGCCTCGGGTTCGGGCGGTCGTTCCGGAGTAGGGGTCGGCGCCGCTATCGGTGCGCTGCTCCTGGGCGGGCTGGCTGCCGGCGGTGGCGGCAGCAGCGGCTCCAGGAGCACCCCGCCGCCCCCCTCTCCTCCGCCGGCAGATACGACGGCGCCCGAGCCGCCGACCGCAGAAATCAACGATGCCGGAGACACGGTGACGGGCATGGCCGAGCCGGGGTCGACGGTCACCGTCTACGACGAGGACGGTAACGTGCTCGGCACCGGCCAGGCAGGATCCGATGGCAGCTACACGGTGACCCTTGACCCACCGATGACCGGCGGGGAAACCCTGAACGTCACCGCGACCGACGCGGCAGGGAACGAATCCGACCCCACCAGCATCGTGGCGCCCGATGACGACGGCGATGGTGATGCCGATGCTGACGCCGACGCGGATGCCGACTCGGATTCGGACGCCGACTCCGATGCGGACTCGGATTCGGATGCCGACTCCGATGCGGACTCGGATTCGGATGCCGACTCCGACGCTGATTCGGATTCGGACGCCGACTCCGATGCGGACTCGGATTCGGATGCTGATTCCGACGCGGACTCGGATTCGGATGCCGACTCGGATGCGGATTCGGATTCGGACGCCGACTCGGATGCGGATTCGGATTCGGACGCCGACTCGGATGCGGATTCGGATTCGGACGCCGACTCGGATGCGGACTCGGATTCGGACGCCGACTCCGATGCGGACTCGGATTCGGATGCCGACTCCGACGCTGATTCGGATTCGGACGCCGACTCCGATGCGGACTCGGATTCGGATGCCGACTCCGACGCTGATTCGGATTCGGATGCCGACTCGGATGCGGATTCGGATTCGGACGCCGACTCGGATGCGGACTCGGATTCGGACGCCGACTCGGATGCGGACTCGGATTCGGATGCCGACTCCGACGCTGATTCGGATTCGGACGCCGACTCGGATGCGGACTCGGATTCGGATGCCGACTCCGACGCTGATTCGGATTCGGACGCCGACTCGGATGCGGATTCGGATTCGGATGCTGATTCCGACGCGGACTCGGATTCGGATGCCGACTCGGATGCGGATTCGGATTCGGATGCCGACTCCGACGCTGATTCGGATTCGGACGCCGACTCGGATGCGGATTCGGATTCGGACGCCGATTCCGACGCGGATTCGGATTCGGACGCCGACTCGGACGCGGATTCGGACTCGGATGCCGATTCCGACGCGGACTCGGATTCGGATGCCGACTCGGATGCTGACTCGGATTCGGACGCCGACTCCGACCTGACCGCTTACGACGATCTGGCAACGGCGAAGGTCAACATCCTGCCGACTTCAGAGGACGTGAATCACGGTAGCGCCACTTACTTGGCGCTCGTGTCGCTCGGCCTGCTCGACCTGCAGGCCACGGTGCTCGGCACGCCCAGCGTGTCCTTCAGCGTGGAGCCGGGTCATACGCTGGACGCGGCCTTCGACTACGGTGCCGTGGCGTCGCTCGGGGTGTTGAGCAATTACCAGGTGGTGGTACAGAAGTGGGACGGCAGCCAGTGGGTCGGCATCGACGGTTCGGGTCAGGCCACCCTGCTGGAGCTGAACCTGCTGTCCGGCACGACCTACCAGAGTTCCGCCGAGCTCGGCCCGGGCGAGTACCGTGCCTTCGTGACGTTCGAAGGCGTTGGCCTGGCCGTCCTTGGCGGCCTGGAGGTGGCGGGCGTCGACTACGACTACACCGACATCGCCGGCTACGAGGCCGAGGCCGTGTCGGGCAACGTCATCACCGACGAGAACGGCGACGGCGACAGCGACGTGGTCACCGGGACGACGGTCGTCCAGAACGTCAATGGGGTAGCGGTGGAGGCCGGCGGTACGGAGGTCGCGGGTGCTTACGGCACCTTGACGATCAATCCGGACGGTTCCTACACCTACGTGCCCGCCGAGGACGGGGCCGGGATCGGCCAGGTCGAGCAGTTCGAGTACACCCTGTTCGACCCGGAGACGGGTCATTCCGCCACGGCGACGTTGTACGTCCGTATCGACAGCGACAGCGTCGAGATGACCTGGAACGATGGCGTTCCGGGTGAGCCGGCGACGATGGTGTTCGGCGTCGCCGACGATGCAAACGGTGCTGCGGTCGAGTGGGCCAACGTCGTTGACGACGCGTACTTCAACGCCGACGGTACTCTGCTGGGCATACTCGCTACGACGCAGACCTACAACAGCGGCACGTTCGATATCACGGAGAACATGGACGTTTCCGGCAGCGTGTCGGTGAACTCCCTGATCACCGCGGGCCAGGCGAACGTCAACCTGAGCCTGCAGGTTCAGGGGCCGGGCGGCACGTGGACGACCGTCGCGTCGGATACGTTCAGCGGCGTCATCTCGCTGTTGGGCGAACTGGCGTCGCTCGACGTCTCCGGTCTGGCACTCGATCCCGGTACCTATCGGGTGCAGGTGACGCTACAGCAGCCGTTGCTTGGCGGAGTCGCAGCGCTCATCGGCGTCGATACGGATATCGATGTGGCTTACCTCGACCAGTTCGAAGTCGCGGATATCACGGGCGCCGAAGGTAACCTGCTTGCCAACGACACGCCTGGGTCGTCCTTCACCGATCTGCGGGTCTTCGACACCGAACTCGGCGATTATGTCGAGGTGACCGGCAGCGGTCCGGTGACGGTGCAGGGCGACTACGGCACCCTGGTGGTCGATGCGGATGGCAACTACACCTACACGCCGCACTCGGACAGCGTGCATTTCACCGAGCCGGTGACCGAAACCTTCGACTACCAGCTGGTCCATCCGACCGGCGAGGTGGCCACGGGTGGATTGACGGTGACGGTGGAGCCATTGGGCGCGGGTGTGCTCGCGGTCATCGACATCGAGTCGCTGACGCTGGACGACACCGGCACGGACGCCGATGCCGCCTTGACGCCGGAATCCGGGCCCGACACGTCGGAGCTGCTCGCCCGCGAGGACGCCGAAGCGCCGCTGCTGGTGCGGGGGACCGGGGACGAGATCCTGGCACTCGACGGCGGGAGCGGCGCAACCGGCACCAGCGGTGCCACGACGGCGGACTTCGAGTACGTGGCACCGCTGCGCCACGAGGACGAAACCGAGGCGCTGTTGTCGCAGCAGGGCAACAGTCCGCTTTGATCCAGTCGTGTGGAGTCCTGTGCTCCGTAATCCAGAGAATCGGCCGCCACGGCGGCCGCGAGCAGGCAGGAAGCGCTCGTGAACCGGCATGCCGGGGACGGAAAAGTCCCCGGCACGCCCGGTAGTGAGGATGGGTGTGATCCACGCCAGATCGGTCCTGTGGGGTGTCTGCCTGCTGGCAGCGAGCACTGCTCCGGCGGGGCATGCCCGGCCTTCGGGTGGCCTTGGCGAAGCGGATGCCCCGGTGGCTTGGCAACTCTCCGGGGCGCCGCCCCAGGGGCGCCCGCCCGGTTGGCGCGATGTCCCGCAGCCGGAAGCGGAGACCGGGCTGGGCTGGCGGGAAGCGGTACGGCTCGCGGTGGAGCGCTATCCCTCCATCTCCGCCGCCCGGGCCAATCTCGAGCAGCAGTCGCACATGGTCGATGCCGCGCGCTCGGGCTATCGGCCCAGGCTGCAGACCGAGGTGACGACGGGCGAGCAGGGCGAATTCGGCAGCGGGCAGGTGGCGACGCTCGGGCTGAGCCAGATGCTCTACGACTTCGGCAAGACCGGCAGTGCGGTCGAGCGGGAGCGTGCCGGCGAGCGCCGCGAGCAGGCCGCCCTGCGACAGGCGATCGACGAAGTGCTCGAGGACACCGCGGAGGCGCTGATCGAGGTCCACCGGTACCAGACGCTCCAGCGCACCGTGAAGGCCCAGATCGAAGCGCTCGGCAAGGTGCAGGAGATCACCGAGTTGCGCGCGAACGCGGGTGCCGCCACGCGCAGCGACCCGTTGCAGGCGCGCGCGCGGATGGAGGCGGCGCATGCGCATCTGCTGGCCGTCGAGTCGCAGTTGCGGCAGTGGCGCAATCGGTTGCAGACCTACATCGGCGCCGATTCCCTGCCGGAGGTAGCCGCCGCGCCGGCCGGCGTGCTGGACCAGCCTTCGGCCGAGGTGGACATCCGGCATCTGCCGGCGATGCAGATCGCCCAGGCGCGCCGGGCGGAGGCGCAGGCCGCGTTGGACAACGTGCGGGCACAGCGCTACCCGACCGTTACCCTGGAGGCCAACGCCAACAGGCGCATGGGGCAGGCAGGGGATCGCTACGAACAGATCTACGGCAGAGATACCTACAGCACGGCCTACGTTTCGGTCCGCAGCCCGCTGTACCAGGGCGGAGAACTGTCGGCGCAGGCGCGCGCCGGCGCCAATGCCCTGCAGGCGGCGGAAGCGGAGTTGCAGGCCGAGCGCCTGACGGCGCTGGACAACCTGCACCGCCGGCGCGAGGAGGTCGCAGGATTGCGCGAGCGGATCGCGGTGCTGGAGAAGCGCGTGGCGAGCATCACCGAAACAAGGGGGCTGTACTGGGATCAGTACCTGTCGTTGGGAACCCGAAGCGTGCTGGACCTGTTGAACGCCGAGCAGGAGATCGGCCAGTCCACGGAGGATCTGGACAATGCGCGCCACGATCTCTGGGCGGCGCAGCTGGGTCATCTGCTCGCGGCCGGCCGGGCGCGTTCGGCCTTCGGCCTGGAAGGCGCGCCGACGCTCGACGGGGAGATCGGCCGATGAAGCCGCTTGCTGCACACTGGCGGTCGTGCCGGTCGCGAATGGCGTTTCCGGGCGGGGGCGAGCGCTACCGCCGATGGCGTGCGCAGCGGGCCGGAAGGGCGCGGCCGCCCGTGGCGCGATTGGTGCGTACGTTGTCGGCAACCATGGCGCGGGCGAGGCGGGCATGACGGATCGTGAGAACACGGCGGCGACGGGTCATGCGTCCTGGCTGGACGCGCTGATTGCCGTCGCCAGGCACTACCGGATCGACGGCTCCGAGGAGCGGGTGAGGGTCGAGGCGGACTGGCGGGTGCGCGACAGCGGACTGGACGAGGTGGTCGGGCACATGGCGCGCCAGCTCGGGCTGGCAGCGGTGTTCGACCGCTTCGCGCCGGGCATGCTGGATCCGTGGCGGCTGCCGATGATCGCCGACTTCGGCGACGGGCAGGTGGGCGTGCTCGAACAGGTCGACGCCGAAGGCAACGTCGGCGTTCGGCTCAGCGGCGACAGGGGTCTGACCACGACGCTGGGGCGGGACGAACTGATGCGCCGCGTACAGCGCGTGTTGCTGCTCAAGCCGCAGGCCGCGGTCCCGGATGCGCGCGTGGACGAATACATCCGGCCGTGGCGGTCCGATTGGCTGCTGCAGACCGTGCTGCAGGAATGGCCGCGCTACCTGGACGTGATGCTGGCTTCGCTCGTCGCCAATATCCTGACCCTCGCGGCGATGCTGTTCACCATGCAGGTGTACGACCGTGTGATTCCGGCGCAGTCGATCCCGACCCTGTGGGTGTTGTTCGGCGGCCTGCTGATCGCCCTGAGCTTCGCCTTCGTCATGCGGGTGTTGCGCACGTACATATCGGAAGCGGTGGGCAAGCGCGCGGATCTGCGCATCTCCGATCGCGTGTTCGGCCATGCGCTGCGCATACGCAACGATGCACGGCCGCGTTCGACCGGCAGTTTCGTCGCCCAGGTGCGGGAGCTGGAGCAGATCCGCGAGCTGATCACGTCGACCACCGTCGGCGCGGTGGCCGATCTGCCGTTCTTCGCGTTGTTCCTGGGCGTGATCTGGATGATCGGCGGGCACCTGGCGCTGGTGCCGCTGGCGGCGCTTCCGGTGCTGCTGTTGCCCGGCCTGTTGGCGCAGCGGTGGCTGGCCCGGCTGTCGAGGGACGGCATGCGCGAGGCGTCCATCCGCAGCGCGATGCTGGTCGAGACGGTGCAGAACCTCGACGACATCAAGCTGTTGCGCGCCGAGCCGCGCTTCCAGAACCAGTGGAACCACCTCAACGAGACCACCGCCGGCATCGGCATGAGGCTGCGCGGCCTGACCGGCGCTCTGACCGCGTGGACGCAGGAGGTGCAGCAACTGGCGTACACCTGCGTGGTGCTGGTGGGCGCTTACGCGGTGATGGACGGGGCGCTCTCGGTGGGCGTGCTGGTGGCCTGCTCGATGCTGGCCTCGCGCATGGTGGCGCCGCTGGCACAGATGACGGGGGTGATGGTGCGCTGGCAGCAGGCGAAGGTGGCGCGCGAAGGCCTGGACGAGCTGATGAAGAAGCCCGTGGACCAGCCCGAGCGCAGCCTGCGCGTTCACCGGGCGGTCCTGCGCGGCGACTACGTGCTCTCCGACGTCCGCTTCGCCTACGCGGGCGAAGGATCGCGTCCGGTGCTGGACGTCCCGCGGCTGGAGATCGCGACCGGGGAGCGGGTGGCCCTGCTGGGGCGCAACGGCGCGGGCAAGTCCACCCTGCTGCAGCTGTTGGCGGGCATGCAGTTGCCGCTCGAGGGCCAGGTGCTGATCGACGGCGTGAAGACCTCGGTGCTCGACCCGATGGACATGCGGCGCGACGTCGCCCTGCTCAACCAGCAGGCCGCCCTGTTCTTCGGCAGTCTGCGCGACAATCTGACCATGGGCATGCCGCACGCCGGCGACGACGAGTTGCTGCGCGCGTTGGCGCTCAGCGGCGCCGATGCGGTGGTGCGGGCACTGCCCGAAGGCCTGGACTACATGATCCAGGAGGGCGGACGCGGCCTGTCCGGCGGGCAGCGCCAGTTGCTGCTGCTGGCGCGCACCCTGGTGCGCGAGCCGAACGTGCTGCTGCTGGACGAACCGACCGCATGGCTGGACGACGCCAGCGAGCGCCGTTTCATCGAGAACCTGCAGGGCTGGCTGTCGTCCCGCACCCTGGTGGTGGCGACCCATCGGCCGGCGGTGCTCAAGTGGGTGGACCGGGTCGTCGTGATCGACGGCGGTCGCGTGGTGCGCGACGGCCCCAGGGACACGGTACTGGTGAAGCCGGTGGCGGCTGCGAAGCGGCCCGCCCGGTCCGCAGCGGAGCACGGCACATGAACGCCGGGGGACTCCGGGCCGGCATGGGGCTGGGGCGCGTCCGGGCGCCGGCCGCATCGCGGGTGGTCTGGGCCAGCGTGTTGTGCCTGCTCGCGCTGGGGGCCTGGGCCAGCGCCTTCGAACTGGACGAGGTGACCACCGGCAGCGGCAAGGTGGTGCCGACCTCGCGCGAGCAGGTGGTGCAGTCGCTGGAGGGCGGCATCGTCGCCCAGCTGCACGTTCGCGAGGGCGATGTGGTCGAGCCCGGACAGGTGCTGGCGCGGCTGGACCCGACCCGGGCCGAGGCGACGGTGGACGAAAGCACGTCGCGGATGCGCGCCGCGCTGGCCACGTCGGTGCGCCTGCAGGCCGAAGTCAGCGGCACGCCGCTGGAGTTTCCCGAGGAGGTCGAGCGCGATCCCGACCTGGTGCGCGCCGAAACCGCGCTGTACCACTCGCGCCGCGAGAGCCTGAGGGAAAGCACCTCCGGCCTGACGCGCGCGTTGGCCCTGGTCAACGAGGAGATCCGCCTGACCGCACCGCTGGCGGCCAGGGGCGCGGCCAGCGACGTCGAGCTGCTGCGTTTGCGCCGCCAGGCCAACGAACTGCAGAACAAGATCACCGACCTGCGCACGCAGTACCTGGTGAGCGCGCGCGAGGAGCTGGCCCGGACCAACGCGGAGGTGCTGGAGCAGCGGTCGGTGACCCGCGGGCGCGCCGACGCGCTGATGCGTTCGACCATCGTCTCGCCGGTCAAGGGAATCGTGAAGAACGTCGAGGTCACGACCGTCGGCGGCGTGGTTCCGCCCAACGGAAAACTGATGGAGATCGTTCCGCTCGAGGATCAGCTGCTGATCGAGGCGCGCATCGCGCCGCGGGACGTGGCCTTCCTGCACCCCGGCCAGCGCGCGGTGGTCAAGATCACCGCCTACGACTTCCACATCTACGGCGGACTGGAGGGCGAGGTGACGATGATCTCGCCCGACACGATCCAGGACGAGGTCAAGCCCGAGGTCTACTATTACCGCGTCTTCATCCGCACCGAGAAGGACCACCTGACCAACGCGGCGGGCAGGACCTTCGGCATTTTCCCGGGTATGGTTGCGACGGCGGACATCCACACCGGCAGCAAGACTGTCATGAGCTATCTGATGAAGCCGCTGAACCGGGCGCGCGAAGCCCTGCGCGAGCGCTGATCGCAACAAGCCGAGGCCGCATTGACCCAGCAGACATCGCCCGCGTCGTACTGCTCCGAACTCGTGCAACCGGCCAGGCCCCTGCTGGAAGCGCAATGGCGCGAATGCGCAGATGCCGGCAGCGCCGACGATCCGCGCTGCGTGCTGTTCTTCGCCGCCAGCACCGGCGGCGAGCGCGCGCACGTTTCTGTCGGCCGCGGCACGGATTTCGATTCGGCGTGGAAGGCGGGCGTCGCCGCGTTCGAACGGCTGTGGCGGCGCAAGGGCAAGACGCCCGTGTGGCTGCGCGTGGAAGCCGCGCATGCCGTGCGGCGAATGCGCTGGGCGGAGCTGGAGAAGCGGCTCGCCGCCACCAAGCGGAACTACTGGCGCTTCGGCATCTCCTTCGACGCGGGCCTGTCGCTGGCGCTGCTGCCGATGGAGTGCGGGGCCAACGCGCTGCTGTACGACAGCGCGCACCGGGTCGCGGCACCGAACGGCAGGAACCTGGCGGTCTACGCGCGGCGCCGCTTCGGCCGCGAATTGCAGTGGCCGACGGACCCCGCGGAGCCGATGTGGGTATTCGAGACGCGCGCGGTGTTCAGCGACGGCGAGGGCGCGCATCCCATCGAGCACGAGGGCCGCAACCGCGGCTATCGACGGGTACCCGACTGGGGTGCCGGGCGCGTGCACGACATCGTGCGTCGCAGCACCGCCTTCCTCGCGCGCCAGGTCAAACCGCACGGCGAGTACCACTACGGCTGGTTTCCGTGCTTCGACCGGCCCATCCCCACCTACAACGCGTTGCGCCACGCCAGTTCCACCTACGCGCTGCTCGAAGGCTGGGAGCTGACCGGCGATCCCGCGCACAAGGCCGCGATCGACGCGGCGCTGGCCTACCTGTGCGGGACGCTGATCCGGGGGGCGACACTGCCGGACGGCACCCGCGCCGCGTTCCTGGTCGATACCGGCGACGAGATCAAGCTCGGCGGCAACGCGGTATGCCTGCTGGCGCTGTCCAAGTACGCGGAACTGACCGGGGACCGCCGACATCTGCCGCTGCTGGAGCAACTGGCCTCGGGCATCCTGCACATGCAGCGGGACGATGGCCGTTTCGTCCACGTGCTGAACTGGCCGGATCTCGGCGTCAAGGCCGAGCACCGCATCATCTACTACGACGGCGAGGCCGCGTTCGGCCTCATGCGCCTGTACGGTCTGACCCGTGATCCGCGCTGGCTGGCCGCGGTCGAGAAGGCCTTCGGGCACTTCATCGCCGCCGAGCACTGGCGCGCGCACGACCACTGGCTCGGCTACTGCGTCAACGAGCTGACCCTGTACCGGCCGGAAGAGCGCTACTACCGCTTCGGGCTGGACAACGTGCGCGGTCACCTGGACTTCGTGCTCCAGCGCATCACGACCTTCCCGACGCTGCTGGAAATGATGATGGCGGCGCGCAGGATGATCGACCGCCTCCAGGCCGACCCGGCGAGGGCGCACCTGCTGGAAGGATTCGACCTCGACAAGTTCCAGCGTGCGCTGGAATCGCGCGCCCGCTACCTGCTCGGCGGCTTCTTCTGGCCGGAACTGGCGATGTTCTTCCGCAACCCGGCGCGCATCCTCGACGGCTTCTTCATCAAGCACCACGCCTACCGGGTGCGCATCGACGACGTGGAGCACTACCTCTCGGGCTATGTCGCGTACTGGAAGTACCTGACCGGGAACCGGCCCGCCGAGCCGGAGCCCGCCGCGAAGCTGCCGCCGGCGGAGGCGCCGCGACCGCCGGCCCGGATCGTCTGGGGCGGCGACGTCAACCTCGGCCGCCGCCAGCACTACCGCAGCGCCGAACTCGGCGAGGCCAACGTGCTGCGCGTTCCTGCGCTGGACGGGGCCGACCTGCGCATCGTCAACCTGGAGTGCGTGGTCGCGCAGTCCGGCGAGCAGGGCACGGGCAAGGGCGAAAGCGGCCCCTATTACTATCGCGCGCGGCCGGAGATGTTGAACCTGCTGGTCGAAGCCGGCATCGACGTGGTCGCTACCGCCAACAACCACAGCGGCGATTATGGCCGCGAAGCGCTATTGGAACAGGCGCGCTGGCTGGAACGGGCGGGCATCGTCCATGCCGGCAGCGGCGTCGATGCCGATGCCGCGCTGGCGCCGGTGGTCGTGCATGCCGGCGAGCTCGACATCGCCCTGTTCTCGGTCGACGCGACCATGCCGCCGTTCGCGGCTGGCGCGCATCGCGCGGGCACGGCTTTCCTGCCGTTGGCGCAGGCCGCGGAATGGACGCGGGTGCTGGCGCCGCGTATCGCCGCGGCGCGCGGGCGGGCGCACGTGGTGCTCATGGCCGTGCATTGGGGCGAGAACGGCCGCGCCGAGCCTTGCGCCGAGGAAATCGCGGTCGGCCATGCGCTGATCGACGCGGGAGCCGACGCGGTGCTGGGCGCATCGGCGCACCTGCTGCAAGGCATCGAGGTCTACAAGGAGCGTCCGATCATCCACGACGCCGGCAACCTGTTGTTCGACGCCATCCAGCCGGGCCAGTCTTCCGGTGGCGTGTTCGAACTCGATCTGGAGCGGCATGGCGCGGTGCGGGTGCGCTTCGTCCCGGTCGAGGTGGGCTTCGGTCGCAGCGCGCAGCTGTCGGGCGAGCCGGCGGTGGCGGCGACCCGCCGCTATGCGGACGCTTGCCGGAAGCTGGGTTGCGAACTGACCGTGCACGCGGACGGCACCGGGGGCCTGGCCCTGCGCCCGCCGTCGCGTCCGCCGGCCGTGCATTCGCCGGCGCCGCCGCCGGGGCGGAAGCGTCGCATCGTCGCGCCGGCGCCCGATTGCGAGGTCGCCGCGGTGCCGGAAGAGGCTCGGATCGAGCCGCGCGACGTCGGACCGTTGCGACTGCTGGGGCTGCGCGTGCAACCGGAGGCAATGCGGCGGCGCGGCATGCTGTGGGTGGAAAGCTACTGGACCGCGAGCGAAGCGCCGGACGACGACATCCGCCTGGACTTCCGCGCCACGCCGCTGCAGCCGACCGCCATGCCTGCCTGGGGCGGGGGCATGGACCACGACCCCTGCGACTGGCGGATGCCGAGTTCGCGTTGGCGGCCGGGCGCGATCTATCGCGACTACTACGGCCTGCGTCCGGCGCAGCGGCGGGAACTGGAGAACGTCGACCTGCAACTGAGCGTCGGCATCGTCCGCCACGGGCGGCGGCAGGCGCATCAGCCGTTGCCGGTGCGCGTCGCATTGGACATCCCCGGCAGGCCCGACCGCCGCGCCGCCGCCACGCCGGCGTGCTACTTCTGTCTCCACCACCTGGGCACGCGGCTGGCGGGCATCGAACGTTCGGCGCTGGCGCGGACGCGGCTGTTCGTCAGCCAGCTCGGCATCGTGCCGCGCGTGCTCAGCAGCCACCTGGATCCCTGGATCCAGCAGCACTGGGCGTACTGCCAGGCGCTGGGGTGGGCGGATCCTCAGGCGGAAATGATCAACCTGTACGAGGACCTGCTGGAGATCGCCACGGGCGCGTGGTTGCCGTCGGCGAACCTCCCGCGCGAGGCGGGCGTTGTCGCCGGGCCCGTGCGGGGCGCGCCGCTGCACCAGAGTTGCCGCGGCAGCGACGGCAAGCTGCGCCGTTACGCGGTATGGCGTGACCGCGTGGGCGGACGCCTGGATTACGTCAATCATTTCGCCGGGGACAGGAAGGTCCGGCGCGAGCGGTACAACCGCTTCGGCCAGCTGCAGATCGCGCAGACTCTCGACGGGAACGGCCGCGCGATCGAGGAGACCTGCTTCACGCCGGCCGGCATTCCGCGGCTGCGGCGCAGGCTGAACGCCGCCGGCAAGGTACTGTGCATCGAGCGTATCGGCGCGTCGGGCGCGGATGCCGAATTCGACTCGGAAGAGGCGCTGACCGCATGGTGGTTGCAGCAGCGCATCCGCACGACCGGCAACCTGTTCGTGATCGACCGCGGCCCGCAGTGGACCCGTGCATTGCGCGCGCTGCACCGCAAGCGGCCGCAGCGGTTGTTCTCGGTGATGCACAGCAGCCATCTGGTGCCGGACCAGGACCCGATGACCGGCGCCTTGAACAGCCGCGACCGCCGCGAGGTGCTGTCGGACCGCGCTAGCGTCGAGGCCTGCGTCGTGCTGACCGAGTGGCAGCGCGAGGAAATCGCCGCGCGCTTTCCCGGCGGCTGCCGGCTGGCGACCGTTCCGCACGCCGTGGAAGGCGACGTGGTCGAGTCCGATTTCGACGCACGCGATCCGGATCTGCTGTTGGCCTTCGTCCGCCTCGCCGAGGAGAAGCGGGTCGAAGACATGGTGGAGATCATGCGCCGCGTCGTCCGCGTGCTGCCCGGCAAGCGCCTGGTCATCCATGGCGAGGGCAGGCGCCGTGCGGCGATCGAGGCGCTGATCGATGAATACGGCCTGCAGGACAACGTGCATCTGGCCGGCCACGTGGAGGACGTGGGCCGCGTGCTCGACCGCGCCGTCTTTTCCCTGCTGACCAGCAAGCGGGAAGGCTTCGCGCTGGCGGTGCTGGAAAGCCTCGCCCACGGTTGCCCGGTGCTGTCCTATGACATCCGCTACGGCCCGCGCAGCATGATCGAGCACGGCCGCAACGGTTTGTTGATCGCCGATGGCGAGGTCGAGCAGGCAGCGGCGGCCCTGGTCGAAACGCTGTCCGACCCGGCGCGGTTGCGGGCGATGTCGGCGCAGGCCTACGCACGGGCGCGGGACTTCAGCGCCGCGGCCGTCGCGGGCAGGTGGCGCGACCTGTTCGCTGGCTCGCCCGGGGCAGGCTGAGGGCGGCCGCTGCTGCGGTGGGCCTACTTGCGGTACCATTCCGGCCCGTTCCTGCCAAGAAGGGTGGCCCGCGGCAACGCCGGCCGAGCGTGCGACATGGGCACTACCACCGACCGCTGCTGACCCGCCCGCGAGGCCCGCACGAACGGCGCCCTCGTGGCGCTTTTTTTGTGCGCTACGCGCATGGGATTGGGGATTCGGGATTGAGGATCCGGCAGGTGAATCCGTCCCGCTCTTCCCAATCCCGACATCCCGAATCCCGAATCCCGGCTCTCAAATGATCACCATCACCCTCCCCGACGGCAGCCGCCGCGAGTTCGAGTCCCCGGTCAGCGTCATGGACGTGGCCCAGTCGATCGGCCCGGGCCTGGCCAAGGCCACCGTGGCTGGCAAGGTCGACGGCCGCCTGGTCGACGCCAGCGACGTCATCGACCGCGACGCGACCCTGCAGATCGTCACCCCCAAGGATCCCGAGGGCGTGGAGATCATCCGCCACTCCTGCGCGCACCTGGTCGGGCACGCGGTCAAGCAGCTGTATCCCGAGGCCAAGATGGTGATCGGCCCGGTGATCGAGGACGGTTTCTATTACGACATCTGGCACGAGCGCCCGTTCACGCCCGAGGACCTGGCCGCGATCGAGCAGCGCATGGCCGAGCTGATCGACACCGGCTACGACGTGGTCAAGAAGATGACGCCGCGCGAGGAGGCGATCGCCACCTTCAAGGCGCGCGGCGAGGACTACAAGCTGCGGCTGATCGAGGACATGCCCGACGAGACCCAGATGGGCCTGTACCACCACCAGGAATACGTCGACATGTGCCGTGGCCCGCACGTGCCCAACACCCGCTTCCTGAAGGCCTTCAAGCTGCTGCGCATCTCCGGCGCCTACTGGCGCGGCGACGCCAAGAACGAGCAGCTGCAGCGCATCTACGGCACCGCTTGGGCCGACGCGAAGCAGCTCAAGGCCTACGTGCAGCGGATCGAGGAGGCCGAGAAGCGCGACCACCGCCGCATCGGCAAGCAGCAGGAACTGTTCCACCTGCAGGAGGAAGCGCCCGGCCTGATCTTCTGGCATCCCAAGGGCTGGGCGCTGTGGCAGGTGGTCGAGCAGTACATGCGCCGGGTCTACCGCGACAGCGGCTACGGCGAGGTGCGCTGCCCGCAGATCCTGGACGTGGAACTGTGGAAGCGGTCCGGCCACTGGGACAACTACAAGGAGAACATGTTCTTCACCGAGTCGGAGAAGCGCACCTACGCGGTCAAGCCGATGAACTGTCCCGGCCACGTGCAGGTGTTCAACCAGGGCCTGCACAGCTACCGCGACCTGCCGATCCGCTACGGCGAGTTCGGTTCCTGCCACCGCAACGAGCCCTCCGGCGCGCTGCACGGCATCCTGCGCGTGCGCGGCTTCACCCAGGACGACGGCCACGTGTTCTGCACCGAGGACCAAGTCGAGGCCGAGGTCACGGCCTTCCACCGCCAGGCGATGGAGGTCTACGCCGCCTTCGGCTTCACCGACGTTCAGCTCAAGATCGCGCTGCGCCCGGAGCCGCGGCTGGGCGACGACGCCACCTGGGACAAGGCCGAGACCGCCCTGCGCAACGCCCTGGCCGCCTGCGGGGTGGCGTGGCAGGAGCTGCCGGGCGAGGGTGCCTTCTACGGCCCCAAGATCGAGTACCACCTGCGCGACGCCATCGGCCGGACTTGGCAGCTGGGCACGATGCAGGTCGATTTCATGATGCCGGGGCGGCTGGGGGCTGAATACGTCGACGAGCACAGCCAGAAGCGGACCCCGGTGATGCTGCACCGGGCGATCGTCGGCTCGATGGAGCGGTTCATCGGCATCCTGATCGAGCACCACGCCGGCGCCTTCCCGGCCTGGCTGGCGCCGGTGCAGGCGGTGGTGATGAACATCACCGACGCCCAGGCTGGGTACGTCGAGGAGGTCCGGAAAAGCCTTGCGAATCAAGGATTACGGGTCGAGGCGGATTTGCGGAACGAGAAAATCGGCTATAAGATTCGCGAGCACACGCTGCAGCGGGTGCCGTACCTGCTCGTGGTGGGGGGCCGCGAGAAGGACAACGGGGCGGTCGCCGTGCGCACGCGGACGGGAGAGGACCTGGGGAGCATGCCGGTTTCCGACTTCGTTTCACGCCTGCGTGGCGAGCACGCGGTAGCATGAGTGTGTGATCCGGCGCGGCTCTCCGCGCCGGAAGGCCCGGCCGCTGACGAGCGGCCGGCATTGTCGAATTTGGAGATCGCAATATCAGCACCCCGGAAAAGCAGAACCGCAGGAACAGCGACATCCGCGTACCCCGCGTACGCGTGATCGGTTCGGACGGCGAGATGATCGGCGTCCTGTCGCGCGACGAGGCCCTGCAGCAGGCCGAGAGCGAAGGCCTCGACCTGGTCGAGATCCAGCCCAATGCCGATCCGCCGGTCTGCCGGATCATGGATTACGGCAAGTACAAGTTCGACCTGCAGAAAAAGGCCAACGCGGCCAAGAAGAAGCAGAAGCAGGTCGAGATCAAGGAAGTCAAGTTCCGGCCGGTCACCGACGAGGGCGACTACCAGATCAAGCTGCGCAAGATGCGCGGGTTCCTGGAGGAAGGCGACAAGATCAAGGTCAACATCCGCTTCCGCGGCCGCGAGATGAGCCACCAGGAGCTGGGGCGCGAGATGGCGGCCCGGATCGAGGCCGACCTGGGCGAGGACATCGTGATCGAGTCGCGCCCGCGCCTGGAAGGCCGGCAGATGGTGATGATGATCGCCCCGAAGAAGAAGTGACGCGGGGCGGCCGCGAGCCGCCCATGTCAACCGTCTCTCCGTCTATCGGGTGGAGGGCAAAGATGAGAGGGCGCGCCCAATGGCGCGCTCTTTTTTGTTCTACGCCTTTCCGACGGTCTACCGGGGTGGAGCAATGCTCCGATGCAGCTATCGAAGCCGCTCTTGGAAAAGGCTGGCTCGTCTGGCTATTCGCTGGCACTCCCCGTGGCGACGGTGTTGTCTCGTCGCGACGGATGAGGCTGCCTGGCGCGGCTTCGGAGCGAGCGGCGCCCGGGCCGGGGCATGCTCCCCGGCTCGGTCCGCCATCCATGGCGGACTCGCCGCCGCAGGCCGCGCCAGGTAGCTCCTTCCGTGGCGACGAAGTAGCCCCGTCGCCACGGGCGGCATCCAGTGAATAGCCCCGCGCCACGCAGCCGTCGCAACCAGGCAAGCCCCGTCGCATGATGGCTCCGGGGAGGGGTCGTCGGCTTCGGGAACGAGCGGCGCCCGGGCCGGGGCATGCTCCCCGGCTCGGTCCGCCATCCATGGCGGACTCGCCGCCGCAGGCCGCGCCAGGTAGCTCCTTCCGTGGCGACGAAGTAGCCCCGTCGCCACGGGCGGCATCCAGTGAATAGCCCCGCGCCACGCAGCCGTCGCAACCAGGCAAGCCCCGTCGCATGATGGCTCCGGGGAGGGGTCGTCGGCTTCGGGAACGAGCGGCGCCCGGGCCGGGGCATGCTCCCCGGCTCGGTCCGCCATCCATGGCGGACTCGCCGCCGCAGGCCATCCATGGCCTGCTCTCCGCATACCCCGGCCCGGGCGCCGCACCGGCGATTCGCTTTCGGGTGCTCGGAAGCCCTCCCTCCGAAGCCGATACGGGTTGGAGCGGGAGCCGCGCCGCGGGGATTGCGGAGAGCTGACCATGGATGGTCAGCGGCCCTGAGTCCGGCCATGGATGGCCGGACCGAAGGGCGGAGCAATCCCCGCGGCGCGGCTCCCGCCTCGGCGTGGCAACCGAAGGCAGGCGTTTCGCTCAGGAACAGCACGAGGTGGCTATTCATTGGCGCTGCCCCGTGGCGACGGTGTGACTTCGTCGCAGCGAAAGGTTCTGCCTGGCGCGGCTATTCATTGGCGCTGCCCCGTGGCGACGGTGTGACTTCGTCGCAGCGGAAGGTTCTGCCTGGCGCGGCTATTCATTGGCCTTGCCCCGTGGCGACGGTGACGGATCCTCGCAACGGGTGGGACTGCTTGGCGCCCCCACAACCAGCTGATTTGCAAGCGAAACCCGGGGCCGGCATAATGCTCGGCCCGGTTCACCGGGTTGTTGTCTGCAAGATTCAGGACCCGCCGCGATTCCCTTGTGGAATCAAAGGCCTACAAGCCGGCCAGGGCAGGATGGAAAGCGTGGCGAGCCGCCACCGCCCGCGCCAGTCGCAGCACCACCCACAAGGACATTGCAATGCCCAAGATCAAGACGCATCGGGGCGCGGCCAAGCGCTTCCGGAAGACCGCTTCCGGCAAGTACAAGGCGGGCCACGCCAACCGCAGCCACATCCTCACCAAGAAAGCGACCAAGCGGAAGCGCAACCTCCGGCAGACGAACCACGTCCGCGCCGAGGATGCCGGCCGTCTGGACCGCATGCTTCCGTATCTCTGAGGAGGGCTGAACAATGGCACGAGTCAAACGTGGCGTGACCGCACGCCGCCGTCACAAGAAGGTCCTGAATCTCGCCAAGGGCTACTACAACGCGCGCCGCAAGGTGTTCCGCGTCGCCAAGCAGGCGGTGATCAAGGCGCAGCAGTACGCCTACATCGGCCGCAAGCAGAAGAAGCGCAACTTCCGCTCGCTGTGGATCACCCGCATCAACGCCGCGGCCCGCATCAACGGCATGAGCTACAGCCGCTTCATGAACGGCCTGTCCAAGGCCGGCATCACCCTCGACCGCAAGGTGCTGGCGGACATCGCCGTGCACGACGCGGCGGGCTTTGCGGCCTTGGCCGAAAAGGCGAAGGGCGCTTTGGCGGCCTGAGGCCGCCGTCTCCACGCGAAGCGGTATCGGCGATTTGCTGCCGGAACAGGTGGGGAAGGGCGCGAGTCCTTCCCCATTGTTTTTTGCGCTGGCGTCCGCGGGCCGGATCGCGCGATCGAACCGGTCGCGCACCCTGCCGGGTCGGCGGATCGAAAGGGGATCGGAAGGAAACATGGGCGTATGAGCGATATCGAACAGATCGGCAGGGAGGCGCTCGCCGACATCGCCGCGGCGCCGACGCCCGAGGCGCTGGAGACGCTGCGGGTCGCGTTGCTCGGCAAGCACGGCAGCATCACGGCGCAGCTGAAGGCGCTCGGCGCGCTGCCGGCGGAGGAGCGCAAGGCGGCCGGCGCCGGGATCAACCGCGTCCGCGACGCCGTCGGCCAGGCGCTCGGCGAGCGCAAGCGCCGCCTGGACGATGCCGCGCTCGACGCCAGGCTGGGCGGCGAGGCGGTCGACGTCACCCTGCCGGGGCGCGATGCCGCGCGCGGCGGGCTGCACCCGGTCAGCCGTACCATCGAGCGCATCGCCGACATCTTCGGGCGGCTCGGCTACGAGCTTGCCGATGGTCCCGAGATCGAGGACGACTGGCACAACTTCGAGGCGCTGAACTTCCCGCCGCACCACCCGGCACGGGCGATGCACGACACCTTCTACTTCGGCGACGGCCGCCTGCTGCGTACCCATACCTCCGGCGTGCAGGTCCGCTACATGGGCGAGCACGCGCCGCCGCTGCGGATGATCGCGCTGGGCAAGGTGTACCGCTCCGACTCCGACCAGACCCACACGCCGATGTTCCACCAGTGCGAGGGGCTGCTGGTCGACGAACACGCCAGCTTCGCCGACCTGAAGGGCACCCTGACCGAGTTCGTGCGCGCGTTCTTCGAGCGCGATTTCGCCATGCGCTTCCGTCCGAGCTACTTCCCCTTCACCGAGCCCTCGGCCGAGGTCGACATCGCCTGGCAACAGCCGGACGGCGGCACCCGCTGGCTGGAGGTGCTGGGCTGCGGCATGGTGCACCCGAACGTGCTGCGCAACGTCGGCATCGACCCGGAGCGGTACACCGGCTTCGCCTTCGGTATGGGCGTCGAGCGCCTGGCGATGCTGCGCTACGGCGTCGACGACCTGCGTGCGTTCTTCGACAACGATGTGCGGTTCCTCAAGCAGTTTGCTTGAGGAACGGGATTCGGGATTGGGGATTCGTGAAAGGCGAATTCCGCTCCCGGTCCGATCGATCCCGCGGCTTTTCCCAATCCCGAATCTCCAATCCCGAATCCCGGCCCTTCAATGAAATTCTCAGAAAACTGGCTCCGCCAACACGTCAAGGTCGATGCCTCGCGCGATGAGCTCGCGGAGACGCTGACCGCGATCGGGCTGGAAGTCGAGGAACTGACGCCGCTGGGCGAGCAGCTCGACGGCGTGGTCGTGGCGCGCATCGTCTCCGCCGAAAAGCACCCGCAGGCCGACCGGCTGCAGGTCTGCCGGGTCGACGCGGGGACCGGCGAGCCGCTGCAGATCGTCTGCGGCGCGCCGAACGCGCGTGCGGGCCTGGTCGCGCCGCTGGCGACCGTCGGCACTCGCGTCGGCGCGGTCACGATCGAGGCCGCCAGGCTGCGCGGCGTCGAATCCAGCGGCATGCTGTGCTCGGCGAAGGAGCTCGGCCTGGACAGCGACGGCGCCGGCCTGATGGAGCTGTCGCACGACGCGCCGGTCGGCGCGCCGCTGGCCGGCTACCTCGGCCTGCCGGACGCCACCATCGAACTGAAACTGACGCCGAACCGCGCCGACTGCTTCGGGGTTCGCGGGATCGCCTTCGACGTGGCCGCCGCCTGCGGCAGCGAAGTGGCCGTCCTCCAGCAGGCGCCGGTGCCGGCGTCGTCCGATGCCGCGCTCGGGGTGACGCTCGCCGCCGGCGCCGACGCGCCGCGCTACGTCGGCCGGGTGATCGCGGACCTGGATCCGGCGTGCAGGACGCCGCTGTGGATGGCCGAACGCCTGCGCCGCAGCGGTGTGCGCCCGGTGAGCTTCCTGGTCGACGTCACCCAGTACGTGATGCTCGAGCTGGGCCAGCCGATGCACGCCTTCGACCGCGACCGCCTGCGCGGCCCGATCGGCGTGCGCCGCGCCCGCGCCGGCGAAGCCCTGAAACTGCTCGACGGCCGCGACGTGACGCTGGACGAAGGCTTCCTGGTCGTCACCGATGCCGACCGCGCGGTGGCGCTGGCGGGGGTGATGGGCGGCGACGATACCCGCGTCGGCGAGGCCACCCGCAACGTGTTCCTGGAGGCGGCGCATTTCGCGCCGGCGGCGGTGATCGGCCGTGCGCGCCGGCTCGGCATGCACACCGATGCCGCCCACCGCTTCGAACGCGGCGTGGACCCGGAGCTGCCGCGGCAGGCGATCGAAATGGCGACCCGCCTGATCGTCGAGACCGCCGGCGGTGCGCCGGGTCCGGTGGTCGAGGCGGCGCTGCCCGAGCACCTGCCGCAGCCGCAGCCCATCCTGCTGCGCCGCGCGCGCCTGGCCCGGGTGCTGGGCCTGGCGATCGGCGACGCCGAGGTCGACCGCATCCTGCGTGCGCTGGGCTTCGCCGTGGAGGCGACCGACGCCGGCTGGCGGGTGACGCCGCCGGCGCGCCGCTTCGACATGGCGATCGAAGAGGACCTGGTCGAGGAGGTCGCCCGCATCCACGGCTACGACCGCATTCCGGCCACGCTGCCGGGCGGCGCCACGCGCCTGGCCGTGGCGGAAGAGGGGCGCACCCCGGAGGCCGACCTGCGCCGGCAGATGGTGGCGCGCGACTACCTGGAGGCGGTGAACTACGCCTTCGTCGACGCCGCGCTGCTTGCGCGCTGGCAGGTCGACGCGGGTGCGGTGCCGCTGGCCAATCCGCTCAGCGCCGAGCTCGGCGTGATGCGCACGCTGCTGCTGCCGGGGCTGGTCGATGCGCTCGCGCGGAACAGTGCGCGCCAGCAGCCGCGGGTGCGGTTGTTCGAGATCGGGAAGGTGTTTGGGAGCCGGGATTCGGGATTCGTGATTCGTGATTCGGGAGGAGCAACAGCAACGGCGACGGCTGGCGCGACGGCACCGGTGGAAACGTTGCGGATCGCGGCGGTCGCCACGGGCGATGCGCGGGTGGAGCAGTGGGGCGAGGCGGCGCGCGAGGTCGATTTCCACGATCTCAAGGGCGATCTGGAAAGCCTGGCGGCCTGTGCGGGCGCGCAGCTCGAGTTCCGTCCGGCGCAGGCGGCCCACGGCCATCCCGGGCGCTCGGCGGAGGTGTCGCGCGACGGCGTGCGCGTCGGCTGGATCGGCGAACTGCATCCGCGGCTGCTGTCGGCGCTGGAGCTGGACCGGCGCGTGCTCGCCTTCGAACTCGACCTGGCCGCGCTGCAGCGCCGGGTCCCGCCCAGGGCCGGCGCCGTGACCCGCTTTCCGTCGGTGCGCCGCGACCTCGCATTCATCGTTGCGCAGGGCGTGCCGTGGGCTTCGGTCGAAGCTTCGATCCGTGCGGCTGCGGGGCCATTGCTGGCCGGGTTGCGCCTGTTCGACCGTTATCAGGGCAATGGGGTCGAAATCGGTTGCAAGAGCCTGGCTATGGGCTTGATTCTGCAGGACAAATCGCGCACTCTGACCGACCGCGACGTGGACGACGTGGTGGAGCGGATCATCGCCGCCCTGCAACGCGACCACGGCGCCCGTATTCGAAGCTGATGGTCCGGGGAGCGGCATGGCATTGACCAAGGCGGAAATGGCCGAGCGGCTGTACGAGGAAGTCGGCTTGAACAAGCGCGAGGCGAAGGAGTTCGTCGACGCGTTCTTCGACGCGCTGCGCGAGGCCCTGCAGCAGGGCCGCCAGGTCAAGCTGTCGGGCTTCGGCAACTTCGACCTGCGCCGCAAGAACGAGCGCCCCGGGCGCAACCCCAAGACCGGCGAGGAGATCCCGATCTCCGCGCGCACCGTGGTCACCTTCCGTCCCGGGCAGAAGCTGAAGGAACGGGTGGAAGCGTACGGCGGAGACGCGCATGCTTGATCCGGGCAGCAACCGCGAACTCCCGCCGATCCCGGCCAAGCGCTACTTCACCATCGGCGAGGTGAGCGAGCTGTGCGACGTCAAGCCGCACGTACTGCGCTATTGGGAAACCGAATTCCCGGGCCTGAGCCCGGTCAAGCGCCGCGGCAACCGCCGCTACTACCAGCGCCACGACGTGCTGATGGTGCGGCAGATCCGCGCGCTGCTGTACGAACAGGGCTACACCATCGGCGGCGCGCGGCTGCGGCTGGAGGGCGACGGCGCCCGCGAGGAATCCGCGCTCAGCAGCCAGATCGTGCGCCAGGTGCGGATGGAGCTCGAGGAGATCCACCACCTGCTCCGGCGCTGACGGCGTCCTGGAACCGACCTCGTCGTAGAGCGGAGCTTGCTCCGCTGCTCTCGGTTCCGGAGCCAGCGCAGCCGAGCAAGCTCGGCTCTACGGGACGCGGGCAGCGGAGCAGGCTCCGCTCTACAAGGCGGGGCAATCCCGTTACAATCAATGCCCGTCCAACTGCGGGCGGAACACCATCGGGGTGTAGCGCAGCCTGGTAGCGCACCTGTCTGGGGGACAGGTGGTCGTCGGTTCGAATCCGGCCACCCCGACCAATTCCAGGGCCGCAGGCCGATACGGCCGTACCACCGCGGGGAGGAGCACCAGGGGGAACTTCCCGGTTCCGGCCGCGCTCAATTTCCCGACGCCGCGATCGCGGTTCTCCGGGGCACCTCATGGATCCGAAATGGCTGCTGCTCGCCGCGCTGTTCCTCGGCGGCCCGACCTCGGCGCAGGAGGCAGGCGATGCCGAAGTCGTCGAGCCCGCGGCCGGCGCGGCAGGGACCGACGACGGCATCGTCGAGTTCGACACCGTCGTGGTGTCCGGCCTGCAGCCGGGTCCCGGGCTGTGGAAGGTCTCGAAAGGGGACAACACGCTCCATATCCTCGGTACGCTCTCGCCGCTGCCCAGGCGGATGGAATGGGTTTCGGCCGAGGTCGAAGCCGTCATCGCCGGGTCGCAGGAGGTCATCGGGCCGCCGTCGATATCGATGCGCTCGGGCCTGGGCATGTTCCGCAGCATGCTGTTGCTGCCGTCCCTGCTGAAGGTGCGCAGGAATCCCGACGGCAGGACGCTCGAACAGTCGGTCCCGCCCGAGCTGTACGCGCGCTGGAAACCACTGAAGGCGCGCTACATCGGCGGCGACCGCGGCATCGAGCGATGGCGGCCGATCTTCGCCGCGCAGGAGCTCTACGAGGCCGCCATGCGCGAGTCCGGCCTGACCCAGGACGGGGTCGTGCAGAAGACCGTCGCCAGGGCCGCCAAGCGCAGCAAGGTGAGGATCACGCCGGTCGACCTGGAACTGGTCGTCGAGGATCCGAAGGCGGCGATCCGCGAGTTCAGGGCCGGTCCCCTGGCGGATACCGACTGCTTCGCGAAGACGCTGACGCGGATCGAGACCGATCTCGATGCGATGCGCCAGCGCGCCAACGCCTGGGCGGTCGGCGACATCGAGGCGCTGCGCGCCTTGCCCTACGACAACCAGTACTCGGCCTGCATCCGCGCGATCACCAAGACAGGACTCGCGCGCAGGCTCGGCATCGACGACGCGCACCGGCGCGCGGCCGACGCCTGGGTGGCGGCGGCCGAGCAGACGCTGGCGAACAACGCGTCGAGCTTCGCGACGCTGCCGATGTCGCTGCTGCTCTCGCCCGACGGCTACCTGGCGACGCTGCAGGCGAAGGGCTACGCGATCCAGGCGCCATAGGGTCGGCGGGATGCGCGGCCGCGGGCGGTCGCCCTGCGGCGCGACCCGTCTCCACCGGCGGCCGCCCGGACAGGGAAGCCGGGACTATCCGGAAGCTGCCGTGACCGCGAGGCGCGCCGTCGCCTGCAGGCCCGGCCAGCGCCGGAGCACCGAAGCGCGGATGCCGGCCGCGTCCAGCCCGGCCTCGGCCAGCAGGTCCTCGCGGCTGGCGTGGTGCTGGAAGGCGTCGGGCAGGCCGAGATGCAGCACCGGCAACGCGAGGTTCTCCGCATTGAGCAGTTCCGCCACCGCCGAGCCGGCGCCGCCCATGACCACGTTGTCCTCGAGGGTGACGAAGCCGTCGTGCGAACGCGCCAGGTCCAGCACCAGCGCCCGGTCGAGCGGCTTGACGAAGCGCATGTTGACCACGGTCAGGCCGAGTTCCTCGCCGACCTGCTCCGCCGCGGGCACGATCGCGCCGAAGGCGAGCAGGGCCAACCCCGATCCGCGCCGGCGCACTTCGGCCTCGCCCACCGGAAGCGTGTCGAGCGACGGCTGCACCGCGACGCCCGGGCCGGCGCCGCGCGGGTAGCGCACCGCGGCGGGTCCCTCGTGGCGGAAGCCGGTGGAGAGCATGCGCCTGCACTCGTCCTCGTCGGCCGGCGCCATCACCACCATGTTCGGCACGCAGCGCAGATAGGAGAGGTCGAGGTTGCCGGCGTGGGTGGCGCCGTCGGGGCCGACCACGCCACCGCGGTCGATCGCGAACAGCACGTCCAGCTTCTGGATGGCGACGTCGTGCACCAGCTGGTCGTAGCCGCGTTGCAGGAACGTCGAATAGATCGCGACCACCGGTTTGGCGCCCTCGCAGGCCATGCCCGCGGCCAGCGTGACCGCGTGCTGCTCGGCGATGGCGACATCGAAGTAGCGCTCGGGGTACTCGCGGCTGAAGCGCACCAGGCCCGAGCCCTCGCGCATCGCCGGGGTGATCCCGAGCAACCGGTCGTCGGCGGCGGCCATGTCGCACAGCCAATCGCCGAAGACCTCGGTGTAGGTGGGTTTCTTCTTGCCGGGCTTGGCGATCACGCCCTGCGTCGGATCGAACGGCGAGACCGCGTGATAGCCGATCTGGTCGCCCTCGGCGCGCTCGTAGCCCTTGCCCTTGGTGGTGATGACGTGCAGCAGCTGCGGGCCCTTGAGCGTCTTCAGCGTCTTCAAGGCGGCGGTGACCGCGCGCACGTCGTGGCCGTCGATCGGCCCGGTGTAGTGGAAGCCCATCTCCTCGAACAGCGTGGACGGCACGAACATGCCCTTCCAGTGCTCCTCCCAGCGGCGCACGAATCTGGCCGACGGGCTGTTCTTGTCGCCGAGCAGCTTCTTGCCGCCCTCGCGCAGCGCGTTGAGCGTGCGGCTGCCGGTCAGCCTGCCGAGCATCCGGGTCAGGCCGCCGACGTTCTCGCTGATCGACATGCGGTTGTCGTTGAGCACCACCAGCAGGTCCGGTTCCGGATCCATGCCCCCGGCGTGGTTCAGCGCTTCGTAGGCCATGCCCGCGGTCATCGCGCCGTCGCCGATCACCGCCACCACCTTGCGGCCGTTGCCGGCGCGGGCGTTGGCGATCGCCATGCCCAGCGCGGCCGAGATCGAGGTCGACGAGTGGCCGACGCCGAAGGTGTCGTACTCCGATTCCTCGCGCTTGGGGAACGGCGCCACCCCGTCCTTCTGCTTCACGGTGTGGATCGCGTCGCGGCGGCCGGTGAGGATCTTGTGCGGATAGCACTGGTGGCCGACATCCCAGACGATGCGGTCGTCGGGGGTGTCGTACAGATAGTGCAGGGCGGTGGTCAGCTCGATCACGCCGAGGCCCGCGCCGAAATGCCCGCCGCTGCGGCCGACCGACTCGATCAGGTAGGTGCGCAGCTCGTCGGCGATCGCCGGCAGTTCGGCCTCGTCGAAGGCGCGCAGCTGGGCCGGGGAATCGATGCGGGACAGGCGCGGGTAGCGCGTGGAGTCGATCATCCGGCCATTTTCGCCTCCACCGCCGTGACGGGCAAGAAAAGCGGCCCGGGGGCGGCGGCGCGCGGCCGCGGCGTTCAGGGTTTGCGGCGCAGGCGGCCGAAGAAGCCGCCGGGCTTGGCCGGCAGTTCCGGCTCCGGGGTCGGTTCGGGGACCAGCTCGGCATAGCCGGCCGCGAGATTGGCATTGACGAAGTCGGCGACTTCGGCCGGCGGCATGCCGCTGGCTTCCGCGATCTCGGCCAGCGTCGCCGGGCCTTTCATCATCGCCGTGGCGATGCGGAAGTGGCGTGGGTATTCGCGCTCGGTCTGCGTCCACTTGGCCAGGCGGTAGCGACCGTCCGGGTCGTGGCCCGGCAGCAGCTTCCCGCCACCGGCCAGGAGGCCCCCGAACCACCGCAGGCGCGAGAGCGGCTGCGGCGTGCCGGCGGTGGCTATGCCCGCCGCCCAGGCGCCTTCGTCCACCGCCTCGAACGCCTCGTCGCGGACGGTTCCGCTGAAGTACGGCGCCAGCGGCTTGAGCTGCGTCGGACCGTGGTAGGCGTGGGTGCTGGCATCGATCCATAGCACCGGGCCGCCTTCGCGCTGGTAGCGCCGGCGCCCCGACAGTGCGCCGGGCCGCAGCCAGTCGGCGAACACGGGATCGCGCGCGGGCGCGGGCTCGGGAGCCGCCGTTGCGGTGGGCAGCGGCCCGGGAGCGGGCGGTGCTTCCGGCGTCGCGGTGGCCTCGGCCGGCGGCTCCGCCCGTGGCGTAACGGCCGGCGGCACGGGCGCCGGTTCCGGCATCGCCGCCGGTCGCGGCGGCGCGGCGTCCGGCGTGTCGGTTTGCGGCGCGGCCGCGATGGCCTTCGAGGTGACGTCCACGCCGGCCTTGGCGGCAATCCCGCGCAGCACGTCGGCCACCATCCGCGTATCGAACGGGCGGCCGAGGCGGAAGTCCGCCTGGGTGCGCGGCGCAGCGGTCAGGCCGACGACCTGCTTGCCCGCGGCGTGCAGGCGCAGCCAGCCCATCGGCCCGTACATGCTGTCCATGTCGATCACGACGTACTCGGCCGCGTTTTCGGCGACCAGCGAGAAATGGTTCTGGAGCTGTTCGTTGGCTTCGACGAATGCGGCCCGCAGCGCGGTCTCGGTGGCCTGGTCCATGCTGGTGAAGCCGACGGTCAAAACCATGCTGCGACGCTCGAAAGTGATGCGAGGACGCGAGTTTAGCCTGAGACGGTCGTGGGCAGCTCGGCATGGCGGGCGGCGAAGATCGCGACCGCTGGCAGCGGCGGTGCCGCGGTGCACCGATACCGGCGCCTCGTGGCGCCGTGAAGGCGCTGCCGCAGGTTGAAGTGTCGGATGGTCAGCCGGCGCGCCGCTGCTTCTTCTTCGGCAGCTGGGACTTCAGGAACGCCATCTGGTCGGCGAGGATGTTGCGGTTCGACAGGATCAGGTGCTCGATCCAGCTCGGCCGGTAGGGCACCGCGAGCAGTGGCATCGACGCCTGCGCCGGGGTGCGCCCGCCCTTGCGCGAGTTGCAGTGGAAACAGGCCGAGACCACGTTCTCCCACAGGTCCCGGCCGCCTTGCGACAGCGGTACCACATGGTCGCGGGTGAGTTGCTGGCGGTGGAAGTGGTTGCCGCAGTACAGGCACAGGAACTGGTCGCGGGCGAACAGGGCGGCATTGCTGAGCGCGGGTGTCGGATCCAGCGCCTTGGCGCGCGCGTGCCCGCGCGCGGCGATGATCGGGTGCAACGGCATCACGCTGCGTTCGCCGCTGCTGCGGCTGATGCCGCCGTGCACCAGCAGGCACGGATCGCCGAGGGTCCAGGCGACCGCCTCGCGGGCGTACAGACAGGCGGCATCCTGCCAGCTCATCCAGTCGAGCACGCGGCCATGGGCGTCGAGCGACAGCAGGCGCACGCGGTCCAGGCGCGCATGCGTGCCCCGGGGAGCGGAAGCCGGGGCGAAGGAGGCGGCGATGGCCGGGTCCGCGAGTGAACCGGTACGGAGCAGATGAAGCTTCGCTCTGTCGTCCTTCATTGGGACAACAGCTTATACAGAATTGTTGACGTTTTGTGTATCTCGGGGCTGGCCGGCGGGGCCGGCCCTGTGGGAGCGGCCCCATGCCTGCAGCCGGTTTCCCGGTCAGGCGTCGAACCGGTCCGCACCCAGCGCCATCAGCGTCGCGGCGCCGCTGTCGATCGCCGCCTTGTGCGCCAGCGCGCGCGGCAGGATGCGGGCGAAATAGAAGCGCGCGGTCTCCAGTTTCGCCGCCTTGAACGCGTCCGGCTGCGAGGACGCCCGCGTGGCGGCGACGCTGCGCGCCCACCAGTACGCCAGCGTGACGTAGCCCGAATAGAACAGGTAGTCGACGCTGGCGGCGCCGATTTCCTCGGGGTCGGCCATCGCGCGGCGGCCGATCTCCTGCGTCAGGCGCTGCCACTCGTCCGCCTTCGCGCGCAACGGAACGATGAACTCGGCGAGCGCGGCATCGCCCTCGTGGGCGCCGCAGAAGCCTTCGATCGTTTCCAGGAGGACCTTCAGCCCGGCGCCCTGCAGTTGCATCACCTTGCGGCCGACCAGGTCCAGCGCCTGGATGCCGGTGGTGCCCTCGTAGAGGGTGGTGATGCGGGCGTCGCGCGCCAGCTGTTCCATGCCGTGCTCGGCGATGTAGCCGTGGCCGCCGAAGCACTGCAGCGCGTGGTAGGTGCATTCCACGCCCCATTCGGTCAGGCAGGCCTTGACGATCGGGGTCAGGAAACCGAGCAGGGCGTCGGCGCGTTCGCGCTCGGCCGCGTCGGGCGCGTGGCCGATGATGTCGACCAGCGCGCCGGCGTGGTAGCCGAGCAGGCGGCCGCCCTCGACCAGCGCCTTGCAGGTGAGCAGCATGCGCCGCACGTCGGGATGGACGATGATCGGGTCGGCCGGCTGGTCCGGAAACTTCGGTCCCGAGAGCGCCCGCATCTGCAGGCGCTCGCGCGCATAGCGCAGCGCGTTCTGCAGCGCGCGGTCGGACAGCCCCAGCCCCTGCAGGCCGACCGCGAGGCGCGCGGTGTTCATCATGGTGAACATCGCCGCCAGGCCCCTGTGCGGTTCGCCGATCAGCCAGCCCTGCGCCTGGTCGAGGTTCAGTACGCAGGTCGCCGAGCCGTGGATGCCCATCTTGTGCTCGATCGCGCCGCAGTGGACGCCGTTGCGTTCGCCGGCCTTGCCGTCGCGGTCGACCCGGAACTTCGGCACGATGAACATCGAGATGCCCCGGCTGCCGGCGGGCGCATCCGGCAGCCGCGCCAGCACCAGGTGCACGATGTTGTCGGTCAGGTCGTGCTCGCCGGCGGTGATGAAGATCTTGGTGCCGCTGATCGCGTAGCTGCCGTCGTCGTTGGGCACGGCGCGCGTGCGCAGCAGGCCGAGATCGGTGCCGCAGTGCGCCTCGGTCAGGCACATGGTGCCGGTCCAGCGGCCCTCGACCAGCGGCTTGAGGAAGACCTCCTGCTGCCACGGCTCGCCGTGGTGCAGCAGCGCCTCGGTGGCGCCGTGTGAGAGCAGCGGGAAGTTGCCCCAGGCCAGGTTGGCGGCGTCGATCATCTCCTTCAGCGGCACGCCGACCGCATGCGGCAGCCCCTGCCCGCCGAACGCCGGCGGCGCCGTCAATCCCGGCCAGCCGCCTTCGACGTATTGCGCATAGGCCTGGCGAAAGCCGGGCGGCGTGGCCACCGCGCCGGTGGCCTGGTCGTAGCGGCAGCCGGCCTCGTCGCCGATGCGGTTGAGCGGCGCCAGCACGGTCTCGTTGAAGCGCGCGCCTTCCTCCAGCACGGCGTCCACGATGTCGCGGCTGGCGTCGGTGAAACCGAGCCGGTCGAACAGCGCCTCGGCTTCGAGCACGTCGAACAGGGCGAAGCGGATGTCGGCCAAGGGGGCTTTGTATGTGCTCATGGTTCGGTCGCTGTTGGAATGGGGAGTCGAGTCGAATCAAAAACGGGCGCGCCAGCGCCGCGAGCGGCGGATCGAAACGTGGGAATCCGGGAACGATCGGTCGTCGCGCGTTCGCTTCTGCCATTCCCGACTGCCCATTCCCCATTCCCGGCCTTCTAGCGCAGCACTCCGGGCAGCCCGGGCACCGGGCTCAGCACGCCGCTGCGCTCGATGCGGTAGTCGCGCGCGCGGCCGCGATCGGTCGGGACGGCGTTGAGTTCGCCCTCCAGGGTGTAGGACAGGCTGCGGCCACCGGCGAGGGTGTCGGCCAGCAGGATCCGGGCGGTCGCGGTGGGCGTCAGGGGCAGGGTGACGACGTCGGCCGACTCCTGCGCGATCGAAAGCTGCGGCGTGGCCTGCAGCGTGCCAGCCGTCTCGCCGCCCGTGGTCAGTTCCAGGCGGACCGCGTCGAAGCGCATGGCGATGCTGCTGTAGTTCTGCACGCGCAGATCGACCGACCAGCTGCCGTCCGCGGCGACGCTGAGCTGCTGGATGCTGGCCGTGGGCTCGGAGATGCGCCGGACCGGCCCGCTGCTGCAGGCGACCAGCAGCAGGCAGAACGCGCAGAGCAGGGGAGTGAACAGACGTGCCATGCCGGACGCTTCGAAGTGAATGCGCGCAGGATATACCAACCGCCGCGTCGGGCGATCCGGCGCGCTCAGGCGGCCTCGATGCGCAGCTCGATGTCGAGCGCGGCGATGTCGGCGGGCTCGCCCTGCAGGTCGGTGCTCAGCAGCGGCCGGGCCTCGAGCCAGCGCCGCTCCACGCGCAGGACGAGCAGGTCGCCGTCCGCCCTCGCCTCCAGTGTCGGGATCGCCTGCACTTCCTGGCCGCGGTTGAGCAGTACCGCCAGCCGCAGCAGCACGCTCAGTCGGCGCGCCGCCGGCAGCAGGCGCTCGGGCAGCGCGTCGAACGCGGACTTCGGCACCTTGCGTCGATGGGTGCGCACCAGCGCGGCGAGGAACTGCTGTTCCTGGCGCGAAAAGCCCGAGATGTCGGAGTGCTCCAGCACGTAGCCGCCGTGCACGTGGTACTGGCTGTGGGCGATGGTCAGGCCGAGCTCGTGCAGGCGCGCGGCCCAGCCCAGCATCAGCAGGTCGTCGGCACCGAGTTGCCAGGCGCGCGCCACCTGGTCGAACAGGCGCACCGCGGTCTGCTCCACGCGCGCGGCCTGCGCCGCGTCGATGCCGTAGCGCAGCGTGAGCGCGGCGATCGAGGTCTCGCGCGGATCATCCTCGCCGCCGCGACCGAGCATGTCGTAGAGCACGCCCTCGCGCATCGCCGCCTTGCTGACCGCCATGCGCTCCAGCCCGAGCGTGCGGAACGCCGCTTCCAGTACCAGCAGGCCGCCGGCGATCACCGGGCGCCGTTCCGCCGACAGGCCGGGCAGGTCGACGGCGTCGATGCGGTCGGCGGCGAGCAGCTGGTCGCGCACCTGCGGCAACGCCTCGGCGGTCACCGCGCCCTTGGTCAGTTTCATCGCCGCGCAGATCTGGCCGATCGCCTTGTTGGTGCCGGACGCCCCCAGTGCTTCCTGCCAGCCGAGGTCGCGATAGGCGGCGGCGAACTGCTGGAACTCGGCCGACACCTCGGCCAGCGCCTCGCGCCAGCGCTTGCGCGACAGCTTGCCGTTGCCGAAAAAACGTCGCGTGGTGGAGATGCAGCCCACCTGCAGGCTCTCGCGCTCGATCGCATCGAAGCCGGAGCCGATGATGCACTCGGTGGAGCCGCCGCCGATGTCGATCACCAGCCGCCGATGGGTGGGCTTGGGCGGCTGTGCATGGGCGACGCCGAGATAGATCAGGCGTGCCTCCTCGCGGCCGGAGATCACCTCGATGGCGTGGCCGAGCGCGTTCTCGGCCGGCACCAGGAACGCCTGTGGCGCGGCGAGCTGCCGCACCGCGTTGGTCGCCAGTGCGCGGATCCGCTGCGGCGGGATGTCGCCGATGCGCTGGCCGAAGCGCGACAGGCATTCCAGGGCACGCTGCCGCACCTCGGCGCGCAGCCCGCCCTTGCCGTCCAGGCCCTCGCCCAGCCGCACGGTTTCGCGCAGCCGGTCGACCACCCTCAGCTGGCCCAGTGTGTAGCGCGCGACGACCATGTGGAAGCTGTTCGAGCCGAGGTCGATGGCGGCGAGCAGGTCGCCGTCTCCGAGCGGGTCGGCCAGCGATCCGGCCAGCGCCAGGGTATCGGTCATCCGCAGAGTTTCGCCAGCAGCCAGGACTGCGCCGAGTGCGGCATCGCCTCGTCGCCGGGCGCAAGCTTGCGGTATGCGCCGCCGGCCTGCAATTCCCAGGCGTTGGTGTTGTCGGCCAGGTAGTTGTTGAGCGCCTCCTCGCGCACGCGGCCGGCGAGTTCGGGGTCCAGCACCGGAAAGCAGGTCTCGACCCGATGCAGCAGGTTGCGCTCCAGCCAGTCGGCGCTGGCGCAGAACAGCTCCTGGTCGCCGTCGTTGGCGAACCAGTAGATGCGGTGATGCTCGAGGAAGCGACCGACGATCGAGACCACGCGGATGTTGTCCGACACGCCGGGCATCCCGGGGCGCAGGGTGCAGGCGCCGCGGACGATGAGGTCGATCTCCACGCCGGCCTGCGAGGCGCCGTACAGGGCGCGGATCACCTGCGGCTCGTTGAGGGCGTTCATCTTGGCGATGATGCGTGCCGGCCGTCCCGCACGCGCGTGTTCCGCCTCGCGGGCGATCCGCGCCAGTACGCCGGCGTGCAGCGTGAACGGCGACTGCAGCAGATGGTGCAGCCGGATCACCGGCGCCAGGCCGGAGAGCTGCTGGAAGATCTGGTGCACGTCCTCGCCGATCTCGGAATTGCTGGTGAGCAGGCCCAGGTCGGTATAGGCGCGCGCGGTGCCGGAATGGTAGTTGCCCGTGCCCAGGTGCACGTAGCGGCGCAGCTTGCGGCCCTCGCGGCGCACGATCAGCAGCATCTTGGCGTGGGTCTTGTAGCCGACCACGCCGTAGACCACCTGCACGCCGGCCTCCTGCAGGCGGTCGGCCAGGCCGAGGTTGGCCTCCTCGTCGAAGCGCGCGCGCAGCTCGACCACCACGGTGACGTCCTTGCCGTTGCGCGCCGCCTGCACCAGGTGCTCGACGATCGCCGAATCCTTGCCGGTGCGATAGAGCGTCTGCTTGATCGCCAGGACGTTCGGATCCTCGGCCGCCTGCTTGATCAACTCCAGCACGGGCGTGAACGCGTCGAACGGATGGTGCAGCAGCACATCCTCCTCTGCCAGCAGTTCGAACATCGCGTCGCTGCCGGGCAACTGGCGCGGCTGGAAGGGCGGGAACTTCAGGTCCGGCCGCTGCACCATGTCGTAGACCTGGATCACCCGGTTGAGGTTGACCGCGCCGTCGATGCGGTAGACCGCGTTCTCCGGCAGCTCGAAGTTCTCCAGCAGCGTGCGCACGATCGGCTTGGGGCAGTCGGCGGCGATCTCCAGCCGCATCGCGCGCAGGTAGCCGCGTCCCACCAACTCGTCGCGTAGCGCCAGCGCCAGGTTCTCGACCTCCTCCTCGTCGACGATCAGTTCCGAGTTGCGGGTCACGCGGAACTGGTAGGCGCCCTTGACCTGCATCCCCGGGAACAACTCGTCGACGAATTCCGACAGCACCGAGGACAGGAACACGAAGTCGTGCTCGCCGCCGGAGGTCCGCTCCGGTAGCTGGATGATGCGTGGCAGCGAGCGCGGCGCGCGCACGATCGCCAGGTGCCCGCTGCGGCCGAACGCGTCCCGGCCCTTGAGCACGACGACGATGTTCAGCGACTTGTTGAGGATCTTCGGGAACGGGTGCGCCGGGTCCAGCCCGAGCGGCGACAGCACCGGCATGATCTCGTCGCGGAAGTAGGCGCGCAGCCAGCGCTTCTGCCGGGCGTTCCATTTCTCGCGGCCGAGGATGCGCACGCCGGCGTCGTAGAGCGCCGGCCGCAGCGTCTCGTTCCAGCAGCGGTACTGCGCGTCGACCAGTTCGGCGGCGCGCTCGTGGATCCGCTTGAGCACGGTGGCCGGCGCCAGGCCGTCCGGCGACCCGGGCATGCCGAAGTCCTGCGCATGGCGCACGGTGGCGGCGCGGATCTCGAAGAACTCGTCCAGGTTGGTGCAGGAGATGCACAGGTAGCGCAGCCGCTCCAGCAGCGGCACCGATTCGTCCTGCGCCTGGGCCAGTACGCGGAAGTTGAAGTCGAGCTGGGAGAGCTCGCGGTTGAAGTAGAGCGCGGGGTCGGACAACGGATCGTCCGCGGCCGGCTCCACGGCGCGGGCGGCGCCGCGCCCGGGGAGCAGCGCGGCATCCATCGCCCGAACGGACTTCGACGCGCGCCTAGCCGATGGATTGTTGCTGCGTGCGCTCACGCCCGGCTCCGGTACTGTCGCCGTCGCGCGGATGCGCGCGGTCGGCGGAAAAATGACAGGTGAAGGTGCTGCCGCGCCCGACTTCACTCTCGATTTCCAGCCGCGCCTGGTGCAGCTGCAACACGTGCTTGACGATCGCCAGCCCGAGTCCGGTGCCGCCGAGCTCGCGCGAGCGGCTGGTCGAGACGCGGTAGAAACGCTCGGTGATACGCGGCAGGTGCGCGGCCGGAATGCCGTAGCCGCTGTCGGTGACCGAGAGTGCCACGTCGCCATCGACGCGCGCGAAGCGGATGACGATACTGCCGCCCGCCGGGGTATAGCGTACCGCGTTCGCGACCAGGTTGGAGAATGCGCTGTGCAGCTCCCGGGTCGAGCCCCAGAGGTCCACCGCCGCCTGGTCGTGGGTCGTGACGGTATGGCGGCCCTGGCTCAGTGCCTCGGCCTCGCGCTTGAGCGTGGCGAGCATCGATCCCATGCTCACGCTCTCGTCGCTGATCGTGTCCTGCGCCTCCAGCCGCGACAGCGTCAGCAGGTCCTCGACCAGCTGCGTCATGCGCTGCGACTGGCGCCGCATCTCCTCCAGGATCGGCGCCCAGTCCGGCTGGTCGGTCGGATCGAGCATGTCGAGATAGCCATGCACCACCGTCAGCGGCGTGCGCAGTTCGTGCGAGACGTTGGCGACGAAATCGCGCCGGACCTGCTCCAGGTGCATGATCTTGCTGACGTCGCGCGCGACCAGCAGCCAGAGCTCCTCGGAATACGGGATCAGGCGCATGCTCAGGCGCAGCGCCGGGTCGAGCGGCGAGGGCACGTCCAGCAGCGGTTCGGCATGACGGCCGCTGGCCAGCCAGTGCGCGATCGGCAGCGGCCGCAGGCGGTCGCCCAACGACGCGCCGAGGTCGCCCGGGTACTGCAGGCCGAGCAGGCTGGAAGAGGCCTCGTTGAACCATTGCACGCGCTGGCTGTTGCGCTCGAGCACGATCACCGCGTCGGGCAGGGCGGCGGCGGCGGCGCGATAGGCGCGCAGCATCTCCAGCAGCCGCCGCTTGCGGCTGCGGGTGTCGTCCTGGCTGCGATGCAGCAGGCGATCGAGCTCGTTCCACACTCCGTCGCCGTCGGCGGGCGGGATGCGCTGGCGCGAGGTCAGCCGCAACAGCACCCGGCGCAGACGCCAGTAGTGCCATGCCACGACGCCCAGCGCCGCCGTCGTCAGTACCGGCCACGCCTGACCGATCAGCAGCCCGAGTGCGAGCGCCGCCAGCAGGATCAGGGCGAGCAGGCCGAGGGTCTTGGTCCAGGCGGAGCGGGCGCGGGGGGGCATGGGTCGGGGGCCGGGATTCGTGATTGGTGATTGGTGATTCGCAAGTGCTCGCCGGCTGTGACCGCTCAGCGGAGGCCCATTTCACTCTTCCGGCCGGCCTGTGACACTAACGGCAACAGAAACGCAGCGCTGCGCCGGACGGCGAGAAATTCTAGCTTTTTCGAATCACCAATCACCAATCACGAATCCCGGCCCTTGCTCACATCGCCGCCGAAAAGCGGTAACCCGCCCCCCGCACCGTCTGCACCATCCCGTCCAGCCGCACCGGCTCGAGCGTCTTGCGCAGGCGGCGGATGTGCACGTCGACGGTGCGCTCCTCGACGTAGACGCTGCCGCCCCAGACGTGGTCGAGCAGCTGCGAGCGCGAATAGACGCGTTCGGGATGGGTCATGAAGAAGTGCAGCAGGCGGTATTCGGTGGGGCCGATGTTGACCGGCTCCTCGCCGGCGAAGACCCGGTGCGCGGCGCCGTCGATGCGCAGGCCGCCGACATGGATGCTGCCGTCCTCGTCGTCCTCGCGCGAGCGGCGCATCACCGCGCGGATGCGCGCCAGCAGCTCGCGCGCCGAGAACGGCTTGACCACGTAGTCGTCGACCCCCGCTTCCAGGCCGCCGACCCGGTCGTTCTCCTCGCCGCGGGCGGTGAGCATGATGATCGGCACCTCGCGGGTGAGCTCCTCGCGGCGCCAGCGCCGCGCCAGGTCGAGGCCGCTGGTCCCGGGCAGCATCCAGTCCAGCAGGATCAGGTCGGGGACGCGATCGGCGATCGCCGATTGCGCCTCGCGCGCGTCCGCGGCGTGGGCGGGTTCGAAGTCGCCCTTGCGCAGCGCGAACGCGACCATCTCGCGGATGGCGGGTTCGTCGTCAACGATCAGGATCCGTTTCTGCATGTCGCATCGCCTGTGGCCGTTGATGGCATTAGACGACAGATTTGTGACTTATATATGACATCCGGCGTGAAGATCGCCGCGCCGCGCCAAGCAGTCCCAGCCGTGGCGACGAAGCAACCCCGTCGCCACGGGCGAAATCCAATGAATAGCCGCGCCAGGCAGCACCATCCGCGGCGAGGCGCAATCAACGTCGCCACGGGCGGTGTCAATGAATAGCCGCGCAACCCCATCTATGGCCTGCTTTCCGCACCCCGGCCCGGGCGCCGCATCGGCGACTCGATTCCGCGGGCCTGGTCCTCGGCGCATGCCTGCGCACCGAACCCTGGGGAGTGGCGGCGGCATGCCGTCGCCGGGAAGTCGCGACTGGATGGCCGGGCGCCGGCGAACGACCGGCGGTCGCGACTGCCGTCGCTCCCACAAAAGCGGCCTGCCGGGGATGGAGCGAGCTCCGCTCTGCGGCGCTCACCGCCGCCGCAGGTCCTCGTCGCGGATGCCCTGGCGGCGCAGTTCCAGCACCGTCGGGGTGATCGCGGCGATGCGCGCGTCGATCCGGGCGCGGGCGTAGTAGTCGAGATCGTCGCGCTTTTTCAGGGTGTTGAGCTGGACCAGGGCCTGTTCCGCGCGGCCGCTGAGGAAGGCGGCCTCGGCGTAGGCCTCGCCGGCACGGACCGGATCGCCGGCGATTTCGCTGATGCGGGCGAAGGTGCGCTGGAACAGGGGATCGTCGGCCGCCGAGCGCAACAGCGGGCGCAGCAATTCCTGCGCGCGACGCCCGGCCTCCGGCGTGTTGCGCTCGGCCAGCACGCCGGCATAGGTGAGTGCGATCGCGCGGTGCTCGGGCATGCGGCGCAGCAGCGCTTCGAAGCGGGCGTCGGCTTCGGCGTGGTGGCCGGATCTCGCCTGGGCCTCGGCCAGGCCCAGGATCAGCCAGGTATCGTCCGGGTAATCCTGCAGCAGCGCCGCGAACTGGCTGGCGGCCGCGGCGCCCTCGCCGGCGCGCAGCCGCGCCAGCGCCAGCCCGTAGCGCTTGGCATCGTCGAAGTCGCCGGCGCGCCGCATGCGCTCGTATTCGCGGATGGCGTCACCGATGGTGTTGGCGCTGAGCACCCGCATGCGCTCGCGCGCCCAGCCGAACTCGGTGCTGTCGCCGTAGCCGAGGCCGGCGGCCGAGACCTGCAGCGATCCGGGCAGCAATGGATTGAAGGCGCCGGGGGGGGCTCGGACAACGCCCACGCCCCCCGCGACCGCGACCCGCTCGGTGTGGCTGGCCTCCGGCGTGGAGGTGGTGGCGAGTACGCTGCCGCCGCTCCTGCGCAGTTGCTCGGCGCGCTGTCGCGCCTCGCTGATGCGGGTGGTGGTGACCGGGTGGGTCCGCAGGTAGTCAGGGGCCCGTTCGCGCTCGCCGCCCTGGTTGGTGCGCGAGGCGGCCTGCATGCGTTCGAACATGTCGGCCATGCCGTCGATGTCGAAGCCGCTGCGCGCGAGCGTGCGCATGCCGAGGCGGTCGGCCTCCGACTCGTTGGAGCGCGTGTAGTCGATCTGGCGCTGGATCGCCAGGCCCTGCGCCGAGGCGATCGCCGCCATCGCCGCATTGCCGGACGAGTTGCTGTCGCTGCTGGACGCCACCGCGATCGCGCCCAGCATCGCCAGCAGGATCGGGATGCTGTCGCGCTGCGCGCGCTCGGCGCCGCGGAGCACGTGGTTCTGGGTGACATGGGCGATCTCGTGCGACAGCACCGCGGCCACCTCGTCCTCGGTCTCGGCGGTCAGCACCAGGCCGACGTTGAGCCCGATGTAGCCGCCGAGCGTGGCGAACGCGTTGATGCTGCGGTCCTTCATCATGAAGAAGGTGAACGACTGCCGCGGCTGGTCGCTGGACGCCGCCAGCCGGCTGCCAGTCGTGCGCAGCCATTGGTCGACCAGCGGGTCCTCGAGCACCATGTCGTAGTGCCGCAACTGCGCCAGCAGCATCTGCCCGTATTCGCTCTGCTGCGACGGGCTGAGGACGGTGCCGGCGGACGAGCCGATATCGGGCAGCCGGTCGTCCTGCGCCGCGGCATGGCTGCCGGCGACGGCAAGGCAGAGGGCGATGGCGAACAGGAACGTACGCATTGCGAGTCGCGGCAGGGCGGGCAGGCGCAGCATGCCGGGCCCGGGCGCGGGCGGCGTGAATCCGGCGTTAATCCTCATCGATCCTCGTCGTCGACGCATGCTCGCGTCGCTGTGTTGCGGTGATGGGCTGGAAATGCCCCCGGGGCGGACCCACACTCTAGGACAACGACGAACCTGGCAAGTTTCCGGAGACCCGCTTGAACGCCCCCGCAGATCGGACCGATGCGCCCGAGATCACCCTCTACACCAGTGCCGTGTGCGGCTATTGCGTGGCCGCGAAGAACTTCCTGAAGAGCCGCGGGCTGGAGTGGAAGGAGGTCAGGGTCGACCTCGACCCGCAGGCGCGCGAGCGCATGGTCGCGCAGGCGCGACGCACCAGCGTGCCCCAGATCTTCATCGGCGACACCCACGTCGGCGGCTACGACGATCTGGTGGCGCTGCACCGTGCCGGCCGCCTGGAGCCGCTGCTGTCGGGCGATCGCGCATGAGCACCGGCGATCCCGATGCCGCGGCCGACCGGATCGGCGAGTTCACCGCCTTCCGCCGGCGCATGAACGAGCGCATCCTGGCGGAGCCGAACCAGGTGGTGCGGCGCTTCTTCGCGCTCGATACCCAGGCCTACCAGGCCGGCGCGCTCGACGTGAAGACCAAGGAGTTGCTGGGCCTGGTCGCGTCGCTGGTGCTGCGCTGCGACGACTGCATCAGCTATCACGTCGCCCAGTGCCGCGAGGCCGGGGTGAGCCGCGACGAGATGTTCGAGGCGTTCTCGGTCGGCCTGGTGGTGGGCGGATCGATCGTGATCCCGCACCTGCGGCGCGCGGTCGATTTCCTCGACCGGCTGGAGCAGGGCGGCGCGCCGCTGCCGGCGGCGCACGATCACGGCTGATTTCCCGTCGTCGGCGGAGCGGGGCGCGCCGGGGTGAAGGCCGTCGAACGGCGCGTTGCCGCGAGGCGCCGCCGGCGGTCGCGCCCGCGTCCTGCCCTGCAGGACAAGGCCGCTTCCGGCATAATCGCGCATCCCTTTCGACCCGGCGTCGCGCCTGCGCGCGGCGTCTTTCTGCACGGAAAACCCCCACATGACCCAGACGATCACGGTCATCCGCGGCGACGGCATCGGCCCGGAGATCATGGATGCGACCCTGCGCGTGCTCGACAGCATGCAGCTCGGCCTGCGCTACGAGGACGCCGACGCCGGCCTGATGGCGCTGGAGAAGCACGGCGAACTGCTGCCGGCGGCGACCCTGGAGTCGATCCGCAGGAACGGCATCGCGCTCAAGAGCCCGTTGACCACGCCGGTGGGCGAGGGCTTCAGCTCGATCAACGTGGCCCTGCGCCGGCACTTCGACCTGTACGCCAACGTGCGCCCCGCGAAGTCGTTCCCGAACACCAAGTCGCGTTTTCCCAAGGGCATCGACCTGATCACGGTGCGCGAGAACACCGAGGGCGCCTATATCGGCGAGGGCCAGTCGATCACCGAGGACGGCGAGACCGCCACCCTGATGCAGAAGGTCACCCGCAAGGGCTCCGAGCGCATCGTCCGCTACGCCTTCGACCTGGCCCGCCGCACCGGCCGCAAGAAGATCACCGTGGTGCACAAGGCCAACATCCTCAAGACCACCTCGGGCCTGTTCCTGAAGGTGGCGCGCGAGGTGGCGGCGCAGTACCCGGAGATCGAGTGCAACGAGATGATCGTCGACAACACCTGCATGCAGCTGGTGATGCGGCCCGAGCAGTTCGACGTCATCGTCACCACCAACCTGTTCGGCGACATCATCTCCGACCTGTGCGCCGGCCTGGTCGGCGGCCTGGGGCTGGCGCCCGGGGCCAACATCGGCGCGGACGCGGCGATCTTCGAGGCGGTGCACGGCACCGCCCCGGACATCGCCGGCCAGGGCCTGGCGAACCCGTGCGCACTGATCCTGGGCGCGGGGCAGATGCTGGACCATCTCGGCGAGCCGGACGAGGCGACGCGCCTGCGCAAGGCGGTCGTCGCTACCCTGGAGGCGAAGGATTCGCTGACGCCGGACCTGGGCGGCAGCGGCAACACGATGTCGTTCGCGAAGGCGATCGCCGGCCGGCTCTGAGGGCGATCGGCGCGGGGTGCGGGTGCTGCCGCGCCGGATCTCCGGCGTCGCTCGGAGTGAGGCGGCGCCGGCTGTCTGATCGGGAGTGCCCTGGACGAAGGAATTCGCTCCATCGGTGAGCGCCATGGTGGCTGCCGAACATGGCGGGTGTCGGGCCTCGGCCGTGGTTCGGTTCGCTGCCTTTTCGAATTGGTGCGAAAGCCGGGACTCGAACCCGGACGGGGGTTACCCGCTGGAACCTAAATCCAGTGCGTCTACCAATTCCGCCACTTTCGCATGGCCCCGCCGGTTCATTCTACAAGCGGCGTGTCCCGCAAGCGTGCCTCGTGCGGGCTCCCGCGACGCGCCGGTTCGCGTGCCCGGCCCATCCTGCGGCAATCCCGGCCGGGCCACCCCGCAACGAAAAACGCCCGGCAAGCCGGGCGTCCGTCGGAACTGGTGGGCCGTCAAGGATTCGAACCTTGGACCTACTGATTAAGAGTCAGCTGCTCTACCAACTGAGCTAACGGCCCGGTAAATCGGCCGCATAGTCTAGCAACACTATGCGCGCGCTGGCAATCCGAGGCACGCCCGGTCGCCGTGGAAAATGGGGTGGACGAGGGGACTCGAACCCCCGACATCCGGAATCACAATCCGGGACTCTAACCAACTGAGCTACGTCCACCATTTGAAACTTGCGCGAGACGCCCGACCAGGGGGCTTCTCGCTTGGCATCCTGCCTCGGCTCGCATTCAAAAGCGAATACGGGCCGTTCACTGCCACCGCGCGTGGGGACGCGTTTGTCATCGCCGCCACGTCTCGCCGCACCTGGCCCGGCCCGACCTGGCGCGCCCGGCAGGACTCGAACCTGCAACCACCGGCTTAGAAGGCCGGTGCTCTATCCGGTTGAGCTACGGGCGCCCGGCCGGAATTGTCGCACCATTCGCCGGACTGGTCGGGGTAGAGGGATTCGAACCCCCGACATCCTGCTCCCAAAGCAGGCGCGCTACCAGACTGCGCTATACCCCGCCGACGTCGAACGGTCCGTTTCCTTCCGCGCCGAAGCCGGAGGGCCGGCCATTGTCCGGAGCGCCCGCGCCGCTGTCAACGAACCCGCACCGGCGGGCGCAGGCCTGTCGCGGGGCAGTTCAGGCGCGCCGTTCGCGTGTATCCTTCCGCCAATCGCCATATCTCGGGGGTATCCCAATGCGCAGCGGCAATCCGGCACTCAAGGAATCGACCTTCCTGGACCTCGGCAGCGGCACCGTCGTCTCCCGCCCCGGCGAGGTGATGACGCTCAACGGCACCGTCAACAAGACCGGTGTCCTGCTGTTGCTGACCGTGCTCACCGCAGCCTTTGCCTGGAGCCAGGCGCTGACGCCGACGGGCGAGCTGGCGCCGGGCTTCGGCCTGTACGTCTGGGGCGGCGCCATCGGCGGCCTGGTGATCGCGCTGGTCACGATCTTCAAGAAGCAGTGGGCGCCGGTGACCGCGCCGCTGTACGCGCTGGTGGAAGGGTTCTTCCTCGGTGCGATCTCGGCGATGTACAACCAACGCTTCGAGGGCATCGTGATGCAGGCGGTGATGCTGACTTTCGGCACCCTGTTCGCCCTGCTGTTCGCCTATCGCACCGGGCTGATCAAGGCCACCGAGAACTTCAAGCTCGGCGTGGTCGCGGCCACCGGCGGCATCTTCCTGGTGTACATGGCGACCATCGTGCTGGGGTTCTTCGGCATCAACATGCCGATGATCCACGACAACGGCATCGTCGGGATCGGCTTCAGCCTGTTCGTGATCGTGATCGCGGCGCTCAACCTGGTGCTGGACTTCGACTTCATCGAGACCGGCGTCGAGCAGGGCGCGCCGAAGTACATGGAGTGGTACGGCGCGTTCGGTCTGATCGTCACCCTGATCTGGCTGTACATCGAGTTCCTGCGCCTGCTGTCGAAGCTGCAGTCGCGGTGATCGTGCCGCCGCCGTAACAAAAAAGGGCGCCTAGGCGCCCTTTTTCGTTCTCCTCCGGACTCGGCACGGCAATCAGCCGGCGCGATCCGCCCCGGTGCCCATCGGCGGCATCGCCCGTGCCGGCCACAACATGAAGCCCGCCGCGATCGCGCCCAGGATCCAGCTGTAGTGGATCCGGCCAGCCAGCTGCAGCGGCGACACGGTCGCCAGCGAGGCGGCCAGCAGGATCTGCGCCCCGTACGGCAGCACGCCCTGCACCACGCAGGCGAAGATGTCGAGCAGGCTGGCGGCGCGCCGCGGCGTCACCGCGTGCCGCTCCGCGATCTCCTTGGCCACCGGGCCGCTGACCAGGATGGCCACGGTGTTGTTGGCGGTGAAGGCATCCGAACCGGCCGCCAGCGCGGCGATGCCGAACTCGCCGGCGCGCCGGCCGCGGCGCCCGCCGGCCATGCGCGCGATCTGCCGCGCGATCCAGTCCAGTCCGCCCAGCGCCTGGGTCAGCGCCGCCAGCCCGCCGATCAGCAACGACAGCAGCACGATCTCGACCATGCTCTCGTAGCCGAGGTAGACGTCGCCGGCGAAGCGCGGCAGGTCGTAGGCCGGCGCCAGCGCGAAGCCGAAGGCGCCGGCGATCGCGATCCCGATCCCCAGCACCAGCACCACGTTGACGCCGGCCACGGCCAGCACCAGCACCACGAGGTACGGCAATGCCAGCCAGGGCGAAGCCGAGCCGGGCGCCTGCACCGGCGCGCTGTCCCCGAGCACGGCCAGCAGGACCACCGTCGCCAGCGCCGCCGGCAGCGCGAAGCGCACGTTCTCGCGGAACTTGTCGCGCATGCTCACGCCCTGGCTGCGGGTCGCGGCGATGGTGGTGTCGGAAATGATCGACAGGTTGTCGCCGAACATCGCGCCGCCGACCACCGCCCCGACGACCAGGGCGCGGTCCATGCCGGCGGCTTCGGCCACGCCCAGCGCGATCGGCGTCACCGCCGCGATCGTGCCCATCGAGGTGCCCACCGACAGCGCCACGAAGCCGGCCACCAGGAACAGGCCCGGCAGGATCAGCGTCGCCGGCAGCATGTTCAGGCCCAGCGACACCACGGCGTCGACCGCGCCGATCTGCCGCGACACCGTCGCGAACGCGCCGGCCAGCAGGAACACCAGGCACATCAGCACCACGTTGGGATGGCCCATGCCGGCCAGCAGCGTGTCCAGCGCCGGTACGCCCCGGCGCCGCGCCAGCCACGCCGCCAGCGCGAGTGCCGGCAGGATCGCCACCGGCGCACGCAGCTGGTAGAAGCCCATCTCCACGCCCTGCGCGGTGTAGTACACGCCGGCGCCCAGGAACAGCGCCAGGAACAGCAGCAAGGGAATCAGCGCGGTGGCGCTGGCACGGTCGGGCATGGGTCACCGCAGCCGAAGTGGGGTTGCGGTGGATTCTGCGGGCTGGCCGCGCCCGCGTCAGCCTCCTGCGCAGGACAGCGGCCCGGGCGGCCGGGACGGCGGCCCGAAGGAGGGCAGGACATGCCGTGCTCGGTTCCCGCCCGCACTCCCTTGCGGGCGCGACCCTTGTGGGAGCGACGGAAGTCGCGACGATCGGAGGCGCGCAGTCGCGACTTCCGTCGCTCCCACAGGGCCTTGGCGTCGACCCGGGCGGCATGGCGGGAGAAGCGGGCCGGTCCGGTCGCTTCGTTCCCGGTCTGGCGCCGATCGCGGGCTGCCGCTCGTGCCGGCGTCCCGGTAGGCCGGGCTCCGTGCGTCCGGCTCTGACCGCGACATGCGATCCGACCCCGCGCCGGCCACTGTGGCGGCAGCCCCGCGAATCCGCCACAATATCCAGTTCCGCCGGACCCCGTGGCTGCCTGGCCGCCCCGGGGAACTGCGGTTCGACATCCCTACAAGACGACACCCCCGGCTGCGGGCCGTGGTGGCAGGAGTGGTTATGCAAGTTTCGGTCGAATCCGTGGGCGCGCTCGAGCGCCGGATGACGTTCCAGCTTCCGGCCGAGCGCCTGGAGACCGGCGTCGGTGGACGCCTGCGCGAGATCGCGCGCACCGCGCGGATCAAGGGTTTCCGCCCGGGCAAGGTGCCGGCGAAGGTGATCGAGCAGCGCTACGGCGAGCAGGTCCGCGCCGAGGTTCTGGACCGCCTGCTGCGCGAGGGCTTCGACGAGGCCGTGCGCGAGAACGAGCTGCGCCTGGCCGGCGCGCCGCGGATCGAGCCCAGCCAGGGCGACGACGAGCTGGCCTACGTCGCCACCTTCGAGGTGGTGCCGGACTTCGGCGAGATCGACGTGTCCAAGCTGACCGTGGTCCGCCACGCCGCGGAGGTGACCGAGGAGGACATCGACCGCATGATCGAGAACCTGCGCCTGCAGCGCCGCACCTGGAGCGCGGTCACGCGCCCGGCGCAGGAAGGCGACGCGCTGGACATCGAGACCTGGTCGCAGGTCGGCGACGAGCGCCTGCCGGCCGAGGGCGCCGAGAAGGGCACCCCGGTGCTCGGCAGCGGCTCGATGCTGCCGGCGCTGGAAGCGGCGCTGGTCGGCATGCGGGCGGACGAGGAGAAGACCGTCGAGGTCGAGTTCCCGGCCAACTGGCGGGTGCCGCAGCTGGCGGGCAAGCAGGCCCAGGTGCACATCAAGGTCGAGCGCGTGTCCGAGCCGGTGCTGCCGGAGGTGGACGCGGCCTTCATCAAGAGCTTCGGCGTGAAGAGCGGCGAGCCTGAACAGTTCCGCAGCGAGATCCGCACCAACCTCGAGCGCGAGCTCAAGGGCGCGCTGATGAACCGGCTGCGGCGCGAGGTCGGCGAGCAACTGGCGGCGACCTGGTCCGGCGTCGAGCTGCCGCCGCGCCTGGTGGAGAACGAGGCCAGGGCGATGACCCAGCAGGCCGTCGAGCAGGCGCGCCGCCAGGGCCGCCGGCTGGAACTGCCCGCCGACGCCCACCAGCAGTTCATGGAGCCGGCGCGCAAGCGGGTCCTGGTCGGCCTGCTGGTCGGCGAGATCGCACGTGCGCACAAGCTGCAGCTCGATCCGAAGCGGCTGAACGAGACCCTGCGCCTGATCGCCTCGACCTACGAGGAGCCGGACCAGGTCATTGAGTTGTACCGCAACGATCCCCAGTTGATGTCGGGACTGCAGAACCGGGTGATGGAGGAGCAGGTGATCGACTGGATCGCCGAGCGCGCCCAGCACACCGTGAAGCAGCTCAGCTTCCAGGAAGCGATCGCGCCGCAGCAGTAGCGGCGCGCCGCGCCACGATCCGGCCCGCGGGCCGGCCGCCCGACACCCAACGCATCACAGCCGGACAACATCCATGAGCAGCATTCCCACCAGGGCACTCAACCTCGTTCCGATGGTGGTCGAGCAGACCAGCCGCGGCGAGCGCGCCTACGACATCTATTCGCGGCTGCTCAAGGAGCGGGTGATCTTCCTGGTCGGCGGGATCGACGACCACGTCGCCAACGTGATCATCGCCCAGCTGCTGTTCCTCGAGGCCGAGAATCCCGAGAAGGACATCAACCTGTACATCAACTCGCCGGGCGGCGTGGTCACCGCCGGCATGGCGATCTACGACACCATGCAGTTCATCAAGCCGGACGTGAGCACCATCTGCGTCGGCCAGGCGGCGAGCATGGGCGCGCTGCTGCTGGCGGCCGGCGCCAAGGGCAAGCGCTACGCGCTGCCCAACTCGCGGATGATGATCCACCAGCCGCTGGGCGGCTTCCAGGGCCAGGCGACGGATATCGACATCCACGCGCGCGAGATCCTGGCGCTGCGCCAGCGCCTGAACGAGATCCTCTCCAGCCATACCGGCCAGAGCCTGGACACCATCGCCACCGACACCGAGCGCGACAACTTCAAGAGCGCCGAGGCGGCGCGCGAGTACGGACTGGTCGACGAGGTCCTGGAGCGGCGCCCGGAAGAGTCGATCCAGCCGGCTTGACGCACGTCCGCACGGCAACGGCGCGACCGGCGCCTCCCACGGGCCGAGGGCCCGCCTCCGGGCACCGCGGGCACCGCGTAACCCCTTGCTGGCGCGAGGGTTTCCGCGCGCTGGCGCGGCGCCATCCCTATGCTATTCTCGAACCGAATCCCGTCTCCGGCGGGCGGCACCACCGGGTAACCGACGCATGAGCAAAGATTCACAGGGCCGTTCCGGCGACAGCAACAAGATCCTCTACTGCTCCTTCTGCGGAAAGAGCCAGCACGAGGTACGCAAGCTGATCGCCGGCCCAAGCGTGTTCATCTGCGATGAATGCGTCGAGCTGTGCAACGACATCATCCGCGAGGAGCTCGAGGAGAAGGCGCAGTCGGCGCGCAGCTCGCTGCCCAAGCCCAGGGAGATCCTCGAGGTCCTGGAGCAGTACGTGATCGGCCAGCAGCGCGCCAAGCGCACGCTGGCGGTGGCCGTGTACAACCACTACAAGCGCATCGAGAGCCGGCAGAAGAGCGACGACGTCGAGCTGGCCAAGTCCAACATCCTGCTGGTCGGCCCGACCGGATCGGGCAAGACGCTGCTGGCCGAGACCCTGGCGCGGCTGCTCAACGTGCCGTTCACCATCGCCGACGCGACCACGCTGACCGAAGCGGGCTACGTCGGCGAGGACGTCGAGAACATCATCCAGAAGCTGCTGCAGAAGTGCGACTACGACGTCGAGAAGGCGCAGCAGGGCATCGTCTACATCGACGAGATCGACAAGATCTCGCGCAAGTCCGAGAACCCGTCGATCACCCGCGACGTGTCCGGCGAGGGCGTGCAGCAGGCGCTGCTGAAGCTGATCGAGGGCACCATGGCCAGCGTGCCGCCGCAGGGCGGGCGCAAGCATCCGCAGCAGGAATTCCTGCAGGTCGACACCGGCAACATCCTGTTCATCGTCGGCGGCGCGTTCGCGGGGCTGGAGAAGATCATCCAGCAGCGCAGCACCGAGGCCGGCGGCATCGGCTTCGGCGCCAAGCTCAAGAGCAGCGAACGCAAGACCGAGACCGGCAAGGTGCTGGCCGAGGTCGAGCCGGAGGACCTGATCAAGTTCGGCCTGATCCCCGAGTTCGTCGGCCGCCTGCCGGTGGTTGCGACCCTCGAGGAGCTGGACGAGGCGGCGCTGATCAAGATCCTCACCGAGCCGAAGAACGCGATCAGCAAGCAGTTCCGCAAGCTGTTCGAGATGGAAGGCGTGGAGCTGGAGTTCCGCGAAGACGCGCTGGCGGCGATCGCGCGCAAGGCGATCAAGCGCAAGACCGGCGCCCGCGGCCTGCGCACCATTGTCGAGTCCGTGCTGCTGGACACCATGTACGAGCTGCCGTCGCTGGAGAACGTCAGCAAGGTGGTGGTCGACGAGTCGGTGATCGAGCACAAGTCCGAGCCGTACCTGATCTACCAGACGCCGCCGGCCTCGGCCAAGGTCGCGTCCGGAGAGTGACCGGGGTCGCGACGGGCGGCATCGTGCCGTCCGTCCGGCGACCAGCGCCGGCCGTCGCCACGCAGGTGCGGGCGGCAGGCGCCGGCCTCCGCCGCGCGTGCGCACCTGCGGCCTGAATGCACGCTTCGGGGCGCGCCGCCTTCTTCGCGCCTCGTCGACGTATCGGGCATAAGTGGCTGATTCCCTGCGCCGCCTCCCGTGGCGGCATCCGCGGCACGCTGCGTCCGCTTGCATCACCCGCGCGATAACCCCATAAGAGAGGCGAGCCGGCACCACCCTGCCGGTTCGTCCGATCCTACGTTTTCCGGAGCCACGATGACCCGTTCGACCGCAATCGAAACCCTCGACCTGCCGGTGCTGCCGCTACGCGACGTCGTGGTGTTCCCGCACATGGTGATCCCCCTGTTCGTCGGCCGCGAGAAGTCGATCCGCGCCCTCGACCTGGCGATGGAGTCGGACAAGCGCATCCTGCTGGTCGCGCAGAAATCGGCCGAAACCGACGATCCCGGCGCCGGGGAGCTGTACCAGGTCGGCACGCTCGCCCAGGTGCTGCAACTGCTCAAGCTGCCGGACGGCACCATCAAGGTGCTGGTGGAAGGCGTGGCGCGCGTGCGCGTCGACGGCATCTCCGACCGCGATGGCACGCTGGCCGGCCAGGGGACGGTGATCGAATCGTCCGACGGCCGCGACACGCGCGAGATCGAGGCCGTTGCGCGCTCGCTGATGGGGCTGTTCGAGCAGTACGTCAAGACCAGCCGCAAGCTGCCGCCGGAGTTGCTGCAGACGCTGGCCGGCATCGACGAGCCCGGGCGCCTGGCCGACACCATCGCCGCGCACCTGGGCGTGCGCCTGGCGGACAAGCAGCGCCTGCTGGAGACCATCGAGACCGGCGACCGCCTGGAGCTGCTGGTCGGCTTCGTCGACGGCGAGATCGACGTGCAGCAGATGGAGAAGCGCATCCGCGGGCGGGTGAAGTCGCAGATGGAGAAGTCGCAGCGCGAGTACTACCTCAACGAGCAGATGAAGGCGATCCAGAAGGAACTGGGCGAGATCGACGAGGCGCCCAACGACCTCGACGAGATCGCGCGCAAGATCGCCGAGGCCGGCATGCCCAAGCCGGTCGAGACCAAGGCCAAGAACGAGTTCAACAAGCTCAAGCAGATGTCGCCGATGTCGGCCGAGGCCGCGGTGGTGCGCAACTACCTGGAATGGTTGCTGGGCGTGCCGTGGAAGAAGCGCAGCAAGGTGCGCAAGGACCTCAAGGCCGCGCAGGACGTGCTCGACGCCGACCATTACGGGCTGGAGAAGGTCAAGGACCGGATCCTCGAGTACCTGGCGGTGCAGACGCGGGTGAAGCAGATGAAGGGCGCGATCCTGTGCCTGGTCGGGCCGCCCGGCGTCGGCAAGACCTCGCTCGGCCAGTCGATCGCCAGGGCCACCAACCGCAAGTTCGTGCGCATGTCGCTCGGCGGCGTGCGCGACGAGGCCGAGATCCGCGGGCACCGACGCACCTACGTCGGCTCGATGCCGGGCCGCATCGTGCAGAACCTCAACAAGGCCGGCAGCCGCAATCCGCTGTTCATGCTCGACGAGATCGACAAGATGTCGATGGACTTCCGCGGCGATCCGTCCTCGGCGCTGCTGGAGGTGCTGGATCCGGAACAGAACAACGCCTTCAACGACCACTACCTGGAGGTCGACCTCGACCTGTCCGAAGTGATGTTCATCGCGACGTCCAACTCGCTCAACATCCCCGGCCCGCTGCTCGACCGCATGGAGGTGATCCGGATCCCCGGCTACACCGAGGACGAGAAGCTCAACATCGCGACCCGCTACCTGGTGCCCAAGCAGCTCAAGGCCAACGGCCTGAAGGCGGATGAGCTGAAGATCGCCGAGGGCGCGATCCGCGACATCGTCCGCTACTACACGCGCGAGTCCGGCGTGCGCAACCTCGAGCGCGAGATCGCCAAGATCTGCCGCAAGGTGGTCAAGGAGATCGCGTTGGCGGGCCCGCAGGCGGCGAAGGCCAAGGCGGTCGGCATCACCTCCAAGAACCTGGACAAGTACCTGGGCGTGCGCCGCTACGACTTCGGCCGCGCCGAACAGGACAACGAGATCGGCATGGTCACCGGACTGGCCTGGACCGAGGTCGGCGGCGACCTGCTGCAGATCGAGGTCACCCAGATCCCCGGCAAGGGCAACCTGATCCTCACCGGCCAGCTCGGCGACGTGATGAAGGAGTCGGCGTCGGCCGCGCATTCGGTGGTCCGCGCCCGCAGCGAGCAGCTCGGCATCGACATCGAGAGCCTGCAGAAGCACGACGTCCACGTCCACGTCCCCGACGGCGCCACGCCCAAGGACGGTCCAAGCGCCGGTGCCGCCATGGCGACCGCGCTGGTGTCGATGCTGACCCGGATCCCGGTGCGCGCCGACGTGGCGATGACCGGGGAGATCACCCTGCGCGGCCGTATCACCGCGATCGGCGGGTTGAAGGAGAAGCTGCTGGCGGCGATGCGCGGTGGCATCCGCACCGTGATCATTCCCGAGGAGAACCGCAAGGACCTCACCGACATTCCCAAGAGCGTCACCCAGGCGATCAAGATCGTGCCGGTGAAATGGATCGACGAGGTGCTCGACCTGGCGCTCGAGCGGCCGCTCGCGCCGCAGGCCAAGCAGGAGCTCGACAAGGTGATCGGCAAGGCCGGCAAGCCTTCGACGCAGGCTGGCGTGAAGCATTGACAGCGGCTTCGCCGATGCGCTAATCGCGCGAAAATCGGCGTGGTTATGCGACTTTTTGGTTGCGTGGGGTAGGGGGCGCTGGTATAACGGACGCAAATCGCGACGCGCGGTTCCCGCTGCGCGTCGCTCTTCGAGTCGACCGGACGAGTCCCGTCATCCGATCGCCCTTTTATTCGCGGCTCGGGGCCGCATGGGAGTTATGAAAAATGAAGAAAAGCGACCTGAACGAGAAAGTTGCCGACAAGTGCGGCCTTTCCAAGGCTGATGCGACCGCCGCCGTCGATACCGTGTTCGACGCGATCACTCAGGCCCTCGGCCGGGGCGACAGCGTCGCCATCGCCGGCTTCGGCAGCTTCGAGGTTCGCGAGCGCGCCGCCCGCACCGGACGCAATCCGCGTACCGGCGAGGAGATCCAGATTCCCGCCGCAAAAAATCCTGCGTTCAAGGCTGGCAAGGCGTTGAAGGACGCTGTAAACTAATCGGCTCCGTTCGGGTGCTTAGCTCAGCGGTAGAGCGTCGCCCTTACAAGGCGAGGGTCGGGGGTTCGAAACCCTCAGCACCCACCACGCCAAAGTTGCAAAGGTTCAACGCGGAGCGGTAGTTCAGTTGGTTAGAATGCTGGCCTGTCACGCCGGAGGTCGCGGGTTCGAGTCCCGTCCGCTCCGCCAGATCCAGAAGAGGGCACCGGAAACGGTGCCCTCTTTTTTTGTGGCTCTTCCTCTTTGAGTGGCGAGCGCCGAGGAGGATGCGAGGGCTTCGGACGGACGCCGCGCCCTGGCGGCCGGGGAGTCGCTTTTCCCTCGGTCAGGGCATCCTGCCCTGACTCGGGCGCGCGCCATCCATGGCGCGCTTGTCGCGACTCCCCGGCCGCCAGGGCACGGCTGACGGGCATGGAGATATCGGATCTCCGGCACCCCTGTCACCGGAGATCCGATGCTAAAGCGTCGATCAGGCGGCGGCCGGCGGGCAGGGGAGTGCGGAGCAGCGGGCCATGGATGGCCCGCGCCCCGCATAAAGACAGGAGGTCGTCTGCGGGGCGGAGCACTCCCCTGCCCGCCGGACGTCGCCTGCTGCCGAAGCACGGAATCCCAACGGTCATCCAGGCGATGTCGTAGCAGACCCGTAGGGCGTACGGATCCGGAGAAGTACTTTTTTTCATGCCCGCGCAAGCTGTCGCCGCAGGGTGGCTCCGGCCGGCGGGCGGATGCTGCCGCGCCGCTCCTGTGCGCCACGGGCAATCCGGTTAAACTGCGCGGCTACGTCCACGGCCAGTCCCACGATGCTGCAAGCCCTGAGAGAGAAAATGACCGGCTGGATCGCGATCGTCATCGTGATCCTGCTGGCGATTCCATTCGCCTTCTTCGGCATGGAGCAGTACCTGTTCCAGAGCGGTGCCAACTACGCGGCCAAGGTCGAGTCGCCGCCGTCGTGGTGGCGCAGCGCGCCCGACCTGTGGCCGGTCCGCAAGCTGTTCTGGGACCAGGAAGAGGTGAGCCCGGACGATTTCCGCACGGCGTTCGAACAGGAGCGCCAGCAGCGCCGCGAGCAGCAGGGCGACCAGTTCGATGCGCTCGCGTTCGAAACCCTCGAGTCGCGCCGCGTGGTGCTGGAGAGGCTGGTCGACCAGGCGGTGCTGCGCCTGGCCGCACGCAATCGCGGCGTGGCCATCGGCGACATGCAGGTGCGGCAGCAGATCGAGCAGATTCCCGCGTTCCAGGTCGATGGCCGCTTCGATCCGCAGCGCTACCAGCTCGCGTTGCAGTCGCAGGTGCCGGCGCGCAGCCCGCAGCAGTTCCAGGAACTGGTCCGCGAAAGCCTGCAGCAGTCGCTGCTGCCGTCGCAGGTCGCGCAGTCGGCGTTCGTCACTCCGACCGAGATCGACCGCCTGCTGGTGTTGCTGGGCGAGCGCCGCGACGTCTCGTTCGTGGTGCTGCCGCCGCCCGCGCCGGATACGGGTGCGGTGAGCGACGAGGAGATCCAGGCCTGGTACCAGGCGCATGCCGACGACTATCGTGCACCTGAGACGGTCTCGATCGAGTACATCGAGATCGACGGCAGCCGGCTGCAGGCGGACGAGGAACCCGACGAAGCCGCGTTGCGCGAGCGCTACGAGCAGGAGCGCTCGCGTTTCGCGCAGCCCGAGCAGCGCCTCGCCTCGCACATCCTGATCGAAGTGCCGGCGGACGCCGACGCCGCCGCGCAGCAGGCAGCCGAGGAGCAGGCCGCGAAGCTGGCGGAACAGGCGCGGGTGGAAGGCGCCGACTTCGCGGCGCTGGCGCGCGAGCATTCCGACGATACCGGCTCCAGCGACGCCGGCGGCGACCTGGGCTGGGTCGAACCGGGAATGATGGTGGAGCCGTTCGAGCAGGCCCTGTTCGCGATGGAGCCGGGCGAGATCCGCGGCCCGGTCCGCACCGAGTTCGGCTGGCACGTGCTGCAGCTGCGCGAGGTGAAGGGCGGCGAGGAAACGCCGTTCGAGGAGGTCCGCGACCAACTGGCCGCCGAACTGGCCGAAACCGCGCGTGAACGCGCCTTCAGCGAGCTGCTCGGGCGGGTGGTCGACCAGGCCTATCGCAATCCGAATTCGCTCGCGCCGGCCGCCGCCGAAGGCGGCCTGACGGTGCGCAGGGCGGGTCCTTTCGCCCGCGGCGAAGGCAGCGGGATCGCTGCCGAGCCGGCGGTGCAGCGGGCTGCGTTCAGCGAAAGCCTGATCGAGGACGGAACCGTCAGCGATCCGATCGAGATCGGGCCGAACCACAACGTGCTGATCCGCGTGAGCGGCCACACGCCCGAGCGCGCCCTGCCGCTGGCGGAGGTACGCGAACGCGTGACCGAGGCGATCCACACCGATCGCGCTGGCAAGCGGGCGCAGGCCGACGCCGACGCCCTGGTGGCGGAGGTCGCGGCGGGTGCCGGGCTGGACGCCGTTGCCGCCAAGCGCGAACTGCCGGTGCAGGACGTGCCGGCGGTGCCCCGCGGCGCGCCGATCCCGCATCCGGCTGCGGTCGAGGCCTATTTCGCCGTCGAGCCGCCGGCGGAAGGCGGGGCCACGCCCGGCAAGGTGGCGCTGGACGACGGCAGCATCGTGGTGTTCGCGGTGACGGCGGTGACGCCGGGCGACCCGGAAGAGGCGGGCGCGCAGGAACGCGAGATGCTGCAGCAGCAGCTGGTCACGCTGTCCGGGAACGAGGCCGCCGCCGCCTTGCTGCGGGCGTTGCGCGCGGGCATGAAGATCACCGTGGTCGAGGCGCAGCTCTAGAGGCGTTGGCCCGTACTCCGGTACCCGTAGAGCGGAGCTTGCTCCGCTGCACGGGCTCCGGAGCCGACCAAGGCCGAAGGCAGCGGAGCAAGCTCCGCTCTACGGCGCGTGATCGGCTTACTCGATTCCGGTCATGCCGAGGATGTTGTAGCCGGCATCCACGTACGTCACCTCGCCGGTGACGCCGGAGGCGAGATCGGAGCACAGGAAGGCGGCGACGTTGCCGACGTCCTCGATGGTGACGGTGCGGCGCAGCGGCGCCTCCGCCTCCACATGCCCCAGGATCTTGCGGAAGCCGCCGATGCCGGCCGCCGCCAGGGTCTTGATCGGGCCGGCGGAGATCGCGTTGACGCGGGTGCCCTCCGGCCCGAGGTTCAGCGCGAGATAGCGCACCGTCGCTTCCAGGCTGGCCTTGGCCACGCCCATCACGTTGTAGCTGCGCAGCGCGCGCTCGGCGCCCAGGTAGCTCAGGGTCAGGATCGCGCCGCGGCCGCGGTCGGACATCTGCGGGCGCGCCGCCTTGGCCAGCGCGGCGAGCGAATACGCGGAGATGTCCTGCGCGATCGCGAAGTTCTCGCGGGTCAGGCCGTCGAGGAACTGGCCGGTGATGGCCTCGCGCGGTGCGTACGCGATCGCATGCACCAGGATGTCGAAGCCGTCGTTCCAATGCTGGCCGAGCCCGGCGAACAGGGCGTCGATCTGGGCGTCGTCGGCCACGTCGAGCGGCAGCACGATCTCCGAGCCCACCTTCTGCGCGACTTCCTCGACGCGCGACCGCAGCTTGTCGTTCTGGTAGGTGAAGGCCAGTTCGGCGCCTTCGCGGTGCATCGCCTCGGCGATGCCGTTGGCGATCGAGCGCTGGCTGGCGATGCCGGTGATCAGGGCGCGCTTGCCTTGCAGAAAACCCATGGACTTCTTCCCGCGGTTCCGAGCGAAGCGTTCTATTTTGCCACGGGCGCGGGCCGGTCGTGCGTGGGCCGCGACGCGGGCTCGTCGTCGATCCGCAGGATCATGCCGGGCTGCAGCACGCTGGCGGCGTTCAGGCCGTTGCGCGCCAGCAGCCGCGCGCTGCCGACCCCGTAGCGGCGGGCGATGCGCCAGATCGACTCGCCCCGCGCGACCACGTGCGTGCGCGGCGCCGGGGCGGCGTCCGGGCCGTTTTCGGCGACCAGCGCGCTGGCGTCGGCGACGAAGCCGGACAGTTCCGTGCTCCCGGCCTTCCCGGACCGCTCCGCCTCGCCTACGTGAGGCTGGGCGGTCGTCGCTGGCGTGGTCGTTTCCGCCGCCGCGACCATCGGATCGTCCGCCCGGGCCGGCACCAGCACCCGCAGGCCGCGATCGCCGCGGGCGATGCGCCCCTCGGCGAAGACCGGGTTGAAACGGCGGACCTGGGCGACGTCGTAGCCGTGTCGTCGTGCCCAGGGATCGAGGTGGGTGGCGTCGGCGGGCAGGGTGGCCGTGGTCAGCACCGGGACCCGGCGGTCGATCGCGCGCAGCCAGTCCTCGCGCTCGCCGGCCTCGACCAGCAGGCAGGACAGCGCCTGCAGCTTGCGGACGTAGGCCTGGGTGATGCGGGGGACGGCGAGTTTTTCCGGCTCGGCGTCCATCGCCCGCTGGCCGGCGGCCTTGAGCGCGCCGAACACGCGGTACTCGCCGGCGTTGTAGCCCATCACCGCCAGCCGCCAGTCGCCGGCGAACATGCCGTGCAGGGTCCGCAGGTAGCGCACCGCGGCCCGGGTGGAATCGACCGGCGACAGGCGGCCGTCGTAGCCGGGGCGGATCGCGATCTTGTGCTTGCGCGCGGTCACCGCGATGAACTGCCACAGCCCGGCCGGGCCGGACGGGCTGCGCGCGCCGGGGCGGTAGCCGCTTTCGACGAAGGGGATCAGCGCGTATTCGGTCGGCAGGTGCGAGGCGCGCAGCGCGTCGACGACGTAGCCGAACAGCGGCAGCAGCCTGTCCGGCTCGGCGGCCAGGTCGTCCGGCACGTGGGAGAAGTGCCGGCGCCAGCGCTCGCTGGGCTCGGCGGTGCACTCGGGGTCGGAGAGTCCGTCGCGGAAGGTGGCGAAGATCTCGCTGCCGTTGCGCGCGACGGGATCCGGTGCGACCGGGTCCGGTGCCGCGGCTTCGGCCGCGGCCGGAGCGGCGGCGGGATCGGTGGGCGTCGCGGGTTCGGCCGCGCCTGCCGCCGATGGCGGCATCCAGAGTCCGCACGCCGCGAGCGACAGCCAGAGTGCCAGGCGCGGGCCGGTCATGCCCGGAAATCGTCCTTCCAGCGCCGCAGCGCGGCGAACAGGCTGGCGCGGTCGCGGTCCCCGTCTTCGGGCAGGCGCGCCGCCAGCGCGTCGCGTACCGCCGGCGCATCGATGCGCAGGAACGGGTTGCAGGCCGTCTCGTCGGCCAGGGTGCTCGGCAGGGTCGGCTGTCCGCGGTCGCGCATGGCCTGGATGTCCTCGCTGCGGCGCTCGAGCGCCTCGTTTCCGGGTTCGACGACGCGGGCGAACGCGGCGTTGTCCCGGGTGTATTCGTGTCCGCAGCAGACGCGGGTCGCACCCGGCAGGGCGGCCAGCCGGTCGAGCGAGCCGAGCATCTGCGCCGGCGTACCCTCGAACAGGCGGCCGCAACCCAGACTGAACAAGGTATCGCCGCAGAACAGATGGCCATGCCCATGGAAGGCGATGTGGCTCAGGGTATGGCCCGGGACCGCCAGCACGTCGAAGCGCCATTGCGCCAGTTCCACGTGATCGCCGTCGCCGACGCGGTGGCTCACGGCGGCGATCCGGTCGTCGTCCGGCCCGTAGACCGGCAGCCCGGGCCAGCGCCGCAACAGCTCGGGGACGCCGCCGACGTGGTCGTGGTGGTGGTGGGTCAGCAGGATGGCCACCGGCCGCAGCCCATGCCCGGCGGCGGCCAGCACCGGTGCGGCTTCGCCCGGATCGACCAACAGCGCCCGTCCGTCCTCGTCGGCGAGCGTCCAGATGTAGTTGTCGGACAGCGCCGGCAGCGATTGCAGCCGCATCCGGTCGACCTCGCGGGACAGCCGTTAGAATGGCGACCATGCCCGCGATTTCACCGGCCGGTCAACCCGGCGCGCCCAGCGACTGGTTCGCTTCCCCGCCGGGACAGGCGCTGATCGACAGCGAGGCCGCCCTGGTGAGGCAGGCGCTGGGCCAGCGGCCGGGGCCGCCTTGGCTGTGGCTGGCGCCGGTCCCGCAGCGGGCGGACGCCTGCGGCCGCGGGATCTGCCTGCGCGTCCGCGGCGACGGCTGGGACGGCGCCCTGCGCTGCGCGCTGCCGTTGCCCCTGGCGAACGAATCGGTCGGCACCGTGGTGCTGCAGCACGTGCCGGCGTCACGCGGGCAGGCGGCGGCCCTGCTCGACGAGTGCGCCCGGGTGCTGGTGCCGGGCGGCTGGCTCTGGCTGTTCGCCCTCAATCCGCTGTCGCCCTACCGCTGGCGCTGGCGCGGCCACGACCTGCGCGCCAGCGAACCGCTCACCTGGCGGCGGCGCATGCGCGCTGCCGGCCTGGTACCCGAAGCGGTGTCGCAGGGGGTGGGCCCGGGCTGGAAGGTGGAGGTGCGCGATGCCGCGCGCAGCGGCCCCGGCCTGTGCGCCGCCTATGCGCTGCGCGCCGAGCGGCGCGTGCTGCCGCTGACGCCGGTCCGGCCCAGGGCCGGGTTGCGGATCCCGCAGCGGGCGGCCGCAGGATGAGCGCGATGAAGGCGGTCGAGATCCACACCGACGGCGCCTGCCTCGGCAATCCGGGGCCCGGCGGCTGGGCGGCGCTGCTGCGCTACCGTGAGCAGGAGAAGGAGCTGGTCGGCGGCGAGGTGCTGACCACCAACAACCGCATGGAACTGATGGCCGCGATCAGCGCGCTGGAGGCGCTGACCGCGCCGTGCAGCGTGGTCCTGCACACCGACTCGCAGTACGTGCGCAAAGGCATCACCGAATGGCTGCCGAACTGGCTGCGCCGCAACTGGCGCACCGCCGGCGGCGGCGCGGTGAAGAACCAGGACCTGTGGCAGCGGCTGCAGGCGGCCACGCTGAGGCACCGCATCGACTGGCGCTGGGTGAAGGGCCATTCCGGCGATCCCGACAACGAGCGCGTCGATGCGCGCGCGCGCGCGCAGGCCGAACTGGTCAAGGCCGGGCGCCTGGCCGGTCCCGGCCTCTGCGACGGCGCCCGGTTATCCTGAGCGTCGGCAACACGAGCGGACAGACCGACAGATGCGACAGATCGTCCTCGACACCGAGACCACGGGCCTGGAATGGAAGAAGGGCAACCGCGTGGTCGAGATCGGATGCGTCGAGCTGCAGGAGCGCCGCCCGACCGGGCGCACGTTCCAGCGCTACATCAATCCCGAACGCGATTTCGAACCGGGCGCGCAGGAAGTCACCGGCCTGACCCGCGAGTTCCTCGCCGACAAGCCGCTGTTCGCCGCGGTCGTCGACGAGTTCCTGGCCTTCATCGACGGCGCCGAGCTGGTGATCCACAACGCCGCGTTCGACGTCGGCTTCCTGGATGCGGAGCTGGCGCGCTGCGGCGAGCACTATGGCCGCATCCGCGACCGGGCGATGGTCGAGGATTCGCTCGAACTGGCGCGGCAGCGTTATCCCGGCCAGCGCAATTCGCTCGATGCGTTGTGCAAGCGCCTGGGCGTGGACAACGCCCACCGGCAGCTGCACGGCGCGCTGCTCGACGCGCAGCTGCTGGCCGAGGTCTATCTCGCGCTGACCGCGGGCCAGAGTGAGATCGGCTTCGCCAGCCCTGCCGCGGATGCCGACCGGGCCGCCGCCGTCGCGCTGCCCACGGCGGGACTGGGGCCGCGGCCGCGGGTGGTGGTGCCGGAGGCCGAACGCGTCCTGCACGCCGCGCGCCTGGAGAAGATCCGCGCCAAGGCGGGGCAGTGCGTGTGGGACTTCGCTTCCGTTGTCGCGCCGGACCCGGTCGCGGAGCCGGAGTCGGCGCTGTCCTAGGCTCGCCCTCCGCGACCTCCGTAGGAGGGGCTTCCGCCCCGACCTGCCCGAGGATCGCGAAGGAAGCAGGCAGCGCGCGTGCCGACCCGGGGGCGGCGCACGCGGGTCTTTTCCGCGCTCCGCTCGTTCCCGAGGTCGGGGCTGAAGCCCCTGCAAGTGACAACGGACATGGAACGCGAACTTCGATACGCCGCCAGGGCCTGTCGACGCTTCAGCGGACGGGGCGTACTGCATCGCAGCGGCCATCACAAAGGCCGCGGCGCCTCGCCCACTCGTTGCTCGCCCTAGTGCCGGCGCACCAGCACCACGGTCACATTGTCCGAACCGCCGCCGTCGAGGGCCGCCGCGACCAGGCCGTCCACGCATTCCTGGGCGCTGCATTCGCCATGGGCCAGCACCCTGGCGATGCCCGCGTCGTCCAGTTCCTCGGTCAATCCGTCGCTGCACAGCAGCAGCTGCATGCCCGGCAGCCATTCGCCGGTCATGCTTTCGACGTTCAGCGCCTGCGGATCGGTCACGCCCAGCGCCTGGGTGACGACGTTGCGGTGCGGGTGGTTCCGCGCCTGGTCGACGCTGATCGTGCCCTGAGAGATCAGTTCCTGCACGTAGCTGTGGTCCTGCGACAGCTGCACCAGCTTGCCGGCGTGCCACAGGTAGACCCGGCTGTCGCCGACCCAGGCCACCTCGAAGCGGTTGCCGGTCACGCGCGCGGCGACCACCGTGGTGCCCATGGGCAGGGTGTCGTGGCGTTGCCGCGAGGCGCGGATGATCTCTTCGTCGGCGATCCGGATGGCCTGCATCAGCGGCGTGCCCTGGCGGGTTTCGCGCACCACGGTTTCGCGCGCCAGAGCGCTGGCGACCTCGCCGTACTCGTGCCCGCCCATGCCGTCGGCCACCAGCCACAGGCCGAGCTCGGCGTCGCCGTAGTAGGTGTCTTCGTTCAGCTCGCGCCGCAGGCCGACATGGGTCAGGTGTCCGAATTCGATCATGCGCGTCCCGTGTCCGGCCGATGTCGGCCCCCCCGAACTGGCAAACGCGGCCTCGCGACTCGGGCGGCCAAGGGTGTGTGAGGGCGCTTCTGGCACGTCTGTTCCGCAGGTGGCGACACGAAACTACCCTAGCAGAGCCGTCCTGGGAAGGTGACGGTGCCCGCGATCGGAAGCCGCCGTGGATTCGCGCGCGTGCCGGGCTTCCGCGCCGGTTCCGGAACCTGGACCTCACCAAGAATTCTGCTGGTTCACCGGAGCGTCCTTGCCATCGGGGCTCCCGCCGTCGAAATTCGAGAAGCGCGTCCGGTCCGTCCCCCGGTCCATGTCGCTCCGCCTTGCGTCTGCAGGAAGCCTTCGCGCCGGATACGCAAAAGCCCCCTTGCGGGGGCTTCGCGTGTCTGGCGGAGAGGGGGGGATTCGAACCCCCGAGGCGCTATTAACGCCTGCCTGATTTCGAGTCAGGTACATTCAACCGCTCTGCCACCTCTCCGAACGGCGTCCGGCGCCGGTAAGCGCCGCGGGCGGTCATGATACGGGCCGGTCAGGCGCCGGACAAGACGGCGGCGTTACACTGCGGGTTGCTTCCATCGCCCAGGTTCAGCCCCGCCATGTCCGAAATTTCCGTGCCCGTCTCGTTCGGCGAACTGCTCGACAAGATCGCCATCCTGCAGATCAAGTCCGAACGCATCGGCGACGAGGCCAAGCTCGCCAACGTCCGCAACGAGCTGTCGGCCCTGGAGAAGACCTGGATGGCGCATCCGGCCGCCGGCCAGGACGCCGGATCCGGGGCGAGCGTCGCCAGGCTCCGCGCCGAACTCAAGGCGGTGAACGAGCGGCTGTGGGAGATCGAGGACGACATCCGCCTCAAGGAGAAGGCGCAGGCCTTCGACGAGGAGTTCATCCGCCTTGCCCGCAGCGTCTATATCGAGAACGACGAGCGCGCGCGGATCAAGAAGGAGATCAACCTGGCGCTGGGCTCGTCCTACGTCGAGGAGAAATCTTACCAGGACTACCGCAGCGGTCCGACGCCCTGAGTCGATCCCGATCCCCCCGGCCGCCTCCGTGGCGCGCCGGTTCGTCTGCGGATCAGTCCACCCGCTCCACGCGGCAGGCGTAGCAACCGCGCCGCGCGAAGTGCAGGTGCAGGAATTCGGCGTCCGCGCGCCGCAGGAAGCGCGCGATCCGCGATTCCAGCGCCAGGCCTTCGGCGATATCGGCATCGACGATGTCGCCCCGCGCATCGTAGGCCTTGACCGCGAACAGCCCCGGCCGCATCGCCTCCGGAATCTCGCCCGGCGCCGGATCCGCCCGCACGGCCCCATGGCCGACGAAGATCGGGCCCGAGGCGCGATACGGCGAGGCGGCCGGATGATGCTCGTAGGCGAGCAGGAGGAGATCGCGCCCGGTTGCGACGTGGTCCAGGCCGACGCGGCAGAAGCGACCGGGGCCGTCCGCAGTCAGGCGCTGGATGCGGCGTTCGGCCAGCGCGATGGGGCCCAGCGCGAACAGCGGAGCGAAGGTGTCGGCGGGCAGGGCAGTGAGGCGGAATCCATCGCGGATGGTCATGGCAAGGCCGGTGTCGGGTGGGTCGCCAGCTTCGCGGCGCAGGCGGCGCGGGTCTCGCCGTTTCCGGACATCGCAACTCCGCGTCGGCTACCGGCGATCGCCGGCATAGCGTTCGAACGCCGCGATCGCGTCCTCCACGGTCACCAGGTCCATCACGCCCGTGTGCTCGATCTTGGTCCCCCAGCGCAGGGCGCTCGCCGGCTCGCCGAGGAACTTGCGCGCGGCGTCGTCGTAGCGGTCCACGCAATAGCGGCGGTCGGAGTACGGGCCGCTGCGTTCGGGATTGCTGGCGGCGTGCAGGCCGAGCACCTTCGCGCCCACGGCGTTGGCGATGTGCATCGGGCCGGAATCGGGCGTCATCACCAGGTCCGCGCGCGCCAGCAGCGCCGGCAGTTGCTTGAGGGTGTCCTTGCCGACCAGGTCCAGCGCCGGCGAGTGCATGCCGGCGAGGATCGCGTCGGCCGTCTCGCGCTCGAGCGTGCTGCGGCCGCCGCACAACACGATGCGCCAGCCCTTCGCCGCGGCGTGGTCGGCGACCGCGGCGTAGCGTTCGGCACGCCAGTTGCGCAGCGCGTGGCTGGAGCAGGGCGAGATCAGCAGGGTGGGGGTGCCGTTGTCGGCCCATTGCGCGCGTGCCCAGTCGCGGGCGTCGTCCGGCACCGGCAGGTTCCAGTCCACCTGCGTCTGCTTCAGCCCCAGTGGTTCGCAGAAACTGCCGATCGCGTCGAGGACGTGGATGCCCGGCCGCTCGGGAATGCGTTCGTTCACGAACAGGCCGTGCAGGTCCTTGGAGCGCGAACGGTCGTAGCCGATCCGGCGCCGCGCCGGTACGAACGCCGACAGCAGGTTGGCGCGGGCGGCGACCTGCATCTGCAGCAAGGCGTCGAAGCGACGCCCGGACAGGGCATGCCGCAGCGCGCGCATGCCGGACAGGCCCGATTTCTTGTCGTAGACCATGAACTCGACCCCGGGCAGCCCGTCCAGCAGCCGCTGTTCGCCCTTGCCGATGATCCAGGTGAGCGCGGTCTCCGGCCAGGCCCGCCGCAAGGTGTGCACCAGCGGCAGCACATGGGTCACGTCGCCCAGCGCCGAGAGCCGCAGCAGACAGAGCGAGCGCGGCGCGGACGGCGGTGGCGGCGGAGCGTTCGGGGCCATGCGGCTTGCTAGACTCGCTGGATGGTCAGATTCGACGCCAGTGAAAGCCTGACGCCGTTCCGCGATGAAGGCGACGGATACGGATCGATTCTGAGCGACGCCGCATTGGCGCGGCAAGTCGAGCCGGGCTGGTTCGATCCGGGGTTCTGGGGCGAACGCGCGCGATCGGTCGACAGCGGCGGTCGCGGGGGCGCCTGGTTCGTGGACGGCCCGTTCGGTGCCGCGGTGTTGCGCCACTACCTGCGCGGCGGCCTGGCGGCGCGCCTCAGCCGCGACATGCACCTGTGGCGCGGCAGCGCACGGGTGCGCAGCTTCGTCGAGTTCCGGCTGACCCGCGATCTGCACCGCGAGGGGTTGCCCGTGCCGGAGCCGCTGGCCTCGCGCTACGTGCGCCACGGCGTCCTCTACCGCGCCGCGATCCTGGTCCGGCGCCTGCATGACGTGCGTTCGTTCGCCGACCGCACGGCGGTCGCGGCCGGCGACGCGCCCTGGCAGGAAACCGGGCGCCTGATCGCGCGCTTCCACCGGGCCGGGCTCGACCACGCCGACCTCAACGCCCACAACATCCTGTTCGACGCCGCCGGCGAGGGCTGGCTGATCGACCTGGATCGCGGCCGCCGCCGGTTGCCGGAAACCGGCTGGCGTTCGCGCAACCTGGCGCGGCTGGAACGCTCGCTGCTGAAGCTGCGCGGCGCGCGTCCGGCCGAGGCGGTACGTGCCGATTTCGCCCGCCTGCGCGCCGCCTACGACGCCCGCTGGGCCAAGGGGTATTGAGATGGGCTGGTCGCTGCGATTCCACGGCGTCGGCAACGCGTCCGCGGTCGAGCTCGGCTCGTCGATGGCGACGATCGAGCGCGACGGCGCGCCGTGGCTCACCATCGACTGCGGCGGCGAGGGCCTGACCGCCTGCCTGGCGCACTACGGCGAGCCGCCGCGGGCGCTGTTCGTCACCCATACCCACCTCGACCACGTCTCCGGCTTCGAGCGCCTGTTCGTGTCCGAGTATTTCGATCCCGCGCGCCGCGGGCGGATGCCGGTCTACGTGCCGGCGACGGTACTGCCGCTGCTGCACCAGCGCGTCGGCGACTATCCCAATGCGCTGGCCGAGGGCGGCGCGAACTTCTGGGACGCGTTCCGCCTGATCCCGGTCGGCGATGCGTTCTGGCACGACGGGCTGCGGCTGGAGACGTTCGCGGTGCGCCACCACTGGCCGCGCACGGCCTACGGACTGCGGTTGCGCGGCAGCCTGGTATGGACCGGCGACACCCGGCCGATCGCGGAGCTGCTGAAGGTGTATGCCGACGCCGGCGAGACCATCGCCCACGACTGCGGCCTGCACGGCAACCCATCGCACAGCGGCCTCGACGACCTGGAACGCGAGTATCCGCCGGAACTGCTGGCGCGTTGCGTGCTGTACCACTACGCCAGCGCCGCCGATGGCGAGGCCATGCGCGCGCGCGGCCGCCGCGTGGCCGCGCAGGGCGAGGTGCTGGCGCTGCCGGAGCCGGAGCCCGCGCCGCCGGGTGAGGGCACGGGGGTTGCCGGGCCGTGAGCGCGGCGGATCGGGCAAGCAAGGCGCAGGATCCGGCAAGCGACGCGCCGCGCCGGTCGCGTTCACTGGCACGGCCGGGCGGCAGCTTCGCCCGCGTCACGCGCGAATGCCTAGAATGGAGCCGATGAACGCGATCTCGCCATTGCCGGCGCTGCCCGTCGACACGCTGCGGCGGCCGCTGCACGACCTGCGGCTGTCGGTGATCGAGGCCTGCAATTTCCGCTGCGGCTACTGCATGCCCGCCGACCGCGTGCCCGAGGACTACGGCCTCGACGCCGCCACGCGGCTGTCGTTCGACGAGATCGAGACGCTGGTGCGGGGCTTCGCCCGGGTCGGCGTGCGCAAGCTGCGGATCACCGGCGGCGAGCCGCTGCTGCGCAAGAGCCTGCCGGACCTGGTCGCGCGGCTGGCGACGGTACCCGGCATCGACGACCTGGCGCTGACCACCAACGGCAGCCTGCTGGCGCGGCAGGCGCGGGCGCTGCGCCGGGCCGGGTTGCGGCGCTTGACGGTGAGCCTGGATGCGCTGGATCCGGCGCTGTTCCGGCAGTTGTCCGGCGACCGCGGCGATATCGCAGCCGTCCTGGCCGGCCTCGATGCGGCCGTCGAGGCCGGGTTCGCGTCGATCAAGCTCAACTGCGTGGTGCAGCGCGGGATCAACGACGGCGAAGTCCTGCGGCTGGTGGAGCATTTCCGCGGCAGCGGCCACGTGCTGCGCTTCATCGAGTACATGGACGTCGGCACCTGCAACGGTTGGGACCGCGAGCGCGTGGTGCCCTCGGCCGAACTGCGCGACCGGATCCACGCGCGCTGGCCGCTGCGGCCGCTCGATCCGCATTATCGCGGCGAGGTGGCGAAGCGGTACGGCTTCGTCGACGGCGGCGGCGAGGTGGGTTTCGTCAGCTCGGTGACCGCCCCGTTCTGCGGCGACTGCCATCGTGCGCGGATCTCCGCCGACGGCCATCTCTACACCTGCCTGTTCGCGGCCGGCGGCACCGACCTGCGGCCGGTGCTGCGGGCGGGGGAAACGGCGCTCGCCGAGCACGTCGCCGGGCTCTGGTCGCGGCGAGCGGATCGCTACAGCGAACTGCGCGGCAGCCCGCGCGCCGCGCGCCGGCGGGTCGAGATGTTCCTGGTGGGCGGGTGATGGCCACCGCGGACGAGTCGCTGCACGCGCATCTGAGCAGGTTGGAACTGGCGCTGCTGAGCGCTGACGTGCGCACGTCAGCGGAAGCGCTGGCGCGGTTGCTTGCCGACGATTTCCGCGAGATCGGTGCCTCCGGTCACATGTTCGGCAAGGACGAGGTGCTGGTGCGGCTGCCGTGCGAATCCGGCGTGGCGTTCGCGACCGAGGCGATGGAGGTGCGCGAGCTCGCGGCAGGACTGGCCCAGGTGACCTATCGCGCGACGCGCAGCGCCGAAGGCGAGACGCGGCGGTCGTGGCGCAGTTCGCTGTGGCGCCGGGGTGCTGCCGGTTGGTCCATGGTGTTCCATCAGGGCACGCCGCTGGCCGACGGCGCTGACATCGGTCCCCACGTCCCGGCGGGCGCGACATGAAGCGTGTCTCCGCGCCCGCGCTGACGCATCTCGATCCGGACGGCCGCCCGGCGATGGTGGACGTGTCCGCCAAGGCCGCGACCGTACGCGCGGCGACCGCGGAATGCCAAGTGCGATTCCCGGCCGCCGTCGCCGGGCAATTGCGTGCCAGCGGCTTGAAAAGTGCCAAAGGCGGCATCGTCGATACCGCGATCGTCGCCGGCACCCTGGCGGTCAAGCGGACCCACGAGCTGATCCCGTTCTGCCATCCGCTGCCGATCGACGGCATTCGCATCGCCATCGGCTGGCACGGCGAGCGCGCGCTGCGGATCGAGTGCACCGTCACCACCGTGCACCGCACCGGCGTCGAGATGGAGGCCCTGACCGGCGCCACCGTCGCCGCGCTCACCGTCTACGACATGTGCAAGGCCCTGTCGCACGCGATCGTGCTGGGGCCGGCGAAGCTGCTGGGCAAGCGCGGCGGCAAGCGCGATTTCGGCGAGGCCGGGGCATGAACAAGGTCACGGTGCTGTACTTCGCCAGCCTGCGCGATGCCGCCGGTGCGGCCCAGGAGTCGGTGGAGACCGACGCGCCGACGCTGCGCGCGCTGTATGCGCAGCTGCAGGCCCGGCATGGTTTCGCGTTGCCTGTCGAACGCCTGCGGGTGGCGGTCGATGGCGCGTTCGCGCGCTGGGACGACGCGGTGGCCGCCGGCGGCGAGATCGCCTTCATCCCGCCGGTCAGCGGGGGGTGAGCGGCCGCAGCAGATGCCCTATCGGCATCTGCTGCGGCCGCGAACGCCCGGCCATGGGTGAGCGCGAGGCGTTTGCGAGGCACTGCCTCGCGCCTCGGGCGAACGCCCCGCGCACTGCGCGGGGCCGGCCAGCCGGGCCGGGCGGCCCGAAGCCGGTTCTGTCCCGCCATGGAAGGCAATAGGATGGATATCGAAGCGGCAAGATGCCCTGCCGGCATCCGCTGCGCTCGCGAACGCCAGGCATGGTCGCCGAAACATGCGACGTGCTCAGTCGCCACCCACGAATGAACGACGAAGACGCCGACGAACCGACATGAAACGCTTCCAGCTGTCCGCCACGCCATTCGAGATCGCGCCGCTGCGCGCCCGCCTGCTGCACGCCGAGGCCGGCGCCTACAGCAGCTTCGAGGGCTGGGTGCGCGACCACAACGACGGCCGGCCGGTGCTGGGGCTGCGCTACGAGGCCTACGCCGCGCTGGCCGAGGCCGAGGGGGAGCGGGTCCTCGACGAGGCCCTGGCCCGCTTCGACCTGGCCGCCGCCGCGTGCGTGCACCGCACCGGCGATCTCGCCATCGGCGATCTTGCCGTCTGGGTCGGCGTCTCGGCCGCGCACCGCGACGCGACGTTCGAGGCCTGCCGCTTCGTCATCGACGAGGTCAAGCGGCGGGTGCCGATCTGGAAGCACGAACGCTATGCCGACGGCGATGCGGACTGGCTGCATCCCGATGCCGGCGCTCCCGGAGAAACGCGATGAACCGCTGCCTGATGACGTTGTGCGCACTTTGCGCCTGGACGTTGCCGCTGGCGTCGGCGGCCTCGAGCGGGGGCGAGCTTCTGGTCGGCAACAAGTCCGACGACACGGTATGGCGGCTGGACCTGGCCGACGGCCGTCGCCTGGGCGAGGCCGCCACCGCGCATGGGCCGCACGAGATCGCCGTCAGTCCCGACGGACGCGTGGCCGTGGTCAGCGGCTACGGCGGGCAGCAACGGCCGGGCAGCACGCTGACCCGGATCGACACGGCGTCCGGCAAGGCCACGGGCGAGATCGACCTGGGCGCGCACGCGCGCCCGCACGGCATGCGCTTCACGCCGGACGGCGAACGCCTGCTGGTGACCACGGAAGCGAGCGGCGCGCTGCTGGTGGTCGATCCCGTGGCCGGCGAGGTCGAACGCGTCATCGGGATCGGCGACGGCGGCGGGCACATGGTGGCGCTGTCGCGCGACGGCGGTGTCGCCTATGTCAGCAAGATCGCCGCCGGCAGCGTGGTGCGGGTGGATCTCGCCGACGGCAGCACGCTGGAGCGTCCCGCCGGTGCCGGCGCCGAGGGCATCGAGCTGGCGCCGGACGGCACGGTCTGGGTCAGCAACCGGGAGGCCGGCACCGTCACCGTGCACGACCCAGACACGCTGGAGGTGCTCGACACCCTGGAAAGCGCGGGCTTCCCGATCCGGGTCGCCTTCACCGCCGACGGCCGCCACGCACTGGTGACCAACGCCAGGGCGGCGACCCTGGCGGTGTTCGACGCCGCGAGCCGCGAACCGGTGGCGACCGTGGCCCTGGCCGAGCCGGAGGCCACGTACCGGGAAACGATGCTGGGGAGGGCCGCGCTGCCGATCGGCGTGATCGCCGGCCCGGACGGGTCGCGCATCTACGTGGCCGTCAGCGGCGGCAACGAGATCGCGGTGATCGACCGACGAACCTGGCGGGTGGTCGAACGCTGGAAGACCGGCAACGAGCCGGATGCGTTGGGAATCGTCGCCGGACACCGCGATAGCGACTGAAACGGCGCGCCCGCGAGCCGGATGCGTTGGGAATCGTCGCCGGACACCGCGATAGCGACTGAAACGGCGCGCCCGCCGCTGTGCCCGCGCGTGGGGCCCGCACGATTGGCTGTAGGATAGCGCGGTTTATCCACAGGCCCTAATCGCATGGATGTATCGAAACCGATGATTAGGAACATCGTGAGCGCGTGGGTCGCGGCCTGCCTGCTGGCCGCCGCGGCGCCGGCGTGGCCGGCTGCGCAACGGTCCGAATCCGAGGAGGCCCGCGTCCAGGACATCTTCGGCTGGGTGGAGTGGGTCGAGATCGGCGCGAGCCCGATACGGCTCAAGGCCAAGCTCGACACCGGCGCCACCACATCGTCGTTGACCGCGGACGACATCGAGATCTTCCGGCGCGACGGCAAGCGGCACGTCCGCTTCACGATCCTCGACGAGGACAGCGACATCGAGGAGACCATCGAGGCGAGGCTGGTCCGCCACGTCCGCATCCGCAGGCACGACGGCAGCACCCAGCGCCGTCCGGTGGTGCGCCTGGGCATGTGCCTGGGCGACATCTTCCGCGAACACGAGTTCACGCTGGTGGACCGCAGTTCGTTCCTGTATCCGGTGCTCGTCGGCCGCAACTACATGCGCGGCCACGTGCTGGTCGATTCCGGTGAGACGTTCACCCGCCGCCCGTCCTGCAAGCAGCGGTCGTCGTCGGCGTCGCCCGGCATGGACCGGGTCGCGGCGCTTCGGCTGGAGGCGCCATGAAGCGCTGGCACCTGCTGGCACTGGTGCTGGTGTTGCTGGCGACCGCGCTCTCCCTCATCGCATACAAGGTCCGCGTCCTCGGCTATCCGCTGACACCGGCGGCGGAAGTCGAAAGCTGGATCGTCGAGGCCCGGCTGTCGTTCGAGCCGACCGGCGCCGCCCTCAAGGCCGAGCTGGCGATCCCGCTCGATCCGCCCGGTTACGTTCTGCTCGACGAGAACTTCGTCTCGCGCGGCTACGGGCTGCAGACCGAAGAGCGCGACGGCAACCGGGTGGCGCTGTGGAGCACCCGGCGCCCTTCCGGGCACCAGGCGCTGTACTACCGCGCGACGGTGGCGCGCCGCGGCGAGGAACGTGACCCGCAGCCGGTGTCGCCGCTGGAGCAGGCGCCGGAGTACGGCGAGCTGGAAGGCGAGGCGGTGCAGGCGATCCTCGACGAGGTGCGCGGCAAGTCGGCGGACATCGCCACGTTCGCATCCATCCTGGTCCGGGTGCTCGCCAGCCCCGCTCCCGACGAAAACGTGCAGTTGCTGCTGCCGAACCCGGCCTCGCAGGACGAACTCGCGCGCACCGCGATCCGCGTGCTCGCCGGTGCGCGGATCCCCGCCCGGATGGTGCATGGGATCCGCCTTGCCGACGGCGCCCGCGGGCTGCGCGCGGAGCCGTGGCTGGAGGTGAACAACGGCGACGGCTGGATCCCGATCGATCCGGCCAGCGGCGCCCGCGGCTACCCCAACGATTTCCTGGTGTGGTGGCGGGGCGATCATGCGCCGTACGCGATCGACCATGCACGCGGCGCCGAGCTGCGGTTCTCGGTGACGCGGACGCTGGAGCCGGCACTGGAGATGGTGACCCGCCAGGCCCAGCTCGCCGGATCGCCGGTGATGGCGTATTCGCTCTCGACGCTGCCCGTCGACGTGCAGAACGTGTACCGCGCGCTGCTGCTGATCCCGATCGGGGTGCTGCTGATCGTGTTCATGCGCAACGTTGTCGGCATCCAGACCTTCGGCACCTTCATGCCGGTGCTGATCGCGCTCGCCTTCCGGGAAACCGACCTGATGTCCGGCGCGATCCTGTTCTCGGTGATCGTGGCGCTCGGCCTCGCCGTGCGCTTCTACCTCGAGCACCTCAAGCTGCTGCTGGTGCCGCGGCTGGCGGTGGTGGTGATCGTGGTCATCCTGTTGATGCTGCTGGTCAGCATGCTGTCGTACCGGATGCAGTTCGACATCGGCCTGTCCGTGGCGCTGTTCCCGATGGTGATCATGGCGATGACCATCGAGCGCATCTCCATCGTATGGGAGGAGCACGGCGCCGGCGACGCCATCCGCCAGAGCATCGGCAGCCTGCTGGTCGCCGTGGTCTGCTACCTGGCGATGTTCCAGCCGCGGGTCGACCATTTCGTGTTCGTGTTCCCCGAGGTGCTGCTGATCGTGCTCGCGCTGGCGCTGTTGCTGGGCCGCTATACCGGCTACCGGTTCAGCGAACTGCTGCGCTTCCGCGCGTTCGCCGGGGCCGGGCGCCCGTGAGCTGGTTCGTCCTGCCGCATCGGCTGCGCCGTGCCGGGGTGCTGGGGCTGAACGCTCGCAACGCGCTCTATATCGCCGGCAGCAATCCGCGCCGGCTGTATCCGCTGGTCGACGACAAGTTGCTGACCAAGCAGTTGGCGCTGGACGCCGATCTCGCGGTGCCGAAGCTCTACGGCGTCGTGGCGACCTACCGCGACGCGCGCCAGTTCGAGCGCGCCATCGGCGATCACGAGGACTTCGTGGTCAAGCCCGCGCGTGGCGCGGGCGGCGACGGCATCGTGGTGATCGCAGGCCGCATGGGCAGCAATTTCCTCAAGGTCAGCGGTGCGCCGATGTCGGCCGACGACATCGTCTTCCACCTCGGCAACATCCTGTCGGGGATGTACAGCTTCGGCGGCCGCCCGGACCAGGCGATGATCGAATACCGCGTGCGTCCGGATGCGGTGTTCGACGCGATCTCGCATCTCGGGGTGCCCGACGTGCGCGTGATCGTCTTCCGCGGTTTTCCGGTGCTGGCGATGCTGCGCCTGCCGACCCGGTTGTCGGGCGGCAAGGCCAACCTGCACCAGGGCGCGGTGGGCGCCGGCATCGACATCGCCAGCGGGCTCACCACCCATGGGGTCTGGCACGAGGACGGCGTCGATCGGCATCCGGACACGATGCAGCCGTTGGCGAACGTCGCGATTCCGGGCTGGGACCGGATTCTGGAACTGTCGGCCCGCTGCTACGAGTTGACCGGGCTCGGATACCTGGGCGTCGACATCGTGATCGACCGCGACCATGGTCCGCTGATCCTGGAGTTGAACGCGCGTCCCGGGCTGTCGATCCAGATCGCCAACCGCCTGGGATTGCGGGCGCGGCTGGAGCTGGTCGAACGCGAGGGCGGCGAGGGCAGGGCGGTGGAAGCGCGCGCGGCCTTCGTCAGGTCGCGTTTCGCTTCGGGTTGAGGCGCCCCTCCGGTATTCGGGTAGGCTTTGGCCGTGCCAGCGGGCGCTTGGGGAGCGACGGGATGACGCGCAGGATTTCGACGGATCGCAGTGTCTCGATCGGCGGTTGCGCCGGCGCCGGCAACGGTCGGCGAGGACGATGGGCCGCGCTTTCCCTGCTGGTGGCCGCTGCGGCGGGCTACGGGTGCGCCACCGCCCCCGTCAGCGAGGCGCCGCCGGCCAATTCCGGGGACGTGGGCGTATCCCTGCTGTTGCCGCCGCCCGGCGCGACGCATCTCGAGCTGGCGGCCACGCAGCGCTTCGTCTATCCGAACCTGATCGATCCGGTGGCGCTGCCCGAGTATCCGCCGCGGCTGCTGCCGTCGCGCCTGCCGCCGGTGACGGTCTGCGTGGAAGTGGACATCGGCGAGGACGGTGGCGTGTTCGCGGTACGGCAGCGCGTCGACGATGCCTGCCCGCGGGATGCGTCGCCGCAATACGCGGAATTTTCCGCCTCGGCGATCCGCGCCGTGCAGGGCTGGTCCTACGAGCCGGCCTATCTCTGCCAGGCGCCGGCGGGCTTCACCGGCGACGATCCCTGCCTTGCCGACGGCATGGTCGAACGGACGACACCGCTGCGCCTGTCCTACGCCTTCCGTTTCAGCCAGCGCGACGGCGAGGCACTGGTCGAGCGCGTGGATTGAGCGCGCTGCGCCAGGCAGCACCTTCCGTCGGGACGGGAATGCACCGTCGCCACGGGGAGATCAACGAATAGCCGCGCTTCGCGTCGTCCGGTCCGCGATGCCGAACATGGCGATGGCCCCGCCGCGCCAGGCAGCACCTTCCGTCGGGACGGGAATGCACCGTCGCCACGGGGGAGATCAACCAATAGCCGCGCTTCACGTCGTCCGGTCCGCGATGCCGAACATGGCGATGGCCCCGCCGCGCCAGGCAGCACCTTCCGTCAGGACGGGAATGCACCGTCGCCACGGGTGAGATCAACCAATAGCCGCGCTTCACGTCGTCCGATCCGCGATGCCGAACATGGCGATGGCCCCGCCGACTTGCCTCGGCGCCCGCGTCGACCGATACCGTTGCTGCCTTCCGGCCCTGGCGGGGTTTTCGATCTAGCGTCGCGAGGGGCCGACGGGGCCACCATAGAAACGATGCGCGCCGCATTGCGCGACACCCGATGAAATTGGCGGAGAGGGCGGGATTCGAACCCGCGAAGCGGGGTTTAGCCGCTTACACACTTTCCAGGCGTGCTCCTTCAACCACTCGGACACCTCTCCGTCCCGTCCTGAACACGCCACGCGGGTTGCAGGGCCGGTAATTCTAGCCCCCGGGCGGTACCGGGACAAGGAAATCCGATGAACCGCGGGGAGCGGCGGGCCGGCATGGCAGAATGGGCCCATGTCCTATCTCGTCCTCGCCCGCAAATGGCGCCCGCGGCGGTTCGCCGAACTGGTCGGCCAGGAGCACGTGGTCCGCGCGCTGAGCAACGCCCTCGATTCGGGCCGCGTGCACCACGCCTTCCTGTTCACCGGCACCCGCGGCGTCGGCAAGACCACGATCGCCCGCATCTTCGCCAAGTCGCTCAACTGCGAGCACGGCACCTCGGCCGATCCCTGCGGCGAGTGCAACGCCTGCCGCGACATCGACGCCGGCCGCTTCGTCGACCTGCTGGAGATCGACGCCGCCAGCAACACCGGCGTCGACGACGTGCGCGAGCTGATCGACAACGCCCAGTACATGCCCTCGCGCGGGCGGGTGAAGGTCTACCTGATCGACGAAGTGCACATGCTGTCGAAGTCGGCGTTCAACGCGCTGCTGAAGACGCTGGAGGAGCCGCCGGAGCACGTCAAGTTCCTGCTCGCCACCACCGACCCGCAGAAGCTGCCGGTGACGGTGCTCTCGCGCTGCCTGCAGTTCAACCTCAAGCGCCTGGACCTGGCGCAGATCGAGGGCCAGATCGGCCGGATCCTGGCGGCGGAGGAGATCGCCGCCGAGCCGGAGGCGATACGCCAGCTGGCCAAGGCCGCCGACGGCAGCCTGCGCGACGGCCTGTCGCTGCTGGACCAGGCGATCGCCTACACCGGCGGGCGGCTGGAGACGGACGCGGTCGCGGCGATGCTGGGCACCGTCGACCGCACCCGCGTCGGCGCATTGCTCGAGGCGCTGGCCGCCGGCGACGGCCAGCGGCTGCTGGCGGAGGTGGCGATGCTGGCGGAATTCGCGCCCGACTGGGGCGGCGTGCTCGACGCGCTGGCCGAGGCGCTGCACCGGATCCAGGTGCGGCAGCTGGTGCCGGACGCCGTGGTGGAGGCCGACGGCCTCGACCTGGAGACGCTGGCCGCCGGCGTGCGTGCCGAGGTGGTGCAGCTCTGGTACCAGATGGCGCTGGGCGGCCGCCGCGACCTGCCGCTGGCGCCCAGCCCGCGCGCCGGCTTCGAGATGAGCGTGCTGCGGATGCTGGCGTTCCGGCCGGCGGAAGCCGCGGCCGCCACATCGGCTCCGGCCGCCCCGGCCGCGGCCACGCCGGCGGGGGGGCAGGTCCCGCGTCCGAACGCGGCCGCGGCCGCGCGGGCGGCGATGGAGGCCGACCGCGCCAGGCCCACGGCCGCGGCGCCGCGGCGCCCGGCGCCTTCCCCGGCTCCGGAAGCAGGCGCGGCCCCGGTGCCGGTTCGGGCCAAGGAGGCGATGGCGGCTCCAGTGGCGGAAGCGGCGGCACCGGCGCCGGCCGGCAATGCGGCCGCGGCCGGGCCGGTCGATGCGGAACGCTGGCCCGACCTGGTCACCGGCCTGGGCCTGCGCGGCCCGGTGCGGGAACTGGCCGCCCACACCGCGTTCGTCGGCTATGCCGATGGCGTACTGCGGCTCGCGCTGCCGCCCAGCGACGACCACCTCAAGACGCCTTTCCTGGTCGGCCAGTTCGCCGACGCGCTGGCGCCGCATTTCGGCGCCGCGCCGCAGATCCGGTTCGAGGCCGCGATACCGGCCGACGGCGAGACCGTGCACGGGCGCCATGCCCGCGAGCGCGATGCGCGCCAGAACGCGGCCGAGCGCGCCTTCCTCGAAGATCCCGACGTGCAGCGGCTGATGTCGCGGCACGGCGCCAAGGTGGTGCCGGACTCGATCCGGCCGTTCGACGACAATTGACCGCTCCGTGCGGGCCGCCGCTGCCCGCAGTCCCAACCACACCCTCCGAGGGAGTCCCCCATGCGTGGAAACATCGCCCAATTGATGCAGCAGGCGCAGAAGATGCAGGAGAGCATGCAGCGCGCCCAGGAAGAACTCGCCAATCTCGAGGTCACCGGCAGTGCCGGCGGCGGCATGGTCAACATCACCCTGTCCGGCCGCATGGAATGCCGCAAGGTGCGCATCGATCCCGGCGTGCTGTCGGACCCGGAGATGGCCGAGGACCTGGTCGCGGCCGCCTTCAACGACGCGGTCAACAAGGTCAACGCCGAGTCGCAGGAAAAGATGTCGGCCGCCACCGCCGGCATGCCGGTGCCTCCGGGCATGAAGATGCCGTTTTGAAGCCGGGATTCGTGATTCGGGATTGGTGATTCGAGAAGCAGAAAGTCACCGAACTGGATCACGCCCCGATTTCACGCCGTCCGATGTCCTCTTTGCTCGAACAACTCATCGAAGCCTTTCGCGTGCTGCCCGGCGTCGGGCAGAAGACCGCGCAACGCATGGCCTACCACGTCCTGGAGCGGCAGCGCGCAGGAGGCGCCCGCCTGTCCGCGGCGCTGGCCGAGGCGATCGAGCACATCCGCCACTGCGAGCGCTGCCGCGATTTCAGCGAAACCGACCTTTGCGCGATCTGCGCCAGCGCCTCGCGCGACGCGCACCAGCTGTGCGCGGTGGAGACGCCGGCCGACCGGCTGGCGATCGAGCAGGCCACCGAGTACCGCGGCCTGTACTTCGTGCTGCAGGGGCGGCTGAGCCCGCTCGACGGCATCGGTCCGCGCGAGCTCGGGCTCGACCGCCTGGCCGCGCGGCTGGCCGAAGGCGAGGTGCAGGAGTTGATCATCGCCACCAATCCCACGGTCGAGGGCGAGGCCACAGCACACTACCTGGCGCAGCTCGCGCGCCAGCACGGCGTGCGCCCAAGCCGGCCCGCGCACGGGCTGCCGCTGGGCGGCGAACTCGAATACGCCGATCGCGGCACGCTGTCGCACGCTTTCGGCAGCCGCAGTGAGGTGCCTTGAGGGCCGGGATTCGTGATTGGTGATTCGTGATTCGCAAAAGCGACAGCGCCGCCATTCCCCGAGGCGGCCAGGACGCAGGAGAGTATGCTTTTCTCCAATCACCAATCACCAATTACGGCCCTCAATGGACACCATCTTCCACAAGATCATCAGTCGCGAGATTCCGGCGGACATCGTCTACGAGGACGAGCACCTGATCGCGTTCCGCGACATCGGGCCGCAGGCGCCGGTGCACGTGCTGTTCGTGCCGAAGCAGACGATCCCCTCGCTCGACGCCGCGAAGCCGGAACACGCCGAGCTCATCGGCCGCCTGGCCCTGGCGGCCGCCGAGTACGCACGCGAGGAAGGGTTCGCCGAGGACGGCTACCGCGTGGTCATGAACTGCAATGCGCACGGCGGCCAGACCGTGTTCCAGCTGCACCTGCACCTGCTCGCCGGCGCCCAGCTCGGCGGCTTCGGCATCCCGCGCTGACGCCAAGCGCCGCTGACCGCTCCCCCGTAGAGCGGAGCTTGCTCCGCTGCTCCCGGCTCCGGAGCCCAAGCAGCCGAGCAAGCTCGGCTCTACGCGGCCCGGACCGTCCGTCCGACCGACTCTCCGTAGAGCGGAGCTTGCTCCGCTGCTCCCGGCTCCGGAGCCCGCGCAGCCGAACAAGCTCGGCTCTACGCGGCGGCGGCCGTCACCACCACCACCAGCCGTGCCAGGGATACGGATACGGGTCGTGGTGCACGATCACGCGCACGTCCTCGCGTTCCGGCCACAGGTAGACGACGTCGGCCGTCACGCGCGGGAAGCGGTAGTCGTACTCGCCGATGCGGCGGGTCTCGTAGCCATCGATGCGGCCGGTGAAGGTGACCTCGCGGTCCGCCTCGAAGACCGCCGGATCGTAGAAGCCGGTGCGGCAGGCGATGAAGCGGCCGCCGGTGGCATCGCTGCCGCCGTAGGGCCGCCCGGACGCGTCCAGGCGGGTGGAGAGCATGGTGAAGCAGGTGCGGTCGGCCTGCGGTTCGACCTCGACCACGCGTCCACCCCAGCGCACCGACGCGCCGGTGCGGTCGCCGGCGGCGGCGTCCTCGGGGGTGATCGCCAGGTAGTCGCCCTGCAGCGGCGCCGGTTGCGTGACGCAGCCGGCGAGCAGCAGACAGGCGAGGGAAGCGGCGGCGAGCGGGGTTTTCATCGTGCGGTCTCCGGTCCGGTCTTGCGTTCGGGGCGATGCGCCAGCAGGTCGCGGGCCAGGGCGCGGGCCGCGGTCGCGTCGCCATCGTCGGCAGCGTAGCGCCATTGTTCGAAACGTGCGCTGAGCGCCGCCAGGGCGCGCGCCTCCGGCCGGGCGGCGAGCACCCGCGCGGTCCATCGCGCCGCCGGCTCGTGCGGCGCGCGCGCCAGCCCGAGCCGGGCGTAGCGCTCGCCGAGGCGGTGCCAGGCGCGCAGCACCGGGTCGCGCTCGCGTTCGCCGCGCGATACCAGCCACAGCATCCACGCCAGCGCCAGGCCGCCGAGCGCCGCGAACAGGATGATCAGTTGCCGCGGCGCCAGCTCGCGGATGCCGAGCGGCTGCAGCAGTCGCCGCTGGCGGGCGGCGTCGAAGCCGAGCACGAAGTCGTTCCAGCCGCGGCGCATCCAGTCGCCGAAATCCATGACCGGCGTCATCCGCGCCAGCGCGTCGAAGGTGCCTTGCGGCAGGTCCTCGATGGTGTCGTAGATCCGTTCCGGCGCGACCGCCGCGGTCGGGTCCACGCGCACCCAGCCGCGGCCCTCCAGCCACACCTCGGCCCAGGCATGCGCGTCCAGCCTGCGTACGATCCAGTAGTCGCCGAAGCGGTTGTAGTAGCCGCCGACGTAGCCGGTGACCACTCGCGCGGGGATGCCGGCCGCGCGCATCAGCACCACGAAGGCCGAGCTGTAGTGCTCGCAGAAACCCGCCTGCTGGTCGAACAGGAACTCGTCGACCGCGTGCCGCCCCGGCAGCGGCGTGGCCAGGGTGTAGGCGAAATCGCTGCGCACCCAGCGCAGCATCCGCTGGACGACGGCCGCGTCGTCGGGTCCGGCCTCCTGCCGCCACTGCCGCGCCAGCGCCACCGTGCGTGGATTGAAGCCCTCCGGCAGCCGCAGCGCCAGCTGCCGCAGCATCGGGCGCAGCTCCGGCTCGAACGCGACCGGTGCCGCCGAGCGCAGCCGCCAGCGTTGCAGCGTACTCAGCGGCCGGGATGCGGTCATGCCGTAGTCGTGCGACAGGTGCACACCGTCGGGGGCCGCCAGCGGGAGCTCCAGTGCGACCACGTGGCGGCGATCGGTGGGTTCGATCTCGATCTCGTAGTCCCAGACGCGGTCGCTGCGCGCGGTCTCGGCCGGCGGCAGTCCTTCCAGCCACTGCGCGCGCGTCCAGCTGCGGCCGTCGTAGTCGAGTAGCACCGGACCGCGCCAGTACATCGCCTCCAGGGCGGGAGTCGCTCCGAAGAAGCGGACGCGCGCGGCGGGCGAGTCGTCGCCCAGCAAGTCGATCCACTCGCCCGGTGTCATCGTGTCCGACAGGCCCGGCCGCGCGACGGCCCGCTCCGGCACGCCCCACAGCGGCGTGGCGATGCGCGGGAACAGCCAGAACGCGGCCAACGCCAGCGGCAGCCCAACCGCCACCAGTCGCCATACCGCGGTCAGGCGCCGCCACACGCCGCCGGCGGTTCCCGAACCGGTCGCGCGTTCGCTGCCCGATTCGAACTCCGACAGCCGCAGCAGCGCCGCCAGCACCAGCGTCGCCCCGGCGAGCCCGAGCAGCAGCGACAGCGGTCCCTGGTCGAGCAGGAAGGTGGCGAACGGTGCGAACAGCGCGAATCCGAGCAGGCTGCGGGCGTCGCGCAGGGTGAACAGTTCGACCGGCTTGATCGCCAGCATCGCCGCCAGCAGTGCGCAACCGGTGTCGCGGCCGAAGGCGAAGCGCGCGGTCGCCAGGACCACGCCGATCAACGCCAGCGCCAGCAGCAGCCGCAACCAGCCCGGCACGCGATGGCGCCAGGCGACCGCGGCCACCAGCAGCCCCAGCCCGCCGATGCCGGGCGCCGCCTGCCCCGGCAGTTGCAGCAGCAGCGGCAGCAGGCAACAGGCGGTGGCCGCGAGCGCCCAGGCACGGCCGCCCGCGTCCAGCATCGGCGACGGCCGCCGCTCAGCCACGGGCGGGCGCCGGTTGCGGTTGGCCGGGCAGCAGCGCCAGCGCGCGCAGGCAGGCGTGGCGGTGCTGCGCGCCGCCCGCCGGGCCCAGCGGCGGCTGGCCGGGCAGCACCAGGCGGTAGCGGCGCTGGTCGCGTTCGGCCTCGTCGACCCAGCGCGCCAGGCGGCGGATCCGGTCCTCGTAGGGCAGCGAAGACAGCCGGCGCCAGTCCAGCACCACGTCGGCGCCCTGCGGCTGCTCGTACTCGCGCACCACCAGGGCATCGCGCCGCGCCGACGGCTTCCAGGCGATCGCGCGCCGCGAGTCGCCGCGACGCCAGCCGCGCAGGTGGTGGATGTCGTCGCCCGAGGGATGCAGCCGCGCCTGGGCGTTGTCGCCGGCGCCTTCGGGCAGCGGCGGGCCGTGCGCTTCGGGCGCGGGATACACCAGCAACGGCGCTTCCGGCCACGCCCAGGCCCAGGCCCGGGCCAGGCTCAGCGGCCGGGTGGTCGAGATGCGGATGCGGTCGAGTTCGTACCAGCCGCGACGGGCGGTGGGCAGTTCCAGCGTCGCCTCGCCGGCGCCCTGGGCGAGCGACAGCGTGGCGGCGGCGTCGCCGGTCTCCACGCGCAGTCCGCGGCGCACCCGCTTCGGATCGGCGCGCACGTGCAAGCGCAACTGCAGCGGGCGCCCGGCGGCGACCGGTTCCGCGCCGGCCGCGTGCACCTCCAGCCCGCTCAGTTGCAGGTGCGCGCCGAGCAGGCTGGCCAGCGCGGTGCCTGTCAGCAGCAGGCACAGCAGCAGCGCGGGATTGTTGTTGTAGTTCAGCGCGCCCACGCCCATGGTCAGCAGCAGCACGAGGAAAAACAGCCCGAACGCGGTCGGCAGCACGTAGACCCGGTCGCGGCCGAAGCGGACCGGCAGCGCCTCGGGCTGGCGCGGGCGTGCGAGCCGCAGCAGGTGCTGCCGCGCGGCGGCGAAGCGGGGTGCGGCCGGCGCGGCGCCGGCGGGCGCCGCCGCGACCTCAGTCGACCGGGACCGCATGCAGGATCGCCTTCGCCAAAGCGGCGCCGTCGCCGGCCTCGGATTCGGGCACCAGGCGGTGCGCCGCCACCGCGATGAACAGCGCCTGCACATCCTCCGGCAGCACGTGCCGCCGCCCCAGCAGCAGCGCGTAGGCGCGCGCGGCCTGCAGCAGGGCGATGCCGGCGCGCGGCGACAGGCCCACGCGCACGCCGCCGTAGTGGCGGCTGCGTTCGACCAGCGCCTGCACGTAATCCACCAGCGCGTCGCTGGCATGCACCGTGCGTGCGGCACGGCGCAGCCGCACCACCTGCGCGGCGTCGAGCACCGGCTGCGCCTGCGCGATCAGCCCGCGGCGGTCGCTGCCCGAGAGCAGCGCGCGCTCGGCGTCGCGCCCGGGGTAGCCGAGGCTGAGCCGCAGCAGGAAGCGGTCGAGCTGCGAGTCGGGCAGCGGATAGGTGCCGGCCAGATCGAGCGGATTCTGCGTGGCGATCACGAAGAACGGCTCCGGCAGCCGGTGGGTACTGCCGTCGATGCTGACCTGGTGCTCGGCCATCGCCTCGAGCAGGGCGCTCTGCGTGCGCGGCGGGGCGCGGTTGATCTCGTCGGCGAGCAGCACGTGCGCGAACACCGGCCCCGGATGGAATTCGAACTTGCGCGCCTGCGCGTCGTAGACCGAGACGCCGACGATGTCCGAAGGCAGCAGGTCCGAGGTGAACTGCACGCGCTGGAAGCCGAGCCCGAGCGTCGCCGCCAGCGCATGCGCCAGCGTGGTCTTGCCGAGGCCGGGCAGATCCTCGATCAGCAGGTGTCCGTCGGACAGCAGCGCGACGAAGGCGAGCCGCACTTCCTGCGCCTTGCCCAGCAACAACGCGTTGACCTGCTGCTGGGCGGCCTTGAGCGCGTGCAACAGGTCGTCGGTTAGCATGTCGGCATGCGCGGGCGATACGGACATCGGCGATCTCCGGCGTTGTGGGGGTGAGTCCCCGATCGTGACGCGCATCGCGGCGCTTTCGGGGAACGCCGAACAGGTCCATCACGGGTGCAGCGAGTGTAACGGGGTCGGATGCGAATGCGGATGCCGGATGCCATCGACATGCGTGAAGGCGATGTGCGCACCGAACAGGCGCGGCGCGCGTTCGTGGCGTCGTGGGCCGCGGTGCTATTGCTCAAGCTGGTGCTCGCCACGCAACTGCCGCTGTTCGTGGACGAGGCGTTCTACTGGCAGGAAGGGCAGCACCCGGGCTGGGCCTACTCGGATCTGCCCGGGCTCACCGCCTGGCTGATCCGCCTGGGGGTCGAACTGGCGGGCAATTCCGAGTTCGGCGTGCGCCTGCCGTTCCTGATGATCGCCGCGGCGTTGCCGTGGCTGATGGTGCGCCTGGTCGCGCGCGAGTTCGGCGAGCGTCGCGCCTGGCTCGCCGGCTGCGCCACGGTGCTGCTGCCGCTGGCCGGCACGCTCGGCCTGCTGGCGCTGCCGGACGTGCCGATGGCGCTGGCGACGCTGCTGTGCATCGACGCCGGCGCACGGCTGCTGCGCAAGGTCGAATACGATGCGACGCTGCTGCTGGCGCTGGGCCTGGCGGTCGGCGCGCTCAGCCATTACCGCTTCATCGCGGTCATCGGCGTCGGCATCGTCGCGTTGCTGTGGCTGCCGGAGGGCCGGCGTGCGCTGCGCGACCCGCGGGTATGGATCGCGATCGCGTTCGGTGCCGCGGCCTGGGCGCCGCTGCTGGCCTGGAATCTCGACAATGCCGAGGCGGGCCTGCGCTTCCAGCTTGTCGACCGCCACCCCTGGTCCTTCCATCCCGAGGGCCTGCTGTTCCTGCCGACCCAGCTGGCGCTGGTCACGCCGCTGCTGTTCGTCGCACTGGCGTGGGCGGCATGGCGTTCGCGGCGTGACGGGCACCCGTCCGCGCGTCTGTTCGCGCTGCTCGGCGGACTGGTGGTGCTCGGCTTCTTCGCGCTCGGATTCTTCGCCGACACCGAGCGTGTCAGCTTCCACTGGCCGCTGCCCGGATACCTGGCGCTGCTGCCGCTGCTGCCGGCGCTGCTCGACGCCTGGCCGCGCTGGCTGCGGCGCGCGACCTGGGCGCTGGCCGCGGCCGGGCTGGCGGCGATCTTCGGCTACTACCTCGCGGTGTCGATTCCGTCGCTGCGCGCGCAGAGCGCGGCGTTGAAGTGGTATCCGTCGAACTTCGCCGGTTGGGGCGTCTTGGCCGATGCGGTGGAGGAGATGCGTGCCGAGATGCCGGCGGATACCCGGATCGTCGCCGACAACTTCAAGATCGGCGCGGAACTCGGTTTCGCGCTGGGCGATCCGCGCATCGCGGTGCTCGACCATCCGCTCAATCGCGCGCACGGCCGCGCGCCGCAGCTGCGGTTGTGGGGACTGCAGACGCGCGGCCGCGCCGATTGGGGCGATGCCCCGGTGCTGCTGGTGGTCGGCGCCAGCGACGTGCCGTACCGGCAGCTGTTGCGGCGCTATCACGCCCTCTGCGAGCGGGCCGGGCCGTTGCCGCCACCACGCGTGCTCAATATCGACCACGGCGCCCAGCGCTTCCTGCTGTTCGCGCTCGACGGGGCCGGTGGCGGGGGCGAGCGCCCCTGTTCGACGCCGGCGCTGGCCTGGATCGACGCCCCGGCCGCCGGTGCCGCGGTGCAGCGGCCTTTCGAGGTCCAGGGCTGGGCATTCAAGGACGGCACCGGCCTGGACCGGGTGGAGGTGACGCTCGACGGCGCCGTCGTGGCGGAAGCCGAGTACGGGTTGCCGGCGCCGGGCGTTGCCGGCTACTGGGAGATCTCCAACGATCCGGAGCATCCGAACGTCGGCTTCCGCGCGACGGTCGACGCCGCCGCGCCGGTGCGCCCGGGCCGTTACTGGCTGGGCCTGCGCCTGCACGGCCGCGACGGCAGCGTGGAGCAGTGGCGCGAGCAGCCGGTGACGATTCGATGAAGCGTCTTCTCCGCGCTTTCAGGGCACGGTGAATCCGGCTTCGCGCAGCAGGCGCGCGGTGGCGATCAACGGCAGTCCGACCAGCGCGGTCGGATCCTCGCTGGCGATCGCCTGGAACAGGGCGATCCCGAGTCCCTCGGCCTTGAAGCTGCCGGCGCAGTCGAACGGCTGCTCGGCGTCGACGTAGCGCGCGATCTCGTCGCCGGTCAGGGTGCGGAAGCGAACTACCGTCACATCCATCGCCTCGAGGCAGCGGCCGTCGCCGTGGCGCAGTGCCAGCGCGGTGAGGAACCGCACCTCGGTTCCCGACATCGCCGCGAGCTGGGCGCGGGCGGCATCGCGGCCGCCCGGCTTGCCGAGCGCGCGGCCGTCCAGTTCGGCCACCTGGTCCGAGCCTATGGTCCAGGCGTCGCCCGCGGACACCGCCGCGGCCTTGGCGCGCGCCAGCCGCTGCGCCAGCGCGGCCGGCGACTCGGCCGCTCGCGGACTTTCGTCCACGTCCGGCCGCGCGACTTCGAACGGCAACCGCAGGCGCTGCAGCAGGTCGCGGCGGTAGGGCGAGGTGGAAGCCAGGACCAGGCGCACGGGCGGCCCTAGTGCAGCGGCGCGCGGGCGCGCTCGATCTGCAGCAGCTGCTGGTCGATGCGCCGGCGCGCGGCGTCGATCGATTCGCGCACCGCGTCGAGCTGGTCCACCGTGGCGTCGGCGCCGTACTGCTGCAGCCACAGCCGTTGCCGCAGCATTTCCTGCAGCGCCTCGCGCACCGGGTTCTCTTCGTCGCCTGCGACCGCCTCGATCTCGGCGCGCGCGGTGCGCAGGCGCTCCTCCAGGGCGTCGGCGGCGTCCAGCACCCGGGCGAAGGCCTGCTGCCGGCGGCCGCCGCGCCGCCTGGACGACAGCAGCCAGGCAGCCGCCAGTGCGGCGACCGTGAGCAGGAGGGCGAGAACTGGCAGCACGCGCGTGACCCCGGGGACGAAACGCCAGTCTGCCGTCGCGCCCGGGCGGGGGCAAACTCCCCCGAGGACAAGGGTTTGCGGCCGGGGCGCGGGTTTGACAGGGGTCCGGCGTGGGCCTAACATTCCGCCTCTTATGTCCGCGCAAGTGCCCGAAGTCGTCGACGCTTGGCGCATGGTCGCCGCGGGTCGGGTGTTCGAGGGGCGTCTGCCGCTGTCCGGCATGTCGCGCCTGCGGGACGTGCTGCTGGACGGCGAGGGTGAGGCGGAGTTCTCGCTCGGATTCGGCCGCGACGCGTTGCAGGTGCCGTATGCGGAGCTGCGGATCGAAGCCGCGCTGCCGCTGCTGTGCCAGCGGACGCTGCAGCGGTTCCTGCATCCGGTGCGCATCGAGCAGCGTCTCGGCCTGATCCGCGACGAAGCCGACGAGGCCGCGTTGCCGCCCGGCTACGAGGCGCTGCTGCTGGCCGCGGACGGCGAGCTGCGGCCGGCGGAACTGGTCGAGGACGAGCTGATCCTGGCCGTCCCGCTGGTGCCGGTGGCGCCGGACTCGGAATCGGTCGAGCGCGACTGGCCGGTGCCGGCGGACGAGGAAGAACGCGCCAACCCGTTCTCGGCGTTGGCGGCATTGAAGAAACACTGATAACCGAATTAGTTGCTGGAGCGATCCCATGGCTGTGCAGAAATCCCGCGTCTCTCCTTCCCGCCGTGGCATGCGTCGCGGACACGACAAGCTGACCGCCAAGCAGCTGTCCACCGATCCGACCACGGGCGAGACCCACGTGCGCCACCACATCACCGCCGACGGCTATTACCGCGGCAAGCAGGTGATCCAGGTCAAGTCGAAGATCGTCGACGAAGACTGATGGTGTTGCGCGCCGCCGTCGCCGACGGCGGTTCCGGACGCGTCGTGGCACCCGTGCCGTCGTCAACCGGCCGCCGCGACGCCGTCCGCACGAATGCCGCCGGGCGTTCCGGCCGAGGACAGTCCCAGAGATGAGCGAATCGGGCTCGATCCCGCGCGTGTACTCGCGTATTGCCGGCACCGGCAGCTACCTGCCGGCCAAGGTGCTGACCAACGACGACCTGTCGAAGATCGTCGATACCAGCGACGAGTGGATCGCCGCGCGTACCGGCATCCGCCAGCGCCACGTCGCGGCCGAGGGCGAGACCACCGGCGACCTGGCCTATCACGCCGCGGTGCGGGCGCTGCAGTCGGCCGGGGTCGAGCCGGACGAGCTCGACCTGATCGTGCTCGGCACCACCACCCCCGACCTGGTGTTCCCGTCCACCGCCTGCCTGCTGCAGCACCGGCTCGGCGCCAACGGCTGCGGCGCGTTCGACGTCAACGCCGCCTGCTCCGGATTCCTCTACGCGATCTCGGTCGCCGACAAGTTCATCCGCTCGGGCGACGCCAGGACGGTGCTGGTGGTCGGCTCCGAAACCCTCACCCGCATGGTCGACTGGAGCGAGCGCACCACCTGCGTGCTGTTCGGCGACGGCGCCGGCGCGGTGGTGCTCAAGGCCGACGCCGAGACCGGCATCCTCAGCACCCACCTGCACGCCGACGGCGGCAAGAAGGAGCTGCTGTGGAACCCGGTCGGGGTTTCGGTCGGCTTCAAGGAAAACGAGAAGAACGCCGGCGTGCGCATCCAGATGGCCGGCAGCGACGTGTTCAAGTACGCGGTCAAGGCGCTCGATTCGGTGGTCGAGGAGACGCTGCAGGCCAACGGGCTCGATCGCCACGACATCGACTGGCTGATCCCGCACCAGGCCAACCTGCGCATCATCGAAGCCACCGCCAAGCGGCTGGACATGCCGATGGAGCGGGTGATCGTGACCGTCGACAAGCACGGCAACACCTCGTCCGGTTCGGTGCCGCTGGCACTCGACCACGCCATCCGTTCCGGCCAGGTGCAGCGCGGGCAGCTGCTGCTGCTGGAAGCCTTCGGCGGCGGGTTCACCTGGGGCTCGGCGCTGCTGCGCTACTGAGGTCCGCCCGCGACGGCCGGGGCGGCGGCGCGACATACGCCTTCGTACAGACAGCCCGGCGGCCGGGCACGTATCATCTGCGCTCGTTTTTTCTTCCGCCGGACGTGCGCGTGACAGATCCGCAGCTCTCCTTCGTGTTTCCCGGCCAGGGTTCGCAGTCGCCGGGAATGCTCGCCGATCTCGCCGAACGGCATGCCTCCGTCCGCGAGGACTTCGCCGAGGCCTCCGAGGGCGCCGGCGTCGACCTGTGGGCGCTGTCGCAGCCGGGGTCCGAGGACCGTCTCAACACCACCGAGTTCACCCAGCCCGCGTTGCTCGCGGCGGGTGTCGCCGTGTGGCGGCTGTGGCGCGCCCACGGCGGGGCCGCGCCTTCGGTGCTGGCCGGCCACAGCCTCGGCGAGTACGCGGCCCTGGTGGCGGCCAACGCGCTGTCGCTCGGCGACGCCGCGCGCCTGGTGCGTGTGCGCGGGCAGCTGATGCAGGCGGCGGCGCCGGCCGGCATCGGCGGCATGGCCGCGGTGCTCGGCGCCGAGGACGCATTGGTCGCCGAGGTCTGCACGCAGGCGTCCGGCGAGGAGATCGTGGTGCCGGCGAACTTCAACTCGCCGGGCCAGATCGTCATCGGCGGGCATGCGGTGGCGGTCGAACGCGCGCTCGGGCTGCTGGCGGAGAAGGGCGTACGCAAGGCGGTCAAGCTCGCGGTCAGCGTGCCTTCGCACACGCCGCTGATGCGCGACGCCGCCAACCGCCTGTCGGAAACGATGGCCGCGCTGGCGTGGCGCGAACCGGAACTGCCGGTGGTGCAGAACGTCGACGCCGAGGTCCACGAGGGCGTGCAGTCGATCCGCGACGCGCTGGTGCGCCAGCTCTACCTGCCGGTGCAGTGGACAGGCTGCGTGCAGGCCCTGGCCGCGCGCGGCGTGGCGCGGATCGGCGAGTGCGGACCCGGCAAAGTGCTGACCGGGCTGGCCAAGCGCATCGACAAGACCCTCGACGCGCGCGCGCTCGGCACCCCCGGCGATTTCGACGCCGCGCTGGTGGACTGGAAAGCATGATCTAGCCACGGATCGACGCGGACAAACGCGGATGAGGCCTTTGGCCTGGAAGGCTTCATCCGCGTTCATCCGCGAAAATCCGCGGCAAAGAATCGCTGTTCGGAGCAGACACATGACACAACCATTGCAAGGCGAGATCGCCCTCGTCACCGGCGCCAGCCGCGGCATCGGCGCCGCGATCGCCGACGAACTGGCCGCGCAGGGCGCGACCGTGGTCGGCACCGCCACCACCGAGGCGGGCGCGCGCGCGATCGGCGAACGGTTGGCCGCCGCGGGCGGGCACGGGCGCGTGCTCGACGTGGTCGACGGCGCCGCGATCGAAACGCTGATCGATGCGATCGGCAAGGAATTCGGTGCGCTCGGCATCCTGGTCAACAACGCCGGCATCACCCGCGACAATCTGCTGATGCGGATGAAGGACGAGGACTGGCAGGCGATCCTCGACACCAACCTCAGCAGCGTCTACCGCACCTGCAAGGCGGCGATGCGCGGGATGATGAAGGCGCGCAAGGGCCGCATCGTCAACATCGCCTCGGTGATCGGCGTCACCGGCAACGCCGGCCAGGCCAACTACGCCGCGGCCAAGGCCGGGATCATCGGCTTCAGCAAGTCGCTGGCCAAGGAGATCGGCTCGCGCGGGGTGACCGTCAACGTGGTCGCGCCCGGCTTCATCGCCACCGACATGACCCGCGACCTGCCGGAGACCTCGAAGCAGGCGCTGGTCGACCAGATCGCGCTCGGGCGGCTCGGCGAGCCCGCCGACATCGCCCGCGCGGTCGCCTTTCTCGCAGGCCCCGCCGCCGCGTACATCACCGGCGAGACCCTGCACGTGAATGGCGGCATGTACATGCCGTGATCGTCTTCCGAGGGCCCGCAAGCCCTTGAACCGAAACGGGCTTCGGCGTGCATCGCCGATTGCCCGGCTTTCCCTTAAACTAGGCGGCCGTCAGGGCCTTCCCCGGAGCGAAACCTATATGAGCAGCATCGAAGAGCGCGTCAAGAAAATCGTGATCGAGCAACTGGGCGTCAAGGAAGAGGAGGTCAGCCCGAGCGCTTCCTTCGTCGACGACCTGGGCGCCGATTCGCTGGATACCGTGGAGCTGGTGATGGCGCTCGAGGAAGAATTCGAGTGCGAGATCCCGGACGAGGAAGCCGAGAAGATCACCTCGGTGCAGCAGGCCATCGACTACATCAAGGCCCACGTCAAATCGTAACGGCGTTCTGCGACGATGGCGCCGGCCCCAGGGCCGCGCCGCCGTCCAGGCCGCGACCGCTCCGGTTTCCGGCGCGCGCGGCGGTGACAGACACGGGGCCGCGGACGCGGCCTCGTGCGTTTCCGGCGCGGCATCGCCCACGCGATGGCATGCGCAACGAACCGAATGAGGAGTAGTTCAATGTCCAAGAGACGCGTGGTCATCACCGGTCTGGGCATCCTGTCGCCGCTCGGCAACGATCTGGCGTCGAGTTGGGACGGGATCGTCAACGGCCGTTCCGGCATCGGGCCGATCACCCATTTCGACGCGTCCGCGTTCGCGACGCGGATCGCCGGCGAGGTGAAGGATTTCGATCCCACCGCGTGGATCGCGCCGAAGGACGTCAAGAAGATGGATCCCTTCGTGCACTACGGCGTCGCCGCGTCGCTGATGGCGATCCGCGATGCCGGCCTGGAGATCCCCGAGTCCGAGGCCGACCGCATCGGCGTGGCGATCGGCGCCGGCATCGGCGGCCTGAAGGGCATCGAGGAGACCACCATCAAGTACCACGACGGCGGCCCGCGCAAGGTCTCGCCGTTCTACGTGCCCAGCACCATCATCAACATGATCGCGGGACAGGTCTCGATCATGACCGGCGCCAAGGGCCCGAACATCGCCGCGGTCACCGCCTGCACCACGGCCACCCACAACATCGGCCTGGCGATGCGCATGATCCAGTACGGCGACGCCGACGCGATGATCGCCGGCGGCGCGGAATACGCGACCACGCCGACCTCGCTCGGCGGGTTCTGCGCGATGAAGGCGCTCTCGACCCGCAACGACGAGCCGGAGAAGGCCTCGCGCCCGTGGGACGCCGGCCGCGACGGCTTCGTGATGGGCGACGGCGCCGGCATCCTGGTGCTGGAGGAGTACGAGCGCGCGAAGGCGCGCGGCGCACGCATCTATGCCGAACTGACCGGTTTCGGCATGAGCGGCGACGCCTACCACATGACCGCGCCGAGCGAGAACGGCGATGGCGCCGCGCGCTGCATGCGCCACGCGATCAATGATGCCGGCATCGACGTCGAGCGCATCGGCTACATCAACGCGCACGGCACCTCGACCCCGGCCGGGGACCTGGCCGAGACCATGGCGGTCAAGACCGCGCTCGGCGAGCACGCCTACAAGACTGCCGTCAGCTCCACCAAGTCGATGACCGGGCACCTGCTCGGCGCCGCCGGCGGCGTGGAGGCGGTGTTCTCGATCATGGCGCTGCACACCGGCGTACTGCCGCCGACCATCAACCTCGACAACCCGTCGGAAGGCTGCGACCTCGACTACGTCCCGCATACCGCGCGCGAGGCGAAGATCGAGGTGGCGATGTCGAACTCGTTCGGCTTCGGCGGGACCAACGGCACCCTGATCTTCAGCCGCGTCTGAGCCGGCAGGCCGCTTTGCGCGGCCCTTCTTCGTAGCAGCGCGCCATGTGCGCGATGCCGGTGATGCTTCCAGTCCCGGCCATTGGCGGCTCCGTTGCGAGCCGGACGCCGCGCCGGTGGCCGGAGTCCGGTGGGCGGTGCAGTGCCCGCGGCATCGCGCGCGCCTACGGCGGCGGGTCGCGCAACGATGCCCTTCTCGCTGTGCCTGCCAGGCTCGGCCGGACATGACCGTCCCCGTACACGTCGACGCATCGAGTGCCTGGATACCCATTCGCCATTCCCGGCGCTGCGGCGCGCGGTATCGTCGCGGCGGCGGCATCCGTCGCGACTTCCGTCGCTCCCACAAGTGCAGCGGAGCGATGATGTGCCGGCGGGATCAACCCCGCCTGTGGGAGCGACGGAAGTCGCGACTCCGCGCAGCCCGGTTGGCGATGCGGCGCAGATGAGGGGGCAAGTCCAGTGGTAGGCGAGAAACGCCTCGACATAGTTGCGGGCTTTGTGCGCATGGCGCGATCCGCAGTACCGCGCAGCCGGCCGGATGCGCGGTCAGCGTCCGCCGCCTCCGCCACCACCGCCGCCGCCGCCCGAGAAGCCGCCGCCCCCGCCGCCGGAGGAGCTGCCGGGCGGTGTCGACGAGGAGGCGATCTGCGAACTCAGGCTGCTGCCGACCGCCTTGGTCAGGCTGCCGAGATCGCTGACGCCGCCGCCGCGGTACCAGGCGATCGACGCGGTGGTCGCGGCCGCGGCCGCGGCGCCGACGGCCAGGGTGAACTTCTTCGTCCAGGCGTCCTCCACGTCGAGCGCCACCGCGTACGGCAGCAGGCGCTCGAAGCGGGCGGCGTCGAGTTCCGGTTCCGCCGTTCCCGGTGCTTGCAGCTGCCGCAGGTCCTGCTTTTCGGCAACCTGCAGATAGCGGCGGAAGCCCTCGATTTCGTCCAGCAGGCGCCGCCCGTCCACGGTCGGCGCCGCGATGACGATCGCGAACACGACCACCGTCACCAGCATGGCGGCCGCCACCGGGATCAACAGCAGCACGCCCGATCCGGTGCCGATGCCGAGCGCGAAAGCCGCTGCCAGCGACACCACCATGATCAACGCCGCGATGGCGATGCTGCCGGCGTTGCGTTCGAACAACGCCGGCTGGAAACGCTTCTTCAGCAGTTTTGCGTGCGCGTGCATCGCCGCCTGGAAGGTGCCCGCGTTGCTGTTCCGCATCTCCAGCGACGTGCCGATCCGCGGCAGCAGCTTCTGCAGCAGGGCGACGCGCTCGGGCGGCGCCTGTCCGGGATCGGCGGTGCGCTCGACGCGCCAGCGGTCGCTCAGCAGGCCCTTGTCGCGATGGATCACCACCGCGCCGTCCACCGCCCAGGCCAGCAGGTCGGCGGTGAACGCGCGGCTGTCGTGGGCCATGCGCTTCATGTAGCGCAGCCCCGCCGGGGAGTAGCCGGCGGGCGGCTCGTAGCGGACGACGACCGTGCCCGCGGCGGGGTCGCGCCCGACCCGGCGCCAGCGCACCGCGCAATAGCCCAGCAGCGCCAGCAGGCCGGCCAGGCCCAGCAGCAGGCCGCGGTTGTCGTCGAGCAACCACAGCAGCTGTTGCGTTCCCGACGGCTCGGCGACGATGCCCCTGGGGAATTCCAGCACGATCGTCAGGCCCTCGCCCGGCGCCAGCGGCCCGGTGAGGGTCCAGCGCGCCACGCCCGGCGCCGGCAGCGTGGCGTGGACGTCGCCGCCGCGCGCGCCGTGCGGTCCGGTGTATCCGGTCGCGGCCATCTCCGCTTGCGCGACCGGCCGCGGCAGGCGCACCTCGACGCTGCCGGCATCGATCGCGAACGCCCAGCCGTGGCCGATCGCGTTCCAGTACAGCTCGTCGTGGTCGTCGAAGAAACCCAGCTGGCGCGAGGTGCGGTAGCGCAGGGTGTAGGTATGGACGGCCGGTACCGACAGGAAATCGTCGTTGCCGGTGTTGACGCGCACGCCGTTGGGGCGGCGCTCGGTGAACCAGGGCTCCGGCTTGCCGTCGCGCAGCACGTCGAGCACCTCGAAGTCCACCACCACGCGGTTGCCGGCGCGGTCGCGGTAGCGGGTGGGGAAGTCGCGGTAGATGCCGCGGCGGATGCGGTCGCCTTCGGCGCGTACCCGGATGCGTTCGGTGATCTCCATGCCGCCGTCTTCGTGGATCTCGACCTCGCTGTCGTAGCCGAGAATGCGTTCGCCGGCGGGCCCGGCCGCTGCGGTGTCCTGCGCCGCCAGCGGTGCGCAGGCGAGCACCGCGATCGCCGCCAACAGCGCCGGCCACCTGCTCATCGCGACAGCTCCACCGCCGGTGCCGCGCGCTCGTCCGCGCCGGTCTGGAAGAACTCGGCCGGCGCGAACCCGAATCCGCGCGCGACCACGGTATCGGGCACGCGCTGGGTGGCGTCGTTGTAGTCGCGGACCGCGCCGTTGTAGAAGCGCCGCGCGTACTGCAGGTGTTCCTCCACCTCGACCAGGTCGCGCTGCAGCTGCGCGAAGTTCTGGCTGGCCTTGAGGTCGGGATAGGCCTCCTTCAGCGCGAACAGGCGGCCGATGCCCAGTTCCAGCGCGGACTCCAGCTCGCCGAGTTTCGCCGGTGCGGCCTGGGTCAGGGCCTGTGCGCGCAACTCGGTCACCGCCTCGAGCAATGCCGCCTCGTGGCCGGCGTAGGCGCCCACCGCCGACACCAGTTGCGGCACCAGGTCGTGGCGGCGGACCAGCTGCACGTCGATGTCGGCCCAGGCGGTGCGCACCTGGTTGCGCAGCCGCACCAGCCGGTTGTACGCGAACACCGCCCAGGCCAGCAGCGCCAGCCCCAGTGCCGCCCACACCGCGGTCATGGCGCCTCCTCCGGCAGGACGTGGATTGCCGCATCGCCGACCGCGACCACCTGGCCGGCGCGGATCTTGCAGGTCTTGCGCGTCTCGACCACGCCGTCGACGCGGACCTCGCCGGCCGCGACCAGCGCCTTGCCGGCGCCGCCGCTGTCGCACAGGCCGCTCAGCTTCAGCAGCTGGTTGAGCTCGACGTGGCTGCGGTCGAGCTGGAAGTCGATGCGGGGCATGGCGGACCCGTGCAGGAGTGGGTGGACACGAGACTAGCGCAGTCCGCGCTGCGCCAGGCAAACGCATCGGCGGTGGCCACGATGAACGCGCCGCCGCGCGTTGCGAAGGGAAACAACGGCAGAAAGCATCTGTTGTTGGCCCGCGCGGCTGCCTCCCCCTTTGAAAAAGGGGGGTTGGGGGATTTGTTAGGGCGCCCAACAGAGCCACGGCCGAAGCAAATCCCCCTCGATCCCCCTTTTTCAAAGGGGGAAGGCAAGCACTCGGAAATGTTGGGGAACCTCAGGCTGAGCCCCTCCTACAAGGGCGATGGGCATGGAAAGCGAATGTCCTGCATCCCAGCGGCAATGCCCGCGATCAGTCGAGCGGTTGCGCCAGCAGCCAGTCGATGAAGATCTGCGCGGCCGGCCGCAGGCGGCGATGGGCGGGGTGGACGATGTAGTAGCCGAAGCGGCCCATGAGCTCCGGCCCCGGCAGCTGCCGCAGGCGTCCGGATTTCAGCCATGGCGCGACGATGCGCTGGCGCGCCAGGCCGACGCCGAGCCCCTGCGCGGCGGCTTCCAGCACGTCGGTGCTGTCGCTGAAGACGTAGCGCGCGTCGACGCGGGCGCCATGGCAGTCCGCGTGCCGGAACCAGTCGTGCCAGCCCTGGCGCGTGTTGTCGGCGATCAGCGGCAGGTCGACGATGTCGTTGGCGGAGCGGATCCGGTCGACGCCGGGCAGGGTGGGGGCGGCGACCGGGAACATGGTCTCGCCCATCAAGCGCCGTGCCACCAGCCCCGGCCAGTGGCCGGGACCGTGGCGGATGCCGAGGTCCGGCCCGCCGTCGTCGAACCGGGTCAGCGCGATCTCGGTGTCGATGTGCAGGCGGATGCCGGGATGCGCCGCGGCGAAGGCGGGCAGTCGCGGCGTGATCCAGCTGCTGGTGAGCGAGTGCAGCGTGGTCAGGCGGACCAGCTGGCGATCGTCGCGGCGGCTGCGCAGGTCGTGCACCACGCTGTCGATGTCGGTGATCGCGCTGCCGGCGGCGTCGGCCAGCTGGCGGCCCTCGGCAGTCAGCGACACCCCGCGCGCATGGCGCTGGAACAGCGCCATGCCCATCCGTGCCTCCAGCTTGCGGACGTGATGGCTGACCGCGCTGGCGGTCAGGTGCAGCTCTTCGGCGGCGTGGGCGAAGTTCTGGTGCCGGGCCGCCGATTCGAACGCCGCCAGGGCCGGCAGCCAGTCCGTCCTGGTCTTCATCGAGCCACAAGCCTGGTTTGTGCCTAGCGCTGAAAGTACGCGCTTGCACCTGATTTGGCAAAGCCGACAATGCAAGCCAGACGACTGCCGGAGCCGCTGCAATGATGATCCAGCCGACGCCGGAAACGGCCACAACCCCGTTCGTTCTGTCCGACATCGCGGCCGATCTGCCGCGGCCCTGGAAATCCACTGCGTTCGCCGCCATCGCCGGGGCACGGCTGAAGGTGCTGCGGATGGACGCGCAGGCCCATGCCGATGAAGTCCACGAGCATGACGAGGCCCTGCTGGTGGTCGACGGACGCATGCTGCTCGAGGTCGAGGGCAGGGCGGTGACCGTGGACGCCGGCGAACTGTACCTGGTCCCTGCGGGTACCGTGCACGGGGTCGCCGCCGGCAGCCATGGCACCCTGCTGGTGATCGATCCGCAACCGTTCCGCCCCGAGGACATCTCGCATGCCGCACGACTCCTGTAACGCCCTGGACGCCGGCGCCGCGGCGGGTCCGCGCACGCGGATCGCCAGCGACTGGCTCACGCCGCTGGAACTGTCGCTGCTGGGTGCGATCTGGGGCGCCTCGTTCCTGTTCATGCGGGTCGCGGCGCCGGACTTCGGCGCGGTGCCGCTGGTGGAGATGCGGCTCGGCCTCGGCGCACTGGTGCTGCTGCCGTTCCTGTGGCGCGCGCGCGGATCGTTTCCGCGGGCGATGTGGCCGAAGCTGGCGTTGATCGGCGCGATCAATTCCGCGCTGCCGTTCGTGCTGTTCGCCTGGGCGGCACGGCACGCGCCCGCGGGCATCGGTGCGATCACCAACAGCATGGCGGTGCTGTTCACCGTGTTGGTCGGGTTCCTGTTCTTCGGCGAGCGCATCGGCACCCGCAGCGCGGTCGCGCTGGTGGCGGGTTTCGCCGGCGTGCTGGTGCTGGCGGCCGGCAAGACCGCCGGCGCCAGCATCGGCTGGGCGGTCGCCGCCGGCACCCTGGCGGCGTTCCTGTACGGCATCGGCGCGAACCTGGTGCGGCGGCAGCTGACCGGATTGCCGCCGGCCGCGGTGGCGGCGGCCACGCTGTCTTGCGCCGCCTTGCTGGTCCTGCCGCTGGCGATCGCGCAATGGCCGCGGCAGGCGATTCCCGCCGCCTCGTGGCTGTCGGCGGCGGCGCTGGGCGTGCTCTGCACCGGGATCGCCTTCGTGATGTTCTATCGGCTGATCCAGCGCATCGGCAGCGCGCGCGCGGTCGGGGTGACCTACCTGGTGCCGCTGTTCGGCGTCGCCTGGGCCTGGATGCTGCTCGGCGAACCGCTGACCTGGTCGATGGCCGTGGCCGGTGCCCTGATCCTGGGCAGCGTGGCCCTGAGCCAGCGGAAGGCGGGATGAGCGTGGCCGAGCGCCGCCGCGCCGCGCGAGCCCCGGGGACGCGACGGCGGCCCGAAACGTTGAAGGTCTACGGCGACGCGCTCTCCGGAAACTGCTACAAGGTCAGGCTGCTGCTGGCGCTGCTCGAGCTTCCGTACGAATGGGTGCACGTCGACATCCTGGCCGGGCAGACCCGCACGCCGGAGTTCCTCGCCAGGAATCCCTGCGGCCGGATTCCCGTGCTGGAAACCGGCGAAGGCGTGTCCCTGCCGGAGTCCAACGCCATCCTGGCCTACCTGGCCGACGGCACGCACCTGCTCCCCGGCGAACGCCTGCTACGGGCGCAGGTCCTGCAGTGGCTGTTCTTCGAGCAGTACAGCCACGAGCCCAACATCGCCGTCGCGCGCTACATCGTCCGCTACCTGGGGCGGCCGCAGACGCACGAGGCCGCGCTGCAGGCGAAGACCGCACCCGGGTACGCGGCGCTCGCGGTCATGGAAACGCACCTGTCCGGGCGCGAGTTCCTCGTGGGCGGACGCTACACGATCGCCGACATCGCGCTGTACGCCTACACCCACGTCGCGCACGAAGGCGGGTTCGACCTGGGTCGTTTTCCCGCGGTGACGGGCTGGCTGGAACGCATCCGCCGACAGCCCGGCCATGTGGCCATGAACGACGGCAAAGAATGACAGTTGCCTGGTGAGCAAGAGCAGGAACGGCATGACGGAACAGCATCGCGTCGAGTTCGATTTCGAGATCGAGTTCACCAACGGCGGCGGGATCCAGGGGCAGGGCTTTCGCCTGGACATCGACGGCGACGACATCGACGATGCCGCGCTGGTCGACTACATCGTGCGCGACCTGCGCCTGCTGATGGTCGGGCCGGCGCGGATCCTGAACAAGCGGATCATCGTCGAGGCGCACAAGCGCAACCGGCCGGCTGGCCGGCGGTCGCGCGCGATCGTCGAGCTCAGCCACGTGATCGCCGACGGCACGGTCACCTACCCGGGCCTGCCGGCGCCGCATGTCTGCGATTTCCTCAGCCGCGAACGTTCCCGCGAGCACTACGCGCCCGGCACCGAATTCCAGATCGCTTCCATCGAGATGGTCGCCAACACCGGGACCTACGTCGACAGTCCGTTCCACCGCTACGCGGACGGCAAGGACCTGGCGCGGATGCCCGCCGACGCCTTCGCCGGTCTGGAGGCGGTGGTGGTGCGCGCCGACCATCGCGAGCTGCGGGCGATCGACGCCGGCCACTTCCGCGGCCGCGAGCTGCGCGGCCGCGCGGTGCTGGTGCATACCGGCTGGGACCGGTACTGGACCGATCCGGCCTGTGCCGTCGAACACCCGTTCCTCACCGAGGACGCGGCGCAGTACCTGCGCGACTGCGGCGTGCGCCTGGTCGGCATCGATTCGATGAACATCGACGACACACGGGGCAGGGCGCGCCCGGTGCATACGATCCTGCTCGGCGCGGACATCCCCATCGTCGAGCACCTGTGCAACCTGGCGGCGCTGCCCGACGAAGGCTTCCGCTTCACCGCGCTGCCGCCGCGCTTCGCCGGCGTCGGCACCTTCCCCGTGCGCGCGATCGCGACCCTGCGACCGTAGAGCGGAGCTTGCTCCGCTGCCTTCTCCCCGAAGCCCGGCTTTACCACGCCGCCAAGCCTTTGCGAACCACGCGACCGGCCCCTTCTCGCGTTTGCCGGGGCCGGCGGAGCAGGAAATGGAGAGCAGCGGAGCAAGCTCCGCTCTACGGGGTGGCGAGGTCGAGCGTCCAGGTTTCCGCGATCAGGCCTTCGCCGAAGTCGTCGTGCGGCGTCTCGGCGGTCTTGCGGAAGCCGGCTTCGGCGTAGAGGTGGCGGGCGGCATGCAGGTTGGACTGGGTCCACAGCACGATGCGGCGATAGCCGGCCGCACGCGCGAAACGCACGCATTCGCCCACCAGGCGCCGGCCCAGCCCGAGGCCGCGCGCGTGCGGCTCCACCAGCAGCATCCGCAGCCTGGCTTCGGCGCGATTCTCGGCGACCAGGAAAACGCAGCCGAGGCGTTCGCCGCCGCGCTCGGCGATCCAGCAGCGCTCGCGCCGCGGATCGAGCTTCCGCACGAAGCGCACGGCGATGTCGGCAACCAGCGTCTCGAAGCGCTCGTCCCATCCGTATTCGCGGCCGTACAGTTCGCCGTGGCGCTGCACCACCCAGCCGATGTCGCCGGGGCGGTGGCCGCGCAGGACGACTTCCGCCGAAGCCGACGCGATGCCTTCCAGGCTGTCGTGGATGGTGCGCATCGCCGCCAGCACGCCCTCACGCCGATCCGGGTCCAAGGCGCCCAGCAGGGTCGCGACCTGTCCGGCCGAGCGGCGGTCGAGCAGTGCGAAGGTGCGCCGGCCGGCCGGCGTCAGCCGCAGATGATGGCGGCGGCCGTCGGTGGTGGACTTCGTCCTGGCGATCAGGCCGCGGGACTCGAAGCGCTTGAGCATGCGGCTGAGATAGCCGCGGTCGAGCCCGAGGTCGGTCGCCAGTTCGAACGCGCTCACGCCGGGGCGGTGCGCCAGTTCGTACAGCAGGCGCACTTCGGTCGGCGAGTGGGGACTGTCGAGCAGGCGCTCCTGCAGCACGCCCATGCGCTGCGTGTAGTAGCGGTTGAAGCCGCGCACGGCCGCGATCTGTGCAGCGGTCGGATCCAGCGACATGGCGATCACCTCGGTCCGAGCATCCGCCGGATAGTTGACGAAGTCAACAAATAGGGGCGCGGGCAAGCTGAGGTGTTGACTGTCGCGGAAGCGCATGCGTACTCTAAAAGCCGGTATGAAAACGTTTTCAGTCCTGGGAGGGATGATGCCGAACCAAGCAGCGCAGCGGGCGGCGCCGGGGCCCGGAAGAGGCCGCGCGCGGCGCAACGCCGGGGCGATCGCCGGGGCGGCGGCCCTGCTGTCGATCCTCTTGCTGGTGGGTGTCCATGCCCGACCGGTCGCTGACGCGCCGGCCGCGCGCAAGGCGCCCAACGTCGTCTTCATCCTGGCCGACGACGTCGGCTTCGGGGACCTCGGCGCGTACGGCGGCAAGGTGCCGACCCCGAACCTCGACCGCCTGGCCCGGCAGGGCATGCGCTTCACCGATGCCCATTCCCCGGCCGCCCTGTGCGCACCCTCGCGCTTCAGCCTGCTCACCGGCAGCCATCCCTACCGGAACGGCCGGGCCGGCGGCAGCTGGGACGTCGATACCAGCTCTGGTTTCAGCCACAACGGCGACCGCACCGAGGCCGGCCGCCACGTCACCGTCGGCGAGATCCTGCAGAACGCCGGCTACCGCACCGCGTTCTTCGGCAAGATGCACCTGGGCGGCGACGTCTACGACGCCGACGGAAACGTGATCCGTGAAAAGCACAAGCTCAACACCATGGATTACAGCCGCGGGTTCGGCGACGGTCTGAACGAACACGGCTTCGACTACTGGCTCGGGCTGGCCAGCGGCATCCAGCACGAGCCCTACGCCTTTTTCGAGAACGGCAAGTTCGCGCCGGTCGATCCCGACAAGCCCGCCGACAACTCCAGCACCCGCCTGCTGAACGACGGGTTCTACCGGGTGAGCGACAACGGCCTGTCGGAGATCGTCGAAGCCGCGAAGGTGCCGGCGCGGGGCGATGTCGACTACGACTCGAGCCAGGCGGGCATCCGCCTGACCAATGCCGCCGTCGACTTCATCGACCGCCACCTGGAAGAGAACGAGGCGAGCGGCAAGGACCAGCCGTTCCTGGTCTATTTCGCCTCGCAGGCGATCCACGTCCCGCATTCGCCGCCGTTCGACTACGACGGCGATCCGAGCGTCGTCGACGAGCAGGTGTACGGCAAGACCGGGGCCATGACCTCCGACGTCCTGTACGAGCTGGATCTGCAGGTCGGCAAGATCGTGGCGAAGCTGGAGGAAGAGGGGATCGCCGACGACACCCTGGTCTTCTTCACCAGCGACAACGGCGCGCTGTGGCCGCACATCACCCACTACGGCGATCCGGCGCACGACAACAACGGCCCGCTGCGCGACTACAAGGCCTCCGTCTACGAAGGCGGCCACCGGGTCCCCTTCATCGCGAAGTGGGGCGACGGCACCGAGGCCGGCTCGGTGATCCCGCCCGGCGCCGTTTCCGACCAGCTGATCATGGGCCAGGACTGGGTGGCGACCATGTACGAGCTCACCCGGCAGGACGTGCAGGACGACCAGGCGAAGGACAGCGTGTCGTTGTTGCCGGTTCTCACGGGCAGGCAGCCGGAGAGCGAACCCCTGCGCGAGTTCGCCCTCTACCAGGGTGGCAACGCCTATGAAGGCGCGATCCGCGAGGGCAGCCTGGTGCTCGTGGTCGACAACAAGGTGGGCGCGAGGGAACTGTACGACCTCGCGACCGACCTGCGCCAGGAAAAGAACCTGATCGACCTGCCGGAATACCGCGACACCGTGGCCAGGTTGCACAGGAAGTTCCGGACCTACAACGACCACGACAACGAGACCGTCGAGCCGAGGACGACCGAGCCGTTCCGGGTCGACCGAGAACGTCCGGCAAGCGCATCATTCTCCGCCGACCCCGATCGGGCCTGATTCCTCGAAGCAACTCCGGCTCCTGCAGCCTGCGCCGCGCCGCAGTCGCCGTTGACGGCCTACTCCATCAGGCAGATGTTGGTGGTGTAGTGGCGCTCGGTGACCACGCCCCAGGCGATCGATTGCAGATCGCAGTCCCAACCCCGGGCGCCCACCTGGACGCCGGCTTCGTCGTAATAGGCGCGATACCAGCCGGCCTTTGGGCCGGCGGAGGCGATATTGGCCACCAAGAGGGCCAACAGGCAGAGCCCGGTCGCGAGTTTCAGACGTTTCATGGTCCACCTCACTCGATACGTGGTCCCCTGTAGCGGCGAGTATGCCGAACCCGATCGCGCATCGCGAGAACGAGACGGATGCCGGTCGTCCGTTCGGCTGTCGGGAGTCTCCGGGACGGCGGACAAACGACCGGAACCTGGCGCCAACCCGGCGAGCCGGGCGCCGTTCCGTCAGGCGTTCTCTGCGGCCGCCGCGGTCTCGATCCGCCGCTGCGCCCGCGCCAGCGAGCCGCCGGTGAAGCCCCAGACCAGGGCGATCGCCGAACCGATCAGCATCGCGATCATCGGCTGCTGCGCGACCATGTCGATGCCGGCCTTGACCCAGGCACTGACCGCGTCGGCGCCGCGGTAGACCACGGTGTCGTTGAAGTTCTTGGCCTTGTACTTGGCCTCCGGATCCACCACCGTGTAGAGCATCTCGCGTCCGGGCCGCACGAAGGCGTACTCGCCGGCGCGGCGCGCGACCATCACGACCGCCAGCACCGCGAAGGTCGGTGCGAACGCCAGCCAGAGGAAGCCGGCCGCGGCGACCAGCGGCACCGCGACCAGCAGCACGCCGACCCCGAGCTTCTGCGTGATGCGGCCGGTGAGGAACAGCTGCGACAGGATCGCCAGCGTCTGCACGATGGTGTCGATGATGCCGAACACGCGGGTCTGGTCGACGGGATCGGGGAAGCGCGCCTCGACCAGCCGCGCCTGCTCGAAGTAGAGAAAGGTGGTGACGCTGGCCAGCAGCAGCACGAACACGGCGATGCCGAGCAGGTACGGCGACCGGAACACCTCGATCGCGCCGGCGAACGGGCTGCCGCCAAGCGGGCGCTGCCGCTTCGCGGTCTCGTCGGGCGCCAACGGGTGGCGTTCGCGCCAGCGGTGGACCTGGCGCGCGGCCAGCGCCGATCCGATCAGCAGCGCGGCCGAGAGGAAGATCAGGCCGGCATGCCCGATCGGTCCGACCAGGAACACGCCCAGCATCGGCCCGGTAAGCCCCCCGAGGCTGGCACCCGCCGCCATCAGCGCGAACAGGCGCTTGGCCTGGCTCACGGCGAACACGTCGACCAGCACGCTCCAGGCCACCGAGATCGCGATCATGTTGAACACCGAGATCCAGACGTAGAACGTGCGCGCGATCCATACGTTGTCGGGATCGGACAGGAACGAGACTCCGAACGCGACCAGGTTGGTCGCGAAGAATCCGTAGACCCAGTACAGGATGCGCCGCCGCTGTACCCGGCCCGCGATCCAGCCGAACAGTGGCATCGCCGCGAGCGTGGCGAGAAAGGTGCCGGTGAACAGCCATTGCAGGTTCTCGACTCCGCCGGCGATGCCCATCGTCTCGCGCACCGGCCGCAGCATGAAATAGCCGGCGAACAGCAGGAAAAACATCGTGAAGCCGGCGACGACCGCGCCGGCCTCCTCGCGTTCGACGCCGAACGCGCGCGACAGCCAGCGGCCGATCCACCCGGTCATGCCCATGCGCCCCAGCGAACGACGAGGCCGCGACCAGCAGGCCATCGGCCGAGCACATGGCGACCCGCGGATCGTCGGCCGCCCGCACCGTCATCCCGGCGAAGGCCGGGATCCAGGCAGCCATTGCCCGACGGTCGGGCCGCGCACCCGGCCGGGTGCGAAATGGATGCCTGCCTGCGCAGGCATGGCGGGGAGCCGGCCATGCCCGATCGGCTCAAGCGAACATCCGCACCAGTCCGGCCTGCTGCGCCTCGCTCAGCAGCGCGCCGGTGCCGGCCTGCAGGTTGTCGGCCTGGCGGTGGGCCTTGCCGGTCGCCGGGATCACCGCGGTGACCGCCGGGTGGCTGATCGCGAACTTCAGGAACATCTGCGCCCACGAGGTCACGCCGGCCTCTTCGGCCCAGTCCGGCAGCGGCTTGTCCCCGACCTGCGCGAACAGCTTGCCGTCGTCGAAGGCGCGGTTGATCAGCACGGCGACGCCGAGCTCCTGCGCGGCCGGCAGCAGCGACTCGGCGGCCTGCGGCGCGCTGACCGAGTAGTTGATCTGGATGAAGTCCGGCTTCTCGGCGCGCATGATGCGCTCCAGCTCGGCATGGCCGCTTTCGAGGTAATGGGTGAGGCCGACGTATTTCGTCAGGCCCTGCTCCTTCAGTTCGCGCGCGTAGGGCAGGGCGGTCTGCCACTCGCGCAGGTTGTGCACCTGCAGCAGCTCGACGCGGTCGGTGCGCAGCCGGCGCAGCGAGTCGCTCCATTGCGCCTCCATCGCCGCGCGGTCGTCGGCGGCGAGCTTGGTGGCGAGGAAGCACTGGTCGCGCCAGCCGCCCTGCTCCAGCAGCGCGCCGAGCACGTCCTCGGCGTTGGAGTAGTTGGGCGAGGTGTCGAACACCCGGCCGCCGCCCTCGAAGAACGTGCGGATGGTCTCCTTCAACGCCTCGAATTCTTCCGAGTCCAGCGGCACCTCGTAGCTGCCGGACGTGCCGGCGCCGACCACCGGAACCTGCTCGCCGGTCGCCGGAATGGCGCGGGTCATCAGCTCGCCTGCGTCGGGGAGGGGCGCCGGCCCGGGCGCTGGCGTCGCCGGCGTCGTCGGCGTCGGTGCGGCCGCCGGTGGCGTTTCGCGACTGCAGGCGGCGAGCGGTGCCAGCGCGAGTCCGGTCACGGCGAGCGAGGCGGTGGTCAGGAAATCGCGGCGAGACGTCATGACGGGCTCCTGGGCAGCGGTGGACGTTCGATCTTAGTACGCCGGACGGATAACTCAACGTGGCCGCGCGATGGCGGTTCGCGGACGCCTACGCCCCGGCGCAGGCCCATTCGACCGTCCGCCACCCGCGGGAGCGGCGGGAGTCGCGACGCCGCGCGCCTGCCGCACGACCACGATCACGCTTGTTCCGGTGCCGCGTTCGCCTTGGCATCGGCCTGCCGTTGCAGTTCCGCCAGTGCCTCGCGCGCCAGCGGATCGAGACCTTCCGCACCCTGTCGGCAGTGGCGCACGAGCTGCGCGCGCATGCGCGGCTCCCAGAAGCGCTGCAGGTGCGCGACCATGCCGGCCACGGCCGCGGCATGGTCCGGCTCGGAGCGGAAATAGGCGGCGATGTCGTTGGCCATGTCGGCCAGGCGCTCTGCGTTCACGTCCCGTCTCCGTTGCCGGCGTCGATGCGGCGTGGATGCGTGTAGACGGCGTAGCCGTCGTCGCGCGCGAAGCCGATCAGGGTGAGGTTGGCGCGCTCGGCCAGCGAGATCGCCAGCGCCGTCGGCGCCGAGATCGCGGCGAGCAGGGCGATGCCGGCACCGGCGGCCTTCATCGCCATCTCGTAGCTGGCGCGGCTGGTGACCACGGCGAACCCGGTCTGCGGATCGTGTCCGCCGCGGGCCAGGGCGCCGATCAGCTTGTCGAGCGCGTTGTGGCGGCCAACGTCCTCGCGCACCAGCGCGATCCGTCCGCCGGCATCGGCCCAGCCCGCGGCGTGGGTGGCGCCGGTGCGCGCGTTCAGCGCCTGGCCCTCGCGCAGCCCGCGCAACGCGGCGGAGAGCGCGTGCGGCGTGATCGCGGCGCCGTCGCCCACGGGGTCGGGGCGGCGCAGCGCCGCTTCCAGCAGCTCGCTGCCGCAGATGCCGCAGCCGCTGCGGCCGCTGAGGCTGCGGCGACGCCGTTCCAGCGCCTGCGCACGATGTTCGGGAACGCGCAGCCGGATCTCGACGCCTTCGAGCAGGTGCTCGATGCGCTCGATTCGCACCTCGTGCGCGGCGCAGACGATCCCCTCGCTCAGCGCGAAGCCGAGCGCGAAGTCCTCCAGGTCGGCCGGCGTCGCCATCATCACCGCGAACGGAACGTCGTTGTAGACGAAGGCGACCGGCACTTCCTCGGCGACATGGTCGTCGTAGCGGCGTTCGTCGCGCAGGCGATGGCGCTCGACCGGCCGCAGCGCGCTGCCGGGCACCGGTGCAGGGGGCGGCGGGTCGTTGGCCACGGCGGCGGTCATCGCCCGGCCAGCGCGCCGCCTACCCCGGCGGCCGTTTCCGGCAGCAGCGATTCCTGCAGGGCGTTGAACGCATGGTGGCGCTGCTGCCATTCGGACGGCTGGGTGACGCGTGTGACCTGCACCGCCGTCACCTTGTACTCGGGGCAGTTGGTGGCCCAGTCGGAATTGTCGGTGGTGATGACGTTGGCGCCCGATCCCGGGAAGTGGAAGGTGGTGTAGACCACGCCCGGCTGCACGCGGTCGGTGATGCGCGCGCGCAGCACGGTGTCGCCGGCGCGGCTGGCCACGCCGACCCAGTCGTCGTGGGCGATGCCGCGCTCCTCGGCGTCGTGCGGGTGGATCTCCAGCCGGTCCTCGTCGTGCCAGGTGGAGTTGGGCGTGCGCCGGGTCTGCGCGCCGACGTTGTACTGGCTGAGGATGCGCCCGGTGGTCAGCAGCAACGGGAAGCGCGCGTTGACCTTCTCGCGCGTGGGCACGTAGCCGGTCAGCATGAATCGGCCCTTGCCGCGCACGAACTCGTCGACGTGCATCGTCGGCGTGCCGGCCGGGTGCGCCTGGTTGCAGGGCCACTGGATGCTGCCCAGTTCGTCGATGCGGTCGAAGCTGACGCCGGTGAAGGTCGGGGTGAGCCGCGCGATCTCGTCCATGATCTGCGACGGGTGCGTGTAGTGCATCGGGTAGCCCATCGCGTTCGACAGCAGCTGGGTGATCTCCCAGTCGGCGTATCCGGCCTTCGGCGCCATGATCCTGCGCACCCGCGAGATGCGGCGCTCGGCGTTGGTGAAGGTGCCGTCCTTCTCCATGAACGAGCTGCCGGGCAGGAACACGTGCGCGTACTTGGCGGTCTCGTTGAGGAACAGGTCCTGCACCACCACGCATTCCATCGCCGACAGCGCGGCGGTGACGTGGCGGGTGTTGGGGTCGGACTGGCCGATATCCTCGCCCTCGATGTACAGGCCCTTGAACTCGCCGTCGAGCGCGGCCTCGAACATGTTGGGGATGCGCAGGCCGGGCTCGTCGTGCAGGCTGACGCCCCACTCGCGCTCGAACAGGCCGCGCACCTCGGCGTCGGAGACGTGGCGGTAGCCGGGCAGTTCGTGCGGGAACGAGCCCATGTCGCAGGAGCCCTGCACGTTGTTCTGCCCGCGCAGCGGGTTGACGCCGACGCCGCGGCGGCCGAGGTTGCCGGTGGCCATGGCGAGGTTGGCGATCGCCATCACCGCGGTCGACCCCTGCGAATGCTCGGTGACGCCGAGGCCGTAGTAGATCGCCGCGTTGCCGCCGGTGGCGTACAGGCGGGCCGCGGCGCGCACCTCCTGCGCCGGAACGCCGAGTTCGGCCGCCATCGCCTCCGGCGACTGCGCCGGGTCGGCGACGAACGCGCGCCACTTGTCGAACGCCTCCGCCTCGCAGCGCGCGGCGACGAAGGCCTCGTCGACCAGCCCTTCGCCGACGACCACGTGCGCCAGCGCGTTGAGCATCGCGACGTTGGTGCCTGGGCGCAGCTTGAGGTGGTGGTCGGCGTCCACGTGCGGGGTCTTGACGATGTCGATGCGGCGCGGATCGACGACGATGAGCCGCGCGCCCTCGCGCAGCCTGCGCTTCATCTGCGAGGCGAACACCGGATGGCCGTCGGTGGGGTTGGCGCCGATCACCATGATCACGTCGGCCTCGCGCACCGAGTCGAAGTCCTGGGTGCCGGCCGATTCGCCCAGCGTCTGCTTCAGGCCGTAGCCGGTCGGCGAATGGCACACGCGGGCGCAGGTGTCGACGTTGTTGTTGCCGAAGCCGGCGCGCACCAGCTTCTGCACCAGGTAGGTCTCCTCGTTGGTGCAGCGCGAGGAGGTGATGCCGCCGATCGAGAACTTCCCGTGCTCGGCCTGGATGCGCTTGAACTCGCGCGCGATATGCGCGATCGCCTCCTCCCAGCTCACCACCCGCCACGGGTCGGTGATCTTCTCGCGGATCATCGGCGTGGTGATGCGGTCGGGATGGGTGGCATAGCCGAGCGCGAAACGGCCCTTGACGCAGGAGTGGCCGTGGTTGGCGTGGCCGTCCTGGTTGGGCACCATGCGCACCAGCTCCTCGCCCTGCATCTCGGCGCGGAACGAGCAGCCGACGCCGCAATAGGCGCAGGTGGTGACCACGCTGTGGTCGGCCTGGCCCATCGCGATCAGCGACTTCTCCGACAGCGTCGCCGTCGGGCAGGCCTGCACGCAGGCGCCGCAGCTCACGCACTCGGAGTCGAGGAAGGGCTGGTCCTGGCTGGCGGCGACCTTCGAGCCGAAGCCGCGGCCCTGGATGGTCAGCGCGAACGTGCCCTGCACATCCTCGCAGGCGCGCACGCAGCGCGAGCAGACGATGCACTTGGACGGATCGAAGGCGAAGTAGGGGTTGGATTCGTCCTTGGCGGCGAACAGCGGATTGGCGCTGCCGCCCTGCTGCGTCGGCTGCACGTGGTTGGCGCCGTCGTAGCCGTAGCGCACCTCGCGCAGGCCGACCGCGCCGGCCATGTCCTGCAGTTCGCAATGGCCGTTGGCGGGGCAGGTGAGGCAGTCGAGCGGGTGGTCGGAGATGTACAGCTCCATCACCCCGCGGCGCAGCTGCGCCAGCTTCGGCGACTGCGTACGCACCCGCATGCCCTCGGCGACCTCGGTGGTGCAGGAGGCGGGATAGCCCTTGCGGCCCTCGATCTCCACCAGGCACAGCCGGCAGGAGCCGAACGCTTCCAGCGAGTCGGTCGCGCACAGCTTCGGGATCTTGGTCCCGGCGATCGCCGCCGCGCGCATCACCGAGGTGCCCTCGGGCACTTCGAGGCGCACGCCGTCGATCTCCAGCGCGACGGTCTGCAGCGGCTCGAGCCGGAACAGCTGCGGGTGGGGCGTGCCCAGGTCGTTTTCGGCAATGGAGCGCATGGCGGTCTCCTAAGAACCAGTACGTCGTCATTCCCGCGCAGGCGGGAACACGGCATTCGTCATTTCACCAGCCGGAAATCCGGCATTCGTCGTCCCAGCAGCCGAAAATCCGGAACCCGTCATTCCCGCGTAGGCGGGAATCCATGGACGTCATCTTTCGTTTACGACACTGCCGGGCAAAGTCCATAGATTCCCGCCTACGCGAGATTGACGGTGGATAGGCGACTTGGATAGAAAAATCGGACATCTCCGTCTGCCGCTACGCGGCCGCCTCGTGGGTCTTGCGAGAATCGAAGTCCTCGGGAAAATGGTCCAGCGCGCTGAGCACGGGGTAGGGCGTCAACCCGCCGAGCGCGCACAGCGAGCCGTGCAGCAGGGTGTCGCACAGGTCGCGCAGCAGCGCCTGCTGCGCGGCGGGATCGGGCGCGGCGGCGATGCGGTCGATCACCTCGACCCCGCGGGTCGAGCCGATCCGGCACGGCGTGCACTTGCCGCAGGACTCGATCGCGCAGAACTGCATCGCGAAGCGCGCCTGCTCGCGCATGTCGACGCTGTCGTCGAAGGCGACGATGCCGCCGTGGCCCAGCATCGCGCCGATCGCGGCGAACGCCTCGTAGTCGAGCGGCGTATCGAACCGCGATTCGGGCAGGTAGGCGCCCAGCGGCCCGCCGACCTGCACCGCGCGGATCGGCCGGCCGGACGCCGAGCCGCCGCCGTAGTCGTAGAGCAGCTCGCGCAGGGTCAGGCCGAAGGCCTTTTCCACCAGCCCGCCGTGGCGGATGTTGCCGGCCAGCTGCAGCGGCAGGGTCCCGCGCGAGCGGCCGACGCCGTAGTCGCGGTAGGCGGCCGCGCCTTCGGCCAGGATGAACGGCACCGAGGCCAGGCTGATCACGTTGTTGATCACCGTGGGCCGGCCGAACAGGCCGGCGATCGCCGGCAGCGGCGGCTTGAAGCGGATCATGCCGCGCTTGCCTTCCAGGCTTTCCAGCAGCGACGTTTCCTCGCCGCAGATGTAGGCGCCGGCGCCGAGCCGGACTTCCAGGTCGAAGCGCCGGCCGGAGCCGCCGATGTCCGCGCCCAGCCAGCCGGCGGCGTAGGCGCGCGCGATGGCCTCGTTGAGCACGCGCCAGGCGTGCGGGTATTCGCTGCGCAGGTAGATGTAGCCCTGGGTGGCGCCGACCGCGACGCCGGCGATCGCCATGCCCTCGATCAGGCAGAATGGATCGCCTTCCATCAGCATGCGGTCGGAGAACGTGCCCGAGTCGCCCTCGTCGGCGTTGCAGACGATGTATTTTGAAGGCGGGGATTCGGGATTTGGGATTGGGGATTCGGAAGAGCGAGGCGTTGGCGCTTCGAGCACCGTTTTCCACTTGATGCCGGCCGGGAAGGCGGCACCGCCGCGGCCGCGCAGGCCGGAGTCGGTGACGGCCTGGACGATCTCGGCCTGCGACATCGCCAGGGCGCGCTGCAGGCCTTTCCAGCCGCCGTGGGCGGCGTAGTCATCGGGATCGACCGGATCGATCACGCCGACGCGGGCGAAGGTCAGCCGCTCCTGCCCGGCGAAGTAGGGGTGCCGGGTGATGTCGCCCAGCCGCAACGCATGCGCGCCGCCGTGCAGCCAGCCGGCGTCGAACAATGCGGCCACGTCGGCCGGCGTCACCGGCGCATAGGCGATGCGGCCCTGCGTCGTGGCCACCTCGACCAGCGGCTCCAGCCACAGCAGCCCACGCGAGCCGTTGCGGACGATGCGGATCTCGGCGCCGCGCGCCATGGCTTCGCGCCGGATCGCCTCGGCGACGCGATCGGCGCCGACCGAAACCGCGGCGGCGTCGCGCGGCACGTAGAGCGTGGTCGCGCTCATGCGGTACCTCCTTCGAGGACTTCGACGTCGCAGGCATCGACCAGTTCGTCGAAGCGTTGCGGCGTGACCCGGCCATGCAGTTCGCCGTCCAGCAGCAGCGCCGGCGACAGCGCGCAGTTGCCGAGGCAGTACACCGGTTCCAGGGTGAACCTGCGGTCGCGGCTGTCGCGTTGCCCGGGTGCCAGCCCCAGGCGCTGGCGCGCATGCCGTTCGAGCGCGCGCGCGCCCATCGATTGGCAGGCCTCGGCGCCGCACAACCGCAGCACGTGCCGGCCCGGCGGCGAGGTGCGGAATTCGTGATAGAAACTGATCGTGCCGTGCACGTCGGCGCGGCTGACGTTCAATGCAGCGGCGATCGGCGCCACCGCGCCGCCGGGCACGTAACCGAGCGCGTCCTGCACTTCGTGCAGGATCGGCAGCAGCGCCCCGGGCCGCGTGCGATGCCGTTCCAGCGCGGTGGCCACCGCCTGCTGCTGCGATGCCGCCAGTTGCGGCACCACCTCGGTCACCGAATCGATCTTTTTCGTGCGTTTGCCCATCGGTCGCCTCAGCGGAACAGGACCAGCGCCTTGTCCAGGGTGATCCACACCCCCCAGAGCAGCGGCAGGCCCACGGCCGTCCAGGCGCCGGCAACCAGCAGCGGATTGCCGCCGCGTCCGATCCGCAACATTTCGTCCTGCGGGATCGTGGACGCGCCGCCGGCGTCGACCTTCTCGTGCGCCAGCCGCTTCTCGTGCGCCAGCTCCTGTGGGGTCATGAAGTGCTTCGGGTTCACCGGGCGCACCAGCAGGTTGCAGACCAGGCCCAGCACCAGCATCCCCACGAGGATATACATGGTGGTGTTGTAGACCTGCGAGGGCGGCATGCCAAGCCCCAGCTGGTATTCGCGCATGTAGCCCACCACCACCGGGCCGAGGATGCCGGCGGTCGCCCAGGCGGTGAGCAGGCGGCCGTGGATGGCGCCGACCATCTGCGTGCCGAACAGGTCGGCCAGGTACGCCGGCACCGTGGCGAAGCCGCCGCCGTACATCGACAGGATCACCCCGAACGCGAACACGAACAGCGCGATGCTGCCGGCCGTGCCCAGGCTCGGCGCGCTGGCGTACAGCACGATGCCGAGCAGGAAGAAGACCGTGTACGTGTTCTTGCGTCCGAGCTTGTCCGACATCGACGCCCAGAAGAACCGCCCGCCGATGTTGAACAGGCTGAGCAGACCGGTGAAGCCGGCCGCGATCGCCGCGATCGCGCCGAGCTGGGTGGCGTCCAGCTCGCCGAAGCCGGCGTCGATGCCGAGCAGGCGGCCGCCGAACATCTCCTGCAGCATCGGCGAGGCCATGCCGATCACGCCGATGCCGGCCGACACGTTGAGGCACAGCACCGCCCACACCAGCCAGAACTGCGGAATGCCCCAGACCTTCTTCACGTGCACGTGGCCCTGGGTGATCATGGCATTGCCGTTCTGCGCGGGCGGCGTCCAGCCGGCGGGTTTCCAGCCGGTGGGCGGCACGCGGTAGCCGAACGCGCCGGCCATCATGAAGGCGAAATACAGCGCCGCCATCACCAGGAAGGTCTGCATCACCCCGACCGAGGTGGGCGTGGAAAAGTAGCGCATCAGGCTGTCGGCCAGCGGGCTGCCGATCATCGCGCCGCCGCCGAAACCCATGATCGCCATGCCGGTGGCCATGCCGCGCCGGTCCGGGAACCACTTGATCAACGTCGACACCGGCGAGATGTAGCCCAGCCCCAGGCCGATGCCGCCGATCACGCCCGAGCCCAGCCACAGCATCCACAGCTGGTGCCAGTGCACGCCCAGCGCCGAGATCACCAGGCCGCCGCACCAGCACAGCGCCGCCACCACGCCGGCCTTGCGCGGGCCGGCATGTTCCAGCCAGCCGCCCCACAGCGCCGCCGAGCAGCCCAGCAGCACGAAGAACAGCGTGTACATCCATTGCAGCTCGCTGATCTTCCAGTCGCAGCTGGCGGAGAAGATCCGGGCGAAGAAGCCCATGTCGGCCGGGCAGGCGAGCGCCTGGTCGACGCCGACCGCCATCGACAACGGCAGCCAGAACACGCTGAAGCCGTAGGCCATGCCGATGCACAGGTGGATCGCCAGCGCCGCCGGCGGCACCAGCCAGCGGTTGAACCCGGGCCTGGCGATGATGCGCTCCCGGGAGAGCAGTCCTGGGACGGTGGTGGACGACGGATCGAGAACCGCACTCGCAGGCTGACTGGACACGCATCCCCTCCCGGTACTGGTTGGTGGTCGCCGGCCCTTGAAATATGCTATTGATTACATGAATAAGGTGTCGGCCCGGACCCGAGGCTAGTACAGATTGGCGCCATGCGCATGTTTCGATGGTCGAATAAGATGCTGTTTGCAGCCGGTTGAATCGGCCCCCTGGGCGGGCTGCGCCGCAACATCGGAGGCGGGATGTTCAAGGTCAGGATCCAACCGGGCTGGGAATTGGAAACCGAAGGCGGCGCGCGCCTGCCGCCGCGGCTGATCGCGCTGCTGCTGGCCGTGCAGGACACCGGTTCGCTGGCCGCCGCCTGCCGCCGCGTCGACTTGTCGTACCGCTATGCCTGGGGCCTGCTGAAACAGGCCGAAACCATGCTCGGCCGCCCGCTGCTGCGCATGACCCGCGGCCGTGGCGCCTTGCTCACGCCCATCGGCGAGCGCCTGGCCTGGGCCGACAAGCGCATCGCCGCACGGCTCTCGCCCACGCTCGACAGCCTGGCCACCGAACTGGAGACCGAGCTGGAGCGCTACGTCAGCGCCCAGGCCATGCCGCTGCGCATCCATGCCTCGCACGGCTTCGGCGTGGAGACCCTGCGCCGGGTGATGTCCGACGACGGCATGCCGCTCGACCTCAAGTACCGCAGCCCCGACGACGCCCTGGCCGCGCTGCGCGCCGGCAGCTGCGACCTGGCCGGCCTGCACCTGCCGATCGGCGAACTGGAAGGCGAACTGGCCGCCCACTATCTCGATCGCCTGGACCTGGCCGACGACCGCGTGCTGCACCTGGCGATGCGCCGCCAGGGCCTGGTGCTCGCGGCGGGCAACCCCAAGCGGGTGCACACGCTCGACGACCTCTCGCGCGACGACCTGCGCTTCATCCACCGCCAGCCCGGCTCCGGCACGCGGCTGCTGCTCGAGTGCATGCTCGCCCGCCAGGGCCTGGACTTCGCCGCCATCCACGCCTGCGACGTCGAGGAACTCACCCACGCCGCCGTCGCCGCCTACGTCGCCAGCGGCCTGGCCGACGTCGGCCTCGCCCTGGAACCGCCCGCGCGTCGCTACGGCCTCGACTTCGTGCCACTGGCCACCGAGCACTACTTCTTCCTCTGCCGCGCCGAGACCCTCGACAGCGGCCGCCTCGGCGAACTGCTCGACCTGCTGCGCGGCGATGCCTTCCGCCACGCCCTCGGCCAGCTGCCCGGCTACGACCCGAGCTACTGCGGCAGCGTGCAGACGCTGCCGGAGGCGTTTCCCTCGATCCGCGCGCTGGCCGCGGGCTGAGCGCTGCCGTCGGAGCGTGCGTCCGCACCGCGCTCCGACGGATAACACCTGCGACCGTAAGTTTCCCCATTGGGCAGTGCCCGAACTGCTGCGCTTCCACCTGATCCAGGATGGTGCGCACCGCGGCCACGCCAGGCACGTTGCAAGGTGCGCGCCGGCACGCACCGGCCATCGGCGCCGCGCCTGCCCTCGTCATGGACGCCCGATCAAATCTTCCGGACGCCTGGCCGCCTTTCACTCGCCCAGTCCCGGCACAGTGCCTCCACCGGCCACCCACTCCCGTAGCGGCCGCCCCATCACCGATCGAGGACACGCCCATGACCCGCTTCTTTCCGACCCTCCTGGCCGCTGCCATGGCCACCAACTTCGGCGCGCAGGCGCAGGCCGCCGGCCCCGCCGGCCATGCGAACGCCGAGCCCGTGCGCAACATCGTGCTGGTACACGGCGCCTTCGCCGATGGCAGCGGCTGGCGCGGCGTCTATGACGAGCTCACCGCCCGCGGCTACCGCGTGAGCATCGTGCAAAACCCGCTGACCTCGCTGGCCGACGACGTGGCCGCCACCCGCCGCGTGCTCGACCGCCAGGACGGCCCGGCCATCCTGGTCGGCCATTCCTGGGGTGGCACCGTGATCACCGAAGCCGGCGTGCACGACAAGGTCGCCGGCCTGGTCTACGTGTCCGCGCTGGCCCCCGATGCCGGCGAAACCACCGCCCAGCAGTACGCCGGATTCGCGGCAACGCCGGAGTTCGTGATCGACGTGCACCCCGACGGCATCGGCTATCTCGACGGCGGCAAGTTCAAGGCCGGCTTCGCCGCCGACGCCAGCGACGAGGATGCCGCCTTCCTGCGCGACTCGCAGGTGCCGATCACCATGGCCGAGTTCGAAATCCCGGTGAAGCACGCCGCCTGGCGCAGCAGGCCCAGCTGGGCGGTGATCGCCACCGAGGACAGGGCCTTCGACCAGGCGATGCTGGTGCACATGGCGGAGCGCATCGGCGCCGAGATCAGCTACGTCGAGGCCAGCCATGCGCTGTATTTCACGCAGCCGAAGGCGGTGGCGGAGGTGATTGATGCTGCGGCGAAGGGGGCGAGCGACAAGCTCAAGGACTAACCGGGCCGCGCGGCGGGAGCCGGCGCTATGGCCGCCGGCGCCCGCTCATCCGGGATTCTCCCTCAGCACCGCGATGCCGGCCGCGTGTTTCCTGATTTGTCGATCTGCGCAGCACGGGGCCGATGCGATGGGCGCGGGTATCGGCCTCGGTTTCATCCGTCCCGTGCATAGCCCGCCTCACGCTGCGCACGAATCGCCAATACAAACACGGTATCCACCAAGGCTGCATACCGATACAGCGCAACGTATCCGCGAGCACCCCGGCCGATCACCAGCTCACGCAAGGTGTCGTCGCCGTCAGCACGGCCGATCAGGGGATTGGCCCGCAGCACGTCGAGGGCATCGGCAATGCCGCGCAACCGATCCTCGATATCGGTGATCCCGTGGCTCAGCAGGAAATCGGTGATCCGATCCAGATCATCCGCGAACTCGGGGGCGAGCTTGACGGCTGCCACGTCATTTCGCGAGCTTGCGTGCCACCGGGCGCTTGACCGATTTCCCACGGACACGGCCCATCATGTACGCGCGGTACTCCTCCCAGTCGATGGTCTCGCCCGTTTCCACGATGCGTGCGTAGCGTCGCTCCGCCTCGTTGCGGAAACCGGCGCGTTGCTCGGCCAGCTCGGCCTTCTCGGCGATCGCTTCCAGGATGAAGTTGTGCGAGGTGGTGCCGGCCTCCTTCGCCGCGCGGGCGACGCGGGCCTTGAGATCTTCGGGCAAGCGGATGGTGGTGGTGCTCATGCGGGGCTCCCGGCGCGCTGCGGCCTTGTGGCAAAGTAGCACAAATGTGACACAGGCAAGCGAAGGGCGGGCGGTAGGTTCAGCTTGGCTGGCCGGGGAAGGCGCCGTGGCGCAGGGATTGCCGAGTAGCGCGGCATCGTGCAGACGCTGCCGAAGGCGTTTCCCTCGATCAGCGCGCTGGCCGCGGGCCGAGCGCTGCCGTCGGAGCGTCCGTCCGCGCCGCGCCCTGACGGATAACACCTGTCACCGCAAGCGCTTCTCCAGTGGGTAGGCGCCACGGAAGTAGAACTTGCTTGGCAAACTTTTGCGGCCAGGAGGAAAGCGTCTCCGCCTGGCGCGCAATGCGTGTTTGGATCAGTGCAGGCGCAAGCTGCGCGACCGCCCGGTGTGTTCCGTCGGCCGATATGCAAGCACTGGCAACGCGGGACCGGGCGTGCCGTTCGCGGTCGAGCGCTCGGGCCCGGCGCGGTACACCCCTCGCTCTTCGCCCACGCCGGTGCTCGGGCCAGGCGCGTGTCCGAGTTGCTGTGCTTCCACCTCATCCAGGATGGCGCGCACGGCGGTTACTCCGTCAAGGATCGCTTGTCCCACCTGCGGTAGCGTATGGTCGGCCAGTCCTGCAGCCTGGCCGGCCGCCAGGACATCGCCGTGGGCCGAGATCGCCTGGATCAATCGGTCGAACTCGTCGATCTGATCCAGGGTGACGCCGAAAGCGAAGTGTTCGGCGGTCGTATCGGGCTCCTCCGACGCCTCCGGCGTCGCCGCGGTCTCGGCGGCGTCCTCGGCATCCTCCGCCTCCTGGTCCCGCAGCGCGGGCCACGACACCTCCTCCAGCACCAGGTCCACCTGTTCCGCCAACGATTCCAGGCAGAACGCCAACTCGCCCATGGACACCTCCGGCGCCCATTCCCGCGCCTCGTCCGCCATGCGCGGCTGCGCCAGCCGCCCCAGGAACCTGATGTGATCGCGCAGCCTCGTTAGCCGAAACTGGCTGTCCTCCGGCAGGAAGTAGCCGGTCGTGTCCAGATCATCCGAATCGAACTTCGACATCGTTGCCTCCTCACTCCATGAAGTGCATGACGATGCGGAGTCGCTGCATACGGGCCTGGCGACAGCAGGGCGAGTCCGCACGAGCTCAATATGCAATCGGAATTCGTTATTGTCAACAACCAAAAGATGCGTGCATTCCGCTGCCCCTGCGCAACAATCGATGCACTTGCACGACACCGCCCTGGGATGGGCTTTCTGCAGAAACGAGAACAATCAAGGGATTCGGATGGCCGCACCTCATGAGGAGTTCGCGGACCGCCTGCGGCACATGCTGGACCGCGCCGATTTCGTGCCGGGACGCGGAAGGACCGGCGCGTTGGCGGACCGCTATGCGGTGTCGCGCGAGACCGCCCGCAAATGGCTCACGGGCCTCGCCCTGCCCGAGCTTTCGCGCATCATCGCGCTGGCGAAGGATTTCAACGCCAGCCTCGAATGGCTGGCCACTGGCCGCGGACACGTCCAGTTGAGGGTCGGCGAGGCTTCCGCCGTCTACCGCCGCGTCACCGGCAGCGAGGACCGCCTGCTCGACGCCTTCCGCAGGCTGCCCGAAGCCAAGCGCAAGGCGCTGGTGGAATTTCTCTCGTAACGCGCCGGGCTCACGTTCCTGATTGGCGGTGATGCCGGATGGACATGGCGTAGAGGGTGTCGCCCTCGATGGCGTACAGCACCAGGTAGTCGCCAAGGATGTACTCGCGCAACTCTGCCGCGGCGCCCAGCCGCACGCGCACCTGTTCGTGCAACGCCTGCGCCTGCGCGGTGGCAGGGCTCCGCAGCATGAAATCGCGGCCGATGCGCGGGTGCTCGCGCAGCAACGCAGGCAAGTGGTCCAGCACGATGTCGGCCAACTGCGACGCGGCGTCCGGCGCATCGCTGTCGAGCAGGAAATCCAGCGCCTGCTGCAGCGTTGCCTCGAACTGAAGCGTGAACCGGAAGCGCACGCCCGCCTTCCGGCTACTTCGCCAGCCTGCGTGCCAACTTGCGCTTCAGCTCGGCAGGCGTGGTGGTGCGGCCCTCGCGCACGTCCTCCAATCCCTTCACCGCATCGCCCAGCAGGTCCTGGTGCAGCAGTTCGCGTTCCAGGCGGTGGTAGTAATCCAGCCTGCGCGCATCCACCAGCGCCACGTAGCTCTCGCCGTTGCGGGTGATGATCTTCTCGCGCCCGCCACGCACCTCCTCGGCCAGCGCGGTCAACGACGCCCGCACCTTGTTCAGCGGCACGATGTCTTCACTGGTGATGGTCATGGCAAGCTCCAGTGCGTGGAAACATTAACGGATACATTAATCTAAGGGTGGGTGAGCTTCAAGGTGTCCGTGCCAGGCCAGAAGCTGGTACGCCCAGGCGAAGGCGTATTCCTGGACACCCTGATCTCACTTCAGGAGTGTCTTCAGTGCCCGAGCCAGGCTCCAGAACGACCCATCGATACAGCGACACGCCCGACCTTCGACACCGGACGGCGCATCTGCGCCGCAATCCGCGACTACCGGTTGATCGCGCTGCTGCAGGCCAAGGCACTGGCGCAAATCTTCATCACTTCGATGAAGGACTGAGGCGCCGCGCCGCGCGACTTTGCGTCATCTGCCGCTTCGCTGCATTCAGGTCGCAACGGCGTCACGTATCGACCAACGTCGAATTGAGCCGGCGTGGCCGCGTATGGAAGCGTGTCCCTGCAGGGGTTCGCGCCGCTGGAGACCGTCGCATCGCCGATGGCTCCCGGCGCCCGGCTACGAGGAGATGTCATGAAACACTCGTCAGCGGCCCTGCGCGCAGTCGTCGCGGGGGCGGTCGTGTGTGCGGCGTGCGCCGCATTCGGGGCGGCAACGGCGGACGACCCGGCCGCCCGCGATGGCGCATCGCAGGTCGTCACGGTCGACGAAGGCACCAATCTCGCGGCGACGGTGTCGCCGGACGGGCAGGCGATCGTCATGGATCTGCAGGGCGTGCTGTGGCGCCTGCCGGCAAGCGGAGGCAAGGCCGAACGCATCACCGACAGCCTGCTGGAGCCGGCCAGGCCCGACTGGTCGCCCACGCAGGACCTGATCGCGTTCCAGGCGTTCCGGGACGGCAACTTCAACATCTGGACCGTCCGTTCGGACGGCGAAGGGCTGCAGCGCCTGACCAGCGGCCATGGCGACCATCGCGACCCGCGCTTCTCGCCGGACGGCGCCACGATCGCGTTCGCGTCCGACCGCGCGTTCGGCGGCAGCTACGACATCTGGACGGTCGGCCGCGACGGCGGCGAACCGGTCCGCATCACCGACGACGACACGGTCGAGGAATTCGAGCCGGCGTGGTCGCCCGACGGCACCCGGCTGGCGTTCGTCAGCGGGGCCAGCGCCAGCGGCACGAAGATCGAGGCGGTGACGCTGGCGACCGGCGAGCGCTCGACACTGGTCACCGCGCCGGAGGGGGCGCAGCTGTTCGCGCCGTCGTGGTCGCCGGACGGCGCCACGCTGGCCTACGTGCAGCTGCGGAACAACGTCAGCCGGCTGATGGTGGCCGGCCAGCCGGTCGGCGAGGCCACCGACGTGTTTCCGTTCCCGGCCCGCTGGCTGACCGCGGACACGCTGCTGTATACCGGCGACGGCGGGATCCGCACGGTGCGCGCGGACGGCAGCGGTGGCGCGCGGATCCCGTTCGAGGCCGACATCCGTTTCGCGCGCCCGGACTACCCGCGCAAGCGTTCCGTCTTCGATTCCCCCGCGCGCCGCCAGGCGAAGGGGATCGTGGGCCCGGCGTTGTCGCCGGACGGCACGCGGCTGACCTTCCAGGCGCTCAACCAGATCTGGGTGGCGAGGATCGGCGGCAAGCCGCGCGCGTTGACCGACGACAGGTACTACAAGGCCGACCCGGCCTGGTCGCCGGACGGCGGACGGATCGCGTATTCCTCGGACAAGGCCGGCACGCAGGACCTGTACGTCCACGACCTGGCGACCGGCGACGAACGGCGTGTCACGTCGCTGCCGGGCGCCGAGGTGTCCGCGGCCTGGTCGCCGGACGGCGACCGCATCGCCTTCCAGGACGAGACCGGCGCGACGCGGATCGTGGCGCTGTCGACCGGCAACGTGACGCCGCTGATCCCGTCGCTGTTCGCGCCCGGCAAGCCGAGCTGGTCGGCGAACGGCAGCACGGTGTCGATCGCCGCGCTCAAGCCGTACTCGCGCCGCTTCCGCGAGGGCACCAGCCAGATCCTGACCGCGGACGTCGCCAGCGATGAGCTGCGGTACTGGGAGCCGGCGCCGTTCAAGTCGCTGAGCACGCGCGGCGAGGACGGGCCGGTGTACTCGCCCGACGGCAGCGCGCTCGCCTTCGTGATGGAAAGCGCGCTGTGGACGATGCCGGTCGACGGCGACGGCTATCCCGCCGGGCCCGCGCGGCAGCTGACCACCGAGGTCACCGATGCGCCGACCTGGAGCGGCGATTCGCAGAAGCTGCTGTACCTGTCCAACGGCCGGTTGCGCATGGTCTCGCGCGACGGCGGCCGGCCCGCGCACGTACCGCTGCGGCTCGACTGGCAGCCGGAACGGACCGCCGGCAGGACGGTCATCCACGCCGGGCGCTTGTGGGACGGGCGCGGCCCGGAGGTGCGGACCAACGTCGACATCACCGTGGTGAACAACCGCATCGTGCAGGTGCAGCCGCACCGCGACGCCGCGCACGTCGCCGGCCGCGGCCACGGCACCGAGTTTGTCGACGCGTCGCAGTACACGGTGCTGCCCGGGCTGTGGGAGTCGCATACCCACGAGTGGATCAGCGGCAAGTTCTTCGGCGCGCGCCTGGGGCGCCTGTGGCTGGCCTACGGGGTGACGTCGCTGCAGTCGGTCGGCGATCCGGTCTATCGCGCGGTGGAGACGCGCGAGGCCTATGCGTCCGGGCAGCGGGTGGGGCCGCGCTTCTTCGCCAGCGGCGAGGCGATCGACGGCGAGCGCGTCTACTACAACTTCATGCGCCCGGTGACCGGCGGCGACCGCCAGCTCGCGCGCGAGCTGCAACGCGCCGACGCGCTCGACTACGACATGCTCAAGACCTATGTCCGGCTGCCGCACGAGGACCAGGCGCTCTCGGCGGAATTCGCGCACGAGCAGATGGGCGTGTGGGCGGCGTCGCACTACATGCTGCCCGGCCTGGCCTTCAACATGGACGGCATGACGCACCTGAGCGCCACCTCGCGCCTGGGCTTCGCCTATACGCGATCGCTGACCGGCGCCACCTACGGCGACGTGGTGGACCTGCTGGCGGCTTCCCGGATGTTCGTGATCTCGACCACGTTCAACCCCTCGCTGTACGCCGAGGATCCGGAGATGGTGGACGATCCGCGCCTGCTCGCGCTGAACCCGCCGTGGGAGCAGGCGGCGCTGCGCGCCAAGCGCGACCTGGCGGTCGGCACCGACCAGAGCATCAGCCTCGAGCGGCTGCGCCGCGAGGAGGAGACGCTGGCCGCGGTGCTGGCGGGCGGCGGCAGCGTGCTGGCCGGCACCGACTCGCCGCTCGACAACCCGGCCGTGGCGCTGCACCTCAACCTGCGCGCGCAGGTGAAGTACGGCATGGCGCCGTGGCAGGCGTTGCAGAGCGCCACGCTGCGCCCGGCGCAGGAGTTCGGCGTGGCCGACAGCCTGGGCAGCGTCGAGCGCGGCAAGCTCGCCGACCTGGTGTTCGTCGCCGGCGATCCGCTGCAGGACATCGCCGACCTGGCGAACGTGCAGGCGGTGATGAAGAACGGCAGGATGTACGGCCTCGAGGAACTGATGGCGCCGTTCGCTTCCGCGGAGGCCAGGCGGGCCACGGCCTCCAGTCCGGCGGCACCCGCGGCATCGCACGCGGCGTCGCGGCACGACGACGCGCATTGGTGGCACGACCCCGAGCTGTGGCAGGGCGCGCACGAGCACTGAGCCGAGCACCACGCCGTCCGGGCGGGATCGCCCGGACGGCGTGCGGCGTGGCGACGCGCGCTTCGGCGCGCTCGACGTGGCAGCCTCTCGGGCCCCCGCCGTTTCGAGCCACCCATGACCCGGCGATTTCCGGTGTTGAAACTCGTCATTCCCGCGAAGGGCGGGAACATAAAGTCCATGGATCCCCGCCTTCGCGGGGATGACGGCAGCGATTTTCCAATGCGTCTTTGCGGAATCGTGCAGGGCAGGGCGCCGGCCAGCCTCGCATGGCCATGTGCACCCGCTCCATCCAGCCTTCAATGCAGAACTACGGTGCCATCGACATCCAGGCGTCGCCGCGTACGCACGGCGGGCGTTCGGCCTTATTGTAGGAGCACTGCAAAGCACAAGGCGCCAGAGCCCCGCATGGACATCGACGCACGCGCGATAGAAGGAACGCACCGGACCCCTTGGCCGCAGATCGCGGCCTTCGCCGTGATCGCTACGGCCGTCGCGTATCCGTTCCGCAACAACGTCATCGACATGAAGGACAGGCTTGTCTTCGGTGCGCCGTTTCTCCAAGCGGTGCTCGAAGGCATCGGGGTGCTGATCGCCGCGGCCATCCTCACGCGGGGTTTTCGACGCTTCTGGAGGCCCGCCACCTACCTCGGCGATGCGCCCGCGCACGCGTTGGTCCTGTGGGGGATTCCCGTGGCGGTGTTCGGAGCGCTCGGGATCAACAACGACAACGGCGTCGACCCGCACCTGTTCGGGCTTGCCCTTGGCGCAACGATTTCGGTCTATTGCCTGCTCGAGGAAACGGGCTGGCGCGGCTTCCTCCAGAACGCGACGACCCCGCTTTCGCGATGGAAGAGATACCTGGTCGTTGGGTCGATCTGGTACGTCTGGCATCTCAGCTTCCTGGACGCCCAGTCGAGCCTCGCCTCGCAAGTCGAGTTCCTTCTCATTCTCATCGTGGCCAGCTACCTGTTGGGATCGCTCGTCGAGAAGACGAACTCCGTCCTCGTGGCCGCATCGTTCCATTTCGTCTTCAACTTCCTGGCCTTCAACCAGATCGGCGGGGTCTCGGATCCAGGCGGTAGAAAGCTCCTGCTGGTCGGGGTGGTGGTCCTTGCCTGGATGCCCGTCCTCGTCCATTGGAACGTGCGCAAGAAGCGCCTGGAAAGCGCAAGGGCCGGGCGTTAGCCATCGGAAAGGCGAATCCCCCAGCCTCTGAGGTTCCCCCTGTTTTCCTGCAATCAATTCAACGGCTTGGCTGCTTCCCCCCTTTGAAAAAGGGGGGTTGGGGGGGATTTGCTCGGTGCCCGACCAAGCAACAGCAACAGCAAATCCCCCTCAATCCCCCTTTTTCAAAGGGGGAAGATGGGCTGCGGGAAATGTGGGGAAACCTCAGCCCCAGCCCCTTTTTTTCAAAGGGGGAATAGTGCGCGTGTAGCGAGTCGGACGCGTCGCGCCTGCCGTGCTTTCGCGTGTCTTCTCCGTTGAAAAGGGGGCGTGCATGTGCAGCGATGTCGTCAAAACGGCCAGAACGGCCCGTCGAGCCACAGCCAGCGCGCCATCCAGGCGCTGACCAGGGCGATCATCACCGTCAGCGGCAGGCCGATGCGCAGGAAGTCGTTGAAGCGGTACTGGCCGGGACCGAGCACCAGCAGGTTGCCGTGGTGCCCGATCGGGGTGAGGAAGGACGCCACCGCGCCGAGCGCGGTGCAGACCACGAACGGCACCGGCGACAGCCCGAGCGCGTCGGCCAGCGACACGGCGATCGGCCCCAGCAGCACGGTGGTCGCGGCGTCGGACAGGATCTGCGTGAGCAGGCCGGCCATGGTGAACATCACCAGCAGCACGCCGAGCGGCGGCCAGTGCTCGACCACGTCGAACAGGTGCCGCGCGAACAGGTCGGCGGTGCCGGTCTGTTCCATGGCGATGCCCAGCGGGATCACGCCGGCGATCATCACGAAGATGCGCACGTCGATCTCGCGGTAGGCCTGGTTGATGTCGACGCAGCGCGTGGCCACCATCGCCACGGCGCCGAGCAGGAACGCCAGCGGCGCCGCCAGCCATTCGGTGGCGGCGGCGATCACGGTGGCCGCCAGCACCGCCAGCGCCAGCGGCGCGCGGACGCGGCGCTTGGCCTCGCCGGCGAACGGCACCAGCATCAGGAAGCCGTGGTGCGCCGCCAGTTCGGCGAAATGGCTGGGCCGGCCCCACAACACCAGCAGGTCGCCCTCGCGCAGGCGCGCGTCGGCCAGGCGCCCGGTCGGCTGTTCGTCGCGCCGCCACAGGCCGGCGATCACCGCCTTGAAGCGGCGCGAGAAGTCGAGCTCGCGCACCGAGTGCCCGATGAACTCCGAGCCCGGCGCGATCAGCGCCTGCACCAGTTGCGCGTCGCTGGCGCCGGCGGGCGCCGCGGTCGCGGCGGCGCCGTGGCGGGCGAGCGCGTACAGGTCGAGGCCGGGATCGTCGTGCAGCGAGGCGAGCGCATCGGCCGACGCCTCGACCAGCAGGATGTCGCCGCTCAGCAGCACGCTGGTGTCCTTGAGGTCGTCGCGCAGGGCGCCGTCGCGCAGCCAGCCCAGCAGCCGGAAGCGGTCGCCGAGCGCCTTCTGCAGGTCCGCCAGCGGACGCGTGCTCCAGCGCGAGCCTTCGACGATCAGCAGCTCGGTGCGGTAGCGGTCCAGGCGCAGGTAGCCGCCGTCGTCGGACTCGCCCTGGTGGCGGGGCAGCAGCCAGCGCGCGGCCAGCATGTAGGCCACGCCCACCGCGACCAGCGCGATGCCGATCGGGGTGATCGAGAAGATGCCCAGTCCCTCGCCGGTGTTGCGCTCGATCAGGTTGCTGGCCAGCAGGAAGGCCGGGGCGCTGACCAGGGTGAGCGTGGTGCCGAGCGAGGCCGCGAACGACATCGGCATCAGCAGGCGCGAGACCGACATGTGCTTCGACCGGGCGAAGCGGTTGAGGATCGGCAGCATCATCGCCGTGACCATCACGTGATGCGTGAACGACGACAGCGCCGCCACCGTCGGCATCACCACCGCCACCGCGCGGCTCTCGCTCGAGCCTGCCGCGTGCCCGATCCACTGGCCGATGCGCTCGGTGATGCCGGTGGCGGCCATGCCGCCCGAGATCACGAAGACCGCGGCGACGATGATCGCCGGCTCGCTGGCGAACCCGGCCAGCGCCTGGCGGCTGTCCAGCACGCCGGTCAGCACCAGCGCCAGCAGGATCAGCATGGCGGTCACGTCCACCCGCAGCCGCTCGCTGATGAACAGGTACAGGCCGCCGGCGAGGACGAGGAGGAACAGGGCCTGATCGAAGGTCATGGCCTAAGTGTGCATGGCTGGGGTTAAAGTGTCTGCCGGCGGGTGGGTGCCGGTGTCGGCGGGCCTGGCCGGCGGAGCGTCCCTGCGGGAGCGGCGGCAGTTGTGGGGTAGCCGGGATCGCGTGGCCCGCCGGAGGATTGTCGCGACTTCCGTCGCTCCCACGACAGCCGATTTCGCGCCAGCCGCGCTGGCAGCAGCGGCTCCCGCGACGGCCGCTCCCGCAACAGCCGGTCCCAAAGCCGCCGGTCCCGGGAGCGCTGGTGTGGTGCTTCCTCGCCCTGTGGGAGCGACGGGAGTCGCGACTGGATTGTCGGAACCCACCAAGCGATTGCAGTTGCGCTGGCCTGGCGGGGCGCACCGCAAATCCCCCCAGCCCCCTTTTTCAAAGGAGGCAAGAACAGCAATCACGTGATGATCAGGCAGCCGTAGGCAGGGTCGCGCAGCAACTTGCCATGGCGGTCTTCCCCCTTTGAAAAAGGGGGATCGAGGGGGGCGAAAGCCGGCGCTTGCAAGCCGCAGGCTTGCGACGGCTCGAGCGCCCCCGCGCGCTGCGCGGGGGCGGGGAATCGCGGAAGCGATTTGCTTTTGGCTGCCGTTTTGACGGGCGCCGAACACACCCCAGCGCCCCCTTTTCAAAGGAGGCGTTCACCGTGCTCCGCAGGGGCGCGCCGGCGACGCGTCAGCGGATCGGTTCGTCCAGCATCAGCTGGCGCACGAAACGCACCGGCGGGGCGCCGTAGGACAGCACCTCGTCGTGGTAGGCCTCGAGGTCGAAGTCCTCGCCGCGCTCGGCTTCCACCGCCTGGCGCATGTCGAAGTGCTCCTGCACGCCGGCGAAGTAGGTCGGCAGCTGCGCCGAGGTCAGCTGCGCGCGCACCCACTTGCCGGCGGCCTCGCGCTCCTGCTGGAACGTGGTGCGCACCATCAGTTCCATCGCCCGCTCGCGGTCCCAGCCCTCGACGTGCACGCCCTGGTCGAGGATCGCGTTGGCCACCGCGCGCAGGTAGAACTTCAGCTGCACCAGGCGGAACAGCGGGTCGTGGTCGAGGTAGCCGGCCTTGGCCATCACGTCCTCGGTGTAGACCGCCCAGCCTTCCGCGAACGGGCCGGAACGCAGCACCGCGCGCAGGGTGGACGGATGTTGCGCCGAGTGCGCGCCCTCCAGGTAATGGCCGGGCACGCCCTCGTGGATCGACAGCAAGTGGATCATGCGGTCGTTGTATTCGCGCAGGAACGAGTCGGCCTGTTCGTCGGTCCAGTCGTCGGGGATCGGCGAGATCGCGTAGTAGGTGTCCAGGCCCTTGTCCAGCGGGCCGGGCGAGTCGCAGTAGGCGACGGCCACGCCGCGCTGGAACTCGGGCATCAGGATCACCTGCACCGGGTCGTCGGGCACCGTCACCAGGTCGTGTTCGCGGGTGAACTCGGTCGCCTGCGCCAAGGTCTGCTTGGCGAAATCGACCACCTCGTCGCGGGCCGGCCGCTCGGCGTAGGCGAGTTCCAGCGCGGCCTCGATCGCGGCCTGGCGTTGTTCGTCGTCGGGTTCGGCCGGCAGGTCCGGCGCATCCGGCGCGTCCTCGAGCACGGTCCGGGCGATGCCGTACATCTCGTCGCGCACGCGCGCCAGCTCGGCCTCGGCGCGCTGGCGGATCTGCTCGCGCGTGAGTTCGGAGTTGAGCGAGTAGCGCAGCTTCTGGTCGTAGAGCGCCGCGCCGATGCGGAAGTCACCGGCGGCATTGGGCACCAGGGTGTCGTCGAGCCAGGCCTGGTGTTCGGCCACGGCCGCGCGCAGCGTGTCGATCGCCGCTTCCAGGCGTTCGCGCTCCTCTCCCTCCAGAGCGTCGACGTCGGGGGTGATGAACTCGTCGACCAGGGTGAGGATGCCCGGGTTCTGGCGGGCGACGGTCTCGGCATGGATCTTCGGCACCCGCGCCGGGTCGAGGTTCTCGCGCGCCTGGGCGAACAGCGCCGGCAGCTTCTCCATGCGCGCGGTCGCCGAGCGCAGCCTTTCGGGCAGCGGCGCGAACTCGCGTGCCATCAGGCCGTAGATGGCGCCGCCGGCCAGGCCGTTGTAGACCTGCGGATCCCAGGCCCAGGACTGCAGCGTCTCGGCGTTCCAGATCTCCGACTGCAGCTGGTTGCGCAGGATCGCGGCGTCGACCTGGTTCTCGCGCGACAGCCGCGCGACGTCGATCGCCTCGAGTTCGGACAGCAGCCGCTTGGCCGCGTCCAGCGCGCGCTGGCGGCCCTGGGCGCTCATGTCGTCGAGTTCGCCGTCGTAGCGGTGCTCGCCGATCTGGGTGGCGGAGATCGGCGAGAGTTCGAACCATTCGTCCAGGGCGCGCCGCGAGAGCTTGGCGAAGGCGGCGTCGGCGGCTTCGTCGACCGCGGCAGCGCCCGCCGGTTCCGGCGTGGTCGGCGCGGGCGGCGCCTCGGAGCGCTGGCAGGCGGACAGGGCGGCGAGCAGGGCGAGGGCGAGCAGGCTGTGGCGCATGGGCGGTTCCGCTGTGAACGATCCCGGCAGGATAGTCGCGGCGGCACGCGCGCGCATGTGCCGCGACCGGCGGCGCGTTTGACGCACGCCGATACCGCGGCAAGAATGCGGCGGGCGCCCGCGGGCGCCGTTTCCTGCATCGATCGCGTGTCGCGCCGCGCCGCGCCCGAATTCTCCGGAGAACCCCTTGCATCGACGCGACTTCCTGATCCTCGGCGGCCTCGGGCTCGGCGGCCTGGCGCTTCCGCCCTTCGGTCGCGTCGTCGCCGCCGAGCAGTTGCGGTCCACGCTCGATGTCGTGTTCAAGAAGCGCCTGGCCGATGCCGCGCTCGAGGCCGCCACGGGCGCCGGCGCCGGCTACTGCGACGTGCGCATCGGCCGCTATCTGCAGCAGTCGCTGATGACGCGCGAGGACAAGATCGAGAACGTGGTCAACACCGAGTCCACCGGCGCCGGCATCCGCGTGATCGCCAATGGCGCCTGGGGCTTCGCCGCGACCAATACGCTGACCGAGGCCGGCGTGGCGCAGGCGGCGCGGCAGGCGACGGCGATCGCCAGGGCCAACGCGAAGATCCAGACCGAACCGGTGCAACTGGCGCCGGTCACCGGCGTGGGCGAGGTGTCCTGGCGCACGCCGATCCGGAAGAACGCGATGGAGGTGCCGGTCGAGGAGAAGGTCGACCTACTGCTCGGCGTCAACGCCGCGGCGATGCATGCCGGCGCGGATTTCGTCGCCTCGCGGATGTTCCTGGTCAACGAGCAGAAGTATTTCGCCAGCACCGACGGTTCCTACATCGATCAGGACGTGCACCGCATCTGGGCGCCGTTCACGGTGACCGCGATCGACAAGGACAGCGGCAGGTTCCGCACCCGCGACGGGCTGGCGCCGCCGATGGGAATGGGGTTCGAGTATCTCGACGCGGATCCCGCCGGCCGCATCGAGCTGCCCGGCGGCGTGGTCGCCTATGCCACCTCGTACGACATGCGCGAGGACGCGGTCGCCGCGGCGAAGCAGGCGCGCGAGAAGCTGAAGGCGCCGTCGGTGAAACCGGGCAAGTACGACCTGGTGCTGGATCCGTCCAACCTGTTCCTGACCATCCACGAGAATGTCGGCCATCCGCTGGAGCTCGACCGGGTGCTCGGCTACGAGGCCAACTACGCCGGCACCAGCTTCGCCACGCTGGACAAGCGCGAGGAAGGTTTCCGCTGGGGCAGCGACATCGTCAGCTTCTTCGCCGACAAGGTGCAACCCGGCAGCCTGGGCGCGGTCGGCTACGACGACGAGGGCGTCGAGACCAAGCGCTGGGACCTGGTGCGCGACGGCGTGCTGGTCGACTACCAGGCCACGCGCGACCAGGCGCACATCCTCGGCAAGACCGAATCCGACGGCTGCAGCTATGCCGACTCGTGGTCGAGCGTGCAGTTCCAGCGCATGCCCAACGTCTCGCTGGCGCCGGGCAGGGAGGAACTGGGCGTCGCCGACATGATCAAGGGCGTCGAACGCGGCATCTACATCCACGGCCGCGGTTCGTACTCGATCGACCAGCAGCGCTACAACGCCCAGTTCGGCGGGCAGCTGTACTACGAGATCAGGGACGGCGAGATCGCGGGCATGCTCGAGGACGTGGCCTACCAGATCCGCACGCCGGAGTTCTGGGGCGCGTGCTCGGCGATCTGCGACGAGCGCGATTTCCGCCTCGGGGGCTCGTTCTTCGACGGCAAGGGCCAGCCGGGGCAGGTGTCCGCGGTCTCGCACGGCTCGGCCACCGCGCGCTTCGACGGCATCAACGTCATCAACACCGCGCGCAGCCTGGGCTGAGCCGCCGCTTCCTGCCACGGGACCCGCCCCCCCTGTAGGAGCGCACCGCAGGGGCGCGACAGGTTGGCCGGGACACCCGTCGCGCCCCTGCGGTGCGCTCCTACATGGGCGGTCGTGCGCGCCGCGATGCCGATCCCCAATCACCGGCTCCTATGCCAAAAGTCATTTGACGCTCCGTCGGGGTGCGGCAAGAATCGACGGGGTATGCCGACGGCCTGTCGCGCGTGCGTCCGCAATCCATCCCGCCCGGCCGCTGCTGCGTCGCGGGCACTCATTCGGAGAGCTGTCTTGCAACGACGTGACTTCCTGGCCCTGAGCGGCCTCGGTCTGGGCGGCCTCGTGGTGCCGTCCTTCTTCGGCAAGGTCATCGCCGCCGAGCAACTGCTGTCGACCATCGATCCGGCGCTGAAGAAGCGCCTGGCCGATGCCGCCCTGAATGCGGCCACCGGCGCCGGCGCCGGCTACTGCGACGTGCGCATCGGTCGCTATCTGCGGCAGTTCGTGATGACACGCGAGGACAAGGTGCAGAACGTGGTCAACACCGAGTCCACCGGCGTCGGCATCCGCGTGATCGCCAACGGCGCCTGGGGCTTCGCCGCGACCAATACGCTGACCGAGGCCGGCGTGGCGCAGGCCGCGCGGCAGGCGACGGCGATCGCCAAGGCCAACGCGAAGATCCAGACCGAACCGGTGCAGCTGGCGCCGGTCACCGGCGTGGGCGAGGTGTCCTGGCGCACGCCGATCCGGAAGAACGCGATGGAAGTGCCGGTCAAGGAGAAGGTGGACCTGCTGCTCGGCGTCAACGCCGCGGCGATGGGGGTCGGCGCCAGCTTCGTCAACTCGATGCTGTTCCTGGTCAACGAGCAGAAGTACTTCGCCAGCACCGACGGTTCCTACATCGACCAGGACGTGCACCGCATCTGGGCGCCGTTCACGGTGACCGCGATCGACAAGGACAGCGGCAAGTTCCGCACCCGCGACGGCCTGTCGGCGCCGATGGGCATGGGCTACGAATACCTGGACGGCGACGCCTCGGGCAAGACCGTGCTGCCCTACGGCGTGGTCAGCTACGGCATGTCCTACGACATGCGCGAGGACGCGATCGCCGCGGCGAAGCAGGCGCAGGAGAAGTTGAGGTCGCCCTCGGTCAAGCCGGGCAAGTACGACCTGGTGCTCGATCCGTCGCATACCTGGCTCACCATCCACGAGTCGATCGGCCATCCCCTGGAGCTCGACCGCGTGCTCGGCTACGAGGCCAACTACGCCGGTACCAGCTTCGCCACCCTGGACAAGCGCGAGCAGCGCTTCCAGTACGGCAGCGACATCGTCACCGTGTTCGCCGACAAGGTGCAGCCGGGCAGCCTGGGCGCGGTCGGCTTCGATGACGAGGGCGTCAAGACCAAGCGCTGGAACCTGATCACCGACGGCAAGCTGGTCGACTACCAGACGATCCGCGACCAGGCCCACATCCTCGGCAAGACCGAGTCCGACGGCTGCTGCTACGCCGACTCCTGGGCGAGCGTGCAGTTCCAGCGCATGCCCAACGTCTCGCTGGCGCCGGGCAAGGACAAGCTGAGCGTCGCCGACATGATCAAGGACGTCGAGAACGGCATCTACATCATCGGCGACGGGTCGTTCTCGATCGACCAGCAGCGCTACAACGCCCAGTTCGGCGGGCAGTTGTTCTACGAGATCAAGAACGGCGAGGTCACGGGCATGCTCGAGGACGTGGCCTACCAGATCCGCACGCCGGAATTCTGGAACGCCTGTTCGGCGATCTGCGACGAGAGCGACTATCGTCTCGGCGGCTCGTTCTTCGACGGCAAGGGCCAGCCCGGCCAGGTGTCGGCGGTCTCGCACGGCTCGGCCACCGCGCGCTTCGACGGCATCAACGTGATCAATACCGCCCGCTCGCTCGGCTGACCGGCGCCCCAGGAGAATTGCAGACCATGACCATCTTCACCGAAGAGCAAGCCAAGGCCATCCTCGACAAGGTGATCGCCCTGTCCGAAGCCGACGAGTGCACCGCCACGCTGTCCGGCTCGATCGCCGGCAACATCCGCTTCGCGCTCAACAACGTCTCGACCAGCGGCATCGTCAACGACGCCGAACTCGGCGTGCGGGTCGCCTTCGGCAAGCGCGTCGGCACCGCCACCGTCAACGAGTTCGACGATGCCGCGCTCGAGCGCGTGGTGCGGCGCGCCGAGGACCTGGCGCGGCTGGCGCCGGAGAACCCGGAGTTCATGCCGGCGATCGGCAAGCAGGAGTACAAGCCCAGCCCGACGTTCAGCGAATCCACCGCCGCGATCACGCCGGAGTTCCGCGCGCAGGTGGCGGCCGATTCGATCGGCCCCTGCCGCGCCGAGGACCTGATCGCCGCCGGCTTCCTCAACGACGGCCAGAGCTTCGTCGCCTTCGCCAACAGCAACGGCAACTTCGGCTACCAGAAGGGCACCAACTTCAATTACACCTGCACCGTGCGCACGGAGGACGGGCGCGGCTCGGGCTGGGTCGGGCGCAGCCTCAAGGACGCCAGCGACTTCGACGCCGGGCGCGATATCCGCGTCGCCATGCGCAAGGCCAGCGAATCGGCCGACGCCAGGGCGCTGGAGCCGGGCAAGTACACGGTGATCCTGGAGCCGGCGGCGGTCGCGGGCCTGGTGTCGTTCATGATGCGCTTCTTCGATGCGCGTACCGCCGACGAGGGCCGCAGCTTCCTGTCGAAGAAGGGCGGCGGCAACAAGCTCGGCGAACAGGTCTACGATCCGCGCGTGAACATCTCCGCCGATCCCTGGGACCCGGACGCAGCGGTGCTGCCGTGGGACGAGGAGGGCCTGCCGCGCGAGAAGATGGCGATCATCGAGGACGGCAAGGTGGCGGCGCTGGATTATTCGCGCTTCTGGGCCAAGGAGCAGGGCAAGCGCGCGGTCGGCCGCCCCGGCAACCTGCTGATGGCCGGCGGCGACAAGTCCACCGCCGAGCTGATCGCCGGCACCGACCGCGGCATCCTGGTCACCCGCACCTGGTACATCCGCATGGTCGATCCGCAGACGGTGCTGCTGACCGGGCTGACCCGCGACGGCACCTTCTACATCGAGAACGGCGAGCTGAAGTACCCGGTGAAGAACTTCCGCTTCAACGAGTCGCCGGTGATCATGCTCAACAACATCGACGAATTGGGCCGCCCGGTGCGCGTGGCCGGCGACGAATCCGATTTCGTGATGATGCTGCCGGCGATGAGGCTGCGCGACTTCACCTTCACCTCGCTCTCGGACGCGGTGTAGCCATGCTTCCCCCCCGCAGGAGCGCACCGCAGGGGCGCGACCACCGTCGTCGGGCGCTCACGGTCGCGCCCCTGCGGTGCGCTCCTGCAGGGCCATGAATCGTGCCGGGTTCCTTCGGCTGCTGCTGGGCGCGGCCGGCGCCGCGTTGCTGCCGTACCCGCTGCGCGCCGCCGGCTACGACTTCCGCTTCACCCGCCTGCGCTACGACTCCGGCGACTGGGACGTGGACGCGCGCATGCCGTCCAACGTCATCACCGCGCTGATCGACTACACCAACCTGCGCGTCGATCCCGAGGAGCGGGTGCTCGACCTCGCCGACCCGGCGATGCTCGCCGAGCCGTTCTGCTACCTGGCCGGGCACAAGCTGGTCGAGTTCAATCCGGCCGAGCGCCGCAACTTCGAGCGCTACGTCCGCAGCGGCGGCTTCGTCTTCGCCGACGACTGCAACCACGACATCGATGGCCTGTTCGCCAAGTCGTTCGAGGCGCAGATGGCGTCGATCTTCGGCCCGCGCGCGTTGCGCAAGCTGCCCAACGACCACGCCCTGTACCGCAGCTTCTTCCGTTTTCCAGACGGCCCGCCGGCCACCGGCTTCGAGCTCAACGGCTGGGGCGACGACCTGGTGCACGATTACCTGAAGGGCATCGAGATCGACGGCCGCCTCGGCGTGCTCTACAGCAACAAGGACTACGGCTGCGAATGGGACTACGACTGGCGCAACAAGCGTTTCCTGGCCGAGGACAACACCAAGTTCGCGGTCAACATCGTCATGTACGCATTGACCGCGTGACCTCTGCAGTTCCCCCCTTTGAAAAAGGGGGGCAGGGGGGATTTGCTTTGCTCTCGGTCGAGCAAAGGCAACAGCAAATCCCCCTCGATCCCCCTTTTTCAAAGGGGGAAGAAAAAAAGCGCGACGAACCGGCTTCATTCCTTCCTTCCCCAAAGGTCCCGCATGAATGACATCACCGAACCCGAGATCCAGGCGCACATCGCCCGCCTCGGCACCCTGCGCGAGGCGATCGCACGGGCCGTGGTCGGCCAGGCCGAGGTGGTCGAGCAGCTGCTGATCGGCCTGCTCGCCGGCGGCCACTGCCTGCTCGAGGGCGTGCCCGGTCTGGGCAAAACGCTGCTGGTACGCACGCTCGGCCAGGCGCTGGAGTTGCAGTTCCGGCGCGTGCAGTTCACGCCCGACCTGATGCCCAGCGACATCCTCGGCACCGAGCTGCTGGAGGAAGACCACGGCACCGGACACCGGCACTTCCGTTTCCAGCAGGGACCGGTGTTCACCAACCTGCTGCTCGCCGACGAGCTCAACCGCACCCCGCCCAAGACCCAGGCCGCGCTGCTGGAGGCGATGCAGGAGCGCACCGTCAGCTATGCCGGCGTCACCCATGCGCTGTCGGCGCCGTTCTTCGTGCTGGCCACGCAGAACCCGATCGAGCAGGCCGGCACCTATCCGCTGCCCGAGGCGCAGCTCGACCGCTTCCTGCTGCAGGTGCGTGTCGACTATCCGGACGAGGCCGAGGAGCACGCGATCCTGGTGCAGACCACCGGCGCGCACGCCGCGCAGGTGCCGCAGGTGATGGACGCCGCGCAGGTGCTGGCGCTGCAGGCGCTGGTGCGCGAGGTGCACGTGGGCGACGACCTGCTGGCCTGGATCACGCGGCTGGTGCGCGCCAGCCGTCCGGGCGAGGGTGCGCCGGAATCGGTGCGCAGGTTCGTGCGCTGGGGCGCCGGGCCGCGCGCCGGGCAGTCGCTGGTGCTCTCGGCCAAGGCGCGCGCATTGCTGCACGGGCGGCTGGCGGCGAATCGCGACGACGTCGCCGCGCTGGCGGCGCCGGTGATGCGCCACCGCCTGCTGCTGTCGTTCGCGGCCGAGGCGGAGCAGACCGGCGCCGACGAGGTGATCGGCGCGCTGCTGCGCGACGTGCCTTTCGACGCCTGAGCGGCGGGACCGTCGTGTACGACCCGGTTCCACCCCAGGTACGCGCCCGGCTGCGGGCGCTGCGGATCGTGTCGCGCCGCGCCGCCGGACAGCGCGGCATCGGCCTGCACCACAGCCGCAGCCGCGGCGCCGGGCTGGAGTTCGCGCAGTACCGCGCCTACGAGCCGGGCGACGAGCCGCGGCAGATCGACTGGAAGCTGTATGCGCGCAGCGACCGCTTCTTCGTGCGCGAGGCCGAGCGCGAGAGCCCGCTGACGGTCTGGGTGCTGCTCGACGCCAGCGCGTCGATGGGCCAGGCCGATGCCGCGCGTCCGGACTGGTCGCGGCTGGACGCGGGCAAGGCGCTGACCGCCTGCATCGCCGAGGTGGCGATGGCACAGGGCGATCGCTGCGGGCTGGTGGCGCTGCGCGCGGCCGGTCTGCAACTGGTGGCGCCGGGCGCCGGACCGCGCCAGCGCGACCGCCTGCTGCTGGCGCTGCACGACCTGCGTGCCGAGGGCGTGTTCCCGGGCGAGCGGCCGCTGGCGCCGCTGTGGGAGCGCGTCGGCGCCGACGACCTGGTGGTGCTGCTGAGCGACTGCTTCGACGAGGCCTGCATCGCCCTGGCCGAGCGCCTGGCGGCGGCGCGGCGCGAGGCGCTGGCGATCCAGTTGCTGACCGTCGAGGAACGCGACTTCCCGTTCCGCGACGGTCGTCGTTTCCGTGACCCGGAAACCGGCGAGGAACTGCTGGGCGACGGCGCCGCCCTGCGCGGCGAGTTCCTGGAGCGCTTCGGCGCGGCGCGCCGTGCGCTGCAGGCGCGCTTCGACGCCGCCGGGATCCGCCATGCCGGGTACGTGCTCGACCGTCCGCTCGACGAGCCGCTGCAACGGCTGTTCGGCGATACGCACGCTCCGGAGCGCGCATGAGCTTCGGCCTGCTGCTACCCGCCGCGCTCGCCGCGCTGACGGCGCTGCTGCTGCCGCTGGCGATTCACCTGGCGCGCCGCAGCGAACAGCGGCCGACGCCCTTTGCCGCGTTGCGCTGGCTGCGCCACAAGCCCAAGCCCCGGCATCGCATCCGCTTCGACGAGTGGCCTCTGCTTCTGTTGCGCCTGCTGCTGCTGGCGCTGCTGGCGTTGTGGCTGGCGCAGCCGGTGCTGTTCGGCGAGCGTGCGGATGCCACGTGGACGGTGGCCGCGCCCGGCGTCGATTCCGCACAGGTGCGCGCGGCGATCGCCGACGACGTCGAGCCGCGCTGGCTGGCGCCCGGTTTCCCGCCGCTGTCGCAACCGCCGCCGCGAGAGCCGGTGCCGCTGGCGAGCCTGCTGCGGCAACTCGATGCCGAACTGCCGGCAGATGCCGCGTTGACGGTGTTCGTGCCCGAACGGATCGACGGCGCCGACGGCGGTTCGCTGCGCTTGTCGCGCACCGTCGACTGGCGCGTGCTGCCGGGGGCGACGCCGGCGCGCGAACCGCGACCGGCCGCACCGCCGCGCCTGGTGGTGCGCCACGCCGAGGACCGCGTCCCCGCGCTGCGCTACCTGCGCGCCGCCGCGCTGGCGTGGCGGTCCGGCGAGGCCGGGGAAACGGACGCGATCGACGCCGCAGCCGAAACCGTGCCGCTGCCGGACGACGCGCGCCATCTCGTCTGGCTCGCGCCGGGGCCATTGCCCGCGGCGGTGCGCCGCTGGATCGACGACGGCGGCGTCGCACTGCTGGATCCCGACACCGAATTCGAGCGCGAACCGGCGATGGCCGTCGCCTGGCGCGACCCCAGCGGCGCAGCGCTGGCCGAGGGGGGCGCCTCGGGACGCGGACGCATCGTGCGGCTGACGCGGCCGCTGGCGCCGGCGGCGTTGCCGCAATTGCTGGAACCGGATTTCCCGCGGCGCCTGCGGGCGCTGCTGGAACCGCCGCCGCCGGCACCGGCGCGCGTGTACGCCGCCGACTACGCGCCGGAGGCCGGCAGCGCCGCGTATCCGCAGCCGCCGCGCGACCTGCAGCCGTGGTGGGCGCTGCTGATCGCGCTGGTGCTGCTGGCCGAGCGCTGGCTGGCGACGGCGCGCCGCCGCGGGGAGGCGCCATGACTGCGGAAGCCCGCCTGGGGCAAAGCTTGCGCGCGGCCCGCCGGCGGTCGCTGGTCGATGCGGCGCTGTGCGCGGTACCGCTGGTCGTGCTTGCGGCCGCGGTGGCCTGGCGCAGCGGTGGCGCAGACGCGGCGATCGCCATCGGCCTGCTCGCGATCGCGCTGGCCGCGACCGCCGTCGTCTGGCGCGCGCGCCGCCTCGACACCCGCTGGCAACAGCGCCGGCTCAACCAGAGGCGTCGCGACCTGGACGACAGCGCCGATCTGCTGTTCGCCGACGCTGCGGCGCTGGGGACGCTGCAGCGCCTGCAGCGCGCACGCCTGCGGCAGCGACTCGCCGACGCGCCGACGCCCGACCTGCGCCCGGCCTGGTCGCGGCGGCGCAACGCGCTGGCCTGGCTGCTGGCGCTGCCGCTCGCGCTCGCGGTGCTGCTGTGGCCGGCGTGCGACAGCGGGCAGGGCGCTGCATCGCGCGCCGATGCAGCGGGCGCCGCCGCGACGGGCACGCCACGGCTGGTCGCCCAGACGCTGCGCATCACGCCACCGGCGTACACCGGGCTGCCCGAGCGCGAGATCGGCGGGCTCGAGGCGAAGGCGCCGGAAGGGTCGCGGCTGCACTGGTCGCTGCGCTTCGCGCCGCAGCCGGCATCGGCCGGGCTGGCGTTCCACGACGGCGAACGCCTGGCACTGGACCGCGACGGCGACGCCTGGACCGCGGCGCGGGTGCTGGACCGCTCCACCCTGTATCGCGTGCTGCCGGCCGGCGTGGCGGCGCGCCCAGCGCCGCCGCTGCAACGGCTCGACGCGGTCGCCGACCGCCCGCCGCGCGTGCGGGTGCTGGCGCCCGAGCGCAGCCTCACCCCGATGACGGCCGGGCAGCGCAGCTGGGCGCTGGCGTTCGAGGCCGATGACGACTACGGCGTCGCCGCCGCCGCGCAACTGCGCATCACCGTGGCGCGGGGCAGCGGCGAGAACATCACCTTCGACGAGCGCACCCGCACCCTGCGCGGCCGCGGCGAGGCCGCGCGCAGGCGTTTCGAGGCGAGCCTGGACCTGGCCGAACTGGCGCTGGCGCCGGGCGAGGACCTGGTGGTGCAGCTGCAGGTGCAGGACAATCGCGCGCCGCGGCCGCAGTCCGCGCGCAGCCCCAGCCTGATCCTGCGGCGTCCGGCGGACCCGGTGGTCGACACCGCCGGCCTGGAAGGCCTGGCGCGCAAGGTGCTGCCGGCGTACTTCCGCAGCCAGCGCCAGATCATCATCGACGCCGAGGCGCTGCAGAAGGAAAAGCCGCAGCTGCAGGAAGCGCGTTTCCTGCAGCGCTCGGACGCCATCGGCGTCGACCAGCGCCTGCTGCGGTTGCGCTACGGCCAGTTCATGGGCGAGGAGTCCGAGGGCGCGCCACGGCCGCTGCCGACCGCCGACGCCGGCGATCACGCGCACGAGGACGGGCACGAGGCGGCACCCTCGGCGGCCTTGCCGATCGACGACTACGGGCAGGCGCCCGCACGTGAGCGTGACGGCGATACCGGCGAACACGAGCACGAACAAGAGCGCGATCACGAACACGGACATGAGCACGGAGACGAACCCGCCGGCGACGTCGATCCCGCGCATGCGCACGACCACGGCACCGCCGAGGACGCCACGACCTTCGGCCGCGAAGCCGACGTGCTCGAAGAATTCGGCCACACCCACGACATTCCCGAGGCGGCGACGCTGCTGGACCCGCAGACGCGCGAAACCCTGCGCAGCGCGCTGGGCGAGATGTGGCAGTCGGAGCTCAACCTGCGCCAGGGCCGGCCCGACCGCGCGCTGCCCTACGCCTATCGCGCGCTCGAGCTGATCAAGCAGGTGCAGCAGGCAGATCGCATCTACCTGGCGCGGGTCGGTTCGGAGCTGCCGCCGGTCGACGGAAGCCGGCGCCTGGGCGGCGATCGCGAAGGCATCGGCCGCCGCGCGCTGCCGGCGGTCGCCGGGGAAGACGGCGAAGGCGCGGCGGCGCGCATCTGGCGCGCGCTGGGCGAGGCGCCGACAGGCGGCGACGCGGACGACGACGCGCCGCTGGAGCTCGACGCGCTCGAGGACTGGCTGCGCGGCGACGCCGCGCGGGTGGAGGATCCGCTGGCCTACGCGGCCGCGATCGATGCGCTGCGCAACGAACCCGATTGCCGCGCGTGCCGCGATCGCCTGCGCGCATTGCTGTGGACCGCATTGGTGCGTCCGCCCGCCGCGGTGCCTCGGCGCGCGGCGGCCGATGAAGCCGGTCGCCGCTACCTGGATGCGCTGCGGGAGCCGATGCCATGAGTCCGCACGCCCTGCTCGCCGGTCTGCTGGGCCTGGCGGTGGTCCTGGGCTGGACGCGGCTGCTGCTGCGGCAGTGGCGCGCACCGGCCGGCGCGCGTTCGCGCACCTGGCGGCTGGTGCTGCTGCTGGCGTTGCAGCCGCTGTGCGCGCTGTTGCTGTACCGCACGCTGGTGCCGCCGGCGCTGCCCACCCGCGCCGGCGAGATGACCGTGCTCACCGCCGGCGCCACCCGCGCGCAGCTCGACGCTTCCGCGCAGGGCGAGGTGCTGGTGGCGCTGCCGGAGGCGCCGCGCCTGCGCGGCGCCGGGCGCGTGCCGGACCTGGCGACCGCGTTGCGCCGCCATCCGGGCACGGCACGCGTGCGCGTGCTCGGCGCCGGCCTCGAGGCGCGCGACCGCGATGCGCTGGGCGGGATCGCGCTGGAGTTCGAGCCCTCGCCGCTGCCGGCGGGCCTGGTCGCGCTGTGGGCGCCGGAGCGGGTCGCCGCCGGCGGTGCGTTCCGGGTCGCCGGCCGCGTGCACGGCGTCGACGGCGGCAGCGTCGAGCTGCTGGACCCGGCCGGGCGCCGGGTCGATGCCGCGACGCTCGCCGACGATGGCGGCTTCGCCGTCGTCGGCAGCGCGCGCGCGCCGGGCACGGTGCGGTTCGCGCTGCGGGTGCGCGACGGCGAGCGCGACACGGTCGAGGAAGTCGCGGTGCCGCTATGGGTCGCGGCCGAGCCGGCGCCACGGGTGCTGCTGCTGGCGGGCGCGCCCAATCCGGAGTTCAAGCACCTGCGACGCTGGGCCGCCGACGCCGGCATGGCGCTGCACGCGCAGGTCGCGGTCGGCGGCGGCGTCGTGCTCGGCGACGCGCCGGTCGCGATGAATGCCGAATCGCTGCGCGAGTTCGACCTGGTGGTGCTCGACGAGCGCGCCTGGGCGACACTGGGCGAGGCCAGGCGCGCGGCGCTGGCGGCGGCGGTGCGCGACGGCCTGGCCATCCTGCTGCGGATCACCGGCCCGCTGCCGGGCACCACGCGCCGGCAGCTGCGTACCTTCGGTTTCGAGGTTTCCGCGGGCGCCGCCACGGCCGCGGTGGCGATGCCGCCGGCGATCGAGGACGAAACGATGCTGCTGGCCCGGCTGGGTCCCGGAACGGCCGATGCGCCGGTGGAGGCCGCACTGGCCTCGGAAGCACCGCCGGAACCGTCGCGGCGCGACCTGCGGATCGCCGCCGCCGATGCGGCGACGGGGGTGGCGTCGGCCGCGGACTGGCTGCACTGGCGCGCGGAAGGCCGCGGCCGCATCGCGCTGGCCACGCTGGTCGACAGCTACCGGCTGGTGCTGTCCGGGCGCGACGACCTGCACGCGGAACTGTGGAGCGCGGCGTTTGCCGCGGCGACGCGCCCGCGCGCGACGACGGAGCCGGAGTTCGCAGCGGGCATCCGCGCCGGCGAGCGCACCGCCATCTGCGGCGTGCCCGCACAGGCTTCGGTACGGGCGCCGGACGGCACGTCGACCCGGCTGCTGCCGGATCCGGCCGCAGGCGGTTGCGCCGGGTACTGGCCGCGCCTGCCGGGCTGGCACGTGCTGCTCCAGGGCGACGAGGCCCGGCCGTTCCACGTGCGGTCGCGCGATGCGGCACCGGGCCTGCGGGCGCACGCGCTGCGCGGGGCGACCCTGCGGCACGTCGGCACCGCGCCGCGGCGACCCGATGCCGGAGCAACGGCCGGGCCGCCACGCCGCGGCGCATCCTGGCCTTGGTTCATCGGCTGGCTGGCCGCGGTCGCGGCGTCGTGGTGGCTGGAGCGGTCGCGCCTCGGGCGTGCGGCGCGGCGGCAGGCGGCGGACCCGGCGACCGCGGCAGGTTAGGCTATCGGCCGGATCCCACCGGAGTCTTGCCATGGCCTACAACGGAAGCTGTCATTGCGGGCGCATCGCGTTCGACCTCGATGCCGAGATCGGCGACGTCCATGACTGCAACTGCTCGATGTGCCGTCGCCGTGGCGGCCTGCTCGCGTTCTTTCCGCGCGAGGCGCTGGTGCTGCGCACGCCGGAAGAGGCGGCCGGCACCTACCGCTTCAACAAGCAGCACATCGCGCACCGGTTCTGCCCCGACTGCGGCATCGCGCCGTACAGCGAGGGCGTGGACCCGCGCACCGGGGCGAAGACCGCGGCGGTCAACGTGCGTTGCCTGGACGGCGTGGACCTGTCGCGACTGAACGTGGTGCCGGTCGACGGGGCCGGTTTCTGATGCGCCCGGCCGGCGTCTGCCTGGTCGTGTTGCTGCTGGCGGGCCTGTCCGCCTGCCAGCGGTCGCCCGACCAGGTGCTGTCGTACGCGGCCCCCACCGCCGCGAAGATGGCGCGCGAGGCCGCGCCCGAAGCGGATACCGACGGCGACGGCGACGCGATGCTGGCCTACGAGCACAGCGCCGGCATCCGCCTGCCCGCGGCGGAGATCGCGCCGCGCCAGCGCGCGGTGCAGGACGCCTGCATCGCGCGCAAGTTCGGCGAATGCGTGGTGCTCAACATGCACCAGCAGGGCGGCGACTATCCTTCAGCCAGCATCACCGTGCGGATCGTTCCCGACGGCGTCGAGCCGATGATCGCGCTGGCCGGCGAGGGCGCCGAGCTGGGCGAGCGCAGCACCCGCGCCGAGGACCTGGCGGTGGTGGTGCGCGACAACGCCCTCACCCGGGAAAGGCTGCGCCGCGAGTTGGAACGGCTGCAGGAATTCCAGCAGCGCCGCGACCTGGCGGTGGCGGACATGATCGCGCTGTCCGAGCGCATGGCCGCGGCGCAGGCCCAGCTGGAGGCCGCCGAACGCGACGGCGCGCAGCATCGCCGCCGGATCGACACCCAGCTGCTGACGCTCGACTTCCGTCCGCCCGACGGGCAGGCGGGCCGCAGCGAGATCGGCCAGGCCGTGCGCGATTTCGGCGCCACGCTGTCGATGGGGACCGCGTGGACGATCCGCGCGCTGGCGTTCCTGATCCCGCTGGCGGCGCTGCTGGCGGTCATGGTGCTGGTCATCCGGCGGTTGCGCCGGCGGGCGGCCCGGCGCCGCGACGCCCCGTAGAGCGGAGCTCGCTCCGCTGCCTCGGCTCCGGAGCCGGGAGCAGCCGAGCAAGCTCGGCTCTACGGGCGCGGGTTCTTGCCGGGAGATTTCACTCCTCGTCTTCCTCGAACTCCACCATCGCGTCGAGGTCGAACGCCAGCGCCTCGACCGCCTCGCGCACCTTGCGCCCGGTGGACGGATTGGGGACGTCGATCTCGATCTCGTGGAGGTCGGGCCCGCTGGTGTCGCTCAGCCCGGCGGAGCTGGAGTCGTCGTCGTCCAGGTGCGGCATCAGGTCGTCGACCTCCTCGACGTGCTCGATGCCGTCGAGGCTCTGCAGCAGGTTGATGACGCCGCGGATGGCGTCGTCGTCGCCGGTCAGGCGGATACGGAGCAGGGCCATTGCCGATCCTCGTGGGGAGATGCCGGCAGGCTAGGCAGGCGCGGGCTAAGCCGCCGTGATGAAGGACTCGCCCGCCGCGCTTGCGCCGGGTGGCAGCGCGGGTTCGGCTCCGGCCGCATCGGCGAACGCGTGCGCCGCCGCCGTTCCCAGCATCGACGGCGACACGTAGCGGCGGTGGACGCCGTCGATCAGCGCCATGTAGACGCGTCCGAACCGATTGCGGCAGCGCACCCGGGTCGCGAGCGTCACGAGGATCCGCCCGTCGTCCCTGATCTCGACGCCGACGCAGGAGCGGAAGACGAGATGCCGGTCGTCGGCGCCCAGGATGGCCTGCGCGCGGCGGCCGTCCTGATCGACGCGCTGATCGAGCACCGGGTAGCGGCCGGCGAACATCCGCCCGCAATCGGTCGACAGCAGCGAGGACACCGGGCAGCCCAGCGGCGAGGTGCGCAGGCGCAGTGGCCGGACCAGCGCGTTGCGCAGGCGCATCAGCCAGGTCACGCCCGCCGGCCTGCCGGCGAGGAAGCCTTCCAGTACCCGTGCCAGCAACACGCTCGCATCCTTCGGCCCGTGGCGCCCGCCATCCAGCGAAAGGACGAAGAAATCCTCGTGGTCGAGGCGGCCGGCCAGGTGCTCGGTGAGGAGGGAGCCGGCGGGGGCGTGCCGGTGGTGGGCGATGTCCTGCCGATACGGACGCCCGCTGGCAGGCCCGGCCGGCGTCCGCATGCCGGAGATCGCGCGCCGGAGGGCGCCGGCCACGCGCCCGATGCCCCCACGGAGCCGGTCGCGCCCGCTTGCCTGCGGTGCCCGCAGCGACAGGCGCGCGGTCGGCACCGCTTCCGCCCGGGGCGGGTGCGCGGCGAGCCAGGCGGCGACGCGGGCGGGGAGCGGCTCGGTCAGCATCGGGATGTCCGCATCGCCGGCGACGATGCGCGCGCGCAGCGCGGGGTCGGAGATGCCCCCGAGTTCGTCGGTGTGGCACGACAAGGCGAAGAGCGCCGGGTGCGCACCTTCGCCGCGCAGCGGTGCGAACTGGTGCCAGGTGCCGCCGCCGAAGCGTACGGTGAACAGGGCGTCGGGCGGGATGTCGACATGACGCAGCGCGCGGACGAAATTCGCCGCGTCCGACTGCAGGTCCGCGTCCGATGCCGTCGAGAAGCGCAACCGCGCGCCGCCGCTGCCGGCGACCGCGGTGAACACGCGGTGGCCGGCATGACGGTGGAACGGGTGGCCGGCGGGACCGACCGCGAACGAATACAGGGCGGTCGCGTCGCCGCGCTGCAGATCGGTCCCGGCGAGCCTGGCGGACGGTTCGTCGAGGGCATCGACGAAGGAGTCGTGCGAGCGCTGCCTTGCGCCGGCGTCGGTGAACAGCCGGTCGCCGGCGCCCCGGTCGAGCTGCGCGATCAGGCTCACCTCGACCGGCGGACCGCCCTGCGGGCCGGGGATGCGGGCCGTCGGGAAACCTGTGGTGGCTCGTGCCGGATCCTGCATCCGCATGCTCCTTGCTCGATGTCGGGTTCGTTGGACTCGGGGGTCAACGCTTGCCGCCGGCCTTGGCGAGCTTGCGCGATTCGCGCTTGAGCGGTCCGGCGGTCGGGCAGACCTCGAACGCGAAGCCGGTCAGGGAATTGACCAGGTTGTCGGCCTTGAGGCGATAGTGGACGAACTGTCCGCGACGCTCGCTGGAGACCAGGCCGGCCGACTCGAGGATCGACAGATGGCGCGAGATGGCCGGGGCGCTCATCGCGAACCGGCTTGCGATCTCGCCCGCGGTGAGCTCCTGCGCCGACAGGTAGGCCAGGATCTCGCGTCGTGGCTGCGACGCCAGGGCTTCGAACACGGAGCCGATTCCGGTCATGGCAAAGGACTTAATGAATTAACTTATTCGTTAAGTTATGGGTTGCGGCCCGCGATGTCAACCGCGAACAGCCACGCGGGGCGCGCGTGGCGTGCCCCGTTGCGCCCGTCAGTCCGCGGCGGCCTCGCGTACCGACAGCGGCACGTTGCACAGGTCGATGTGGCCGGCCGGGCGCTTGTACCATTCGTCGCGGCGATTGCGGCGCGATTCGACCATGGCATCGAACAACGGCGTGTCGGTGCGCAGCACCTGCAGGGTGGTGCGCTGGTTTTCCGGCACTTCCGAAGCCAGGCGCACGGTGCGGATGCGGGTGCGTTGCGCGGGTTGTTCGTAGAACCCGAGCGGGCCGGTGCCGCGCGGCAGCACGCTGAGCAGTTCGATGCCGTGGATCACGCGGCCGACCAGGGTGATGTTGCGGTCGAGCTGGCGCGGCGATTGCCCGATCACCGCGTACAGCTCGGTGCCGTTGCTGGAGTCGGCGGCCACGTCGCGGCCGGCGCCGACCATGCCGTAGCAGTGCGCCAGCCAGGCCTCGCCGGTCGCCGGGTCGCGGCCGGCAGGGAAGCCGTCGACGAAGCCGACTTCCGGCGCCCAGCCGTCGGCGTCGGGCAGGCGATGGAAGGCGAGCCCGTCGCCGTTGCTGGCGAATTCGGCCGGCAGCTTTTCCTGCGCGCTGCCGAGCGGCCGCCGTCCGTCGGCGGCCTCGGTCGGATCGCCCCACTGCACCACGAAGTTGTCTTGCGAGCGGTACAGGCTCAGCCCATCCCAGTAGCCTTCGCGCGCCAGGGTGCGCAGGTTGGCGACGTGTGCGGGCGCGAACGCCGGCGCCAGCTCGATCACCACGCGCCCGGCGTCCAGCTCCATGTACAGCAGGTTCTCGAGCTCGGGCGTGCGCCAGTCGGCGGGCTGCGAGGCCTCGAGCAACTCGTCCATCGAGCGCGCCGGGGCCGGTTCGGCGGCCGGTGTAGGCGCTCGTGCCGCGGCGCCTGCCGGGTCCGGCGCCGCCGCCGCCGGCGTTTCGGTCCGCTCGCAGGCGGACAGGAGGGTCAGGCCGAGCAGGCAGGCGGCTGTCAGGACGTGGCGCAAGGGCATGGCGGTCACCGGGACGGGAGTTCGACCGATTCTGGACCAGACCCGCCACCGCTGGCGACCCGGCGACCGCATGCCGAAGTTTCGGCGTATGCGGACCCCATGCGGGCGGGCCGTACACGATCCCCGTAGAGCCGAGCTTGCTCGGCTGCTCCCGGCTCCGGAGCCAGCGCAGCGGAGCAAGCTCCGCTCTACGGCGGAGGTCGTGCGGCCGGGGTGTCGACGATTCCCGTAGAGCCGAGCTTGCTCGGCTGCTCCCGGCTCCGGAGCCCAACGCAGCGGAGCAAGCTCCGCTCTACGGCGAGTGACTAGTGGCACATTCGCTATACATAACTTGATAGTAGTGTTCTGTCATCACGATCCAGGTGCGCCATGGCCGGACCCGAAGCCAATGCCGAACTGCAACTGCGCAAGTTCCAGAAGGAACTCAGCGCCGGCACCGTGTCGCTGGTGCTGCTGGCGGTGCTGGCGGCGGCGCCGGAGCCGATGTACGGCTACCAGATCGCCAAGCGACTCGAGCGGGTCGGCGGCGGCGTGCTGGCCGGCAAGCAGAGCGCGCTGTACCCGGTGCTGCGCAACCTCGGCGGCGCGGGCCTGCTCGACAGCTACGTCGAGCCGTCCGTCTCCGGACCGCCACGCCGCTACTACCGCATCACCGACGCCGGCCGCCGCACGCTGGCGCAGTGGGTCGCGGCCTGGGCCGCGACCCGCGACTCCGTCGATTCCGTCCTGAGGGGAGTGAATTCATGAACGTCCAACGCCTGCCGACCACCATCCCCGAGTACCTGGAACACCTGCGGCGCTCGCTTGCCGGCGCCGACCCGGCACTGATCCAGGACGCGTTGTACGACGCCGAGGAGTACCTGCGCTCGGAACTGGTCGAGAATCCCGACAGGTCCGAGGCCGAAGTGATCGCCGCGGTCGCCTCGAGCTACGGCGCGCCGGATGAGGTGGCCGACATCTATCGCGACACCGAGGCCAAGGTGCAGACCGCGCTGCGGTCGCCAGCCCCGCCGGCGCGCAAGTCGGTGCTCGGGCGGTTCTTCGGCGTGGCCGCCGACCCGCGCGCCTACGCGGCGCTGTTCTACATGGTGTTGGCGCTGGCGACCGGCATCTTCTATTTCACCTGGGTGGTGACCGGGCTGTCGCTGTCCGCAGGGCTGGCGGTGCTGATCGTCGGCATCCCGTTCGTGATCCTGTTCTTCGGCTCGATACGGGTGCTGTCGCTGGTCGAGGGCCGGATCGTCGAGGTCATGCTGGGCGAGCGCATGCCGCGGCGGCCGCTGTACACCGTGCGCGGGCGCACGCTGCTGCAACGCATCGGCGACATGTTCACCGATCCGCGCAGCTGGAGCACGCTGCTGTACATGCTGCTGATGCTGCCGCTGGGCATCGCCTACTTCACCGTGGCGGTGACGATGATTTCGGTCTCGGTGAGCTTCGTCGCCGCGCCGGTGCTGGTATGGCTGGGCATCGCCGAAGCCGCGATCGACGTGAGCGGCTGGCAGGTGCTGTACATCGATCACGACATGATCGGTACCTCGCTCGAGCCCTGGGCCCTGCCGCTGCTGTTCGTCTGCGGCGTGCTGTTGCTATTCGTCACCCTGCACCTCGCACGCGGCCTCGGCCGGCTGCACGGCCTGCTCGCCAAGCACCTGCTGGTCAAGTCGGCGCAGTCCGCGTAGAGGCGGCGGCGAGGAAGCCGTCCCTCAGCTCGCGCGCCGCGGCGGAGCGGGCAAGCGCCCGCCGCGTCGCGCGCTCAGCGCCGCGGCTTTCCCTGCTTCGCCACGCCGCGGTGCCGGGCCGGTGGGCGCCTGCCCGGCGCATCGCCGGCGGCGGTTTGCGCGTATCCGGCGATGAAGTCGCGCACCTGCGGATACACCTTCTCGCGCCAGCGGCGGCCGCTGAAGATGCCGTAATGGCCGGCGCCCTTGACGGTGATGTGCCGGCGGTCGGTCTCGGGAATGCCGGTGCACAGCTTGTGCGCGGCGCGGGTCTGGCCCTGGCCGGAGATGTCGTCCAGCTCGCCCTCGATGGTCAGCAGCGCGGTGTCGCCGATCGCGTCCGGCCGCACCCGCTCGCCGGCGACGTCCCACAGTCCGCGCGGCAGCAGGAATTCCTGAAACACGACGCGGATCGTGTCGAGGTAGTAGTCGGCCGGCATGTCGAGCACGGCGTTGTACTCGTCGTAGAAGCGGCGGTGCGACTCGGCGTCGTCGAGATCGCCCTTGACCAGGTCCTGGTAGAAGTCCCAGTGCGAGACGAAGTGGCGCTCGGGATTCATCGCCACGAACCCGGTGTGCTGCAGGAAGCCCGGGTAGACGCGGCGGCCGCTGCCGGGATAGTTGGGCGGCACGGGATGGATGACGTTGTGCTCGAACCAGTACAGCGGTTTCTGGGTCGCCAGGTTGTTGACCGCGGTGGGCGACTCGCGGGTGTCGATCGGCCCGCCCATCAGCACCAGCGAGCGTGGCGTCGGCTCGCCGCGCGCGGCCATCAGCGAAACCGCCGCCAGCACCGGCACGGTCGGCTGGCAGACGCTGATCACGTGCAGGTCGTCGGCGCCGATCTCGCGGATGAACTGCTCGATGTAGGCGACGTAGTCGTCGAGGGTGAAGGTGCCGTCCTCCTTCGGCACCATGCGCGCGTCGATCCAGTCGGTCACGTAGACCTTGTGGTCGCGCAGCAGCGTGCGCACGGTGTCGCGCAGCAGGGTGGCGTGGTGGCCCGACAGCGGCGCCACCACCAGGACCGGCGGCTGGCCCTTGAGCTCGGTGATGCTCTCGGCGTCGTCGCTGTAGCGCTTGAAGCGCAGCAGGCGGCAGAACGGCCGCTTCGCGACCTCCTTCTCGACCACCGGATAGGCGTTGCCGTCGATCCCCACCGAGTGGATGTCGAAGGCCGGCTTCTCGTATTCCTTGCCGATGCGGTAGAACAGTTCGTTGGCCGCCGCCACCCGCTCGGCGCCGGGCAGCGCCGACAGCCAGCTGCCCGCGGCGGAGTAGGCCTTGGCGTTGGCCTCGGCCCAGTAGGCGAACGGCGCCATCCAGGCGCGGCCGATTTCATGGAACTGGTACAGGAACATCGCAGTACCGGGTCATGGTTGTTGCGTCGCAGCATAGCCGATCGCGGCGGCGGCCGGGTGAATCCGCTGCGCGGCCGGCGTCGCCGCGCCGGCAAAGTCTGAACAATGTCCGTCGTCCCCAGCGCAGGCGGGGATCCATGGACGTCGAGCCGTTGAAAACCCAGCTAACGGATTCCCGCCATCACGGGGATGACGCGCAAAAGCCGCGCTGTTCAGAGGTCCCTAGTGGGCGATCTCCAGCGAGGTGGCATCGCCGGCGAGGGTGGACGAAAGCCAGCAGTGCGAGCCGAGCGGACGGAACCCGGCGGCCTCGAAGCGGCGGCGGTAGAACGCGGCCGGACGCCGGAAGAACCCGTGGTCGTCGCCTTCGGCCTGGTCCTCGCGCGCGAACGTTTCCAGGAATGCGACGCCTCCGCACAGTTCCGCCAGGCCGGGCAGGCCGCGGTCGAGCTCGCGCACGGACAGGTAGTGCAGCACGTCGCTGCAGACCAGCAGGTCCACCGGTGCGCACGGGCGCAGCACGGCGAAGTCGCCGAAGCGGGCGCGATGCAGGTTGCGGCGCGCGCCGTAGCGCTCGATCGCGTAGTCGCTGGCGTCGAACCCGAGGTACCGCGCCTTCGGCCGCAGCTTCAGCAGCGGCGCGCGCCAGGCGCCTTCGCCGCAGCCGACGTCGAGCACCGTTCGCAGCGGGCGTTCCAGGTGGTACTCGGCGGTGGCGACGGCCAAGGCCGCCTTGCGCGCCAGCCGCCGGCGGCCGCCGATGCCGCCATCGCGGTACCAGCGGTCGAAATAGGCACGGTCGTAGCGTTTGTCCATCGGCGGGTTCGCGGTGGAAACGGCGCCCATTGTAGGAGCGCGCTGTGCGATCCTGTCGCCCGCCGACGGGAGCCGACGATGCAAGCCTATTTCTGGACCAAGACCGCGCACCTGGTGTTCGTGATCGCCTGGATGGCGAGCGTGTTCTACCTGCCGCGCATCCTCGTGAACCTGGCCGAGGCCGGGGACGAGCCGGCGGTGCGTGCGCGCCTGTTGCTGATGGGGCGGCGCCTGTATCGCTTCGGGCACGTCATGTTCGGCCTCGCCTTCGTGTTCGGCCTGACGCTGTGGCTCCATTTCGGGGTCGCGGGCGGCTGGCTGCACGCCAAGCTGGCGCTGGTGGCGTTGCTGCTGGCGTACTTCGTCCTCGTCGGGCGTCGGCTCAAGGGCGTCGAAGGTGGACGCCCGCTGCCGGCGCCGCGGGCGCTGCGCTGGCTCAACGAGGCGCCGCTGCCGCTGCTGGTGGCGATCGTGTACCTGGTGCTGGCCAAGCCGTTCTGACGGCCCCGCCGATGCACCACCCCGTAGAGCGGAGCTTGCTCCGCTACGCGGGCTCCGGAGCCGGGAGCAGCGGAGCAAGCTCCGCTCTACGGGGGCACCGACGCGGGAGCTATTTCGCGAGCCGGTGCACGTCGTGCGTGGCCACGCCGACGCTGCGGTCCGGCAGGACGAAGAACTCGGGGTGCTCGAGGGTGAGGGCGGTGTCGCGCAGGCCTCCGCTCCAGTGGTCGTGCAGCGGGATGCGGCCGAAGGCGTAGTCCTTGTGTTCCCGCTCCCAGGACTTGCTCTGGTAGATCAGGTGGACGACGTTGAACACGCGGTCGTCGAGGTACGGCGCCAGCGCGGCTTCCAGGTGCGTCGGCAGCCGGCCGCCGGGGAGCTGTTCGATCAGCTCGTTGAGCGCGGTGCGCAGCTGCTGGGCCAGTTCCACCATCCGCGTGCCGTGGCGGGTGCGGCTGGAGTAGCGGATGTCCTTGATCCGTTCCAGCACGTCCGCCATCGTCCGCGGCGCGGGGCCGCGCGCGCTCCACAGGTCGACCTGGAATACCAGCGTGTCCTCGTGCGGGCGGCAGTCGAGGATGTATTCGAGCGGCGTGTTGGAGACGACGCCGCCGTCCCAGTACGGCTCGCCGTCGATCTCCACCGCCGGGAATGCCGGCGGCAATGCGCCGGAGGCGAGGATGTGCTCGATCCGGATCGGCTCGCTGGCGCTGTCGAAGTAGCGGAAGTTGCCGCGGGTGACGCTGGCCGCGCCGACGGTCAGGCGCACGCTGCGGTCGCGATGCAGGCGCTCGAAGTCGATGAAGCGTTCCAGCGTGCCGCGCAGCGGCGCGGTGTCGTAGAAGCTGGTGGCCTGCGGGCTGCCGTCGTCGAACAGGAACGGCGACAGCATGCGCGGCTCGAAGAATCCGCGCTGGCCCTGCAGCAGCGAGCCGAGCGCGCCCATGCCGCGCGCCCAGGCCAGCAGCGCCGGATGCTCCGGCAGCGCGGCCACCGTGCTGCGCACGGCGAGCGCGGCCAGCGACAGCGACGGGCCGGGGTCGGAGATCAGGTCCCAGAATCCGCGCAGCTGCCGGATGCGTTCGTCGGGCGCGTTGCCGGCCAGGATCGCGGCGTTGATCGCGCCGATCGAGATGCCGGCGAACCAGTTCGGGCGGATGCCGGCCTCGTGCAGGCCCTCGTACACGCCGCACTGGTAGCCGCCGAGCGCGCCGCCGCCCTGCAGCACCAGCGCGACCGTGGGGTAGCGCTCGACGTGGCGGCGGATCTCCGCCGGCATCGCGCTCACTGCATGAACCAGCCGTGGCTGACCACGATGCTCTGTCCGGTCAGGGCGTTGGACTCGAACGCGGCCAGCGCCAGCGCCACGTTGGCGACGTCGTCGACGGTGGTGAACTCGCCGTCCACGGTGTCCTTGAGCATGACGTTCCTCACCACCTCGTCCTCGCTGATGCCCAGTTCCCGTGCCTGCTCCGGGATCTGCTTGTCGACCAGCGGCGTGCGCACGAAGCCGGGGCAGATCACGTTGGCGCGCACGCCGTAGCCGGCGGCCTCCTTGGCCACGGTGCGCGCCAGCCCGAGCAGGCCGTGCTTGGCGGTCACGTAGGGCGCCTTCAGCTTCGAGGCCAGGTGCGAGTGCACCGAGCCCATGTAGAGGATCGCGCCGCCCTGGTTCCGGCGTTCCATGTCCTTCAGGCATTCGCGCGTGGTCAGGAAGGCGCCGTCGAGATGGATGGCGAGCATCTTCTTCCAGTCGGCGAGGCTGAAGTCGGTGAGCTTGTTGACGATCTGGATGCCGGCGTTGGAGACCAGCACGTCGACCTTGCCGTAGCGCGCGATCACCTTGGCGATGCCGTCGACCACCTGGGCCTCGTCGGTGACGTCCATCGCCACCGCCAGCGCGTCGCCGCCGCCGTCGCGGATCTGCCGGGCGGCGGCCTCGGCGGCTTCCAGCTTCAGGTCGGCGATGGCGACCAGGCCGCCGGCCTGCGCGTAGACCTCGGCGATGCGCTTGCCGATGCCGCTGGCGGCGCCGGTGACCACGCAGACCTTGCCGTCGAGTCGGGTCATGTCTTCAAGCTCCGGGGAATGTCGCCATCAGCATAGCGGCCGGGATGTCGGAAGTCCGTTGTACGAAAGGGGCGGCGTTTGCAGCGCCTACGAGAGCGAGGATGGCGGTCGCGTGCGCCCGTTCCTACGGGGTGCCTGCGGCGAAGTCCTGCGGGCGCGGCAGGTCCACGGGAACGCCGTCGGAGTTGCACAGGCCGGCGGCGCACAGGCGCCGGCGCAGCTTCGGCGTGGCCTGGACCATGACATGGAAGATCGCGTGCTGCTCGACGTTGCCGCGTACCGCTGCCGCGCCCGGGCCGCGCGCCCAGATGCCGACATCGTCGCCGCCGTGGGTCTCGTCGACCAGCGGCAGCACCGATTCCTGCAGGTAGTCCGGATCCGTGGTGTCGACCGTGCTCAGGTCCGGCCGTCCGGGCGAGGGGCTGGCCCGATGGGCCTTGTGCCGGTAGTGCTTCGGCCCGGCCGGCTGGGTGTCGCTGGCGCCGGTGTAGCCGGGCCCGTTGGCGTAGCCGAGGGTGGTGTAGGGCAGCCCGGTCAGGTCCTTCGCGTAGCTTGCGTCGTCGGCATCGCCCAGCGTGCCGCGCACCTTGCCCAGGATCGCATTGCCGCGTGCCGGGTAGCCGGCGAAGGTCAGGGTGTGGGCATGGTCGGCGGTGACCAGGACCAGCGTGTCGTCTTCGGAGGTCAGCTCGACCGCGGCGTCGACCGCCTCGGCCAGGGCGATGGTGTCCGTCAGCGCGCGGTGGGCGTTGCCGAAATGGTGGGCGTGGTCGATGCGGCCGGCCTCGACCAGCAGGACGTAGCCGTCGCCGGCGGAGCGCAGGCGGCCGATGGCCTCGCGGGTCAGCTCGGCCAGGCTCGGCTCGCCGGGATCGCGCGGGCGGTCGTGCTCGAAATGCATGTGGTCGTACTCGAACAGCCCCAGCACCGGCGTCCTGCCGCGTGCTGCGGCGAGCTGGTCGCGGTTCCAGACATAGGCGCCGCCGGGGTGCTTCGCCCGCCATTCGGCGACCAGGTCGCGGCCATCGCGGCGCAGGCCGCGCTTGTCCGCATGTTCGGGGTCGGCCTGGTCGACGGTCATGAAATGCTTGCGGCCGCCGCCGAACACCACGTCCGGGCCGCGGCCGAAGCGGGAGTCGAGCAGTTGCCGCGCGATATCGACGCAGCCGGCCGCGCGCGCCGCCGCCGGCACCAGCCCGTCGCTTTCCCAGTCGCGGTCGGGCGAGCGCGCGTAGGTCGCCGCGGGCGTGGCGTGGGTGATGCGGGTGGTGGTGACGATGCCGGTCGCCAGGCCGGCGCTCTCGGCCAGCTCGAGCACGGTGAGCAGGGCGTTGTCCTCGATACCGGTGCAGTCGCCGCGCGGCCGTGCCTGGCCCAGGCCGATCACGCCGGCACGAGTCTTCACGCCGCTGGCCATCGCGGTCATGGTGCCGGCCGAGTCCGGGGTCTGCATGTCGGTGTTGTAGGTGCGGCTGAGGGCGGTGTGCGGGAAGTCCTCCCAGCCCAGGCGGTGCTCCTCGCCGGATCCGCCGGCCTGCTGGCCGGCGAGGATGCGCGCGGCCGCGACCGTGGTCAGGCTCATGCCGTCGCCGACGAACAGGATCACGTTCTTCGCCCGTCCCGCCATGGCGCCGCGCTCGGCGGCCGCCGCGGCGCCGCTGCGGAACCACCACTGCGCGGTCTCGCCGCCGGGCCGGGCGATCCGCGGCACGTCGATCGGTGCGACAGTCGCGGGCGTGGCGGCGTCCGCGGCAGGCGCGGGATCGCGCACCTGGGCGGCGCAGGCGCAGAGCAGGAGGGACAGGCAGCAGAGCGTGGGAATGCGCATCGCGACGACGGGAACCTGGAAACGGGGCCGCGCATTATGCCGCCGGCAGCGCGCCGCAGTGTTGCATGCAGATGACTGCAGCGGGCCCATGAGTCGGGTATCGTCGGCGAATCTCCCGGCCATGGCCCGCGTTCGATGCTGAAGTGGTGGTTCCGCATTCCGTTCTGGCAGCGTGTTGCCGGCGGTTTCGTGCTCGGTGCGCTGGCCGGCTGGCTGCTCGGCCCCGCGGCGGAAACCTGGCTGCAGCCGCTGGGCACGCTGTACGTCAACCTGATCCGCATGATCGCGGTGCCGCTGGTGTTCTTCGCGGTGATCAACGCGGTCTCCGCGCTGCACGGCCAGCAGTCGGTGGCGGCGCTGGGCGGGCGCACCTTCGGCTGGTTCGCCATCACCGCGACCCTGGCGGTCGGCGTGGGACTGGCGATCGCCTTCGTGTTCAATCCGGGCGTGGGCGTGGACCTGGCGCCGCCGCCGGACTACACGCCGCGCAACGTGCCCACGCCGGTGCAGGTGCTGCTGGACATCGTGCCGACCAATCCGTTCGCGGCGCTGGCCGAGGGCCGGATCCTGCAGGTCATCTTCTTCGCCGGGCTGCTCGGCTTCGCGCTGGTGAAGCTGGGCGAGCGCACCGAGGGCCTGCGCAAGCTGGTGGGGCAGGCCAGCGAGGCGATGATCCAGGTCACCCGCTTCGTGCTCGAGGTCACCCCGATCGGCACCTTCGGCCTGATCGCGGGGCTGGTGGGCGCCTACGGCTTCGAGAAGCTGCTGCCGCTGGGCAACTTCGTCGTCGCGTTGTACTTGGCCTGCGCGCTGCACATCGTCTTCGTCTACGGCGGGCTGCTGCTGGCGCACGGGCTCAATCCGCTGAAGTTCTTCCGCGGGGCCGCGGCCGGCATGCAGGTGGCGTTCGTCAGTTCGTCCAGCTTCGCCGCGTTGCCGGCGGCGCTGCGCAGCGTCACCCACAACCTCGGGGTGAACCGCGACTACGCCGCGTTCGCGGTGCCGCTGGGCGCCAGCATCAAGATGGACGGCTGCGGCGCGATCTACCCGTCGCTGGCGGCGATCTTCGCCGCGCAGTACTACGGCATCGAGCTGAGCTTCGCGCAGTACGTCGCCATCCTGCTGGCCTCGGTGCTCGGCAGCTTCGGCACCGCCGGCGTGCCCGGGACCGCGGTGGTGATGGCCACCGTGGTGCTGAGCGCGGCGGGCCTGCCATTGGAAGTGCTGGGCATCCTGCTGGCGATCGACCGCGTGCTCGACATGATGCGCACCATGACCAACGTCACCGGGCAGATGCTGGTGCCGGTGCTGGTGGCCAAGGAAACCGGCCTGCTGGATCGTGGGGTCTACGATGCGGCGTCGAGCAACATCGGCATGGAAGGCGCGGTGGAGGAGTCCGCCACGCCGCGCTGAAGCGGGTGGCGCTACGGTGCGGCGCGCTTCCTGCGGCGGCACGCGCTGGCGGTTGCCGGTGCGGCCACCGCGGTCTGTGCGCTCGCCATCGGGCTGGGGCTCGCGCTCTGGCAGGCGCACGAGGCGCGGGTGCGCTGTCGCTGGCCGCGCTCGCCGTGCGCAGCACGGTGGCCGCGCTGCCGGAGCATCCGGCGCTGCTGGCCTGGGCCGGGCCGAACTCGGGCTCGGCCGGCTGCAGGCGGCGGAGGCGGACCTGCGGCGGGCCGTCGCCATCTTCATCTTCGAAAAGGTCCATGGGGTGGAATCGATGCGCCTGGTCGGCCCGCTGCTCGAACTCACGCGACTGCAGATCGAGCGCGATCGGGAGCCCGACTGCGCGGCCGCCCACCGCGCGCTCGGGATCCTGCGCAAGAAAGGGGGCGGACGCGACACCTACGCCCGGACCGTGCTCGGCGGCTGCCTGCTGGCCGCGGGACGGCGCGCGCAGGCCGCCCCGCTGATCCGCGGGGGAGCGGCGGACCTGCGCAAGCGCGAACCGAATCATCTGCACGCGCTGTCGGCGGCGGATGCCTATCTTGCGCGGCTTGCCGCGGCCGAACGGCGGTAGCGGATCGCCCGCGGGCTCCGTGCGGCGTTAGGCGCCCGTCCGCGACGGCTCAGGCCGGCACCGGCTCGCGCCCGCGGTTGACCCAGAGCGCGAAGCCCGCCGCGGTGAAGAACATCATGAGGCTGTAGACCGCCGCCGGCACCGACATCGTCGCGTTGCCGAGCACGTTGAGTGCGACGAAGATCGCCAGCGTGCCGTTGTGGATGCCGATCTCCATCGCGATCGCGATCGCCTGCCGCTTCGGCAGCTTCAGCGCCAGCGGCGCGGCGTAGCCGACGCCCATGCTGGCCAGGTTGAACAGCAGGCAGGCCAGCCCGACCGCGGCGAAATAGGCCAGCAGCGTATCCCACTCCTGCGCCACGGCGGCCGCGATCAGCAGCGCGAGCACCACGACGGACAGCACCCGGATCGGCTTCTCCATGCGCGCGGCGAATCCCGGCGCGAACGCGCGCACGGTCATGCCGATCGCCACCGGCAGCACGATGATCACCGCCACCTCGACGATCTTGCGCACCGGCGGCGGCACGTACTGGCCGGCGCCGAGGAAGAACTCGAGCGACAGGTTGAGGATCAGCGGCAGCGTGACCAGGCACAGCACGCTGTTGACGGCGGTCAGGGTGATGTTGAGCGCGACGTCGCCGCGCGCCAGGTGGCTGTAGATGTTGGCGGTGGCGCCGCCCGGCGAAGCGGCCAGCAGCATCAGCCCGACCGCCAGCTCCGGCGGCAGTCCGAAGGCCAGCGCCAGTCCCAGCGCCACCCACGGCAGCACCGCGGTCTGCAGCGCCAGCCCGGTGAGCACCGCGCGCGGATAGCGGGCGACGCGCCGGAAGTCGTCGATCGTCAGGCCGAGCCCGAGACCGAGCATGATCACGCCGAGCGCGAGCGGCAACAGCAGGGTGGTCAGCAGCGAGGCCTGCATGCGGGTCTCCTTGGGGCGCGGTGCGGTTGCGGAGGGATGTTCAAGGGGTCGGCACTGCCCGGCGCGCGGCCAGCCGCGCCGCCAGCCATGCCAGCGGTATCGGCAGCAGCAGGCCGGCGAGGGTCATCCACAACGGATGCGGCAGCACGGCGACGTTGAGGGCGACGCCGGCGACGATCAGTCCGCCGACCGCCAGCCCCGCGAGCAGGCGGTGCGCGAGTGCCAGCCGTGCGGCGACCCAGGCGCCGGCGAAGCCGGCCAGGCACCAGCTGCCCAGTACCCACAGCAGCTTGCCGGTGGACGCGCTCGCGATCAGGCGGGCGAGGTCGGCCTCGTCCTGCAGGTCGAGGCCGGCCGGCGGCGGGAACAGCGCCATGCCGGCGTATTCCAGCGCCAGCATCGTCGCCACGCCCACCAGCAGACCCAGCAGCACCGCTCCGAACGTACGCAGCATCGTCGTTCTCCCCGTCGACGCGCCCGAGCATGGCGTGCGCCGCGGTTGCCGGCAAGCCGCAGCGCACGATCCGGGCGGTTCGTCGGCGCATGCCATCCCTGCGTGGCGGCAGCGACGCCTCCGAACGCGGAAACGAAGAAGGCCGCCGATTGGCGGCCTCCGGGATCACGCGATGCCGGCTGGCTCAGACGCCGCTCACCCGGCGCGCCAGCGTGAATTTCCGGCTCCAGTAGCCGCTGTCGAGGCTGGAGACGGTGACGTCCCGGCCGGTGCGTGGCGCATGCAGGAAGCGGCCGTTGCCCAGGTAGATGCCGACATGGTCGACGCGCCGGCCGCGCAGGGCGAAGAACACCAGATCGCCGGCGTCGAGCTGCGCGCGCTCGATCTGCTCGCCGGTGGCGGCCATTTCGCGCGACACGCGCGGCAGTTCGACGCCCAGGGCGGTGCGGAACACGTAGCTGACCAGTCCGCTGCAGTCGAAGCCGCCGTCCGGGGACGTGCCGCCCCAGCGGTACGGCGTGCCGAGCAGGGCCAGGCCGCGCTGCAGCAGCGTCTGCCGGCGCTCCCCGGCCGCCGCCGGGACATCGGCGACGCCGGCGGCGATCAGCTGGTTCACGTCGGCGGCGAACAGCAGTTCGCGGCCCATCGCGGCCGGCAGCGGCTGCGCGAGCGATTGGCTGACCGAACGACTGAGCGGGGACTGGTCGGCCGAATCGCCGGCCAGGCCGGTCGCGGCCAGGGCAGGCGTCGCCGCACCGGCAAGCGCGGTGGCGAGCAGGAAGGGAATGGTCCGGCCGAAACGGCGGGAATGGGTGGCGGCAATGCGGCCGAAGCCCGGAACGTCTGTCGTCACGCTGAATTCAATTTTGTTGTTGTGGCGTGATGGTGCCGTACTCGCGTGACATATTCGTTAAAAATATGTAAATGAATGCGACGCAAGTCGCTGAATGGGCGAGAATTTTTCAGCGCACGATGCGCTTGGCGCCGCTGTAGTGGTCGCGCCAGTAGTGCCCGTCCAGCCGATCCAGGCGCACCGTGCCGCCGCTGCTCGGAGCGTGCACGAAGCGTCCCTCGCCGACGTAGATGCCGACATGGGTGACGTTGCCGCGACTGCCGAAGAACACCAGGTCCGACGCCGCCAGCCGTTCGGCGGCGATGCGCGGACCCTGGTAGGCGGCCAGGTCGCGCGAGGTCCGCGGCAGGCGCAGGTCGAGCATGTCGTCGTAGACGTAGTTGACCAGGCCGCTGCAGTCGAAGCCGCCCTCCGGCGTGTTTCCGCCGTAACGGTAGGGCGTGCCGACCAGGCTGATGGCGCGCATCACCACGGCGTTGGCGGCGGCCGGGTCGGCTGGCTGCACGACCGGCCAATGGCGCTGCGCGCCGGGTCCGCCGGACGGACGGACATCGTCGCGGCCGCAGGCCGCCAACAGCAGGGTCGCGGCGAGCAACGTCGCGAGCGGCCATGCCCTGCGCGGGCGGATTGGCGCGGTGCGGATGAAGCCGGGATAATGCGCGTCGCTCACGGTCCGCATCTTGGCCGAATCCCCGAGCTCTGCACAAGCACTCTCGCACAAGCGGCGCGCGCGCCGCGTTACAGGTATCCATCGGCATGAAAATCGAGAAGGACCGCGTCGTCCGCTTCCACTACACCGTTTCCGAGGCCGGGCAGCCGCCGGTCGAAAGCTCGAAGGAGCGCGAACCGCTGTCGATCCTGGCAGGGCACGGCAACATCATCCCGGGGCTGGAGCAGGCGCTGGAAGGCCATGTCGCCGGTGACAGCTTCAGCGCCGACATCGCCGCCGCCGATGCCTACGGCGAGCGCCGCGAGGGGCTGACCCAGCGCGTGCCGAAGAAGCACTTCGGCGGACAGCGGCTGGCCCCGGGCATGCAGGTGGTGCTCGGCACCAATTTCGGCCCGCGCGCGGTGACCGTGCAGAAGGTCGGCATGAGCGTGGTCGACGTCGACCTCAACCACCCGATGGCCGGCAAGGACCTGCATTTCGACATCGAGATCGTCGAGGTGCGCGAGGCCAGCGCCGAGGAGATCGAACACGGCCACGTCCATGGCGAGGGCGGCCATCAGCACTAGGTAGCCCGGGCGGTGACTGCCGGCTTGCGCGCCTCCGGGGGGAGGCGGAGAAACGAATGGAGAGAAACGAGGAACGGGTGAAGGCGGGTGCCCCCCACTCGTTTCTCTTCACTCGCTCCGGCTTTCCGGCGCCTGCGAGCGTCGTGCACATAGGGGACGAGGGCATGGCGAACATGGCGGCCGGCTTCGCGCCGGTGTCGGAGCACGATCGGATCGGGCTGCTGGATGCGCTGCGCGCGTTCGCGCTGCTCGGGATCTTCCTCGTCAACATCGAGTGGTTTACCCGGCCGTGGCAGGAATTCGGCAACGGCGTCGCGTCCGGGCTCGCTGGCATCGACCACGCGGCGGCCTGGGGCGTGCACGTGTTCGTCGCCGGCAAGTTCTGGATCCTGTTCTCGCTGCTGTTCGGGATCGGGTTCGCGGTGATGATGGCGCGCGCCGAGAAGGCCGGGCGGCCGTTTCGGGCGCTCTACCTGCGCCGGACCGCGGCACTTCTGGTCATCGGCATCGCGCATGCGCTGTTGCTGTGGGCGGGCGATATCCTGCATACCTACGCCCTGGCGGCCCTGCTGCTGTTGGCGCTGCGCGACCTGCGCCCGCGGACACAACTGGTGCTCGGGCTGTCGATCTATTACGGCCTGTGCCTGCTGGCGCTGCTCGGCGCCGCGGTGGCGGGCCTGGTGCCCGGCGCGGCCGAAGAGGGCGCCGCGCGGGCATTTTCTGCCGACCCGGGGGCGACGGCCGAGGCCGCACGCGCCTATGCCGAGGGTGGATTCGCGCGGGTGAGCGGCCAGCGGGCGGCGGATTTCGCGCGCTTCCTGCTCAACGACTTCTTCGTGGTGCCGATGGCGCTGGGGGTGTTCCTGGTCGGCAGCTGGCTGCTGCGCTCGGGGCGGATCGGCGACGTCGCGGCGCAGCGGCCGTTCTTCCGCCGCCTAGCGGGATTCGGCCTGCCGCTCGGACTGGGGCTGTCGCTGTGGGCGGCATCGATCGGCGTCGGGCTCGACGCCGCCGGGAACGACGCGCGCTGGCTGCTGGCGAATGCGCTGATGTCGCTGGGCGCGTTGCCGCTGGCGCTCGGCTATCTCGCGCTGGTCGCGCTGGCCTGGTCCACGGACGCCGGTGCGCGGGCGCTCGGCCTGCTCGCGCCCGCCGGGCGCATGGCGCTGAGCCACTACCTGCTGCAGTCGCTGGTCGGATCGCTGGTGTTCTACGGCTACGGCCTGGCGCTGTGGGGGCGGATCGGCCATGCCGGCCTGTTGCTGCTGGCGGCGGTGGTGTTCGCATTGCAGGTCGCCACCAGCCGCTGGTGGCTGGCGCGGTTCCGCTTCGGCCCGGTCGAATGGCTGTGGCGGTGGGCGACCTACGGACGGCGGCCGTAAAGCAGAAACGAGAAACGAGGAGCGAGGAGCGAGTCAAAGCCGGGACGCTCCACTCGCTCCTCGTTCCTCGCTCCTAGTTTCTGGCTTCACGCACTAGACTGGTGGCATGAGCAAATCGGACGTACTGATCGTCGGCGGCGGCGTGATCGGACTGGCCGGCGCGCTGGCGTTGTTGCATGCCGGCCGCGGCGTGCGCGTGCTGGAGTCGGGCACCGCCGGCTGCGGCAGTTCGCACGGCAACTGCGGCACGATCACCCCCAGCCACGCCGCGCCGTTGACCGAGCCGGGCGCCGTCGCGCGCGCGCTGCGCTGGATGGCGACGCCGGATGCGCCGTTCTACCTCAAGCCGCGCTTCGATCCGGCGTTGTGGGGCTGGATGCTGCGGTTCGCGGCCCGCTGCAACCGGCGAGACTGGCGGACGGCGATGGCGGCGCGGGCGTCGATCCTCGACGCGTCGCGCAGGGCGCTGCCGGAGTGGATCGCGCGCGATCGCCTGGCCTGCGAATTCGAGGCCTCGGGCGTGGACTACGTGTTCCGCGACGCCGCGGAGCTGGCGCACTTCGGAGACGAATTGCGGGCGCTGGAAGAGGTCGGCGTGGCTTCCGAGATCATCGACGGCGACGCCTACCTGCGCGACGAGCCGGCGCTGCTGCCGGGCGTCGCCGGCGCGGTGCGCTTCGCGGGCGACGCGCGCCTGCGCCCCAACCGCTATGTCGCCGAGCTGGCGCGCGCGGTGCGCGAGCGCGGCGGCGAGATCGTCGAGCACTGCGAGGTACGGTCGATCGCGGCGGACGGCGACGGGACGACGGCATCGACCTCGCGCGGCGATTTCCGCGGCCGCGACCTGCTGCTGGCCACCGGCGCGTGGTCGCCGCGGTTGGGGCGCGGCCTCGGGCTGCGCATTCCCGTGCAGCCCGGCAAGGGCTACTCGATCACCTATGCACGACCGGCGCTGGTGCCGAAGCGGCCGCTGGTGCTGCACGAACGCAGCGTCTGCGTGACCGCCTGGGACAGCGGCTTCCGGCTCGGCAGCACGATGGAGTTCTCCGGCTACGACACCAGCCTCAATCGCCGCCGGCTCGCGGCGCTGGAGCGCGGCGCCGCCGAATTCCTGCGCGAGCCGGTCGGCCCCGCGAGGGAAGAGGAGTGGTACGGCTGGCGGCCGCTGAGCTGCGACGACCTGCCGATCATCGGCCGCTCGCCCCGGCACCCTCACGTGTGGATCGCGACCGGGCACGGTATGCTCGGCGTCAGCATGAGCGCAGCCACCGGCCAACTGATCGCCGAGTTGATGTGCGCGCAGGCGCCGCATATCGATCCCGCCCCGTTCGATCCGGTCCGCTTCGCATGAGCGCGGCCGATCCGTTCGATTTCGACCTGGTCGTGCTGGGCGGCGGTTCCGGCGGACTGGCCGGCGCTTTCCGCGCCGCCGAGCATGGGGCGCGGGTGGCGATCCTCGAGCCCGGCGAACTCGGCGGCACCTGCGTCAACGCCGGTTGCGTGCCGAAGAAGGCGATGTGGCTCGCGGCGGAACTCGCCACCCGCATCGGCGCCGCCGCGCAGCTCGGCTTCGAGGTGCCGGCGGCGCCGAAGTTCGACTGGGGCGAATTCATCACCGATCGCCAGCGCTACATCGGCGGCATCCACGAGAGCTACCGCAAGCGCCTGGACCGCGCCGGCATCGTCCTGATGCCGTGCCGGGGCACGCTCCTGGACGCGCGCACGGTCGTGGCCGACGGCGGCGCGCACCTGCGCACCCGGCACGTACTGCTGGCGACCGGCTCCAGTCCGCAGCGGCCGGACATTCCGGGAGCCGGGCTGGGCGGCGTCTCCGACGATTTCTTCCACTGGACGCGGGCGCCGGCGCGCGTGGCGCTGGTCGGCGGCGGCTACATCAGCGTCGAGCTGGCGGGGCTGCTGCAGGCGCTGGGCAGCCGCGTCGACCTGTTCGTGCGCGGGCCGCGCCTGCTCAGCCATTCCGACGAAGAAGTCGTCGGGCAGCTGGAGGAGAACTATCGCCGCCTCGGCGTCCACCTGCATTTCGGCTACCGCCTGCGCGAGGTCGAGCGCGCCGGGGACCGGTGCGTGCGCCTGTTCGACGAGGACGGGGAGGCCGGCGACGCGTTCGATGCCCTGGTGTTCGCGATCGGCCGCCGCGGCAACAGCGCGGGCATCGGCCTGGAGGCGGCCGGCGTGGACATCGACGCCGCCGGCAACGTCGCTGTCGACGCGTTCCAGAACACCAGCGCCGCGGGCATCTACGCGGTCGGCGACGTGACCGGCCGCGAGACGCTGACGCCGGTGGCGATCGCCGCGGCGCGGCGGCTGATGGACCGCGTTTTCGGCGGCCAGCCCGAGGCCCGGCTCGACTACGAGAACGTGCCCACGGTGGTCTTCGCCCATCCGCCGATCGGCGGCGTGGGCCTGACCGAGGCGCAGGCGCGCGAACGGCACGGAGATGCGGTGAAGGTCTATCGCAGCCGCTTCCGGCCGATGCTGCAGGCATTGACGGACGCGCCGCTGTGCAGCCTGTTCAAGCTGGTCTGCGTCGGCGAGGACGAGCGCGTGGTCGGCGTGCACCTGTACGGGGAGGCCGCCGACGAGATCCTGCAGGGCTTCGCGGTGGCGCTCAGGCTCGGCGCCACCATGGCCGACCTGCGCGACACCGTCGCCATCCATCCGACCAGCGCCGAGGAAGTGGTGCTGATGCGCTGATGTAAGCCCTCTTCACCGCTTCCGCGTTGCAAGCCGACGTCGCAGCCCCGTAGAGCGGAGCTTGCTCCGCTGCTCTTGGCTCCGGAGCCCGAAAGCAGCGGAGCAAGCTCCGCTCTACGGAGTGGAGCGATCCGGCGCAGGGTCGATCCAGAGCGGAGATGATCCGGCGCAGGGTCGATCCGGAGCGGAGATGATCCGGCGCGAAACCGCTCCGCCGCTCCGGTAGCATGTCGGCGATGGACATCTTCAACCTGCACAAGGGCACCGCGCCGCTGCTGGTCAGCGTGCCCCACGACGGCACCGCGCTGCCCGATGCCATCGCGGCACGGCTCACCGATTCGGCGCGCCGCGTCCCCGATACCGACTGGCACGTGGCACGCCTGTACGCGGTGGCGCGGGAGCTGGGCGCGTCGATGATCGTGCCGCGGTACTCGCGCTACGTCATCGATCTCAACCGTCCCGAGGACGACGTTTCGCTGTATCCCGGCCAGAACACCACCGGGTTGTGCCCGACCGTGCAGTTCACCGGCGAGCCGGTCTACCGCGACGGCGCGGCGCCGACGCCCGAGGAGATCGCAGAGCGCGTCGACACGTTCTGGCGCCCCTACCATGCCGCGCTGCGTGGAGAACTCGAGCGCCTGCACGCCGCGCATGGCCGGGTGGTGCTGTGGGAGGGGCACTCGATCCGGGGCGAGCTGCCGTTCCTGTTCGACGGCCGGCTGCCGGACCTCAACCTCGGCACCGCCGGCGGCGACAGCTGCGCGCTGGCCGTGCAGCGCCGGCTGGAAGCGGTGCTCGCGGCGCAGGACGGGTACGACACCATCGTCAACGGACGTTTCCGCGGCGGCTACATCACCCGGCATTACGGCGATCCGGGCAACGGCACCGATGCCGTGCAGCTGGAGATCAGCCAGCGCACCTACATGGACGAGGACTCGTTCGAGTACAGGCCCGAGTTGGCGGCGCGGCTGCAGCCGCTGCTGCGCGATCTGCTGCGCGCCGCACTCGCTGCCTGATCGTGGCGGGTGCTCTCCGTTTCGGAACTCAGCGCCGGGCGGAGAATTCGGTTTCCAGGATCCAGCTGCGGCCGCCATCGTCGGAGCGTTCGCCGCGCCAGTGGAAACCGGTGGCGGTCACGCCGGAGAAGATCCAGCGGACCGGATGGCCGTCCCCGTTCTCGCCCTCCTGCAGGAGGTCATCGCCGGATCGCGAGCCGATCAGATGCGTGTGGGTGCCGGTCACCGGATTGAACCAGTCGACGATCCAGACGTCCCGCTCCGGATCGTAGATGCGAAGGGTCGTGCCGTAACGATTGCCGCTCTTCGGCGTGTCCGTGCCGCGCCCGCCGCGGCCGGGGAAGATCCAGAGGTCCTGGACCGCGCGGCCCTCGAGGATGCGCGCGAACAGGACTTCGCCGTCGATCGTGCGCTCGCTTCCGTCCGGCAGGTGATCGGTCACCCGCACCTGCCAGTGACCGAGCAGCGGTGCGTAGATGTCGCTCCCTGCCGGGATGACGTCGGCCGGTCCGGGAGCGACCAGCGCGGAGGTGAAGGCGGAGTCGTCTTGCGCAGTGGCGGCGAGGGCAGGTGTCATCAGAATTCCTGTGAGCAGTAGTGATCGGACCAGGGCGGCGAGGGGTGGCGGCATCCGTAATGCGCTCCGTCGTGGAGTTGCTGCGCAGGCTAGCCGCCACCGATGCGGGCGGCTTCTCGATTCTTTAGTCGGGTGCGATCGGACCGCTGCGCGCATTCACCTCGGATCGCACGGAATGTCCGTGCTCGGACCTCGTGCCGTGTCCGGCGGCGCGCGGAACCGGTTCAGCCTGGCCGCGATCGCAGTGCGCGCCGTGCGGCGGATGGCGTCAGGCCGTAGGTACGCCGGAACGCGGCGCTGAATTGGCCATGGCTGGAGAAACCATGCGTCAACGCCAGGGCGGTCAGGTCGTGCGTGCGCGGCAGCGCCTCGAGCGCACGCGCCAGCCGCAGTCGGGTCTGGTAGCGGTACAGCGGCATGCCTTCGGTGCCGCTGAAGCTCTGGGTCAGGTAGACCGGGGACACGCGCAGCTCGGCGGCCAATGCAGCCAGCGTCCAGCGGTGCGCCGGGTCGTCCTGCAGCAGCAGCTTGGCGCGTTCGATCAGCCGTCCACGTCCGGCGCTGAATCCTTGCCGGGTTGGAGGTGCCGAGGGTGGATCGGGCTGCAGGAGGCTCCCGGCGAGCGCCAGCGTCAGCGTTTCCGCCGGCAACGGGTCGGCGTATCCATCGCATGCGCGCAGGCGGGCGGCCAGCCACTGGTCCCGCGGACCGAGCGGACGACGGGTCCGTCGCAGGCGCGGGGCTGCGGAAGCGGCGACCAGCCCGTCGCGTGCGATTTCCTGCAGCCAGTCCGGTGCGATCCGGATCGACAGGCAGCGGTCGCCGCCGTCGCCGGGATGATCGATCCGGTACTCGTCGCCGGCGTTGAACACCAGCGCCTGGTTGCCGTCCGCCACCAGCGCCTGCCGTCCCGGCCGGTATACGAACGTGCCGCGATAGGCGAGCACGATGCGGGTGTCCGGTACCGATTCCGGCTGCCCTGCATGTCGGCCGCGGCAGGCGCGGCAGTGCACGTCGCGCACGCGTACATGCGTGCTGCTGCAGATCGTGCGGGCTTGCAGCGGTGTCACGAGGCGCCAGGCAGTTCGTTCCGCAGCCGCGCTGTATAGGCCGTCGCCACGGCGGACGACAGTGAATAGCCTTCACACCGCGCCAGGCAGCGCGTTCCGTGGCGGCGAGCGGGCGCCGTCGCGACGGCGGGTGAGAGCGAATAGCCCACTCATACCTCCAGCGTCGCCATGTCGCCCTTGCTCTCCAACCACGTCTTCCGATCCCCCGCCCGCTTGCGCGCCAGCAGCATGTCCATCAGCGCATGCGTCTGGTCGCCGTCGTCGACCGTCAGCTGCACCAGGCGGCGGGTGTCGGGGTGGATCGCCGATTCGCGCAGCTGCGGCGGATTCATCTCGCCCAGGCCCTTGAAACGGGTGACGCTGACCGCGCCCTTGAGCTTCTCGCGCTGGATCTTCTCCAGCAGCAGCCGCTTCTCCTCCTCGTCGAGCGCGTAGAACACCTGCTTGCCGACGTCGACGCGGAACAGCGGCGGCATCGCCACGAACACGTGGCCGGCGTCGACCAGGGCCGGGAAGTGGCGCAGGAACAGCGCGGTGAGCAGGGTGGCGATGTGCAGACCGTCGGAATCGGCGTCGGCCAGCACGATGATCTTGCCGTAGCGCAACCCCGCGATGTCGTCCTTGCCCGGATCGCAGCCGATCGCCACCGCCAGGTCGTGCACTTCCTGCGAGGCGAGCACGCCGCCGGAGGCGACTTCCCAGGTGTTGAGGATCTTGCCGCGCAGCGGCAGGATCGCCTGGAAGTCCTTGTCCCGCGCCTGCTTCGCCGAGCCGCCGGCGGAGTCGCCCTCCACCAGGAACAGCTCGGTCCGCGACAGGTCCTGGCTGATGCAGTCGGCCAGCTTGCCGGGCAGGGCGGGGCCCTGGGTGACCTTCTTGCGCACGATCTGCTTCTCGGTCTTCAGCCGCGCGCTGGCGCGGTCGATCGCCAGCTGGGCAATGCGCTCGCCGAACTCGGTGTGCTGGTTGAGCCACAGCGAGAACGCGTCGTGGGCCGCACCCTCGACGAAACCGGCCGCCTGCCGCGAGCTCAGCCGCTCCTTGGTCTGGCCGCTGAACTGCGGATCGGTCATCTTGACGCTGAGCACGAAGGCGACGCGGTCCCAGACGTCCTCGGGCGCCAGCTTGATGCCGCGCGGCAGCAGGTTGCGGAAGTCGCAGAACTCACGCAGCGCGTCGGTGAAGCCGGTGCGCAGGCCGTTGACGTGGGTGCCGTGCTGGGCGGTGGGGATCAGGTTGACGTAGCTCTCCTGCACCAGTTCGCCCTCGGGCACCCAGGCCACCGCCCAGTCGACGGTCTCGGTGTCCTTGTCCAGGCGGCCGACGAACAGTTCCGGCGGCAGCAGCTCGCGATCGGCCAGCTCGCCGTGCAGGTAGTCGCGCAGGCCGTCCTCGTAGTGCCACCGGTCGCGCTCGCCGCTGGCCTCGTCGAACAGCGTCACGGTGAGGCCGGGGCACAGCACGGCCTTGGCCCGCAGCAGGTGCCGGAGCGCGCGCAGGGAGAATTTGGCGGTGTCGAAGTACTTCGGGTCGGGCCAGAACCGCAGCCGGGTGCCGGTGTTGCGCTTGCCGACGCTGCCCACCGTCTCCAGCTGCGACACCGCATCGCCGTCGGCGAACGCCATGCGGTATTCGTTGCCGTCGCGCTTGATGAAGATCTCCACCCGGCTCGACAGCGCGTTGACCACGCTCACGCCGACCCCGTGCAGGCCGCCGGAGAAGGTGTAGTTGCGGTTGTTGAACTTGCCGCCGGCATGCAGGCGCGTGAGGATCAGCTCGACGCCGGGGATCTTCTCCTCCGGGTGCAGGTCCACCGGCATGCCGCGGCCGTCGTCGGACACCTCGCAGCTGCCGTCCTTGAACAACCGCACCTCGATCTCGCGCGCGTGCCCGGCCAGCGCCTCGTCGACCGCGTTGTCGATCACCTCCTGCGCCAGGTGGTTGGGGCGGGTGGTGTCGGTGTACATGCCCGGGCGGCGCTTGACCGGGTCCAGTCCGGACAGGACTTCGATGTCGACGGCGTTGTAGCGACTGCTCATGCACGGGGGAAGTGGCTAGGGGAGCGCGCATGGTAATGGAATCCGTCGCGCGCGCGATCGCGGGTACCAGCTTTCGCGCGCTTGCAACAGCTATGGACAACCCTGGGTTCGGGGCATCGCGAATCGACGAAATTACCTGCAAACACGCGTGTAAGCGCTTACTTCCGTTAAGTGTTCGTTGTTCAGTCCTCAGCCGGCATGGCATGGGTACGGTGCAGGCGTCGCTGAGGCAAGCGGCATTACTTTTGGCAGTACAACTTTCGCTTCTCTGGAGACACGACGATGACCCAGCGCAACCTGCTGTTTACCGCTCTGATCGCCGCGGCCTTTGCCGCCCCCACCGCGTTCGCACAGGAAGTCGACGAGCAGGCCGTCCGCGAGGCCGAGCAGGCCGCCGCGCAGGCGGGCGAGGCCGCCGACGCCGCCGAGGCCGATGCCGCCGCGGCCGAGCAGGAAGCCGAGGCCGCCGATTGGCAGGCCGCCGACGCCGAGGAAGAGGCCGAGGAAGCCGTCGAGGCCGAGGAAGAAGATCCGGCCTGATCCCGGCCCGATCGCGTTGTCTGGCGCCCCGCTCCGGCGGGGCGCCTTTTTGGCGGCCGATCCCCGCGCCGTCAGCCGGGCGCAGCGCACTTGCCGTAGAATGGGGCTTTCCAGCGACCTGCTGCGCCCATGACTTCCCCCCGTTCCGTCACTCCGCTCGTTTTCGTCACCGGCGGCGTCGTCTCTTCCCTCGGGAAGGGCATCGCCGCGGCCTCGCTGGCCGCTATCCTCGAGGCGCGCGGGCTGCGGGTGACGATGATGAAGCTCGACCCCTACATCAACGTCGACCCGGGCACCATGAGCCCGTTCCAGCACGGCGAGGTCTACGTGACCGACGACGGCGCCGAGACCGACCTCGACCTCGGCCACTACGAGCGCTTCGTCAACGTGCACCTGTCCGGCCGGAACTCGATCACCACCGGCAAGATCTACGAGAGCGTGATCGCCAAGGAGCGCCGCGGCGACTACCTCGGCGCCACCGTGCAGGTGATCCCCCACATCACCGACGAGATCAAGCGCAGCATCGACGCCGCCACCCAGGGTTACGACGTGGCGCTGGTGGAGATCGGCGGCACCGTCGGCGACATCGAGTCGCTGCCGTTCCTGGAGGCGATCCGCCAGCTGCGCACCGAGCGCGGCGCCGACAAGGCCATGTTCATGCACCTGACCCTGGTGCCGTACATCGCCGCGGCCGGCGAGCTGAAGACCAAGCCGACCCAGCACTCGGTCAAGGAGCTGCGCTCGATCGGCATCCAGCCCGACGTGCTGGTCTGCCGCAGCGAGCAGCCGCTGCCGGACGGCGAACGGCGCAAGATCGCCTCGTTCACCAACGTCCCGGAGAAGGCGGTGATCTCGGCGGTGGACCTGGACGACATCCACAAGATCCCGATGTGGCTGCACGCGCAGGGCCTGGACCAGATCGTGGTCGAGCGGCTGCACCTGGGCGATCGCGCCAGCGAATCGGCGGACCTGTCCGAGTGGCTGGACGTGGTCGACGCCACCGAGCGCCCGATCGACGAGGTGACCATCGCCGTGGTCGGCAAGTACGTCGACCACAAGGACGCCTACAAGTCGGTCGGCGAAGCGCTCAAGCACGGCGGCATCCGCCAGCGCACCCGGGTCACGCTGAAGTGGATCGAATCGCAGGACATCGAGCGCCAGGGCGCGGAAAGCGTGCTGGCCGGCGTCGACGGCATCCTGGTGCCCGGCGGCTTCGGCGACCGCGGCTTCGAGGGCAAGGTGCTGGCGTCGCAGTACGCGCGCGAACGGCGCGTGCCGTACTTCGGCATCTGCTATGGCCTGCAGGCGGCAGTGGTCGACGTCGCCCGCCACCTGGCCGGGCTGGAGGGCGCCAACAGCACCGAGAACGACCGCCAGACCCCGCATCCGGTGATCGGCCTGATCACCGAATGGCGCACCAAGACCGGCGAGGTCGAGCGCCGCAGTGAGGACAGCGACCTCGGCGGCACCATGCGCCTGGGCCTGCAGGAGCAGCGGCTCAAGCCCGGCAGCCGGGCGCGCGAGCTGTACGGCAAGGACGTGGTCGGCGAGCGCCACCGCCACCGCTACGAGTTCAACAACCGCTACCGCACCCAGCTCGAGGAGGCCGGCCTGGTGATCTCGGCCAAGTCGATGGACGACCTGCTGGTGGAGATGATCGAGCTGCCGCAGCATCCGTGGTTCGTCGCCTGCCAGGCGCATCCGGAGTTCCTGTCCACGCCGCGCAGCGGCCACCCGTTGTTCGTCGGCTTCGTGCGCGCCGCGCGCGAACGCAAGGCCGGCGGCAAGCTGCTGAAGGAGGCCAGCGCATGAGCGGTCGGTGGGCTCGTGGGAGCGACGGAAGTCGCGACAGCCTTATCGGTCCCGGTGCAGACGGGAGCGTCGCGACTTCCGTCGCTCCCACAGGAGCGGCAGGAGCAGGCGCATGAATCTCTGCGGTTTCGAGGTCGGCCTGGACCGGCCGTTCTTCCTGATCGCCGGCCCCTGCGTGGTCGAATCCGAGCAGCTGCAGCTCGACGTGGCCGGCCAGCTGAAGGAGATCACCGGCGCGCTCGGCATCGATTTCATCTTCAAGTCCAGCTTCGACAAGGCCAACCGCACCTCCGGCAGCAGCTTCCGCGGCCCCGGCATGGAGGAGGGCCTGCGCGTGCTCGGCGAGGTGCGCCGCCAGATCGGCGTGCCGGTGCTGACCGACGTGCACGAGTACACGCCGATGGACGAGGTCGCCAGCGTGGTCGACGTGCTGCAGACGCCCGCGTTCCTGGTGCGCCAGACCGACTTCATCCGCAAGGTCTGCGCCGCCGGCAAGCCGGTCAACATCAAGAAGGGCCAGTTCCTCTCGCCCTGGGACATGAAGCCGGTGGTGGAGAAGGCGAAGTCCACCGGCAACCAGCAGATCATGGTCTGCGAGCGCGGCGCCAGCTTCGGTTACAACAACCTGGTCTCGGACATGCGCAGCCTCGCGGTGATGCGCGACACCGGCTGCCCGGTGGTCTTCGACGCCACCCACTCGGTGCAGCTGCCGGGCGGGCAGGGCACCTCCAGCGGCGGCCAGCGCGAGTTCGTGCCGGTGCTGGCGCGCGCGGCGGTCGCGGTCGGCGTGGCAGGACTGTTCATGGAAACCCATCCTGAGCCCGAGAAGGCGCTGTCCGACGGCCCCAACGCCTGGCCGCTGCCGAAGATGCGTGCACTGCTGGAAACGCTGTTGGAACTCGACGGTGCCGCCAAAAAAGGTGGTTTCCTCGAGGCTGAAGTCGGGGCTGGCGGGGATTGAATACGATGGTCTCGAGCAATGTGCGCCTGACTTGTACCCGAGGTGCGGCTGCGGTCGTAATTGTCTGCGCGTTGTTTCTGATGGGGGCAATTTCCCCTGCCAGTGCCTGCTCACGAACGTTCGAGGAGCCGTACGGGCTTGAACTCTCTTACGATGAGATCTTTCTGGCAATGGTGGAACGCGTGCAGGCGAGGCCACTGTCCGACAATTCGGGTTCGGTCCTGGTTGCAGACTATCGACTGGTTGAGATGTTCAAAGGATTCCCGCCGATCACTGGCCAGATCACGGAAATTCATCACGAGGTTCACACCTCTTGCGATCCACGTGTCCTGGGAACAGTGCGTCCAGGTGACGCAGTATTGTTCTATGTCCACCTCGCCCCGGAAGCTCCCGATATGCGTCGCACGGGCATCGATTCCCACATCGTCCGTGGAAACACGGACTACTCCTCGTTTCTTGAAAGCCTGCGCGAGTTCAGATCGGAAAACCTATGACGAAGATCAGCACCATCCATGCCCGCGAGATCCTCGACAGTCGCGGCAATCCCACGCTTGAGGCCGAAATCACCCTGGAAGACGGTAGCTTCGGCCGCGCCGCGGTGCCGTCCGGCGCGTCGACCGGCGCCAAGGAAGCCGTCGAGCTGCGCGACGGCGACAAGACCCGCTATCTCGGCAAGGGCGTGCAGAAGGCCGTCGGCAACGTCAACGGCGCCATCGCCGACACGCTGCGCGGTTTCGATGCCGAGGACCAGGCCGGCCTGGACAAGCGGCTGGTCGATCTCGACGGCACCGACAACAAGGGCCGCCTGGGCGCCAACGCGCTGCTCGGGGTGTCGCTGGCCAACGCGCATGCCGTGGCTGCCTCGAAGAAGCTCCCGCTCTGGAAATCGCTGGCCGGCGACCGCGCCCCCGAGCTGCCGGTGCCGATGATGAACATCATCAACGGCGGCGCGCACGCCGACAACAACGTCGACTTCCAGGAATTCATGGTGCTGCCGGTCGGCTTCGACTCGTTCTCCGAATCGCTGCGCGCCGGCACCGAAATCTTCCACGCGCTCAAGTCGGTGCTCAAGGGCCACGGGCTTTCCACCGCGGTCGGCGACGAGGGCGGGTTCGCGCCCGACTTCCGCAGCAACGTCGAGGCGCTCGACACCATCCTCGAGGCGATCGGCCGGGCCGGCTACAGCGCCGGGGAGGACGTGCTGCTGGGGCTGGACGTCGCCTCCAGCGAGTTCTTCGACAACGGCAAGTACCACCTGGTGGGCGAGAGCAGGCGCCTGACCGGCGAGCAGTTCGTCGACTTCCTCGCCGACTGGTGCAAGCAGTACCCGATCGTCTCGATCGAGGACGGCATGGCCGAGGACGACTGGGACAGCTGGAAGCAGCTGACCGCGCGCATCGGCGACCAGGTGCAGCTGGTCGGCGACGACCTGTTCGTGACCAACCCGAAGATCTTCCGCCAGGGCATCGACTCGGGCACCGCCAACGCGATCCTGATCAAGGTCAACCAGATCGGCACCCTCACCGAGACCCTGGAAGCGATCGCGATGGCGGACGCGGCGAAGTACGCGGCCATCGTCTCCCACCGCTCCGGCGAGACCGAGGACACCACCATCGCCGACATCGCCGTGGCCACCACCGCGACCCAGATCAAGACCGGCTCGCTGTGCCGCAGCGACCGCGTCGCCAAGTACAACCAGCTGCTGCGGATCGAGCAGTCGCTGGGTGCCGGGGCGCGTTACGCGGGACGCGCCGCCTTCGTCTCGCTGAACCGGTAGCGGGACAGCCAGCGGTGCGCGCATTGCGGATCGTGCTGGTGCTTCTGGCGGCGTTGCTGGCATGGCTGCAGTACCGGCTCTGGTTCGGCAACGGCGGCGCCGGCGACGTGGCGCAGCTGCAGGGCCAGGTGGCGCAGCAGGCGCACCAGAACGACGGGCTGCGGCAGCGCAATGCGGCGCTCGCGGCCGAGGTGGCCGACCTGAAGTCGCCGACCGGCGAGGCGGCGGTGGAGGAGCGCGCGCGCAGCGAGCTCGGGATGATTCGCCCCGGGGAGGTCTTCTACCGCGTGGTGGAAACGCCAACGCCGCCGGCGCCGCCTCCGCCGCCGGATGGCGATGCGGGCGACGCGGAGGACACGCCATGACCCCGGGGCCGGTCCGGGGCGGGCTCTGGGCGGTGGTGCCCGCCGCCGGCCGCGGCACGCGTTTCGGCGGCGAGGTGCCCAAGCAATACCTGCCGGTGGCCGGGGAGCCGCTGCTGGCGCATACGTTGCGGGCGCTGCTCGTCCATCCCGGCATACAGGGCGTGGTGGTGGTACTCGCCGACGGCGATCCGCACTGGCCGCGCTGGCGCGAACTGGCCGGCAAGCCGGTGCTGGCCTGCATCGGCGGCGCCGCGCGCGCCGACTCGGTGCTGGCCGGGCTGGAGGCGCTGCCGCGCGAGGTGCGTGCCGACGATTTCGTGCTGGTGCACGACGCCGCGCGGCCGAACCTGCGCCACTCGGACCTGCAGCACCTGCTCGAGCGCGGCCGCGACGATCCGGTCGGGGCGATCCTGGCCACGCCTGTCCGCGACACGCTCAAGCGCGCCGGCGACGACGGCGGCATCGACGGCACCGAGCCGCGCGAGCGGCTGTGGCGCGCGCTGACGCCGCAGCTGTTCCGGCGCCTGCAGCTGAGCCGCGCGCTGCGTGCCGCGATCGACGCCGGCGTCGCGGTCACCGACGAGGCGATGGCGATGGAGCGGCAGGGGCTGCGCCCGCTGCTGGTGGAGGGCGCCGAGGACAACCTGAAGGTGACCACGCCCGCCGACCTGGCGCTGTTCGAGTTCCTGCTGCAAAGGCGGGGAAGCGGGAATCGGGAAACGGGAATCGAAAACGCATCATTGCGTGCGGGCGGGGCGCCATGAACGTCCGCATCGGCCACGGCTACGACGTCCACGCCTTCGGCGACGGCGATCACGTCATGGTCGGCGGCGTGCGCATCGCCCACGCGCAGGGCGTGCTCGCCCACAGCGACGGCGACGTCGCCTTGCATGCGCTGTGCGATGCGATGCTGGGGGCGCTGGCGCTGGGCGACATCGGCGTGCATTTCCCGCCGTCGGATCCGCAGTGGAAGGGCGCCGACAGCCGCGTGCTGCTGCGGCATTGCCGGGCGCTGGCCGCCGGGCGCGGCTGGCGCCTGGGCAATGCCGACCTCACCGTGGTCTGCGAGCGGCCGAAGATCGGCCCCCATGCGCAGGCGATGCGGGAGGCGATCGCGGGCGATCTCGGCGTCGACGCCGGGGCGATCAGCGTCAAGGCCACCACCAGCGAGCGCCTCGGCTTCACCGGACGCGGCGAGGGCATCGCGGCGCACGCGGTGTGCCTGCTGGTCGCGGCGTGAACGCGCCGCCGCCCGCTTCCGGCGCGGCGCTGCCGGGCGCCTGGGGCGATCCGGTCCTGGCGGCGTCGATCCGCACCGCGCCGGAGGACTTCCGGGTCGAGGAACTCGACGGCTTCGAGCCCAGCGGCAGCGGTGAGCACCTGCTGCTGACGGTCGAGAAGCGCGGCATGAACACCGCGTTCGCCGCCGAGCGGATCGCCGGCTGGGCGGGCGTTCCGGTCTCGGCGATCGGCTATGCGGGATTGAAGGATCGCCACGCGCTGACGCGCCAGCGCTTCAGCGTGCACCTGCCCGGGCGCGACGCTCCCGACCCGCGCACGCTGGACGGGGAGGGGGCCGGCCCGGGCCAGGCGCTGCGCGTGCTCGCGCATGCACGGCACGCGAAGAAGCTTCCGCGCGGCGCGCTGGCGGGCAACCGCTTCGTGCTGGCGCTGCGCGATGTGCAGGGCGATCGCGGGGCGGTGGAGGCGCGCCTGGCGACGATCGCCGACGGCGGCGTGCCGAACTATTTCGGCGAACAGCGCTTCGGCCGCGACGGCGGCAACCTGGCGGCCGCGCTCGCGATGTTCGCCGGGCGCCGGATGCGGCGCGAGCAGCGGACCCATCTGCTGTCGGCGGCGCGCTCGGAGCTGTTCAACCGGGTGCTCGCCGCGCGCGTGCGTGGCGGCTCCTGGAATCGCGGGCTCGAGGGCGAGGTGTGGATCCTCGACGGCAGCCGCAGCGTGTTCGGCCCCGAACCCTGGAGCGAGGCGCTCGCGCAGAGGCTGCAGGCGTTCGACATCCATCCGAGCGCGCCGCTGTGGGGCGCCGGCGCGCCGCGCAGCACCGCCGCCTCGCTGGCGCTCGAGACGACGGCAATGGCGGGCGCCGACGCCGCCGCGCTGCGGCAAGGGCTGGAGTCGGCGGGTCTGCGCCAGGAGCGCCGCGCCACCCGCTTGCGGCCCGCGGCCATGGCCTGGGAGTGGCTCGGCGACGACGTCATCCGCCTGGGTTTCGAACTGCCCGCCGGCGCCTATGCCACCGCGGTGCTTGCTGAACTGGGACCGATGCGCAACGCCGCCCAGCCCGCCGGCTGACCGTTCGTCGGAAAGCGTTCCACGGCACTGGAGCGCCGATTTCCTCGGCGTATAACCGGATTCAGGCACCCGCACGCACGTGGATGCCGAGAGCGGCGCATGGGAGGAACTGTCATGAACAGACCGCTTCTTTGCACGATCGTTTCGCTGTCCATGCTCGGCCTGGCTGCATGCGCGAGCCCCCATGGCGGTGCCGGATACGGGGCCGCGCCGGCGGGTTCGCAGCCGGCCCAGGCGTTCGAACGCGACATGGCCTACATCGCCTACGTCGAGCGCACCGCCCGCATGCGCGGGCTCGACGTGCGCTGGGTCAACCCGCCGCTCAAGCGCGTGGCCCGCAGCGACGATTCCGAGGCGCAGTAAGCGCCCGGTCGCGGCGACGACGGGCCCGGCGCCGCTGACCGGGCCTCGTCTTCAGCGCGGCTTGAGCAGGACCAGCACCGCGCCGGTCCCGCCCTGCGCGGGCGGCGCCGAGTGGAACGCCAGCACGTCGGCGCGCCGGCGTAGCAGCCGATCGACCAGGTTCTTCAACGCCGGCAGGCCTTCGCCGTGCCGGCCCTTGCCGTGCACGATCCGCACGCAGGCGCTGCCGTCCGCCCGTGCGCCGGCGAGGAAGCGCTTCAGCCAGGCCTCGGCCTGGGCGCCGTCGGCGCCGTGCAGGTCCAGTTCGTCCTGCACCGCGTACTGCCCGCGCGCCAGTCGGCGCAGGATCCGCGGCGACACCTCGTCGCGCCGGTAGCGCAGGCTGTCGCCGGCGTCGAGCCGGCCTTCCTCCAGCAGGGCGTGGAATTCGCCGCGCGCCTCGCGTTCGTCGCGCTCGGCCATGCGCGGCCGCGGTTCCGGACGCGGCCTGGATGCGGGGGGCGCCGCCTCCGGCAACCTGCGCACCGGGCCGATCGCATCGCGGAACAGTGCGGCCTCGTCCTCGGTCGGCGGGGGCTTGCGCCTGATCATGGGCGACAGCATACAAAAGCGTGGCGTTCTTTCCCGTCGCCCTCCTGGGTGGATCGACGGCGGCGGAGATCGGCTGCCGGAGCGAGGAACGGGTGAGGAGGAACGAGTGGGGCGCCGTCGTGGAGCGGCGGGAATGCACCGCTGGAAGTTGCGACTGCGCGGGCGACCAGTCGCGACTTCCGTCGCTCCCACAGGATGCCCGCCCCGGGCATCGGCCGAATCGAGCCGGGCGGCTGCCCTCGCAGCGCGCACGCGCCCACTCGTTCCTTGTTTCCCGTTCCTCGTTCCTCCTCACCCGTTCCTCGGCGGCCGATGCGGCATCGGCTATGATGGACGCATTTCGTGACCCATCTTCCATGCGCATACTGGTCAGCAACGACGACGGCGTGGATGCGCCCGGCATCCGGATCCTCGCCGAGGGCCTGCGCGGGGCAGGCCACGAGGTGCTGATCGTCGCCCCCGACCGCGACCGCTCAGGCGCCAGCAATTCGCTGACCCTGGACATGCCGCTGCGCGTGGTGCAGGTCGACGACACCACCTGGCGCGTGCACGGCACCCCGACCGATTGCGTGCACGTGGCGATCACCGGCATGCTGGAACGCGAACCGGATCTCGTCGTCTCGGGCATCAACAACACCGCCAACCTGGGCGACGACGTCATCTATTCGGGTACGGTCGCCGCCGCCATGGAGGGCCGCTTCCTCGGGCTGCCCGCGGTGGCGATGTCGCTGGTCACCGCCGCGCACGTCGGCCATCACTACGAGACCGCGGCACGTGCCGCGGTGGAGATCGTCGAGCGGCTCGGCGCCGATCCGCTGCCGGCCGACACCATCCTCAACGTCAACGTGCCGGACCGGCCGTGGAGCGAGATCTCCGGTTTCGAGGTCACCCGGCTGGGCAACCGCCACCGCGCCGAGCCATGCGTGCCGCTGGAGGATCCGCGCGGCAGGACATGGTGGTGGATCGGCCCGGCCGGTCCCGAACTCGACGCCGGGCCCGGCACCGACTTCCACGCCGTCCGCAACGGCGCCATCGCGATCACCCCGATCCACGTCGACCTGACCCGCTACCAGGCGCTCGAACAGGTCGCCAGCTGGGTCGACGGGCTGGCGGGCGAGCTGCGGGAGGCGCGCGCATGACGCCGCGCCTGCGGCTGCAGCCCGAGGCGATCGGCGTCGGCATGACCTCGCAGCGGGTGCGCGACCGGCTGATCGAGCGCCTGCGCGGCAACGGCATCGCCGACGAGCGCGTGCTCAACGCGATCCGCACCGTGCCGCGACACCTGTTCGTCGACGAAGCGCTGGCCACGCGTGCCTACGAGGACACCGCGCTGCCGATCGGGCATGGCCAGACCATCTCGCAGCCGTGGGTGGTGGCGAAGATGACCGAGACGCTGCTGGCCGGACTGCCGCCGCGGCCGCCGTCCGGATCCGCCGCGGGACCGGCGCGGGTGCTCGAGATCGGCACCGGATCCGGCTACCAGGCCGCGATCCTCGCCGCGCTGGGGCTGGAGGTGCACACCGTCGAGCGCATCGGCGAACTGCTGCGGGTGGCGCGCAAGCGCTTCCGCGCGCTGGGCCTGAACGTGCGCAGCAAGCACGACGACGGCCGCATCGGCTGGTCCGGCAACGGACCCTTCGACGGCATCGTGGTGACCGCGGCGGCGCCCGCGCTGGTCGAGGCGTTGACCGACCAGCTCGCGCCGGGCGGCGTTCTGGTGGCGCCGATCGGCGGCGGCGGCGGACAGGTCCTGGTGCGGCTGCGCAAGGCCGCCGACGGCGCGATCGAGCGCACCGAGCTGGCGCCGGTGGTGTTCGTGCCGCTGCTGTCGGGGCTGATCGACTGATGCGGCTGTTCGGTGCGATCTACGACCGCTGCCTGGTCTGGGCGCGGCACCATCATGCGCCACGCTATCTCGTGGCGCTGAGCGCTGCGGAATCGGTGTTCTTCCCGGTGCCGCCGGACGTGATGCTGGCGCCGATGTCCCTGGCGCAGCCGCGGGCGTGGTGGCGCCTGGCGCTGATGTGCACGCTCGCCTCGGTGGTCGGCGGGCTGCTGGGCTACGTGCTGGGCCACTTCGCGCTCGAGGCGATCTGGCCGTGGATGCAGACGATGGGGTGGGACGAGCCGTTCCGCCGCGTCCAGGACATGTTCGTGCGCTACGGATTCTGGTTCGTCTTCCTCGCGGCGTTCACGCCGATTCCCTACAAGGTGTTCACGATCGCATCGGGCGCCACCGGCATCGGCCTGGTCCCCTTCGTATTGGGTTCCTTCATCGGCCGTGGTGCACGCTTCTTCCTCGTCGCCGGCCTGATCGCATGGGGCGGGGAGCGGCTGGAGCGCGTGCTGCGGCGCTACGTGGAACTGCTGGGATGGGCGGTGGCCGCGATCGTGATCGTCGGACTGGTGTGGATGGAGTTGCGCGGATGAGGATGGCAATCGTACTGGTGGCACTCGTGCTGCTGAGTGCCTGCGGCAGCAGCCGGGTGATCCGGGAAAGCGGCACCCGCGTGCCGCAGGCCGGCACATCGACGCCCAAGCCGGGACAGACGGTGACCGTCAAACGCGGCGACACCCTGTACGGCCTGGCCGTCGACAACGGCATCAGCCCGCTCGACCTGGCGACCTGGAACAGCATCTCGCCGCCTTACACGATCTACCCGGGCCAGCGGCTGCGGCTGTATCCCGGCGGCTCCGGCGCCCGCACCGCCGCCGCGCCCACGCGCCCGCCTGCGCGGCCGACCACCGGCGCGACGCCGCCGGCGCAGCCGACATCGCCAGCGGCCGCCCCGGCGCGCAGTTCAGTGGCCTGGCGCTGGCCCGCGGACGGCCAGATCATCAGCCGTTTCGCCAACGGCGATCCGACCAAGCAGGGCATCGGCATCGCCGGCAACGGCGGCCAGCCGGTCCGGGCGGCGGGCGACGGCGTGGTCGTGTACTCCGGGTCCGGCCTGGTCGGCTACGGCGAGCTGATCATCGTCAAGCACGACGACCAGTGGCTGTCCGCCTACGGCCACAACCGCGCACGGCTGGTCAACGAGGGCGAGCGCGTGCGCAGCGGCCAGCAGATCGCCGAGATGGGCCGCAGCGGCACCGCCCGCGACATGCTGCACTTCGAGATTCGCCACAACGGCAAGCCGGTCGATCCGCTGTCGTATCTCCCCAGCCGCTGAGGCGGCCGGGGAGATACGACGGGATTCGAGAAACGGGATTGGGGATTCGTCCGTAGAGCGCGGTTGTACCCGCTCGGACGTTTCCACGGGCCTTGTCGCAAGCAGGCGCTCCTGCGAAACCGCGCCGGAAAACGGATACCCGTCCGGCGGAGAGGTCCGCGGAGGTTTCAGCGCACGTGCGAAGTGGGCTTCCCGCTTTTACGGATCCCCGGGTCCGGCGCCAGAGCCCCGACCGTCGAGCACGAACCCCGCCACCACCCGCCGCCCCTCGCCGGCGAGCACCTGGTAGGTCCGTGCGGCGGCGGCATTGGTCATGCTTTCCAGGCCGATGCCCTGCGACAGGCACGCGGCCATGACCTCGGCCGGAGGGAAGGCCTGGCTGCCGCCGGTGCCGAGCACCACGACCTCGGGCGACAGGGCCAGCAGCGGATCCAGGTCGGCCGAACCCATCGCCGTCACGTCCCGCACCGGCCAATCCTCGATCAGCGCATCGGGGGCGATGACGAAACTCGCGCGCAGCTGCCGCTCGTTCACCAGCGCCGAGGCCGCGTCGGCGCCACGGAGAAAATAGTCGAAGTCGGGTCGTTCGAGGTTGAACTGCATGGGACGGGAATCGGGAATCGGGAATCGGGAATCGGGAATCGGGAGAAGATTGAAGCGTCGCGGCCAGAGCGCAAGTGTCCGGATCCATTTTGGTCTTGGCGCCGGTCTCGGGTGCTGCAGGGAAGATCGATCCCGGCTTGACCAGCCGTTCGGAAGGCGGGCGGGACGACGAGTATCGGGGCTTTACCGCTTTTCCGATTCCCGATTCTCGAATCCCGATTCCCGGCTCTTCCCGATTCCCGGCTCTTCAAGCCCTCGGCAGCACGATCTGGCGCTTGTCCTTCGATGGCCGGTAGAGCACCGCGACATTGCCGATCCGCTGCACCAGCGCGGCGCCGCTGCGCTCGGCGAGGTCGGCCACCAGCGCGTCGCGCTCGTCGCGATCGCCGACGGCCACCCGGACCTTGATCAGTTCATGGTGCTCGAGCGCACCGTCGACTTCGGCGACCACCGCGTCGGTCAGTCCCTTGCCGCCGATCTGCAGGATCGCCTTGAGCCCGTGGGCCTGACCGCGAAGGAAACGTGACTGGGAGGCGGTCAGGCGGGTACTCATGCGGTACGAAGGATCGGGCGGGTCCCGCAGAGTATCATGACGGCCGGAAATCCCTGATTTGGCGGTACTTCCAGACCCCATGGCGACGCGCAGCAAGAGCAGCCAGCGCTGGCTGAAGGAGCACTTCTCCGATCCCTTCGTCAAACGGGCGCAGGCGGAGGGGATGCGCTCGCGCGCCGCCTACAAGCTGGAGGAACTGGTCGCCCGCGACCGCCTGCTGAAGCCCGGCATGACCGTGGTCGACCTCGGCGCGGCCCCCGGCGGCTGGTCGCAGTGGGTGCGGCAGGCGCTGGGCGAGCGCGGGCGGGTGGTGGCGCTGGACATCCTGGAGATGCCGCCCCTGGCCGGGGTCGAGTTTCTTCATGGCGACTTCAGGGAGGATGCGGTCTTATCTCAGCTTGAGACGATGCTGGGCGACGCGCCCGTCGACCTTGTGTTGTCGGACATGGCCCCCAACAAGAGTGGGATGGACGCGGTGGATCAGCCGCGGGTGATCCACCTGGCCGAACTGGCGATGGATTTCGCCGATCACCACCTGCGGCCGGGCGGCGCCTTCCTGATCAAGCTGTTCCAGGGCGTCGGCTTCGACGACTACGTCCGGGAGTTGCGCCGCCGCTACGACAAGGTGTCGATCCGCAAGCCGTCGGCGTCGCGCCAGCGTTCGCCGGAAGTCTATGCCCTGGCGCGGGGCAAGCGACCGCGCTAAGCGGAACGCCCCGCCATGGACGACAGGGGCCGGACCGTCCGGGCCCGGCTTGGTTTCGCCATGGATGGCAGCCACAATGTAGGTCCCGAAGTACTGTCGCGGCGCCGGTTGCGCGGCCATCTACAAATTCCAGAGCTGACAAGTCCATGAACGATCTAGTGAAAAATCTGATGCTCTGGGTGATCGTCGCCGTCGTGCTGATGGTGGTGTTCCAGAGTTTCAGCCCGCGCACCGCCGGCACGCAGGAGGTGGTGTATTCGCAGTTCATGGAGGAGGTGCGCAACGACCGGATCAAGAAGGTCGACATCGCCGAGGACGAGAAGACCATCACCTTCGAGCGCAAGGACGGGGCCAAGGGCACCGTGATCGCGCCGCGCCGCGACGAGCGCATGGTCGACGACCTGATCAACCACAACGTCGAGATCAAGCAGGCGCCGCCGGCCAGCGGCCCGTCGTTCGTCTACATCCTGATCAACTTCCTGCCGGTCCTGCTGATCATCGGTTTCTTCTTCTTCATGATGCGGCAGATGCAGCAGGGCGGCGGCAAGGGCGCCATGTCCTTCGGCCGCTCGCGGGCGAAGATGCTCAACGAGGACCAGACCAAGGTCACCTTCGCCGACGTCGCCGGCTGCGACGAGGCCAAGGAGGAGGTCGAGGAACTGGTCGAGTTCCTGCGCGACCCCTCCAAGTTCCAGAAGCTCGGCGGCAAGATCCCGCGCGGCATCCTGATGGTCGGCCAGCCCGGCACCGGCAAGACCCTGCTGGCCAAGGCCATCGCCGGCGAGGCCAAGGTGCCGTTCTTCTCGATCTCCGGCTCCGACTTCGTCGAGATGTTCGTCGGCGTCGGCGCCAGCCGCGTGCGCGACATGTTCGAGCAGGCCAAGAAGCACGCGCCGTGCATCATCTTCATCGACGAGATCGACGCCGTCGGCCGCCACCGCGGCGCCGGCCTGGGCGGCGGCCATGACGAGCGCGAGCAGACCCTCAACCAGCTGCTGGTCGAGATGGACGGCTTCGAGGGCGGCGAGGGCGTGATCGTGGTCGCGGCGACCAACCGCCCCGACGTGCTCGACCCGGCGCTGCTGCGCCCGGGCCGTTTCGACCGCCAGGTCGTGGTCGGGCTGCCCGACGTCAAGGGCCGCGAGCAGATCCTCAAGGTGCACATGCGCAAGGTGCCGCTGGACGACGACGTGCAGCCGCTGGTGGTGGCGCGCGGCACGCCGGGCTTCTCCGGCGCGGACCTCGCCAACCTGGTCAACGAGGCGGCGCTGTTCGCCGCGCGCGAGAACGCCAAGGGCGTGCGCATGGAGCACTTCGACAAGGCGCGCGACAAGATCCTGATGGGCGCCGAGCGCCGCTCGATGGCGATGAGCGAGCAGGAGAAGACGCTCACCGCCTACCACGAGGCCGGCCACGCCATCGTCGGCCGCCTGGTGCCCGAGCACGACCCGGTCTACAAGGTCACGATCATTCCCAGGGGAAGGGCCCTGGGCGTGACCATGTACCTGCCCGAGGGCGACAAGTACAGCTTCAATCGCACCGCGATCGAATCGCAGTTGTGCTCGCTGTACGGCGGCCGCGTCGCCGAGGAGCTGATCTTCGGCGAGGACAAGGTCACCACCGGCGCCTCCAACGATATCGAGCGTGCCACCAAGATGGCCCGCAACATGGTCACCAAGTGGGGCTTGTCCGGCGAGATGGGGCCGATCGCCTACAGCGAGGATGAGGACGAGGTGTTCCTCGGCCGCTCGGTGACCCAGCACAAGAACGTCTCCGACGAGACCGCGCGCAGGATCGACGAAGTGGTGCGCAGCATCCTGGACAAGGCCTACGGCCGTACCACCCGGATCCTGACCGACAACCTCGACAAGCTGCACGCGATGGCCAAGCTGCTGCTCGAGTACGAGACCATCGACGTGCCGCAGATCGACGCGATCATGGAAGGGCGCGAGCCGCCGCCGCCGGTCGGGTGGAACAGGCCCGGCAGCGACAAGAACGACGGCGACAAGGGCGACAGCCGGCCGCTGCCGCCGATCGGCGGCCCGGCGGAGCAGACCTAGGCGCCGCGTTCGCTGCACAGTCTCGAAGAGGCCGGAGTCCGCTCTGGCCTTTTCGCTTTCGGAGAAGCGATGACGGGTCCGGGGAACGCGAACCAAGGGCCCCCTCGGGGCCGACCGGGCCGGTGACCGGCATCGGCGCCGCGATCGGCATCCACCGCAACGGCAGGAACAACGACTGAATGTTCGACGTCACTCCGCAACTCGACTGCGCCGGCCGCATCCTCAAGCTCGACCGCCCGCGGGTGATGGGCATCGTGAACGTGACCCCGGATTCGTTCTCGGACGGCGGCGCGCACGGCGATCCGCAAGCGGCGGTCGCGCATGGCCTCGAGCTCGCGGAGCAGGGCGCCGACATCCTCGACATCGGCGGCGAATCCACGCGCCCGGGTGCGGACGAAGTGCCGTTGGAAGAGGAATTGCGGCGCACGATTCCGGTGGTCGAACGGTTGGCGAAGCAGGTATCGCTGCCGATCAGCATCGATACCTCCAAGCCGGAGGTGATGCGCGCCGCGGTCGAGGCCGGCGCCGGCATGATCAACGACGTCCATGCGCTGCGCCGCGAGGGCGCGCTCGACGCCGCCGCAGCGCTCGGCGTGCCGGTGGTGCTGGTGCACATGCTCGGCCAACCGCGCTCGATGCAGGAAGCGCCGCATTACGACGACGTCGTCGGCGAGGTGCACCGGTTCCTCGCCGAGCGGATCTTCTCGGCCGAGATGGCGGGCATCGACCGGAAGCGCATCGTCGTCGACCCCGGATTCGGCTTCGGCAAGACCCGCGAACACAACCTCGCGTTGCTCGCGCAGCTGCAGCGTTTCGCCGAACTCGGCGTGCCGGTGCTCGCGGGCCTGTCGCGCAAGCGCACCATCGGCGAGCTCACCGGACGCGAGATCGCCGCCGAGCGCGTCCACGGTTCGGTCGCCGCGCACCTGATCGCGGCGCAACGCGGCGCCGGCATCGTGCGCGTGCACGACATCGCGGCCACCGTGGACGCGCTCAAGGTCTGGACCGCGGTCGCCGCGGTACCGGTGCCGCGCGCGGCCCCCGCCACGCCCGCGGTCCGCTGGCCCGACGACGGCTGAGCCGAATCGCCGGGCCGCGGCCGAGGCCGCGGATGTCGCCGCCGCAAGGCGGGCCGCGGGATCCACGCCAAGTCGCTCCCCGAGACTCGCTTGGTTGCAGGGCCCCCGCCTGGTGGCCCCGGGCGGCCGCCGGCAGGACGGCCGTTGGGCCCGTGGTCATGACTTCGCCATGACAGGCGCAACCCGCGCCGCGCCGGGCTCATCGGCACTTGTCCACAGCTTGGCCCGTCGGCTTGTCCACAGCCGCTGTGGGTAACCCGGGGCTGAAGTGCGCCGGCAGGTGCGTTAGGCTGGTCGTTTCGCGCCGCCGCGATGGCCGCGCCTCGTCGTCTTCCAGGGGATTGTCTGCCTATGATGGTTGCCAGCACGCCGCTCATCGTCATGTTCACGGTCTATCTCGCCGCGATGGTGTTGATCGGCTTCGTCGCCTGGCGCTCGACCAAGAACTTCGACGACTACATCCTTGGCGGCCGCAGCCTTGGCCCGGGAGTGACCGCGCTGTCGGCGGGGGCCTCCGACATGAGCGGGTGGCTGCTGATGGGCTTGCCCGGGGCGATGTACCTGGGAGGCGTGTCGGAGGCGTGGATCGCGATCGGATTGACCGGCGGTGCCTGGCTGAACTGGAAATACGTGGCCGGTCCGCTGCGCGTGTACACCGAACGCACCGACAACGCGCTGACCTTGCCGGATTTCTTCACCAGCCGGTTCCGGGACAACAGCCGCACCCTGCGCGTGCTCTCGGCGCTGGTGATACTCGTGTTCTTCGCCGTGTACTGCGCCTCCGGCGTGGTGGCCGGCGCGCGCCTGTTCGAGAGCGTGTTCGGACTGCCCTATGCGCAGGCGATCTGGTGGGGGGCCGCGGTGACGATCCTGTACACCCTGGTCGGTGGATTCCTTGCGGTCAGCTGGACCGACACCGCGCAGGGCACCCTGATGTTCTTCGCCCTGCTGCTGACGCCCATGATCGTGTTGATGCACGTCGGCGGGCTCGAAACCAGCGTCGGCATGATCCGGGAGCTGGATCCGTCCCGTCTCGATTGGTTTCGCGGCGGTGAACTCGGATGGATCGGCATCATTTCGCTGATCGCCTGGGGCCTTGGCTATTTTGGGCAGCCGCACATCCTGGCGCGGTTCATGGCCGCCCACGGCGTGGCCACGATTCCGGCGGCGCGCCGCATCGGCATGGGCTGGATGGTGCTGTGCCTGGCCGGTTCGCTCACCGTGGGTTTCCTGGGCATCGCCTATTACGCCGCCAACCCGGACGTGGCCGGCCCGGTGCAGGCCAATGCCGAGCGCGTGTTCATCAGCCTGGTGGAGCAGCTGTTCAATCCATGGGTGGCGGGCATCATCCTGTCGGCGATTCTGGCGGCGGTGATGAGCACGCTGTCGAGCCAGCTGCTGGTGTGCTCGAGCGTGCTCTCGGAGGACTTCTATCGCGGCTTCCTGCGCAAGCAGGCCGGACAGCGGGAACTGGTCTGGGCCGGCCGCGGCGGCGTGCTGCTGACCGCGCTGGTGGCGCTGTGGCTGGCGCGCGACCCCGACAGCCGCGTGCTCGGGCTGGTGTCGTACGCGTGGGCCGGTTTCGGCGCCGCCTTCGGACCGGTCGTGCTGCTGGCGCTGTTCTGGCAGCGGATGACCCGGAACGGCGCCTTGGCGGGAATGATCGTCGGCGCCGTGACGGTGATCGCGTGGAAGCAGATCGCGATCGGCCGCTTCGACATGGAGCTGTACGAGATCGTGCCGGGCTTCATCGCCGCGACCGTTGCGATCGTGGTGGTCAGCCTGCTCGATCGCGAGCCGCCGCAGGAGATCCAGGCCACGCACGAGCAGGTGCGCCACTCGCTGCGCGAAACCGGGTATTGATCAGAACCACTCCTGCAGCGAGATGCCCAGGCCGATATAGGTCGCGCGGTGGTTGTAGTCGATCATGCTCTCGCCGTAGCCGTCGAAGACCTGCAGGTGGCCGCGGAAGGCGCGGTGGATCGGGAATCCCCAGTCGAACTGCAGCGCGCCGTGCGAGCGGTCGCCGCCGCGCAGCGAATGCCGCGCCATCAGCGAGAACTGGTGTCCGCCGCGCACATGCACCAGGGTCAGGTCGCCGCGGCCCATGTAGTCTTCCATGTCCGGGTTGTCGTCGTCGCTGCCGTCGGAGACGCGCACCCACGGGCGCAGCATCAGCGCCCAGTTCTCGCGGTCGAGGCCGACGTTGAACATCACCCGGTTCCAGCTGCGCGACAGCGGATCCTCGCGGCCGTTGGACTGGTGGTTGATGCCGACCGCGGCCATCCGCCCCCGCCATCCGCCGGGCAGGCCGTAGCCGTTGCGGAACACCAGCAGCACTTCGGGTTCGTAGTTGGTCTCGCGGAACGGGCGCGACTGCTCGGTGTTGTAGACCTGCCAGCGCGAGCTCTGGGTATAGCCCATCCACAGGTCGCCGTTGTCGCCGAACAGGTTCTCCAACGCCTTGGTCTTGAAGCTGATCTGGAACTTGGTCTCCAAGTTGTCGAGCTGCTGCGGCTCGGTGACGGTGTTGTCCGGGTTGGGCGACGTGGGCGCCGGATTGGTCTCGCTGGTCCAGAACGCCGGCAGCAGGTAGACGGGCTTGTAGGCGCGGAAGTTGAACAGGCCGAGCTTGGAGTCCTTCGCCAGCTCCCAGCGGGTATCGAGCAGCGAGCCCTTGCCGACGTTGGCGATGGCGGCTTCGAGCGGATCGTTCGGGTCGTGCACGAACATGCCGTCGATCCTGCGGCGCGCGCGTTCGCGTGCGCCCGCGGCTTCGGTGCCGGTTTCGGACTCGGCGTCTCGCGCCAGGCGGGCGCTAGCCGCGGCGGCGTCGGCCTCGGCGGGGCCGGGGGCGCTCCGGCCCATGGCCTCGTCGTAGCAGGCGAGCCTGGCGGCGTCGGTCCCGATCGCGGCGCAGGCTTCCAGGGCGGCCGGACGGTCCTCGGCGCCCTGCGCGCAGGGCGCGAGCAGGGCGAACGCGATCGCGGCGGCTGGGCGGTTGGCGTTGCGGATCATGCTGGATTCCTCAGTTGAGCCAGGCCAGCGCGAAGATGCCGACCATGGCGAAGGCCAGCATCAGCTTCAGCGCCACGGCCATCACGATACCGATCCAGGTGCCGGCGCCGACGCGCGTGGCGTGGCCGACGCCGCCGGGATCGAGCCGGCGCCCATGCAGCAGTTCGCCGGCCACGGCGCCGACGAACGGTCCGACGAACACGCCGACGATGCCGAAGAACAGTCCGGCGAAGGTGCCGATCACCGCGCCTACCAGCGCCTTGCGGCTGGCGCCCACGCGCTTGGCGCCCATCGCCGCGGCCCAGAAGTCCACCAGCAGCGACAGCACGGTCAGCACGCCCAACATCGCGAGCGTCATCGCGCCGATCTGCTCGAAGCCGCCGGCCCATGCCGCCACCAGCATGCCGACGAACACCAGCGGCAGGCCGGGCAGCGCCGGCAGCACCGTGCCGAGGATGCCGACCAGGACCAGGATCAGGGCGACCGCGTACCAGATCGATTGCGTTTCCATGGGCTCTCCATGCGTCTACGGGCGGCCGACAATGCGGCCGGACGGGCCCTCGGGCACGCGATTGCATTTTGGCAAATGCCGGGGTAATTTGCTCGCGCTGTGTTTGTCAAGGTCACCTGAAACGTGGCCTGGGTGCAGTCGATCCGCGCTTTGCAGCTTACCGGTCCGCTACATCGAAGTTCCCGCTTCCCTCCTTGCAACCAGCCGCCGGCAACGGTGTCAGTCGATCCAAACAGACCAGTCAGCAGCTCCAGGGAGTGATGCACATGGCAGAACGCGAAGTGGGTACCGTGAAGTGGTTCAACGACGCCAAGGGATTCGGCTTCATCAGCCGTGAGAACGGCGAGGACGTCTTCGTGCATTTCCGCGCGATCCAGATGCAGGGATTCAAGAGCCTGAAAGAAGGCCAGAAGGTCAGCTTCGTGGTCGTGCAGGGGCAGAAGGGCCTGCAGGCCGATGCGGTGGAGGCCGCCTGAGCGGTTCTTCTGCCGACATGGGCGGCACATAAGGAAAACCCGGCCGCAAAGCCGGGTTTTCTTTGTCTGGCTCGGCCCGGTTCAGCGGGCCCAGGCGCGACCGTCCTGCACCCTGACGTAGGAGCCTTCGCGGATGCCGCCCAGGTCCGCCTGCGACAGCACCACGGTGCGGCCGTCGTCCATGCGCACGTGCACGTTGTAGACGCCGCTGCCCTCGGTGCGGTTCTGGATCGCATTGCCGGCGACCGCGCCGGCGATGGCGCCGCCGGCGGTGGCCACGTTGCGGCGGCCTTCGCTGTCGGTATTGCGGCGGGCGAGTTCCTTGCCGGCGACCGCGCCGACGATGCCGCCCAGGAGCGGGCCGGCGACGTTGGGCTTGCCGTCCGAGGTGCGCTCGATGCGGGTCACGGTACCGCAGTCGTAGCACGACGACGGCGTGCCGTAGCCCGGCGAGGACGTGCCGCCGTAACCCGGGCCGTAACCGGGGGACGAGGCGCAACCGGCAAGGGCCAGCGCGGCTGCTGCGAGCGTGGTTGTGCCGATCAGACGGGTCTTCATCGCATCTCTCCGGAATGGGAATGTCGGGACAGGGAGCTGCGCGCCGTCCGGCATCGCAGGCTCCACGCCGCCGAGCGTAGGAGCGTAATCGTGAACGCGCCGAGAATTGCCGCGAAGGCGTGCCGGCTACGGGCCGGACGCATGTAGCCGTCGTTCATCGGCGGGTGCAGGTCCGCGACCCAGCCGCCGGCCGAGGCCGTTCAACCGCGGAAATCGCGATGGCAGCTGCTGCAGGACTCGCCGATCTCCTTGGCCGTGGCGCCGAGGCCGGCGCAGTGCAGCGGCGGCGACGCCAGCGCGGCATCGAGCGTGGCGCGCAGGTGGCTGGCATGCTGGGCGAAGCGCTTGTCGTCGCGCAGCTTCGGGAACGCGGGCTCGAGGTCGTCGCTCATCGTGCGCAGCGCGCGCAGGTGCGGCAGCAGGTCGGTGGCGGCGCAGCGGTTTTCCTCGACCCGGCTGCGCAGCTGCCCCAGGTGCCATTGCTGCACGTGCATGACGCTGTCGGGAAAATGGTCGGCGCGCGCCTGGATCGCGCGTACGATCATCACCGTCGCCACGACGCCGACGACCAGCCCCAGCAGGAACAGGAACAGGTAGCGGCCGGCGGCGGACGGCTTGCGGCCGGTGTTGCTGTCATCGGGCGAGGTCGACATGGCGGGCTCCGTGCGTCTGCGGGCTGGCGTGCGGCAAAACATAGCACGCCGTTGCGGGCGTGATTTCGGGGGGAAGGCATCGCGGCCGCCGGAACGATCGTGCGGGGCAGGGCAGCCGCGGGATGGCGTCGCATCGCGGGACCCGGGAGACGCCGTCGACCTACACTGTGCACATGGACACGCACTGGACCGACCGCTTCTCCGGCATCGACCGGCTCTACGGCAGCGGCGCGCTGGCGCGCCTGGCGCAGGCGCACGTCGCGGTGGTCGGGCTGGGCGGCGTCGGCTCGTGGGCGGTGGAATCGCTGGCGCGCAGCGGCGTCGGCCGGCTGACGCTGATCGACGCCGACGATCTGTGCCTGTCCAACACCAACCGCCAGCTGCCGGCGCTGCAGGGGCAGTACGGGCGCGGCAAGGCCGAGGCGATGGCCGAGCGCTGCCTGGCGATCAATCCGCACATCGCGGTCGAGCCGGTGGCGGCGTTCCTGACGCCGGCCAATCTCGATGCGCTGCTCGATCGCGGCTACGACCTGGTGCTCGACGCCTGCGACAGCTTCCGCAGCAAGGTCGAGGCCATCGCCTGGTGCCGCCGCCGCAAGCAACCGGCGATCACGGTCGGCTCGGCCGGCGGCCGGGTCGACCCGACCCTGGTGCGCGTGCGCGATCTCTCGCGCACCGAGCACGACGCGATGCTGGCGCTGGTGCGCAAGAAGCTGCGCGGCGAGTTCAACTTCCCCAAGGGGCCGAAGCGCTACTTCGGCGTGCCGGCGGTGTACTCGCTGGAGAACGTGCGCTATCCGCAGGCCGACGGCAGCGTCTGCGGCCTGCGGCCGAAGCTCGACGCCGACGCCGCGTTCAAGCTCGACTGCGGGGCCGGCCTGGGCGCCGCGACCCACGTCACCGGCGCGTTCGCCTTCGCCGCCGCGGGCAAGGCGCTGGCGATGCTGCTCAAGCGTGCGTCCACGCAGGAAGTCGGGATCGAGGAAGCGGGGGCCGCGAACGCAAAATAGGGCGCCGTCCGCCGGGGATGATGCCCGCCAGGGGATGCGGTCATTCGGTAGAAGCTCGGTCTTCGGCGGGATTCCGGCGTGCCGATGGAAACGCCGCTACCGGATGGACTGTCGCGACTCCCGTCGCTCCCACAAAAAGAAGACCGCCGCGGCGGTTGAGTCCAGCCACCTCCTGTGGGAGCGACGGGAGTCGCGACTGCGCGGGCGGAGTTGCGCCACCTATTCCCGGCCGTCGGTCGCCGAAGCCAGGCCGAACAGCCGTTCCGCATTCGCGGTGGTCGCGGCGGCGACCGCGTCCGGCGACTCGCCGCGCAGCTCCGCCACCGTATCCAGGACGTGCCGCAGGCGCGCGGGCTCGTTGCGCCGGCCGCGGATCTCCGCGTCCGGCTGGTCCGGCGCATCGGTCTCGAGCAGCAGGTGCTCGATCGGCATGGCGGCCACGATCCGGCGCAGCCGTTTCGCGCGCTCGTAGGTCAGCGGGCCGCCGAGGCCGATCATGAAATCCAGCTTCCACAGCTGCCGCGCCTGCTCCTGGCTGCCGGCGAAGCTGTGCACCACGCCGCGCAGCCCGCCGACGCCGCGGATCGCCGCGACCACCGCGTCCACCGCGCGTCGCGCGTGCACGATCACGGGCAGCGCGGAGTCCCGGGCCAGGCGCAACTGGCCGTCGAAATAATCCTGCTGCGCGTCGCGGTCCAGCCCGTCGACGTAGTAGTCCAGCCCGCATTCGCCCACCGCCACCGGCCGCTCGCGTTCGATCCACTCGCGCAACTCGCCGAGGTGGCCGGGCCGGTGCCGGTCCAGGAACATCGGGTGCAGGCCGTAGGCCGGATGCAGTCCACCCGTTCCGGCGCAGATTCCGCGGAGCTTCGGCCAGCCGGCCGCATCGGTCGCCGGCACCACCTGCCGCGTGACGCCCGCCGCGCGCGCGCGGTCCAGCACCGCGTCGCGGTCGGGATCGAACTCGCCGGCGTCGAGATGGCAATGGCTGTCGACGAGCACGTGCATGGCGGCTGGCGCGCCCTCAACGGCGGCGGCTGGATTCGCCCTCGATCGGCTCGCGTCCGTCGCCGTCGCCGTTGCGCCGCTTCCAGTTGGCCAGCAGCAGCGTGCCCAGGCCCAGCAGCAACTCGTCGACCAGGGGCACCGGATCGGGAAGCAGCACGCTGATGGCGAACAGCACCGCCGTCAGCCCGAACAGGCGTGGATAGCTGAGGCGGCCGAACCAGCGCAACAGTGGAGCGAGCAGGAAGGGGCGCATGCGTGGGTCCGCGATGAGTCGATGCTGGAAACGCTATCATGCCCCCGGTAGCGGCAGCGTTCATGACGGCGTCAGGTTCGCGCGCCATTGGCGGCCCTCCGTTCAGGATGGGAATGTTGGAATTTCGTTGACGAAAACGGGGACCCTCCCTGAGGAGCGCGACTATGAAGAACAACACTCTGGCGATCGCACTGGCATCCCTGCTGGTGGGCGGCGTGGCCGTGGCCGCGTTCCAGAACAACAGCCGCGATGCCGCGCCCAAGGGCGACGACGCGTCGACCCAGGAGTCGGTGGACGACGGCGCCATTCCGGCCGCAGGCGGCCTGGAGTACGCCGACGTGGTCGGGGTCGAGCCCGTCACCGAGAAGCAGGACCTGTACGCCACCGTGATCGGCAGCGAGCCGGTCAGCGAGACCACCACCAGCAGCTCCCCGCGCCAGGTGTGCGAGGACGTGGTGGTGCAGGAGCGCCTGCCCGAGCGCGACGGCAACGTCGGCGGCGCGGTGGCCGGTGCGGTGATCGGCGGGCTGGTCGGCAACCAGGTCGGCAGCGGCAACGGCCGCAAGCTGGCGACGGTGGCCGGCGCCGTGGGTGGCGGCTTCGCCGGGCGCGAGGTCGACCGGCGCCACGTCGGCGGCCAGGTGGTCGAGCGCGTGGACCGCCGGTGCCGCACCGTGCAGGACACCTCACAGTCCTCGCGCGTGGTCGCCTACAACGTGACCTACCGCAATCCGGACGGCAGCACCGGCACCATGCGCACCGGCAGCAAGCCGGGCGAGCGCATCAAGCTCGGCACCGAGGACGTGCCGGTGGCCTACGACGTGACCTACCGCTACGACGGCCGCGAGCGCACCGTGCGCATGGAGCAGAAGCCGGGCGAGCGCCTGCCGGTGCTCGACGGGCAGGTCGTGACCCAGACCGCCGCGCTGGAAGACGGCACCGACCGCCAATAACCGGCGCGTAGCCGGCGCGGTTCGCAGCGCCCAGGCATCACCCGAAGGGGCCGGAGCGATCCGGCCCCTTTTTTGTTGCACGGCGGACGACGACTTTCCCACCTTTGTTTCCTTGGGAGCGATGAACTGTAGGAGCGACGGAAGTCGCGACCGGGGATCAAGGCAGTCGCGACTCCCCGGCGGCGTCCTGCCGCTGCCACTCCCACCACAGGGCAGCTCCTCGCCTTGTGGGAGCGACGGAAGTCGCGACGGGCCTGCCCGCGCGGTCCCTCCCTCCAAAGCAGCTTCCGGGACATGCAGGCGGCACCGCAGACGGGAGCGTCTCGCGGGGACGCCATGCGCATTGCTCGTTCGCCGCCGCCCGGCTGGCTACAATGGCGGTTTCCCGACGACATTCGCCCGCCATGGCCCTGCATCCCTACGACCTCTACGACGTCCGCTCCCTGCTCAGCGAGGAGGAGCGCGCAGTCCAGGACAGCGTGGCGCGCCTGGTCGACGAACGCGTGCTGCCGATCATCGGCGACTGCTTCGACCAGGGCCGCTTTCCCGCCGAGCTGATCCCGGAGCTCGCCGGCCTGGGCCTGCTGGGCGCGACGCTGCCGGAGGAATACGGCTGCGCCGGCCTCAACTCGGTCAGCTACGGCCTGATCTGCCAGGAGCTGGAGCGCGGCGATTCCGGCATCCGCAGCTTCGCCAGCGTGCAGTCGTCGCTGTGCATGTATCCGATCTTCGCCTACGGCAGCGAGGAGCAGCGCAAGCGCTGGCTGCCGGACATGGCGGTCGGCAAGGTGATCGGCTGCTTCGGCCTGACCGAGCCGCACGGCGGCTCCGACCCGGCCAACATGAAGACCCATGCCAGGCGCGACGGCGACGACTGGATCCTCAACGGCTCGAAGATGTGGATCACCAACGGCAACCTGGCCGACATCGCCATCGTCTGGGCGCGGACGGACGACGGCATCCAGGGCTTCGTGGTGGAGAAGGACTTCGCCGGCTACAGCGCCCAGGAGATCAAGCACAAGATGAGCCTGCGCGCCTCGGTGACCAGCGCGCTGTACTTCGACAACGTGCGCGTGCCCGACGGCAACCGGCTGCCCAACGTGAAGGGCCTCAAGGGCCCGCTCGGCTGCCTGACGCAGGCGCGCTACGGCATCACCTGGGGGCCGATCGGCGCCGCCATCGCCTGCCTGGACGAGGCGCTGGGATACTCCAAGGAACGCATCCTGTTCGAGCGCCCGGTGGCCGCCACCCAGAGCGCGCAGATCAAGATGGCCGACTGGGCGCGGCGGATCACTTCGGCGCAGCTGTTGTCGCTGCAGCTCGGCCGCCTGAAGGACGCCGGCAGGATGCAGCCGACCCAGGTCTCGCTGGCCAAGTGGAACAACTGCCGCATGGCGATCGACATCGCCCGCGAGGCCCGCGACCTGCTCGGCGGCGCCGGCATCACCACCGAGCACTGCCCGATCCGGCACGCGCTCAACATGGAGTCGGTGATCACCTACGAGGGCACCGAGACCGTGCACCAGCTGGTGGTCGGGCGCGAGCTGACCGGCATCAGTGCCTTCTAGGACCGATCCATAGGTGGCCGCTCTTGTGGGAGCGACGGAAGTCGCGACCCCACGGAGTAAGGCCGCCCGTCGCGACTTCCCGGCGGCGGCATGCCGCCGCCGTTCCCACAGGAGCGGGTGCATCTGCCGCCGTTTCTCGTCGCTCTCCACACCTTCCTCTCGCCACGGGCGACCACCCATGACCGACATCCGGATAGAAACCGAGCGCCTGATCCTGCGTCTGCCGCGCATCGAGGATTTCGAGGGCTACGCCGAACTGGTGGGCGACGAGGTCGCGGCGCGCTACATCGGCGGCCACCTGCCGCGCCCCGCGGCGTGGCGCAAGTTCCTGCAGATGCCGGGTGCCTGGGCGTTGCAGGGCTTCGCCATGTTCTCCATCGTCGACCGCGCCAGCGGCGAATGGCTGGGCCAGGCCGGGCCGTGGCGGCCGGAAGGCTGGCCGGGGAACGAGATCGGATGGTCGCTGCGGCGCGCCGCCTGGGGCCGTGGCTACGCGCACGAAGCCGCCGTCGCGGCGATCGACTGGGCGTTCGACGGGCTCGGTTGGCAGGAGATCATCCACTGCATCGATCCGGACAACGTGCCTTCGCAGAAGCTCGCCGAGCGGCTGGGGTCGCGCAAGCTGCGCGTCGGCGGATTGCCGGCGCCGTTCGAGGACGTGCCGGTCGACGTCTGGGGACAGACGCGCGAGCAGTGGCGAGCGCGGCGGCCATGAGCGGTGGCGTGCGGCGCTCTTCGTCCTGCCGCATGCCCGCGTAGAGCCGAGCTTGCTCGGCTGCGCGGGCTCCGGAGCCGGGAGCAGCGGAGCAAGCTCCGCTCTACGCGGCGGGAGGACGCGTCGCGGCTCGAGGTGGACCGTGCACCGCCGCATGCGGTTTCCCCGTGCAGCATGACCGCGGCGGAGCCGGCTGCTAAGGTGCCGCACGTCCTTGGGCGGGAGATGCCGGCGTGCAGCCGAACGCGGTGGAACAGGCGCTGGGCTGGCACCGGCGGCTCGCGCGCTGGGCCGGGCCGCTGCTCGGCCTGCTGGCGTTCTGGCTGATCCCGGACGCCGATTCCGGCGGCCTGTCCGCCGAGGGCCGCGCGACCGCGGGCGTCGCGGTGTGGATGGCGGTCTGGTGGCTGGGCGAAGCGGTGCCGCTGGCCGCCACCGCGCTGCTGCCGGTGGTGCTGTTCCCGCTGCTCGGGGTACTGGCCCCGGCCGAGGCGGTGCGGCCCTACGCCAGCGACATCATCTTCCTGTTCATGGGCGGCTTCATGCTCGGGCTGGCGATGGAGCGCTGGGGCCTGCACCGGCGCCTGGCGCTGAACATCCTGCTGCTGGTGGGAACCTCGCCGCGGCGCCTGGTGGCCGGTTTCATGATCGCCACCGCCTTCCTCAGCATGTGGATCTCCAATACCGCGGCCACCATCATCCTGCTGCCGGTCGGCCTGTCGGTGGTCGGCATGCTGCTGCGCGACGGCGCCGGGGTACCGGAACGCGAGGCGCGGCTGTTCGCCACCTGCCTGATGCTGGCGATCGCCTACGCCGCGTCGATCGGCGGCTCGGCCACGCTGATCGGCTCGCCGCCCAACCTGGTCGTCGCCAGCTACGCCCGCGAGCGCCTGGATTGCGACATCACCATGCTGGCGTGGATGCGCTTCGGCGTACCGGTGATGCTGGTCTTCCTGCTGCTCGCCTGGCTGTACCTCACCCGCCTGGCGTTCACGATCGGCCTGCGCGCGCTGCCGCAGGGGCGGGCGCAGATCCGCGCCATGCTCGGGGAACTCGGGCCGATGGCTGGCGGCGAGCGCGTGGTGCTGGTGGTGTTCTCGCTCACCGCGCTGGCCTGGATCCTGCGGCCGCAGCTGGTGGCCTGGTCCGGGCTCCCCGGGCTGACCGATGCGGTGATCGCGATGGCCGGCGCGCTCTCGCTGTTCCTGATCCCGGCGGCGCGCGGAGTCGCCACGCTCGACTGGGAGACCGCGGTGCGCCTGCCCTGGGGCGTGCTGGTGCTGTTCGGCGGCGGCCTGGCGCTGGCGGCGGCGATCGGCGCGCACGGCGTCGACGGCTTCATCGCCAGCGGCCTGTACGGGCTGGCCGGGGCGCCGATGCTGCTGGTGGTGTTCGCGGTGGCGGTGCTGGTGATCTTCGCCACCGAGCTGACCAGCAACACCGCCATGGCCACCGCGTTCACGCCGGTGCTGGCCGCGGTGGCGCTGGGCCTCGGCGTGCCGGTGGTGCCGCTGCTGGTCGCGATCGCGCTCGGCGCCAGCTACGCCTTCATGCTGCCGGTGGCCACGCCGCCGAACGCGATCGTGTTCGGCTCGGGCCACGTGCGCATCGGGCAGATGGCGCGCGCCGGCATCGTGCTGAACATCATCGGCGTGGTGCTGGTGACCCTTGCCGCATCGCTGGCCGGCGACGGGTTGTGCTCGCCATTGACCCAGCCGTAGGAGCGCACCGCAGGGGCGCGACCGGATCCCGTGAAGGCTGTCGCGCCCCTGCGGTGCGCTCCTACGGCCGCTCCACGGCAGAGGGCTACGGCCAGCGCGGCGGTGTAGGACAATAGCCCGCTTCCGCCCACCAGCGCGTCCGATCGCAATGACCTTCCAGCCCGTTCCAGACCCCATCCCCGCGCGCATGCGCGGCCTCAACCGCGCCGAGATCTGCGACGTCAACTTCCAGGAGTTCGTGCGCGGCTGGCAGGGGCGGGCCGGTGCCGCGCCGGCGCCGGACGAACCCGTCCTGGCCGGCAGCGCGCTCGATGCGCGGAGGTTCCGCGAACTGTTCGAATCGCAGCTCATCAGCCGCCACCTCGACCTGATGGCGCGCGTGCTGCGGGTGCAGAACAAGGTCTTCTACACCATCGGCAGCTCCGGCCACGAGGGCAACGCGATGGTGGCGCGGCTGACGCGCCACACCGATCCCGCCTTCCTGCACTACCGCAGCGGCGGCTTCATGGCCGAGCGTTTCCGCAAGCTGCCGGGTTTGGACCCGGTGATGGACTCGGCGTTATCGTTCGCCGCCAGCAAGGACGACCCGGCCAGCGGCGGCCGCCACAAGGTGTGGGGCAGCAAGCCGTTGTGGGTCCTGCCGCAGACCTCCACCATCGCCTCGCACCTGCCCAAGGCGCTCGGCACCGCGATCGCGATCGAGCAGGGACGGCGCATCGGCCATGCGCTGCCGGTGCCCGAGGACAGCATCGTGGTCTGCTCGTTCGGCGACGCCAGCGCCAACCACGCCACCGCGCAGACCGCCTTCAACACCGCGGCCTGGACCGCCTACCAGCGGCTGCCGGCGCCGGTGCTGTTCGTATGCGAGGACAACGGCATCGGCATCTCGGTCAAGACGCCGGACGGCTGGATCGCGCGCAGCTTCGCGCAGCGGCCGGACCTGGACTACTTCTCCGCCGACGGGCTCGACCTCGGCGCCGGCTACGGCGATGTGCAGCGGGCGGTCGAACATTGCCGGCGCACCCGCCGGCCCACCTTCCTGCACCTGCGGGCCGCGCGGCTGATGGGCCATGCCGGCACCGATTTCGAGATCGAATGGCGCGCCCTGGCCGAGCTGTGCGCGGTGGAGGCCAGCGATCCGCTGCTGCGCTCGGCGACGATCGCGCTCGAATCCGGGCTGATGTCGCAGGACGAACTCCTCGCGCTGTACGAGGACACCCGCAAGCGCTGCTTCGCCGCCGCCGAGGACGCCGACCGCCGCCCGCGGCTGTCGTCCCTCACGGAAGTGACGGCGCCGCTGGCCCCGTACACGCCGGACGCCGTGCGCACCGAAGCCACGCGCGCCGACTACGATGCGCGGCGCATCGCGGCCTTCGGCGGCGAGGAGAAGCTGCCCGAGCGCCTGCCGCCGCGGCACCTGGCGATCCAGATCAACAACGCCCTGCACGACCTGTTCGCCAAGCATCCCGAGGCGCTGCTGTTCGGCGAGGACGTGGCGCAGAAGGGCGGGGTGTACACCGTCACCAAGGGCCTGCAGAAGGCGTTCGGCGCGCGCCGCGTGTTCAACACCCTGCTCGACGAGACCACCATCCTCGGCCTGGCGCAGGGCTTCGCCAACATGGGCATGCTGCCGCTGCCGGAGATCCAGTACCTGGCCTACTTCCACAACGCCTGCGACCAGATCCGCGGCGAGGCCGCCAGCCTGCAGTTCTTCAGCAACGGCCAGTACCGCAACCCGATGGTCATGCGCATCGCCTCGCTCGGCTACCAGCGCGGCTTCGGCGGGCATTTCCACAACGACAACTCGATCACCGCACTGCGCGACATCCCCGGCCTGGTGGTCGGCTGCCCGTCGCGCGGCGACGACGCGGCGATGATGCTGCGCACGCTGGCGGCGCTGGCGAAGGTGGACGGCCGCGTCTGCGTGTTCCTGGAGCCGATCGCGCTGTACATGGCCAAGGACCTGCACGAGCCCGGCGACGGCGGATGGCTGACGTCCTATCCACCGCCCGACCAGGCGCTGGTGCTCGGCGAGGAGCGGGTCTACGGCCCCGATGCCGACGACCTGGCGATCCTCACCTTCGGCAACGGCGTGCCGATGAGCCTGCGTGCCGCGCGCGCGATCGAGGCGGCGCAGGGCTGGCGGGTGCGGGTGGTCGACCTGCGCTGGCTGCTGCCGCTCAACGAGGCGGCGATCGCCCGCCACGCAGGCGACTGCGCGCGGGTGATCGTGGTCGACGAGGGCCGCCGCAGCGCCGGGGTGGGCGAGGGCATCGTGACCGCGATCGTCGAAGCCGGCCTGGGCGACAAGCCGTTGCGGCGCGTGGTCGGCGCCGATACCTTCACGCCGCTGGCCGGTGCGGCGTTCCTGGTCATCCCGTCCGAGCAGGAGATCGTGGCCGCCGCCGCTGAATTGGCGGCGCCTGCATCCTGACCCGGGCGCGTGCAGCGGGCAGCCGGGCCGCCCCAAGTTTCGCGGTCGCGACTTCCGTCGCTCCCACACAAATCAAGGTCGTCGCAACCCCAGCCCTTGTGGGAGCGACGGAAGTCGCGACCCCGCAAAGTCGGACGCACCCGGAGAAGGATGGATGCGCCCGGAACTGCGATCAGCGCGCGAACTCGACCCGCACTTCGACGCGCCGGTTCGGCGCCAGGCAGTCGATCAACGCCTGGCCGCGATCGCCGTCGCACTCGACCACCGGCTCGACGCTGCCGCGGCCGACGGCGGTGATGCGGTCTTCCGGGACGCCGCGGTCGATCAGGTATTCGCGCACGGCCTCGGCGCGCCGGGTCGACAGCTGCAGGTTGGCGCGGTCGTTGCCGATCCGGTCGCTGTGGCCGATCACGTGCACCATCTCCAGCGGGCGTTCGCTGGTCAGCCGCGTGGCGAGATCGTCCAGGGCCATGCGGCCCTCCGGGCTGAAGTCGTCGATGCTGGACTTGCCGAACGCGAACAGGCCGTCGGCGGACAGCCGCTCCAGGAACGTCGACGCCAGCGGCGGCATGGCCGGCTCCGGCGGCTGCGGCGCCGGCTGCGGCGTGGTGCTGCATGCGGACAACGCGACGGCCATCGCGGCGACGGCCGAAAACATCAGCTTGATATTCATTTCCCCTTCCCTTCCTCTGGATGCGGTTGCAAGACGGCGTTCGAAGACCATCGTCGCAGCAGTCCCTGCCGTGGAACGGCGCGGTCGGCCCGCACGGCAGGCCATTCCCGTCCCGGTCGCGTGCAGCGGACGACCACAACGACTCCCCCTGGCGCCGAGCATAGCAGCCGTCGGATGATTCCGTTCAAGCGTCTCCGCGGCCGTGATCCCGCGCCGGTACGTCCGTCAGCGGGCGAGCCCGTCCAGCAGCGGGACCCGTACGCAGGCCGCGCCGCCGACGGCCAGCGGCGCGTCCGGCAGTTGCAGCGGCAGCACCGCGAGCGCTTCGCCGCCATGGCCGCAGACCACCTTGCCCAGTTCCCTGCCTTCGGCAGCGACGGGATCGCCCGGCGCCGCCGCGGCGGTGGTCGCCAGCCGCGCCAGGCCGCGCTTGGCCTGCCCCAGGAAGTGCGTGCGCGCCACGATCTCCTGGCCGGGGTAGCACCCCTTCTTCACGCTGTAGGCGGCCAGCCACTCGAGCGAGAGCTGCTGCGGCGTCCACTGTTCGACCTGCGAACCGGGCAGCCGCGGCCGGCCGTGGGCGAGGTCGAACGCGTTCCAGCGGGCGAGGGCGCCGGCGTCGTCCTCGCCCGGCGCGTTCGCGATCCGCAGCGCGCGCGGGCCGCCATCGGCACCCAGGTCGAGCTCGACCGCGCCGTCGGCCGCCTCCGCAATCGCGTTGCCGCGCGCCAGGGCGGGAACGGCGAACGCGCCGCCGGCATGCAGCCCGTCCCCGACCCGGATCGCCACCTTGCTGCGGAACACGAACCGCTGCAGCTGCGCCGCGAAGGCGTCCGGATCGGCATCGGCCAGCAGCAGCCACAGCCGCTCGTCGTCGAACTTCAGCAGCGCGAACAGGGCGATCACGCGCCCCTTGGGCGTCAGGCAGCCGTTCCACTGCCAATGCCCGGGCGCCAGCGCCGCGACGTCGTTCATGAACTGGGCCTGCGCGAACCTGGCCGCATCGCGCCCTTCCAGCGCCACGACGCGGTGGTCGGGGATGGCGAAAAAACCGCCGTTGCTGGACGCCGACTTGTGGGACATGGGGGCGGGACTTAAACTTCCGGCGGTGAACGACCCGGCCATGATAGGCGAAAGCGCTCCCGCACCGGATCCGGCACAGGCGGAAAAGCCTGTTGCGAAACCGGCGCCGGCGCCCGAGATCGGCGGCCGCGAAGGCCTCGAGCCGACGCGTTACGGCGACTGGGAAAAGAACGGCCGCTGCATCGATTTCTAGGCCGTCGATCATGATGCCCACCAGCCACGCGGCCGCCGGCCGCCCAGCAGAGGAGCCCTGCCCAGCGATGACGCACCGCGAACGCCCCCTGTCGCCGCATCTGCAGGTCTACCGCTGGCAGATCACGATGACGATGTCGATCCTGCACCGGGCCACCGGCATCGCGCTGTCGGTCGGTGCCTTCGTGCTGCTGTGGTGGCTGCTGGCGGTGGCGCAGGGCGGCGACGCCTATGCCGCCGTCGCCGCGTGCCTGGCCTCGCCGGTCGGCATGGTCGCCGCATTCGGCTTCTCGCTGGCGCTGGTCTACCACCTGCTCAACGGCATCCGCCACCTGCTCTGGGACGCCGGCTGGGGCTTCGATATTCCCGACGTCTACCGTTCCGGCTATGCCGTGTTCGGGTTGACGGTGGTGCTGACCGCGGCGATCTGGTTCGTCGCGCTGCGGGGTGGGGCATGAACGACACCAAGACCGTCGAAGCGCCGGCGCGGCGTGATTTCCGCACCCCGGTGGGACGCGCGCGCGGCATGGGGTCGGCCAAGTCCGGCACCGGCCATTTCTGGTGGCAGCGGGTGACCGCGGTGGTGCTGGCGCTGCTGGTGCCGTGGCTGATCGGCACCCTGGTGTCGATGATCGGCGCCGACCTGGAGACGGTGCGCGAGACCCTGGCGCGGCCGTGGAACGCGATCCTGATGGCGGTGTTCGCGCTGTCGATGTTCTGGCACACCCAGATGGGCCTGCAGGTGGTGATCGAGGACTACGTGCACACGCGCGCGGTCGAGGTCGCGCTGCAGTTCCTCGTCATCCTCGCCTGCGCCGTCGGCGCGTTCGCGTCCATCTACGCTGTCGCCCGCATCGCCATCCTATGAACTGCAACCGAAGCCCTGGTTCCCTGATGCCCGTATTCGTCACGAAGCGACTTCCGCCGGCACCGACTCCCCCTCTCCCGCTTGCGGGAGAGGGGTGGGGTGAGGGGGCTTGCGCTCGCGCGATCTCGCCGAAGCGTGTAACAGGGGACCCCCGATGAGCACCGCCTACAAGATCACCGAACACAAGTACGACATGATCGTGGTCGGCGCCGGCGGCGCCGGGCTGCGCGCCACCTTCGGCCTGGCCGCCAAGGGCCTGCAGACCGCCTGCATCACCAAGGTGTTCCCGACCCGCTCGCACACGGTGGCGGCGCAGGGCGGCATCTCCGCCGCGCTCGGCAACATGGGCGAGGACGACTGGCGCTACCACTTCTACGACACCATCAAGGGCTCCGACTGGCTGGGCGACCAGGACGCCATCCAGTACATGTGCCGCGAGGCGATCCCGGCGATCATCGAGCTCGAGCACCAGGGCGTGCCGTTCTCGCGCACCGAGGACGGCAAGATCTACCAGCGCCCGTTCGGCGGCATGACCACGCACTACGGCAAGGGCACCGCGCAGCGCACCTGCGCCGCCGCCGACCGCACCGGCCACGCCATGCTGCACACGCTGTACCAGCAGTCGCTCAAGCACGACGCGCGCTTCTTCGTCGAATACTTCGCGCTCGACCTGATCATGGACGAGGAGGGCGCCTGCCGCGGCGTGCTCGCGCTCGACATGGCCGAGGGCTCGCTGCACCTGTTCCGCGCCCACGGCGTGGTGCTGGCCACCGGCGGCTACGGCCGCGCCTATTTCAGCTGCACCTCGGCGCACACCTGCACCGGCGACGGCGGCGGCATGGCGCTGCGCGCCGGGCTGGGCCTGCAGGACATGGAGTTCGTGCAGTTCCACCCCACCGGCATCTACGGCGCCGGCTGCCTGATCACCGAGGGCGTGCGCGGCGAGGGCGGCATCCTGCGCAACAGCGAGGGCGAGCGCTTCATGGAGCGCTACGCGCCCAACGCCAAGGACCTGGCCTCGCGCGACGTGGTCAGCCGCTCGATGACCATCGAGATCCGCGAGGGCCGCGGCGTCGGCGACCGCAAGGACCACATCCATCTCGACCTCACCCACCTCGATCCCAACGACATCCACGAGAAGCTGCCCGGCATCGCCGAGACCGCCAAGATCTTCGCCGGCGTCGACGTCACCCGGCAGCCGATCCCGGTGCTGCCCACGGTGCACTACAACATGGGCGGCATCCCCACCAACTACCACGGCGAGGTGGTGCAGCTGCGCGACGGCGATCCGGACGCGGTGGTGCCCGGCCTGTACGCCATCGGCGAGGCCGCCTGCGTCTCGGTGCACGGCGCCAACCGGCTCGGCTCCAACTCGCTGCTCGACCTGGTGGTGTTCGGCCGCGCGGTCGCCGACCGCTGCGCGGCGACGATCCGCACCGGCCAGCCGCACAAGCGCCTGGCCGACGACGCCTGCGACCGCGCCCTGGCCAACCTCGACCGCGTGCGCAACGCCAACGGCGGCACCCCGACCGCGGTGATCCGCGACAACATGCAGCGCACCATGCAGGAGGACGCGGCCGTGTTCCGCACCGGCGAGACGCTCGCCGCCGGGGTGAAGAAGATCCGCGACATCCACGCCTCCTTCGCCGACGTCAAGGTCAGCGACCGTTCCATGGTGTGGAACTCCGACCTGGTCGAGACCCTGGAACTGCAGAACCTGCTCGGGCAGGCGCTGGCCACCATCGTCTCGGCCGAGAACCGCACCGAGTCGCGCGGCGCCCACGCGCGCGAGGACTTCGGCGACCGCGACGACGAGAACTGGCACAAGCACAGCCTGTGCTGGGTGAGCGACAAGGGCGAGACCTTCATCGGCTATCGCCCGGTGCACATGTACACGCTGGACGACGAGGTCGAGGTCGTGCCGCCGAAGGCGCGGGTGTATTGAGAGCCGGGATTGGTGATTGGTGATTCGCAAGAGCCAGAGCGATCCGATCCCCCGCCTTCGCCAATCACGAATAACGAATCACGGATCCAAGATGGCCGAATTCACGCTCCCCAAGAACTCGAAGATCCAGAAGGGCCGCCATTTCCCGGCGAAGTCCGGCGCCAAGCGCGTGCGCAGCTTCAAGGTGTACCGCTGGAACCCGGACGACGGCCGCAATCCGTGCACCGATACCTACGAGATCGACCTCGACGACTGCGGGCCGATGGTCCTGGACGCGTTGATCAAGATCAAGAACGAGATCGACCCCACGCTCACGTTCCGCCGCTCCTGCCGCGAAGGCATCTGCGGCAGCTGCGCCATGAACATCGACGGCACCAACACCCTGGCCTGCACCAAGGCCATCGACGACTGCGGCAAGCCCGGCGGCGAGGTGCCGATCTATCCGCTGCCGCACATGGACGTGGTCAAGGACCTCGTCCCCGACATGACCCACTTCTACGCGCAGTACGCGTCGATCAAGCCGTGGCTGCGCACGCAGAGCGCGCCGCCGCCGGACCGCGAGCGGCTGCAGTCGAAGGACGACCGCGCCAAGCTCGACGGCCTGTACGAATGCATCCTCTGCGCCTGCTGCACCACCAGCTGCCCGAGCTACTGGTGGAACGGCGACCGCTACCTGGGTCCGGCGATCCTGCTGCAGGCCTACCGCTGGATCATCGACAGCCGCGACGAGGACACCGGTGCGCGCCTGGACGACCTCGAGGATCCGTTCAAGCTCTACCGCTGCCACACCATCATGAACTGCGCGCGCACCTGCCCGAAGGGCCTCAACCCGGCCAAGGCGATCGGTGAGATCAAGCAGATGATGCTGGCGCGCCGCGGCTGAGGCGGTATCGGGTGGGGTCAATCGGAGATTGCCTGGACGTCGATTCAATCCCGGCCTGCTGCGTTGGCGGCGATCGGAACCGTCGTCGCTCCGCCGAACCCTCATCCGCCCTTCGGGCACCTTCTCCCGAAGGGAGAAGGGAAAAAGCCCCTCTCCCACTGGGAGAGGGGTTGGGGTGAGGGTTCGGCGAAGCGGCAGCGGACGCGGAGCAGGGCGGCCGATCCACGCCAATGGATTGATTCCGGACAGCAGTGGGCTTTTGCCGGGATGACGAGAAGGCACGCGGCATCCGGGATCCGGTTCCGGACCCTAGCTCTCGTCCGAGTGCATTTCGAGGGGACTTATGGCCATCCAATCGATCCTCCTGCCCGGCCTGGCCATGGTCGCGCTCACCTTCGTGGTGATGGCGGCCATGTACCGGCGCCGGGTCGCGCAGATGCGCCGCGAGCGCATCCACCCGCAGGCGGTGGCGACCTCCACGCAGGCGGCGGCGAAGCTGACCGACTGCAACGCCGCCGACAACTTCCGCAACCTGTTCGAGCTGCCGGTGCTGTTCTATTTCGCGCTGGTCGTCGCGGCGCTGACCGCGCAGGCCACGCCGGCGGTGCTGGGATTGGCCTGGGCGTTCGTCGCGCTGCGCATCGCCCACAGCGTCATCCAGTGCGGATACAACACCGTCATGCACCGCTTCTGGGTGTTCCTGCTCGGTGCGGTCGCGCTGTTGCTGCTGTGGTTGCGGCTGGCGTGGGGCCTGCTCGCGGCATGAATGCCGCCGATGCCGCCGAACTGCGGCGCCTGCGCTGGAAATGCCGTCGCGGCATGCGCGAGCTGGACGTCCTGTTCACCCGCTACCTCGACCAGGCATGGGCGGCGGCTTCCGACGCCGAACGCGGGGTTTTCCTACAGCTTCTGGACTGCGAGGACGATAGGCTCTGGCGCTGGTTCATGGGCTACGAGGCCGTTCCCGATGCCGCACTCGACGCGCTCGTCCGGCGCATCCGCGAACTCCACTGACGGCGCCGCCGTCCACGCCGCGGACCCGTCCGCGCATGCGCACCACGTCCGCCACGTCGTGCCTGCGCGCGCGGAGATCCCCTGGCGCCCGTCGCGCTGGCCGCTGGCGATCCTTGCCGCGATGACGCCGCTGGCCGCGTTCGCCGTGCTCGCCTCGGAGATGCCGCGCATCGCCGCCTGGCCGCTGGCGCTGGTCGCGGTCGGCCATGGTGTGGCCCTGCTGCGGCGGGAAGCCCGCAGGTCCGCTTGCACCTTCGTCTTCGCCGGCGCGGGCGCGCCGGCGTCGCTCGACGGCAGCACGATCGCCGACGTGGCACTGCGCTGGCGCGGCCCGCTCGCATTCCTGCAATGGCGCGACCAGGACGGCGCGGTGCGGCGCCTGGCCTGGTGGCCCGACACCCTGCCGCCGGCGCGACGACGTGAACTCCGGCTGGCCGCGCCCGATCCGCAGGCTGCGCGCCGGGCGGCTTCGATGGCACCATAGCGGCTTCATGCCGGCCCCCGGGGCGGCATGCCGCCCGGAGCCAGCGAGAGCCGATGTTCAAACCCCTTCCCGTCGCCATCGGCCTGCGCTACCTGCGCGCCAAGCGCCGCAACGGTTTCATCTCCTTCATCTCGCTCGCGTCCATCCTCGGCATCGCCATCGGCGTCACCGCGCTGATCACCACGCTGGCGGTGATGAGCGGCTTCCAGCGCGAGATCCGCGACCGCCTGCTGCAGATGTCGGCGCACGCCACCGTCAGCGCCGTCGGCGGCGCGATGGAGGACTGGCGGCACGCGGTCGACGAGGCCCTGCGCGACGACCGCGTCGCCGGCGCCGCGCCCTACGTGGAGCGGCCGTCGATGATCAGCGGCAACACCGCCGAACCGCAGCCCGCCTTCCTGCAGGGCATCGTTCCCGAAGAGGAGCGCCACGTCTCGGTGATCGCCGACAAGATGGTGCAGGGCAGCCTGGACGACCTGCAGCCGGGCAGCTTCAACATCGTCCTCGGCCGCGAGCTGGCGCTGTGGCTCGGCGTGACCGTCGGCGACAAGGTCATCGTCACCACCGACTTCCAGACCACGCCGATGGGCGGCGTGCCGCAGCTCAAGCGCTACACCGTCAGCGGCCTGTTCGAGGCCGGCCACCAGCAGTTCGACAAGGGCCTGGCGGTGGTCAACATGCGCGACGCGCAGCGCGTGCTGCGCATCGGCGACGGCGTCACCGGCGTGCGCCTGCGCCTGCACGACATGGACCAGGCCTGGCAGGTGGCCCGCGAGCTCGCGGTGCGCCTGCAGGGGCCGTACCTGGTCAGCGACTGGTCCAGCGAGAACGCCAACATGTTCCGCGCGCTGCGCCTGGAGAAGACCATGATCGCGATCCTCCTGTCGCTGATCATCGCCATGGGCGCCTTCAACCTGGTGTCCTCGCAGGTGATGCTGGTGACCGACAAGCAGGCCGACATCGCCATCCTGCGCACCCTCGGCCTCACCCCGCGCGGCGTGCTGCAGGTGTTCATGGTGCAGGGCACGCTGATCGGCATCATCGGCACCGTGCTCGGCGTGCTCGGCGGCATCCTGCTCACGCTCAACCTCGAATACATCCTGCGCGCGATCGAAGGCGCCTTCGACGTCGTGCTGATCCCGCCCGACGTGTACTACATCACCGGCCTGCCGACCGAGCTCAATCCCGACGACGTGACCATCATCGGCCTGGTCGCGCTGGCGATGGCCTTCGTCGCCACCATCTACCCGGCCTGGCGCGCGGCGCGCACCGCACCGGCGGAGGCGCTGCGCTATGAGTAGCCGGGAATCGGGAATCGGCAATCGGCAAGCGGAAGGGCAGGCGCCAATGCACGACGACGCCGTGGTGCGCGCGGAGAACCTGGGCAAGACCTACAGCGAGGGCAAGCTCGTCACGCCGGTGTTCGGCGGGCTCGATTTCGAGGTGCACGCCGGCGAGACCGTCGCCGTCCTCGGCGCGTCCGGCGCCGGCAAGAGCACCCTGCTGCACTTGCTCGGCGGGCTCGACACGCCCACGGCCGGCGAGATCTACGTCACCGGGCAGCGGATGAGCGCATTGTCCGACGCGGCCCGCGGCCAGCTGCGCAACCGCGCGCTCGGCTTCGTCTACCAGTTCCACCACCTGCTGCCCGAGTTCACCGCGCTCGAGAACGTCATGCTGCCGGTCCTGCTCGCCGGCAGCGACGTGCCCGCGGCGCGGCAATGCGCGCAGGCGCTGCTGGAGTCCGTCGGCCTCGGCCCCCGGCTCGAGCACAAGCCGGGCGAGCTGTCCGGCGGCGAGCGCCAGCGCGCCGCCGTCGCCCGCGCCCTGGTCAACCAGCCCGCCTGCGTGCTCGGCGACGAGCCCACCGGCAACCTCGACGAGCGCACCGCCGCCACCGTCTTCGAGCAGATGCTGGAACTCAACCGCGCCCAGCGCACCAGCCTGGTGATGGTCACCCACGACCGGCGGCTTGCGCGCAAGCTCGACCGCGTGCTGGAACTGCACGAGGGCAGGCTGCGCGAAGTGGCGGCCGCCGACGTCTGACCCGGCTTGGCGGCGCCGCCGGCATCGCGCCGGCCCGGCGATCAATCCAGATGGGCGCGCACCTGCGCCGCGTACCGGTCGCGGGTGTCCTGGTCGGGCAGGGCAGGCGCGTGCGGGTAGATGCGCAGGAAGTCGTCGTCCAGCTTGCGCGGATGGACATGAATGTGCAGGTGCGGCACCTCCTGGAACGCCGCCTCGCCGATCGAATGCCACAGGCTGAGCCCCTGGTTGGGAAACGCCAGCCCCACGGCGCGGGTGATGCGCGAGACCGTCGCCATCACCGCCGCGCCCGTCTCCGGATCGAGATCGCGCACGTCGCGGAAGTGCCCGCGCGGAATGACCAGCGTGTGCCCGGCGTGGAACTGCCGCGGACCGATGAAGGCCATCGTCATCGCGTCCTCGTACACCACGCTGGCCGGCGCATTGCCTCGCACGATCTCGCAGAAAACGCATTCGTCGCCCATCGGTCGGCTCCAGTTTGATTTCGCTGCACGTCGGCCTGGCCACGGCACCCGTAGAGCCGAGCTTGCTCGGCTACGCCGGCTCCGGAGCCACGCGAGAGCAGCGGAGCAAGCTCCGCTCTACGACGACGTCGTCCCAGGTTCGACACCCGTAGAGCCGAGCTTGCTCGGCTGCTCGGGCTCCGGAGCCACGGGAGGAAACTCCGCATGCCGGGGCAACCCATCCGCGGTCTGCAGCCATGGCAGCTGCCGGGACGTCCAGTAATGGAACGCCGGCGGCATCCGCTCCGGTTCGTCCAGGCTTCCGACCGTGATATCGATCATCCCCGGGATGTAATCGGCCGCAAAGCCGATCTGCGTCCCGCAGCGCCCGCAGAAGCTCCGCCGCGCCTCCGGCGACGACGCATAGACCGTCGGCGGGCTACCGAGGAACGTCACCTGCGATTCCTCGTACATCGCCCAGGCCACGGCCGGCGCCGCGTTCGCGCGCCGGCACATCGAGCAATGGCACAGCGCCGCCATGACCGGGCTGCCGTTGATGCGATAACGCACGGCGCCGCACTGGCAGCCGCCTTCGAGTTGTGCCTCCGGCATGGGAACTCCTCTCGTGTCAGGAATCGAAGCGTCCGCGCGAGCGCGTCCGGTGGCGTGGAACGGGGTGCACCCGGCCCGCCACCGTCACGCGCTCCCGGCCCCAGCGCCGTCGCATTTGATGGTCGGGCTCACCCATCGCTTCGACCCGCAAGCGGAGGTAGCAGCCTGGCCATCAAGAGCTCATCGGTGTAATGCGCGTCACCGGACCGCTTGTACGCCGATCGCAGGGTGCCTTCGTGCACGAACCCGAGCTTGCCATAGAATCCGATCGCGCGCGGGTTGTCCGCTTCCACCGTGAGTTCGACACGCGTGACGCCCTCGGAGTGCAGGCGCGCGATGGCCGCCTCGAGGATGGACCGGGCCAGGCCGGTACCCCGCGCCTCCGGTGCGATGGCGAACGTGCCGAGACCGACGACATGGCCGGCCCGGCCTTCCTGCCTCGTGATCCGGTAAAACCCTTGGACGCGGCCCTCGTCCTCGACCACGAAGAAGGACCCCCCGCGACAAGTTCGTCCATCACCTTCGTGAAGTCGGCGCGGGACATTGGATCGAACCCGAGGTAGGGGATGGCGCCCTCGTCCATGTAGATGGCGTACACGGCGTCGAGGTCGGCGCGGGAAGCTCGTCGATGCATGTCGTTTCGATGCCTGGTGTTCCATGCCCTCACTTCGCCGGCCGCGAAGCGGGCTCCTGGTGAGCGCCAAATCGTATGCTAGGCGCCGGCGTCGCCAAACGCGCTGTGGGCCGCCGGTTCCCAGAGCTCGATGGGATTGCCTTCAGGGTCGTGGATTCGGGCGAATCTACCGACCTCGGAATCCCACTCGTCGCGCCTTGTCTCCACCGGGATGCCACTGCGCTACAGCTGAGCGATCATCGCATCGAGATCCGCAACGCGAAAGTTGATCATCCATTGCTGCTCGGCGCGACCGAAGTACCCGGTGTCGTGCTTGAACGGCGCAAAAACCGTGGGGCCAGCGCGTTGTTGCCAGACAGCCTCGAGAATATCGATGCCAAGGTGGTCCGTGTACCAGCGCGACAACGCTTCCGGGTCCCCGGCGCGAAAGAACACGCCACCGATACCCAAAACCTTTTCCATGTGTGCTCCTCTGGTGTCAGCTGCCTAAATTGAGCCGCGCCATGGGCCGGCGTCGGCTTGAATGAACGGTCGGGACGCAACTTGCGCTACCTGGGAAGCCAGCCTGAGGCATACGGCGGGCCGCAGCGCTTCGCCGTGTCGGGGTACTCGCGCTCGATCCACTCTCGCGACGCTTCCCCGCCACCGAACTCGATGCGCTGCCCGAACCGATAGAGGGTGCCGGTACGGGCATTCCGCAGGAAGTAGCCGGAACCGTCTCGGTCGAGTTCAGTACCGCTGTGCCAAAGCACCGTGGTGAATCCGGAAGAGCCGCCCGCGACTCTGACGCAGCCGCGGACCACTTCAAGAGTGCCGGACAGGGAGGCTGTTAGACGGATCTCATCGATGCCGGGAGGCGGCGGATCGAGCCGCGGAAGGAAAGCCGGCTCCGTAGACGGCGAAAAACTGCACGCCGCAACGGAGAAGGAGGCAAGGACAAGTAGCGGGAGGTGCTTCATTTGTGCTCTAACGCCAGAGTTGAGCCAATCGTATCGGAGTGGGCGACTAGCGTAGCGGAAGCATCCGGGCGCTGCCCCAGGACGGTGGCTTGCACGGGTTGTCAGGTGCCCGCGCTACGGGCTGGATGGGCGGCATATACCCAAAACCTCTTCCATGTGTGCTCCTCTGGTGTCAGTTGCTGGGTTGAGCCGCGCCATGGGCGGGCGTTGGCTTGAATGAACGGTCGGAACGCAACTTACGCTATCCGGGAAGCCAGCCTGAGGCATATGGCGGACGCAGTGCTTCGCCGTGCCGGGGTTCTGGCGCTCGATCGGTGCCGATATGGGCATTACGCAGGAAGGCTTGCATGGTGTTGCCTATTGGGCAACAACCGTTGCTATATGAGCAACATATTCGCCCTCATGCACTTGCTGTCCGGCTCTGACCTGCGCCATCGGCCCGCCCACTTGACATGCGCGAGCGTGGGGAGCAGATTTACGTCACGGAGCCTCGAAACTCCTCTAACAGCGGTACCCACCTCCGAAAGTCCGGTGGGTTTTTTGTGCCCGCGCAGATGCGGGCACGACCGACGCGATGCCTGCGTCGGGAGGGCGGTGAATACAACACCCGAAAGGGAAATAAGCCCGCCGGCTGTTAGCGGTTTCGAGCCTCCCGACTTCCGTCGGCCGCGTCGCGGCGGACGGTCACTTCATGGAATGAGGAGGCAACGATGTCGAAGCACGAATTGGACGAGATGGACACGACCGGCTACTTCCTGCCCGAGGAAAGCCAGTTCCGGCTGAAGAAGCTGCACGGGCACATGGTGTTCCTGTCGCAGCTGGCGCAACCGCGCACGTACGACGAGGAGGAGACGGGCTGGGGCCCGCAGATCAGCGGGATGCAACTGGCCGTCTGCCTGGAGGTGCTTGCCGCGCAGACCGGGCGCGTGCTGGACGAGGTGACGTGGCCGGCCGAGCGCGAGGTCGGGCGGCGACAGTCGCAGGCACGTGATGAGGATGAAGCGGAGGATCCGGTGCAGGCCGACGAGGTAATGGTCGCCGGGGCGCAGGAGGACGACGAGGCTGGAGAGGCCTTGTCTGCGAGGGCGCAGGACGTTGAGGCTGGGGTGGTAGCGCCCGCGGGTCCGCAGGGCGACGCGGTTGCCGAGGCCGCGGGCGCCACGCCGCAGGACGACGACGAGCCGGGCGAGGCGGGCGTCGTCGCGGACGCGGGTCACGCCGATGATCCCCTCGTCTTCGGCATGACCCTGGACCAGCTGGACACGCTCAACCGCCTGCACGACCGGCTGCATGCCTACGGCGACCTGGTCTTCGGCGTCGAGCGGACCGACCTGGCCGACGGCACGCTGACGGTCCTGGGCGATGTGATCTTCGAAGTGGCCGAGGCCGCGAGTGCGCTCATGGACAAGGTGGCCGGTCAGACGCTTCCCGATGCGTCCAGGCGGCGAAACCGCGTACGCGAGGAGCGTGCTGTCTACGGCTCGCCCGCCGGGCGGGGCCTCGCGTTCGATGCGGCCATGCCGATGCTGCCGCCGCCCGCGGATGCGCGCTGGCGCCCGCAGGCGGCCACCCGTCACTGAGCGGGCAGGGCGCGGTGCCGGGGGTTGGTCAGGCCCATGCATCCGGCCGCCGACAGCACGTCCGGCTCCGTGCTGCCACTGTCCGCATATCGGCCGCAGGAACACGCCGATCCGCTGCGCGGCTCGCGCCTGCACTGATCCTGTTACGTACCGGCGCGCGGGGCGGAGACGCCTGGCGCGCCGGTGGGGCGGCAGGCGGCCGAGGGATTAGGCATCCCTGGCGTAGGCTGGCGCAGAGTGATGCGTCTTGTGCAGCGTTCCGTAGCGTTTGGTCGAAGGGTAGTACTCGGAGGCGAACTGCACCTTCGCGGCAGCGTCTTCGCCCGCAGTTTCCGCGATGAAGGCCAAGGTCAGGTCGATGCCTGCCGATATCCCGGAAGACGACCATACGGTTCCATCGCGTACGAACCGTTCCTCGACGACTTCTACGTCGCCAAGCGCCCGCAGTCTCTCGAGCGACCCCCAGTGCGTCGTTGCCTTCCTGCCGGCGAGTAGGCCGGCGGCATGGAGAAGGAAAGACCCTGTACAGACCGACAGCACGGCCTTGCATTGCGCTGGCCTGGGTCGCTATGAACGCAAGCAACTTTCGGTTGTCGACTTCGGTGCGGGTGCCCTGGCCGCCGGGAACGAGCAGGTAATCAAGCGGCGGACAATCATTGAATGCCACGTGGGGATTGATCGACAAACCCTTGGCGCAAGCCACGGGGCTGGCGTGTTCCGCGACGACCAAGCACTTCGGGCCCCCGGCAACCTGCTGCCACATGGCGGCCATCTCCCAAGGACCGGCGAAGTCAAGCTCCTCAACTTGGGGGAAGACGAGAAATCCGAAGGTCATGGTGCGCTCCGAAGTGCGGACTGGGATGCCCGGCGCCAGAATAAGCCGAGCCGCGTAGCGGTACCGGCTTGAATGAACCGTTAGCTGGCCGCCTGGATCTGCGCCAGCATGAGCACGTATCCATCTGGATCTTCCAGCCTGAACTCGCCGCCTGGCATGTAGAACGGATACTTGATCTCGCCAGGCGAATGTCCACGTTCCGACAAAGCGGCGCGAGTCTGCTTGATATCGTCGAAGTACAGATAGAACAGAACAGCCTGCTGGGACGCGTCGATCGGCCCGGAGGCCAAGCCGACCATCAGGTTGGCCTTGTCACTCTCCAACCAAGCCCAAACCGGCGATGATCGGCCTTCCGGAACGACAGTGTTCGCGACCTTGAAGCCGAGGTCCGCGTAGAACTCGATGCTGCGTTCGACGCTGGCAACGTGCGCGAACGAAACGAGTGATCGAGTCTGGGCTGCCATATTGCCTCCGCGGTCACCTGACGTCTGAATTAACCGGCCAGAGAAGCTGGTTCCGCCCAAATGAAGTGTCAGGCGGCACCCGCATACTGCGCGCGCACCGGACCTTCCACCACCCAGCCTCAGGTCAAGCAGAGTCAGGCGTCAAATTGTGCGACGGGCTCAACCTTCACCGGCGGCTCCCGGAGAGCAAGCTTCCGTGCGATTGCGGGAACCTCTGGGTCGGCGAGGAATCCTTCGTAATCCTCCTGAGCCCAGTCGAAGAACACCCACACCCGATGGGCGTCATCAGGGTCCCGGACGACGTGGGCACCCTTGCACCCGTGTTCCTTCCTCTTCGCGGCTCCCTCGTTCGAGAAAGTCCGCAAGAATTGGTCGAAGTCCGTAACGTTGGAAACGGTGACGATCATTGTGCCTGCTTATGGCGCATTTTCTGGTGTAGCTTTTGACATGGCGGCGGCTGCAAGCAATCGAAGATTGCTGGAAGACGTCCGCTCGATGGAACGGCTAGGCATCGGGCGTTGGAAACTCGACCATCAATCGGAGCGCAATGCTGCCAGCATGTGCTGCAGCTCGTCACGGGTCAACCACTTTCCTCGTACCATCACTCCGAGTGGTGCCCGAAGATGGGCCAGATCCTCGAGCGGATTGCCGCTCACCAAAAGGAGGTCGGCCCGCTGCCCGACCGCTATCGTGCCGAACTCGTCCTGCCTCCCAAGAAAACGCGCGGGCGTGGCCGTCGCGGCACGCAGTGCTTCATAGGGTGTGAGCCCGCTTTCAACGAGCAATCGCAGTTCGTGATGCAAAGATGCGCCGGGAACCATGAGCGGGACGCCCATGGCGTCCGTCCCCGCCATCAGCGGCACGCCTGCCCTGTGCAATGCACCCGTTACCTTCTTCATGAACTCCGCGTAGTGATTACCTGCGCCCATTGCTTGCGTTCCCCGGCGCCATCTCGCCTGAACATCCGGGCTCAGGTAATGGACGGCCGGGTCTTGAACGATGTCGGCCCGGCCAGGCCCCATGACCTCGTAGTTCACAAGCGTGGTTTGGACCAGAATGTCCGCATCGTGAAGACGCCGTGCAAGTCGCTCGATGGCCCCGTCCGTGCTTCGCCACGCGAGCGGAACCCAAAACGCCAGGCCAGCGAACACGAAAGCGATGCTGGCGATGAGCAGAATTCCGGCATGCAGGCGCGTTGCGGTGGATTGATCCGATCTCCGCCAAAGTCCCACGGTGGCGAGCGACAGCGCCACCGCGCCTGCCGCAGCGATCAAGACCAGCGAGGTGAACACGATGCGGAGCGTGACGCTGGCGAACATCGGACCGCCAGGCAAGAAGAAGGCTGCGCACGCGAGCGCCAGTCCTCCCGCCAGGAGGACCAGGCCGGCAAGCGCATCGACGCGTGTTCGCGGAAGTGCAGGGTGCGCGAACTTGCGCGCCGACATCCTGCGGATGAGCGCTATGGCGCCCCTCACGGCAAGCGACAAGCTCAGGGCGGCGAGAGCCGCGCCTGTGACGAGCAGCCAGCCTCGGCTGGTGGCGAGCGGGAGGAAGTAGATATTGGACAGCGTGCCGACGTGCGCCAAGGATTGCCGCATCTCCAGCATCGCGTCGACTCCGAGGTTCACCGGCGCGTGACCGATGAGCGGCAGTCCAACGGAGCGGGCGGCCTCGTTCAACTCGACATATGCCTGCCGTGACAGGCCCGTTGTGGTCGTCCAGCCCTCCCCGGGCGTCCAGATCTCGTGGAACTTGATGAGGTCATACCCGTCACCAGCCTGGGCTTCGACCTCGCGCCTCACATCCTTCGGCGTTACCACGCGTGGCTCGTTGACGAACTCCCCCGACGTGTAGATGGTCGGTCCCAGGAGTTCTCCATTTTCGATTTTCCTTTTCCAATCCAAATGGACGGGCAACCCGCGCAGGTTGAACACCGTCGTGACGCCATGGGCGAGATACAATGGGCCATCGCCGAAGTTTTCCCGGGAACCGCGCGCGCCGGTGCCGTCACCTTCCAGGTGGACATGCGCATCGATCAACCCTGGTGCCAGATACCGGCCTTCGCCATCGATCACGCGCGTGCCCTCGGGCAGGACTACTTCGGACGCGGCGCCAACGCGAACGATGCGATCTCCGCTTACCAGGACCGTCCGTGTCGTCTCGACGCGGTCTAGGTCCATTGCTACCAGGTTGACGTTGACGAACGCGATCGGATTGCCGCGCTCTTCGAGAGGTTCCGACCGCTGTTGAGCCAATGCTGGCGGGCAAAAGCCCGCAGCGAGGAAGGCGACCGCAACGATTCGATGTAAAGTTGCGTGGATCATCGGTCTATGCCTATGTTGCAGTCACGAGTGCAACGGGCTAACGCCTGACAAGTCCAGAAAATGGGGATATGCGCCGGATACTCAGGTGCCCGGAAGCGGATGCCAACGGGGTGGGAGGTGGTCGGTAGTCGGCAGACCCCGCTATTCTCGAAAAGGCGCCAGCTTCGCATCTGTCACGCGTCATGTGCCCCTGCGCTCAGGCGGCATCGTACGCGGCCTTGAGCCAGCCGATGAGTTCGGCGTCGATCTCCTTCGCAGCGGTCACCCGCACGCGGTGCGAGACCATCGCGTTGAAACTCCCCGAGGCTTCGAGCCGGCCTTTCGCGGCGACGCCCTTCAGGTTGAGCCCGACATCCAGGCGATCGGCCGTCGAGGGCTGGATCAGGCCGAACTGCTTGTTGCGGCGCAGGCTCACATAGGTCTTCTTCGGTGACAGTTCCACGTCGCCACCGAATCTGGCGACGGCAGTAGCGAGCTTGTCGTATAGCGGCCGCAGCGCCGCCTTCGCGCCGGCGTATTGCACCGCCACCAGATCCTGGCCGGCCGCGGAAGCCTCGTCTTGCAACACGTACGTGGCGACCAGATTCGCGTAGCCATGGCCCATGCCGTGCTGCTCCTTGAGTCGCTTCATGATCTCACCATGCTTGGCGAGTTTCTCCTTCCGCATCAGCGCGAGCCAAGCCTCGAAGGGCTTGCCCGTGTTCTTCTCGTAGTTGGCGATCATCGACGCGATCGCGTCATCGGGCGTTGCCGGCATGGCGGTCTCCTTGTTCCTGTTCCGCGAGCGATTTCAGGTTGGCGAGCCCTCGACGAAGTCGGGGCCGATCATGCGGTCCATGAGCGGCACGCACCAGCGCATCAACGGGTTCCGGCCTTCCCGGGCGATCGGAGCGGCCAGTGCTCCGAGCGGGTCTTCTTCGGCAGCATGAATTCGAGCCAGCCGAATGCCCGATACATCAGCCGTGTCGAGAAGGGCGGGCGCCCAGTCTCGACGATCGACTTGAGCGTGTTGAGCATGAACATGCCGCCGCGCTGCATCTCGGTGGCGGTCTTGGTGCCGAGCGGGATGTCCTCAACGGTGAGCGTGACCTCGATGCCGCCGGCGACGGGCTTCAGCTCGTAGATGACTTTGCAGACGGGATCGTCGTGCCGTGCAAAGCGGTGCGTGTGCGCGAAACGGTGCGGTGGGTCGTATTCGATCACTTCACCGAGCACCATGGTGTGCTTGCCGCTCACGGTGCGCATCTGCATCGGCTTGCCGACGGCCAAGCCTGGCGAGGGCAGGGTGAGCATCGCATTGAACACCGCGCCCTGCGGCGCGTCGATTTTAGTCAGCTCGCGGAAAATCGCGTCCTGGCTGCCGTCGATCACGATGCGGAAGACCGCCTTTTGCGACTCAGCCACGGGACCCTCCTGCCTGCCTGCGTTTGGATGCAGCACCGATGGGGACGGGGGCGTTCTCGAGCCGATACTTGATGCGCGTCAGGTCGCCGGCCCAGTAAGCGCTGAACTCGGTCGTCCAGCGGTCGTAGATCATCTGCACCGGCACCGGGTTGAACCACAGCCGGCGCTCCCGGCCGACCTTTTCCGAGACCACCAGGTTCGCGCGCTCCAGGATGGTCAGATGCTTCATCACAGCGATGCGCCCCATGTCGAAGAACTCCGCTACGCGGTTGACGTTGCAGCCCGGTTCTTTCTTCAGGATGTCCAGGATCCGTCGGCGCGGCTTGGAGGCAAGCGCCGCGAACACGGCATCCATCTCGTCAGCATTCATGTCACTGGAAGGTGACATATTGCATGTGCCATGTCAATACCCGCAATGTCCACCACGCTGGGCACGGGGATTGAGCTTCTTCTGATTTACTTGGCACCTCGCCCGGCCTCTCCCGTAGCGAGGGCAGGAGCGTGTGATCCGCCTTGTTTGCGCCCTTGGCTGGGTCCTGGTGTTCCTTCCGGTGCGCCTTGCCGTCGTTTCGCGCGGTGGCAGGCCTTGCGGCCAAGGCCGCCTCCGGCCGAGTCGCGAAGCGCCTTGAATTGTTAGGTCGCTACCCCGGCCATGATAGATACGGCACATGCGATCACAGCAAGGATGAGAACGACCAGGCTGCCGCGAAATGCCGGCGCCCGCCATCGGGTGTATGCAAGTACCGCCAGGCAAGCGAACTGGAAAGCAGCAAGCCAGTACACGGGCCGAATGGCCGCCAAGAACAGGACGGGGAAGATTGCCCCGATGCCTGAGGCAATAAAGGCGATACGCTGGCCGGGACTGAGCGCCGCCAGTGCCTGGGAGTGTTCGGGATTCTTCTTGAAGATGCGGAGTTCTGTCATAGCGGCCAGACGCCTGAATTAAGCTGCGCCGCAGAGCGGCGTCGGCTTGAATGAATTGCTATGCCATTTCTCACCACTCAACGTACTGGGACATTTCTTCCGCGAAGGCAGTCATTGATTGGCACCACTCAAATATGTTCAGGTCGATCTCCCACGATTGGCCTTCTTGGGCGCCACGCAATTTACAGTGGCCGTTCCAGTAGTTGTAGCGGAATGCTGGCTTTGCATTGCGAGATGTACCAATCCCAAGATCTACGTGCTTGGCATGGATGATCTTGTTGCAGGACTCCCTGATTGTTAAGCGGAATGATCCTGACAGGACAGTACCAATTGGAGTCTCTCCAATTGATCCCGCGTCAATCTCTTGCACCTCGCAATGCTCCAGGTGATCCAGCATTGCGTCCTGCGCGACACGGACCTTAGTGGCCAGCTCGATAAGGTCGTTGCTAACCGCATTCCTGATATGGATGTAGTACGTTCCCCAGTCAGACTGCGTGTCATCGTCGTCACCTCGCTCTAGCTGCTTCTTCTGAGCGTACTTTTTGGACCCAATCGCTAAGTGGCTCAAGCGGAACAGTTGTTGATGCATTCCGTGAAGGTCAAAGAAGTGCGGCATGGCACCTAACGCCTGAGTTAAGCCGACTTGGGTAGTGGAGCCAAAGCCATGGCAAGCTCATTCTGCCATGATTTTGGTGTAACGAAGCAAGTTCGGCTTGAACGAATTGTTAGGCCCCGCCGCCGGCACGCGCAATGACTGACTGTGCGAATGAATCAATTTCCTTTCCGTACGCCTGGTACGGATCCCGAGCCATGGGCGGACTTATATCGATAACGGCAGACAGCCAAATAATAAGGTCACGGAACGCTAACTCGACGTTCTCGCAGGTTGGGCTGGCGTGGAGCCCCGAGTTAAAAAGCTCGATGAGGCGGTCTGCCTCCTTTCCCAGGGGCTCGAGGCGATCAGCTGGCGCGCCGGTAGCACAGAGAGCCTTCTCGATGTATGCCCAGAGGCGATTCTTGTACTGCGCCCGCCCGACTTTGCGCCCGTTCCAATCGAGTTCTTGAGGAGGAAAGAGGGCGTTGGCCGTTCGCTCGAGCAGCCGCCGACCTGAGAGCGCGGCTTGTGCATAGTCCTCTTCTGTCTCGGCTCGTTCCAGGGTTCGTGCTGCCGCTGCGAACGCGTCAAACAGTCTTGGATGAAGCTCTTCGAGACTGTGTGCCAATGCGGACGCATCGTCATTGCCTAGGCCGGGCAGCCTTGAGCAGAAGGCCTTAAACGACTCTACCCGCTTGAAATGGTCTAGAGAATCATAGTTATCGAAAAGCGTACGGCGAGCGCCTTGGTCTTCGTACTCAACTTCAAAGCCCGCGAACTCGAGAGCCTCCTTTATGCAGATGTCTGGGTCCTCGTTGTAGCCCATGTCATAGAAAACAGCGCATTTCGTTCCGATCAAGCGGTACGTCTCTATCAAGCTGTTCCGAAAGAACTGCAAGTGGGCCGGTCGGGGAAGCGGAGAAGGGGAAGGATCCCAGGACGATCCGCGCCGAGATCATAAATACGACTGATGCGTTGAGGATGCACCGCCTGTTCGGGTCCGGTAGCGGGCTTGTCGAGGCACCGACACGAAAAAACACGTTGACCGAGGGGGATAAGGCCAAGCTCACTCAGGAGCTGACCATGTTCCTGAAGGCCGTTGAGACGTCCAAGAGCATGCTGGAAGCCTGCACGTTGGATACGTCTACCGGCTGAGAAAAAAGAAAAGACGTCAGGGCGAATGGTGCTTGCCGAAGGTGCTTCGCCTGTTTGCGCGGACACTTAAAACGTCGGCCGGGGCGACCCAGGTACACGGCCGGAGATCCGCAGGAGCGCGCCTTGCGCGCGATGCCGGCGACGTCTCCGGTCGTGGTTACCGGCGGTTCGACCGAGAGCCGGAAGGCGTGCCTGTGGACGGAATCACCTAGCGGCACGATACTCGCGGCATCGCGCGCATGGTGCGCTTACGAAGCGGCGATGCAGGGTCGTGGTATCGCGCAATCGGGCAAAAGAAGCTCAAGTAAGCGCCTTCGTCCCTGACGTCTGCTTTGAAATCTTCCCTTCAGCCCAGGCGCAGGTCCTGCCTGCCGCCGGTGTCGCAGGCGGCATAGATGGCATCGATGATTTTCAGGTCCTTCAGGCCTTCTTCGCCGTCGACGGGGACCACGGGTGTTTTGCCGTCGAGCAGGATGCCGGCCATCTCGTCCATCTGGACGGTCTGGTGGGTGGTATGCGGCCGCGCGAGTTCGCCCTTGTGGGTACGGCCCCGGATGGGGCCGTAGCCCGTAGCGGGCTGCAGCTCGGCGAATCCCTGTTCGCCGGTCATGAAGAAGCGGTCCAGATGGTTCATCTGGTAGGTGGACAGGCAGGAAGCCACCGCTCCGCTGGGGAAGCCCAGCTGGAACTGGATGGTTTCGTCCACCCCTTCCTTGAACTTGACCGGATCGGTTCTGGTTTGCTGCGCGGTCACCCAGGTCGGTTCCTCGCCCACCATGTAGCGGGCGCCGTTGACGGCGTAGATGCCGATATCCATCAATGCCCCGCCGCCTGCCAGCGCCTTGTCGAGCCGCCACTGGCCGGGATCGCCGATGCGGAAGCCGCACAGGCCCTGGAAGAACAGGATCTTTCCGAAATCCCCCGCCTCGCGCATGCGGATTACCTCCAGCGTGTTGGGCTCGAAATGCATCCGGTAGCCCACCAGCAGCTTCACGCCAGCGTCGGCGCAGGCGTCGACCATGTCCTGCCCTTCCTTGGCGTTGAGCGCCATCGGCTTTTCGCAGATGACATGCTTTCCCGCCCTGGCGACGCGGATCGCCTGGTCGCGATGAAGTGCATTGGGGGTGATGATGTAAACCGCATCGATGTCCGGATCGTCCTTGATGCGGTCGAAATTCTCATAGTTGTACCGGCTCTTTTCCGGTACCCCGAACTTCGTTCCCCATGCCTGCAGCTTGGAAGGCGTTCCGCTGATGAGCCCGGCGACCCTGGCGCGCTTGCAGGACCGCATGGCTTCCGCCACCCGGGCGGCATAGCTGCCCAGTCCCATGAGCGCGACGCGCAACGCCGCCCCCCGGTTGCTGCCGGTGCCGGCGGGATCCGCGCCGGCGAGTGCCCGATATGGCGACAGCATCGGCACGACCACGGCCGACGCCACCAGCTTCTGCAGGAAGTTGCGACGAAGGTGGTCCATTGTCATGGCGGTTGACGAGGTTTCTGGTCGGTTGAACAACTGTACCAACCATATGGGACGGAGGGAGCCGCCGCCATTTCCCGACACCATTTCTACGAGTGGGCGTCCGGCTTCCCAGCGCCGGTCGACCACGAAGCCGGACACGGCTCCTCGTCATCGAACGGGGCGGGTCGTGCGATCGGGCCATGACCTGGCAGGTACTTCCTGATCGGCGACCGCGCCGACGGCCAGCTGACGTTCGCGGCGATGACCCGGCCGCGCCAGCACGACGACGCCGTGATCTCCGCCTGCCAGGCCTGGATCGCCGGGCACTACGACGCGCCCAACCCGGTGGCGCGCATGGTGCAGCGTTCGGGCCTGCCGGAGCGCAGCTTCAAGCGCCGTTTCCGCAGCGCCACGGGCTACACCCCGGTGGCGTACGTGCAGGCGTTGCGGATCGAGGAGGCCAAGCAGATGCTGGAGGCCGGCGAGGAGCGGATCGACGCGATCGCCGCCGCGGTGGGCTACGAGGACCCGACGTTTTTCCGGCGCCTGTTCCGGCGCAGCGCCGGGGTGACGCCGGCCCAGTATCGGCAGCGCTACAAGGGGGGCGGAGGGAATTGATCCGGCTTCATGCCCGTCCACCCCGCGTCGCGGGGATGGCAACACGATCCGCCACTTCGGCTGCTTGGCCGGGAAGTGCGAGGCGTTGCCGTTGTTGCCGGCCGATGGCACGGCACCCGACTAGAATCGGCCCGGTCTTCGAGGATTCGAACCCATGAGCACTGCTTCCAATGTCCCGGCGCCCGATGGGGAAGACCAAGGCCGACAGTGGGATCGCGTCGCCGCCGGTTGGAAGAAGTGGTGGCGCACGATCGAGGACGCGGCGCGGTGCGTCAGCGAGCGGATGCTGGACCTGGCGGAAGTGGGGCCGGGACAGCGAGTGCTCGACATCGCAACGGGGATCGGCGAGCCGGCGCTGGTGGCGGCGAGCCGTGTCGGACCCGCGGGACGGGTCGTCGCGACGGACATTTCATCCCGGATGCTCGACATCGCCCGGGAAAGGGCGGCCATGTCGGGGTTGGCGAACGTGGAGTTCAGGCAGGCCGATGCAGGGCGGCTGGATTTCCCTGGCGGCAGCTTCGATGCGGTTCTCTGCCGATGGGGCGTGACGTCCCTGCCCAATCCGTCGAACGCCCTGGCGACGATCCGCCGCACGCTGGCCCCCGATGGCGCGTTCGCCGCGGCTGTGTGGAGCGCAGGGGCCGACAGTCGCCCGCTGGCGAGCCTTGCGGCGGCTGTCGCCCGGGAGATGTTCGATCCGCCGGCGCCACGACCACAAGCGCCTTCGCTGCCTGGGTCGGCGGAGGACACGCTGGAGCAGGCGATGATTCACGCCGGGTTTGCGGACGTGCGCGTCGAGGAGATCGGGCTGGCCCTGGAGTGGGTATCCACCGAGGCGTGCACGCAGTACATCCTGGATGTGTCGCCGGAACTCGTCGCCTTGTTCGCCGGCAAGTCGCCCGGGCAGCGGGCGGAGTATCGGCAGAGACTGGCGGAAAGGCTTCGGCCGTACGTGCTCGGCGATGGCGGTGTCCGCATTCCGAACATGACGATCTGTGCGGCAGGGCGGAGGTGAGGCTCTGGGTCGCTGCTCGATGGCGGTATCGGGACGAGCACCGGGGGGCAGCTTCCAACCCGGTGCTGAGGGTCCGTCGGCCTGCCGGGCCGGGGCATGTTGTCCCCGGCGCCTTTCACGCTGCTGATGCGCTTACACCCGCTGATCCAGCTCGTGGTGGATCAGCACGACGCACTGCGAGGCGAACAGCATCGTGGGGCCCAACGTGATCCGGGTCGCGCCCAGGCGGTCGAGGCTGTGGAAGGTCTTCTTCGGCATCGGGATGTGGTCGGTCAGCAGGAAGCAGGGATTGCCCTGGAACGCCTGCCCGCGGATCGGTGCACCTTTCCGGTCCATGACGAACAGCTGATGGTCTTCGGCGAGCTGCTGCACCAGCCGCTCGAAGCTCACGGTGCGTACCGTGACGCCGGGCTCCACCGGTCGCGTCTCGTCCTTGCCCATCCCCCGGGACGCGTCCAGCGCCTTGGCGATCTTGCCCAGCAGCGCCTGCTCGTCGAAGCCGCCGATGTCCTGCATGGTGTTGGCGTCGAACCGGATCGTGCGCGAGAAGTCCGGGGTGCTTTCCAGGACCAGGTAGACGGTCACGTCGGGGCGATGCGACTGGGCCACGAAGATCGCGTTCATCAAGGCATGGGCCAGGATCTCCGGATGGGCGTCTTCGCCCACGGACGCCAGCAACTTCCGGCCGTCCGTCGGGGCCGCCCGCGCTTTCAGTACGAAGGTTCGCATGGGGTCGTCGTTGGTTTCCGTCAGGCGCGGCAACCGGCGTCCGCCCGGTCATTGTCCACGAATCGCGGTTGGGATCGATCGGAGGAACGAAACCGCCGGATATCCGGGACAATGGGCGTCCCGTCGAGGCTTTCGAATCCCATGCTCCCATTGCGCGTGACGCTGATCTGCCTGCTGCTCGCGACCAACACCGTGTTGCACGTGGTGCCGCTGCTGGCGGTGGCGCTGGTGAAGGCGTTGCTGCCGTTCGATCGGCTGCGCAAGGCCAGCAATCCCGTGCTCACCGGGTTGGCGGAAAGCTGGATCGGGGTGAATGGCTGGATGCTGGAGCGCTTCTCCCGCACGCGCGTCCATGTGCAACAGGAGGCGGCGCTGCAGAAGGATGGCCACTACCTCGTGCTGGCCAATCACCAGAGCTGGGTGGACATCGTGGTGTTGCAGAAGGTCTTCAACCGGCGCATCCCACTGCTGCGCTTCTTCCTGAAGCGGCAACTGTTCTGGGTGCCGCTGCTGGGGCTGGCCTGGTGGGCGCTGGATTTCCCGTTCATGGGCCGCCACACGCCCAAGCAGATCGCGCGCCGTCCCGAGCTGGCCGGACGCGACATCGAAGCCACCCGCCGCGCCTGCGGGAAGTTCCGCGAGATCCCGGTGGCGATCATGAACTTCGTCGAGGGCACGCGGTTCACGCCGGCCAAGCACGCGAGGCAGGGCGCGCCGTACCGGCACCTGCTCAAGCCCAAGTCGGGCGGCGTGGCGTTCGTGCTGGATGCGATGGGCGAGGGCCTGCACGCGGTCCTGGACGTCACCATCGCCTACCCCGGCGGGCGGCCGTCGCTGGTGGACCTGCTGGCGGACCGCGTCCCCGAGGTTCGGGTGCACGTGCGCCAGCGCCCGATCCCCGATGAGCTGCTGCAGGGCGATTACCAGAACGACCGCGCCTTCCGGGTCCGGTTCCAGCAATGGATGAACGGGTTGTGGCGGCAGAAGGATGCGGACATGGCGCGCCTGCTGGCGGGCTGAAGCGGGCTTGATCGAGCGCAGGCACGGCGGCGTCGGTGCGCAACCGCTCGGCTTCGTCCAGCAGCCGGGCAAGCGCGGGAAACCGGTCAGAGCGCAGGTCCAGCCGAAGGCAGCGGGCGGAAGCCAAGGCCGTGTAGGCCGGCCGCACCGACCGCCCCGTAGAGCGGAGCTTGCTCCGCTGCTCCCGGCTCCGGAGCCCGCGCAGCCGAGCAAGCTCGGCTCTACGGGGCCAGTCGGCCGCACCGATCGCCCCCGTAGAGCGGAGCTTGCTCCGCTATCCCGCGACGTCCGGCCCCGGCATCGTGGCGCCCGCGCGCCCGCGCGCCCGCGCGATGCGAGCAAAGGCAGGACATTTCCTGCCGGGTAAGCGCCGTTCGTGTCAGGGACGATTTCCGGCCGGCGCACTGGCGGCGAACACCTCGTGTTGCGCGGCGAACGCACGCCGGTAGGCGGGCCGCGCCTCGCCGCGGGCGACGTAGGCGGCGAGGGTGGGGAAGTCTTCCAACAGGGCCATGCCGTCGGTCCGGCGGAGCACCATCACCATCATCAGGTCGCCGGCGCTGAACGCGCCGTCGAGCCAGTCGGCATCGCCGAGGCGACTGGCGAGCTGGCCCAGTCGCTCGCGAATCCGACCTTCGAGCAGGGGCTGGCGCTCCTTGTGCCAGGGCCTGTCGCCTTCCACGTACGGGGCTTGTTCGCGTTCGACGATCGGCGGCTCCACCGTGTTGAGCGCGGCGAACATCCATGCGATGGCGCGCGCGCGGGCGTTGCCGTCCTTCGGCAGCAGGCCGTCGTGGCGCTCGGCGAGGTGCAGCACGATCGCCCCCGACTCGAACAGGACGAGATCGCCGGCTTCGAAGGTGGGGATCTGCCCGAAGGGATGCAGCGCCAGGTGCGCGGGTTGCGTCATCTCGCCGAACGACACCAGGCGCACGTCGTAGGGCTGGCCCACTTCCTCGAGCGCCCAGCGCACGCGCATGTCGCGCGCCAGTCCCCGGCCGCGATCGGGGGAACGTTCGAATGCGGTGATGGTGGGGGTCATGGCAGGCTCCTGGGGTGCGGATCGATGCGTCCGCCTGCCTGTTCGGCGGGCGGCCGCGCGGAAGTTCGTTTTTGGCCGACCCCGTGGGGCGGTGCTTGCTCCGCTGCTTCCGGCTCCGGAGTCCACGCAGCCGAGCAAGCTCGGCTCTACGATGGGTGGGGGTGAGGGTTCCAGCGGCAGCCAGGAAGCGGCGGCGCCAAGCGAGCGGGAAGGGATCAGGCGCTCCCCGCCCCTTCCTGCCTGAACAGCCGGACGGGCCGGGCCGGGCCGCGTGCGATCACGCCCTTGGCCTCCAGGTCCAACTGGACCGCCTTCAGCCACCACCCGGCCTTGGCGCCGCCGGGGAACAGCGCGTCGGGCAGGGCGGGCAGCAGCGTCGCCTTGGCCTGGGCGACGGTGAGTCCAGGCGGCGCCTTCGGCAGCACGCCGAGCAACGCCTTGCGCATGGCCAGGTACTTGGCGCGATCGACCCGCTGGACGTGTCCCGGCGAGATGATGCTCTCGATCTCGATCTCGATCTTCGCGGCGGCCTCAGGCATCGATGTCTCCTTCCACCGGGATCCGCGGGCTGCGGAATCCCATCGCGATCCACGCCTTCAACAGGGCCAGGAAGAACGGCCCGGACTGGCGCCTGAGATTGGGCACGTCGTCGGGCAGCGCCGACGGGTCCGCCAGGTCGCCGGTCATGGTGCGCATCTGCAGCGGGGGCAGGGTGCCGGCCGGCCACAGGCCGCCATACAGGCTCAGCCAGTGCCCGCCCTTGAACTCGAGGAACAGCGGTGTGTGGCAACAACCGGCCACGATGCGTCGGCTGCCCGCGTCGGGCGACAGGCGGAACGCCTTCATGCGTTCGCGGCCCCCGGCGAACCGGATGCGGTCCTTGCGATGGAGCACGTACCGCGTTCCGCCGTGCCCGCCCAGCACCGGCGGGGCGCCGGGCAGGCGCTGCAGCCGCAGGCCCGCCGCCCGGCAGCTGTCGCAATAGCATTCGACGCTGGCGATCGGCGCCTTCTCTGCGGTCAGTTCGACCTCGCCGCAGGCGCAGGCCAGGTGTTGAACCAGGGACATGCCGAACCTCCTCGTGGACTATCTCCACGACGGATGGCGGGGCAGGGTTTCGACATGCGGGGCGACCGAATCAGGTGCCAGGGACGAATCGCGCTCACCAAGCATCGTCGTTCCCGCGAAGGCGGGAACCCATGGACGTCAAGTCGGTGATCACCAACGTCCATGGGCGCCATTCTCGCCAGGGGCAATTTCCGACGGCCAGGGCGAATCGGCTCTGGCGACTTCCTTGCCTATTGAAGCTCCGCGACCGAGCGTTGCCGATCGGCCATCCGCCCAAGCAGCCAGACGAACGGCTCGACCTGGCCGCTCAATGCGCACGTGCCCTGGATGATGCTGTCGAGCAAACGCTGCACGTCGGATGAGCACAGGGCGGAGATCGCCCGCCCGTCGGTGAGAAGAAGCGAACAGAAGGGCGCGTGCACCATCTCCTGGGCGCCCAACGCGACATCTCCCTCGTCGATCAGGATCGCGATCCGTTCACCGTCGCCAGGAATCCCGATCGACACCGCGAGCGTCGGCGTCGGACCGGGCGCCTCGGCCAGCGCCGCCTTCAGGTCGGCGCAAAAGGCGGCGGCCCAGGCCGCCACGCCGGATCGTCCGGCGTCTGCGCCACTCGCACGCTCCCCGGTTTGCCGCCCCGGCACATCAGCACCGCCGTTTTCGACCGATGTTTCCGCTTCCCGTCCGCGGTCGCCTGACACCCGGTCTTCCGGGGCCCGTCGCGTCCCCTCGGCTTCGCGCTCCGCGTCGATCAGGGCCTCGAGGGTACGGTCGACGTCATCGCGCGTGTGCGCCGCCGAGCAGATGAATCGCAGGCGGCCGCGCCCGCGCTCCACGATCGGATAGGTGACGGCTGTCGTGTGGATGCCCCGCGCGTGCAGGCCGCGCGCGATCGCGTAGAGCGTGTCGCTGTCGGCGAAATGCGGGGTGACGATGGGGCCGTCGCCCGTGCCCAGGTCGTAGCCGGCTTCGGAGAAGCGCTCCCGCATGTAGCGGGTGGTGTCCCAGAGCCGTTCCCGCAGCGCGTCGTCGGCGCGCAGCCGCCGCAAGGCGGCGAGCGCAGCGGCGATGTCGGCAGGGGTGGTGGTCGCCTGGAAGACATAGGCCCTGGCGGATGTCTTGAGCAGGGCGATGTGCGCCTCGCTGGCGGCGATCACGCCGCCAAGGCTGCCGAGGGCCTTGCTGAGCGTGGTCATGATGAAGTCGACCTGGTCGGTGATGCCCTGGGCCGCGCAGATGCCGGCGCCGCGGGGACCGTAGAAGCCGAACGAGTGCGCCTCGTCCACGAGCACGAGCGCGCCGTACCGTTTCGCCGTGCGCACGATGTCGCGCACCGGCGCGGTCCCCTCTCCCATGCTGTAGACGCCCTCGAGCACCACGAGGGTCGTGCGGTAGGGCGACGCTTCCGTCTCGAGGACCGATTGCAGGTCGGACGCATCGTTGTGTTGGAACGTCCGGATCCTGGCGCCGCTCAAGCGGGCGCCGTCGACGATGGACGCGTGGCAGAGCTGGTCCATCACGACCACGTCCTTGTCGCCCAGCATGCCCGCGATCACCCCGAGGTTCGCGGTGAACCCCGTGGAAAACAGGCATCCGGCCGGCTTGCCCACCAGCGCCGCGAACTCCTTTTCGAACGCCAGGTGGAGATCGGTCATGCCGGATGCGGTCGGGGAGGTTCCCATGCCGGTGCCGAAGCGTTCCAGGGCGGACCTGGCTTCCTGGATGACGTCCTGGTCGCGGTTCAGGCCGAGGTACAGGTTGGTGCTCCAGATGATGGCCTCGTGCTCTTCGCCGGTGTGCACGTCGGCGACAGTGCCCTTGTGGCCGCTCCCGGTGCGGACCAGCTTGCTGTAAGGCTCCCGTCCCGAACGCCTGAGCAGGCTCTTGAGCTCCCGGATGAGCGTGCCCTTGTCGGTCGCGGACCAGGCGGGCGCCTTGGCGGCCAGGAATGGCGGGTGGCCGGACTGGAGTTGCGCCTGGAAACGACCCAGCGTATCCGGGGCCGCGCCGTTCGCATGGCCGCTCGGCCGATCCGTGGCGCCGCTCCCCAGCAGGTCGAGCAGGTGATCGGCGACGGCGGCGGGCGTGGGGTGCTCGACGAGCGTCGATGCGGGCAGCTTCCGGCCCAGCACCGTGGACAGCCGATGGCTCAGCTCGACCGAGTCCAGCGAGTCGAGGCCGAGTGCTTCCAGCGCCTGGTGCGGCGGAACCTGTCCGGGATCGCGAAGGCGAAGGAAGCGGGCGACTTCGGCGCGGACGAGCGACAGCAGGGCCGCGTGCCGCTCGTCCTTCGGCAGGCACGCCAAGCGGTGCAGCGGGCCCCCGGCATCGCCGGAGGCACCGATGTCGGATGCCCCTCGATGGCGGCCCAATTCCGGACTCGGGAGCCGCTTGCGGTCGAGCTTGCCGTTGGGCAGCCGGGGCAGGTCGGCGAGCCGCATCACGACCTGGGGCACCATGTACCTGGGCAGCCGCTCCGCCACGTAGGCGCGCGACGCCTCGTTCGTCACCGCCTCGTCTCGGCTCGCCACGTACCCGACGAGCATGGTCTTGCCGCCGCCGATGTCGACGACCGCCGCCGCTGCGCCGTCCACGCCTTGCATCGATTCCAGCGTCGACTCGATCTCTTCCAGCTCGATCCGGAAGCCGCGGATCTTGACCTGCTGGTCGATCCGTCCCAGGAACTCGATTTCGCCGTCTTCCGTCCACCGGCATCGGTCCCCGGTCCGGTACAGCCGTCGGTCCGGGACCAGCCTGTCGATCGGCCCGTCCGGATCCACCTCGACAAACTGCTCCCTGGTGCGCGCGTCGTCGTGGAGGTAGCCCCGTGCCAGTTGGTCTCCCGCGAGGTGCAGTTCCCCCGGGGCGCCCACCGCAACCGGCCGCATGGCGGCGTCCAGGATGTACGCACGGGAATGCGGCACCGGCTTGCCGATCGTGATCGTCTGCACGCCAGCCGGAAGCTCGGTGGCGGTGGAATAGACCGTGGCCTCGGTCGGCCCGTACACGTTGAGCACGCGCGGCCGTTGCGCCAGCGCGTGCAGTTGTTCCACCAGCGGGCGTTTCAGCACGTCGCCCCCGAGCACGACGCAGCGCACGCCTGCCGGCAACCCGCCGGCCGCGAGCAGTCCCTGCATGGCCGACGGCACCATGATGGTCGTCCGCACCCGGTGCGCCGACGGCAGTTCCGGCAGCGCCAGTGCGTTCTCCGCCAGCACCACCGTGCCGCCGAGCGACAGCGTCCCCAGGATTTCCATGACGGAGGTGTCGAAACAGACCGAGGCCGCCGCCAGCACGCCCGCGAGCTCCTCGTCGTCCAGCAGGTCGCGCATCGATCGGGTCATCGCCACGACGTTTCGATGCTCGACGGCGACGCCCTTCGGTCGCCCTGTCGAGCCCGATGTGTAGATGACATAGGCGAGGTCCTTCGGCGACGGCCCGGCCATCGTTTCCGCGGGGCGTTCCCTCACCTCGTCGAGCCGCACGAGCTCGGGTGCCCCGTCGCAGAGCGCCGCCCGCTTCTCGCCGTCCACGATGGCGGCCGCCGTCCGGGCGTGCTCCAGCATGTAGCGCACCCGCTCCCGTGGGTACTCCGGATCCAGCGGCACGTACGCGCATCCCGCCCGCAGGACTCCCACGAGCGTCGCCACGAGCTCCCACGTGCGGCGCATGCACACCCCGACCAGCGACCCGGGTTCCACCCCGCGCGCCAGAAGCTCGCCGGCGATCGCGTTCGCCCGCGCCGCCAGGCGCGCGTAGTCGATCTCCGTTGGCCCGTCGACGACCGCCGCCCGTTGCGGATGCGCCTGCGCCTGCCGTTCGATCAGCCCCCAGACGGTTTCCGTCCGGTCGCATGCCTGCGCTGTCGGGTTCCGCCCGATGAGCCCGCTGCGTGCCTGCTCTTCGTCCAGAAGTGGGACGCCCTCGACAGGCGCGATCGCGTTCTGCGTCACACTTTCCGGCACGTGCTGTCGTCCAGGCGGTTGCATGGTCTGCACCTCGAGCGAAGAAATCGGCATCGCAGTCTAATGTGCCTGCGAAGCCGGAATCCACGGACGTGACGGACGTGCAAACGACCCGGTGATTTCCTGCCGAACGGAGGTGTCGGCGGGAGGTGCCAAGGACGAATGGCGTTCACCCAAACAACGTCGTTCCCGCGAAGCGGGAATCCATGGACGATCCTCTGCGCGTGATCAGCCGGCGGCCGCCGGGTCCGCGGTCGCGCCGGATGCCGTCGATGCGGCGTCGTTTGGATGCGCGGGCGTTCGGGCGAACGCGATCGGCGTGACCTTGTAATTGAGCGCACTGGTGGTGCCGCAGGTCACGTCCAGGGTGACGCCGGTGATCTTGGCGGCCATGTCCGAGGCGAGGAACACGGCGGCGTTGGCGATGTCCTGCGTCGACGGCAGCGCCTTGAGCATGGTGTCTGCGCGCATCTTGTCGATGAACTCGACGGCGCGCTCGCCGCCCTGTTCGATGGCTTCGCGGAATACGCGCGAGTCCGGAGAGCCCGCGGAGCGGATGTTCACGACGCGCACGCCGTATGGCCCCAGTTCGCTGGCCAGGTCGCGGGAGAAGCTCTCGATCGCGCAGCACGCCGGTCCGAAGCCGCCGACGTTGGCATAGCCGATGCCGCCGGGCGTGGCCGTCAGCGACAGGATCGCCCCGCCGCCTTGCGTCTTCATGAGGCGGCCGGCCGCGGTCGCCGTGATGAAGTGCGACTGCATCGCGATCCGGATCGGACGCACGAAATCCTCGACGTCCATGTCGACCAGTGCGATGTCCTGCGTGTCCTCGAGGCCGATGGCGTTGAACGAGATGTCGAGCGCGCCATGGCGCCGGACGACGTCGTCGACGTAGGCGTCGACGGCGTTCCGGTCCAGCGCATCCACCCGGGCGGCCTCCGCCTCGCCGCCCGTGGCGCGGACCTCGGCGGCCACACGCTCCACCGATTCCAGCCTGCGGCCGCTCAGCACCAGCCTGGCGCCCTCGCGCGCGAAGGCGCGGGCGACGGCGCCGCCGAGCGAGCCGCCGGCGCCATAGATCGCGGCGGTCCTGTTCTTGAGCATCATGTGCGTTCTCCCTGTTCAGGGCGCGACCGTTGTTCCGCGCATGGCGGGGCCGACGGTCCGCGCCGGCGGTCGGTCCATGACTGCGACGGACGAGGGGCCACGGAATCGACACCGCCAGCCGGCTTCCAAGGCAAGTGCAGAAGTCGCCTACGGGGCTTTCGCGCTGCGGTCGAGCAAGCCTGCGGCTCCGGAGCTTGTTTCCAGGCGCTGGCCGATCGACTTGCCCGCAGTCGGGGAGACCGGCCTGCCCGAAGGGCATCAGGGCGCCGGGTTTTGCAGCCGGTGCGCAGTCCGGGGCCGGCGAAGCGGCGGTCTCGGTTCCGACATGGCGCCATAACCGCGGCCATCCCCGGGCGCATCGCGGAAATGAGAACCAGTGCTCGCTGTAACCCACGCGCTATCCGCTCTTAACGCCAAGGTCTCGGGAAGCTGGCAGGGTGCGGTTTCAACCCACGACAATGGAGTGTGCGATGAACAAGTGGCGTCTTTCCGCCTCTGTATTCCTGGTGACGGTCGCCTGCAGCGCCGCGGCGCTCGCCGCCGTCCACCATTTCGATGTCATCGGGGAAGCCTACGGGCATACCAGCGAAGAGGCGATCGACAACGCGCTGCGCGTGGCGGAGACCAAGTGCTACCGGAGCTGGGGTCGTTCTTCGCAGGAGTACGCGGTCCTGGCCGAGTGGGTCGATCCGGCCACGGGGTACCCGTACGCCAGGGTGTCCGTGGGGTGCGCGGTCGAGGACTGACCCGGGTCCGAGGCAGGCGTTCGGCGGGCCGCCTTGCGCGGCCCGCCGTCTTTCCAGGGCCGGGTTCAACCCCGTCGCGCGGCCTCGATCGCCGCGATGTCGATCTTCCGCATCTCCATCATGGCGTCGAACGCACGCTTGGCCGCCGCGCGGTCGGGATCGGTGATCGCCTCGGTCAGGGCCGCGGCGTGATCTGCCAGGACAGGCCCCACTTGTCCTTGCACCAGCCGCAGGCGCTTTCCTGGCCGCCGTTGCCGACGATCGCGTTCCACAGGCGGTCGGTCTCGGCCTGGTCGTCGGTGGCCACCTGGAACGAGAACGCCTCGCTGTGCTTGAACGCGGGGCCACCGTTCAGGCCGAGGCAGGGGATGCCGAGCACGGTGAACTCGACCGTCAGCACGTCGCCCTGCTTGCCTTCCGGATAGTCGCCGGGCGCGTGATGGACGGCCGTCACGGCGCTGTCCGGGAAGGTTTCGGCATAGAACGTCGCGGCGTCGAGGGCGGTGCCGTCGTACCAGAGGCAGATCGTGTTCTTGCTGGTCATGTCGTTCTCCCAGGGAAGTGGTCGGGCGGGGTGTGTCTGGGCGACGAGCGGGGCGGCTGCGATTCGACAGTCCGGGTGGGGTGAAGCCGGTGTCGCGCCGGTTTTTGCCCCGCGCGCCCGAACGGTACCAGGGGCGAATGGCGCTTGCCTGACCGGCAACGCCCTGAACCGGCTGCCGCACTTCGGACGACGACGAACGGCAGCGCGATCTGCAATGTCAGCGGCAGGGATTGCGCAGGCTCGATTGCGGATTGCACGGAGCCACCACGTGCGTCCGTTCATTGGCCCCGCCAGCACGCGGGCGGTGCCACTGCCCTGTCGATCCGGGCGCTCGTCGTTCGTCCCGATGGAAAGGGCGCCGCAAGGGCGATCCCCAGCCAGGAGAAACCGACATGAGCAAGGTGGTGTGCGACATCTCGATCTCGGCGGACGGCTACTCGGCCGGCCACAACCAGACCGAGGAGCAGCCGTTCGGCGACGGCGACATGTCGATGCTCCACGCCTGGATGTTCGATACGCCGGAGGAGAACCGGGCGGAACTGAAGGCGATCACGAACGCCAAGGCGTTCGTCATGGGCCGCAACATGTTCGGACCGATCCGCGGCGAGTGGAGCGGCGACTGGAAGGGCTGGTGGGGCCCTGAGCCGCCCTACCATGCCCCAGTGTTCGTGCTTACCCACTACCCGCGCGCGCCGGTGGCGATGGCGGGCGGCACGACCTTCCATTTCGTGACCGACGGGATCGAGGCCGCGGTGGCGCGGGCGAGGGCGGTGCCGGGCGCTGGCGATATCGCCGTCGCCGGCGGCGCCTCGACCGTCAACCAGTCGCTGGCGGCGGGGCTGCTGGACGAACTGCGGCTGCACATCGCCCCGTTCACGCTCGGCGCCGGCACTCGCGTCTTCGACGGCGTTCCGCCGCTGAAGCTGGAGCAGGTCGCGTCGCGCGCCACCTCGCTCGTCACCCATGTCACCTACCGCATCGTCAAAGCGGGCCTTCCGGATTGACGTGCAGTCAGGCGATCCGGTCGGCATCGGGTTGCGCGACCTGATGTCGCGGCTCGCCGATCGCCGGCGGCTGGGCGCGGATCCCTGAGCCCAAAGGCAGCGGAGCGAGCTCCGCTCTACGGATCTCCCTTGCCCTGCTCGTTGGGAGGAGGGCGCAGCGCCGGGTGAGGAGTCGGCGCCCGACGCGTGCAAGGCGGATTGCGCGTTCGGCGCAAGGCGAGTAGCGATCGGGTCACCCGTCGGATGGAGCGGTCGCGCTGCGCACGGCCGCCGCGACGGGCGCATCGCCGCTCTTGACGTATCCGTGCGCCTCCGTGATCAGGCCGTCGCGTACCCGCATCACGGTCACGCCGCGAACCGACTGCGACAGCCCGGGGCCGAAGCGATAGCGCCAGCGGATGGTGCCGTGGTCGCCGCCGGCGACGATGGCTTCCTCGGCGAACTCGCCGTCGCGGCTGGCGGCGAGTTTCCGCCAGAATGCGAGGCACGCGGCGCGGCCCACGTGGCGCGTGCCGTCGGGCGCGGGCTCCACGCTCTCCATGACGCAGTCCTCGGCGATCAGGTCGTCGAGCAGCGATGCGTCGTGCTGCAGGAATGCGCGGTTGAAGCGCTGCAGGATGTGCAAGGTTTGCGATGTCGTGGCTTCCATGGGGCCTCCTATACTGTCGACGCGATGCGCCGGGACGGGAAGGAGTCTGCCCGGGCGCATCGGGCTGGGCTTGATCGGAAGTCCGGAATTCCTTGCAGGCCGGGTTGCCGGAGGGAGGCTGCCGGATGGATGCGTTGTCGGAAGCCATGCGCGCGGTACGCATCACCGGCGCGCTCTTCTTCAACGGCGAGTTCGCGGCGCCGTGGCGATTCGCCACGCCGGCGCAGGACCAGGTCCGCCCTGCGATTTCGCCGGACAGCGAGCGGCTGGTGCTGTTCCACCTGGTGACGGAGGGGCACGCGACCGCGCGCGCGGCCGGACACGGCGAGGTCAGCCTCGCAGCCGGGGACATCGTGGTGTTTCCGCATGGCGACGCGCACGAAATGTGGCGGGGACGCACCTCCAGACTTTTCCCCGGGGCGCGCCTGTTGCCGAAGCTCGCGAACGGCGAACTGGCCGCCGAGAAGTGGGGCGGCGACGGACCGGTGACCCGGATCATCTGCGGTTATCTGGGCTGCGAGCGCCACGCGGAAAGCCTGTTCCTGAGCGGCCTGCCCGCGATCCTCAAGGCGAACGTGCGCAACAGTCCCGCGGGCGCATGGGTCGAGAGCGCGATCCGCCACTGCGTGGGTGAGCCGGAGCTGCGGCAGGCCGGTCGTTTGGCGGTGCTCGCCAAGCTGGCCGAAGCGCTGTTCGTGGAGACGCTTTGCCAATACATGGACGCGCTGCCGCCCGCGCGCACCGGTTGGCTGGCCGGTGCGCGCGATCCCAAGGTCGGGCGGGCGCTGGCGCTCCTGCACCGCGAGCCCGCGCGCGCATGGACCTTGCCCGACCTGGCACGGGCGAGCGGTACCTCGCGTACGGTGCTGGCCGACCGGTTCGCCGAGCTCATGGGCGAAGCGCCGCTCGCGTACCTGGCGCGTTGGCGCCTCCAACTCGGTGCGCGCCGCTTGCTGGCCACGAACTGGAAAGAAAGTACTGAGGGTCGCCCAGGACGTCGGCTACGAGTCGGAGGCGGCGTTCAGCCGCGCCTTCAGGCGCACGTTCGGCGTGCCGCCGGGGCAATACCGGCGGGAGCGGAAGGCCGTGCAACCGCTGCGCGGGGCCGCAGCTGAGCCGGCGTAGCTCGGGGAAACGAAGCGCATCCGGGGTTTTCGGTCGCCACGTGTCCGGTGCGGCCGCCGGTCTTGCCCGGGCGGCGTTCCGCGGACCTGTCCGGATCACCCGGAGCTAAGGGGCGTCATGCCAGCCTGTGCATCGGCCCCAGCGCCGGCGGCGGTGCACGGGCACGCGGCCGATCCTGCCACGATTCGATCGAAGGAGGACCAAGATGGACTTCGCCGGATCGACGAGCGATGTTCCGCGCAACGATCCCGTATCGCGGGTGAGGCACCGCCGCGTCGACGTGTCGGGCATCGATACCTTCTACCCGAGGCAGGTCCCGACGACGGTGGTGCTGCTGCCGCACGGCTATCCCTGCTACTCGTTCGAGTTCCGCAACCTGATGCCGCGGCTCGCCGACCGCTGGCGGCTGGTCGCCCCGGATTTTCCCGGCGCGGGCTACAGCGCCACGCCCGACGACTTCGAGTACGGCTTCGACGGCTATGCCGCGTTCCTGGATGCATTCGTGCAGGCGCTCGGCATCGACCGCTTCGTGCTGTACCTGCACGACTTCGGCCCTCCCGTCGGCGCGCGCCTGGCGATCATGGATCCCGCGCGCGTGGTCGCGCAGATCATCCAGAACGGCGATGTCCCGTACAGAGGATGCGCTGGGCCCCAAGTACGCCGACATCGAGAAGACCTGGGCACTGCCCGCCGACCAGATGCGCGGGGAGATCCGCAAGGCGGTCAGCGAAGCCGGTTTCAGGGAAGAGTTCCTCAATGCCGTGCGGCCCGGCCTTGTCGACCGCATCCCGCCCGACCTGTGGCGGCTGCACTGGTCGCTGGCGACGCCGCGGCGCGTGGAAGCGATGGTCGACCTGATCGCCGGGCCGTTGGTCGCACAACATCTCTACCACGAGAGAGGCCTTTGTTTGCCTGGAGTCGTGAATGTTCCGGGCTAGTGGATGTCCCCATGGTGCCAAGGTTCTTCGGATGCTACTTCGCTAGGCCTGAAGACCCCATTTCCACGGACAACCGGAGCAGCAATCCCGGGTCCGCCTTGTGCGCGGACAGCACCCATCCATGCGCCAGCGCGATTTCCCGGCAGATGGTCAGGCCGAGGCCGGCGCCCTGGTCGCGCCGATGGGCGCCACGCCAGAAGCGGGAGAACATTTGCGACAGTTGTTGCGGATCCACGCCGGGGCCCGAATCGCGCACCGTCACCGTCGCAGCGCCCACCTCCACCCGCACCTCGGTGCCGCGCGGTGCGTGCTGGATGGCGTTTTCCAGCAGGTTTTTCAGCAGCGTGAACAGCGCACCGCGATCGGCTTGCCATCGCGCAACGGACGCGCTTCCGGAAAATCTCACATGCACGTGTGCCGCCTCGGCCATGCGCTGCAGGTAGGCAACGACGTCCTGCGCAACCTCCTGCACATCGATGATGGCGAAGCGGTAGTTCTGCACCTCGCTGGCTTCCGCCAGCAGCAAAAGTTGCTGCACCTGGCGCGTCATGTGCTCGACGTCACCGAGCAGAGAATCGCGATCCTCGCCCTCCCCTCTCGACTCGACCTGCGCGCGGATCAATGCCAGCGGCGTCTTCAACTCGTGCGCAGCCGTCGCAAGGAACTCCTGCTGGACGCGGTATCCGTGTTCCAGTCTGTCGAGTGCGCGGTTGAAGCTGTGCACCAGGGGCGCGATCTCGGACGGCACCGCCTCGGTGCGCAATCGCGCGTGGAGTGCGCGCGGCGAGATCGAGGTTGCGGCCTCCGACAGCTTGCGCAAGGGCCGGAGCGTGTATTCGAGCGTGACATAGGCGCAGATGCCGAAGACGATGAGCAGCAGCACACTGAATATGACGACGCCCGCACCCATGAACGGCAAGGTGAATTCCTGATAGATGAAGCCCAGCATCCTCGTGCTGACGGCGAACTGTAAGTACCAGGTCCTTCCGCCATGCTCGAAGGGCTCGATGACGCTGTGCATCCGGATGCCACCGCGTTCGAAGTTGAAGCCTCCAGGCACGAGTCCCCGCGATTCGGCGGGGGACCAGAATCCTTCTCCGGCAGCGGAAACGAGCACCGGACGCCCGGAGTCGTCGAGCACGCGGTAGGCAGTTTCCTCCTTGAGACTCTCATAGATCCACCTATCGTCATCCTCGCTGGCAGCGAGGCCGTTCGGGACACCCCTGGCGTCGAACCGGACCGCCCCGACCAGGTCCCGCGTGTACTCGGCCATGTCCGCCTTCAGCCACAGGTCGCTGCGGTAAGTCGTCAGCACGAAGGTCGCCAGGACCATGAGCAGGACGCTCAGGATCACCCCGACCACGTACGCGAGCAGGACCCGCAGGCTGAGGCTATTCGGCTTCACGAAGGGCATAGCCGAGACCTCTGACATTGATGATCCGTTGGCGCGAACCGATGGCGAGCAGCTTGCGGCGGATGCGATGCAGGGCGACGTCCAGCGCGCCCGGGGTGACGGCCTCGCCAAATCCCCAGCCGACCGACTCCAGCGCCCCGCGGCGCACGACTTCCTCGTGCTTGCGAAGCAGCAACAGCATGATCTGCATTTCCGCCGGGGCCAGCCTCGCGCTCTCGTCGCCGCAACACATGATGCCGGCGGCAGGCCGCAGCGTCAGATCGCCATGGCTGGGATCGAGCGGGCGAACCTCCACCGGGCGGCGCAGCAGTGCCCGCACGCGCGCCACCATCTCATCCATGGCGAATGGTTTTGGAAGGTAGTCGTCGGCGCCGGCATCCAGACCTTCCACGCGGTCGCGCAACGCATCCCGCGCCGTCAGCACCAGGCAGGGCATGCCCATTCCGGCGCCGCGCATGCGCCGCAGCAGGGCGAGCCCATCGCCATCCGGCAATCCGCGATCGATCACCAGCGCCTGGTAGGGCGTTTGGCGGATCGTGGCCCATGCCGCGTCGACGCGATCGACGACATCGACGGCGATTCCGGCGGCCACGAGCCCCTTGCAGACCAGTCGCGCAAGCCGCTCGTGATCCTCGATCAGGAGAATGCGGCTCATCGCGTCGTTTTGTTCTCTGGTGAGTGATGGAGGCAACGCGCTCGCACTGAAAGCTCTACTCCTGCATGCGTTCGACGAGCCGCGAATGAGCGGCATTGTCGAGCGCCTTCCTTACTGGACACTTACCTGGCCGAACCCATGCCTGGTCCGCGGGAACTTCCTGGTCGTAAGCAGCCGGAAAGACGCATCGCCCGACAGTAGCGCCTCCTTATAGCACGAGGCATCGCATGCGTCCGCACGGCGGGATCATTCCGATCGGGCAGCCCCAATCACACGCCCGCGTCGTGAACGAATTGAAGTTTCGATCACCGTTCCGTACGACGACGAGGCCTCGGTGCGCCCGCATCGTCTGGAGCGCCAGCAGCGGATCGGCGAGCAGTTCGCCGTCCCTTGCGCGTTCCTGTTTGTCTAGGACGGAAGCCGCGACGGTGGCGCCGAATGCATGGCGCGGCAAGCCGTGACCGCCGATTCGGCTGGTGCACCTGAGCCGCAATTTCGACAAGGAAGCCGCCATGACGACGGCCGGGCTGGACCTGGCACCAGGGATGCTGTCGTCATCCTGGATGCGGACCTCCAAGACCCGCACGAGCTGATGCCGCGGGTGATGCCGGCGCGGCGCGAGGGCGCCGATGTGGAGGTGATGCGACGCGGCACCCGCGCCAGCGAATCCCTGGGCAAACGCGTCGGCGCCCATCCGTTCCAGCGGGCACTGACCCGGATCAGCGGCTTCGACTTGGAATCGCTTCTCGCCAGGGCGGCACCAATGCGGTTGCTGGAGCTGGCAAAGATGGCCTACGTGCAAGTACAACGGCCACGACTGTTGATGGTGATGTGCCTTATCGGTACTGCCTTGTCTGTTTTTTATCCATCCGATTTGCTGAGTTACCGCGATACGCCGCGTAGTGAGCACGCACTGGTCACTGGCACGGAGCAGTACGGGCGGTTTATCAATACGATTGCACAGGTGGCATTGCCCATTGTCAAACGCGACCCGATAGGGATGGTGCAGAATCTCTATATCGGTGTTGCCGGTATCATCATGACGCATGGCTTAAAGCGGGCATTGGATCCAGTCGTTATCCTGGGTGTGCGCTTGGGTGAGCGCCCCTATGGCGGGCGGCACAACATGCCCTCCGGGCATGCCTCACTGGCATCTTCAGCAGTGTATTTCGTGGGGCGTCGTTACGGATGGTGGCACCTGTTTTACCTGGTGCCGGTGCTATTGCTGACAATGTTCGCGCGTGTCGAGCTCGATGCACATACCGGATCTGCCGTGATTGCAGGCGCATTGATCGGTATTTTTTCTGCTGCGCTGTTTACAGGAAAGTACAGGTCGTAAGCTGGCTGGCATTGGCGCCAGTCTGGTGGATGCCGGTGATCCTTCACAAAAATAATCTAGGAGGATCGCATGGGAGGATTCACATGCACGCCCTAGCGCTCAGGCTGTTGTCCGGTGCTTTCATTCCCAGGGTGCGCTGGCGTTTCCGGACGCCAATGTTCATTTTGGCCTGGGCACTATTCAATGCTGTGGCATACCACGTGCCGCTCTATCTGTTTGGCATTGATCATCTGGATGTCGCATCATTGCGTGCGGGCGTGACATTGCTCACGTTGTTCATCCTGGTCGTGGCAATGACCGCATTGTTTACTGGCATCATTGCCTTGATTGTGCCGCGACTGGTCAAGCCTTTGTGCATGGTGATGGCGATAGCCAATGCCATCGCACTCTATTTCGTGGTCACGTATGGCGTTGTGCTAGACAAGACCATGATGGGCAACGCCTTCAATACCGATATGGCGGAAGCGGCCGGCCTGTTTCATCCGTGGATGCTTGTGTACGCCTTTTGCCTGGGCATCGTGCCATGCTGGGTTCTCTTGCAAGTCAAGGTGACGCACACGCCTTTTTGCAAGCGCCTGGTAATGCCCATCGCGGTAAGTGTCTTCACGCTTTGCTGGGCGTATGGCGCATCCCAAAGCTGGTTGTGGATCGATAAATATGCCAAGCATCTTGGCGGCATGGTCCTGCCCTGGTCGTATGTGGTCAACGGTGGGCGCTATCTGGCTGGCAACGCGGCCCCGTACGAACGCAAGCTGTTACCTGCCGCCCATTTTGTGTCGAATGAAAAGAAAGTCGTCTTCCTGATGATCGGGGAGTCTGCCCGTGCGCAGAATTTCTCCTTGTATGGGTATGGAAGGCAGACCAATCCGGCAGTCGCCAAAGCTGGTGCCACAGTCTTCAAGAAGGCCCAGTCATGCGCCACGTACACGACTGCCTCACTTGAATGCATCCTGGCCTACCAGGAGCCCGGGGCACGCGCGATGTGGGAGCCATTGACCAGTTATCTCCAGCGTCATGGCGTCGAAGTCATATGGCGCACGAATAACTCCGGCGAGCCTGCAATGAACATACGGCACTTCGAGCGTCTTGGCGATGTGAAGGCCGGTTGCACGGGAGAGGCGTGTGACTATGACGAAGGTTTGTTGCGTGGCATTGAAGCGCGTATTGCTGCATCAAACCAGCAACGTATCCTGGTGGTATTCCATCTCGAGGGGAGCCACGGGCCAGCATACAACGTGCGCTATCCGTCACGTTTCAACGTATTTACACCTGTGTGTGCATCGGTCCAGTTGCACCAGTGCTCAAGAGACGAACTGATCAATGCTTACGACAATACCATTGTCTACACGGATTTCGTCGTGGGGCAGGCCATTGACGTGCTGAAGGGTTTACAAGGATATTCGACCTCGCTGATCTACGTTTCTGACCATGGCGAATCATTGGGGGAATACAACCTTTATCTGCACGGGACGCCCTGGTCGATTGCACCTGACGTCCAGAAGGAAATCCCGTTGATCGTATGGGATTCCAGCGCAGCCCATTCAAACGCGAATACGACATTGACTGTCGAAGGCACGTTTTCCCACGCCAATGTGTTTCACAGTGTCATGGGCGCATTCGGCATGCGTAGCGACATCTTCGAACCCGAATTGGATCTCTTCTCACCGGAGAGGCACCAATGACATTGAACGCGCTGGCAAGGACAGCCTGCGTGCAAGTACAACCCGAGGCCGCACTTCGGCCTGCACCCTGCCCGCCATGGCGCCATCGGCCGTGACGGGCAGGAACTTGAGCCCCACCCCGGCTTCGGCGGACAGTCCATCGCTTACGCGGCAGCGGTAGTGCCAGTGCTCATTGAGCGCCGAACCGAAGCGCTGGACGAAGCTCAGCGCGCCAAGACGGCTACCCGCCGGCGCATCGCGACAGGCGACGCGCAAGGCGCGCTCGATGACGCCTAAGAAGATCCGCAGCACGCAGGTGGCCAGGGCGGGGTCGGCGCGCAACGCCGGTCGTAGCCGCTTCGGCAGCGCCAATACCCGCTGTCGGAACGGCACTAGCGGAATCACCGCATCGACCAGATGCGCCGCGGTCCCGACCATGGGCGCTCGCCGGATCGTGGCCCATGCCGCGTCGACGCAATCGACGACACCGACGGCGATTCCGGCTGCCACGGGTCCCTTGCATACCTGGCCGCGGGAACTTCCTGTCCGGTAAGTATCCGGTAAGACGCATCGCCTGACAGTTGCGCCTCCTCAAGGCACGAGGCATCGCATGCGTCCGCACGCCGGCATCATTCAGCTCGGGACGTCCCGGGCACGCGCCCGCGTCACGACCGCATTGAAGTGCCGATCATCGTCCCTGGGTGAACGCATCAGCCACATGAAGTGGCTGTGGCCCGGGTCGGCACGGAGACCCGGGTGATCGGGTACCACCGCGACCCGCGTGCGGGCGGCCGCTGGAAGTGGAGCACTTCGGGCCCGCTGCGACCGCCGATCGAAGGCGCCACCTCCTTCTCGAGCAAGCCTTCGCGCTGGGCCGCCGCCATCGGCGTTGCGGCGGCCGCCGGCGGCGCCCTGTTCGGATTGTGGATCGCGACCAACGCGCTGCTTCTGGGAGAAGCGGTGCAGGTGTACCCGTCGCAGGTTTCGGTCAGCAGCTTTTTCGGTGGGGTGCAGCTGCTGGACGAGCAACTGTTTGTGTTTCTGAATTCGCTGGGCTCGGAACGCTGGGATGGCTTGTGGCTGTTTGTCACCAGCAAACTTTCCTCGGTTCCTGTTTTTGTAGCCTTAATGTATCTGGTGTATCGCCATTATGGACTCAAGAACCTGCTGATTATCATCGCCCTGATCGTGGTGATGATCACCATAGCAGATCAGTTGGCCAATCTATTCAAACACGGTTTTGAACGCCCCAGGCCCTGCCGGGAAGAACATCTGAAGGAGATCATCCGCTATATCGCACCGCGTTGCGGGCGCTATGGCTATTTTTCGGCGCATGCAGCGAACTCGATGGCATTGGCGTTTTTTATCGGGCTACTCCTCAGAAAAACCTACAAGTACCTGATACTGCTTCTGATGGTCTGGGCCTCGATCGTGGGCTTTAGCCGAATCTACGTAGGGGTCCATTATCCGGCGGACACCCTGACCGGCATGGTCATCGGCGACCTGGTCGGATTCCTTTTCTACAAGCTTTCACAGCGGCTCAACCTATGTGGCGATGGTTTCCTTCAGAAACCAAGTCGCCTGCAGACATGGGCCGTTCGGTACGTGAAGAGGATCCGGGGCCATCGGCCGAAAGCAGGGCCGACGCATGTATGACCTGAGCGTGGTCATCCCTACGTTCAACGAAAAGGACAATGTGCGGCCGCTGTTCGATCTGTTGCGCGCCGCGCTCGAGGGGCGATCCTGGGAGGCGGTCTATGTGGATGATGACAGCCCCGATGGCACGGCTGAGGAAGTGCGTTCCCTGGCTCTGGAATTCGACAATGTCCGTGTAATCCCAAGGATCGGGCGGCGGGGCCTCGCCGGGGCCTGTATCGAAGGCATTCTGTCCTCCACGTCCCCGTTTTGCGCCGTAATCGATGCGGATTTGCAGCATGACGAAACCCGGCTCGCACCAATGCTTGATGCGTTGCAGGGTGATGACGAATTGGACATCGTGATCGGCAGTCGCAACATTGACGGCGGGTCGAGTGGGCATGGTCTGTCTCGTATCCGGCGATGGGGCAGCGATCGTGCGACAGCCCTGACACGACGTCTACTGAACATCACGGCCTCCGATCCGGTCAGCGGGTTTTTCATGGTGCGCCGCCTGTCTTTCAATGAGGTGGTCACATCCCTACAAGGCGAAGGGTTCAAGATCCTCGCCGACATGCTGGCCGCGTCTGCAGGGCGATGGAAGACGCATGAAATCCCCTACACGTTTCGATCGCGTCACGCCGGAGAATCCAAGATGGATTCCGCTGTCGCCCTCGAATTCGTGTCGCTGCTGGTGGTCCGGAAGACGGGCGGGCTGGTGTCGACGCGGTTCGTACTATTTTGTGCCGTCGGCTTTACGGGCATCTTCGTGCAGCTTCTTGCTGTCAAGATTGCGCTGGTCTTTCTAACAGATCAATTTGCGTTGGCGCAGGCCTTCGGGGTGTTCGCAGCCATCAATTCGAATTTCATGTTGAATAACTTGATCACCTATCGGGACCGTGCTCTGCGCGGGCACGCGATCTGGCGAGGGTTGCTGAGTTTCTACGCAGTCTGTGCGCTCGGTGCGGTCATGAATGTGGGTGTGGCCAATTTTTTCTTTGCGGCTCTGCCGTTTTGGGCCCCGGCAAGTATCGTCGGCGCGATTGCTGGCGCAATTTGGAACTTCGTTGCTTCTTCACTGTTTACTTGGCGCACTCGTTAACGAGCGCAGGGGGCAAAGGTGACTCTCTGATGCGGCTTTCCGTTTTCACCATATCGCTTGCGTTTCTTGCCGTTCACCTCGCCATCGCCGCATTGGTACCCCTATTTGATGATGAAGCCTACTACGCACTGTGGGCCCGCGATCTGGCGCTTGGTTATTACGATCATCCGCCCATGATCGCCTACATGATCCGCATGGGAACCAACCTCTTCGGTGAAACCGCGCTCGGCATCCGCCTGTTTCCGGCGATTGGTTTCGTCGCCTCGGGATACCTCGTGGGCGATATGGCGCGGCGCATGTCCGGTGGCGCTGTGGGTCTGCCAGTGCTGGCGACAACGCTCTACAACCTTAGCCTGCTGGTCTTCGCTCTGGGCAGTTTCGCCACCCCCGACGCGCCCTCAACCTTGTTCTGGGTCGCCGCACTTTGGGCCGCGATCCGCGCGACCAACACGCTCCCAGACACACGTTCCGCGATGCTATGGTGGGTCTGCACAGGTCTACTCATCGGGTTCGGCGGCCTGTCGAAGTTCACCAATGCCTTTCTGGCCTTCGGATTGCTGGCCTACCTGATTGCCACGCTAAAAGGCCGCGCGTACCTGCTCACACGTCTGCCCTATATGACCGTGGTAGCGGCGATTCTGCCGCTTCTGCCCTATCTTTTCTGGAACCTGCAAAACGATTGGCTCGGCTTGGAACGCCAAGGCGCGCGCCTCGTCGCCTCCGGCTTCTCGACCCGATATCTCGGGGAATATGCCGCGCTCCTGCTCCTGGCGCCGACACCATTGGTCTCCTGGTTCGCCTTCCGAGCTCTCAAGGCCCCGCCAAAAGACAGCGCGCTGCTGGTCTGGAGCTCTGTTCCGCTCCTGCTCTACTTCGCCTATCACGCGACACATGCGCCAGTTCAAGCCAACTGGATCGTGCCGCTGCAGGCGCTCTTCGCCATTCCTGCGGCCTTTGGCCTCGCTCAAGCGCAGTCGCCGCGGCTTTGGACCAAGGCCACCCTCGCCATCGCATTGTTGATGAGCGTCGGTTTAGTCGCGACCACCTTCAACCCGTTCACCCCGATCGGCACGACCGACAATCCACCAAACCAAACGCGCGGATGGTCAGCGACCCAAGATGCCATCACTGAACTGCTCGAGGAAACGGGCGCAACATGGATCGCCACGACCGACTACGCTCGAACCGGATCGCTCGCGATTCGTTTTCCGCAAGTGCGCGTCTGGTCCGTGGCTCAACTGCAGCGCTACGGCTTCCGTGGCGCCTTCCCTAGCGAATTGTGCACCGCCCCCGGCCTCTTAATCGAGCGGGCAAGGCGGTCGGAAACGACCTCTGAGACAGCCCCAAGCCTCTTTGAAACAGTCGAAGCCACTCATGCAGCCATTCGAACGCAAGACGGAGTCTCACTGATGCGATATCATCTAACACCGGTATCCAGGGTTAAGTCGCCCGATTTGTGCCCAAACTAACGTACATTCACCGAAATATCTGGACCCTCGCCGCCGTAGGGTGCTGTTCTGACGCGAAGCCATGTCAGGTGCGCGCGTTCGAACGCGCAGCGCCGCAAGCCGCCGCGAATATCGACCAGCATCCCCACGCGACCACAGCCTTGAGTTGATCTGCCACGTGATCTGCGGTCAGTACTGCGTAGCGACCGTCGAAACGGACTGAACCACCCCGGCTTTCCCCGAGGCTCCTTCCCTTGAGAGGATAGAGCCATGAGGAAGTCTCCGAAGTTTTCCCCCGAGGTACAGGAGCGGGCCGTGCGACTGGTGCTGGAGCACTAGAACGAACACGGTTCGCAGTGGGCCGCGATCGGCTCGGTGGCCGGCAAGATGGGCTGCACGGCCGAGACGCTCAGGCGCTGGGTGCGGCAGGCCGAGCGTGACCAGGGCAAGCGCCCGGGTGCGATGACCGATGAGCTTGAGCGGCTGCGACAGCTGGAGCGCGAGAACCGCGAGTTGCGGCAGGCCAACGAGATCCTGCGCAAGGCGTCGGCGTATTTTGCCAGGCGCAGCTCGACCGCCGGTTCAAGCCATGACGGAGTTCATCGACGAACACCGTGCCGCCTACGGAGTCGAGCCGATCTGCAAGGTGCTGCCGACGAGGAGCGTCGATCCACAGCGTCCAGTCGCACCGGCACGACCGCGCCCGAGGCGGTGGACGCGAACATGAGGGGCATCGGCGCGCGCCGCGCATCGGGGTCCAGATCTTGGACAGGCGACCGGACTGGCGCACCTCGAACTGCGCCTCACGGCCGACCCGAATCGTCGAAGTCGATCCGGTGCCGCGGAGCGGGCCTCGGGACTTGGCGGAAGGAGGACGAAGCGGGCCGGCAGTCTGGAGCCGGCCCGCGGTGGTCCATCGTCAGGGAAGCTCGCAGGCCTCCTCCCTGCAGTTCCGGTACATGTTCATGCATTGCTCGTAGGAGAAGACGCCGTTGTTGACGCAGCGGTACAACTGCACTTCGCAGAAGTCGCAAGGCGTCGTCGACTGGGACATCGCAATGCTGGACGCGAAGAGCACGGACAAGAAAGTGGTCGTACGCAGGAGCTTCCTGATCACTGGTATTCCCTCTTGTTGACATGAGCCCGGGTGGGCCCTGCAACAGTACGCCAACGCGAATACGCCGGCCACGCCGAGGTGCTGCCGTCTCCGGCTCGCATTCTGGGATCGGTTCGGGATGACGGATCAGCCCGCGTCCACCGGCCGCCGCCTGCGCCACCACAGCAAAACCCCGGTGATGCACAGCAGCGCGGTGGCCAGCCCAGCGACGAACACCGCGATCCGCCCAGGCAGGCCGAAGGCCTTGCCGGAGTGCAGGGCGTATTGCCAGACGAAGAACAGGTCGCCGGCGCTGGTGCCGCGGTCGTGGCGCTGGCCCAGCGGGCGGCCGTCGTCCATCGCCACGTAGGTCCACAGCCGGCCCTGGTCGTCGACGTCGCGGGGATCGAAGGTGTGGACGGCATAGGCGCCCGCGCGCGGCAGGATGCGCAGGCTGTCCACGCGCGCCGCGGGCATCCGCTCCCGCACCAGGGCGATGGCCCGGTCGGCGTCGATCGTGCGCGTGGCGTCGGCGACTTCGGGCAGGGAGAAGTCCAGGCGTTCGGAGACGGGCGAGACCAGGCGCACCGCGTCGCGGCTGGCCTCGGGCCAGGCCAGGGTGACGCCGGTCAGCGACAGCACGAACGTGGGGACCAGCAGCCACATGCCCGGCGCGCGATGCCGGTCCAGGCGCCGGCGGCCGCTGCCCGGGCGGCCGGACAGGCGGAACGCATCGCGCCACGCGGCCATGCGCGGCACGGACAGCAGCGCGGCGGCCACGTGGTCGAGCAACCAGAGCAGCGACACCAGGCCGAACAGCCAGGTCACCGCCGGGCCCAGCATCAGGTCGATGTGCAGGCCATAGACCACGTCCATCAGGTGGCGGCGATCCAGCGCAAGGCGCCCCTGCTCGCGCCAGCCCAGCACGCGACCGTCGGCCGGATGGGCGAAGAGTTGAACGCTGCGGCCGTCCGGGCCTTGGCGCCCCAGCATCCACAGCGTCCGCCCCGGCGCGTTGGGCAGGTCGATCATCCACGGCCGGAAACCGGGCAGCGCCCGTTGCGCCTGCTCGATGGCGCGCTCCACCGGGACCGGCTGCGCCTCGCCGGGCACGGTCTCGCCGGTCGTGCGCAGGTCCGGGTTGAGCCAGGTGTCGAGCTCGTCGTAGAACGTGATGGCGCTGCCGGTCAGCGCCAGCAGCAGCAACCACAGCGACGCGCCCAGGCCGAACCACCGGTGCCAGGCGAGCAGGGCCTGGCGCCAGCGCGTGCGCCGGCGGCGTTGCGGCGGCGTGCGCAGGGCGCTGCTCAGAACCGCAGCGAGGCGCCGAGGCGGATGTTGCGGCCCGGCTCGTTGAGGCCGACCACGTTGCCGTAGTCGGGGATGGCGGTGTAGTCGCCCACGCTGGCATGCGCGCGGTAGGTGCGGTCGAACAGGTTGTAGACGCCGGCGAACACCTCGAAGGTGTCGGCCTGCAGGGGCTGCCAGCGGGCGAACAGGTCCACCACGGTGTAGCCCGGCTTGTCGATGAAGCGGGTCTCGGGCACGAAGCCCAGTTCGACGTCGCGGAACAGCACCTCGATGTCGTCCAGGTCCTCGACGTGGCTCACGCCCAGCTGCATGCCGAAGCGCACGCTCGGGTCCCAGCCGAGGGTGAGCTGCCAGCTGTCGCCCATGGAGTTGCCCAGCGCGATGTGCTCGTAGCCCTCGATGCGGCGGTCGTTCAAGCGCGAGTCGTAGCGGTTGTAGTACGCATCGGCCGAGAACGCGCCGCGCACGTAGCCGGCGCGCAGCTCCACGCCGTCCGAGCGGAACGTGCCGACGTTCTCGTAGTACACGGCGCCCTGCGGCGGCGGCCCGGCGTAGAGCTGGTCGAGCATCACGTCGTCGATGGTCATCCGGTAGTAGACGGCCGAGGCGCTGACGCCGTCGCGCGCGTAGGACAGGCCGATCTCGGCGTTGTCCACCTTTTCCGGCCGCAGGGTGGGCGAGAGCGTCAGACGGCCGGGGCGTTGTTCGAGGGTGAACGCGTCGCCGATCTCCTTCCCGCGGAACGCCTCGGCGTAGCCGGCGTTGAGGGTCAGGCCGGGCGCGAGCCGGTAGCTGCCGCCGGCGTTGAGGCTGACGCCGTCGCTGTCGGTGCCGCCGCCGTAGGTGGCCAGGTCGAGGTCGTAGTGGTCGTAGCGGGCGCCGAAGCTCAGCAGCAGGGGATCGGTGACCTGCCACTGGTCCTGGATGTACAGGCCGTAGAGCCTGCCCTGTTCCTCGAAATAGCCGACGGCCGGGTCCCACGCCCACGGCTGCCAGGTGGCCGGGTCCGCCAGGTACTGGCTGGACACGGTGTCGTCGCGGTGTTCGACGCCGGCGACGAGGGCATGGTTGCCGACGGTCCAGCGGCCGCGCAGGTCGAGGCCGAAGGTGTCGATGTCGGCGCCGTAGCGGCCCCAGCGGTCGAACCGGTCCTGGACGAAGGAGGAACGCGTCCAGTAGCCGGTCGCCTCGAGGTCCAGCGAATCGCTGGCCGCGAATCCGTAGTTGAGCACGGCGGTGCGCCGCTCGCCCTCCACCGGGAACAGCGGCTCGCCTGCCAGGACCGGCCAGTTGGGGCGGGCGCCGAACCGGCCTTCCTCGCGCCGGGCCTCGTAGCTGCCGGTGATGCGGTGGCCGCCGCCGAGGTCGCCGCCGATCTTCAGGAAGCCCAGGCGCTGGTCGGCACCGGTGCCGCGCAGGGCGGTGCCGTCGCCGTCCTCGTAGTCGTCGCGGTCGACCTTGACGAAGGAGCCGAGGATGCCGACGTCGCCGGTGAGGCGGCCGAACGCGGTCGTGCTGACCTTGTGCCCATCGTTGCCGAACCAGCCGGCCTTGAACAGCGCGCCGGCGTCGCGGCCGGGCTGCAGCAGGTCCACCGCGTCGCGGGTGCGGAACCGGATGGCGCCGCCGATGGCGCCGAAGCCCGAGGTGGCCTCGCCGGGGCCGGCCTGGACCTCCACGGTCTCGAGCAGTTCCGGCTCGATCGCGACCCGGCCGATGTGGTGGAACAGGGTGCCGCGCTGCGGCGCGCCGTCGACGGTGACGTTGAGCAGGGAGTCCTCCAGGCCGCGCACGTAGATCTTCTGCGCCAGGCCGACGCCGCCGCCGACCGTCACCGATGGAACGGCCCGGAACAGGTCCGCCAGGTCGTTGGCCTGGGTGCGCTCGATCTGCGCGCGGTCGAGCACTTCGTCGGTCATCGCGCCAACGACGACGACCCGGTCGAGTTCGACGGGCGACAGGGCGCCGTCAGGGTGGCCCTGGGCCACCGCCAAGGCCGGCATGGTTGCCAGGATGCCGGCAGCCAGGCGGGTGAGGGGCAGGTTCGAGGTCGCCTGGCGGCGGGAAGTGCGGCGTGCATTCAATGTCGTAGCCCCCGGATTCAAGGGCTCGGATTGTGAATGTTAATGAGAATGATTGTCAAAAACTGCCGAGGAACGGGTCAACGGGTTCGCTGGGCCCGGGCGTTTTCCTGCAGCGTTCTCATCGGGATTGGTCGCCCGCTCGCGAAGGGTCGCGACGCAAGCCGCCATCAGGCCACCTGCAGACCGCTGGCTGCCTTCAGGACGAGTTCCGCGGCCTGCCTCGAGGAGGCCGGGTTCTGGCCGGTGATCAGCAACCCGTCCTGCACGGTATGCACGCCCCAGTCGTCCGTCGAGGAGAACTCCCCGCCCTGCTCGCGAAGCACGTCCTCGAGAAGGTAGGGAACGACCTCGACCAGGTCCACGGCGGCCTCTTCCGAGTTCTTGAAGCCCGTGACCTTGCGGCCCTTCGCGATCGGATCGCCGTTCGGCGCCTTCACGTTGGTGAGGATCCCGGGCGCGTGGCAGACGAGCCCGGACCGGCTTGCCTGCCGCCAGCGCGTCCTCGATGAGCGACAGGGCATCGCGATCGTTGGTGAGATCCCAGAGGGGACCATGGCCGCCCGGAAAGAACACGGCATCGTAGTCCGCCTGGTCGACCCCGGACAGCTCGAGCGTAGCGGCAAGCGCGCGCTTCACTTCCGCGTCGGCTTCGAACCGGCGCGTGTCGTCCGTCCGGAATCCCGGCTCGTTGCTCTTCGGGTCGAGCGGCGGCTGGCCTCCCTTCGGCGAAGCCAGCGCGATCTCGGCGCCGGCATCCTTGAACGCGTAATAGGGCGCAGCCAGTTCCTCGAGCCAGAAGCCGGTCTTGCGGCCGGTCTTGCCGAGTTCGCCGTGGGACGTGAGGACCATCAGAACTTTCATGTGGCTTCTCCTGCGGTGGGCGGTGAGCGATATCCTTGCTGCAACGCCCGCGCCGGTGTTGCCCCAAGCTCCCCGATCCTTGCCTGATTGATGGTCCGGTGTCGTCCGGGCTGGCCGCGCGGCCCGCTGCTCCTGCGGATTTCCGGCCGATGCCGTGCATGTCCACGGGACCAGGCGGCTCGCCGATTGTTGGGCGCAGGGGCCGTTGCTAGTCTAGTTCGAGCATCCGGACCGGCAGGCGACGACATGGACAGGCGACAATTCATCGGAAGCGCGGCGCTGGCGGCCTTGTCGCTGCCGCTCGCCGGCGGGCGCGGCGCGATGGCGGCCCCGCGCGGGCGACTGCTGCCGGTGCCGCTCGACAAGGGCGACACCGTCGCACTGGTCAGTCCGTCATCGGCCGTCCACGACACGTTCGACCTGCAGCTTGCCCGGGAGGTCATGGAGGCGCTGGGCTTCGAAGTCAGGACCGGGGCGCATTACGCGGCGAGGCGGGGGCACCTCGCAGGCACCGACGCCGGCCGCGCCGGCGACATCAATGCGATGTTCGCCGACCGCGAGGTCAAGGCCGTCATCTGCGTGCGCGGCGGCTCCGGCGCGGCGCGCCTGTTGCCGCTGCTCGACTACGACGCGATCCGGGCCAATCCCAAGGTGCTGCTCGGCTATTCCGATGTCACCGCCCTGCACAACGCCATCCATGCGCAGACCGGCCTGGTCACCTTCCATGGGCCCAACGGGTCGGGCAGCTGGAACCGCTTCAATGCCGACCAGTTCCGGCGCGTGTTCTTCGATCGCGAGCTGATGCAGTACCGGAACGTGGTCGACGCCGGCGACGAACTGGTGCAGCGCCGCAACCGCACCGTCACCATCACCGGCGGGAAGGCGCGCGGCGAACTGGTGGGCGGCAACCTGACCGTGCTGACGGCCGTGGCCGGATCGCCGTACCTGCCGGATTTCAACGGCAAGATCCTGTTCCTGGAGGACGTGTCGGAGGCGCCGTACCGCGTCGACCGCATGTTGAGCACGTTGAAACTGATGGGCGCGCTGGACAGGATCGCCGGCTTCATCTTCGGCGAGTGCACCGATTGCGACCCCGGGGAGGGATATGGATCGCTGACGCTGGAGCAGATCCTCGACGACCACATCCGGCCGTTGAACATCCCCGCCTACCGCGGCGCGATGATCGGGCACATCCGGCAGCAGTTCATCGTGCCCGTGGGCGGCAGGGTGGAGATGGACGCGGACGCCGGGACCTTCCGCTTGCTGGAGCCGGTGTTCCAGGGCTGATCCGCCGACAGCGGGGCGGGGTGGATCGACCTCGCCAGGCCGGAACGCGACGGGGCTGAACGTTCCTGTGCTAATGTCCGCGCGGAGCGGCGCAGGGGGAAACATGTCGAATCTGCTCGATCTGATGAGGAAACTCAGCAGCGACGCCGCGCTGGCTGCGGAGTACGAGAAGGACCCGGAGACGGTGCTGCGGCGTGCCGGGCTGTCGGACGATGAGCGCCAGGCGATGCTGGGCAAGGACTACGCAGCGATCAAGCGGCTCACCGGACTGGCGGACGGAAAATTCGCCACCAACCACATCATCCAGGCCTACGACGAATAACTCGCTCCCTGACGCCAGGCGCCAGCCCATGATCCGGTGGATGCACATCACGCTGCTGCTGCTGGCTTTCGCCGGCGCGCCAGCGTTGGCGGCCGACGGGCTGGAGGCGCAGGTCCAGCAGATCGAGCGGCTGGCGGTGAGCGCGCACTGGCGGGAATCGAACGCGAAGATCGAAGCGCTATCGTCGCGGCTGGATGCGCTTACGCCGGAGCAGCGCCACCGTGTCGCGCTCGTGCGCCTGCGCAACCTCGGGCTCGCCGGCGACGCACGTGCCGCGCTGGAGGGCCTGGCCGATCTGCTGCAACAGGACCTGCCCACGGCGTTGCGTATTCGCGTCTATGCCACCGCCATCAGCATCGCGGCCAACACCGAGGACTGGCCGCTGGCGTTCGGCTGGTTGAGCGAGAGCCTGTCGTACCTGCCCGAGGCCCCTGACGAATCGGCCAAGCTGCTCGGAGTCGCCAGCTACCTGCACACGCTCGTGGGCGAGACTGGGAAGGCGCGGGAACTGGCGCTGCGCGCGCTCCGCGAGATCGAATCCGGCAACGACCCCAGAACGTTGTGTCGGGCCCTCGCCGACGTGGCGCTGGCCGAGGACCATGCGCACAACTTCCGCGAAGCGGAAGGCTGGCGACGTCGCCAGATCGACGCATGCGAGCGCGCCGGCGACCTCATCTTCGTCGCCAACGGCAAGTACGGCGTCGGCAAGATGGCGGCCAGGCAGGGTCGCCATGCCGAGGCGCTGGCCTGGGCCCGCCAGGCGCTCGGGGAGTTCGAGGACGTAGGCTTCGCGGCCGGCGCATGGAGCGCGAGACTGGTGGTTGCCGAAAGCCTGATCGAGTCGAACCGCGAGCTCGACGAGGCGCACGCGCTGCTGACCGATACGCTGCGCTACTACCGCGAACAGGGATCCGACCTGGCCATTGCCGAGACCAAGCGCCTGCTCGCCCGGCTGGCGGAACGGCGCGGCGACCTGGCCGCGGCGCTCGCCCACTTCAAGCAGGCCATGGCGGCCTCGGAAGCCGCCGAACGCGATGCGCGCGAGCGTCGCCTGGCCTACCTGCAGATCGAGTTCGATACCCGGCTGAAGGAACAGCAGATCGCCCTGCTCGAGGCCGAAAACGAACTGGCCGCGCTGCAGGCCGCCGCGACGCGGCGCTGGCAACTGCTGCTCGGCGTGGGCTCGTTCGGGTTGCTGGTCACCGCTCTCTCGCTGTTGGGGTTGTTGCGCTACTCGTTCCGCGAGCGTCGCCGCTACCGCTGGCAGTCCGAGCACGACAGCCTGACCCGTCTGTACAACTACCAGCAGGTGCGCAAGCTCGGCGAAGCGGCGTTCGCGCACGCGCGCGATACGGGGCGGCCGTTCACCGCGATCGTCGCCGACATCGACCTGTTCAAGCAGGTCAACGATCGCCATGGCCACGCCGCCGGTGACGAGGCGCTGCGTTCGCTCGGCAACTGGATCAGCGAGGCAGTCGACGGACATGGCATCGCCGGGCGCAGTGGCGGCGACGAGTTCACGATCCTGCTCGATACGGACGCAGCCGAAGCCGAGGCATTGCTGCAGCGCCTGCGCGACCGGATCGAGCCGATCACCGTGTTCGGACATACCTTCAGCATCAATATCAGCTCGGGCGTATGCCAGGCCGACGGCCGCGCCGCCACGCTGGAACAACTGATCCACCAGGCCGACCAGGCCTTGTATCGCGCCAAGCACGAAGGGCGCGACCGCGTGGTCTGCGCGAGCGACGATGTCGTCGTTGCGCCGGAGTCGGTCGCGGGCCTGGTGGTGGTCGGCAGCGGCATCGAGTTCGGCCGCCACGTCAGCGAGCGCGCGCTGTCGGAAATTCGCGAGGCCCAGGTGGTGTTCTGCCTGGCCGATCCGTTCGCGCTGGCGATGATCGGCAGCTTCCGCCCCGATGCGATCAACCTTGGCCTCCACTACGCCGTCGGCAAGGACCGGCGCCAGACCTACCGCGAGATCGACGCGGCGATCATGGCCGAGGTGCGTGCCGGCAAACGGGTATGCGCGGTGTTCTACGGCCACCCGGGCGTGTTCGCCGACGTGCCGCACCGGGTGGTGCGCAAGGCGCGGGAAGAAGGCATCCAGGCGCGCATGGAACCCGGAATTTCCGCCGAGGCCTGCCTGTACGCCGACCTCGGCATCGACCCCGGACATCGCGGCGTGCAGTCGATGGAGGCAACGCAGTTCCTGGTCCACGACCGCCGCCCCGACACCGCCGGCCTGGTGCTGCTGTGGCAGGTGGCGCTCGCGGGGGACCTGTCGTGCACCCGCTTCCATGCCGAGCGCGAAGGGCTGCAGGCCCTGGTCGACAAGCTGCTGCGCTGGTACCCGCCGGAACACGAGGTGATCCTCTACGAGGCGGCAAGGCTTCCGATCGAAACTCCGCGTGCCGAGCGGCTGCCGCTGCGCGACCTGCCGACGGCGCGCTACGAGGAATACACCACGCTCGTCATCCCGTCGCTCGATAGCCCGGCGGAGGAGGAGCGCGGGGGGAACGGCCCAGGTTGAGCGCCGCCTCCAGCGCGGCACCGCCAGCCGCAGATCGCTTTCCCGCATCATGAGCTCCCGGGCGGCCGAGGCGGCGAGCCTGCTGGCTTCGCGCACGGAAGAATGGAAACAGGGGCGTCGAGCGTTCGTCCGCGCGCAGCGGAGAACCGGAAAAAGAAAAGGACGGAGCCGCCTCCGTCCCACTCTCACGTTATAGCCCGCACAGGGGCTTGCGGCAAGGCCCGCGTCGTGGTGCAGAGTCGCCGCTCGACGCAGCAGCCTGCCGGACGGGAGTGACGAAATGCATGTGCGATCGGACGAAAGAGCGCCCTTCGACGCCGACGTGATCGTGGCCGGCGCCGGCCCCACCGGCCTGATGCTGGCCAGCGAGTTGCGTCTGCACGGCGTACACGTGCTGGTGCTGGAGAAGGAGGCGAGGCCGACGCCGGTCGTGCGCTCGCTCGGCCTGCATGCGCGCAGCATCGAGATCATGGATCAGCGCGGCCTGCTGGAGCGCTTCCTCGCGCACGGCAAGCAGTACCCGGTCGGCGGTTTCTTCGCCGCCATCGACAAGCCCGCGCCCGGGCGGCTGGACACCGCGCATGCCTACGTCCTCGGCATCCCGCAGACCCTCACCGATCGCCTGCTGGCCGAGCGCGCCGCCGAACTCGGCGCAGAAATCCGCCGTGGCTGCGAGGTGGCCGGTCTGGAGCAGGACGGCCACGGGGTCACGGTCGAACTGGCCGATGGCGCGCGGTTGCGCGCGCGCCATGTCGCCGGCTGCGACGGCGGCCGCAGCACGGTGCGCAAGCTGCTTGGCGTCGACTTTCCCGGCGAACCGTCCCGGGTCGACACGCTGCTGGGCGAGATGCAGGTGGGCGTGCCGTGGGAGACGGTGGCACCGGTGATGGCCGAAATCCGCAAGACACAGAAGCGGTTCGGCCTCGGCCCTCTCGGCGACGGGGCGTATCGCGTCGTGGTCCCCGCCGCGGGCGTGGCCGGGGACCGCACGCTGCCGCCGACCCTCGACGAGTTCAAACGGCAGTTGCAAGCGGTCGCCGGCACCGACTTCGGCGTGCACTCGCCGCGCTGGCTGTCGCGCTTCGGCGACGCCACCCGGCTGGCCGAGCGCTACCGGGCCGGCCGCGTGCTGTTGGCCGGCGATGCGGCCCACATCCACCCGCCGACCGGCGGGCAGGGGCTCAACCTCGGCATCCAGGACGCGTTCAACCTCGGCTGGAAGCTGGCCGCCGAGATCGCCGGCTGGGCGCCCGAGGGGCTGCTGGACAGCTACCAGGCCGAACGCCGCCCGGTGGCCGCCGACGTGCTGGACAACACCCGCGCGCAGATGCACCTGCTGGCCACCGGGCCGGGGCCCCCAGGCCGTGCGCAGGCTGCTGTCGGAGCTGATGGACTTCGAGGACGTGAACCGGTACCTCACCGAGAAGATCATCGCGACCGCGGTCCGCTACGACTTCGGCGACGGACACGACCTGCTCGGCCGGCGGATGCGGGACATCGGGCTGGCGCGGGGACGGCTGTACGCGCTGATGTACGGCGGCCGCGGCTTGCTGCTCGACCAGACCGGCCGGCTTTCGGTGGAAGGCTGGGCGGACCGGGTCGACCATGTCGTCGACACCAGCGGCGAACTGGACGCGCCCGCGGTGCTGCTGCGGCCGGACGGCCACGTCGCCTGGGTCGGCGAGGATCGGCGGGATCTGCCGGACCCGCTGCAGAAGTGGTTCGGCGCTCCCGCCGGTTGAGGGAGGGGGCGGCAACGCCTGCCTACCGGTTCCGGGCGCAATGCGACAAACGCGGCGCCGTGGCCGTTCGGCCTTCGGCGACTAGGCCACGGATTTTTCCATTCTGGACGACTGCTCGTTGACCACTTCGAACCCGTACCATTTGCTTGCGTAGACCTTGCGAAGGGCCTGGTTGGCCGCGTCGAGCGCGAGCGTGCGCAGGTTCGGCATGCCGACGTTGTCCTTGTCGGCGAACCAGTCGACCATGGCCGATCCGGAGTGGGATCCGGGTGCGGAGATGATGTCCGCGATGAAGAACGTCGAGTCGGAACCCTCATAGGGATGCCCGTAGGCCAGCCCGGTCACCTGTCCGTCCTTGACGCATTTCACGTACACCCAGCTTTTCTTGCCGATCATCGACTGGAGGCGGAAGGCCTGCCCGATGGCGCTGAAGCTCTCGTTGTACACCTTGGGGGTGACGAAGCTTTCGAACGCATCGCGCGCCGCGTTGATTTCCTGCGAACTCGTCATTCGGGTGACTGTCGTCATCGATGTTCTCCCTGGTTCATGAACTCGCGGTGGCCGCGGCCTGCGCCGCGTTGCCGCGCTTCGCGGACATGGCGCCGCCATCCTTGCAACGATCGGAAGACGGGTGCCGTGAACCGGAGCCCGGGGCGGCGGTGCCGATCCTTGGCAGAAGCCGAGATCACGACGCATTCGTCGTCGCGAGCATGTCCGTCACCGCGCCAGGCTTCACAAGCTCTGCTTCGAAGCGTTGAAGACGGTACCGCCCGCAAGGGCATGGCCGAGGCTTCGGAGATACCCATGAATCGCTGGAACGTGCAGTTCACGCAACTTGTCCGCGGATCGCTTCCCGGGTACTGGGGCAACTGGTCCCTGGGCCGGGACATCGCGCCCGGCGCGGTCGGCAGCATCGACCCGGAAACCGGCAGCTTCCGCCTGGCCAGCGAACGGCTGCCGGGCATGACCGACGCTCATCTGGTTCGCCGCAACGCCAGTTCGGACTGGAACATGATGACCAGCCATGTCACGCGCCGCGAGGCCGCGGTGGACCTGGACGGCTCGGCGGTGGATCCGGACACGGGCACGAAGGTCAGCGCCGGGCTGCAGGTGTCGTGGACCTTCGGCCGCGCCGGCGAGATGGTTTCGCAGTGCGCGCTGGAGTCTTCGGTCACCCTGGCCGGAGCCGACGCGCTGCTGCAACAGGATCTCGACTGGCTGGTGGAGCGCGCCGCGATGAGCGGCATGGGGAGCTCGCGCGGGATCAGCCAGGGGTTCGGCGTGGTGACCCAGGTGCTGTACGCGCGCAGCGGCCTCAACGTCGGCTCGCTGTCGGAGGACAACACCTTTTCCCTCACCGGCACGGCGTCCGGGGTCAACAAGCTGTTGGGCGAGGCCAAGGGCAAGGGGTCCTTCACTTCCTCCAGTTCCTCCAAGAGCGTGGACAAGCACCTGTGGCCGAGCGAGGCGGGGGCCTTGCCCGGAGAGCCGGTACCGCTGGCATTCGCCTTCGCCTCGTTCGACGGGCGGCTGCTGCTCCCGTCCTGGATCACCCACATCGGGGCCTACCAGCTGATCCTGCGCAACAACAACTGGGGCACCTACGTCGTGAAGGCCGAGCTGTCCTACGACACGCCACGCGGCCGGCAGAAGCGCAATACCTCGGTGTCCGGCGGACTGGTCGCCAGCTTCGGCGACATCCCGCTCGACGCTTCCAACATCGACCTGGCGCTCGAGTTCGTCTCGATCGGCGCCAACGAGCGCAGGACCTTCCACTGGGACAGCCCGCGCGGGCAGTGGCTCAACGGAATCCGTCACATCGACCTGTTCGGCACATGGCCGGGGCCGACGCGCGCGGTGGACGTCGAGGCCGGCATCGCCTTGGAGTGAGCGCTGCATCGGCGGACGGCGCGCCGCCGCGTGCCGTCCGCCCGACCGCCATCCGGATTCCAGGAGTTCCGATGCATCGATTCCCACGACCACCGCCTACGGGACATGCCCGCCTGCTTGCCGGACTGCTGGCGATCTGGGGGCCCTGCCATCTCCCGGCCGCCGCCGCTGCGATTCCGGTCGTCGACGAAAGCATCCAGCCGGGCGGCGCCACGTCCCACGATGCGTCGCCGCACCCGTGGGTCGTTGCCTGGGGCGGCGACTGGATGTCGTCGCTGCCGGACGACACGCCGCTCGGCGACATCTCGATGCCGGGCACCCATGATTCCGGTGCGCGCCATGGGGGTATCGCGGTCGCCACGCAGACCTGGAGCATCGGCGACCAGCTGCGCGCGGGCATCCGCTACCTCGATATCCGGCTGCGCCGCAGCGGCCGGGACTTCGCCGTCCACCACGGCGCCTTCTACCAGCAGCTGACGTTCGCCGGCGTCATGGAGAGCGTGGCCGCCTTCCTGCGCGAGCATCCCGGGGAGACGGTGCTGATGCGAGTGAAGGAGGAATACACGCCCGCCTCCGGCAGCGAGTCGTTCGCCGCGATCTGGGAGCGCTACATGGCCAGCCACGGGCCGCTGGCGTACACCGGCGGCAGCGACGCGGTTCCCACGCTGGGCCAGGCACGGGGCAGGGTGGTGTTCCTGCGCGACCAGGCCGAGATTCCCGCTCGCTACGGGATTTCCTACGGCCGGCAGCGCATCCAGGACGCCTACGACGTCTTCTTCCTCCAGCACCGCATGCACAATGGCGACAGGATTTCCCTGCCGTCGAAGAAGGCGCTGGTGAAGGAGCAGGTCGTGCAGGCGATGCAGCGCACCGACGGCGGCAGCCTGGCGCTGAATCACCTGAGCGGGTCCGGCGGAATGGCGCCGCGGGACGTGGCGCGCTCGGTCAACGGCGAGATCCACGACTTCCTGGCCGACGTTGCGCCGGTCGCGCGCCTCGGAGTGCTGATCATGGACTTTCCCGGAGAACAGCTGCTGTATCGCATCGTGAAGTCGAACTTCCGGTTCGAAGGTCGCTGTCCGGCGCGGACTTGGCGCGTGCAAAGCGATCACAGCTGGGCCGAGTTCCGCCTTCCCGACGGCGCTGCGGTCGGACAGGTGATCGCGATCCCCGGCGGCGCCCACAACAAGTACAGGTTCCCCAAGTGCAACCGCGTGCACTGGAGCGATCTCTCGTTCCTCTGCACCGCCGGAGGCACCTGGGAACGCACCCGCGGGAGCTGGGACGCCGATGGCGCCTGTCACGGGTCCAAGGGCAGCAGTCCTCACGTGGTCGTGGGTGACCGCTGAGCGCACACGAGCCGAAGGCGCGGAGATGCGTGGACGATGGATCGCGACGCCCGCTCGATGCTGGCGTCCGGGAGCCAGCGCTTGTTGCGGCGACCGTTCCGGCACTCCCGAATCGGTGGAGTACGGACGGGTGCCGGAGTACGGATCGGGCGCAGGGGCGAACGAGAGGCCGGAAGAGACGCGCGCGCCGGGTTCGCTGGTTGGCAGCGGCTGTTGGCATCGCCGGTGCGACGGACACCGGCGATGCGCCAGGCCTTCTTCAACCCCACATCAAGGCGTGCGAGCGGCTGTGGGCGGCCGGGCGGGCGTCACCCGCCAGACGGTGTTCGACAGATCGTCGGCGACGATGAGGGCGCCGCGCGGATCCACGGTCACCCCGACCGGGCGGCCACGGGTCTTGCCGTCCTCGCCGAGGAAGCCGGTGACGAAGTCGACCGGCGGGCCGGCGGGGCGGCCGTCGCGGAACGGGACGAAGATCACCTTGTAGCCGACGGGCTCCTCGCGGTTCCAGCTGCCGTGCTCGCCGACGAACACGCCGTCCGCGAACCGGGCGCCCATCGCCGGCACGGAGAAGTCGAGGCCGAGCGCGGCGACATGCGATCCCAGGCTGTAGTCCGGAACGATCGCCGAGGCGACCTTTTCCGGATCCTGCGGGCGGACGCGCGGGTCCACGTTCTGGCCCCAGTAGCTGTAGGGCCAGCCGTAGAATCCGCCTTCGCGGACGGAGGTGAGATAGTCGGGCACCAGGTTCGGCCCGAACTCGTCGCGCTCGTTCACCACCGCCCACAGTTCGTCCGTTCCCGGCCGGACGGCAAGCGCGGTGGGATTGCGCAGCCCGGTCGCGTAGGGCTTGTGCGCGCCGGTCTTCGCGTCCACCTGCCACACCACGGCGCGGTCGACCTCGGCCGCCATCCCGCGCTCGGTGATGTTGCTGTTGGAGCCGATGCCGACGTAGAGAAAGCGCCCGTCGGGGCTCGCGGTGAGCGCCTTGGTCCAGTGGTGATTGATCTGCGACGGCAGGTCCGCGACCTTGGCCGGCGGCCCGCTGGCACGGGTCTGGCCTTCCCGGTAGTCGAATCGCACCAGTGCGTCCTGGTTGGCGACGTAGAGATTGCCGTCGACCAGTGCGAGCCCGTAGGGCGCGTTGAGATCCTCGGCGAAGACGGTCTGCTCCTCGTAGGTGCCGTCGCCGTCGCCGTCGCCGTCGCGCAACAGGGTCAGCCGGTCGCCGCTCTCGACCTGGGTGTTCCCCTTGGACTTGATGTAGCCGGCGATCACGTCCTTCGGCTTCAGGCTCGGCGCGCCGCCGCCCCGGCCTTCGGCCACCAGGATGTCGCCGTTGGGGAGGACCAGGGTCTGGCGCGGGATCTTCAGGCCGGTGGCGATGGCCGCGATCGTGTAGCCCTGTGGTACGGTCGGCAGCCGGTCGCCCCATTGCGCCGGTTTCGCGATCGTCATGCTGGGGAGCAGTCCGCGCTGCGGGTCCGGAAGCGCCGGGTCGGGGCCGTATTGCACCGGGTCCGGATCGCCGCCGCAGGCGCCGAGCAGGGCCGAAAGGCCGATGGCCGCAAGCAGGTTCGCCCGTTTCATGCGGCACCTCCCAGGCGGGAGAAGCCGATCCATGTCGCCGCGCCCGCCAGCACGACGACGACCGCCGAGAGGACGAGGCCGGCGGGCATGCTCGCCCATGCGTCCCTGGCATGAACCAGGGCGTTGACGAATCCCAGAACCCAGGTCGCCAGCAGAAGAAGGGCATAGACGAGGGGGCGCCGTTCGTGACGGCCGGCGCGGACCAGGTCGATGACGGCCCAAAGCAGCGAGCAGGCACCGAATACGAGTCCGCCGGCAATCAGCCAGGAGGCGAAGTTGCTCCATTGGATCTGGTAGCTGGAGGCGTATGCGATGTCGCTCAGCAAGGCGCCCAGGAACAGCGGCACCGCCCCCGCGAGCAGGAATGCGTGGAGCGGATGAAGCCCGTATCGGGATACCTGATTGGCAGCGACGGCCATGGCGGCTTCCTCCCTGATGTCTGTCGGGTGAGGCAGTTGCAGATGGAAATTGAGGCCGGTGTGAAGACTGGCCATCGCGAGGCTAGCAATGCGGCCGTCGTCGTCGTGCGACGACGCTTGAGTGGCGGTCTGCTCCCGCCGGCATGGCTTTCACGATCCGCTTACCCGATCTTCACTGCCGCGTCCGTGCTTCATGCTCGAATGGATGTGGATCGATTCGGGAGAGGTAATGATGATGAAGAGGCACTCGGTCGCCGTTGCCCTGGCGTGTCTGCTGCCGATCGGATCGGCGATGGCCGCGGCGGTGTATGTCAGCGGTCGCGGCCAAAGCCACGACCCCGGCATCGCGCTGGAAGATGCCCGCGCCGATGCCGTCGACAAGTGCACGGCGCAAGGGGGAGAACCCGTGGAAGAGGTGTACAACCATCTCACCCGGGCCAACCTGTGGCTTGCCGATTCGATCTGGGAATGCGAGGTGCCCTAGCAGGCGACCGGTCGACCCGGGGAGCAGGCGCTCACCCACGGTCGGGCTCGTTTCCACGGCCTTGCTTCTGCCTGCGTTCGCTGCCCTGGATCCGGTCGCCGCGCGGATCCCGCTCTTCGCCCGCTTTGTAGCCCTCCGGCCGCAGCCGCTCGTGCGCCTGCGGCTTGCCGCCGGGCCGGTTGGGATGATGAATGCGCTTGGGCGGATTGCTGTCTTTGTCGATGGTCATGACGTGCTCCTCGCGGGCCCATCCGCGTGATGCGCAGCCACCGGCCGCGGCCGGCGATATCGTTTCGAGAACGCAACCCGCGACAACCAGAAGAGAAGCAGGCCGGCTACCAGGATCTCCGGCACCTGCAGCAGGAACGAGCCCTGTAGGGCCGCTGGGAAGAGGTCCTGTTGCCCGGTGAAGAACGAGCTGGTGGCGATGTAGAGTGCGACGCACATCCGCCAGAGGTGCTGAAGGACCCGGGATCGACCCTGCAGGCCGCCGCGCGCCAGCGCCCAGGCGTCGCTCGCGGCGCCGAGGACGGCGATGCCGGAAAAGACGAAGTAGACCGCCGCCGGAACGACGAACCCGCCCTGGATCACATCCGCGCGGCCGTCCCGGGCCTCGATGCCCAGGTGCAGGCCATAGGCGGCGGTCGCGATCCCGACGGCCAGGGCAAGCCATTCCGGAACACCGGCCCCGCCGCCGGCGCGGCGCCCGACCAGCCAGCCCGAACCGACTAGGTAGCCCGTCAGCACCGCCGCCAGGGCCGAGACTCCCACGTCCCTCGCGGCGGCGATGTAGCCACCGGTGGCCGCCATCACCAGCATCGAGGTGACGAAGACGCGCCCGGCAATGCGGTGGGGAAGACTGCCTTTCGCCGCGATCATGGCCGCGGTTCCGGACAAAAGGCCGAGGGTTCCGCCGACGATGTGCACAACCAGAAGCCAAGTCATCTCCCACCCCTTTTTCCAGGCACCGTGTCGCGGCTCTTGCGCTTTGCACCGGGATGCTCGCCAACGGCGCATCGGACACGGCCCGAACCTTGATCGACGGCAAGCGCGAACGCGAGCCGTTTGCGACGGACGACGGTTCGGGCGGAACGAGTCACGAATGCGGCAGGCGGACGGCGGCGATGCACCGCAAGGACGGGCCGCGATGCGCGGGACCACGCGATGCCTTGGTCTATAGTCGGCCAATGGCGCCCGTTGCCGTTCCACCCGAACCACGAAGCGCGGTCCGCGTGCTGGGCCGGCGGCGCGTGCGGCTCGTGCTGATCACGAGCCTGGTGTTGAGCGTCCTCCTGTTGCCGAGTTGGGAGGGGCCGTGGGCCGTGCTGTTCGTTCGCCTGGTCTTCGTCGGGCTGGTCCAGCTGCTGGTGTTCGGCCTGTTCGAACGGTGGCCCGGGCGCTTGCCGCGCTGGCTGGCGCGCTGGGCGCTGCAGGTCGCGGGCGTGGCGCTGGTGGTGCCGTTGGCGGTGGCGGCCGCCTATTCGCTGACGACGTTCGGAGACGCCGTGCCCTGGCCCCGGAGCGAGGCGCGCATGGGAGGCTTCGGGATGATCACCGCGCTCGGCCTCCTGCTGACGCCGTGGATCGCGATGTCGGCGCTGTACCGCCACATCAGTGGCGAGGCGCAGCGGCAGGCGCTGACGTTCGAACTGGAACGCAGCGAGCTCGAGCGCCAGGCGCTCGATGCCCGGCTGCAGCTGCTGCAGGCGCAGGTCGAGCCGCATTTCCTGTTCAACACCCTGGCCAACGTCCGTGAACTGGTGGACTCCGGATCGCCACGGGCTTCCGACGTGCTCGGCAGCCTGATCGCCTACCTGCGCGCAGCGGTGCCGCGACTGCACGAGCCGGACGCCACGCTGGCCCAGGAAATCGACCTGGTCCGCGCCTACCTCGAAGTGATGCACATGCGCATGCCCGACCGGCTGCAGTTCACGCTCGACATCGACCCTGCGGCATCGACGCTGGCCTGCCCGCCGATGACGCTGTTGACGCTGGTCGAGAACGCCGTGCGCCACGGCATCGATCCCAGCGAGGAGGGCGGCTGCATCCAGGTCCGCGTGCGGCTGCGCGGTGGGCGCTGCCGCGCCGAGGTCATCGACACCGGCGTCGGCCTGCGGACGACCAGCGACGGGCTGGGCACCGGCCTGCCGATGCTGCGCGAGCGCCTGCAGCTGGCGTTCGGCGGCGATGCGCACCTGGGTCTTGCCGCGCTCGAACCGCACGGCGCCTGCGCCGAACTCGACTTTCCGGCGCGGCGGAGCGAGGCATGACAGGCAGGCGCCCGACCGCACTGGTCGCCGACGACGAGCCGCTGCTGCGCAAGTCGCTGACACGCCTGCTGGCGCGGGCCTGGCCGGAGCTCGAGGTGGTGGCGCAGGCACGCAACGGGCGCGAGGCGATCGACCGCTTCGAAGCGCTGCAGCCCGATGTCTGCTTCCTCGACGTGCACATGCCCGGACTGTCGGGGGTGGAGGCGGCCTGCCGGATCGGCCGCCGCGCCCATCTGGTGTTCGTCACCGCGCATGACCAGTACGCGGTGCAGGCGTTCGAACACGGCGCGCTCGACTACCTCGTGAAGCCGGTGGACCCGGTGCGCCTGGCCGACACGGTGGCGCGCTTGCAGGATCGCCTGGCGGTCGCTCGGCCGGCGCCCGGCACCGATGCGCTGCTGGAGCAACTGGCGGCGCGCCTGCTGGCCGCCACCGGCCAACAGGACGGTCCGGTACCACTGCGCTGGATCCGCGCGTCCGTTGGACAGGCGTTGCGCCTGATCCCCGTCGAGGAGATCGACTTCCTGCGTGCCGACGAGAAGTACACGCGCATCGCCTGGCGCGGCGACATGGGCGAACCGGGCGAGGCGCTGATCCGTACGCCGTTGAAGGACCTGGTGTCGCAACTCGACGGCGCGCACTTCGTGCAGGTGCACCGCTCAGCGGTGGTGAACCTGCGCGCGATCAGCCGTGTCGTCCGCGGCCCCAACGAGACGGCGCACATCCACCTGAAGGGCCGCAGCGAAGTGCTGCCCGTGAGCCGCAGCTATCTGCACCACTTTCGCCAGATGTGACCGGCGCCAACCAGGAATGGGTCCTGGCCCCGGCATCGGGCGGATGTCCATCAGGCGGTACTCCGTGCAACGATCAAGCCCGCATGTGGTCCGCCAGGAACCCTTGCACCTTTTCCGCGGCTTGCCGGTGCATCCGGTCGATCCTTTGTGCTGCGTCCACGACGACGATGTCCGGTTCGTCCATCGCCGCTTCCAGGGCGTCGAGCTGGCTGTCCAGCAGGCTGGCGGGGGCGAAGTGTCCGACCCGCGCCCGCATGCGGTCGCGGATCATCTCGCTGTCGCCGGCCAGGTGGATGAACAGCGTCGGGTAGCCCAGCTCGCGAAAGCGCTGGCGATGGGCGCGGCGCAGGCCCGAGTACGCCAGCACGCAGCTTTCGCCCTGCCGCTGCCGCTCCCGAAGCGCATCGCACATGGCGGCGATCCACGGTTCGCGCATGGCGTCGGTCAAGGGTTCGCCGCGGGCCATGCGGGCCTTGTTGGCGGGCGGGTGGAAGTCGTCGGCGTCGAGCAGGCGGAAGCCGAACTCGGTGGCCAGGCTGGCTGCCAGGGTCGATTTGCCGCAGCCGCTGACCCCCATGACGATGACCAGGACCGGACCGGGCACGCGGCGGCTCATGACGCGGGCAATCGCACGTCGATCCGGTAGGCGCGGCCGGGCTGGATGTCCCCGATGCGGTCTCCGCGCAGGGGCTCGCCGTCCACCCGCACCTGCATCCCGTCCGCGCCCGGCTGGCGGGCATAACGCACGTCGAAGCGGGCGCCGCGGAACGCGCGTTCGGCCCGGGCCGTCCGCCACTCGCGTGGCAGTTGCGGCGCCACCCGCAGGCCGCCGGGGCCGCCCTTCAGGCCGAACAGGTCCTCGATCAGGGCGCGGTACACCCAGGCCACGGTGCCGGTGTTGAACAGCTGGCTGGAACGGCCGGCGGTGCGCGGGTATTGGCGCCAGGCGCCGCGATAATAGTTGGGAATGAACACCGGCAGCTGCCCGCGCTGCAGGTAGTCGGCGTCGTCGGGGCCGCACAGCATCCGGCGCAGCAGGCGCCAGGCGCGGTCGGACTCGCCGATGGCGTAGAGGGCATGGACGTAGAACGCCGCGGCATGGTTGTAGACGGCGCCGTTTTCCGCCGAACCCGGGAACTTCTGGGTCAGGCGGCCGACGTCCTCGCGCATGCCGGTGTAGGCCGGCGCCAGCATCATCACGCCGTAGGGCGTTTCCAGCTGCGCCTCGACGGCCCGGATCATCAGCGCGCGTCGGCGCTCGTCCGCCGTGCCGGCGAGGATCGCCCAGCTCTGCGGATTGAGGTAGATGCGGCCCTCGTCGTCCTTGGAGACGCCGAACACGACGCCGTCGTCGGTGATGCCGCGGGCGTACCACTCGCCGTCCCACAGGTGGGCGTTCACCGCTGCGTTGATGTCGCCGGCCCCGGCGCGGAACTCGTCGGCGAGACCGGCATGCCCGTGGCGTTCGCAGATATCGGCCCACAGGCCGAGCGCGTGGGCGGCGGCCACGGACAGCCAGCCCGACACGCCCTTGCCCTTGTAGCCGACCATGTTCATCGGGTCGCACCAGTCGCCCTGGGCGATGTAGCTCAGGCCGCGCGCGTCGCGGGCGCCGAGCAGCCAGCGCATCGCCTTGCAGACGCGCTCGAAGGCGGTGAGCGCGTGCCCGTCCCGCCGGGCCTCGACCGGCGCGTCGAGGATGCCGTAGTCGTCGGTCTCGTCGAGGTAGGCGCGCAGGCAGACCGGCAGCCAGACGCAATGGTCGGTGTGCGGCACCTGGTTGATGTACTTCAGCTCCGCGCCCTCGACCAGCAGGATGCCGTCCGGCATCGCGCCGCTGGCTTCCTGCTGCGACAGCGCCTGCAGGAAGGCCGCGCGCGCGGTCCGCGGGTCGATGAAGCACATGCCCATGTTGTCCTGCAGGTAGTTGCGGGTCTGCGGATCGGTGGCCAGGCGGTTGACGTCGCCGTGGTAGTACACCTGCCGCGGCAGCCAGTGGTTCACGAACCGGTCCAGGTGCCGGTCCGGGGTCTCGATCCGCAGCACGCCCCGTCCGCGGGCGATGTAGGCCGCGGACGCGGACCTGGTCCGGGCGAAGCCCGGATCGGCGAAGAAGCGCTCGCGCACGCCGGCGATCTCCGCGTCGTCCCGGGCCGGGCCGAGCAGGAAGCGGTAGTCCTCGGCCTGGCCCGGTGCCAGCGCGATGCGGTACTGCAGCACCGCGGCCGGGGTTTCGTAGAGGGCGTCGCCATTGCCCAGGGCGTCGCGCCGCACGCCGTCGGGAGCGTGCAGGCCGCCTTCGCCCTCGAAGGCCTCGCGCGCGGTCTCGAACGCGGCGGGTTCGCGGTCGTGAAGGAAGTACGTCCTGTCCTTGAACTCCCGGTTCCTGAACCAGTCCTCCACTTTCTGGTACGGCGTGACGCAGGACGCGACCACGCCGCCCAGGTCCGGCCGATAACGGGCGGACTGGTTCATCCAGCTCATGTAGCCGATCGGGACGTAGGGATAGACGCTCAGCCTGCGCTGGCGGCCCGATGGATTGGCCACCCGCACCCGCCACAGCTCCGCCGCCGCGTCCTCGGGCAGGCTCACTTCCATTTCCACCCGGATACCGAGGCATTCGACCGTCCAGCGGATGTCGCTGCCGCCGACCGAGAACGCGAAGCTGTCCGGCGTCGCCCGCACCGGCTCGTAGGGCGCGGAGAAGAGCCTGCCGGTTTCCTCGTCCTTGACGTAGCAGAACCGGCCTGGATGGTGGGCGTAATAGGGCTGCTCCGGCTGCATGAAGGTCGTGGCTTCCAGGTTCGGCGCATGGGTGTAGCGCGCCGGCTCCGGCTGCATGAAGCGGGCGACGGCGAAGCCCCGGCAGTTCACCTGCATCATCATCCTGCGGTTCCACAGGAAGCCCGCCGCACGAGGCATCGCGGTCGGGCTGGTCAGCACGAAGCGTTCGCCGTCGTCGATGGACTGCAACAACATGGATTGCCTCCGTGATTTTGCGAAACGAGTTCCCACGCCGCCGAGGGATTTCAAGGTCGAGCCACGCCTGCCTTCGCAGGAGCAGCGGGCTCTTTCCGGCAGCCGGCTTCGAAGCCCCTCTCCCTCCGGGGCGATAGCGTACGGCTTGCGCGCCACTGGCGCGCGCACGCTGGAGCGACCGCGCCGCTGGCGCGGGCCGGGGAGCGGAGCGGGGGTGGGGTGAGGGTACGGCGAAGTCGCGATGGTTCGGTTCACGGCCGCTTCGCCGCACCCTCATCCGGCGCTTCGCGCCACCTTCTCCCGAGGGGAGAAGGGAAAAGCTCAAAGCCCCTCTCCCTCCGGGGAGAAGGGTTCGGGCGAGAGTACGGCGAAGTCGCAATGGTTCACGCATAAGGTGGGCCAAGGTCCGCCCTATCGCGAAGACCATAGGGTAGGCCTTGCCCCCGCCTTCATCCGCCGCCCAACGTCTTCGGCCTGCGTCATTCGCCGGCCCGCTCCCTTGCCTCGAGGTCCCGCTGGATCCGCTCGAGTTTCGCACCGTTCAGATCGTAGAACCGCAGCGCGAACATGGCGATCAGTGCGAAGGCGCCGGGCACCGCCGTCTGCAGCAGCACGATGCCGGTCTGCGACGCGCCGCTCTGGGCCTGGTTGGCGGCGTAGCCCATCGCCGCCAGCACCCATCCCACTCCGGCGGCGCCGAGCGCCCCGCCGAGCTTCTGCGAGAACGTGGCGGCGGAGAACGTCATGCCGGTCGCGCGGCGGCCCGTCTTCCACTCGTTGTAGTCGGCGGCGTCGGCGTACATCGACCAGGTCAGCGGCGACTTCGGCCCCAGCGCCAGGCTGATCAGGACATTGAGGACGAACATGGCGACGATCTCCAGCGGCATGTCCGCGCTGTCGGCCCGCGTGCCGTCGGCGCCGATCCGGGTCACGCTGACGACCTGGCCGCGGGCGTTCTCCAGCGCAAGCGCCGGGCCGCTCTCTTCCATTTCCACGCGCTTGCGGACGATCCAGAACGCATTCTCGTGGCGGGTCCAGCGGTGGCGGTCGCCCGCCTGCGCGGGCGCATCGAGCATCTCGTCCGCGTGCAGCACGACGGGCGCATCGCCGGCGATCGTCACCACGCCGTTCGAGGCCGGCGCGGGGACGAAGGCGTACAGGATCGACAGGCCTCCAACGATCGCCATGGTGGCCATCAGCAGCCGGGCCTTGTCGAACCGGCGGGTCAGGAAGGGCGTGGCGATGGCGCCCACCGCGTAGGCCGCCATCTGCAGGCCGATGTACGCCCCCATCAGGTCCGGCCGCTCGACGAAGTACTTGAAGTAGTAGGCTGCCGAACTGCCGCGCAGCACGATCGTGATCATGACGATCATGGCCAGGACGAACAGGACCACCCAGGGCCGATTCTTCAGCAGGTCGGCGATGTCCGCCAGCGGATGGGTCTTCTGCGCCGCCGGCGGCGCCATCCGCTCGCGGGTGGTCAGGAAGGTCACCAGGAGCAGCACCGTCGCCACCGCGCTGTACAACACCATGGTGAGCTGCCAGCCCCTGGCCGGATCGTCGCCGCCGAACCACGCCGCCAGGTCCGGGGTCGCGGCACCGACGATGATCCCGGTCAGGTAGGCGAAAAAGAAGCGGATGCCGAAGACGGCGCTGCGTTCGTTTCCGTCGGCGGTCAGCACGCCGGCCAGCGAGTTGTACGGGATGTTGACCAGGGTGTAGCACAGCATCATCGCGCTGTAGGTGGCGTACACCCAGAGCAGCTTGCCGGTCTCGCCCAGGTCCGGGGTGCTCATGGTCAGGATCGCCGAGCCCATCAGCGGGAGCGCCCCGAACAGGAGATACGGACGGAACTTGCCCCAGCGCGAGCGGGTGCGGTCGGCGAGGGCGCCGACGGCCGGGTCGGTGAACGCGTCGATGACCCGGGTCGCCGCGAACATCCAGGCCGCGGCCGACGCGGAAATGCCGAAGACGTCGGTATAGAAGTAGAGCAGGTACGAGCCGATGATGACCCAGTAGAAGTTGAAGCCGGCATCGCCCAGGCCGAAGCCGAGCTTCTCGCCCAGGGTGAGCCTGGCGGTCCTGTCGCTCGGCGGACGGCGGCCGTCCTTCGCCTCTTGAGTGGCTGTCACTTTCCGCTCCCCGGGCCTGTTCTTCGGCTGTCGGCCTCGATTTCGGTTAACGCTAACATGGCATGGACGTTGCGCATGCCCGGGATGGAACGCGAGGGCTCTCCCGATCCGGGGAGAGGCGCATGACGAACGGTCGTGGACCTCGCGCGAGCCGGAGTGGCACCGATGCCGATCACCCGGTCGCGACTTCCGTCGCTCCCACCAAGAGCTCCCACACAAGCGATGGTGTCTTCCGCAAGGGGATCCCGCAAAGGTGATGGCGTCTCCCTCACTGGATGTCTCCCGCACGGGTGATGGTGCCCGGGCTTCTGTGGGAGCGACGGAAGTCGCGACAGCCGCAGGTCGGACCGGCGCCGTGGCCGTCGTCCCGAAAAGCACCAGGGGCGTCTTTATCCCCCTCGAAGAACTGAAAGAGGTCGGGCAGTGCCAGGGAGGCGGGTGCCGGCGCCGCTGGACGGCTCCGGGGCACGGTGGCACGATCGCGCAGATGACCAGCAGGCCCGCCGCAGCGCCGCATCTGCGCGACCTTGCGCGGCTGCGACGCGTTCGCGACCGGATCGACCGGGAGTACGCGCAGCCCCTGGACGTCGAGGCGCTCGCCCGCGGCGTGCACATGTCGGCCGGCCACCTCAGCCGCCAGTTCCGGCTCGCCTACGGCGAATCGACCTACAGCTATCTGATGACCCGGCGCATCGAGCGTGCGATGGCGCTGCTGCGGCATGGCGACCTCAGCGTGACCGACGTCTGTTTCGCGGTCGGCTGTGCGTCGCTAGGCACTTTCAGCACCCGCTTCGCCGAACTGGTCGGCGTGCCGCCCAGCGTCTACCGCCGCCAGGCGGCGCGCGCCACGGCAGGTATGCCGGCGTGCGTGGCCAAGCAGGTGACCAGGCCGGTCAGGCACCGGGGGGCGCCGGCCGCCGAGCCGGACCTGGCATGACGGCCCGGTCCGCGCCGAGCCCGGCTGCCATGGACATGGCCGTCCGCCGGCTTCCTCCAGCACAGCGCCGACCCTGGCGGTCGTCGCGACCAAGTGCGTCGGCGGGATGCGCTGCGACGTGCCCGGGCCGGACGTGCGCAAATCGGCGGAATGGTGAGCATCGTCCGGCTTCTTTCTGTTCTTCGAGAAGCAAAGCACTCCGACCCCGGCTCCTTCATCGGGGACCGTGACGCAGTTGCCGTTCTCGCGGTCGGTGCCGATGGCAGAGTGTTCGCGCCGCGGGAAGCGCGGCCTAGCGCTTCCGCACTCATCACGCGACCAGGGGGATCCACGTGAGCATCAGTCAACGCATGCCGCTTTCCAGGCTCGGAAAGGCGGCCAAGGTCCTGGGCGCCGCCTCGTCCATCTTCGTGCTGGGCGTCGCCGTGCCCGTGGCCGCGGTGCAACGTCCGGCTGCAAGCTTGCAGTGGCCGGCAGAGCCGCCGGCGCGGATCTGCGGCAACACCGCGCTGCTCGCCGGGCCGGAGGCGCCTCCCGACGGCGCGGTGGTCGTGCCGGCGGGGGACCATAGCGGCTTCGACTTCAACCGCCCCGGCGCGACCTTCTGGTTCGCGCCAGGCGTGCACACGCTGGGCGACGATCTCTACGGCCAGATCATCGCCCGCGACGGCGCGACCTACGTCGGTGCTCCGGGCGCGGTCATCGACGGGCGCAACCGCAATCTCTACGCGTTCACCGGCCGCGCGCGCAACGTCACGATCCGCCACCTCACCGTCCGCAACTTCGGCCGCGGCCTGGACAACAACAACGAGGGCGTGGTGAACCACGACGCCGGCGACGGCTGGCTGATCGAGTACAACACCATTTCCGACAACGACGGCGCCGGCGTTTTCCTCGGCAGCGACAACACGGTGCGCTACAACTGCCTGAAGGACAACGGCCAGTACGGATTCAGCATGTACAAGCCGCCGGTCGAGGGCGATTCGGCGATCAAGAACATCGTGCTGGACCACAACGAGATCGCCGGCAACAACACCGACGACTGGGAAACCCTCGAGCCCGGCTGCGGCTGCACCGGCGGCGGCAAGTTCTGGGACGTCGAGGGCGCGCGCGTCACCCACAACTGGGTGCACGACAACAAGAGCGTCGGCCTGTGGGCGGATACCAACAACATCGACTTCCTGTTCGAAGGTAACTACATCGCCGACAACGACGACGAAGGCATCTGGTACGAGATCAGCTACAACGCCACCATCCGCGGCAATACCTTGCTGAACAATGCCTGGGTGAAGGGCCAGCGCAACCAGGGATCGCCGGCGCCCGCCGTGTACCTGTCCGAGTCGGGCGGCGATCCGCGCCTGTCCAGTGCGGTGTCCGGTGCCGCCAAGATCCGGGTCCACGACAACTACTTCGAGAACAACTTCTCGGGCGTGTCGATCTACGAGAACCCCAACCGCTTCTGCAATTCCAACGGCAATACCAGCAAGGGTTACTGCACGCCGCTCGTGCGTCCGACGCTGATCCCCGGGCCGCACGACTACGATTACGTCGATCCGATCAACGCCGGCCACCCGTGCTACGCGCAGATCGACAGCGAACCCTATCTCACGGACTGCCGCTGGCGATCCCGCGAGATCGAGGTGACCGGCAACGAGTTCCACTTCGATCCCGGGGTCGTCCCCTGCGCGGGCGCCGGCTACTGCGGCGTGCAGGCGCTGATCGCCACCGGCGCCGACAATCTTCCCTGGTCGCCCTATACGGTCGCTGGCGTGCAGGACGAGGTGATGTTCAACGCCAACAACAGGTTCGCCGGCAACCACTACTACGGCCCGTGGAAGTTCGCCAAGCGCTGGGGCGAGCGCATCGGCTTCGCCGCATGGCAGGCCGCGCCGTACCTGCAGGACGCGGGCAGCACCAGCGACCAGGGCGGCGGCGGTCCCGGCCCGACCGGGAACCTGGTCGACCCGGACACCGCGACGCTGGAGGGTTCGCTGGGCCTGTGGAACGGCTGGTACGGCGCGGCCGTCGCCCGCAGCGCGGAGCAGGCGCACGGCGGCAGCCACGGCCTGCGGGTGGAGATCGCCGATGCCTACTGGGGCGTGGAGGTGGCGAACTATCCGGGCTACGTCGCCTCGCCCGGCGCCAAATCGGTGAGTGTCTGGGCCAGGGCAGGCACCGGCGTGCCCGTCAACCCGAGACTGGTGCTGGACTGGCGTGCGGAAGATGGACGCGTGCTGGCTTCCAGCGTCGTCGCGTTGCCGGCCTCGAGCGCCGATTGGCAACAGGCGAGCGCCACCGTGGAGGCGCCCGCGGGCACGAGTTCGGTGCTGGTGGTCCTGGTCGGGTCGGGGAGTGCCGGCACGTCGTTCCACCTCGACGACCTGAGCATCGAGGCCGTCCAGCCCTAGCGCGGTAGGCGGCCGGGTGTAAGCGGCCGGCCTGCGGGCGCCATTGCATCAGGCCGGCAGCGGTTGCCGGGGCGCGGCGGGTGCCGCGGTCTCGGCCAGCAGGGCATCGACCAGGCGGTCGACCTTCGCCTGCGCCGCGGCGACCGATGCGGCAAGGCGTTCGCCGCCGAACTCCTCGTTCTCGATCGCGATGCAGCGCAGGTCGTGGATGCCGATGAATCCGAGCGCGGTGCGCAGGTGCGGGTCGAGATGGTTCATATGCGCCAGCGGCCCGCCTTCGTCCATGCCGTATCCGCCGCGGGACGACAGCAGGACCACCCGTCGCGGCCGGTCGGTCAGCAGCGGCACGTAAGGGTCGTCGCCGCGCGAAGGGTCGAACACCACGGTGCGCCCGATGCGCACGATGCCGTCCATCCACGCCTTGAGCGGCGCGGGCATGCCGAAGTTGTACAGCGGCGCCCCGATCACCAGCAGGTCGCTGTCGATCAGTTCGTCGACCATGGCGTCGCTGTCGGCCAGCCGCTCGGCCATCCACGGCTCGCGCGCGTCGCGGCGGGTGAACTCGGCGCGGATCCAGTCGTGGTCGACCAGGCGCGGCGGGGCGGCGCCGAGATCGCGGTAGCGCACCGGGTCGTGCGGCCGCGCGGTACGCCAGCGGGCGACGAAGCGATGGGTCAGGGCGCGGGTGTGCGAACCGTGCGGGTCGACGCCACGACGGCCGGGGCGGGCGCTGGCGTCCAGGTGCAGCAGGCGGGTCATTGCGGGCTCCTCATTAGGGTTAGGATCGTTCACGCGTCGTGCGATGTGGAGTACGCTAGGGGCCGTGGTTGCATACGACAAACGATCTTTTCTTCGGGAATGAATTAGAAAAATTCACTCATGAGCCGTCGCCTGCCATCCCTGTCGGCGCTGCGCGCGTTCGAAGCCACCGCCCGCCTGGGCAGCGCCAAGCACGCCGCGGGAGAGTTGTCCGTCACGCCGGCGGCGATCAGCCACCAGATCCGCCAGCTCGAGGACGAACTCGGCCATGCGCTGTTCGTGCGCCGGCCGCGCCAGTTGCTGCCGACGCCGCAGGGTCAGGAACTCCAGCGTGCGCTGACCGGGGCGTTCGGCGCGATCGCCGCCGCGGTCGATCGCGTGCGCGCGCCGCAGCGGCGCAGCCTGACCCTGAGCGCCACGCCGGCGGTGGCCTCGCGCTGGCTGCTGCCGCGCCTGCCGCAGTTGCGCGAGGCCTGCCCCGGCCTGGACCTGCGCATCCATGTCTCGCACGAGCCGGTGCCGCTGGACGGCGTGGAGGCGGACGTGGCGATCCGCTACGGCAGCGGCCGCTGGCCGGGGCTGCTCGCGTGCAAGCTGTTCGACAACGTGTTCGCGCCGGTGTGCAGCCCCATGCTGGGGCTGCGCGACCCGGGCGAGCTGCCGCGCCACACCCTGCTGCATTTCGCGCCGCCGGGCGCGCGCAGCGCGCCGGTCGACTGGCCGGCCTGGCAGCGCCAGGCACGCGTGGCGGACCTCGACGCCGAAGCCGGCCCCGTCTTTTCCGATGAAACCCACGCCATTTCCGCCGCGCTCGCCGGGCAGGGCGTCGCCCTGATGAGCCTGGCCCTGGTCGCGGACGAGTTGCGTGGCGGTTCGCTGGTGCGCCCGTTCGGCCCGGAATTGCAGGCCGAGCCGTTCCACCTGGTCCATCCCGAGCACGTGCGCGAGGACTGCTGGCTGACCACCCTGCGCGACTGGGTCCTGGCCCTGCCGCCATTGGCCTTGCCGACGCAGCGAGCGCTGACGGCGGTCCGGCACGGCTGACTGCCTCGCCTTAACGTCGACTGTGCTACCGAATACGGACGCCCCGACCGGAATGCGCCTCATGCGAAACGCCACCCGCCGCCTGCTTCTTCTCCTCGCGTTGCTCGCCTCCGCGCTGGCCTTGCCCGTGCTCGCCCATCACGGCTGGAGTTCCTACGACGCCGAGCAGGTCATGCGCTTCGACGCCGCCCTGGCCGAAGTGCGGATCCGCAACCCGCATGCCGAGGTCGCCGTCGATCACGACGGAGAGCGTTGGCAGGTGGTGCTGGCGCCGGTCGCGCGCATGACCTCGCGCGGCCTGGCCGACGACGCGCTCGTCGTCGGCAAGACCATCACCATCGAGGGCTATCCGCGCCTGGACGGCACGCGCGAGCTGCGCGCCGAACGCATCGTGGTCGACGGCAAGACCATCGAACTGCGCTGACCGCAGGCGTTCGGGCCGCATGGATCTCGCGCCGTTCGCGGCCGCGCTGGAAGCGTCGGCGCTCGGCACATGGATGCGGGGCGGCTGGAGCTACGCGCTGGTGAACGTCGCGCACCTGGTCGGATTGGCGCTTCTGGTCGGCCCGATCGTCCTGCTCGACCTGCGGCTCCTCGGTTTCGGCAAGAGCTTCGCGCCGGAGGCCGTCTCCGTCGCGCTCATCCCGTTCGCCATGGCCGGGCTGCTGCTGTCGGCGGCGAGCGGCATCGCCCTGTTCGCGGCCGACGCCACGGCGCTGATCGGCAACCGGCTGATGCAGTTCAAGCTGCTGGCGCTGGCCCTTGCCGTGGCCAATGCCGCGCTGTTCCGTTTCGCCTTCGCGCGCCACCTGCCGCACTGGGACCGCCGGGGGCGGCTGTCGGCACGCGCGTCGGCGCTGCTGTCGATCCTGCTGTGGTCGGCGATCCTGGTGGCCGGGCGCCTGATCGCATACGTCTGATCGGCACCGGCTTGGAGCGGCGCCTGCCCGCGCTTCATTCGCGATCGATTGCAGGGTGCGGCCGCGGCGTGTTCAATACGTGGCCCGGTTCGAGGACGTCAATACCCGTGGAATCCGATCACGCCGAACGTGCAGAACCGCCCGTGCTTTCGCCCGAGGAATCCCGCGTGCTGGGCTGCCTGGTCGAAAAGGAAGCGACCACGCCCGACATCTATCCTCTGACCGTCAACGCCGCGCAGGCGGCCGCCAACCAGAAGACCGCGCGCGACCCGATGATGGCGCTCGATCCCGGCACGGTGCACCACGCCCTGCGCCAGCTGGAGCAGAAAGGGCTGGCCAAGCAGGTGTTCTCCACGCGCGCCGAGCGCTACGAGCACCGCGTCGGCGCCTGCTTCAGCCTGCCCCAGCAGCAGGTCGTATTGCTGGCCCTGCTGCTGCTGCGTGGCCCGCAGACGGTCCATGAACTGCTGGCGCGCAGCGAACGCCTGTGCGGGTTCTCCGACGCCGAGGACGTGCGCCACCACCTCGATCGCCTGGGCCAGCGGCAACCCGCCCTGGCCGTGCTGGTGCCGCGCGGCCTCGGCCAGCGCGAGGACCGTTACGCCCACCTGCTCTCGGGCCCGGTGGACACCGATGCCATCGCCGCGCGCGCGCCGGCGCGCGCCGCGGCTGAAACGCCGGCCTCGACAGTCGAGGCGCGCTTGCTGGCGCTGGAAGCCGGAATGGCGGAACTGCGCGAGCAGATCGCGAAGCTACGCGCAGGATCGGACGGCGGCTGAAACGCCGAAAGGGGAGAGGGTCCGGGTCGAAAACGACGGATCGCGATGCGCTCCGGCCCGAGGCGAGCTCGTCCCGCCTCAATGTCCGCGCTTGTGGAAGTACACCTGCTCCGCCGCCCAGCGCAACGGCGGCGAGTGCAGCAGCAGGTCGAAGGGCCAGTCGAACTGCAGGCGGTCGTAGGCCCAGCGCAGGGCGCGCTTGGCGCGAAAGCGCGGGGCGGCGTCGATGGCGACCTGTTCCGGCGGCGGTCCGCCATCGCGCAGGTGCGCGGCGATGGCGCGGCCGACGCTCCAGCCGTGCTCCCATGCGGAATGGATGCCGCCCGCGGTGACCGGCGAGACGATGCCGGCGGCGTCGCCGACGAGGATGGCGCCGTCGCGGGCCATGTCGAAAACGGGGCCGCTGCACGGGATCAGCCCGGCACGGGTATGCCCCGGCCTCAGATGGCGCGGCAGCCCACCCGCCTGGCCGACGCGCAACAGGAAGCCGTCGATGTCGGGCACGCGCGCGCGCGACGGATCGTGGCGCAGCGCCAGGCCGGCCTGGACGCCGGTGGGACTCTGTGCGATCCAGCCGATGTAGCCGGGCGCGTAGCGCTTGCTGACGAAGCAGTGCAACGCCTCCGGCCGCGCCAGGGTGGCGCCGGGGAACTCGTATTCGACGCCGTAGAGGAACTGCCGCACCTCGCCCAGGCCGCAGCGCCGGGCCACGCGCGAGCGTGCACCGTCGGCGCCGACCAGGTAGCGCGTGGCGCCCACGCCGTCCACCCGCCAGCCGTGGGCATCGCGTTCGGCCGCGGTAAATGCGCTGCCCAGGCGCAGGTCCACCCCGTGCGTGCGCAGCTGCCCTGCGAGCCAGCGCATGACGGCCGGCGTATCGGTGGTGAGGAAGTAGTAGCCCGGCGCGGCCAGGGCGACCTGCTTCAAGCTCGGTGCGTACAGGCGCACCTGTTCGATGCGCCGCGTCATCGCGGCGGGAATCCGGTTGAGCAGGGTCCGCTCGGCGGCTTCCTTCACGATGATGCCGGTGGTGCGCAGCTTCTCGCCGGGGTCGCGCTTGCGCTCGAGTACGCACACGCGCAGCCCACGCTGCGCGGCGGCGATGGCGCAGGCGGCACCGGCGAAGCTGGCGCCCACCACGACGACATCGGGAGTGGAAGAGAGTGTCGCGTTGTCCATCGGCGCTCCGGGGAAGGAACGCCGCGGACGATATCGATGCCGTGCGAAGCCGTGACGGGGGGAATGTGAAGCGAGTTTGAAGTCGCGGGCGCCGTCGACGTGTGCATGGCCCACAGCATGCGGCGTACGTTCCGTGGTCCTCGTTTCCGCCCCCCGTAGAGCCGAGCTTGCTCGGCTGCTCTCGACGCGGGCCCGGCGCCGGCGCCGGCGCAGCGGAGCAAGCTCCGCTCTACGGCGGGGTTTACCGCGCGGGCGGTCGCTTGCCGCGCTCAGTCGGCGTCGGCGACTCTGTTCCGGCCAGCACCGAGCCGGGGCAGGCCGGCCCATCGAACCAGTCGACGACGATCGGTGCCAGCACGTCCAGCCGCATCGGCAGGCCGAGATGGTCCTCGCCCGGCACCTCGAGATAGCGCGCATGCGGGGCCGCGGCGGCCAGCGCGCGGCCGTGCGCGACCGGGACGTGGCGGTCGGCGTCGCCGTGCACCAGCAGCGCACAGGGCACCTGCGCGAGCGCCGCGCCGACGTCGACGGCGTCGAGCGGCAGGTCCAGCGTCGCGCCGGCCTGGTCGATCGCCGCGTCCAGCACCGCAGCATCCAGCCGCCAGTGCATCCACCGCCGTGCCATCCGCTCGCTCCAGGTGGCAGGGCCGTTGTCGAGCATGTGCGGCACCATGTCGCGGATCGCGGTGCCCGCCACGGCGAACGACTCCAGCGCTACGACGCGCTCGGCCCGCAGGCGCGGATCGGCGGCGGCGAAGATCGCGGTGGCCGCGCCGTAGGACACGCCGAGCACGTGCAGCGGCCCGACGATCTCGCCGCGCGCGCGCAGCGCGGCCACCACGTCGACCACGTCCGCCGCCTCGCGCGTGCCGTAGCCCGACGGCGCCCGGCCGGAACGGCCGTGGTTGCGCAGGTCGATCGCGATGGTGCGGTATCCGGCCTCGCCCAGGCGCAGTGCCCATGGCAACAGCGAATCGCCGTTCATCATCCAACCGTGCAGCAGCACCACGGTGCCGCGCGGCGCCGGCGCGGGCACGGCCGGCACGTCGAACTCGAGCGTGGGGAAGGTGTCCCCCCGCGTCCGGTCGTGCGGCCAGGTCGCGCGGAGGCGATAGTCCCCGGGATCGATCGCGCGCCAGAACACCGGCACGCCGGCCCTGGTGGTGACCCGGCCGCTCCGGTCCGGCAACCGCGCGAATGCCGCGTCGAGGCGCGCGGCCGGCAACAGCGGGGAGGTGCCGTCGGGTGCGATCAGGTGCCCGGCCAGCGATGCGGACAGTCCCGGCCATGACGAGAAGCCCGCGGCGAGCAGGCAGGCGGCAAGCGGAACGGCAAAGCGCAGCATTGCGGATCGTCTCGGAAACGGCCGCGCAGACTAGCGGGTGCGCCGGGCGCGCTCTATCGCAACACGATGACACTGAGATGACAGGAACCTGTCCGTTCAGGATCGAGGCCGGGAAAGACCGTGCCGAGTCCGATTCCGGCGGTGCGGCCGACGGCGACTTGCGCCCCGAACAGGGGAGGCGGCGGCCTTAACGCTCCTTCCCGTCCAACAGGATCCCCGGATACCAGCCGCTCTCCGCGAGGAAGGCCTTCGGATCCTGCATCCGCAGAATCTCGCGCAGCGCCCGGCGCTTGTCGGCGGCGCGCCGGTAGTAGGCCTTGACGATCCGGTAGCCGACCCAGTAGCCGAGGTCGCCCGGCTTCTCCACGCTGCTGTTGTCGAGCCATGCGCTGGTGTCAGTCTTGTTCATGTCGGTCTCGAACGCGGTTTCGATCTCCAACTCGCGGCCACGCGTCAGTGCATCGAAATGCGAGTACGCAACGTTGCCGGACGCCAACTCGGCCGCGAACTCGGCGGCGCCTTCGACCAGGGAGCGCTCGAGCACCGTCGGTTGCTCGAGATCGGCCGTCTCCGGCGCCAGCTGCACGTGCGCGTACTCGTGCGCGATCACGTGCACGAACCGGTCCTCCAGGTCGGGATTGAGCCACTCCACCGCGCACAGGGCCTCGAGGCCGATCTGCAGGCCGGTGTCGGGGTAGCCGATGCCCACCGGCTTGCCGCGGCCGACTGCGATCGTCACCGGCGGCAGGTACGCCTCGGGATACAGCTCGCCGAGCGTGTGCAGGGCCCGGCTCAACCGCTGGCGCACCTGCGGCAGTACGCGCATGCAGCGCTTGGCGCCGGCATACAGGTCCGGCCGCTTGCCCAGGGTGTCGGCGATCCTGGCGCCGGTGATGTCGCGCCGCTTGGCGAACTGGTGCAGGCCTTCGGAGCCCGGATCGAGATAGTCGCGCTGCAGCTGTTCGGCGGTGGGCTTGCCGTCGGCGGCGTCGTAGATGCGATAGAAGCGTTCCACGTCCTCGATCACGACCGCCGGCGATGTCGCCGCGCCCGCGCCGGCCGCGGGTGTCTCCTGTGCCGATACCGATCGGGTTGCGCAGGCCAGCACGGCGAGCGCGAGCAATGGGGCGAACGATGCGGTCGGATTCATGAGCGTGCGCAGTCTCTGGTGTGGAAGAACAGGCTTGGATCCGACTATTCCCGGGCCGTGTCGAAGTTCAACTCTGGCCGCTGTCGCAAGCCCGATGAGCCGTCGACGAACTTTGCCGGATGTCCGGATCGGCTTGCCGATGCGGCGGAGGCAACATCGCTTGCCGAGGAAAGCTGATTGTTGCTGGATCCATCGGCTACCGCCCGAGCGGGAAGGCACCATGTCGAATGTCACAGGCGTGTTTGGCCTCTGCTTTGCAAGGATCGGGGTTCGAATAGGCATTGCAGGAAGTCGTGCGTGAGCAAGCGATGGGCGAAGTGGGGTTGGCTGTTGGCGATGGCCGGTCCGGCCGTGGTCCAGGCGCAGGCCGATCTGACGGCACTCGACCACGACATGGCCGGGCCGCGCGCGCAGGTACTGGTGCTGGGCACGGTGCATCTGAGCGGGATGCCGGAGGACTTCCGGCCCGAGTCGCTGGACCCGGTGCTGGACCGGCTTGCCGCGTTCAATCCGGACGTCATCACCATCGAAGCGATTTCCGGTGAGGAGTGCGACCTGGCCGCCCGGCATCCCACCGTGTACGGGAGCGATTACTGTGCCGATACCGACGCGGCAAAGGCCGCGACCGGACTGGACGTGCCCGCCGCCATCGCCGCGGTGAACAGGACGCTCGAGACCTGGCCCGAGCAGCCTGCGTCCGCGCAACGGCGGCAACTTGCCACGCTGTTTCTGGCCGCCAACGATCGCGCATCCGCACTCGTGCAATGGCTGCAACTGCCCGAATCGGAGCGCCGCGCGGGCGATGGGCTGGACGACGCGCTGGTGGCGTCGCTGAACCAGCTGGCGACGCGCAACAACGAGAACTACCAGGTGGGCGCGCGCCTGGCCGCGAGACTGGGCCTGCAGCGGATCCATGCCGTCGACAACCACACCGGTGACAACGTCGACGTCGCGGATGTGCAGGCGTTCGGCCAGGCGATCGAGCAAGCCTGGGATGCGGGCAGGGCGGAATTGAACGCACGCGTGGAGCAGGAACGGGCCTTGTCGCAAGGCCGTGACCTGCTGCCGCTGTACCGCTACATCAACCACCCGGAACACCTGAGGGTGCTCGCCGACGTCAATGCCGGCGCCGCCATGCGGGCGAAGTCGCCACAGGATTACCCGCAGATCTGGGTGGCGGGTTGGGAAATCCGCAACCTGCGCATGGTCGCCAACATCCGCGAGGCGTTCCGCGAACGCCCCCGCGCACGCGTACTGTCGATCGTCGGCGCCTCGCACAAGCCGTGGTTCGACAGCTGGCTGGGGCAGATGCAGGGCGTGGAGATCGTCGACGCGAGGCAGGTACTGGAGTGACCGGATGCCGCCGCTGGTCGGCAGCGTCGCGGGCGCGGCTGTGCGGATCCGGATAATGGCGCCGACGCAGGTGCGATGGGTTACCGCCGCCCCTTTTCCAGCCACGCCCGGCGCTGACCGGCGTCCAGGAACGTCCAGGCGACGAACCGGCTTTGCTTGCTGCCCTGTGCCATCGCCACCTCGCGCACGTCCCGCGCGCCGGCTTTCCGCAGCTGTTTGTGCACGTCGGCGACGTGCTCGGACTTCGAGACGAGCGTGCTGAACCACAGCACCTGGCCCGGGATGCCGGCGCTCTCCCGGACCATGCGGCGCACGAACGACGCTTCGCCGCCGGTGCACCACAGCTCGTTGGCCTGGCCGCCGAAGTTCAGCGACGGCGTGGATGCGTGCGTCGCGCCTTGCGCAGCAGTCCTGTCGAGCTTGCGCCACTTGCGCCGGCTGCCGCACGCGGCGTCCTGCGCGGATGCATGGAACGGCGGGTTGCACAGGCTCAGGTCGAAGCGCTCGTCGTCGTGCACCACGCCGGCGAAGAGGCTGCCGCGCGCGGGCTGGTGGCGCAGCTCGATCGCCTGGCCCAGGCCGTTGGCCTGCACGATGGCGGCTGCCGCGCGCACCGCCGTGGCGTCGATCTCGGTGCCGACGAACTGCCAGCCGTAGTCGGCGTGGCCCAGCAGCGGGTAGATGCAGTTGGCGCCCACGCCGATGTCGAGCACGCGGATCGCGGGCCCGCGCGGGATGGTCCCGCCGCCGTCTTCGGCCAGCAGGTCGGCCAGCCCATGCAGGTAGTCGGCGCGGCCCGGGACCGGTGGGCACAGGTAGCCGTCGGGGATGTCCCAGTGCGCGATGCCGTAATCGAGCTCGAGCAGCGCGCGGTTCAATGCGCGCACCGCATCCGGATTGCCGAAGTCGATGCTGGTGTCGTCCGCCGGCGAGGTGACGAGGAACTCCGACAGCGCCGGGGATGCCTGCGTCAGTCGCGTGAAGTCGTACCGGCCCTGGTGCCGGTTGCGGGGGTGCAACGAAGCGCGCGTCTTGGCGGGTCTTCCGGGTGGAGGCTTCATGTGCCGACTGGATTGGATACGAAGTGAAGCGAAACGGGCGGTTGAACCTGAGCTTCCCAGCCCGCTTGGCACGTCTTCCCGTTTGAAAAGGGGATCGAGGGGCGCCTTGGCCGTGGCTTTGCCGGGCGGCGAATGGATCCCCCGACTCCATTCTGAAGGACGGAGTGACGAACAATCGCATCGAGCGGAGGAAACCGGGGGAATCCCATGGGCAGAGTACTGCGTTCGGCCCATGTGGCGGTGATTCGCGCTGCCGGCCGATCCGCCTGGACCTCCGGTTTCCGGGCGGCGTCGTTGCCCACTGCAGCACCGGCTACGAGGCAGGCGGTATCCGCAACCTGCGCGTGAACGCCGAGCGCGGCTGGTTCGAACTCGACCCCGCGTTCTTCTGCAGCGGCAGCCGCGGTCGCCGGCGCTAGCGCTCCAGGAAGCGCTCCTGTTCAAGGACCGCGAGGATCCGCGCCTCGTCATAGCCCTCGATCTTGTGGCCGCCGACGAGCAGCAGCGGCACCGAGCGCGCGTTCAGGGCATGCGCCTGTTCGAGGAAAGCCTCGTCGGCGTCCAGCTTCCGTTCGTCGTAGGCGACGGCATTCTCTTCCAGCAGCGCCCTGGTGAGATTGCAGAACTGGCAGGTGGACAGCGAATAGAAAACGACCTTCCTGCCGTCTTCCGGGAGGTAGGCGCTGTAGTCGCCGGTCTGCACGACGGCGGAGGACGGCGGAGCGCGCAGCTCCTGGTAGGCGAAGCCGGCGCCGGCGCCGGCGAGCACGCAGACGGCGACGGCGATCAAGTGGATTCTTTTCATCGGTCGGCCCGGCGGCTTCGCGGCAGTCAAAAAGGGGGCCCGGAAGCGGCCCCCCATTGCCGGCCGGCTAGGGAATGATGCAGTTGTTGCAGGTATAGATGATGCAGGTCCGATACGACTCCCGGCACTGCGCTTCCGTCCACTGCCCGTTGTTCAGGCAGGTCTGGTATTCGATCGCGCACTGGATGTGGCATTCCTCGCACCAGTTGGACGCTGCCCATGCCGTCAGGCTGAACCCGCCCGCCAGCGCGGTCGCGCAGAGGGCTGCGGTAAAGATTCGTGACTTGATGCTCATGACCTGTCTCCGTGTCGTGGCTTGGACCGCGAAACCGGGCCCGTGGCGCAACCCGTGCGCGGCGCTCCGTTAGTAGCACCGCGTTTCCCCCGAATCCGTGACCATGTCGTGAAAACCGCCGCGCGCGCGGCGTCGGTGCGCGTTTCTGTGATCTCGTTCGCTGCAGGCGACCGATCTGCAGGTGATCGACCCGGAATGCGACGGCTGGCGGCCTCGAGACGGGTTTTCGCACCCAGGCGTGAGGATGGGGTGGCTCGCCGCCCCGGTGGCTGCAGGCGCCGCCCCGAAAGCGGCGCGCGCAGGCAGGGAGCGCTGCGATGACGCCGTGCGCGGCGGCCCCGCCGGGCGTAAGCTTGCCGGAGGTGCCCGCCCGGAGTCCGCCATGCGTGCCGTCCACCTGTTCCTGCTGGCCGCGAGCCTGGCGCTGCTGCCTTCGATGCCGGCGTGGGCGCAGGCACCGGCATCGGAGCCGTCGATCCACGACGCCGCGCTCGCGCAGCGCCTGGGCGCGGACGAGCTGGGCATGCGCAGCTACGTGCTGGTGATCCTGAAGACCGGGCCCGCCCGGGTGCCCGACGGCGAGGCGCGCAAGACCATGTTCGCCGGCCACTTCGCCAACATACAGCGGCTGTCGGACGAGGGGAAGCTGGTGCTGGCCGGCCCGTTCTCCGAGGATCCGGCGGGCTGGCGCGGGCTGTTCCTGCTGGCGGTCGACGACCTCGACGAGGCCCGCCGCCTCACCGAGACCGACCCGGTCATCGTCCAGGGCGAGATGGTCGCCGAATACCACCGCTGGTACGGCTCGGCGGCCGCGGTGATGATCCCGGACATCCACGCCAGGATCACGGCGAAGGCGCCCTGAGCGCTCGCCCGTCCTGCCTGCCGTCCTTCGCCGTCAAGCGCAGGCGGCCGCGGCGGCAGATGTCGATGGCGGGGTAGATCAGCGTGCGGCCGTCGCGGAACACCAGGCGGAAATCGCGCAGGCAGCCGCCGCTGGGAAGTGCCACGGTCGTCGATCCGAGGCCGCCGCGCAACGGCGCGCCAAGCGCGACCTCCCGGTACGCATCGCTGCCCGCCGGCGCGACCGAGAGCGATATCACGCTGTCGTGCGCGGCATTGACGATGTCGAAGTGACGCTTGGGCCTGCGTTCGGCGTCGGCCGGCGTGGCGGCGACGAGCAAGGCGACGAGGACGGTGGCGCGCATCGGGTGCATGGCGGTGTCTCCAGCTGGGATAGATGCCGCCGGAGGCGTGCGCGCGCATCGCGCGTGCCGGCCGGCGCGCCCATCTGGCCGGATCGGCGTCGCTGCGGAAAGCGGTCCGGGACGAATCGTCGTGAGGCGAGGGCGAATCGTAGCGGCGCGCCACAATGCTTTTCAGCGCCTTGCGCTGCACCTACGATGGCCGCGTCCCTTCCGGCCGCCAACGATGAAAATCCGCCTCGGCACAACGGAAATCGGCCTGTTCGGCTATCTCGGCCTGTGGCTGCTGGTGGTGTTCGTGTTCGCCGCCCAGGGCGTCGTGCACGATGCGATCAACGGCCATCTGTGGCCACCGGGCGCCTATCTGCGATGGTCGATGATCCAGTGGGGCACCTGGGCGGCGCTGGCGCCGTTGGTGTTCCGCATCGCCGCGCGGCATCCGATTCAGCCCCCGCGGCGCCTACGGGCGTTGGGCACGCACCTGGTCGCGAGCGCAGGCGTGACTTTGCTGGCGCTCGTGATCGGTGCGATGGTCTCGAACGCGTTCGAGCCCAGCTCGGCCGCAGAACAGTTCCTGCAGTTCGTCAGCAAGCATGCCGCCACCGGACTGCTCACATACTGGGCACTGCTCGCGATCCAGCAGGCAATGCACTTCCTTGCCGAGAAGACGCGCCGCGAGGTCGAGGCGAGCCGGCTCGCCACCGAGCTCGCACAGTCGCGCCTGCAGGCGCTGAAGTCGCAGATGCAGCCGCATTTCCTGTTCAACACGCTGCACGCGATCGCGACCCTGCTCGACGAGGACAAGCTGTCGGCCGAGGACATGCTGCTGCGCCTGAGCGACCTGCTGCGCGCGTTCCTGGAGGACTACGACGGCCAGGAGATCAGCCTGCGCCAGGAACTGACGTTGCTCGAGCTCTACCTCGGCATCCAGCGCGTCCGCTTCAAGGATCGCCTGACGACGCGGATCTACATCGCCCCGGACACGCTCGACTGTGCGGTGCCGAGCTTGATCCTGCAGCCGATCGTCGAGAACGCGATCCGCCACGGCATCGGCCAGCGTGTCGGCGACGACTGCATCGAGATCGAGAGCCGGCGCGAAGACGACGCGCTCTGCCTGGAGGTGCGCAACCGCAACAGCTCGCTCGCGGCGGGGACCGCCGACCCGACCGGGCACGGCATCGGCCTGTCGAACACGCGGCTGCGGCTGCGGGAGCTGTATGGCGGCGCCGCCGAGGTCCGCCTCGACATGATCTGGCCCGAAGGCGTGGCCTGCCGCATCCGCGTGCCGTTCCGCGAACTCGAGGAGCCGGACGACGCGCCGGAGTTCGCCCCCGCATGAGCATCGGCGTGCTGGTCGTCGACGACGAGCCGATCGCGCGCCAGGCGATCGTGCGCCTGCTGCGCAACGACGCCGGCGTCGAGCTGCTGGGCGAGTGCGGCGACGGCGTCTCGGCCGTCGAGGCGATCCGCGGCCGGTCGCCGGACCTGGTCTTCCTCGACATCCAGATGCCGGCGATCACCGGCCTGGACGTGGTCGCCACGATCGGCGCGGCGCGCATGCCGGCGACGGTCTTCGTCACCGCGTTCGAGCAGTACGCGGTGCGGGCGTTCGAGGCGAACGCCGTGGACTACCTGGTCAAGCCGTTCAGCCGCGAGCGTTTCGCGGACACGCTGCAGCGCGCGAAGGCGCGCCTGTGCGCCTGTGGCGGCGCCGGGGAGCAGGCCACCGCTCGGATCCTGCAGGCGCTCGATGCGCTGCGCCGGCGCGACGACTACCTCGAGCGCATTCCCGTGCGCGTGGACGAGCACATCGCCTTCGTCGCCGTCGACGACATCGTCTGGATCAGGGCCAGCCGCAACACCGTGCAGATCCACCTGGCCGACCGTGTCCACGAACTGCGCGAGACCATGACCACGCTCGCCGCGCGCCTCGATCCGCGCCATTTCGCCCGGGTCCATCGTTCCGCGATCGTCAACATCCGCCGCGTCGAGGCGATCCATCCGTGGTTCAACGGCCACCACATCGTCACCATGGACACCGGCCAGCAACTGCGCATGAGCCGTTACCAGCACGAGGCGTTCCTGCGGTTGGCATCGACCCGGTCCGAGAAGTGACGAAGAACGCCCGATGGGCCGGACTGCATCACCACCGACGACATGATGCGCGCCGGCTTCCGGATCAACATCGCCGCGGTGATCCTGATCGCCGCGTTCGGGCTGCCGTGGCAGCCGGGGCAGCCGGTCGCTACGCCTTGACTGCCCGCTCCAGCCATGCCCGCCACTTCGGTTCGCTCGCCGCGGCCTTCCGCTTCGCGTCGTCGCCGTAGAGATACAGGCTGACGCTGGCATGCGTACTCTCGCCCCATCGGTAGGTGCCGATCAGCGCCACGCCGGGCCCCGGCGCGGCCAGGCGCAGGACCTGGTAACGATGCTTGGCGCTCTGCTCGATCCGTTCGATCACGCCCGACAGGCGCTCCGGTGTCTCGCGGGCCACGATCCCGTCGCCGAAATCGGCGCCGGCGGTCCCGAAGAGTTCGGTCAGTCGCCGCCAGACCTGCGACTCTGATGCATCGACGCTCTCCATCGCACCGCAGGTCGCCGCCTCCCGGCCGGCGAAATGCGCGAGGTAGACCCGCAGCACCTCGAAGAAGCCGGGCCAGCCGCCCTCGAAGCCTTCGAGCTGGTCGTCCCAGTCGTCGGACGACGCGAACAAGGAGTGGACCATGCGCATCACGCAACGATCGCCCGACCTGGCGGTAATGGTGATCTCGGTGGCGACGGGCGGCGCGCCCTCGCTCCAGTCGCGCTCGACGTAGCCGAAGCGCAACGGCGGTTCCCATGCCGTCACCTCGCCGGTGGAACTGCCCATGGCGCCGAGATCGAAATGGATCGTGCCGCCGACGTGCTCCTCGATCTCGGTCCGGGTGAACCAGGCCGAGTTGCCGGCGCCCGTCGCCATCGCCTGCCACACTTGTTCGGGTGTGCCGGGTACCAGCAGTTCCATCTCGACCCAGCGCTTTCCGCTCTTGTCCTTCTTGATCGGCATGTCTCATCCTCCTGGTTTGGTGCCGGCGGGCGCCGGATAGGCCGCCACCACGAGCCGGTGCGGCCGGCCGCCCGACGTGCGTTCATCGTGGTAGCGCGCCGCCAGCGCTGCGACGGCGTTGGTCAGGTCCTCGGTGAAAGCAGCGCGCTCGGCGGGCGACTTGAACCGGATGACCGTATCGATCGACAGGGTGGCCAGCCGCTTGTTCCCGGTTCGCGCCGTCCGCCATAGCCGGCCGACCTCGCTCACGATCCGGGCCGCCAGGGCGATGAGATAGCTGGCCGACAGGCGGTCGTTGCTGCGCGCCGGATCGGCGCCGATGCAGCCGAGCGCGGCCGGCGAGACGACGTACGAGGCGGCGGTCGCCACCACCAGCCGCTCGGTCAGGCCGCCCCACTGGCGCTCCTCGACCGGCTCGACCAGCCCGTGTTCCTCCAGCGCCCTGAGGTGGTAGTTCACCTTTTGCCGCGCGAGGCCCACCTTGCCGGCGAGCGAAGCCGCCGACGCAGGCGCCGAAAGTGCGGCCAACAGCCGCGCCTTGATCGGGTCCATCACCAGGGCGGCGGTTTGCGGGGCTTCGATGACGTGGAGGTCGCGCATGGGGGGCGTTATCGCATCTGACAAATAATTTTGTCAAGGCCCGCCCCGGCCCTGGTCCGTCCGCCTCTGGCATCGCCACCATCGCGCACGGCGACAACCGGCACGGCGGCTGCGGCCGTGTCCATACTCGCAAGAAGAGACGCACGGAACATGAAGCGGGGAGGGTGAATCCGGCACGTCCGGCGGGCACCCAGGGCGCACCTGGGGACACGGTCGATCGGAAGGAGGTTTATGGCATGGGCGGTTGGAATCGGCGGCGTGGGACGAAGCGGTTGCAGCACGGTCCCTTCCATCCTGGGATCGCTGCCGACGAAGCGACGGGGGCTGATGAGGCAGCTGCCACGGCACAAGCGGCCCTCCAGGCGGCCAACGGACCGCGTGAGCGCGTGTGTATCAGAAGCGCAGCCTCTTTCTCATACGCAGGGATTGCCGCTGAGCATCATCGGACAGCTCGGTGAGATGTGCTCGTAGCGGTGCATGAGGGCGGCGCCGCAGGACCAGTCGGGAGTTATTGCTGCATCGGCGCCGGCTGCGCGCGGCCGCTGCGGTAGGCTTCGTCGATCAGCTGCCGCAGCTTGCCGTCGGCGATCTGCGCCTGCTCCTCGATGCGCGCGCCCAGCGCTTCCATTTCCTCGCCGATGGCTTCCATCGGCTCGCTCGCGGCTTCCATCTGGCGGCCCAGGGCTTCCATCGGCTCGTGCCGCGCCTCCATCCGTTCGCCGACGGCCGCGAGCGTCGCGCCGTGCCGCTCCATTTCCTGTTGCAGGGCCTCCTGCTGGCGCGCGAGCTCCTCCTGTTCGTGTTCCATCCATCGTTGTTCGTCCGCCTGCGCCGGGTCGCGCATGCGCAGGGCCAGCGCCGCCTGCCGATCGGCCAGCGCGCCCATCTCCGTGCCCAGGGCCTCCATCTTCGCGGTGGCGGCGCGCGCCTCCGGGGACTGGAAGGCATCGGGCTCGCCGAGCGCCTGCAGGCGTGCGCCCAGCACTTCCATCCGGTCGCTGTGCGGCTTCATGCGCACCTCCAGCGCCTGCATCTGTCCGTCCAGTGCGTCGGTTTCGGCCCAGGCGTCGCGGGCGCGGGCGACGGTGTCGGCGTCGCGCACCACCCAGGCCTTGCCGTCGCGACGGAACCAGAGGAAGTCGCCGTCGATGTGGCGGCGCGCGGCGCGGATGTCGTCGATGTCGCCCGTGTCGCCGGACATCGAGAAGCCTTCGCGGTCCTTGCGCACCAGTGCATAGCTGTCACGGTGGCGACCGTCTTCGCCCGCGGCGGCCATGACCTGCATGCCCGGTTTCGCGGTGGGCGCCGGCAGGGCTTGCGCGACCGCCATGGGCATCGGTCGGGCGTTCGCGGCGATGGCCGGCATCGGCGTGGCCTGCACGGAGGCGCCCGGCGGCGGGGCCATGCGGGCCTGCGCGTAGAACGCGGCGCCGGCCACGACCAGGCCGATCAGCGGCAGCAACAGGGTGCCGCCGATCGGGCGGCGGTCGGGACGGACGAGTCGTTGGATGCGGGACATGAGTTGACCTCCGCGCGCGGCGGGCGCGTAGTGGGGCTGCGGGACGGGCGATCGCGGGCCGGCATGGCGATCGAGTTCGGACAGGGCCAGCGCCAGGCGCCTGGGTTCGCCCAGGGCCGCGGCGGCGAGATCGTCGGCGACGAGTTCGCGTTCGATACGGATGCGGTGCGACAGCCACCACACCACCGGGTGATGGAACAGCAGCGCTTCGGCCGCACCCTGTAGCAGGTTGACGACGTAGTCGTGGCGGCGGACGTGCGCCAGTTCATGCGCGATCAGGGCCTCGACCAGGTCCGCGGGCATGCGCGAGGCGATCGCCACCGGCATCAGTACCACCGGTCGCCACCATCCGGCGGTCACCGGACCGTCGCCGGTGCCCACCAGGCGCAGCGCGACCCGGCGGCCGATGCCGAGCCGCAGCGCGAGCCGGTCGACGCAAGCCTGCCAGCGGCTGCCGGCTTCGGCGTGCGCGTCGCGGCAGAGCCGGCGCACCCAGAGCAACCCGCAGGCCATGCGCAGCGACAACAGGCATACGCCCGCCGCCCACAACGCGACGATCCAGGGCTGGGCATCCATCGGTGGCGCCGGCAGTCCCCGCAGCGCATCGCCTTGCGTTGCCGGCGGCGCGACATCCATATCGCCGGCCGCCAGCGCGATGCGCACGGCCGGTGCGGCGTCCGCGCCCGTCAGCGCTTGCGCCAGGCTCCATGCAGGCAGCAGCATGCAGGCCAGTAGCGCCAGGCAGGCCACGGCATAGCGCGCCTGGGGTCTGGCATTGCGCAGCAGGATCAGCGCCAGCCAGGCCAGCAGGCCGACCAGCACGCCCTGCCAGAGGAAGTGCAGCAGCGCCAGGGCGAGCGCCGGCACCAGCATCGCCAGGGCGTCAGTCATCGCGGGTCTCCTCGAGGAAGCGTTGGATCTCTTCGCGTTCGGCGTCGCTGACGCGGCCGCCGCGCAGGGCGGCCAGCACCAGCGCCTTGCCGGATCCGGCGAAGGCCTTGTGGATCAGATCGTCGAGCAGCTTCGTCTGCAGCGAGCCCTGCGGCTGCGCGGCCGAGTACACGTGCGAGCGCTGGCGCTCGTCGCGCTTGAGCAGGCCCTTGCCATGCATGACCTGCATCAGCCGCAGCACGGTGGCATAGGCCAGGCCGGGGCGCTCGCTCCGCTGCGCCTCATGGACCTGGCGCACCGAGGAAGGGCCCAGTTTCCACAGGGTGCGCAGCAGTTCGAGTTCGGCTGGGGTGGGCTTGGGAGGGCGGGGCTTGGCCATCGTGGCGGTGGGCGCAGTATCCGGTGACGGCGCCACGGTATACCTTCTAGACCATCATGTCTAGACCTTTTTGTCTAGATAAATGCGATCGAGTTCCGGCAGGGGCTGGTGGTGGTTCCGACATCATTTCGTACAAGACGCGCTCGTCGGCACTGCGGCCGGGCAGTGCATGCAGGCCCAGCAGCAGCATGGCGGCGCCACGAACACCAGGTTGCAGCCCGCCAGCAGCGGCAGCGACTGTGCCGGGGATGGTTCTGCGGCGATCATCAGCGCGGCGGGATGATCCAGCACGGTGGTCAGCGTGTCGCGCACGGCAGTGATGACCAGCATCATCGCGATGTCGAGACCGGGATAGGCGACCAGGATGCCGGCCATGCAGGCCAGCAAGCGCGGCGCGGTCGCAGTTGCGATGGCAGCCAAAGCGCCACCACCAGGGCAGAGGGGTTCAGGCTGTCCAACAGCGCCAGTGGCAACGGGATCGGCAGCAGGCCGATGGAATGCAGGCGAGGCGGGTGTGTGCAGCGCAAGCGCGGACGAAGCGGGCGGCGAGGTGCGACTGCCTCCCTTGGGCTTCCCCCGGACCTCACGTGTCGATTCCGACCCTGCCGGATCGTCTTGATGATCGAGCCCACCCCCGATACGAGGAGAATTCGCATGCCGCTCGCCAAGCCCATCACCCCGCACCTGTGGTTCGACCGTCAGGCCCGGGAGGCGGCCGGGTTCTATTGCTCGGTCTTTCCGGACTCGCGGGTCGAGTCCGTCACCACGCTGCACGACACCCCGTCGGGCGACTGTGACGTGGTGTCCTTCAGCCTGTGCGGGCAGCCGTTCATGGCCATCAGCGCCGGGCCGCTGTTCAAGTTCACTCCCTCCGTCTCCTTCATGGTCAACTTCGACCCCTCGCGCGACCCGCAGGCGCGCGGGCACCTGGATGCGACGTGGGCGGCGCTGATCGAGGGCGGGCAGGCGCTGATGCCGCTCGACGCTTATCCCTTCAGCCCGCGCTACGGCTGGGTGCAGGACCGCTACGGCCTGTCGTGGCAGCTGATCCTGACCGACCCGGCCGGCGAGCCGCGGCCGGCCATCGTGCCTTCGCTGCTGTTCACCGGCGAGGTCTGCGGCAAGGCCGAGGAGGCGGGGGCGTTCTACCGCTCCGTCTTCGAGGGCTCCCGGGCCGGGCAACTGGTCCGCTACCCCGCCGGCATGGCCCCGGACCGGGAAGGCACGGTGATGTTCTCCGATTTCCGGCTCGACGGCACCTGGTTCGCCGCGATGGACAGCGCCCGCGGGCGAGACTTCGGCTTCAACGAGGCGATCTCCTTCATGGTCCACTGCCGCGACCAGGCCGAGATCGACCGCTACTGGGGGCAGCTCTCGGCGGTGCCGGAATCCGAGCAATGCGGCTGGTGCAAGGACCGCTTCGGGCTGTCCTGGCAGGTCACCCCGGTCGTGCTCGGCGAAGTGATGACTTCCGGCGACGAGAAGACGGTGGCGCGGGTCACGCAGGCGTTCCTCGACATGAAGAAGCTCGACGTGGCGGCGATCGAGGCGGCGGCGGGAAGGCGCTGAGATGCCGGACGGGAAAGGCGAAGTCGCGCTTTCCCTCCGTCGAGAAGCCATGCGGCAAGCCGGTCGTCCATGGGCGGCGCCGGCGCCCGAGCTTGTCGATAGGGCAAAACGTGACCGAAGTCCGCGCCTGAGTTTGCCCCGGCTCTCCACATGCCGTTAGCCTCAATGGCGGCGCTATCGCCATCACGAAGGAGAATGGAATGTCTCGTACCCGTGTTTTCGTCCTTGCCCTGGCAATGAGCGCGACTGCGTTCGGAGTCGCCATCGCGAAAGAGCCACCCGACGGTCCCGGCGGGTCCTGGATCGAGTACACCTACTACGACGCGAACGGCGTGGCGATCGGCGGCAGATGGAAGGACTGCACCGGCCACATCGCCACCTGGGGCGCCTCGAGCGGCTCGCGCACGGAAGTGACCACCGGCCCCTGTCCCGGCTAAGCACCGTGCATGGCGGAGGTCCCCCTCGGACTCCGCAGAAGCAGAAGAACAGGGGTCACCGACCCCTGTTCTGCATTGGAGTGTCGATTCAGCTTCCTGCGTGTCCAGCGAACCGCGGCCAGATTCGCAAAGATGGACACGGCGGAAAATGAACCCGAAGAACCGTTTTTCCCGAAGTGGGCGGGTTCTGCTCACATTCGGCAGCGCGCAAACGCGCATACTGCATCGGCACCACGACGCAACGTCGTGACGGCCACTCAGCCGCGCCGCACCTTCACCCCACTCTCCGCACTGAGCATCCTGCTGCCGTCCCTCGACAGCAGCCTAGGCTTCGGCCGCCGTCGACCGCCGGACGGTCTCATCTCATGCAGGAACCGGGTATGCAACTGAATTCATCTTCCATCGGCATCGTCGGCACGTCGCGCAAGCCCGACGAGCGCCGCGTCCCCCTCCATCCCGAGCATCTGTCGCGACTACCGGAAGAAGCCCGTCGCCAGCTGGTGTTCGAAACCGGCTACGGCACGCCTTTCGGTATTCCGGACGCGGATATCGCGGCGCAGTCGGGCGGCATCGCCTCGCGCGCCGAGTTGCTGACCGGTGCCGGTACGGTGGTCATCGCCAAGCCGGTGCTCGCCGACCTGCAGGAACTGCGCGAGGACGGGGTGCTGTGGGGCTACGTGCATTGCGCCCAGCGGCGTGCGATCACCCAGGCGGCAATCGACCGCAGACAGACGCTGATCGCTTTCGAGGACATGTTCATCTGGAGTCCAGACGGCCGCGTCGGGCGGCACACCTTCTACAAGAACAACGAGATGGCGGGCTATTGCGCCGTGCTGCACGCGCTGCAGCTCAAGGGCATCGATGGCCACTACGACAACCAGCGCAAGGCGATCATCTTCAGCTTCGGCGCGGTCAGCCGCGGTGCCATCTACGCGCTCAAGGCGCACGGCTTCCGTGACATCACCATCTGCATCCAGCGTTCCGACCACGAGGTGCGCGAAGAAGTGCTGGATTGCCATTACGCCCGCATCGAGCCGGGCACGGAAGGCGAGGCCCGGATGATGGTCGTCCAGCACGACGGCAGCCGCCTGCCGCTGGGCGATCTGATCGGCGAGGCGGGCATCATCATCAACGGCACCTTCCAGAACCCTGCCAGCCCGGTCGACTTCGTCACCCGGGACGAGGCCGGCTGCCTGCGGCCGGGCTGCCTGGTCATCGACGTCAGTTGCGACGAAGGCATGGGGTTCTATTTCGCCAAGCCGACCACCTTCCGCGATCCGATGTTCGAGGTCGCAGGGGTCGGCTACTACGCCGTCGACCACACGCCCAGCTACCTGTGGGAAAGCGCCTCGCGCTCCATCTCCGCGGCGCTGGTGGTGTACATGGCGACCATGGCGAAAGGCCGCTCCGGCTGGGAGAACGACCCGACCCTGTCCCGCGCCGTGAACATCGATGGCGGCGTGATCCAGAAACCTGCGATCGTGTCGTTCCAGAAGCGCGAGTCCGAATACCCGCATGCCCCCGTCGATCTGCTTGCGGCGTAAGGGCGAAGCACTGCCGGTCGCGCTTCACATGGCCTGCGTTCCGTCCTCCGCCAGCCGCCGCAGGCCGTCGGCGTACGCGGCAGGATCCAGCGGCATGAAGCCGGTGAAATGGATCCAGCTGCGCAGCCCGCCCAGGTAGCTGCGCAGGAACGGGCGCAGCTGCGGCTTGCGCGCGAACGCGTCCCGGTTGACGTACAGGTACAGCGGCCGCGACAGCGGCTGGTAGCGGCCGGCCTTGACCGTGTCCAGGGTGGGGAAGACCGGGCCCTGGCCGTTGTCGACGGCGAGCAGCTTCAGGCTGTCCCAGTGGCGGTGGTAGGCGCCGATGCCGAAGAAGCCGAGGGCATCGGGCTCGCCGGCGATGCCTTCGGCCAGCCGTTCCTCGTCCTCGCTGGCGGTGTAGTCGTGCCGGCTGCGGCGCGCGGCGCCGGTGACGCTTTCGGTGAAATGGTCGTAGGTGCCCGAGTCCTGCCCGCGCCCGAACAGCACGATCGGTCGGTCCGGCCAGTCCTTGCGCAGGTCCTGCCAACGCACGATCCGGCCCTCGGCTTCCGGCGCCCAGAGCCGTCCGAGTTCTTCGATGCTGATGTCGTGGGCCCAGCCGTTGTCCGGGTGCACGACGATGCTGACGGCGTCGGTGGCGATCGGAAGCCGCAGGTGCTCGACGCCGTTGCGCGCGCATTCCGCTTCCTCTTCGCGGTTCATCGGGCGCGAAGCGTTGGCGATGTCCGTCTCGCCGGTACAGAAGCGCCGGAAGCCGGCCGTGGTACCGGAGAAGCGCACGTCGACGGCCGCCGCACCGCGTGCGCCGCGCCGGAAGCGGCGCGCGGCCTCGCGGGTCAGCGGGTACACCGTGCTGGAACCGTCGACGAGGATGGTGTCCGCGGTGATCCGTGCCGGCGTGCCGGCCGGTTCGCCGCAAGCCGCCAGCAGCACGGCCAGGCCGCAGGCTGCAACGGCCTTCAGCGGATGCATGCGCAGGACGGCGGGTCTGTTCATTGCTTCCGCCATTCCTCTTTCAACGCCTGCCAGAACAGCTTGAGGCTGCTGATCTTGGTATCCACCGCGTTGATGTATTCGTCCAGGTGCTCCAGCACTTCGTGTTGCGCCTGGTCCTGGGTGGAGCTGCTTTCCAACTCGCGCTCCAGCGCCTCGATGGACTGGCGCAGTTCGCGGATGCGGGTCTCGGTTTCACGGCGATGGTCGGTATCCATGGCGGAAGTCTCGCTGGTCAGAGCTGGCTGAAGCCGATCAGCGCCAGCGGCAGCACGAAGAACAGGCCGCCCATGTAGGCGACCACGTAGAGCTTGTTCTTCTGCGCCAGTCCGGCCAGCGTGACGGCGATCGTGGGCGGCAGCTGGCGCAGGAACGGCAGGCCGTAGATGAGCACGATGCCGAGCACGTTGAACAGCAGGTGCACGATCGCGATCTGCAGCGCGAGCACCGCGGTCGGGCCGGTGATGGCCGTGGCCGCGAGCAGGGCGGTGATGCAGGTGCCGATGTTGGTGCCGAGCGTGAACGGATAGATCTGCTTGAGGCTGAAGACGCCGGTGCCGGCGAGCGGGACGATCAGCGAGGTCGTCGTCGACGAGGACTGCACCAGCACGGTGATGACGGTGCCGGAGGCCATCCCGGAGAGCGGCCCGCGCCCGACGCTGGCGTGCATGATGCTTTTCGCGCGGCCGACCATGACCTTGCGCAGCAGTTTGCCGATGGCCGAGACCACGAACAGGATCAGCGCCACGCCGATCACGATCAGTGCGATGCCGGACCAGACGCCCGGCAGCCAGCCCACAGCGGCGCCGAGGGTGTCGGAGGCGGGCGCCAGCAGCGTCTTCATGAAGTTCATGCCCTTCATGTCGACCGTCGCGTCGCTGACCAGCAGCGCGGCCAGCGCCTCGGAACTGCGCTGCAGCGGGCTGAACAGCAGTTCCAGCGGCAGCAGGATCGCCACGGCGACGATGTTGAACGCATCGTGCACGGTCGCGGCCGAGAAGGCGCGGCCGAATTCCTCGCCGTTGCGCACGTGCCCCAGGCTGACGATGGTGCTGGTGAGCGAAGTGCCGATGTTGGCGCCCATGATCAGCGGGATGGCGATCTCGATGGGCAATCCACCGGCGACCATGCCGACGATGATCGACGAGACCGTGCTGGAACTCTGGATCAGGGCGGTGGCGACCAGCCCGATCTCAGGCCCACGAAGGGATTGGTGGCGAACGCGAACAGCTGCTTGGCGTTGTTGCCGGTCGCCGCCTTGAAGCCGTCGCCGATCGCGCCGACCGCGGCCAGCAGCAGGTAGATCAGCGCGGCGACCAGCAGCCAGGCCACCCACTGTGACGAGCTACTGCGTTCCCCGTCGGCGGGCAGGGCGGCGACATGTGCGGGCACGGCTGTCTCCCAGGCGACCCCGCGAGCGTATTGCGCGGAAATGACGCCTGGATGACACCGGAGCGTGGTGTCGGGCAATCGATGCGGCTAGGGCGGCCTAGAGGCGGGAGTGATGTCGAGGGCGCCGCCATAAAGTTGCAGCGGGAGGGCGCCGGCAGGTGGCAACCGAGGAGCTGTCAGGCCCCGTTTTATTTCTCCTCAGCCGCCGTCTTGCGCGGCACGATTCCCAGGGCACGCTCGATCTGCGCCGGATCGAAACGCTTGCCGCCCTTGAATACGGCGTCGACCTTGCGGATGTCGTTCATATCCGTGATTGGATCGCCGTCGATCAGCACCAGATCGGCGAGCTTGCCCGGGGCGATCACGCCGCGGTCCTTGGCGACGCCGAGCACCTGGGCCGGCGTCAGGGTCGCCAGGCGCAGCACTTCAGCGTTCGGAATGCCGGCGCGCGCGTAGAGGATCAGTTCCGAGTGCAACATGTAGCCGGCCAATGCGTCGGTGCCGGGCAGGATCGTCACTCCGGCATCGTGCAGTGCCTTGAGCAAGCGCAGCATGGTCGGGAACGCCTGCTCGTAGGCGTGTTCCTCGCCCTCCGGCACCTTCAGCGCTCCCCAGCTGAGATCGCGTTGCACTTGCGGCGGCAGGCGTGGGCCCACGGTTTTCAGCCCCGGTGGCGTCTTGCTCTTCGGATCGCCGGCGAGCAGGTCTTCCTCGATGCCCATGGTCGGATCGAGCACGGTGTGGTTGCGTTTGAGAAAGGCGATGAAGTCGCGGACTTCGGCCCGGTCGCGGCTACTAGTGACGCCGTTGGCGATGTCCAGCGCACCATCGGCATCGGCGTAGTGCTTGTGCACGTCCCACAGCCCCGGCATCAGGAAACGGCCGCTGGCGTCGAGGATTTCCGCGTTCGGCGGTGCCTTCAGCGCGGCATCGGCCGCGACACGGACGACGCGTTCGCCTTCGATCAGCACGCTGGTGTTCGGCATTACCGACAGGTCGCGCGGATCATAGAGGCGCGCATTGCGGATCAGCAACGGGCCTTCCGGCACGTGGGTGAGTTCGCGTGCCAATCGCAGCGACCAGTCGGCGCTGGCGCGTTCCTGGAACGTGATCAGATCGGCCAGCGAATCCCGATACTCTGGCGACAGGACCGAGAACCAACCCGAGGCCGTGATCAGCGCCGCGGTGTTGCCGTCGGCGTCGAGCCAGACCGAGCGCGGCGTGAAGTCGAGACCGGAGATGCGATACAGCGACAAGGTCTTTGGACCTTTGGCCGTCGCAATGTCGAGCGTGCCCGCGGCTTCCAGCCGCGCTTCGCCTGCCGGCAGCAGCGCCAGCTTGTGCTCGGGCGCCTGCAGTAGTGCGCGCGCCAGGACTCCATCGGTTTCCGGCACGGCATTGAGCGGCAGGAAGAACGCCGGCTAGGTCAGCACCTTCTCCCCCTGTTCGCTATCGTTCTTCCAGCGCGCCTTGCCGTCGCGGAGGCTGAAATGCTCGTCGATCGGCACCTTGTAGTTGTGGCCGCCGCCGCTGTACTCGATCGGAATGCCGGCCGCATCGAGCGTCCATTGCGCCTTGAGATAGTCGCCGCGACCGCGATCGCTGTACTGGAACTCGGCGCGCGTGCTGCCGCCGCTCGCGGTTTCCACGGTCTGCTGGCCGGCAGGCTTGCTCTGTAGCAGCATGACCTGTTCACGCTTGGCGGGCGCGGCGAAGGCGTTCGAAATCGTCAGGAACAGCAACAACGCAACGGTCGAGCGCATGACGGACACCTCGGGTAGTCGCCTCGGAAGCGTCCGGCGGCCAAGCCGGACGACCGCAGCGGAAGATCCGTTATAGCCAGATGGATAGGAAAATGAAAATGCCGACGTCATTGCGCCTACAACGGCCGTACTTTCTTCGAATTGCGGGCCATCAGCGCCATCGCGCCGCGGTGCGACAGGTGGCGTGCGATCGCGTGCAGCAGCCGGTAGCGCCATCCGGGGACGACCAGCACCCGGCCGCGCTCGTTGCCGTCGATGCCGGCGTGCGCGACATCGGCGGCCTGCAGCCACATGCGCGGCGGGACGCGCATCTTCGACCGCGTTCCGGTGACGTCGTGGAATTCAGACCGGGTGAAGCCCGGGCATAGCGCGGTCGCGTGCACGCCGCGGTCGGCGTTTTCCAGCGACAGCGCCTCGCTGAACTTGAACAGGAAGCTCTTGACCGGCGCGTACAGCGTCTGGCCGTCGGCGGCAGGCATCAACGCGGCGAAGGAGGCGACGTTGAGGATGCGGCCATCGCCCGATTCTCGGATCGCGGGCAGCAACCGCCAGGTCAGCTCGCAGACCGCGGCCACCATGACCTGCAGGAACGCGGCATGAGTGCTCCAGTCGCTGACTCGGTAACGCCCCGGCACGCCGTAGCCGGCGTTGTTGACGAGGATGCGCACGTGCAGTCCGCGCCGTTCGATTTCCGTGACCAGGCCGGCCGGCGCCTGCGGATCGGCAAGATCCGCTGCGATGACCTGCGTGTCGACCTGCGACCGCAGCTCGTCGGCCAGCGCCTGCAGGCGATCCACCCGTCGCGCGGTGAGGATCAACGGGACGCCGCGGCGAGCGTACTCGCGGGCGATGGCAGCGCCGATGCCGCTGGATGCGCCGGTGACCAGAGCATAGCCGGGGCGGGATGTCGACATGCACGGTTTCCCTCGGTTGGACTGACGGCGCCGCCGTGCCGGCCCGCAGCGGGGGCTGGGCAGGCATCACGGGATAGGCTGGAGGATCGTAGCGCGACTGGCGCGGGATTGACGATGCTTGAGTGGGCGCCATTCCTCCCTGATCCCTGACAGCCCGGGACTGTACCGGGAAGGCCGGAATCTGCCCGGGACGGCAGCATTGCCGCCCCGGGTTGTCACTGGTTCCGCCGTCAGCTGTCGCGCAGTAGTCGCCGGTCCGCAACGCGTTGATACTTGACATGAGGTTGCTGGCGATCGACTCGGTTCGTCGCCGGGTGGTTATCGGGTCTTCTTCGAGAGCCAAGCCCGGAACCGTGCGTCTTCGCGCATGGCGCGATAGAGAGGATCTTGCAGCTCCAGTTCGGCCCAGGCCGGGTTGATGCCCCTGAATACGCCCAAGCACTTCAACGCCTCGTCCGTATCGCCCATTCGCATGGCCAAGCGGGCCGCACGTCGCCATATCCGATCCCATCGCCGACTCCGCTGCAACGCTTCCTTCATCGATGCCTTCGCTTCGGCCGTCCTGCCCCGATCGGCCTGCCGTTCCGCGCGAATGATGGCTTGACGGGCGTAGTGCATGTCCATCAGGCGATGCAGGTCGCGGACAGGTTCGGCCGCTGCGTCCACACGCAGGTCGATGTCGTTCCAGTCCCCGGCGGGCGTCCTGACCAGCAGCGCGGCCGAGAGCTTGCCGGTCGTCTGTCCGCCAGCGGACTGGCCGGCTTCCAGGCCGGCCACCAGGCGCTCCGCAAGGGTTCCCGGGGAGGACAGGAACGCCCGCTCCATCGCCGAAACCACTTGCCCGGACGCCAGGCCGTTGCCTTGTATCGAATAGCCATCGCCGTTGCGCGAGCCTGCCCAGGTCGCCTGCATGGCCGCGTCGCCGGTGTAGGCCGCCGATTTCCCGTTCGAGCCCACCAGGCCCACTTGCCGGTGGGCGACCGTCGTTCCATCGAAATCGCCGTCTTCGGCGAGGAGCCGTTCGATGACATCCGCGGGAGCCGCACCGCCGGCAAGCAGCGAAAGTCCTTTCGGGCCGTATCCGGGGTTCGTCTCGAACTGGGTCGCCAGCGCTCCCACTTCCGCCCTCGCATGGATGACGGTCGAGCCGACCGCCAGGTTGTTCGTCGCCACTGCGGCGCCGCAGCTGCCCTCGGGATCGCACGCGACAAGGGAGAATGTCGCGGACACGGGTGCGGGCAGTGCCGCGATGCAAATCAGGGCGGGCACGACGAGAGCACGAGGACGCATGGCGCTTCTCCGAATCGGGGCATCCACGGATGGATGCATCGGGGAGGCGGAGGGTTTACACGCCGGGTGCGGGCGCTTGCGCTACGGCGCCGGGCGCAACGCACGAGGCGCTCGTTGGGGCGAGCGCCTCGCGTAGCCGATGTATCGGTCGCGCGGCCTGGTCAGTCCGGGATCTCCGGCTCCACCACCTGCGCCAGCAGCGACAGCGATTCCTGCCACCCCAGGCGACAGGCTTCCGCCGGGATCACGTCCGGCACGCCTTCCTGCACCACCTGCAGCTCGGTGCCGCAAGAGACGGCCTTGAGCGTGATCGTGACGGTCATCTCGCCCGGCAGGTTGGGATCGTCGAAACGGTCCGTGTGGCGGATGCGTTCGTTCGGCACCAGTTCCAGGTATTCGCCGCCGAACGCGATGCTGTTGCCGGTGCCGAAGTTGGTGAACGACATCCGGTAGCGACCGCCGACCTTGGCGTCGATCTCGTGCACCGTGCCGGTGAACCCGTGCGGCGGCAGCCATTTGCACATCGCCGCCGGGTCCAGGAACGCGCGGTAGACGCGCTCGGGCGGGGCTTTCAGGACGCGGTAGAGACGGATGGTGCTGGGCATGACGATTCTCCTTAAGGCAGAGGACGACCCTCTGCTCCTGCGACGAGCCGCGCGGGTGGAAATCGACACCGGCGCAGCACCGATGAAGCGGGGGTTCCATCTACCGTTCGGTGCCGGCGTCGGCGCCGTTCCGGCGCAGCCGGAACATCCGCTCCCGCCACGTCGCGGCGGTCTGCGGCTTGACGAACAGTGCCGCGACGTCCGGCTGCCGCCGCCGCACTGCGGCCTCGATGCGGCCGACGCAGGCTTCGATCTGCGGCGTCGACAGCGCGTCCTCGAGTTCCAGGCTCAGCGCGGCCACCACGGTGTCGGGACCCAGCTGAACCGTCAGCACGCCGTTGGCGCTGCGGACGCCGGAATCGTCGGCGGCGATGCGGAGGATGGCGTCGCGCAGTTCCGGATGCGCCGCCTCTCCCAGCAGCAGTCCCTTGCTCTCCCGCGCGAGCAGCAGCGATGCGATCGCCAGCACCAGGCCGATGCCGAGCGAGGCATAGCCGTCGAAGCGCGGGTCTGCCAGCAGTTGCGCCATGGTCACGCCCGCCAGCGCGACCAGCAGGCCGAGCAGCGCCGCGGTGTCCTCGAACAGGACGGTGAAGGTACTGGCGTCCTTGCTGGCGCGGAAGGCCTGGAACCAGCCGAGATCGCCCTTGCCGGCGCGGAAGGCCTTCAGCGCCACCCACCAGGACGCGCCCTCGAACAGCAGCGCGGCGCCCAGCACCAGATAGTTGACCAACGGACGTTCGATCGACCGCGGGTGACGCAGATGCGAGATCCCCTCGTAGAAGGACACTCCGGCGCCGAGCGCGAACACCAGGAGCGCGACGATGAAGGCCCAGAAGTACAGCTCCCGGCCGTAGCCGAAGGGATGCGACGCATCGGGCGGCCGCGCGGCGCGCCGCATCCCGTACAGCATGAGCAGCTGGTTGCAGGTATCGACGAGGGAATGCACGCCCTCGCTGAGCATGGCGGAACTGCCGGTCAGCGCGGCCGCCACGAACTTGGTGATGGCGATCGCCGCATTGCCCAGCAACGCGGCCACCACCACCTTCTTGCCACCCGACTTCGCCATGGTTGCGCCGCAGGAGTCCCGGGCCAGGTTGCGTCCGCTGCCGTGAAAGCCGAGTCGCCGGTCGACCGGCAGATGGATTGCGTTGGCGGGAGACGGTCCTGGTGCGGCCGCGTGCGCGCCAGGCCGATGACACGCCATGCACTCGCCTGTGCGTAGGGTGCGGCGGGCATGCCGCGACGCGCTCGGCGCGGCGCAACGCGAGCGCCTGACCGCGGCGATGGTCGAGGTGGAGCGATTCATGCGCGCGTCCGCGGTAGCGATCGAACCCGAAGATCCCGGCGGTGCCGACGCGCGGAAGTGCATCGAGGCCTATCTGCGCGAGCTGGACGAGCGCTTCGAGACGGGCTTCGACGCGACGCGCGGCCCTTCGGCCGATCCCGGTGAACTCGTGCCGCCGGCGGGCCTGTTCCTGGTCGCGCGCCTGGATGGCGATCCCGTCGGCTGCGGCGCGCTGAAGGTCGCGGGAAACGACCTCGGAGAGATCAAGCGCCGGACTGCGGGAACAGCCCGACGACGGCCGACGTCAGCGAGATGGGACGCGGTGGCGAGGACATCCGTGCAATAGCAGCTCGGTTTCGCCGGGGAGGTCCCGGCCTGCCGCCCGCGCCGTGGCGCAATGCTAGAGTGCACCGCCTTGCCGGACGGCGCTACGGAGCGAACGACGCGATGACGACCCAGGCCACCTATCCGATCGGCACGCCCGGACGCCCCTGGGGGGCTGCGGAAAAGGCGGACTGGCTGTCGCGGCAGCGCCGCAAGCGCAGCTTCGAGGCGGAGGTGCTGGACGCGGTCGAGCGCCTGCGCCCGCGCTTCGACGTGGAGGAGTACGGCCGCCTGGACTATGGCCCCGACAGCTACCCGCTGCTCGCCATCAGGAGCCGCGACTGGCGGGACGCGCTTCCCGGCGCGCTGGTGACCGGCGGCGTGCACGGCTACGAGACCAGCGGCGTGCAGGGCGCCCTGCAGTTCGTCGAGCGGCACATGGCCGACTACGCGGGCCGGATCAACCTGCTCGTCGCGCCCTGCGTCAGCCCATGGGCCTACGAGAGGATCCAGCGCTGGAACATGCATGCGGTGGACCCGAACCGCTCGTTCCGCGGCGACAGCCCGGCGCAGGAATCGGCGGCGCTCATGCGTCTGGTGGCGCCGCTGCGCGGGCGCCTGCTCGTGCACATCGACCTGCATGAGACCACCGACACCGACGAGTCCGAGTTCCGCCCGGCGCTGGCCGCCCGCGACGGCGTCGCGTACGTGCCCGACGCGGTGCCGGACGGGTTCTACCTGGTCGGCGACAGCGAAAATCCGCAGCCGGAATTCCAGCAGGCGGTGATCGCGGCGGTGGCGCAGGTCACCCATATCGCGCCGGCCGACGGCGACGGCGCCATCATCGGCTCGCCCATGGTCGCGCCGGGCGTCATCAATTATCCCGTCAAGCAGCTCGGCCTGTGCGCTGGCGTCACCGATGCCCGCTACGTGACCACCAGCGAGGTGTATCCCGACAGCCCCCGGACGACCCCGGAGCAGTGCAATGCCGCGCAGGTGGCGGCGGTGCGCGCGGCGATCGACTTCGCGTTGGCGCACGGGCACGCGGCGTAGGCCCGCCGGCCGGCTGTGCACTTGACGGCCGGTGTCCGCCTGCGATGATGCGCGTCCGCGGGCTTCGGAGGCGAGGCGATGATGATCCGGAATGCGGCCCTTGCGGACGTTCCCCCGGTGGCGCGGCTCTGGTTCGACGCCTGGCAGGATGCGCACGCGGCGATCCTGCCGGAGGCGCTCAGGCGCATCCGCACGCTGGACAACTTCAGCGAGCGCCTGCTGGCGGCGCTCGACGCAGTGCGCGTCGCGGTGGATCCGACGGGGGCGGCGCTCGGCTTCTGCATCGTGGACGGTGATGAGTTGTCGCAGTTGTTCCTGTCGGCGACTGCCCGCGGCACGGGCGTCGCGGCGGCACTGGTGGCGGATGCCGAGATGCGCATGGCCGATTCCGGCGTCGGAACCGCCTGGCTGGCCTGCGCCATCGGCAACCATCGCGCGGCCCGGTTCTACGAGAAGTGCGGCTGGCGGCGCCGGGGCAACATGATCAGCCGCTTACCGGTGCCCGGCGGTGTCTTCGAGCTGGAAGTGTGGCGCTACGAGAAGATGCTGCCGCGCCCCGTCAAGGAAGGATAGGCCGTGCCGGGTGCGTCGCGGCCGGATCGATGAGGTCGGCCAGCCAGCAGGCGGCGGTCCCACCATGCCGATGCTGCGCGGCACCCGTTCGAACTATGATCCGTCCGGTGCGGATGTCCGTTCCGTGGAGAAGGGCAATCACGTGGTGCTGGCCCTGCCGGACGCGATGCCGCTTGAGGGTGGCTTGCAGCTGTCGGCCGGCGGCCGGCTGGTCGGCGGCATCGGGGTGTCCGGGGTGCAGTCCTCCCAGGACGGCGTGATTGCGAAGGCCGGCGCCGATCTGCTGGCGAGATAGCGCCGGCGATCTCGCGACACAGTGGCAGCCGCCCCGAAATCCTGCTCGGCACCGGTGGGGTGCTGGCCAGTGACATTCCCGACGGCGGGGACAGATAGGCGGTGCGAGCGCGGCCGGTGAGGCCGGGGCGCCTTCAGGCACGCTACTTCAGTCGTGGCAGCTTGAACCGCAGGACCCGGCCGACCAGCGACATCGCGCGCATCACCTTCGCGGTTTTCGCGTCGGCGGGAAAGAACGACTCGATCGCCAGTTCCGACAGCGTCACCTCGACGGGTGTGCCGAACACGGTGGTGGTGCTGAGAAAGGAAAGCTCGCCGGCTTCGGTGCGCAGGCGCATGGGCACGGCGATGGCGGCCGGGTCGGGCGACTCGTCGTGATCCGGCGCCGGATAGGACAGCAGCTCCTGCAGCAGGTCGTCGAGGACGGGATCGCCGCTGGTTTCGACCTGCCGGCGCAGGCGCTCGATCAGGTGCGCCCGCCACTGGCCGAGGTTGGCGATGCGCGGTGCCACGCCGTCCGGGTGCAGGCTCAGGCGCAGCACGTTGATCGGCGGCTCGAGCAGCGCCGGCGCCACGCCCCGGAGAAACGGCACCAGTGCGCGGTTGGCCGCGTGCATCTGCCAGTGGCGGTCCACGGCGAGTGCCGGGTACGGCTCATGGCCGCGCAGCACCAGCGCGATCGTCCGGCGCGCCGCCTCCAGGCTCGGGTCGTCCAGCGCGTGCTCGCCGTAGACCGGCGCGTAACCCGCTGCGGTGAACATGCGGTTGCGATCGCGCAGCGGGACGTCGAGCCGGTCCGCCAGCCGCAACAGCATCGCGCGGCTGGGAACGGAACGGCCGTTCTCGAGGAAGCTCAGGTGGCGCGGCGAGATGTCGGCCAGGTCGGCGAGTGCTTCCTGCGAGAGCTGCCGCCGGCGCCGCCAGTCGCGCAGTTGTCGCCCCACCGGGCATTGTTCGGATGCGGGAACGGCCATGCGCGGACGATAGCCGATCGCGGCTCGCGACGGTCATTACCTGCCAGGTAATGGTCGCGGGAACGGCGGCGGTGCAGCATCGTCCCGAACCGACCACGATCCGACCAAGAGGAGTTCCGCCATGTCGTTGCAACGCATCTCCGCCAGCCCTAACTTCCTGCCCCGCCTGCTGCTGGTGGACGGTCTCGCCACCGGCGCCACGGCCCTTCTGCTGCTCACTGCGGCCGACGTGCTGGCGCCGCTGCTGCAACTGCCCGCCGGCCTGCAGCGCGCCGCAGGCCTGATCTGCGTTCCCTTCGTGGCCTGGATTCTCGTGCTCTCGCGCCGTTCCGCGGTGCCGCAGGGCGCGATGACCGCCGTGATCGCAATCAACTTCGCCTGGGTGGCGGGCAGCGCTTGGGTGGCCTTCGGCGGCAACTGGCAGCCGAGCCCGTTCGGGGTCGCCTTCGTCTCCGCGCAGGCGCTGGTGGTGCTGGCCTTCGCCGAACTCGGCTGGCTAGGCCTGCGCGCCTCGCGCCGGACTGCACCGGTTCCCGCCTGAGCCATGTGCGGCGCCGGGTCGCCACCGCGGTCGCGTCACGTGCGCGATGTAGGGCAGTCCAAGCTACGCCGGGCGTAAGCTCGGCGTTCGCTTTTGCGAATCACCAATCACGAATCACGAATCACGAATCACGAATCACGAATCACGAGAATCACCATCGGCTGCATGCCCGGAGATCGAGCGGACTGCCGGACGCCTGGCTCGTCGCATGCCGGTTACATCACGTGCGCCATGTAGAGCAGTTCCGGCTGCGCCAAGCGTTCGAACTCGGCGTAGGACATGCGCACCGCGTCGATGTGCGAACCGGCGTTGAACACGATTTCGTCCGCATCCGTGGCGAGGCGTGCATCGACATACACCGGAATGCCGTAGAGATTGCCGAACGGCGGCATCGCACCGAGTTCGCAGTCGGCGAAGATGTCCTTGAACTCCGCCTCCTGGGCGAGCTCGACGTCGCGGCCGCCCAGTGCACGCGACAGGCGGGTGAGATCGATCCGGTAAGCGGCGGGCATCACCATCATCGCCACGTCGCCATCGACCTTGAGCATGACGGTCTTGGCGAAGTTGCGATTGCCCACTCGCGCGGCATCGGCGGTCTGCCGCGCGGTGACGGTGCGATCGTGGGGCAGCGTGGTGTACGGCGCATGGTGTTCGTCGAGAAAATGGTGCAGGCGTGGGGAGATCATGATCGCCTCCGTCGCGGCGCTGCCGCCATCCCGTGCAGCGGTGCCGCCTGGTGGGCTGAATGCGCGCATCTGGCGTCGCATGGCTGCCGCGTGCGCATGCTCATGCGCACCCGCATGCGCAGCATACTCTCCGTTTGGGAGGCATGTGGTGACGGCGTTGCGCCTGCCGTTGCAGCGGTGCTTGCCGCTCCTTTCACGGCGTCAGCGATATAAACGGCACTCCAACGGAGGAACGCGAAGATGAAAGTCAGCGAGATGATGACGCGCGACGTGCGCGTGGCTTCGCCCGATCAGACCATCCGCGACGCTGCGGCGGTGATGGCCGAGCAGGACATCGGCAGCCTGCCGGTCGGCGAGAACGACCGCCTGGTCGGCATGGTCACCGATCGCGACATCGTCGTGCGGGCGATCGCGGAAGGCCGCGGCACCGATACCCAGGTGCGTGACGTGATGACCAGCGAGGTCAAGTACTGCTACGACGACGAGGACGCCGACCAGATCGTCCGCAACATGGCCGATCTGCACGTACGCCGGCTGCCGGTGATCAACCGCGACAAGCGGCTGGTCGGCGTCGTGTCGCTGGCCAACGTGAACCGGACGGGCGACGGAAAGGCCGCCGAAACCGTGCTGCGGGGCGTCGCGCAGCCGCATTGACGGCGACGCCCCGGGCGGCCGGTGCCCTTGGGGTCTATCGCGCGAGCGGGATCGCTCCGGCCGTCCGTGCGAACGACAAGGCGCGAAGCGCTGACGCACGTACCTGGCGTGACCGGCGCGACGGCGTATCGACGCGGCGAGCGCTTCCGTGCCGGCGAGCGACGGGACCGGAAGGAGGGCGCTAGCCGCCGCTGCGGATGTAGGCGTCGATCTCCCGCTCCAGCAGGGTCAGCGGCACCACGCCGGTCAGCAGGACGCGGTTGTGGAATTCGCGCGGGTCGAAGCGATCGCCGAGCGCGTCGCGGGCCTTGTCGCGCAGGCGGATGACCTCCAGTTGCCCCACTTTGTAGGACGTTGCCTGCCCGGGCATCACCACGTAGCGGTCGACCTCCGAGGGCGGGATGCCGTAGTCGATCGCCTGCTGCCGGGTCCAGCGCTTGGCGTGCAGGCCGGTGTCGACGACCAGCCGGCGGGCGCGGAACAGCTCGGCATCGAGCTGGCCGAGCCGTCCCTCCAGGTCGCCCTCGTACCAGCCTTCTTCGGCCGCCAGGCGCTCGGCGTACAGCGCCCAGCCTTCGCTGAAGGCGGAGATGCCGCCGAACGCACGCGTCTGCCGGAACTTCGGCAGGTCCGGGTTCTCCACCGACAGCGCGATCTGGAAATGGTGGCCGGGCACGGTCTCGTGGTAGACCAGCGTACGCAGGCCGAAACGGGTCAGCCGGTCCTTGCGCAGCGGCATCTGGTACACGCCGGGGCGCGAGCCGTCGAGCGGAGGCGCGGTATAACTGGCGGCGGCGTTGGCCCAACGGAACTCGGGATAGGGGCGAGCGACGACCGGGGTCTTCGGGCGGATCTCGAACAAGGCGTCCGAGCGCCGCTCGGCGTCGCGGATCATGTCGTCGATGTCGGCCATGATCTGCGCGCGGCCGGCATCGGTCTCGGGGTAGGCGAGGTCGGCCTTGAGCTGCTCGACGCGCGCTTTCACCGTGCCCTCGCTGCGGCCGAGCGAGCGCAGGATGTCGTCCATCTCGGACTCGATCCGCGCCACCTCGCGCAGCCCGAGCTGATGGATCTGCTCGGCGCTGAGATCGGTCGAGGTGAACTGGCGCAGGCGGTGCGCATAGGCCTCGGCGCCGTCCTCGAAGCGCCACAGCCCGGCATCGTCGGTGGCGTCGTCGAGCTGCGATTCGAGGACCGCGATCGCCTCGCGCCAGGCCGGGTAGACGCCGTCGGCGACGATGGCGGCAGCCTCGTCCACCAGCGCCCGGCGCGCGCCCGCGTCCAGGCCGTCGATCCCGTCGAGTCGTTCGGCGAAGGTGGCGACCAGCGGGTTGGCGGCCGGCTCGGGCGAGATGAACTGCCGCATCTGCGCGATGGTGGCCTGCAGGATGAAGCGCGGCGGCAGGATACCCTTCGCGGCCAGGTCGCCGGCGCGCTGCGTGGCCTCGCCCATGCGCTCGTCGAACAGGCGCAGGCGGGCCAGGTAGTTGTCGGCGTCCTGCGCGTTGCGCACGGGATGCACCACGGTCATCAGGTTGGGCAGGCCGACGTTGGCGCCGCCAAACTGGTTGAGCGGGTACTGGTAGTCGCTGTAGCGGTCGCCCTCGATGCGAGTGCGCAGCAGCCAGTCCAGCAGCTCGGCGGAGACGCGCTGGTCCTGGTCCATCGCCGCGCGGTCGAACCTCTCCAGTTCGGCGAGCCCGCGGCGGGCGAGGGCGATGGTTTCGCGGTCGAACTGCGCCGTCTGCGGGGTCAACCGACGGTCCATCGCGATCTGGGTCTCGCCGTCGAAGTAGCGGCTGCCCGTTGCCGAGGACGGTTGCCGCAGCATCCATTCGTCGGCGAAGGCCTCGAAGAAGGCGTCGATCGACCGCGCCTGCTGCGCGGCTGCGACCCGCCCGGCGCCCGTCGAAGCCGCCGTGGATGGAGGCGCGGAAGCGCAGGCGGCGAGCAGTGCAGCGACGGCGACGGCGGCAGGCTGCGACAGGAGGAGGCGGGAGCGGTCACGAAGGCGCACGGCGGGTTCCTCGACGGGGGACGGCCGCTAGAGTATCGGTACGACGCGGCGAATTCTCCCCGGTGGCGCCGCCGGGCGCACGCGTCGCCGGAACCATCCTCGCATTCCGCTGTCAGAATCGCTCGGGCGCCACCCAGCAGGAGTTGCCGTTGAAATCGCCCGATCCCTCCCGTGTACTCCCGGCGTGCGGGGGCCGGCCTCGTGGTTGACTGGTTCCACAACCTCAAGCGCATCGTCTCCCGCCACGAGCCGGGCGACGATCCGCATGCGCTGCCGCGGGCCGCCGCCGCGCTGATGCTGGAGATGGCGGTGGCCGACGACGGTGGCGACGCCGCCGAGCTCGAGATCGTCCACCAGGCGGTGCGGCAGACCTTCGGGCTCGAGGCGGGCGAACTGGACGAGCTGATCGGTCAGGCGCACCAGGCGAAGCGCCAATCGGTTTCGCTGTACGAGTTCACCCGCCAGTTGCGGACCGGCCTGGCGCCCGAACAGCGCGCCGAACTCGTCGAGTGGCTGTGGCGGGTGGCGTACGCCGACGCGCGCCTGAACATGCACGAGGAACACCTGGTGCGGCGCCTGGCCGATCTGCTGGCGGTGCCGCACCAGGAGTTCATCCGGCGCAAGTTCCTGGCGAGGGAGGGCTGACGGCGGCGGTGCGTTCCGGCCTACCCGCCAGCCCGGACCTGGTCGGCCCAGCTCCCGGCCCGGTTCTCGCCATCGAGAAACGGCAGGACGGTCCTGGCCATCTCAGGTGCCATGAACATCTCGTAGTGGGTGAGGTTGGGAAGGATGGCGAGGCGGTTCTGGGACATGTGCTCGCGCATCCAGCCGGCGTCCTTCAGGCCGCCGCCGAGCAGCCGGTAGAACTCGATGATGTGCTCGGGCCGGAACATGTCGCTGTCGCCGAAGACCAGCATCACCGGCATCCGCAGCTCGCCGACCTCGTCCGACCAGTCGTAGGGCTTGCGCATCAACTCGCCCATCCGGTCCAGGAGCCGCGGAAAATCGTCCACGTTCGGCGCGACCTCGCGATACGACTGGTACATCGGCGTGTCCCTCATCATCTCGGCCATGCCGGCGCCCACCTGGGCCTGCATCGGCAGCATCTCCGGGTGGAATCCGTCCCGGGAGAATCCCGCCGAGACGATCGCCAGCCGGCGCACGCGCTGCGGATGCTGCACGGCCAGCCGGAACGCGACGCCGCCGCCGAACGAATAGCCGAGCACGTCGACCTGGTCGTAGCCGAGCGCCTCCAGTAGCGCCGCCATGTCGTCGCCGATGTCGACCAGGTCGATGGGGCGCTCGCCCAGCGTGGTACGGCCGTGGCCGTGCAGGTCGACTCCGATCACCTGGCGTTCCGCGGCCAGCATCGGCAGCACCGGTCCGAACATGGCGGTCGACCCCAACCCGCCATGCAACAGCAGCAGCGGTTCGCCGCTTCCGCGGATCTCGTAGTAGTAGTCGACGCCGTTGATCGGAAGGCGCCCGCTCTTCACGGCGGCGGCGGCGGCGGCGGGGGCGGACTCGGCGGCTTCGGGCGGGCCTGCTTGCCCGGCCGATGCCGGAGCAGGGGCGGAGCATGCGGCCAGGGTGCAGGCCAGCAATACGAGGGTCGCGATTCTGGACATGTCGGTCTTTCCTTCGGTTGCGGCGCCGGAACGGTTCCGGGTCGCCTTCACCGGAACGACGAACGCCGTTCCCGAAAATCGACATCGCGCGAGGGACTCCTGGACGCGGCCGTGGTCAGGATTTCTTCGGCACGATCGAGATCTCGCCGCTGCGCTCCACCACGGCGTACTTGACCTGCTGCATGGTTTCCAGCCCGTGCGCCGACCGCGCCGCTTCCAGGACGTCCTGCTCGTCCACGTGCGCGAGCTGCATCCGCCGGTGGTGCGGTTGGCCGTTCTTGACCACGATCAGCGGCGCGTCGTCGAGCCAGCGCGCGGCCATCGGAGACTTTTCTTTCAGCACCGTCAGGCCTTGCTCGATCAGGATCAGCGTGACGACCAGGATGATGGCCGTGGTCACGGAGAAGTCGTCGCCAGTCAGGCCCTGCGACACCGACTCACCGATGATCAGCAGCAGCACCATGTCGAACCCGGTCATCTGCGCCAGCGCGCGCCTGCCGCTGATGCGGAAAACGACCAGCAGGAGCAGGTAGATGGCGGCAGCCCGCAGTACGATTTCCATGACGACTCCGGCTCAGGGGTAGACGAAGGTCTCGATCGGCAGCGGAGGTCGCCCATCCACCGCCACGGTGCCCGACATCGACCCCATGGATTCGGGCCGGCCTTCCAGGGTGACGCTCTGGAACTCGCCGGGCGCGACGGCGAAGGTCAACTCGAGAACGCCGTCCGTCGACGCCATGCGCTCGGGTTCCGGGGTGATCCGTTCGATCGTGAACTGCCGCGCGTGTTCGCCGCCGATCGCGAGCGAAAAGGTGTCGCCCGCGACCGCCGGCGTCCGCACTTCGACCTCGAGCCGGGCCGGGCCGCGGTAGCGCGCAAAGCGGGGGAACCGCGCTTCGACCGCCTCGGCCGTCGCCCCCGCCTGCGACAAGGGGCCGCCGGCGCCGAACGCACCCGCCAGTGCGGCCAGCAGTCCGGCGATCAACAGCACGTTGCCGGTCCTGCGCACCCACAGCAGCCTGCGCTGGAATCCCAGGTGCTGTTCGAGTTCCAGCGCGTGATCGTTGCCGTCGTCGACCATTGCGGGTCCCGGGGGGAGGCGATGCGACTATCGGTTCGGCGATGTGGAGGACGCGTGTGCGTGGCGCCCGGACGGGCGCCGCGGCTGCCGGTCCGGTGACGGCGGGAACTGGACCCGTGCGCCTAGCGCCCTGCGCGCTGCGTCTCGGCGTCGAGCTGCGCCCGGATGTCGCCATGGACGCCGGTGCCGACCGCCATGGGCGCGTGCAGGCTGCCCGCCGCGTGCGCCGCCGGCTCCGCTGCCTCCATCTGCAACTGGTGCGCGACGATTCCGGTCACGCGATGCACCAGCCCGGGCGCGAGCCGCTCGCCCAGGATCGCCGCGGTCGCGGAAACGCCGACGGTGATCTCGTCGCGCGGCGCGTCGACGGCGGAGGCGATCGCGTCGACGACCGCCTCGGCGTCGATGATCGGGAAGGGGTGCAGGGTGTGGCCGGTGTAGTTGGCGGCGTGCTCGTAGAAGGGCGTGTCGGCGGCCATCGGCAGGATCGCGCAGACGTGGATGCGGTCTTCGCCGTTGGCGCGCAGCTCCTGCCGCAGCGCGTCCGACAGCCCCAGCACTCCATACTTGGCCGCGCAGTACGACGCATAGTAGGGCGACGGGGTGCGGCCCAGCATCGAGGCGATGTTGATCAGGGTGCCCGACTGCAGCTGGCGGAAGTGGCGCAGGGCGGCGTGGCTGCCGTTGACGACGCCGCCGAGATTGGTCTGCAGGACACGCTGATGGTCGCGCAGCGGGATGTCGTCGAAGCGGCCGAGGGCCGCCACCCCGGCGTTGTTGATCCACACGTCGATGCGGTTGAACTTCGCGATCGCGGCCCTGGCGAGCTTCTCGACGTCCTCGGGATTGCCGACATCGGTGACGACCGCGATCGCATCGCCGCATTCCTCGGCAAGCGCCTTCAGCGCCTGGCCGCGTCGTGCGGCGAGTACGAGGTTGAAGCCGTCGGCGGCCAGCCGGAGGGCGGTGCCGCGGCCGAAGCCGCTGGATGCGCCGGTGATGACGGCAGTTCTCGTGGGTTTCATGCAGGTTCCGATGGCGTATGGGCGGAGAAGCGCCGCGCCGGCCGCGTCCGTATTCGCGGGCCGCTCATCCGTCGCGGGGAGTGCCGGCTTCCGGGTCGATGGTGGCGTAGCGCGGATCTTCCGCGTCGTGCGCGTGCTCGAGCGCCCTGCGCACGGTTGCCGGCAAGCGGTCGACGTTCAGCACGACCTTGCCGGAGTGGACGTCTTCGACGGCATCCAGCGGCACGGCGAAGTCGCCGGCGTTCTGGACGTTGATCAGCAGCTCCGAGGACTGCCTGCGCACCTCGCGTACGGCCGCGACGCCCATCTCGCCGTCGGCGACGAAAACCATGAAGCCCGCTTCGATTCGTTCGTTCATGCCGGTTCCTGTAGCTGTGTCGGCGGATCGCGCGCGATGCCTGCCGCGCGGCCGTGGAACGGTGATCCATGATGGCCCCATGCCTCGTGGCGACGTGGTGAAGTCGCCGGCGTGGGGCGGCCGCAAGCGCGCTGCGCCGCGATCGCTGGCGCGCCCGTTCTCCCCGGACGTCGCCCGGTTCTGTGGGAGCGACGGAAGTCGCGACGCCGCGCGGGCAAGGCCCGTCGCGACTTCCGTCGCTCCCACATGTAGAGAAGCCGTCGCGGCTCCCGTCGCTCCCGCAGAAGCTGTCGCGATTCGGGATCGCGACTTCCTGGCGGCGGCATGCCGCCGCCAGTCCACGACAGAGCACGGCGATCGCGCGCAGGCGGGGTGACAGGGCGATCGCCGCGGCCGCCGGCCTTGGGTTCGTTCACGCCGCCGTCTCCCGCAGTTAACGCCCGGCGCGCGATCTTCGGCGCGCGACGCCAGGAGCTGGAATGAAGCACGAGCGCTTCCGTTTCGACAACGAGTTCCGCGTGGTCGTCGACCTACGCGGCGTGCAGGCGGCGGAAATGGTCCTCCCGCCCGGTGGCAGCGAAGGCGGCCCGGACAATCATCACCAGGGCGCGGACCAGTGGCTGTACGTGGTCTCCGGCATCGGGCTGGCGATCGTCGAGGGCGTGCGCCAACGTCTGGGCGCGGGCAGTCTGCTGGTGATCGAGCGCGGCGAGCGGCACGAGATCCGCAATACCGGCCGCAGGGCCCTGAAGACCCTCAACATCTATGCGCCGCCGGCCTATGACGAGGAGGGGGAGCCGCTGCCCGCGGGGCGCAAGCGCGGCTAGAGCGGTCGCATCCGGCAGCACAAGGCCATGACGTCCCGCCTGCGCCACCCGCAGCAGGATAATCCCCGCTCGGCACCGGCCGGCGACGGCCGTGGATCCGCCCGCCGCGAAGGGTGCGCACATGCGTAGGTTCGTGCAGACGTTCGTGCAGGATGCGCTGCCTGGCGCGTTGCCGGCGGAGGTCTCGGCGGCCTTGGCCGGCATGCCGGAGCGCTACAACATCGCGGTGCGCAAGCCCGCTGCCGTGATCTTCGACCTTGGCGACGGCTTGCGCGTGCAGGCGTTCGACTGGGGCCTGATCCCGCGCTGGTCCGCACTGCCGGAGACGAAGTACACGACCGTCACCGCACGGCTCGATCGCGCGCCCAGGAGCCGGATCTTCCGCCGCCCCTGGGAGAGCCGGCGTTGCGCGGTCCCCATGAACGGCTACTACAAATGGGATCGTTCGGCGGTGCCGGCGCAGCCGCACTTCATCCAGGCCCGGGACGGCGAGGTGCTGTTTGCGGCTGGGCTCTGGGATCATTGGGAGAAGGGCCAGCCGGAGGTCTACTCGTTCGCGGTGCTCACGCATGCCAATGCCGCGATCCCGCCTCCGCTGGTGCCGGATGGCCCGGTTTTCCTGCCCGCGAGAAGGGTGGCCGAGTGGATCGCGGGCCCGCGGTCGCCGATGCGGTTCCTCACGCGGACGGCGCAGCCCGCGCTGGAGGCTTACCCGGTAGCGCGTGCGATCGCACGACGCGACGCCGACGACTACACGTTGCTCGAGCCCGTCGATCCGCTCGAGGACGCGATTGCGAGCGCGGATTCCGACGGCGCGCTCGGAGACGAGGAGGAATAGCGCTCCCCAGCGCGCCGGTCCACCGGCATCGGGCGCTCCCGCGGCCGTTCGCAGGCGCCGTACCGGCCGGCGTCGGTCGGGACCGACGGCAGGATGGCGGCCGTCCGTGACCGGAGCGAACGCGATGGATGTCGCCGGGACGACGCGGCGGCGCCGACGGTTGACGCGACGGTAACGGCGCTTGCCCTAGCGTGCGTCGATCGCGGCCACCGGAGCGATCGCATGTGGATGGCGGGCATGCAGTTGCTGTGCCTGGTTCTGGTTGCGTGTGCCATGGCGTTCGCCCTGGCGCACGCGGCGGAGCTGCCCGGCAAGTTGCGGCTGGACAAGACTGCCTACCTGGCGACGCAGCCGATCTACCATCCCGGCTTCACCATCGGCGGCATCAGCGAGCCATTGGCGATCCTGGCGCTGGCCGCGTTGTCGTGGCTGGTGCGCGACGACCGCATCGATCTTCTTCTGGTACTCGCCAGCCTGGTGCTGGTGTCGTGCATGCAGGTCGTCTATTGGCTGGCGGTGCACCCGGTCAACAAGTTCTGGCTGGCCGATCGTGCGCTGCCGCCGGTCAGCGCGGGCTTCTTCGGGCTGGGAAAGGCGCCCAGCGGTTCCGGCGCCGGCGTGGACAAGGCGTGGCGCGGGCTTCGCGATCGCTGGGAATATGCACACGCGGCCCGCGCCGTCCTGGCGTTCGTCGCGTTCGTGCTGCTGGGCCTGCACGTGGTGAGGCCTTGATCCGGCGAAGTCCGGGTGAAAAGCGCGCGGCCGGTCCCGTCGAACGGCGCGCCGGGGCGCCTATTCGCTGCTGGCGGGGGGATCGCGGGGGGTATCGAGGCTGTTCGTTTCGGGTTTTTTCGCCGCCAGCTTCTTCGCGCGTTTTTCTTCCTTCTGCTTCTGCTTGGCGATTTCACGTTGCCTCTTTTCGAAGGAATAGTTGGGCTTGGCCATGGGCGTCTCCAGTGAGGGGCCCCCCAGTGTAGCCAGCATCGCGAAAGAGGGTCGCGAAACAGCCGGCTTGCATCGGAGGCGATGCGCGTGTAGGCGCGTTGGCGCCGAATCCGCGCTGGCGCCGCGATACGGTGCGCAGGCCGGGCAGCGCCTGCGCCTTGGAGCCGGCCTAGGGGGCATGCCCTTGTGGGAGCGACGGCAGTCGCGAGGGGACGCCGGCGGCCCCGACAGCCGCGCGGCGCGGCCGGCGCCGGCGATGTCGTTCAGGAACCGCCGCTGTCTTCCACAAAGGGCCGGTTCAGGCATCTGGTCGCTCCGCTGCCGGTTTCCGACGACAATGGCCGCCTTTCCGCACTGGCGTTCCGCATTCGATGAAGATCCCCCACGGCCTGCAGCCGATGATCGACGATGGTCTGATCGACGAGGTGCTGCGGCCGCTCAAGAGCGGCAAGGAGGCCTCGGTGTACGTGGTGCGCTGCGGCGACGAGGTGCGCTGCGCCAAGGTCTACAAGGACATGGCGCAGCGCAGCTTCCAGGCGCGCGCGCAGTACCAGGAAGGCCGCAAGGTGCGCGGCAGCCGCCAGGCGCGGGCGATGGCGAAGGCGACCAAGTTCGGCAGGCGCGAGCAGGAAACCGCGTGGAAGAACACCGAGGCCGAGGTGTTGTACCGGCTGGCCGATGCCGGCGTGCGCGTGCCGCAGCCGCACGGCTTCTTCCATGGCGTGCTGATGATGGACCTGGTCACCGATGCCGACGGCCACAGCGCCCCGCGGCTGGTCGAGGCCGACCTGACCGCGGACCAGGCGCGCGCCTTCCACGCCACGCTGATCGGCGACGTGGTGCGCATGCTGTGCCTGGGCCTGATCCACGGCGACCTGTCCGAGTACAACGTGCTGGTGGCGCCGGACGGGCCGGTGATCATCGATTTCCCGCAGACGGTCAGCGCCGCCGGCAACAATGCCGCGCGCGAGATGCTGCTGCGCGACGTCCACAACCTGCGCGAAAGCCTGGGGCGCTACGCCCCGGAACTGCACGACACCTACTACGGCGAGGAGATGTGGGCGCTGTTCGAGCAGGGCGAGCTGCGCCCGGACGCCGCGCTGACCGGCGCCTTCGTGTTCGACGAGCACACCGCCGATACCCGCGCGGTGCTGTTCTCGATCGAGGACGCGCGACAGGAGGCGATCATCCGCCAGCAGGGCCGCGAAGAGGCGGCCGAAAGCGATTGACGGCGGCGCAGGCGACGTCGCTAGCGTACCCTGCCACACTCTGTAATTTTTGTGGGAGTGGCAGCGGCATGCCGCTGCCGGGAAGTCGCGACTGATCTGTCCGACAGCGGCATCGCCATCGGCAACCTGTGTCTTGCCGGAAACTGGTCGCCGATGACTGGCTTCGGCTGAGGCTATCCTTGCTGGCGCTTCATTCGCGCAGTCGCGACTTCCCGGCAGCGGCATGCCGCTGCCACTCCCACAAATTCCGGGTGCCGCACCTGGCCCTCGCCGCGCACCACGTAGCGCTCGATCGTCAGCGATTCCAACCCCATCGGGCCGTAGGCGTGCAGGCGGGTGGTGGAGATGCCGATCTCGGCGCCCAGGCCCAGGCTGCCGCCGTCGTTGAAGCGCGAGGACGCGTTGACCATCACCGCCGAGCTGCGGATCTCGCGCACGAAGCGGTCGGCCGCCACCGGATCGGCGCTGGCGATCACCTCGGTATGGTCGGAACCATGGCGCTGGATGTGGGCGATGGCCCCGTCGATCGAATCGACCACGCGCACCGCCAGGATCGGCGACAGGAACTCGGCGGCGTAGTCCTCCTCGGTCGCCGGGGCGGCCTCCGGGAACAACGCGCGGGTGCGGTCGCAGCCGCGGATCTCGGCGCCGCGCGCCTTCAGCTGCGCCAGTGCGTCCGGCAGCCAGGTCTCGGCGATCCCGGCATGGACCAGCATCGTCTCCAGCGCGTTGCACACCCCCGGCCGCGACAGCTTGCCGTCGATCGCCAGCTGCAGCGCCAATGCCGGATCGGCGGCGCGGTCGACGTACAGGTGGCAGACGCCCTTGTAGTGCTTGATCACCGGCACCCGCGCGTTCTCGGCGACGAAGCGGATCAGGCGTTCGCCGCCGCGCGGGATCGCCAGGTCGATCAGGTCGCTGAGCTGCAGCAGTTCCAGCACGTGCTCGCGCGCGGTGTCCTCGACCAGGGCGACGGCCTCGACGGGCAGCCCGTGCGCGCGCAGCGCGCGGTGCAGGCAGGCGGCGATCGCGACGTTGCTGTCGCGCGCCTCCGAGCCGCCGCGCAGCAGCACCGCGTTGCCGGCGCGCAGGCACAGCGCGGCGGCGTCGGCGGTCACGTTCGGGCGCGCCTCGTAGATCATCGCGATCAGGCCCAGCGGAATGCGGACCTTCTCGACCAGCAGGCCGTTGGGGTGCACTTCGCTGCGGGTGACCTGGCCGACCGGGTCGGGCAGGGCGGCGATCTCGCGGATCGCGGCGACGATCGCGTCGACGCGGCCCGCGTCCAGCTGCAGGCGGTCGAGCATCGCGCCGGTGGTGCCGGCGGCATGCGCGCGTTCCATGTCGGCGGCATTGGCCGCCAGGATGTCGTCGCGGCCTTCGGCCACGGCGTCGGCCATCGACTCCAGCAGCGCCGCGCGCTGCGCGGGCTCGAGGCCGGCGATGGCCAGGGCCGCGGCGCGGGCGCGCTCGGCCAGGTTGCGGACGTATCCGGTCATCGAACTGTCTCCAGAGAAATCAATGCGCCGCGGCGGCGGCGCCCAGCAGGACCATGTCCTCGCGGCGGATCACCGAGTGGCCATTATGGAACCCCAGCACGGATTCGATCTCGCGGCTGTGACGGCCGGCGATCCGCTGCAGGTCGGCCGACTGGTACTGCACCAGGCCGCGGGCGAGGCGCCTGCGACCCCGGGCGCAGGTCACGTCGACCATCGCCGAGCAGTTGAAATCGCCCTCCACCGAGACCACGCCGCCTGGCAGCAGCGAGGCGCCGCGCTCGGCCAGCGCCTCGGCGGCGCCGTCGTCGATCCGGACCACGCCGCCGCTGGGCGGGGTGTGCCGCAGCCACATCTTGCGCGCGACCAGGCGGTCGCCGTGCGGCGGGATGAAGGTGCCGCGCAGGCGGTCGCCGGCCAGCGCCGAGAGCGCCGCGTCGTCATGGCCGCAGAACAGCGCGGTGCCGATGTCTGCGGCCGCGGCCTTGCTCGCCGCCTCCAGCTTGGTGGACATGCCGCCGGTGCCGAGCGTGCCGGCGCCGCCCTGCGCCATGCGCACGATGTCGGGGGTGATCTCCTCGACCCGCGGCACCGGGCGCGCACCGGGATCGCGCGTGGGATGGCCGGTGTACAGGCCGCCGGTATCGGTGGCGATCAGCAGCATGTCGGCATCCACCAGCGTCGCGACCACCGCGGCGAGGTTGTCGTTGTCGCCGAGCTTGAGCTCGTCGACGGCGACGGTGTCGTTCTCGTTGACGATCGGTAGCGCACCGATCCGCAGCAGTTCGCGCAGCGTCGCCTGGGCGTTGAGGTAGCGGCGACGGTTGCGCAGGTCGTCGTGGCTCAGCAGCACCTGCGCCACCGGCTGCTCGACCAGGCCCTGCCACAGCGACAGCATCGGCGTCTGCCCCAGTGCGGCCAGTGCCTGCCGCTGGACCAGCCCGTTGCGCTTGCCGGCCATCAGGCCGCGTCCGGCGGCGACCGCGCCCGAGGACACCAGCAGCACTTCGCGCCCCTGGTCGCGAAAGCGGGAGATCAGGTTGGCCAGCGCGGCCGCATTGCGCTTGCCGAGGCGGCCCTTGCCGTCGGTCAGCAGGCTGCTGCCGACCTTGAGGACTGCGCGTCGCCACGTGGGCAATGGTTGTTCCGGAAATGGAAATGTCATCGTCTGCGAGGTTCTCCGAGGATGATGGATTGGAGCGCCGCACGACATGCGTCCCCGGGCTGGTCTGATGCAGCCGGGCGGTGGATAGGCGATCAAGGATCAGCAGCGCTGTCGGCTCACGACGAGCCCGATACGGAACCCGGACATCGGAACGTTGTCATGCAACGCCGGAAAACCAGGTTCAATGGCTGCACACCTTAACATCGATGAGGTTCGAACCCAAGCCGGCACGGCGAACCGCGGGCGTGGAACCGGTTCGAGACGGCCGCATGCCGGTGTCCGCACATGCTTCCCCGCCATCAGCCGGCCGAAGGCGTGCGGCCGCCGAGGAGATGCATTCGTCGCGTCGCGTCGCCACGGGCATGCCGCTCGTATCCGGGTCCCGCTTCGGCATACTCCACGCGATGCCATCGACGCCTCCCGCCATCGCCGGCGTCCGCGCCAGCCGCCTGCAGCTGCCGCCCGGCCCGTGGTCCACCGTGCTCGATGGCCTGTGCGCGCGTTTTCCGGCGATTCCGCGCGACTGCTGGCGCGAGCGCTTCGCGCGCGGCCGCGTTCTCGATGCCGCCGGCGCGCCGCTGGCGCCGGATGCCCCGTACCGCACGGGTGCCGAGATCCACTACTACCGCGAGGTGCGCGACGAGCCGCGCATCCCGTTCGAGGAGACCGTGCTGCACGCCGACGCGCACCTGGTCGTCGCCGACAAGCCGCACTTCCTGCCGGTGGTGCCGGCCGGCGGTTTCGTCGAGGAGACGCTGCTCGCGCGCTTGATCCGCCGCCTCGGCAATCCCGACCTGGTGCCGTTGCACCGGATCGACCGCGCGACCGCGGGCCTGGTGCTGTTCTCGGCCGATCCGGCCACGCGGGCCCGCTACCAGGCGCTGTTCGGCGAGCGCGCCATTCGCAAGGGCTACGAGGCGCTCGCGCAACCGCTGCCGCAGCTGCGGTTCCCGCACGTGCGCCGCAGCCGCCTGCGGCGCGGCGAGCCGTTCTTCCGCATGCGCGAAGTCGACGGCGAGGCCGACAGCGAGAGCCGCGTCGACGTGATCGAGCGCGGCGCACGGTACTGGCGCTACGCGCTGGAGCCGGTGACCGGCCGCAAGCACCAGCTGCGCGTGCACATGGCGGTGCTGGGCGCGCCGATCCTCGGCGACCCGCTGTATCCGGTCCTGTGCGAGCCGATGGCCGACGATCCGGCCGCGCCCTTGCGGCTGCTGGCGAAATCGCTGGCGTTCACGGATCCGCTCGACGGCCGCGAGCGGCGCTTCGAGAGCGCCCTGGCGCTGGGCCGCGTCGACACCCACTCCCTCCGCCGACCTCCGTAGGAGGGGTTTCAGCCGCGACCGCGCCAGGCAGACGCATCGGCGGTGACCATGATGAACGCGCCGCCGCGCGTTGCGAAGGGAAACAACGGCAGAAAGCATTTTCTGCTCGTCCGGGCGCGTCGGGGCTGAAGCCCCTCCTACAAGGACGACGGCAAAGCGAATGTCGAGCGCCCTGGCTCGAAGGGTCGGCGTTCGCTACGCTTCCCCGCATCCACGGACGCGGACATCGCCGACATGACCGGGCCCAGCACGCTTGCCTTGCCGCCGCTTCCTTCGCTCACCGATGGCGAGCGCATCGAGCGTGCCGCCGCCTTCGCCGACGAACTGGCGCGCAGGCGCACCGTGCGCGACTACGCGCCCACGCCGGTGCCGCGCGTGCTGATCGAGCACTGCCTGCGCGCGGCCGGCTCCGCGCCCAGCGGCGCCAACCAGCAGCCGTGGCGGTTCGTGGCGATGCAGGACGCGGCGCTGAAGCGCCGCATCCGCGAAGCGGCCGAAGCCGAGGAGCGCGAGTTCTACGGCCATCGCGCGCCGGCGGCATGGCTGCAGGCGCTGGCGCCGTTGGGCACGCACGCGCAGAAGCCGTTCCTCGAGACCGCGCCCTGGCTGATCGGGGTGTTCTACGAGCGCTTCGGCGTCGACGGCGCGGGCGGGCGGCACAAGCGCTATTACCCGCATGAATCCGTCGGCATCGCCACCGGCATGCTGATCGCCGCCCTGCATCACGCGGGACTGGCGACGCTCACCCACACGCCCAGCCCGATGGGCTTCCTCAACGAGGTGCTCGACCGCCCGCGCAACGAAATGCCGTACCTGCTGCTGGTGGTGGGGCATCCGGCGCCCGATTGTCGCGTGCCCGACCTGCGACGCCTGCCGCTGGAGGCGATCGCCACGTTCCGGTAGAAAACCAAGCCGCGTGGGAGTGGCGGTGGCATGCCACCGCCGGGAAGTCGCGACTCCGGAGTTCGGCTGAAGCGCGGCATCATCGACGCCGATATTCCATGTCGCGACTTCCGTCGCTCCCACAAGGCGGGTTCGGGGCCGTTTTCGGGCGGCAGGTGCGCTCTTCGCCCGCAAAGGATCGACGCAATGATGCGTCGGTCTCTTTCCGGCAGAGCGCGCGCGGTCGCCCTGTCGTCACTGCGCCGGCAGCGGCCGGGTCGGTCAGAGTTGGAGTCCGCCCTGTTCCCGGTGCAGCTCGCGAAGGCGCGCGGACAGCAGGTCGACGTTGGCTTCGGTCGCTTCCAGCGCCGCTTCGCTCCGGGGTGGCAGCCAGCGCCGCGCCTCGGCGCGCAGCCGTTCGCCCTGCTGGCGCCATTGCGCGGCGTGGCGTCCGACCAGCCGGGCCAGCGCGTCGCGCTCGTCCTGCTGCGGCAGGCCGTAGCCGGTGTCCGGCAGCAGCATCGCCGGGCGGCCGAGGAGCGCCTGCAGGCCCAGGAAGTCCTGCACCGCCGCGAGCGCATCGGGGGCCTGCGCATCGCCGCCGAGCAGGCGCCGCTTGAGTTCGTCGCGCGCCAGCAGTTCCTGTCGCCGCAGCGCCGCCTGTTCCAGCAGCAGCAGCGCGGCGCTCGCGCGCAGGCCGGCGCGCCGCAGCGCCGGCCTGCGTTCGGCCGGCGCCAGGTCCAGCCAGTCCTGCACCCGTGCCTGCGGCAGGTCGAGCGCCTGCCGCGCGACCTCGAACATCGCCTGGTAGCGCGCGCTCAGCGGTTCGAAGTAGTAGCCCAGGCGGCGGGCTTCGTCGCGGTCCTCGAGCACACCGGCGTCGGCGATGCCGGCGCGCCGCAGCCGGCGTAGCAGTGCGGTCGGGGTGATGCTGGCCAGGCGTTCGCCGGCCAGGCGCGGTACGCCGTCGTGCAGCAGCTTGAAAGTTTCCACCGCGCAGTTGTTGCCGAGGAAGTAGTAGCGGCCGTCGTAGCTCCAGTGCAGGCGCGCGGCGCGTTCGAGCAACGCGGCGATCTCCGCGTCCCGCAGCCGCAGCGGGATCGACTGCAGGCCGCGCAGTTCCACCTTGGTGTATTCGTCGATCACCTGGTCCAGCGGCAGCACGAACAGGCGCGACGGGTACGATCCGGTCAGGCCGCGCCAGCTGGAGACCTGCACGTCGTCGACGAAGGCGCGGAACGACAGCACGCGGTGGTGGTCGAGATCGAGGCGGCAGCCGGGTCCGCGCGGCCGGCCCGGCGCGCAGACCACCAGCCGCAGCATGCTGTGGCCCCAGCGGCTCATGAGGCGCTCGTTGCCTTCTGCGAGCAGGTAGTCCACGGCATAAACGCGCGCCGGATCGATCCGCAGCAGCGGCTGCGACGCATCGCCGTCCGCCTGCAGGTAGACCAGGTCCGGGGCGCAGCCGGCCTGCGGCGGCGAGGTGCCGAAATGCGCGGCGAAGTACCGGTACAGTGCCGGTCGGCGGCAGCCGTATTCCGGGTCCAGCAGGAAATGCTCCAGGTTCACCGCCACGAACTCGGCCGGGCTGGTCAGTTCGTAGCGGTCCGGGCTGCGGTCGCCGAAGGCGTTGCGCCCGACGCGCAGCCCCAGTCGCAGCGGGCTGACCTGCCAGCCGGCCAGGTCCAGCAGGCGCGGATCGCGCGACAGCCCGCCGTGCGGGCCGCGGTCGTAGAAGTGCGCCAGTTCGTGGAGCACGGCGGCCTGCGCCGCGCGGGTGGCCGGATCGCCGCCGCCGGCGTCGGCCGGCCGCGCCATCCATTCGTCCAGCAGCGCGCGGTCGAGCAGCATCCGTCGGCCCTTCGCGCGACCGTGCACCTGCGCAGGCAGGTCGTCGCGCCATTCGACGTCGATGCGCCGCTCCAGCGCGGCGGCCCAGGCGGGCGGTAGCCGTCCGACGGCGGTCTCCAGCAGGTGTCGCGAGGCCTCGGCCTGCGCCGGACGCAGCGCGGTATCGTCGACCTGCAACGACACGGCCTGCACCGGAGCGGCGCAGGCGAGCAGGCAAAGCAGCGACCGCCACGGCGACCGGCGTCGCCGCCCCCGGCTCACAACGCCAGGATCGCCCGCGCCAGCTGCATGTCGCTGGCCTGGCGCACGTCCGGCCGCCGCTCGCGCAGCTGGCGCAGCGCCGCTTCCAGCTGCGCGCCACGGATCCGCCCGTCGCTGGCGACGAAGCTGGCGGCATCGTCGCGCGCCTGCAACACCACCTTGTCGTCGCCGGACGTGCTGTCCGACGAAGCCGACGAGCCGGCGGAGGAGGCCCCGGCCGAAGTACCGGCGAAGCTGCCGGCCAGCGCAGGGGCGGGGGAGAGCGCCAGCAGGGCGCAGATCAGGATCGGTCGAATCATCGGCGGGTTCCGCGGAATGGACGGGCAAGCTCCGCCCTGCGGGCGGCCGGCAAAGACTACCCGCATGCACGCTGCGGCGGCTGAATCGCCGCCATTCGGTCGTCGCGGGCGGGGTTCATGCCGTTCCGAGGGGCGCGCACGGCGGCCGGCCCGGCCCGGCGCGGGCGCGGTCGTGGCGCGTTTCCTGAAGGAAAACCCATGGGGCGCGACAAGAACCGGGTGAAATCCGCCGCTCGGGCGTAAGATGCGGGGTCTGCACGTGGTTCTGCGCGTTTCGAACGGCCGCTCCTGCCGCCGCTCCGCTCCCTGCCTCGCGCCAACGTCCCGTTGCGGGACCCGGCCTCTCGGGAGCCTCCGTGCCTGGTTACGACACACACATCCGTACGCTCGACATCGGCGGCCGCGATTATCGCATCCGTTCGCTGGTCGACGTGCAGCAGTTCGCGGATCCGGACCGGCTGGCGGAGCAGGCCGGCATCTCCTCGGCGCAGTGGAGCCTGTTCGGCCATGTCTGGCCCGCAGGCCGGCTGCTCGCCGAAACCATGGCCACGTTCGACGTCGCCGGCAAGCGCATCCTCGAGATCGGTTGCGGCATCGGGCTCGCCAGCCTGATCCTGCGGCAGCGCGGGGCGGACGTCGTCGCCAGCGACCACCATCCGCTCGCCGAGGTGTTCCTGGCCTACAACGCCGCGCTCAACGGCATGCCCGCGGTTCCGTACCGGACCCTGCGCTGGGACGTGGAGAACGTGTCGCTCGGCCGCTTCGACCTGATCATCGGCAGCGACGTGCTGTACGAGCGCGGCCACGCCGGATCCCTGTCGGCGTTGCTGCTGCGGCATGCGCAACCGGTGGCGGAGGTCATGATCACCGATCCGGGGCGTGGCAATAGCGGACCGTTCACCCGGGCCTTGCAGGTGCAGGGGTACGTGCTGCACGAGCGCCGCAGCCCGATGCAGGAAGGCGAGCTGCCGCCGTTTCGCGGGCGCTTGCTGCACTATCGCCGCAATGCGCCCACCGGCGCGGGACTGCCGCGGTGAAGGCCGGGGTCGATCTCCGCGACATGGAGGACGAGGGCATCGACGCCGGCGTGTCCTGCGGGCATTGCGATGCGATCTGCTGCCGGCTTACCGTGGTCTTGATGCCCGAGGACGACGTGCCCGCCCATCTCACCGACCATACCGAGCGCGGACTGCACGTGATGGCGCGCGACGAAGAGGGCTGGTGCGTCGCCGTCGATCCGCTGCGCATGTGCTGCTCGATCTACGACCAGCGCCCGTCGGTGTGCCGCAAGTTCGCGATGGGCAGCCCCTACTGCCGCCACGTCCGCCAGACCCACCACGACCAGCTGCGGCGCGGCATCCCGCTGACCATGTACTGACCCTGGAGCAAACGCCATGCCATCAAAACCATCCACGCCCGCACCCAGGCCGTCCCGCGCGAGGCAGGGCCGCAACGGCGCCGAGGCCGGCTCCGACAAGCGCCTGACCAGCGAACGCATCTCCGCCGACCTGGCCGCCTTCCGCAAGTCCGGGGGGCGGGTCGAGGTGCTCGGCGTCACCCGCACGCTGACGAAAATCGACGGCGCCGGGAGCTAACGGCCGCGGCAGGCCTTCCCGGCGGATGCGCCGGCGGCCTCTGGCCGATGCGCGAACCGCGCCATGTCTTCTTCGTTCAGCGCCGACCGCCTATGCTCGGGAGGCTCTGACAGGTGGTTACGGAGGCGGACATGGCAACCGGCTGGGCCGGCGACGGCGCCGTGCAGGACCAGATCGACGCGACGGTGAAGAACGGGATCGAACGCGCCCGCAGCCGATTGCGACGGGGGCCGGGCCTGACCCATTGCGAGGAGTGCGACGCGCCGATTCCGGAGGCGCGGCGCAAGGCCGTACCCGGCGTGCGCCTGTGCGTGTCCTGCCAGGAGGCGCGGGACCGCGACGACGGCGGCGCCGGCAGCTACAACCGGCGCGGCAGCAAGGACAGCCAGCTGCGCTGAGCCGGCTTCAGTCCTGCTCGACGAACGCGCGGTAGTCCTCGATCGTGTCCTCGACGCTGGCCTCGAACAGCCGTGCGCCGGCCTCGATGCTGGCCAGCGACGGGTCCGAGCCGATGCGGCCGTCGGGGAAGCGCCGGCGGTAGTCCTGCGCGTCGCCGAAGGCCGCGATCGGCGCGATCCGTGGCGTCAGCGTCATCGGCCGGGCCTGCCCGGGATGGGCGTGCCAGGTCAGCGAGATCTCCGAAGGAGTGGCGTGTTGGCCCTCGCTGTCGGCGAACAGTTCGCGCGAGAGCTGCTGCACGCCGCGGCCCATGTACCAGTTGGCCAGTTTCAGGCGCAGCGGCGAACCCTCGCCGCCGAAGCTGCCGTCGGCGTGGATCTCGGCGAACGCCGCCTGCACCGTGGCGACGTTGCCGCCATGGCCGTTGAAGAAGTAGACATGGCGGAAGCCATGCACGGCCAGCGACTGCACCACGTCGCGGATCACCGCGATGAGCGTAGCTGGGCGCAGCGAGAGCGAACCGGGGAACGCCAGGTGGTGCTGGGCCATGCCGATGCTCAACGTCGGTGCCACCAGCGTCCCGGTCCGCTCGCCGACCGCATGTGCGACCACTTCCGGGCAGATCGCGTCGGTACCGATCAGGCCGTTGGGGCCGTGCTGCTCGGTGGAGCCGATCGGCACGATGATGCCGGTCGAGCGCGCCAGGTAGGTTTCGATTTCGGGCCAGGTGCTGAGCTGCAGTCGCATGGATGAAGCCGCAGAAGAGGAACCGCGAGGATAGCGGCAAACGGGCTGCGCCTGTGGGAGCAGGGCTGCGAGGATGGCGGCAAGCGTGGCTTGTGCCTGTGGGAGCGACGGAAGTCGCGACCGCCTGCAAAAGCGCCGCGACTTCCGTCGCTCCCACATCGGCGGCCTGGTTGCTGGGGACTTGGGATGCGTGCTGCCGTGCAGCGCTTCACGGCGCTGCAATCGGATGGATTCACGGCCATTTGATCGCACCGCGGCCATGCTGGCGGCAACTTCGCGCCTTGCATGGAACCGGAGCCACCGATGTCGGCCCGCTCAGGCAACGACACGAACGCGGACAAGCCCGTGGTGCTGGTCACCGGCGTTGCCGGCAGCGTCGGCGCCTCGTTGGCGGAGGCGCTGGCCGGCGACTACCGCGTGGTCGGCATGGACGTGTCGGAGCCGGAGGGCGGGGGCGACTGGATCCGCATCGACCTGACTTCCACGGACGCCGTCGCGCAGGCGGTCGGCGAGTTCCGCGAACGCTTCGGCGAGCGCATCGCCTCCGTGGTGCACCTGGCCGCGTACTTCGATTTCAGCGGCGAGGACAAGCCGCTGTACGACAAGGTCAACGTCGAGGGCACCCGCCGCCTGCTGCGCGCGCTGCGCGAACTGGAAGTGGAGCAGTTCGTGTACTCCGGCACCATGCTGGTGCACGAGGCCGCGGAACCCGGCGGGCGCATCGACGAGGACGCGCCGATCCGGCCGCGCTGGGCGTATCCGCAGTCCAAGGCGAAGACCGAGCAGGTGATCGCCGAGGAACACGGCGACATTCCCTACGTGCTGCTGCACCTGGCCGGGCTGTACGACGAGAACACCGCGGTGCCGACGCTGACGCAGCAGATCGCGCGCATCTACGAGCGCGACGTCCAGGGTTATCTGTACGCCGGCGACGAGCGCGCCGGGCAGTCGATGATCCATCGCGACGACATGATCGATGCGTTCCGGCGCACCATCGACCGCCGCGGCGAGCTGCCGGCCGATGCGACGATCCTGGTCGGCGAGCCGGAGGCGATGAGCTACCAGGCGCTGCAGGACCGGCTGGGCGAGCTGATCCACGGCGAGGAATGGGCGACGGTGGGCGTACCGCCGCCGGTGGCCAAGGCCGGCGCCTGGTTGCAGGGCGCGGCCGAGCCGCTGGTGCCGGACGCGATCGACCGCGGCAGGAAGGCCTTCATCCGGCCGTTCATGATCGAGATCGCCAGCGACCACTACGCGCTCGACATCGGCCGCGCGCACGAGCTGCTCGGCTGGGAGCCGCGGCACCGCATCGAGGACGGGCTGCCGAAGCTGGTGGCCGCGCTCAAGCGCGATCCCCCGGGCTGGTACCGGGCCAACGGCATCACGCCGCCGCCGTGGCTCGAGGCCGCGGACGAGAAGGCGGGACAGCCGGAGGTGCTGCGGCGGCAGGCGGAAGCCGGCTTCCGCGACGCGCATCGGCAGAACCTGTGGGGACCGTTCCTCATCGCGGCGCTGGGGGCGTGGCTGGTCGCCTCGTCGCCCACCTTCGGCGATGTCGCGTCCGCACAGGTGCGCAGCGACGTCGCCAGCGGCGCCGCGCTGCTGTTGCTGGGGCTGTTGACGGTCTCGTGGCGGCTGGCGCCGCTGCGCTGGGCGTCGGCGGCGGTCGGCCTGTGGGTGATGTTCGCGCCGCTGGTGTTCTGGACCGGCAATGCCGCCGCCTACCTCAACGGCACCCTGGTCGGCGCCCTGGTCACCGGGCTGGCGGCGGCGCTGCCGCCGACGCCGGGCATCTCTCCGGCCGCGGCGCGCACCGGGCCGGCGGTGCCGCCGGGCTGGGATTACTCGCCGTCGGACTGGATCCAGCGCCTGCCGATCATCGTGCTGGCCCTCGTGGGGCTGGTCATTTCGCGCTACATGGCCGCCTACCAGCTCGGCCATGCCGACGGCGTCTGGGAGCCGTTCTTCGACGTGCCCGGCCCGAAGAACGGCACCGAGGCCATCGTCACCTCCAGCGTGTCGGAAGCCTGGCCGGTGCCGGATGCCGGCCTCGGCGCATTGGTCTACGTCCTCGAGATCATCACCGGGCTGGTGGGCTCGCGGCAGCGCTGGCGCACCATGCCCTGGGTGGTGGTGGCGTTCGGCATCCTGATCGTGCCGCTGGGCGTGGTGTCGATCACCTTCATCATCATCCAGCCGATCGTCATCGGCACCTGGTGCACGCTGTGCCTGATCGGCGCGGCGGCGATGCTGTTGCAGATCCCGTACTCGCTCGACGAACTGGTCGCGACCGGACAGTTCCTTTACCGGCGCAAGCGCGCCGGCAGGAGCCTGCTGCAGGTGTTCTTCACCGGCGACACCGACGACGGCGACGACGAGGACCGCGGCGAGGGCGATTTCGCCCGCGGGCCCGTCACGGTGCTGCGCGACGCGCTCGGCGGCAGCGTCAATGCACCGTGGAACCTGCTGGCGTGCATCGCGGTCGGCCTCTGGCTGATGTGCACGCGCCTGACCATCGGCTCGGAAGCGCCGATGGCGAACGCCGAACACCTGATCGGCGCGCTGGCGATCACCGTGGCGGTGATCGCGCTCACCGAGGTGGCGCGGCCGGCGCGGCTGCTCAACATCGGTCTCGGCGGCGCGCTGCTGGTGGTCCCGTTCGTCTACGACGCGGCGCCGGCCGCGCTCTGGTCCAGCCTGGCCTGCGGCTTCGCGCTGGTCGCGCTGAGCCTGCGCCGCGGACCGGTCCGGCAGCGCTACGGCGACTGGAACCGCCTGCTGGTTTGACGCCGCCGCGGCGCTCTCCGGCACGCCGCGAAAGGCCAGGAGTCCGCCTGCCGCTACTCGCGTGGCGCGTCCGGATCGAGCAGGTCGTTCGGCATGTCCGTGCGCTCGCGCTCGATCTGCCGCTCGATGTGGTGCTCGACGCCGAGGCCCGCGTCGATGCCGGCGGCATGTTCCGTGCCGTGTGCGTCCGTAGACGCTTCCGGCGCCGGCGCGTAGACGCCGCCCCGGGAAAACGCGCGCTTGACCAGCCGTATCGCCTCGCTGCGGGCGCCGTCGAACTGGATGTTGCGCTGGTCGACCCAGGCAACGATGCGCAGGACCACGGAGGTGTCGACCAGTTCGGCCACCTGGGCCGTCGGAGCCGGTTCCCGCAGCACCGCCGGCATGCCGGCGAGGCATTCGAGCGCGACGCGCTGCGCGTTCGAGATCGACGCCTCGGCGGGGATCTTCACGTCGAACGCGAAACTCCGGTTCGGATTGCGCGAGTAGTTGAGGATGACGCTCTTGAACACCAGTGCATTGGGCAGCCGCAGGTGGTTGCCGTCCAGGGTGATCAGCGTGGTCGCGCGCGAGGTGAGCGCGGCGACCTTGCCCTCGTGGCCGCCGACGACCACGTGGTCGTGCGGCGCGAACGGCTGGCGCAGGCTGAGCAGGATGCCGGCGATGTAGTTCTCGGCGACGTCGCGGAAGGCGAAACCGACCGCGATCCCGACGATGCCGGCGGTGCCGAGCAGGGCACCCACCAGGGCGGTGGCGTTGAGCAGGTCGAGCGCGATCACCAGGCCGGCGAGCAGGACCGCCAGCCGCACCGCCTGGCGGGTGAGGCCGGACAGGAACGGGTTGCGCTGTGCCCGCCGCAGCAGGCGCGGGCGGTCCGACAGCCAGCGCCCGAGCCACCAGGCCACCAGCACGATCGTCACGGCGATCGCCAGCAGCGGCAGGGCGGCGAGCGCCTGCTGCAGGCGCGCGAGCGTGTGCGCGAACACCGGTTGCGTGCGTGCCCGGACATCGGTGTCGATGGCCAGCTGGTTGTCGACCAGCACGACGTCCTGCGCCTGTTCGACGATGGTGGCGGCGAGTTGCCGGCGGGCGTCGTCGGCGGCCACGCCGCGCAGCGTCGCCACGCCGCCGCTGACCTCGACCCGTGTCTTCTCCAGCCCGGGGATCACCGCCAGTCGCGCGGCCAGGCGTTCCTGCAATGTGCGATCGGCGGCGCGCAGTGCCTCGACCTGCGCGGGGTCGGGTGCGGTGCCGCCGGCTGCGGTGCCGGATTGCGCGGGCGATGCCTGCGCCGCGGACAGCGGAATCGCCAGGGCCAGGCACAGCCGGAACAGGCCGGAGGAAATGCGACGCGGCATCGGTGGACCATCGAGGCGGGGTGACGTGCCGAGCGTAATCGATGGCAAGGCAAGATCGCGTCCGTGGCGGGCCAGGTGGTCACGGCGGCTGAACGCATGCGGTGCGAGCATGCCGGGAATGGCGACGAGTCATCGGGAACGCACGCCGGATGCGCTATGAACTCTACTACTGGCCGGGAATCCAGGGGCGTGGCGAATTCGTGCGCCTGGCCCTGGAGGAGGCCGGTGCGGACTACATCGATGTCGGCAACGATCCGGGCGCCGGTGGCGTCGCGGCGGTGCAGGCGCTGCTGGACGATCCGCAGGTGCAGCGGCCGCCGTTCGCGCCGCCGTTCCTGAAGGTCGGGAACGTCGTCGTCGCGCAGGTGGCCGGCATCCTGCAGTTTCTCTCGCCGAGGCTGAAGCTGGTGGCGCGCGACCCGGCGGCGGCGTTGTGGACGCACCAGCTGCAGCTGACGATCGCCGACGCCGTGGCCGAGGCCCACGACGTGCATCACCCGGTCGACCTCGGCGAGTACTACGAGCGGCAGAAACCGGAAGCGCGACGCCGGGCGAAAGCGTTCCGCAGCGAGCGGATGCCGAAGTTCCTCGGCTATTTCGAGCGTGTTCTGGCCGCCAATCCGAAGGGTCCGAAGCACCTGGTCGGCGCGCGCCTGTCGTATGCCGACCTGTCGCTGTTCCAGCTGCTGGCCGGGCTGCGCTATGCGTTCCCGGCGGCCATGGACCGGATCGAGCCGGGACTGCCGCATTGCCGCGCGCTCGCCGCGCAGGTCGCCGGGCGCGCGAACATGGCCGCCTACCTGGCGTCGGATCGCCGCCTGCCGTTCTGCGAGGACGGCGTGTTCCGGCATTATCCGGAGCTGGACGACTGAGCTACAGCCGCCGGGCGCGCCGGCGTCGTCGTGCCGATCCTGCCTGCCCCCACGGCCGGGCGTTCCTCAGCGCCGGAGCAACGACGACCGGCCATGGCCCGGAATCGCCCGAAGCGCTTCCCGCATCGCCTGCGTCCAGTGATCGAGGCAGACCTTCGGCGTCTCCGCGCTGCGATGGCGGGCGCAGACCTGCACGGCATCCGGGAGCATGCGCACGTCCACCGCCCAGCCGGACAGATGCGAGAGGCACCAGCCCACCGACAACAGTACGATCGCGCCAAGTCCCGATTGCATCGCCACGCCTCGCTGCGTCTGCCGGCGTGCGGCTGCGCGACCGGCGTGGCGGCGTCCCGATGCCGCCCACCTCCCATTGGATGCGGAAGGCGGCGAAAGGGTTGCATGGCCGCCGCCTCCTTGCGCCGTGGCCCCCCCTGTGGGAGCGACGGAAGTCGCGACTGGCTGCGGCGGGGGCGTCGGCTCCCGCAGCGTCGCGACTCCCCGGCGGCGGCATGCCGCCGCCACTCCTTCACAGGGGCAGATCGCCCGCGTTTAAACCTTTCCGCTGCAGGCCGCGTCCAAGTGGATATGCTCAGCATCGCCATGCCCACGCCAGCCTCCGATCCCGAGATCGAGACCGCTCCGGACGACGAGGCGCTGGTGCATGCGGCGATCGCCGGCGACGTGCAGGCCTACGAGGCCATCTATCGCCGTCACGCGCCGCGGCTGTACGCGGTGGTCTGGCGCATCTGCGGCCGCCATGCGGCGCGCGCCGAGGACGTGCTGCAGGATGCCTTCATCAAGGCCTGGCGCTCGCTGCCGGGTTTCCGGTTCGAGAGTGCGCTGGGCACCTGGCTGCAACGTCTCGCGGTCAATACCGCGCTGATGGAACTGCGCGCGCGCAGCGGCAAGGACGACCTGGACGCCGGTGACGAGGGGCTGGATGCACTGGCGGCGATCGAGGACGAGCAGCGCTGCGCCGGGACCGGCCTGGATCTGGAGCGCGCGGTGGCGACGCTGCCGCCGCGCGCACGCGCGGTGCTGGTGCTGCACGATATCGAAGGCTGGAAGCACCACGAGATCGCCGAGGAACTCGGCATGGCCGTCGGCAGCTCCAAGGCACAATTGCATCGTGCCCGCGGACTGTTGCGCGAGCGGCTCGGAGAAACGGCATGAACGACCACGACGACAACGACGACAACGACGACCTGTCCCGGCGCCTGCGCGCGCTGCCGCGGCAGATGGTGCCGCCCGCCCGCGCCTGGGCGCGGGTGGCCGAGCAGATCGGGCGCGAAGGGCGGGCGCCGACGCTGCATGCCGCGCGCGCGCGCGCGCGCCGGCGCTGGCCGGCGGTCGCCGGATTCGCGGCGGCGGCTTCGGTCGCGCTGCTGCTGGCGCTGGGATTGCTGCGGGTTCCGGAGCCCGGTCCCGCCGGCCGCGAGGCCGCGACGGCGACCGAGCAGCAGGCCGAGCGCCTGACCGGGGAGTATCGCGCGGCGCTGGCGGAGGTGCCGGTGGAACGGGTTCCCGAGGAACTGCGCCCGGCGCTGGCGGAACTCGACCGCAGCGCCGCCGACATCCTCACCGCGATCGACGAGGCGCCGGGTTCCGGTTTCCTGCTCCGTCAGCTGCAGCGCACCTACGCGCAGCGGCTGCAACTTACCCGGCGGGCCGCCCTGGACGCGGCTACCCTGCTGTCCTGACAAGGAGTACATCCATGCCTATCCGAATCCCCCGCCTGGCCGCCGTTCCGGCACTGCTGTTGGCACTGTTGATGCCGGTTTCCGCGGTACTGGCGCAGACCTCCGTCGACGAGCGGCATCCATTGGCCTCCGGCGGGCGGGTCGAAGTGGAGAACGTGGCCGGCAGCATCCGGGTCCGCGGCTGGGACCGTGACGAGGTCACGGTCACCGGGTCGCTGGGCGAGGGGCAGCGGCTGGAAGTGGATGCAAGCAGCAACCGTGTCAGGGTGGAGGTCGTCTACCCGCGCAACTCGCGCGGCGGGCGCGGCGCACAACTGGAGCTGCGCGTGCCCCGAGGCGCCGAACTGCAGGTGAGCGCCGTCAGCGCCGACGTCGATATCACCGACGTCGACCTGCGCCGGTTGCAGGCCAAGTCCGTCAGCGGCGGCGTGAACGCGGCCGGCCGTGCCGGCGAGGCCGACCTGGGCAGCGTGAGCGGCACGATCCGGGCGCGTATCGCCACCCCGCGGCTGGAAGCCAGCACCGTCAGTGGTCGTATCGACGCCGATGGCGGCATCAGCGGCGACGTACGCGTGGAGTCGGTGTCGGGCGCGATCGCCCTGACGGCGGCCAAGCTCGAACAGCTGCGCGGCGAGTCGGTTTCCGGCGGCATCACGGTCCGGGCCGGCGCCCTGGCGCCCGGCGGGCGCATCGTGCTGGAATCGGTCAGCGGCCGCATCGGGCTGCAGCTGCCGGCCGGCGCCTCGGCGCAGCTGCGCGTATCCAGCTTCAGCGGCAACATCGAGTCCGACGTGGGTGAGGTCCAACGCCAGCGCTACGGACCGGGCCGCAATCTCGATGCGCGCCTCGGCGGCGGTGACGGCGACGTGTCGATCAAGTCGCACTCCGGCAGCGTCCGGGTGGATGTCGGCGGGCGCTGACGCCGCACGCGCACCGGTGTCGGCCCACATGCGATGCCGGTGCCGGGCACCGGGTGCGGGACGAAGCGGCAGCGACGGTGATCCAGCCCCCACAGAGTCCGCCTACATCATCGCCAGTTCGACGTTGCTCAGGGTGCGCTTGTACTGGTCTCGCAGCCGCACCTTGCGCTCCAGGTCGGCCACGATATGGCTGCTGAAGTCGACGCCGGTCAGCTCCTCGGACATGTTGATGCCGCCGGGGGTATCGACGTTGATCTCCATCATCTTGTCGCCGACGATGTCCAGCCCCGCCAGGTACATGCCGTCGCGGATCAGCTTGGGCGCCACGATCTCGGCCAACCGCAGCGCGTCGGGGTCCGGCTCGGCCATTTCGATCTTGCCGCCGGCCTTGATGTTGCTGCGCGCGTCGCCGCTGTCGTTGTAGCGGCGGAAGCAGGCGTATTTGCCGTCGACCTGCAGCGGCCGGCCGTTGAGGGTCAGCAGGCGCAGGTCGCCCTCGGCGGCCTTGGGGAGGTATTCCTGGACGATGGCGTAGCCGTCCCGGGTGACGGCCTCGATCATCTGGTTGAGGTTGGCGTCGCCGTCCGGCGTGACCACGAACACGCCCTGGCCGCCGGAGCCCTGCAGCGGCTTGATCACCCCGTAGCCGTCGTGGTCGGCGATGAACGCCTTGATCTCCTCCGGCTCCAGGCTGATGCAGGTCACCGGACGCACTTCCTCCGGGAAGTGCTGGAAGTAGGTCTTGTTCGAGGCGTCGGTCAGGTGGGTCGGGTCGTTGAGCACGATCACGTGCCTGAGCGCCGACAGCTGCGCGAACAGCAGCCCGCTGTTCGGCGCCCAGGGGCGCTCGTTCACTTCGTCCGCAGGGTCGCTGCGCAGCATCAGCACGTCGAGTCCGTCGACGCAGACGCGGCGGGTCCCGGCGTCCACGTCCTGGAGGTCCTCGAGCAACGCGTCGTCGTTCTCGTAGTGGTCGTGGCGCGGCACGTGCGCATTGGCGCGCACGCGGCCGTCGGCACCGTAGACGAAGCCGCCCAGTCCGATCAGCGCCACCGAATGGCCGCGGTTCACCGCAGTCCGGGCGAGGCGAATGGTGGTGTAGTCGTTGCGCTCGGTGGCGATGTCGTTGACGACGAAGCCGAGCTTGATCGGCGCGCCGTGGATCGGAGGGCTCATGAAGCGGGTTCCTTGTGGCAGAGCCGGTCGACGGACAGGCTTCGGCAGAGCGACAGCCGGTCCCGGAATTCCGGAGCGGTGGTGTAGCGCGGCAACAGGTCGGGCGGTCCCACCCAGCCTTCCTCCACCAGCTGGTCCAGCACCGAACGGTGCGAGAGCGCGAACTTGCCGACGAACAGCGGCTCGAACGGGCCGTCCGCGTGCAGGTAGTCGATCAGCTCGCACAGGCCGCCCAGGTAGACCGCGTCCTTGGTCAGGCCGCCGCCGCGGAGTGCGCGAACGGCGATGTCGAACGCGTCGTCGGTGGGCAGCCCGTGGGTCTCGTGCAACACGTCGAAGATGGCCGGTACGCCCTCGCCGTCGACCGCCATCTCGGTGGCGAGCACGCGCGCGGCGAGCACGCGCAGGCGTTCCCCCGGCAGGTAGCCGGCGAGGAACTCGGCGAGCACGCCGAGACCTTCCTGCAGGGCGTCGTAGTGCGCGAGCCCGACCTCGAGTTGGGTCAGGGCCTGGTGGCGGCCGTTGTGGCGGGTGACCACGTGGGTGCCGATCTCGTGCTGGATCAGCGGCTGCACGCGCGCCGCAGGCAGGCGCAGGTTGCCGTCGATGTAGAACGTGCCGTGGGAGACCATCATCAGCGAGTTGAGGTCGGTGTCGACCACCACGTCGGCCTTGAAGTCGGGCGAGCGTTCGCGGTACCAGTCCAGCTCCGACTCGACGGCGGCGAGCACGGCGTCGATACCGGTGTCCGCGGGCAGCGGCACGCTCGCGTCGACGTCCTCCAGGATGCGCCGGGCGAGCTCCGCCAACGCCGGCTCGACGCCGCCGAACAGGTCGAGGCTGGCGTTGACGAAGCCGTCCGTGTCGCGCAGCCGGACCAATTCGATCATGCGGTCCAGTTCGCGCTGTTTCTCCGACAGCAACGTCGACAGCAGCGGCGATTCGATCTCCTCGACCGGCAGCGCCAGCAGGCGCTGCCGGGTCTCGTGCAGGTCGAGGTCGAGATCGATGTAGTTCAGCGGCGGGATCGCGGTCCTGCCGCTCGCCTCGAAGCTCTCCCAGAGGGCGACGTTGCCGATCGGCGACAACGCCAGCAGCCAGTCGACTTCGGCGTCCAGCCTGGCCAGCTCGGCGTCGACACGGGCGGCGATCGGCGGCAGCCTCCGGACGGTCGGGCTCTGTATCACCGGCACGACAGGAACTCCGGGCGTACCGCACGCACCGCCTGCTCCAGGCCGGTGCGCAAGTCCTCGACGACGGCGATGTCGGCCTGCGCCGTCCACTCGTCCATGTAGATCTTCTTGTATTCCGGCGTGATCACGCACAGGCGCTCGCCGTATTCGGCGTACAGCGACTCCGGAAAGTGGCCGCCGGTGGGATAGCGCACGTTCTCGCGCACGTCGGGCGCACGGCCGCCGACGGGTGTCGCGCGCAGCGCCTCGGTGAAGCGGGCGAGCGTTTTGCCCCAGCGGCCGCGATCGAGCGTGGTGACGCCGAGATCGATGTCGGGATTTTCGGACGGCGGCGCGGGGGCCGCATTCGCGCCGTCGCGGCGATGGTTGTAGCTGTGGATGTCCAGGAGCAGCAGGCAGCCCCAGCGGGCCAGCAGTCGTTCCACCAGCTCATGGGTCATCGCGTAGAAGCGGTCGTGGATGGCCAGCGAGCGCTCGATCTCGTCCGGCGGCAACGGGCCTCGCCAGACGCGCAGGCCCCAGGTGTCGGCCGGATCGGTCGACAGCGCCTTGTCGCGCGGCCGGTTGAGGTCGACCTCGAAGCGAGAGCGCCGCACCCGGACCCGCACGTCGCCGACACCGGCCAGCAGCCCGGTCAGCGGGTCCTCGTCGCGCCGCAACGCGGCGTCGTCGAACACTAGGTGCGGCCGCAGCGAATCGCGCATGGCGTGGCCGTCGTGCAGGGCCACCGCCAGGACCGGGCCGTCGCCCGCCACCAGGTCCCAATCCTCGCTGGGACGGCGTTCGACCAGGCACTCGCCGAGAGTGAAGCGGGAGAAGCGGGAGTGGGGTCGAGCGCCTTGCGATTCGTGCATGCGGCGATCTTCACATCGGCGGCATGAGGCGACCGTGACAGCGTGGCTGCGCGCTCAAGCCACGGTAAAGAAAGTGACGGCCGCGTGATCGCTTCTGGGCCGGGTACGGCGACCGTCCGGCTCTCGTCTATCTCGACGCGCGGCTAAGCCGGTCGAGCTTGGCCTGGTAGCGGGCGCGATCCTCGTCGTCGCCGAGGGCACGGGCGCGCGACAGCGCGCGGCTCGCGCGACGCGTCTCTCCCATCAGCAGGTACGTGCGGGCAAGGCCGAAATGGAACCGGTGTTCCTTGCCGTGCAGGCGGATGGCACGACGGTAGTGGTGGACCGCGCGCGCGTAGTCGCCGCGGCTTTCGTAGTCGCTGGCCAGCAGGAACTGATGGAACGGATCCGCCAGCTGGGCCTTCTCCAGTCGCGCCTGGAATTCCGCCGCGCGCCTGGCGTCGCCATTGCGACGGTACAGCCCCACGATGTTGAACAGCGCGGCGGCGTGCACCGGATCGAGCGCCAGCGCACGGGTATAGGCGCGCTCCGCGGCGGCGATGTCGCCGCTACGCAAGTTCAGCACGCCGAAGTTGCTCCAGTTGGTGGCGTAGTCGGGATCGAGTGCGATCGCCGCCTCCATGTGGACCCGGGCCGGCTCCAGCGCGCCGGCCGCCATCAGTTCGGCGCCGCGGTTGCCGTAAAAATGCGCCAGGGCGCGCTCCTCGGAGACGGCGACCGGCCGGTCGCGCGTCATGATCGCGCCGCCGCTGACGTCGACGGTATGGCGCTGGCTGCCGGTGCGCACGCCGACATTGACGTGGCTGGAGTTGTAGACGATGCCTTCCTCCTGGTACCAGGCCAGCACCTTGTCGATTTCCTGTACGTACGCGTCCAGGCCGGCCTCGCGCGCCAGCGCCGTGAACAGCAGCGAGAACGAGAGGCAGTTCACCTTTCCGCTGCGCCAGGCCTGCTCGACGGTGCGGGTATTGCCGTTCTCGTACTCGAGTGCCAGCCCTTCCTCGGCGAAGGCGAATTCGGCCAGCAGGCGAAGGCGATGCTCTTCGGAGCGGCTGCGGCTGACGACCTGTTCGTGAAGTAGCGCGCGCAGTTCCGGCGGAACGCGCATGACCTGGTTGCGATCCGGAAGGCTGCCGTCGGGCACGGCCGCCGATGGGACCAGGAGCGCCGCGAGGATCCAGTGCAGCATGGGACACCCTCCGCGTTGCGGGCGAGGAACGTCACCTGGCTGCAGTCTAGTCCCTTTTTTGCCGCGGGATGCAAGCCGCCGACGATCGCCAACGACCGCTCGTCGGAAGGATGCTTCCCGCCTATCCCGGCCGCCACCTTGGAAACCGTGCGCCCACGATGACGGCTCCGGGGGCGTTCGCTAATCTTGTCCGCCAGTGCAGCGGGCAGGACCGGCGCGGGAATGGGAAACATCATGAGCGTCTGGCGCCGCTGGCTCGACGCATTGCTGTCGCGTCTCGGCCGGCCGGTGCCGCGCGACGCCTCCGGCCGACGCCTGCGCAAGCCGTTCGTGCACCGCTACGGGCGCTACACCTCGCTGCAGTTCACCCGCAGGCAGACCCAGAGCCGCATGCTCAGCGCCGCCCCGGACCTGCTGCTGATCGACTACACCAGGACCATGATGGGCGCGCTGCTGTGGCAGCCGCGGCCGCGCACGATCGGCCTGGTCGGGCTCGGCGGCGGTTCGCAGGTCAAGTTCTGCCACCGGCACCTGCCGCAGGTGCGGATCGAGGTGGTGGAGAACAATCCGCACGTGATCGCGCTGCGGCGCGAGTTCGGCATTCCCGACGACGATGCGCGGCTGCAGGTGGTGCTCGACGACGGCGCGCGTTTCCTGCGCGAGCGGCCTGGCCGCTTCGACCTGTTGCTGGTGGACGGCTACGACGAGACCGGCATCCCGCCGGCGCTGTCCACGCAGCAGTTCTACGACGACTGCCGCGACGCGCTCGCGCCGAACGGCGCCGTCGCGGTCAACCTGTTCTGTGCCGATGCGGAACGGCATTTCGAGCGGCTGCGACGTGCCTTCGGCGCCGACCGCACGCTGATGGTCGGGGAAGCGAAGATGAGCAATCGCGTCGCCTTCGCCTGGGCCCGCGAATCCGCGGCGCCGTTCGTGGGACCGCAGGGCGCGCTGGAACCGCTGCCGTCCGAAGCCCGGCGCCAGCTGGCGCCGGTGTTCGAGCGGGTGGCGCAGGCCGCCGGTGCGCGCCGGTCGCCGTAGCCGCGCCGCCTGTCGATCGCGTGGTACCGCTATTCGATCAGGTTGGCTTGCCGCGACGCGGTCTGGTCCAGCAGGCCGAAATGGCCGTAGGGGTAGTTGTAGCTGGCGTTCTCGCCCCAGATCGACGAGCTGTGGATGCCGTTGACCGTGCAGATCGCACCGTAGCAGACCACCGCGTCGTAGTACGACTTGATCGAATACACCCGGTCGCCGAAGCGGACGCCGTACAGCGCGTCGAGGAACGGGCTCGACACCGACAGCCCCCACGCGCCGCAGGTGCTGGTGGCGACGTTGAACGGATAGGTGCCGCAGGACCACAGGCCGCGGAACGCGCCGGCGACGCCGACGAAGGCGTCCACGTACGGCCGCAGGCCGTGCTCGGCGATCTGCTGCGCGGCCAGGGTGGCGCCCATGGAGTGGCCGATCACGTCGATGCGGCCGGTGCACGAGCCGGCGATCGCGTCGATCATCGCGTCGAGCACCGGCGCTTCCTCGCTTCCGTGGTGATCGTTGCAGGCGGCGCAGATCTTGCTGCCCCAGTCGGGGCGGTGGATGTCGGCGGCGTCGTAGCCGCGGGCCAGCAGCGCCTGGCGGGTGGCATCGAAATGCGACGGACTGCCGGCATTGCCGTGCACCAGCACGACGGCGTCGCGGCAGACGGACCAGGCCGGGGCGGCCGCGAGCGCAAGCAGCGCCGCCAGGCAGCCCCGGACGATGGCGATCATGGACATGATGGCTCCCTCCCGTTGCCGTGGCGGCCGGCGGAATGCCGGAAACCGTCCGCGGCAGTCCGACCCTAGCGCGGGCGGCGGCGGAAGGGACCTGTACGAAGGGGAAGGTCGCGGCGCCGCGCGCGACCGCTACTGCTGCGGGCAGGCGGCATCCTCGCCGGCGTGTTGCGCGCACACCCGGCTGCGGCACTCGATGCCGGCGATGGTGTTGGCCTTGGGGCAGGCGCGCAGCTTCTCCTGCACCACCGGGGAGCGCGCGGGCGCGGGCGGCGCCGTCGTGCCGCTCTGGGCGCCGCCGAGCGAAGCCAGCGCTGCGCTGTTCTGGTTGCGGGCCCGGTCGTCCTCGGCCTGCACCTGCGCGATCAGTGCATCCATCGATTCGTGCTGCTGGGCGCTGGCCGCGCCGTCCTGCTTGATGATGCGCAGCAGGGTGGAGATCAGGTCGTTGCCGGTCGCCGGCTGTGTCGCAGTGGCCGTGGGCGAGGCGCGCTTCGGAGGCGTGCGCGATGCCGCGGGCGCGTGCCGGCGCGTGCCGCCGGCGTTCGCCGATGCGTTCGCCCGCGCGCGGGCAGGGGGCTCGGCTTCGTCTCCGCCGGTGGCCGAAGCGATGGCGGCGAGCGCGGCGCGGGTTTCGTCCGCGGCCGGATCGTCGACGATCACCGCGCCCCGGCGTTCGACGGTGCCGGAGGGATCCACCACCGGTGCTTGCGTCGCGGGTGCGGTTTGACCGAAAGTCTCGCGCCCGGTCGGGGTATCCCGACCCTCCGTGTCCAGTCCGGACATGCGCGCGGACAACTGCAGGAAGGCAAGGATGACAAGGACGGCGCAGGCCAGCACGAGGAGCCACAGCAGCGGCTTGCGCCGGGCGGCCACCGCCGGCTTCTGCGGCTTGCGGTTCTCCATGTCGGCGAGGATGCTGGCGCGCGGCCGTGTGCCCGCTGGGCTGCGGTCGGTTCCTGCGACCAGGCTCGGACGATTCGTTTCGCCAGTCTTCAAGTGCAATCCCGCTCTTGTCCGGCGCAGGCCGGAATCAGTCCTTTCGCGCATTCTAGCGGCTGACCGTCGACCGTCAATGGCCGTGCCGGGTACGGGGGCGGGACGGTGATCGTGCTCTGGATCACGTCGCTTTTCCTGGTCGTTTGCCTTTCGACGTGGTTGCTGGTGTTTCCGGAGGCACGCGAGCGCATCGCTGCGGTGTTGCGACGCGCGATGCGTTCGCTGGGCGGCCGTGCCGCGCGCGGCGGCCAGCGCCTGGCCGGGCGCGTGGACGGTACCGGCCGGACGGTGCGGAAGGCGGGTGCGGACACGGTGACGGCGCTGTCGCGGCATCGGTGGGTGCTGGCGATCGCCATCGGCTTGCTGTGCGTGCCGCCGTTGTTGATCCTGGCGTTCCGGCAGCACGTGGTGCTGGAGGGGTTCAGCGCCGAAGACCTGTCGGAGTCCCGGACGATGATCGCCGAGCTGCTGCGCGGCGAACGCCTGGTGCCGCCGCCGCCGCCGCCGCCAGCGGTCTTCACGACCGCCGAAGTGCGGCGGGTCAAGCCTGAAATCGTGACCGCCGACAGGAAATGGGATCGCATCAGTCCGGACCTGCAGCAGCGGGTGCTGGCGATCTACCGCGTCATGCGCGCGCAATACGGCATCGAGATGGTGCTGGTGGAAGGCTATCGCAGCCCCGAGCGCCAGGCCGAGCTGAAGCGCGGGGGGCGCGCCACCAACGCCGGCGCCTGGTCGAGCTGTCACCAGTACGGGCTGGCACTGGACAGCGCGCCGATGCGCGCGGGCAAGCTGCAGTGGGACATGGGCGATCCGTGGACCAAGCAGGCCTACTTCCTCTACGGCGAGCTGGCGCAACAGGCCGGGCTGGTCTGGGGCGGCAACTGGCGCATGCGCGACTACGTGCACGTGGAGATGGCCGACGAATGCCGCCGGGCCAAGCAGGCACGGCAACGGCAGGGCGGGTGATAAACGGCCGCCAGTCCTGCTATCTTTCCCGCTCGGCCCGGCGCGGGCCGGCTCCCTGCAAGGGGAGCGTCCAGGGAAAGCGCGCAACGCGAGGCTAGGGAGCAGAACCGATATGTCGCGTCCGATTATCGTGGTGGGCGACCAGATCGATCACGGGGGAACGGTCGTCAGCGGGTCGACCGCGACCGACATCCAGGGAAAGCCCGTCGCCCGCGTCGGCGACCGCGTGACGTGCCAGCGGCACGGGCCCACCACCATCGTCGCCGGCGATCCGACGCTGATCGTCGACGGCCAGCCGGTGGCGCGCCAGGGGGACAAGACCGCGTGCGGCGCGACGCTGATTTCGACGCAGGTCACGACGACGACGGAGTGATCCGGGGGAACGGTCCGGGGAATGGCCCGGAAACGGGGTGGATTGACACTGCCGGTAGGCAGGCTCAGGGAGCGAGGATGTGAAGTGGTCGGGGGTTTTGCGTGCGGGTCTGGTCGTGGCGGTGGTCTTCGCCGTGGTCTGGCTGTGCGCGATCCTGTACTGGCGGAGCAGCGGCGGTGCGCCCGGCGGCGGGCAGATGCTGCTGGTGCTCGGCGTCTTGCCGCTGGGCCTGCTGGCGGGGCTGTGGCTGGTCCGCGGCAGGCGCGCGGCGAAGCGCCGCGCGCCCGAAGTCGCCGACACGGGGGCGAGCGGGGATGCGCTCGAGACCGATGCCGGCCAGGCGCATCCGCCGCTCGACTGCCTGGCTGGTGCACTGCGCCTGTCCTGCGGCGATGCCCCCGATGCGGTGCTGGCGCTGCTGCAGGCGCCGCCGCGCCCGGGGCTGCACCCGCGCTTCCGCGACCGTGACGGCCTGCCGGTGTTCGCGGCCTATTGCGACGGGCTCGAGACGGCGGCGGCGGCCGACGCCATGTCGCGGCGGTTGCAGCCGCAGGGAAGCCGCGCCCCCGAGGAAGAACGGTTGCGGGCGCTGGCGCTGCTGCAGCCGGTGGCCGAGGAACTGTTCGACGGGCTGGCGCTGCAGCTGCCGCCCCTGCCGGTGTCGGAGGAGCGCGTCGTCGCCGGACTGCGCCGGCGCGAGCGGCACGAGGTGGGCGAGGCCGTCCGCATCCGCGTGCTGCTGCCGTCGGCCTGGCCGCAGCCGCTGCGCCAGGCCTGCGGCGACTGGCTGCTGGAATCGGCGCTGGACGGGGGGCTCGACGCCCGCCGCATCGCGCTCGAGGTGCTTGCGGTGCAGGGCCCGGAAGATACATGGCGGCTGCTCGACCGGCTCGGCACCGCGACCGCCGACGAGCAGAGCTGGCAGCTGCTGCTCGCATGCGACTCGGCCATCGGCGAGCGCGCCGTGCATGCGCTGATGTCCAGCGGACGCCTGATGGACAGCCGGCGCGCCGAAGGCCTGGTGCCCGGCGAAGCCGCGGCCGGCGTACTGCTGCGGCCGCCGGCCGCGGCCGCGCCGGCGTCCCCGGAACCCGCCGCATCGATGCACCGCGTGCGGATGAGCGCATTGCAGTCCACCACGCCGCCGCGCGCCGCCGCCCGCGCCACCGCGGAGCTGATCACGCGCACGTTGCAGCATGCCGCCGTCGAGCCCGACGCCGTCGCGATGGTGGTGAGCGACGCCGACCAGCGCCCCAGCCGCGCCGTCGAGGCGAGTGCGGCGGCCGCGACGGCCTGCCCCGAACTCGATACCGCCACCCAATGCGGCGCGCTCGGCGTGCCCTGCGGCGACATCGGCCACGTCGCGCCGCTGGCGCTGCTGGCGCTGGCCGCGGCGCAGGTGCGGGCATCGCGGCAACCGGCGCTGGCGCTCGCCGTCGCCGCCGAGCGCGAGCGCGCGGCCGTGGTCTTCACGCCGCCGGCGTCCGCGTCCGCCCCGTCTCCAGACAATGCCGGCGCCTCGCCGGACCTTGCCGCCTAACCGGATCGACCCGCCCGATGTTCTACAGACTCAGGTACTACCTCACCGACTATCGCGTCCTCGCCGTGATCGGCATCGCCTCCGCCGCGGCGCTGATGTATTTCGGTGCCGACGGCCTCAAGCAGATCGGCGTATGGGCGCTGGTCCTGCTGGTCCTCGCGCTGCTGGTGTGGCTGCTGGTGTGGATCGTGCGCAGGATCCGCGCGCGCCGCGCCGCCAAGGGGCTCGACGAGATGGTCGAGGGCGAAACCGAGCGTGCCGTCGCCAACGCCCAGCCCGCCGCCCGCGCCGATACCGAAGCGCTGCGCGAGCGCATGCTCGAGGCGGTCAAGGCGATCAAGTCCTCGCGCATCGGCGTGCTCAAGGGCAAGGCCGCGCTCTACGAGCTGCCCTGGTACGTGATCATCGGCAACCCGGCGGCCGGCAAGAGTTCGGCGATCCTCAATTCCGGGCTCAAGTTCCCGTTCGAGGACAACCGCAGCAACGTCATCCAGGGCATCGGCGGCACCCGCAACTGCGACTGGTACTTCACCACCGAGGGCATCGTGCTCGACACCGCCGGCCGCTACTCGGTCAGCGTCGAGGACCGCCTGGAGTGGCTGACCTTCCTCGACCTGCTGAAGAAGCACCGCCCGCGGGCGCCGGTCAACGGCATCATCATCGCCGCCAGCATCGCCGAGCTGTCCGGCAGCAAGCCGGAGTTCGCGATCGAGCTGGCCAAGAACCTGCGCCAGCGGGTCCAGGAGATCACCGAGCGGCTGGAGGTGTTCGCGCCGGTGTACGTGGTGTTCACCAAGGCCGACCTGATCGCCGGCTTCACCGAGTTCTTTCGCGGCCTGGACCCGTCCGAGCGCGAGAACGTGTGGGGCGCGACGCTGCCGTTCGATCCGAAATCGGACAACGACGCGCTCGGCAGCTTCGACACCTACTTCGACGAGCTGGCCGAAGGCCTGAAGGAGATGAGCCTGTCGCAGATGGCGATGCAGCGCGGGCGCGAGGTCTCGCCGGGACTGCTGACGCTGCCGCTGGAATTCGTCGGCATCAAGCCCGCGTTGCGCACCTTCGTCGCCACCTTGTTCGAGGAGAATCCCTACCAGTTCAAGCCGGTCTTCCGCGGCTTCTACTTCACCAGTGCGCTGCAGGAAGGCGATTCGGTGCACTACGCCTCCGAGCGCGTCGGCCGCGAGTTCGCGCTGCAGCCGCGCGCGCATGCCGAGGCCGGCGCGCCGTCCGGGCACACCGCGCATTTCCTCAAGGACCTGTTCCGCAAGGTCGTGTTCGCCGACCGGCAGCTGGTGCAGCAGTATTCGAGCCCGCACCAGACGCGGTTGCGCTACGCGGTCTTCCTGGGCGCGGTGGCGGCACTGGCGCTGGTGCTGGGGCTATGGACCTGGTCGTACACCAGCAACCGGCAACTGGTGGCCAATGCCGCCAAGGATCTGGAACAGGCGGTGAGGCTGCAGGAGGACCGGGTCGACCTGAAATCGCGCATCGACGCCCTGCTGCTGCTGCAGGATCGCCTGGAGCAACTCGCCCGCTACCGGCAGCAGCGCAGCATCACCACCCACCTGGGCCTGTACCAGGGCGACCGCATCGAGGCCAAGCTGCTCCAGGAGTATTTCGACGGCATGCGCCAGGTGATGCTGGCGCCGACCAACGCCCGCATCGAAGCCTTCCTCGCCGAGGTCGTGGCGCACGGCGGCCAGCTCACCGAGAGCGCGGGCCAGGACGAGCAGGCGCAGGAACGCCTCTACCAGGAAGCCTCGCCGACCGACACCAACGACGCCTACAACGCGCTCAAGACCTACCTGATGCTCGGCAACCGCGGCCGGGTCGAGCAGGCGCATCTCGCGCACCAGCTGACCCGCTTCTGGCGCGGCTGGCTCGATGGCAACCGTGGCCAGATGTCGCGCGAGGACATGGCGCGCGCGGCCGAGAAGCTGATGAGCTTCTACGTGGCGCGCGCCGAGGATCCACGCTGGCCGCAGGTCGAGACCAAGGTGTCGCTGGTCTCCGACAGCCGCGCGGCGCTGACCCAGGCCACGCGCGGCGAGCCGGCGATCAACCGCGTGTTCGCGCAGATCAAGGCGCGAGCGGCGACGCGCTTTCCCACGATCACGGTCAACAGCCTGGTCGGCGACGAGCGCAACAAGGACGCCATCACCGGCAGCTACGCCATTTCCGGGGCGTTCTCGCGCCGGGCCTGGGAAGACTACGTGAAAGGCGCGGTCGACGAAGCGGCGAACACCGAGCTCAGCACCACCGACTGGGTGCTCGATACCACCGAGCAGAGCGACCTGTCGCTGGCGGGCAGCCCGGAGCACATCGCGCGCGAACTGGCGATGCTCTACAAGCAGGAATACGCGCAGGAGTGGCAGAAGTTCCTGCAAGGCGTGAGCGTGGCCCGCTTCGGCAGTTTCGACGACGCGGTCGCGCGCATGAACAGCATCGGCGATCCGCAGCAGTCGCCGCTGCGCGCGCTGCTCGAGGCCATCAACGAGCAGACCATCTGGGACAACCCCTCGGCTGCCAACGCGCTCCAGGACAAGGCGAAGGGCGGCTTCGTGGCCTGGTTCCAGCGCGTGATCCTGCGCCGCGCGCCGTCGCCGGCCGCGGTCGAGACCAATCCCGACACCGGGCGCCCGACGCAGGCGCCCATGGGGCCGATCGGCAAGGCGTTCGAGGGCTTCGCGCGGCTGGTCGCCAAGCGCGACGGCAGCGCGCTGATCGACGACTACTTCCAGACGCTCGCCAAGCTGCGCACGCGGCTCAACGCGATCCGCACCGAGGGCGAGCCCGGTCCCGGCGCACGCCGGCTGATGCAGGACACCCTGAGCAATGAAGGCTCCGAACTGAACGCCGCGCTCGCCCTCGTCGACGAGCAGATGCTCACCGGGTTGGACGAGTCGCAGCGCAAGGCGCTGCGGCCGCTGCTGCTGCGCCCGTTGACCGAAACCTTCGCCGCGCTGGTGCCGCCCACCGAGGCCGAGATCAACCGGGTCTGGGCGGCGCAGGTGTACGAGCCGTTCCAGGCGCGCATCGGCCGCCAGTTCCCGTTCGATCCGGCGGCCGACGTCGACGCCGCGCCGACCGACATCGCCGCCATCTTCGGTGCGTCCGGCGCGATCGCCGCGTTCAACAAGGAGGCGTTGGGCGCGCTGGTGATCCAGCGCGGCAACCTGCTGGAGGCGCGGCGCTGGGCCGGCCTCGGCATCACCCTGCTGCCGGAACTGGTCGGCGGCTACGGCGACTGGGTCAGCGGCTCGGCCGGCGGCGCCGCCGGGCAGGACACGACGATCTTCGAGATCCAGCCGCAGCCGGCCACCGGTGCGGTCGAATTCACCCTCGACATCGATGGGCAGACGCTGCGCTACCGCAACACCCCGCCGGCCTGGCAGACGTTCCAGTGGCCGAACCCGGGCGCGATTCCCGGCGTCAAGCTGAGCGCGGTCACCAGCGACGGGCGCACGGTGGAACTGGTCAATGCGCCCGGGGGCAACGGCCTGGCGCGGATGATGGAGCTCGCGACGGCCGAGCATCGGCCGGACAGCAGCACGCTGACCTGGGCGCGCGACGGCGTCTCGGTCTCGGTGGTGATGAAGATCACCCGGCGCCCGGGCGCCAGCAGCAGCGGCAGCGATTGGCAGCGTGGACTGCAACTGCCGGCGACGGTCGCCGGCAGCGCGCCGGCGGCCGCGCCGCTGGCGGACGGCATGGAGCCGGAAGGCGGGGAGGAGGGCGCATGACGCAGACGGTCTCGGCAGCGGTCAGCTACTTCGGCAAGGTGCCCTCGCGCGGGGATTTCGTGCGCACCGCGGACAACCACCAGCTGATGGGCCTGCTGGACCGCTGGGCCGGCAGCAGCATCGAGCTGCTGAGCCAGAATCCCGACTGGAAGCGCCTGTACGACGGCGCGCCCGATGTGCACTACGCGTTCATGGGCTCGCGCAGCAAGCTGGTCGTCTGCGGGCACTTCCTGCCCAGCCGCGACGCCTCGCAGCGACGCTTCCCGCTGCTCTCGGCGATCCGGGTCGAGGTCGGCAATCCGCTGGGCTTCATCGGCCGCAGCCCGCTGGCGCTGACCCGTGTCTGGAGCGGGCTGGCGCGGCAGGCGCGCAACGCCGCCGACGCCGAGGAGGCCGCGATCCCGCTGCAGCAGCTGGCGGAAACCCGCTACGACCTGAGCACCGACCCGGGCGCCTACGCGGCGCCGTTCGCCGATTTCCTCGAGCTGCAGACGATCGGCTCGCTGGAGCGGCTGCTGCGCGACTCCGGCCACGACGACGTCGTGCTGCGGCGCATGCTGCCGGCGCTCGGGCTGTTGCTGCAGCCGGTGCTGTCGGGCAGCGGGGTGACGATCGACAAGGGCCTGGAACTGCCGCTGCCTCGCGATCCGCTGTACCGGCCGCTGGTCGGCGCGTTCTGGCTCGACATCATCGCCGGGTTCATCGCGCGCGGCGATTTCGAGCTGGCGGTGCTGGTGCGCGACGAGGACACGCCGAGGATGATGGTCGGCTTCAACGGCGCCGACCACCAGACGCTGCGCGCGGTGCTCGATCCACAGGCCGCGGGCGAGCACCTGATCCGCATCCACGACGCCGAATGGGTGGACGAACACCTGCCGACCGACTACGGCCTCAACAAGCTGGCCAGCTACGTCGATCGCCACGACCTGTCGCTGAAGGCCGCGCGCCGGATCTTCGGCGAAACCTTCCTGGGAGCATGAACATGCGTCGCGTCATCCTTCTCTTCACGCTGCTGCTGGCATCGGTCGCGGCGCGGGCACAGCCGGCCGCGGAGCCGGTGGTGGCCGAGGGCGTGGTTCCGGACCAGGCGACCAAGGCCCAGATCCTCGACAAGCTGCGCTCGCTGTACGGCGAGGAGCGCGTGGTCGACCGGATCCAGGTGGAGTCGATCCCGACGCCGCCCAACTGGGGCAGCTACGTGGCCAACATGCTCACCCCTGGGTTGCAGCGCGTGTCGGAGGGCAAGCTGGAGGTCAACGGCCAGAGCGTGCGCATCACCGGCGAAGTGGTCAACGAGGCACAGCGCCAGCAGGTCGCCAGCGAGCTCAGCCTGGCCAGCAACAGCACCTATACCGTCACCAACAGCCTGGGCACCGGCGGCTCCGGCCAGGGCCTGCTCGACGCCACCCTGGGCGACCGCATCATCGAATTCGAAAGCGGCAGTGCGCGGCTCACCGACCTCGGCCGCTACATCCTCGACGAGATGGCGGAGAAAATGCAGGAAATCGGCGACGCGCGGGTGCAGATCATCGGCCACACCGACGATGTCGGCCAGCGCCAGGGCAATCTCGCCCTCAGCCAGGCGCGCGCCGAGGCGGTGCGCAGCTACCTAGTCGGGCAGGGTATTCCGGCCGGAAACCTCGAAGTGCTCGGTCGCGGCCCCGACGAGCCGATCGCCGACAACGCCACCGAGGACGGGCGCGCCCGCAACCGCCGCATCCAGTTCCGCGTGCTCTGAGGACGCGCCAGGCAATCGTTTCCGCCGCGGTGAGAGCTGGGCCGTCGCCACGGGTTTCGTCAACGAATAGCCCATGCTTCAAGCCGTGATGTTCTAACCCATAGCGAAGCACCCGGCCGTTCATTTGCACCGCCCGTGGCGACGGCCCAGCTCTCACCGCAGCGGAAATGGCTGCCTGGCGCGGCGGCGACGTGATCTTTCAGGATCCGAAGGATTCCTGGCTGCTGTCCACGTCGAGCAGTTCCTCCACCTGCGACAGCGTGCTGTCGTCCTTGATCACCCGCTTGAGCCAGACGTGCAGGGGCATTTCGCCCCAGCGCGCGGCCTTGTCGGCGAGGTAGGCGACCGGACTGTGCGGCTCGGTGCGACGGAAGAACTCCGCCACCTGGCGCAGTTGCGCCAGCGCCTGCCGTCGCGATGCGATCGGGCCGCCATGGCCCGCGACGGCTGTCCCGCTCCCGTGCTCGATGTCGCCTGCGCCGTCTGCGCTGCCGCCGGCGGCATCGCCGTCCAGCAGCACGCCGGCGTCGCGCGCGAAGCGCAGCACGGTCTTCTGCAGATGCTCCAGCTGGTCGCGCACCGGCGTGAAGCTGGGGCCGTCCGCGCCCAGGCGCGCGTCCACCGAGAGCTGCAGCTCCTGCAGCGCGACCGCGCAGTCGGCCACCGAGTCCATCAACTGCCGGTAGAACTCGTGCGGCGTGTCGCGGCGGGCCGCTTCCATCAGCTCCAGGTCCGGCTGCCCGTCCGCGCCCGCGGTCTCGCCACTGCCGCCGCGCGCATGCGCGGCCTCGAAGTCGCCGAGCCCGAAGCGGCCCTGCGGCGCCTGCGTGATCGGCAGCGTGCGCAGCCATTGCAGCGTGTTGGTCAGCAACCAGCTGAGGTTGCCGATGCGCTCCTCGTAGTCGCCGTCGATCGCCCGTGGATGCACCTCGTCCCAGTAGCGGTCGCACAGGCGTGCGACCAGCCTGAAACCGGTGGCCAGCCCGGCGAAACCGTGGACCTGGGCGCTGGCCTCGGCGAACCATCCGCCCAGGCGCAGGTCCTTGGTCCGCTTCCGCAGCAGGTCCTCGCACATCCGCGTGGCGGCGGTCCAGTCGGCGTACTTGATGTCGGTGACCCAGTCGCCCTGCTCCAGGGTGGGGTCGTCGGCGCGTCGGGCTTCCTGGATCGCGTCGAACTCGGACGAGAAGGAGAGATCTTCGCCGGTGGGGCTATCGTCGGAGATCGGGGCCAGCAGGTCTTCCAATTCCAGCATGGCGGTGCTCGGTTGATGGACTGTGGGATCGATTCTACAGAGTTGTCGGAGTTTCCCTATACTGCCGGTCCGTAAATTTTGCTAACTTGCCGGACAGGAAGTCGGCCTCCGCGTCCGCGTCGTGCGCCAAGGCGCGCGGATCCACGGAGGCCCCGTCAAGCCACGGAGTTCTCGTGATGCACTCATCGGATCGTGTGCGGGATGCATTGGCCTCGCTCGTTCGCATCGACGATGCGACCCGTCTCTATCGCCTGGAATTGCCCGACGCACCGCCCGGCCTGCTGGTGGAGCGCTGGCGCGGCCGCGAGGCGCTGTCGCAGGGTTTCGAGTGGTGGGTGGACGTGCTCTCGCCCGACGCCGATCTGCCGCTCGACGCCTGGCTCGGCAAGCCCGCGCGGCTGCTGACCCGCTTGGCCGGTGGCGGCGAGTCCGCGCGTACCGGGCTGGTGCGCGAGGCCGCCTGCGTCGGCACCGACGGCGGCCTGGCCCGCTACCGCCTGTGCCTGGTGCCGTGGACCTGGCTGCTGACCCAGGGCCGGCACAGCCGGGTGTTCCAGGAACGCAGCGTGACCGAGATCGTGGAGACGGTCTTCGCCGGCTACGCGCCGCTGGCATCGTGGCAGCTGGGCGACGATGTCGGTCCGTTCCTCGCCCAGGCGCGGCCGCGCAGCTACTGCGTGCAGTATCGCGAGAGCGACTTCGACTTCATCGGCCGGCTGCTGGCCGAAGAGGGGCTGGGCTGGCGCCTGGAAGAGAGTGGCGAGGCCGCCTGCGGCCACCGCATGGTGCTCTTCGCCGAGAGCGGCGCGCAGCCGCAGGATGCCGGTTCCGAGCAGGACGGCGGCATCCGCTTCCACCGCAGCGACGCCACCGAGGCGCGCGACAGCATCCAGGCGTTCGGCCGCCGCCGTCGCATCGGTGCCGACCGCCTGACCGTGCTCGGCGACGACTACAAGACCCGGCAGGCCAGCAGCGCGCAGCTGCCACTGCAGTCCGGCGCAGAACGCGAGGCGCCGCTGGACGCCTACGACCCCTCCGGCGCCTATGCCTTCGCCGACGCTGGCGAGGCCGAGCGCTACGCCGGGCTGATGGCGCAGGCGCACGAAGCCGGCCGTCACGCCTGGTTCGGGCAGGGCACCGCGCGGACGTTCCGTGCCGGCAACTGGTTCCGGCTCGTCCAGGCCCCGGCCCAAGGAGAAGCACCGCCCGCCGAGATCCTGCTGACCTGCGTCCTCCACGCCGGCATCAACAACCTGCCGCTCGACTTGCGCGAGACCGTGGCCGCGCAGCTTGGCCCCGCGCCGGCATGGCCGCAGAACGAAGACGACCGGCTGGCCGAAAGCAGCCTGCAGGCGCGCGCCGAGGCGGTCGGCTACGCCAACCGCTTCGAAGCGGTCGATCGCGAACGCCCGTGGCGCCCCGTGCTCGAGGACGGCACCGGCGCCCGCCTCAACCCGCGGCCCACCGCGCCCGGCTACCAGACCGCGATCGTGGTCGGCGCGGACGGGCAGGCGGCCGTCTCCGGCGCACAGGAGCTGTACTGCGACAAGCTCGGGCGGATCAGGGTGAAATTCCATTGGATGAGCGACTGCGCTTCGCAGGCATTGCCTGTGGCAGGCGCGAATGCCCGGCCAGGGATGGCCGGGCCGGACGCTCCGCAAGCCAGCGATGCCGCGCCAGGGACGGCGGCCATGTCCTGCTGGCTACGCGTGGCCCAGCGCTATGCCGGTCCCGGCGTCGGCAGCCAGTTCCTGCCGCGGATCGGACAGGAAGTGCTGGTGGCCTTCCTGGAAGGCGACATCGACCGGCCTGTGGTGATGGGCACGCTGTACAACGGCCGGGGCGAGGCGGGCATTGCGCCTACTCCGGGGGGCAAGCCCGCCGAATCGGACACCAGCGCCTATGCCCAGGCCAGCGACCACCGCGCCAGCGCCCAGGCCAACCTCGCCGGCGGCCACGCGCCGCCGTGGCACGGCATGGGCGCGGGCGACGACGCCCACAACAATGCGGCCGCCCTGTGGGGCGTGAAATCGAAGGAGTGGGGCGGCGACGGCCACAACCGGCTGGTGTTCGACGACAGCGACGGCCAGCTGCGCCTGCAACTGGCGACCACCCAGGCCGCCAGCCAGCTCAACCTCGGCCACCTGGTCCACCAGGCCGACAACTACCGCGGCAGCTTCCGCGGCGAAGGCTTCGAGCTGCGCACCGACGCCTGGGGCGCCATCCGCGCCGAATCCGGCCTGTGGCTGAGCGCCTACGCCAAATCCGGCGGCACGCCCGCCGGCGATGCCGTCGGTCCGAACGCCCTGCTCACGCAACTGCGTACCTTGGGCGAGACGTTCTCGGGCGCGGCGGCCACGCACCAGACGGTGAAGCTGGCCGGGCACGAGGGCGCGCCGGCCGCGAAGGCCTCGCGCCTGATCGACGACAAGGCGCCCCTGGAAGCGCTGCTGACCAGCGTCAGGACGACGGTGCCCGGCGAGCACTTCGATGCTGCGCGCGGAGAGGCCGCCGCGCGCAAGCCCGATGCCGCGGAAGGGCGCGTTCCCCATACCGGCGACGCCCTGCTCGGGTTCGCCGCACCGGCCGGGATCGGGCTGGTCGCCGGCCAGAGCCTGACCTGGGCCGTCGGCGAAACCCTCACCCTGGCCAGCGGCCAGGCCAGCCACCTCGCCGTCGCCGGCCACCTGCGCCTGCACACCGGCCAGGCGATCGGCATGCTCGCCGCGGCGACCGAGGGGCAGGCCGAGGAAACGAGCCTGAGCCTGGTCGCCGGCGAGGGCGAACTGGACCTCCAGGCGCAGAACGACCAGGTCAAGCTGCAGGCAAAGGAGCAGCTGAAGCTGGTCAGCGCCAACGCAGAACTGGAAATGGCCGCCGGCAAGACGATCCGTCTCGCCACCGCCGGCGGCGCCAGCCTGACCATCGAGGGCGGCAACATCACCATCGCCTGCCCGGGCACGATCAAAGTGCATGCCGGCAAGAAGAGCTTCCTCGGGCCGACGCAGCTCAGCCGGGAGATGAATGCATGGCCGGAAAGCAGGTTCAACGAGAAGTTCCAGGCTGTATTCGCCGACGGCGAGCCCGCGGCGAATCAGAAATACGTCATCACTCGCGCCGATGGCGCCAGGATCCAGGGCGTGACTGATGCGATGGGGCAGATCGATCTGCAACAGGGGCTTGGCGTCGAAGGATTGACCATCGAGTTGTTGGGAGAAGTGGATGGAGATGCGGCATGAGCGTTCCTCCTGATCGCGCACGCGAGGCGCTGGGCGGGTTCAATCCCGACGGGCAGCCGACGTATCAATGGAGGCTGACCAGCGCGAATCTGATCGATCCCGTGCGGTTGGTCCTGCCGCCTACCAAAGTGCTGCCGGTCATTTTCGTACCCGGCATCATGGGCTCGAACCTCATGGACATGAACCGGAACAAGGTCTGGCGTCTGGACACGACCTTTGGTGCTCCGGTGGGTCTGGCGCGAAAGATGGCATTCAGTGGTGCGGCGACCCGTCAGCGTCTCATGCACCCTTCGCAGACCCAGGTGGATCCACGTGGAGGGATCCCGGGAACCCCGATAGGCTCCGTAGGCCGGAAGGACCAATACCGCGATGAACGGTTCTGGGGCGAAATCGCGGAAGGCAGCTATCACAGCTTTCTACTCTGGCTGGAGGAGCGCCTCAACTCCGGAGAGTACAATCCGGCTAAGTGGCAGGAGTTCTTCTACACTGCAGTCAGTGCGGCACCAAGGCCGGGGGAACGTCCGCCGGAGCCGCGCCTGGGCCCGGGCATCCAGATGCAGATGCGCGGGTTCAACCCGGCCGGTTATGTCGATCGCGACGGCAGTGGCACGCCCGCCATGCATGAGCCGGTGACATCCGATGACCTGCTCAAACGCGCGAAATTCCGGATGCCTGTGTACGCATGTGGGTACAATTGGCTCGCCTCGAACACGGCCGCCGCCGAGCGGCTCCGTGATCGCATTCAACACGTCATAAATTCATACAGTCGCAATGGGTTCAAGTGTGACCAGGTCGTGCTGATTACCCACTCGATGGGTGGATTGGTGGCACGGCGATGCGCGTTGCTGCCGGGAATGCAGGACAAGATCGCTGGGGTCGTGCATGGGGTGATGCCGGCAGTCGGTGCTGCCGTCGCCTATCGCCGCTGCAAGATCGGCATGCGAGATGAGGATTTTGTCGCGGGGCTGGTGATCGGCAGCAATGGCCGAGAAGTCACGGCGGTGTTTTCGCAGGCCCCTGGCGCCCTGCAACTGCTGCCGACGGCCGAGTATCGCGCCGGCTGGCTCAAGGTGCAGAGTGCGGACGGTGTAACGGCTGATGAGGTGCGGCCCGTCGGCGATCCATACAACGATATCTACTTGCGACGGGATCGCTGGTGGGGCCTAGTGCGCGAGGAGTGGTTGAGTCCACGCGGAGGCCGCCCGCTGTCCTGGGATCAGTTCGCGATGAACATACGGATATCCCGCAGCTTTCATGAACAGATTCTTGGTGAGTACCACCCGGTAACCTATGTCTATTACGGCGCCGATCGGGACCAGGCAAGTTTCGAGACGGTTCGATGGAAGATGCGGGCCGGGCTAAGGCCGGATTCCAGGACGCCACCGAGTGCTCAGCAGGTGTACGACATGGACTTCGATCAGGTGCGGGACGATGGTAGCAACCCACTCCATGTTGGTGGCCGGATGGAGGTGGCGACCGGATATGGCTATATGGGTGGTGGCGCTACTACCTACCAGACCAGCTATTGGGAGCTCGAGGCCCAGAAGCAAGACGGGGGCGGAGACGGAACCGTGCCTGTCAGTTCCGGTGAAGCTCCTCTCAGGCACGCCAAGAACCGGGGTTCAATCCGTCAACAGTTCCGGATGAGCGGCTTTGCTCATGAGCCGTCCTATCGCGATGGGCAAGCCCAGTTGGCGACCCTCTTCAGCCTTCAGAAGATCGCCGCACAAGCGAAGATTCCTGCGTGAAATGGTATGGCCGCCTATGCCTGGTACTGGCGATGGCGGCGTCCTGCCTTGGATGCCAGTCAAAAGAAAAGGATCCCGTCACCGTGCCGGCTCTGACTCAGAACATGCGTACGCACTGCGTAGGCCGCTTTCTCGTCGATCTTCCCCAGAACTTCCGACGGACCCACGTCGTCGCCGGTGGCACCGGAGATGCCACCTTCTATTACGGCCATGATGCCGATTTCCGGGCCGTGAACGTCACCGTCATCGCGCAGCCAGTCACCTCCGAGCAGTTCGACGCGGCCGTAACAGGGCGCGCCGACGAACTCGCGAGCGGTATCAACTACGAGACGAATGCTTCGATGTTGCTGGGTCGGGAAGCGTGGTCCCCCACCCAGGTACGTCTCAGTTCTTACGCCAGTGTGGACATCGCCGATGCCCAGGTGCACGAACTGCACGTGCTTGTCGGCGACGCCCACGTTGCGATCAACACGACTGCATTCGAGCCCACGCAGATTCCGGACGCCGAAAGGAGGTTGCGCAACATACTGGCCGGGGTGAGCAAGGTTGATGCCCCGGAACACGCTGGCCCCGGCGTCTGCTTGGGGCCGGTGGTCGTGGACGCAGGAAGCGACTACGAGGAACTGCAACTCAGTTATCGCGTGGCTGACCGGGCCCATTCCGATCTCCGTTTCCAGGTCAGTCTCAATACGTTCCGCCAACCGGACGACGAGCCTTCGCTGATAGCACGCGGCGAATCCAACCTGGCTGGACTGGGCGTCAGACCTAAGGCCCTGCAGAAGGGCAAACGCCAACTGGCCGGCCTGGAGGGCGAACAATGGCTGGGCAGGTTCGAGGAAGACGGCAGGCGCCAGCACGGGTTCTACGCAGAAACCGGCATTCGCTCTCCATCGCCGCAACACCCTAAGCTCATGCTAGAGCTGTTCACCGGAGGCGAGGATCACAACGGCCATGCGGCGGAATCTTCGTTGGATGACGAGCAGGCGATCGCGCTCTGGGATCGTATCGTGGCTTCGCTGCGGGTTCGTCCGGGGGCATAACATTATCGGTCCAGCCGCGCGAGGGCTGCTCTGGGTCGCCTTTGTCGACGCGGATGAGCCTGGTTTACGTCATGAGCGCTGCCGATGGCACCGTGCCAGCGGCAGCATCGGGCGCTCAGATTCTCCATGCCAGTGGCTGCCAGTTGATCTGTCGACAGGCAGGTTGCGATCATCAGGGGGCTATAACCACAACGATGTGAGGCGGTCGGTATTGGATGGCGTCTTGCGAATTGTTGAGCCTGTGGTTTTAATGCGATGAGAAATTGAATCGCAGTAATTTTTGCCTATACGGCCACTACGGTGATGACGACGGGCAGGCGGCGTTGGGGAGCGATCACCTGGTGCGTAGTCGCTGTCCGGGCCAATACTCACCCTTCGTTCGGAGGAGGAATGTTGATGTCGCAATGGATCGAGGACCGGAATCGCGATGTCGGAAATCCGTCGACGTGGCAGTTCGCCGGTACGCCAACAGATAGCGAACGGAACCTAAGAAACGCGCAGGGAGAGTTGCGCATGAGCATCCAGCCTCCCGGCGACTCGGGCGATGGCACGGTGCCTGCCGTCGCCTCCGGCGCGCAATTGCTCAGAGCCAGCGGTTGTCAGCTCGTGTGCCGACAGGCTGGATACGACCATCAGGGCAGCTACAACCACATGGACGTAAGGTTGTCAGTGCTGGACAACATCGTCAGGCTCGTCGCGCCGGTTGCAGTGGTTCGATGAGGCGCCTTCGCACCCTCCGTTTCACTTGGCTGGCTCTGCTGCTCTTGGGATGTCGGCCTCCAGCACAAGTCATGGATGTAAGTATGAGCCCCATTCCGTTGAGTCCCGTCTGCATCGGCCGGATGCTGGTTGACGTGCCGACACAGGCAGAGTTCCGCTGGGTACAGGAGACCGATGTCCGGTTCACTCGAGTTCCGGCAGTAACTCAGCCCGAGTTCGAGTCGCATGTGCTGCGCGAGGAGGAATTGCTTCGTGCGAAGCCGCACAGGATCGAGGGGTCCCTGCTTTCGGAGGTGAAGGTGCCGGAGCCCGGCTGGCGGGTGCTGTTCCATCGCAATAATGAGCTAGACCAGATCGGCCATCGGGTAAGGGGGTACGCATGGCGGGACGGTGTTGGATACGCAATCGACACCGTCAAATACGACCGGGAGCAGTTCAGTGAAGTCGCCGCGACGCTTACAGGCAGCATTCCGCGGTTGGTTCCAATCGATAATGCTCGCCCGACATCGATCCCCTCGTCGGGTCCAGGCTTTTGCATCGACGGGGCCTTGGCCGATCCGGTGCCGGCGCGGATTATGGTTGGAGTGAGCATCGAATCGTTCGGATGGAAAGGCGTTTCGATCGGCGTCGGTACTAGCGAACGCTTGGGAAAAGCAGAAAAGACCGGAGGCTCGGGGCCGCTTTCTGCGTTCGATGACTTCGAAGAAGTCGAGCGCGGGTATCGTGAACGGATGAAGTACGACGACGAGGACGCGGTAGAGTCTTTCGATAGGCTCCGAAAGCGCGAGGTGGCCGTGGGTGGGATTCCGGGGCAGGAAACCGCTTACAAGGTCGAAACCAGGGCCGGCAGCGTGAAATACGGATTCGCATGGAAATCTTTGCCGCAGGAGTCGTCCCCTGTGAGGTTTTCGTTCCAGCTCGAGGCCGGCGCAGACGAATATGTCCTGGACTATGCGCCGCCGCCAGAGGCAACGGATCTGTTCGCTCTCTGGGATGCCATGCTTGCGTCGCTGCGCCAGAGGCCCGGCGCGTACTGAAGACGTCGGCCGCGAAGGCGGGATCGCACGAATGAGTCCGACGCTCCGGCACATCGTTTTCTGCCACGCGCTGGCGTTAGCCGCGCTGCTTTCCGGCTGCTGCATGCATGGATCCACCCAGACGCCGCGCAGCCGCTGGGTGCCGGAAACCGCGCAGGCACAGGCGGTATCGGCGGACGAGGCGTTGCTGCAGTGCGCGCAGGAGCGTACGCACGGCAGCAAGCAGGCGTGCATGCAGGCCGGCGGCTATCGTCATGAGCGGTACCAGGCGCGAGTGTGCAAGCAGGCGTCCTTGTTCTGAGTGCCGTACGGTCGCCGGCTGGCCGAAAACAGATCGCAGGCGCGCGTCGAGGTGGTAGGCGACGCCGACCGTCTCGAACGCCCTTGGCGCCCGTGCTCGACGATGGCGCCGGTGCCCGCTTCAACCGCGGTGCGTCGCTGCCGGCGACCAGGCTGCTTCCTTTCCCGCTTGGCCACAGTCCTATAGACCTCGAATCGGAACGAGCAAATGCTGCAGCTGTAGAGCAGTATCATCGTCTCGCAACCCTCTCAGCCGCCCAGGCGTGCCATGAACCGGAGTACATGATGGACATAAGTCAAAGCAAGCCTTCCCCCGCCTTCATCGGCGCCTCCTGGGTCGCGCTCGGCCTGGGCATGACGGCCTACCTGGTCGGGCTGTGGAACGCCGAGATGCTGCTCAACGAGAAGGGCTACTACTTCACACTGCTGCTGTACGGGCTGTTCGCCGCGGTGTCGGTGCAGAAGAGCGTGCGCGACCGGATGGAAGGCATTCCGGTGACCAACATCTATTACGGCCTGTCGTGGTTCGCGGTGATCTCGGCGCTGCTGCTGCTGTTCGTCGGATTGTGGAATGCGGAGTTGGCGTTGAGCGAAAAAGGCTTCTACGGAATGTCGTACGCGTTGAGCCTGTTCGCGGCGATCGCGGTGCAGAAGAACACCCGCGACAGCCTGCGGGCCGATCCGGAGGGGCAGGCAGCCGGCCTGTTCCGTCGCCGGGAGCCGGATGCGGACGCCTAGGCGCAGCGCCCGAGCCACGATCACCGGGCGAATCGGTGCTACATTGCCGGCCACGTCAGCTGCCTCGGGGAGAGGCGCGGCGCGGGAAGGGTGATATCGCCGCCGGTACCCGCGCCGGCACCGCGGATGGCGTCGCCGCCTCAGGGGCGCGCCGCCATGGTGAAGGGACCACTGGGGGAGGGGAACGCGATGTATCGAGATCTGGCCGGACGGCTCCGTTATGCACTGCTCCTGGGCTTGCTGGGATTCGCCTGCTGGGCGCCGCAGGCGGCGGCGTCCTCGTTTTGCCAACTGATCAACAGTCCCGACGGCACGCCGCGCACCGGTAGCGTGGAGCCCAACCAAAACGTCAACATCAACGGCCCCGACTCGTGGGCGAACAATGCCGGCGACAAGGTCACGGTGGAGATCTCCAATCCCACTGGACTTCAAACGAGGGGAACGTTCACCGGCGGCGGCTTGCACATTTCCTTCTTCGAGCCAGGCGTGTTCGAAGGGACGTCTTCGGACTATTACAGGGGCGGTGGCGGCACCATCTACATCAACTCCCAGGAAGGAGGGTTCGACTACACCATCAGCTGCGAATCCGCGCTGCCGGTGCTGGCCAGCGTGACCCCCGGCAGCGGCGGTGCGGGTACCACCGTGACGCTGGGCGGGCAGGCGCTGTACGGTTTGGCGGACGAGGTGGCAGTCACCATCGGCGGCGTCGCGGCCACCATCACCAACAACATCGGCACCTCGATCACCGCGACCGTGCCCGCCGGCCTCGCCGCCGGTAGCCACGACGTGACCGTCACCACCGAGGCCGGCGCTTCCACGCTGCCCGACGCGTTCACCGTCCTGGCCGCCAACCAGCCGCCGGTCAACAGCGTGCCCGGCAGCCAGACCGTGGAGCAGGATGGCGCCCTGGTGTTCTCCGGCGGCAACGGCAACCCGATCTCGGTCAGCGATCCCGATGCCGGCAGCGGCAACGTGCTGGTGGAACTGGCAGCGACCAACGGCCTGATCACGCTCGGGAGCACGACCTGGCTCACCTTCTTTGCGGGCGACGGCGCCGACGATGCATCCATGATGTTCGAGGGCTCGCTCTCGGACATCAATGCCGCCCTGAATGGGACGACGTACACGCCCACGCTCGGTTACAGCGGCCCGGCCTCGCTGCAGATCACCAGCAACGACCTCGAAAACACGGGCAGCGGCGGCGCGATGAGCGATACCGATACGGTCGCGATCACCGTGCTGGCGACCGACGCCGAGCCGCCCGTTGTGACCGCGATCGACCGCGTCGACGCTTCCCCCACCAACGCCGACAGCGTGCGCTACGCGGTGTCCTTCTCCGAGGCCGTCACCGGTGTCGACGCCGCTGACTTCTCGGTGACCGCCACGGGAACGGCGACCGGCGCCGTTGCTCTGGTCGCGACCACTGATTCCATCCTCTACACCGTCACCGTCAATGGCGTCGGCGGCGATGGCACCCTGCGCCTGGACGTCAACGGCAGCGACACCGGCATCATCGATGTCGCCGGCAACCCCGCGGCCGGCTTCACTGGCGGACAGGCGTACATCGTCGACGACGTCGCGCCCGTGGTGACGTCGGTCAGCGTGCCGGCCAACGGTCGCTACTTGGCGGGTGACGCGCTCGACTTCACCGTTCACCTGAGCGAGACGGTCGTCGTCGACACCGCCGGTGGCACCCCTTACCTGGAACTGACGGTGGGTTCCGCGCCGCAGCAGGTGAGTTATGTGTCGGGCTCCGGCACCGGTGCGCTCGCCTTCCGCTATATCGTGCAGGCCGACGACCGCGACTACGACGGTGTGATGCTGGGCACGACCATCGTCGACAACGGCGGGACCTTGCGCGATGCGACGGGGAACGACACCGCCCCCGCGCTCAACGCCGTGGGCAACACGAGCGGCGTGCTGGTGGGGACAGGCGAGCAGACCATCACCTTCGGCGCACAGGCGGCGCAGGCATTCGCACCGGGCGGCACGTTCGCGCTGGACCCGGTGGCGACGGCCAGCAGCGGTTTGCCGGTGAGCTACGGCACCCAGACCGCCGACGTCTGCACGATCAGCGGCACCACGGTGACGATGCAGTCGGCCGGCACCTGCACCATCGCCGCCGACCAGGCGGGCAACGACGACTACGCGGCCGCGCCGACGGTGACGCAGGACATCGCGATCGGCCAGGCGGCGCAGGCGATCACCGCGTTCGCCGCCGATCCGGCGGCGCCGGCGTTCGTGCCCGACGGCACGTTCGCGGTGTCGGCGACCGGCGGCGCGTCGGGCAACCCGGTGCTGTTCGGTACCGCGACGCCGACGGTCTGCACCGTCAGCGGCAGCACGGTGACGATGCAGTCGGCCGGCACCTGCACGGTGACCGCAGACCAGGCCGGCAACGACAACTACGGTGCGGCGCCGCAGGCGAGACTGGATGTCGTCATCGGCGCCGGCAGCCAGGCGATCACCTTCGGCGCGCAGGCGCCGCAGACGTTCGTCGCCGGCGGCACGTTCGCACTGGACCCGCCGGCGACCGCCAGCAGCGGGCTGCCGGTGAGCTACCGGACGCAGACCGCCGGCGTGTGCGCCATCAGCGACGCGACGGTGACGATGCAGTCGGCGGGCACCTGCACCATCGCCGCCGACCAGGCGGGCAACGACGACTACGCGGCCGCCGCGACCGTGACCCAGTCCATCGCCATCGGCAAGGCCGCGCAGGCGATTTCGCAGTTCGTCGCCAATCCGGACGCGCCGACCTACGCGGCGGGCGGCACGTTCGCGGTCTCGGCCACCGGCGGCGATTCCGGCAACCCGGTGGTCTTCGCCAGCACCTCGCCCGGGGTCTGCACCATCGAGGGCGCCACGGTGACGATGCTGTCGGCGGGGGCCTGCGCGCTCACCGCCGACCAGGCCGGCAACGACGACTACGCCGCGGCGCCGCAGGCCACGCTCGAGGTGGCGATCGCCGCGGCCACCCCGACGCTGACCTGGATCGAGGACCTGCAGAAGATCCTCGGCGATCCCGCCTTCGACCTGCCCGACCCCGACAGCGGCAGCACCGGCGCCTTCAGCTTCGCCAGCAGCAACACGGGGGTGGCGACGGTGAGCGGGCCCACGGTGACCATCGTCGGCACCGGTACGACGACACTGGTGGCCACGCAGGCGGCGGCGGGCAACTACACCGCGGCCACGGTGAGGCTGACGCTGACCGTGGCGACGCGCCCGGATCCGACACTCGACCCGGAAGTGGTGGGCGGCCTGCAGGCGCAGGTGGATGCCAGCGTGCGCTTCGCCAACGCCCAGCAGGACAACATCCGCGATCGCCTGCGCCAGCTGCGCGACGGGCGCGGCAATCCGTCGGCCAACAACCTGACGTTCAGCGCGAGCGCGGGCAGCGGTCCGGAATTGTCGCTCGGGACGGAACGGCTGGCCGGCGCCATGCCGACCCTGGCGCATGGCTGGGGCCTGTGGGTGGCCGGCACGATCTCGCTGGGCGAGCGCGACCACCGCAGCGGGTCCAGCGGTTTCGACTTCCGCAGCAATGGCCTCACCCTCGGCGTGGACCGTCTGTTCGGCCGGAACCTGGTCCTGGGCGTCGCCGGCGGCCTGGGCTGGAACGACACCGACTTCGACGATTCGCCCTCGCAGCAGGACGCGCGACAGCGCAGCATGGCGCTGTACGGCCTGTGGCGGGGCGATGGTCCGCTGTTCGTCGACGGCCAGCTGGGGCTGGGGCGGCTGGACTTCGATCTGTGGCGCTGGAGCGAGCCGGCCGATGCCACCGCGCAGGCAGGGCGCGAGGGCGACCAGCTGTACGGCGGCCTGACCGTCGGCTACGAACACGCCGGTGAACGCAGCCGCCTGGCCGGGTACGGACGCTACGACGCGAGCCACACCACGCTCGACGCCTACCGCGAAAGCGGACTGGGCATCTACGATCTCTCCTACGGCCGGCAGACCATCGACAACAGCACGCTGGCGCTGGGCGTGGAGGGCAGCTACCAGCTCAGGACGACCACGGTGTCGCTGCGCCCGTACTGGTCGCTCGAGTACCGGCAGGCGCTGGAGAACCGCGGCGATGCGCGGTTGAACTACGTGGTGCAGCCGGTGACGCAGGATTACCTGCTGGGCATGCGCAGCTACAGCGACGACACCCTGGCCCTCGGCGCCGGATTGGACGTCGACCTGGACTCGGGATGGAACCTGTCGTTCCTGCTGCGGCGCGAACAGTCCTCGGGGATCGGCTCCGCCAGCAGCTTCGGCCTGCGGGTCTCCTACGGGCAGGCATTGGGTGCGGACATGGCGACGCGTGGCGGTGCAGGGTATGTCACGCCCGGGATCGATCCCTTCCGGGCGATCGACCCGCAGACCGGCCTGCCGCTGCAACCCTGATGGCAGCGGATCGCGGGCGGCGGGGCGTGCAAGCGTGACCCGCCGATCCGTATGGCCAGCCCCTGGGTGGCAGGCGCCGGGCATCGCGCCCCGATTCGCCCTGGCCGGCAAGGCGCACCCGGCAGTCGAGCAGGCGTTGAGCGACAACATTACCTGTGAGGCGCGCATTGAGCCGGTTCGCGGCGATCGCGGTGTAGAAGAACCCGCGGCAGCCTGCGAGTCGACCCGGAGGGTCGATGGTCGCGCCGACGTTCCGGTGCAGGCCATGTTGCGACGTGGAGGCGCGGCGGTGCTCGATGGCCGGACAGAAGCCTCGACTGGAGTGCGTCGATTCCGCTACCGCCCGATCGTCGTCCACAGTACGCGGCGCTTCGTGCCCGCGTGCAACGACCGACGCGGTAGCGCGTCCGGCACCGCATTTCCAGGAAAACAAGACAGGACGATCCATGCAAACCGCCCCCGACCAGCCTTCTTCCCCCGCCTCCGCGCCCGGTGCCCGCGATCACCGCTGGCACGCGCTGATCGTCGTCTGCCTCGGCGTGCTGATGATCGTGCTCGACACCACCGTGGTGAACGTGGCCCTGCCGTCGATCAAGACCGACCTGGCCTTCTCCGAGGCCGCGCTGGCGTGGGTGATCAACGCCTACATGCTCACCTTCGGCGGCTTCCTGCTGCTCGGCGGGCGGCTGGGCGACCTGTTCGGCCACCGTCGCCTGTTCCTGCTCGGGCTGGTGCTGTTCACCGCGGCCTCGCTGGCCTGCGGCTTGGCCGGCTCGCAGACCTTCCTGGTGGTGGCGCGCGCGGTGCAGGGGCTGGGCGGCGCGGTGGTGATGGCGGTGGCGCTGTCGTTGATCATGACGCTGTTCACCGAACCCGGCGAGCGCGCCAGGGCGATGGGCGTGTACAGCTTCGTCTGCGCCGGCGGCGGCAGCGTCGGGCTGCTGCTGGGCGGCGTGCTGACGGACCTGCTGTCCTGGCACTGGATCTTCCTGATCAACATTCCGATCGGGATCGCGGTCTTCGTCGCCTCGACCCGGCTGCTGCCGGGCCGCCACGCGGCGGGCGGCACGGGTCCGCTCGACGTCGTCGGCGCGCTGACGGTCACCACGGCGCTGATGCTGGCGGTGTACGCCGTGGTCAACGGCAACGAGGCCGGTTGGGGATCGGGCACGACGCTGGCGATGCTGGCGATCGCGGCCGCGCTGCTGGCGGCGTTCTTCGTGATCGAGTCGCGGGTGCGCGCGCCGCTGATGCCGCTGGCGATGCTGCGCCTGCGCAACGTCGCCACCGCCAACGTGGTCGGCGTGCTGTGGTCGGCGGCGATGTTCGCCTGGTTCTTCCTCTCGGCGCTGTACCTGCAGCTGGTGCTCGGCTACAGCCCGATGCGGGTGGGGCTGGCATTCCTGCCCGGCAACCTGATCATGGCGGCCTTCTCGCTGGGCCTGTCGGCGCGGCTGGTGATGCGCTTCGGCGTGCGCCTGCCGCTGTCCGCCGGCCTGTTGCTCGCTGCGGTCGGGCTGGCGCTGTTCGCGCGCGCGCCGGTCGACGGACATTACGTCGCCGACGTGCTGCCCGCCATGCTGCTGCTGGGGATCGGTGCGGGCATGGCCTTCAACCCCATGCTGCTGGCGGCGATGAGCGACGTCGAGCCGGACCAGGCCGGACTGGCCTCGGGCGTGGCCAACACGTCGTTCATGATGGGCGGTGCGCTCGGCCTGGCGGTGCTGGCGAGCGCCGCGGCCGCGAGCAGCGACGGCCTGCTGGCGGCGGGCGCGGAACGCGTCGCCGCCCTGGCCGGCGGCTACGGCACCGCCTTCCTGGCGGGTGCGTGCTTTGCCGCGGTGGCGGGCATCGCAGGGGGATTGCTGCTGCGCACGCGCACGCCGGACAAGGCGCCGGGCGAGCCGGCCCTGGCGGCGTCCTGATTCCGGGCCGGTTGGACCTGCATGCGTTCTGGTGCCGAAGGTGGGACTCGAACCCACACGCTTTTTACGGCGGCGGATTTTGAGTCCGCTGCGTCTACCGATTCCGCCACTTCGGCGCGGGCGCAGAGTATAGCCGAGGCCGGCGCGTCGGTTGACTGGGGGCGGCTTCAGAATCCGCCGTAGCGGGCCATGGCGGCGGCGAGGACGAAGATCGCCGCGATCAGCGCCAGCTGCAGGCGGACGAAGCCGCGCATGCGGGCCAGTTCCGCCGCGGCGGGGATGAAGCCGGGATCGGCCCGCAATGCCTTGCGCCAGCGCAGGACGCGCAGGGTCGGGACCACGGACAGCGCGGCGACCAGCAGGAAGGCGCCGAATTTGGCGTGGAACCACGGATTGTGCAGGTAGTACTGCCAGCCCTTGATCCCGTAGAGCAGGCGCAGCCCGCCGACGATCAGCAGCAGCACCGCGCTCATGCCGTAGCCGGCATCGATCCCGGCGAGGCGGCGGACCGCCGCGGCGTCGACGGCGCCGCGCAGGATCGCCGATTCCAGGACCAGCATGGCGACCAGGCCGAAGATCAGCAGGTGGTGGGCGGCGGCGAGGAAGAGATCGAGGAGCATGGCGGCGGGACCGTGGAAGCCGGCGTCAGTCTAGGCGGAGGCCCGGGCAGCGACAGGTGCCGGAAGGCACTTCTGGCTGCGGGCGGGTCGCCCGCCACCCGGTCCGCGACGGGGAGGCGGCTCGCCCTCAGGCGGCGCGGTCGACGCTCAGGCAGGCTTCGGTGCGCCGATACCATTCGCCCTGCTCGTGCACGAACTTGGCGCAGTGGTTCATCGGCGCCTTGTAGATGTGCACCGAGACCGCGACGCTGCGTTCGCTGACGTTGCCGATGGTGTGGTACTCGTGTGGCGGGATCAGGCTGCCGGCGCTGCCGGCGCCGGCCTGCAGGCCGCCGGCGGCACGGAAGCGGAAGCGGTCGCCGTCCCGCTCCAGGAGCTCGAACTGCGTGATCTCCAGTTCGCCGTCCCAGACGCCTTCCACGCACCACAGCCCGCAGTGGTCGTGCACCGGGGTGCCCTGGCCGGGGCCCCAAGTCATGGCGACGATGCTGTAGCCGTGCTCGGGGCTGCGGTAGATCTCGCGGCGGGCGTAATGGTCGGCGATCGGCTCGTACACGCAGTCGGGCAGGCGCACGTCCGGATCGCGGATCATCGCGCACAGGGCGTTGCGCAGGGCGGCGGTGACGGCGTGCTCGTCGCCCTGGGCGACGGCCGCGTCCACCGCGGCGATCAACTTGTCGTGGCCGTCGAAGGAAACGTCGGGTCGGGCGTCTGCGGTCATAGGGGCATTCTAAGCCTGATGCGGCGGCGCTGCCCAAACCCCGCAGCGGCGCGGCGGAGCGCGGCGAATCTCCGGTGCCGCAGTACCCCGCGGCCCGGAGATCGGCCCCCCTTGTGGGAGCGACGGGAGTCGCGACGACTGCCGGCACCAGCGCCCTGTCGCGACTCCCGTCGCTCCCACAGGGATTCCGCAGGATCTCCAGGGATTCCGCAGGGTCTCCAGGAGCTCCGCAGAGTCTCCCCTGGGGGGTCCGCAAGCTCTCCCAGGGATCCCACAAGAGTCTCCCCTAGGATTTCGCAGGGTCGGCGGGCGCGACCGCTTGCAAGCCGCCCGGTCCCGGGTTAGCTTCGGTCCATGCCGTTCCACGCCGCCATCGTCCGTACTCCGCTCGACGCGAACAATCCGCGTTCGAATAATCATGCGCCCAAGCGGCGGGTCGGCGGACAGGTATAGGCGGCAATACAACCACCTGATCTTTCCGAAACCCGCGCACCGCGCGGGTTTTTTGCGTGGTGCACCCGGACCGCGTCCTCCCCCGGACGCGGATCGCGTTCCCGAACCACGACACGGAGAAACCCCCCCCATGTGCTCGATCCTCGGAATCTTCGGCCTGCAGGCCGGCGACGATGCCGCCGCGCTGCGCCGGCAGGCGCTGGAGCTGTCGCAGCGCCAGCGCCACCGCGGCCCCGACTGGAGCGGCGTGCACCTCGACGACGGCGCCATCCTGGTCCACGAACGCCTGGCGATCGTCGATCCGGCCGGCGGCGCGCAGCCGATCCGTTCGGCCGACGGCGAACTGGTGCTCGCGGTCAACGGCGAGATCTACAACCACGCCGAACTGCAGGTGGCGCTGCGGGCGCCCTGGGAGTTCCAGACCGGCTCCGACTGCGAGGTGATCAGCGCCCTCTACCGCGAGAGCGCCTCGGCAGGGGACGATCCGGCCGGGTTCCTCGAGCGCCTCAACGGCATCTTCGCCTTCGCCCTGTGGGACCGCGCGCGGGGCAGGGTGCTGATCGCCCGCGACCCGATCGGGGTGTGCCCGCTGTACTGGGGCCACGACCGCGAGGGCCGGCTGCGCGTGGCCTCGGAGATGAAGTCGCTGGCCGACAGCTGCGCCGACGTGGCGCAGTTTCCACCCGGGCACTACTACGACAGCGCGCTCTCGGAAGGCGGCAGCGGAGCAAGCTCCGCTCTACGGCGCTACTACGCGCCCGGCTGGCGCGACTACGACGCCGTGGAAGGCGTGGCGGTCTCGCCGGACGCGCTGCGCGAGGCATTCGAACGCGCCGTGCACCGCCAGCTGATGAGCGACGTGCCGTACGGCGTGCTGCTCTCCGGCGGTCTGGACTCCTCGCTGGTCGCCGCGGTCGCCGCACGCTATGCACGCCGACGTGTGGAGGACGACGACCGCAGCGAGGCCTGGTGGCCGCGCCTGCACTCGTTCGCCATCGGCCTGCGGGGCTCGCCCGACCTTGCCGCCGCCGAGATCGCCGCCGAGGCCATCGGCACCGTGCACCACGGTTTCGAGTACAGCTTCGAGGAAGGCCTGGACGCGCTGCCCGAGGTGATCCGCCACATCGAGACCTACGACGTCACCACCATCCGCGCCTCCACGCCCATGTACCTGCTGGCGCGGCGCATCAAGGCCATGGGCGTGAAGATGGTGCTCTCGGGCGAGGGCAGCGACGAGATCTTCGGTGGCTACCTGTACTTCCACAAGGCGCCCGACGCGCGCCAGTTCCACGAGGAACTGGTGCGCAAGCTGGACGCGCTGCACAACTACGACTGCCTGCGCGCCAACAAGTCGATGATGGCCTGGGGTGTGGAGCCGCGCGTGCCGTTCCTGGACCGCGAGTTCCTCGACGTGGCGATGCGGATGGATGCGAAACACAAGATGGTCGGCGCCGCAGGCAGCGGCCGCCGCATCGAGAAGGCGGTGCTGCGCGAGGCGTTCGAGGGCTACCTGCCCGAATCGATCCTGTGGCGGCAGAAGGAACAGTTCAGCGACGGCGTCGGCTACGGCTGGATCGACGGTCTCAAGGCCCATGCCGAGAATCACGTCAGCGACCGCGAACTCGCCGCCGCCGCGCGCCGCTTCCCCGTCAACCCGCCGCAGACCAAGGAGGCGTACCACTACCGCAGCCTGTTCGAGCAGTGCTTTCCCACGCCGGCCGCCGCGCAGACCGTGCCGGGCGGCAAGTCGATCGCCTGCTCGTCGCCGGCGGCGATCGCCTGGGACGCGGCATTCGCCGAAGCGGCCGATCCGTCGGGCCGGTCGGTGGAGGGGGTGCACGCCACCGCCTACTGAACCGTCTCGCCGCCGTCCGATCCCCGCCAAACGACTACGCGGCGCCGCTCGCGCCGTGCGGCAATGAGGCGAGGATCTCCTCGGTATCGACGACCCCTGCGAACTCGGCGCGCAGCGTCGCAAGGTGCGCGCGCTGGATGTCGTCGGCTGCGATCGTGCCGCCGGCGCCATCGGCCAGGTCGAAGCAGCAACAGGCATCGCCCACCACGGTCACGCGGTAGCCGAGGTTGGCACCGACCCGCGCCGTGGTCGACACGCACATGTCGGTGCTGATGCCGAACAGCACGATGCGTTCGATCCCGAGACGGCGCAGGCGCAGGTCGAGATCGGTGCCGATGAAGGCGGCGTTGACCGATTTGGCCACCAGCGCCTCGCCCGCCTGCGGCGCGAAGCCCACGTGGAAGCCATTGCCGGGGCGGCCCGGCGCCAGCGACGAGCCGGGCTGGACCGAATCGTGGCGCACGTGGATCAGCGGCAGGCCGTGCTCGCGCCACGCGGCGAGTAGGTGCAGGCCGTTGCCCTCCATCGCAGGATTGTTGCGGCGCGGCCACGGCGGGTCGTCGAAGCCGAGCTGGACGTCGATCGGGATCAGCGCCGTCCGCGTGTCGAGATTCATGCGTCCTCCTCCACAGCCGCGACCGGTGCCGCGTCGGCCGGACGGCCGCCGTAGGCACGCTCGACCCGGGCGATGCGCAACTGGTACTGCGCATACCAGTGCTCGCGGCCGTACTCGCGCGCGGCGCGGTGCTCGGCATGCTCGCGCCAGGCGGCGATCGCCGCCTCGTCGGTGAAATAGGCCACGGTGATGCCGAAGCCTCCGGCGTCCCGGGCGGACTCGGCGCCGAGGAAGCCGGGCTGCTCCTGCACCAGGTCGAACAGCCGCGCCGCGGCGGCGTCGTAGCCGGCGGGATCCGACCCGCTGCGCTGGGACGAGAAGATCACCGCGTAGTACGGCGGCGCGGGCAGGCGAGCGAAACCGGAGTCGTGCGGCATGGCGGGAAGCGGCGGTGGAGAGGACCGCACTGTGCCGCTCGCCGGCGCCGGCCTCAACCCGGCACAATGCCGTTCCCGCCGTTCGCCGTCCGCACATGAAGACCCTCGATGCGACCGACCGCAAGCTGATCGCGCTGCTGCAGGACAACGCGCGCCTGCCCACGGTGGCGCTGGCCAGGGCCGTCGGCCTGTCGCGCAGCGCGGTGCAGGAGCGTATCCAGCGGCTGGAGCGCTCCGGCGTGATCGCCCAGTACACGCTGCGCCTGGGCAAGGGCGATCCGCTGCAGGCCTGGCTGCTGCTGCGCCATGCCGAGGGTTTCAGCTGCGACGACGTGATGCCGCTGCTGCAGACGCTGCCGCAGGTAAGCCTGTGCCAGAGCGTGGTCGGCGAGACCGATCTGATGGTGCTGGTCGAGACCGCCGGCTCCGGGGAACTGTCCGACCTGCGCGAACGCATCGCGGCCTTCAAGGGCGTGGACGACGTGACCACGGTGCCGGTGCTGCGCACCGTGCTCGATCGGCGCTGAGCATCGGCGTTCGCAGCGGCCCGGTGCGTCGTCTCCGCTTCAGGACCGTACGCGCAGGGATCGAACGTCAAGCCGGTAACCCCCCGTTTCCGGACTTCTGCAGCCGGATGTGGCGCCGACGAGGTGTTGACGAGGCATCTCCTCATCGCTCCCGCGCAGGCGGGAGCAAGACTTCACGCGATCGGAGCGAAGGTCCAGGGATCTTCGATTCTCGCCCTCGCGTACAGCGTTCGGGCGTTCGAGACGGACGCGAGCCAGCGGCACGCAAACGCCCCGACCTGTCGATCCCTCATTCGACCATGTATGCGATATCCGATGCGGTCGTTGGATAGGCGAACATCGTGGTCGCCAACTGGCTTGCGGTCAGCCCGTGGCGAATGGCGAGCGCGAAGAGGTTGATCACCTCATCGGCGTGCGGGCCGACGAGATGCGCACCGAGCACGCGCCCGCTGTCTTCTTCGATCAGTACCTTGTGACCATAGACCGGTTCGGCGGCCTGCTTCGAGGTGAACCAGCTAGAAGCCCTCTGGCAGTTGACCCGGAACACGAGGCCCTGTTGCCTGGCCTCGGCCTCGGTCAATCCGACCGCGGCAATGGGCGGTACCGTGAACGCCACGCTGGGCACGCCCGTGTAGTCGGGCTTGGCGTGATTGCCCTGCAGCAGGTTCGCGGCCACCACCTTGGCGTCGTGGCCGGCTACCGGCGTCAGCGGTGGGCCCGCCTGGGCGCAGTCGCCGGCGGCATAGACCGCGGGATTGGAGGCGCTCTGCAGATACGCATTCAATTCGAGCCGCCCCTTGTCGTGCGCCACGCCGGCGGCTTCCAGGTCGAGCGCTTCGAGCGCCGGCGTGCGGCCCGCGGCATGGACGACCAGGTCGGCCTCGAACGTCGCCTTGCCGTTCGCCCCCGATGCGCCGACGCGGAACCCGGTGGCGGTTTTCTCGACCGCCTCGACTGTCATCCCGGTGTGGACCTTAATGCCGACTTCCCCGAACTTCTCCATCAGCCAGCCGACGAGTTCGGGCTCGAAGCGGGCGAGGATCCGTTCGCCGTGTTGCAGGATCGTCACCTCGGCGCCGGCCCGTGCAGCGAGATGGGAGAACTCGGCGGCGATGTAGCCGCCACCCACGAGCACGATCCGCGCGGGCAGTTCGTCGAGCTCGAGGAAGCCTTCGTTGGTGACCAGGTACTCCTCGCCGGGAATCCCCAATTTATGGGCCTCGGCGCCTGCCGCGATCAGGACGTGCCCGGCCTCGAGCGTTTCGCCATCGACATCGATCGCGTTCGGGCCGGTGAACCTGGCCTTCCCGCGGAAGACATCGATGCCTTCGTCGGCGTAATAGGCCTCCTGCTGGGCGGGAACGGGATCAGTAAAGCCACGCTTGAACGCCATGAGGCCGGGCCAGTCGATCCCAACGTTCCCGGCGACGCCCTTGTCGCCCATGCGCCGCACGTGGTCGATGGCGCTGGCGCCGCCTATCAGCACTTTCTTGGGGTCGCACCCGCGCAGAGCGCAGGTGCCACCGAAAGGGCGGAAATCGATGACGGCAACGCTCCAGCCGGCGGCCCGGACGCGCGTGGCGACCACCCTGGCGGCGGTGCCCGTGCCGATGACAACGAGCCTGTAGTGCTGTGCCATTTTCTTCTCCCTGGTCGCCATGGGGGAGCAATACGCTATCACTGCGGCTGTGCCGGGCACAGCGAACGGCGCAGGACCAGAAGGAGGACAGCGAAGGCGCAAGGGTACGCCGTGCGTGCTCGAGTTGTTCCGCGATGTTGTAATGGATAGCGTGGGTTCTGCGAAGAGCATCCCGCCGCCATATCTCAGCGGTCGACGATAGCTCTCCTCAATGTTCCGTCCATCCCGGCCCGTCGGGCGAGCCATCCGGATGCGATGCCCAGTACAGGCGGTTGACGCCGCCGGGGCAGCCGGCGCCTGGCCGATAGTCCGAGAGCATGCCGTCCTGCGTTGCCAGATCGATGCGATAACAGCTGGAGTGCGAATCGCGGAACACGTAGCGCTGCATGCCGTTCCACCGCGTCTGGTCGCCGGTGTAATCCAGGTCTGGCGCGAATGCCAGATCGACCTCGTGGTCGAGGCGTGTGCGATAGCGTTCGACGCCGGGGCGCTGGCGGTCCGTTCGCTGCGAGAACGCCTGCTGCAGATCCACCCAGCGTTCATGTTGCGGAGCCTCCGCCCCCGGACGAATGGCATAGGCCAAGGTCAGCGGATAGCGCACCAGCTCCCGGTCTTCCGCGACCAGGTCGCCGTCCAGGTAGCGCCGGCTCGTTCCCTTCGCGACGCTCTCCAGGTCGAGGTCGAGTCGGTACGCATCCGCATCGGTCCCAGAAGGATCGTAGGCATAGGGCACGAGCAGGTTCTCGAAGCTGAGCGTGCGCTCCACCGTGCTGTGGACGCGGCCGCGCGACGTATCGGCATAGCCTTCGATGACGTAGTTCCGGTGCGATGTCGTGGTGACTTGCCCGCTGACTTCGCCCGAACCGTTTCGCTCGAGTGTGCTGGTCACGTCCGGAGCGTGCACCTGGCCCGCCAGCGTGTTGCGCGTGACCAGGCCGACGACCTGGCTGGCGCCGGGATCGCGATAGATCAGCAGCGTGCCGGAAAGATGGAAATCAGCGATGTCGCCGCCGCTGGCGACGGACAGCGCGACCTGGTGCGGTGCGCCGTCGCTGAGCAGCCCGGCGAACGGCGTCAGGTCGATTCGGTAGGGCATGAAGTTCAGCGCCAGCGGCGCCGGCGCCGGCTGGAATAGCCGCGTCGAGTTCCAAACGGGGTTGAGCAGGGGATGGACCTTGGGATAGATCGGCGCGAGGCCCGCGGGCTGGCCATCGATGCTCACCTGGAGTTCGCGGAAACTGCCGCCGCTGCAGCCCTGCGGCTGTTGATTGACGTCCAGGCCGACACGATTCGGGCCGATGGCGAGCCGGCTGGCCAACTCCGGGAATCGGGCCATTGCCTGGTCGGCCATGCAGGTGAACCAGAACAGGTCATCGCCGAATCGTGCCTGCGCCATCACGTCCAGATAGGCGCGTTCGACATTGCGCGGGAGCGTCAGCGATGCGGCGAGCTGGTCGTCGGGCGTGCCCACGTCGTGCCAGGCGTCCGCCGACAGCGGATGCACCGCGTCGGGCACGCGCGGCGCAGGGCTGCTCGCGTCCGGCGGATAGAAGAGCAGCGTCGCGGACGCGTAGTAGGGCGAGTTGAATTCGCCGTAGCGCGTCCGCCCCCGCATCTCGACCAAACCGACCCCGGAGGTGCCGAGGACCGCGCTGTAGTCGGTCACGTCGCGCTCGGCGCGCCAATACGTGGGCACGTCATTGTATTGCGCCCCGCCGCTGAAGAGCGGCACGCCGTCGATGGACAGGTGTGCGAGTACGGCGCCATCCAGAGAGGCGGACGGATCGGCATTGCGGAATTCGATCTTCAGCACCACCTTGGACCATGGACCGGAACAGCCTGCTGGTGGCTCGTAGACGAAGTCACGCATTTGCGCTTCGAAGATCCAGAAGGGGCCGGGCGCCGTGGCCTCAGCATCGCGGAACAGTTCCTGTACGCAAGGCGTTCCCGGTGGGCGCGGCACCCGCGGCCCGGCGGTCACGGTGTCGCGTGTGCCGATCGGTGGTGCCGCAGGCGCGGCCGTGCCATGCGGCGTGGGTGAGGCTGCGGTGAGCGGCGCAGCGTAGGCGCACAGGACCATCGCGATCGGGAGCCCTATCGATCCAAGGCTGGGCCTCGCATGCAACGGCATTTTCATGAGGCCCCTCACTCGTCGAGCGCATTTACCGTAGCACTGCATTCGTGTAGGCGAGAATCATGTTTTTGAATGAGGCCGGCGACATGCTGGCGATGTTCGGAGCATCGACCGGGTAGGCGAAAATCGCTCGCCAGCCGGCTTGTCGCAAGCCCGTGGCAGATGCGAGCGCGATACGTCGACCAGTTCGTTGGCATGCGGGACGACGAGGTGTGCGTCCGACCGCGATCAGGATGCGCGCGGCCTCGAGCGCTTCCCCATCGACACCATCGATTAGGGTTCGCGCCGCGCTATCACTGCGGCTGTGAGCCGAATGCAGAGATCAGGAAGCAAATGTAGATTGGACCGCACATCGTTGAAGCGGAATCCGGATTCGTCTTCAAGGCGTCCGCGGTGGGCGCAAGCGCAGGGAATGCACGGCCTCGCCCGGCAGCAGCGGTGCCGGCGTTCCCTCCACCCAGTCCCCATGGCCCGCGCCCCAGAACGGCGACAGCGGGTGTCCGCTTTGCCCGCCTGGCATGTGGGCGATGCCGTCTTCCTCCCGGCCGGGTGAGACCACCATGCGTTCCGATGCGCCGACGGCGGGGCCCTGCACGCGCGGCATGTTGCCGTCGCCGGGGAGCGGGACGGGCGGCATGCACAGCAGGCGCTTGCCGATGAGCGGGATGGCGCCGGCCAGCGGGTGGCAGATGGCGGCGGTGTTGCGTTCGCCCCAGGTGCGCTCGTGGAGCGGCCCCTCGGCGTCGAGTTCGTCGCGAACTTCCACGGCGGCGTCCTCGAGCAGGGCGGTCCAGCTGTCGTAGTCGCGTGGCAGCAAGTGCATGGGGCGTTGCCGGAGCAGAGGCCAGGCCACGCCTTCGAACTGGTTGAGTGCGGGCATTTCGAATCCGTCGCCCAGCGCGGCGCGCGCGGGAGCGGCGAGGCCTTCCGCGATGCGTTGATGCACGGCCAGGCGCCAGGCGCGGACGATCCGGTAGCTCACCGAATCGGTGCCGGCGCGGCCTTGCCATGTCTGCGCGGCCTCGGCGAGTGCGCGCAGGGCCGGGACGTCTTCCGCTTCGGCCGCGGCGCCGCGCAACAGTCGCCACCATTCGCCGAGCAGCACGGCACGATCGTCGAGCTGGATGGCGAGCAGGTCGCGCTCGGTGAAGCGGTCGCGCGCGGCCAGACCTTCGCGGATCTGGTGGGCGCGGATGCCGAGGGCGTAGCCGCCGTCGCCGATGCGCTGCAGGAGCGTGCCATCGACGACGCGGCTGTTGGCGGTCCAGAGGCGGTCGGCGGTGGGGGAGGCGAGCAAGGGGCCGGCGGCGGTGGTGATGGACCAGGGCGGGCAGGGCGGGTCGTCGGGCGCGGGGGAAGGCAGGGCCGGATCGCAATCCGGATCGCGCTGCGCGATCGGGCCGAGCAGGCGCCAGGCGATGCGGCCGGCGCGATCGCCGATCAGCAGGTTCTGGGTGGGGATGGCGGTGCGGTCGGCGGCGGCGAGCGCGGCATCGAGATTGCCGGCGTAGGCGAGGTCGAACAGGCCGAGGTTGAGCGCCCCGGGCAGGTGCGCCACCCAGCGCAGGGCCAGGGCGGTGCCGTCGGGATCGCGGTGCAGGATCGGCCCCCAGTCGGTTTCGTCCACGGTGAAGGCGACCGGTTCGGCGCCGGCCACGGCGATGGTTTCCTCGTGCGCGGTCACGCGGTCGCAGGCGGCCTGTGCGGCGTCTCCGGCGCAGGGGTGCACGCGACGCCAGTCGAGGGTATCGATATTGCTGTTGGTGTAGCCCCAGGCGACGTGGGTGTTGCTGCCGACCACCACCGCCGGCAGGCCGGGCAGGGTGAAGCCGCCGATGTCGACCCGGCCGCCGGGCGCGCGCGGGTCCTGATAGCGCAGGCGGGCGCGGAACCAGATGTTGGGCGCGCGCAGGCCCAGGTGCATGTCGTTGGCGACGATGGCGCGGCCGTCGGCGGTGAGCGTGCCGGCGACGGCGAAGTTGTTGCTGCCGGGGTGGAGGTCGGCGGCGGGCGGTGCGGGTCCGTGGGACGACGCGGCAGTTGCGGCTTCGATTCCAGGCGAGGGGAGGGTGCGGAGGTCCAGCTGGTCGGCGCCGGGGAGGATGGCGTCGCCGCGCGGCCGGCCCGCCAGCGGGGCGTCCCAGCGGCTGCCGTCGTGGGTGACGAGGTCGTACAGGGCGGGAGGCAGGTGCGGACGCATCCGCAGCAGGGCGAGTTCGCGCTCGTTCTCGGCGTCCTGCAGGTCGAAGTACATGGCGAAGCCGGCGAGGGCGGAGTCGGCCGGCGTCCACGGTTGCGGCGATTGGCCGAGCAGCAGGTAAGGCCAGGGCCGCGCGCGCAGGGCATCGCGGCCGGCGTTGACGCCGGCCGCATAGGCCTGCAGTTGGGGCAGGCGTTCGCCGGCGATCCCGGCGAGGCCGGCTTCCACCCGCGCGCGCATGCGGTGCACGCGGTGCCTGCGGTCGGTGTCCACGGCGATCGAACCGAACAGTGCGGCCAGTTCGCCGGCGGCGGTGCGGCGCATCAGGTCCATCTCGAAGTAGCGTTCCTGGGCGTGCACGTAGCCGAGCGCGCGGATGGCGTCGGTTTCGTTGGCGGCATCGATGGTGACCACGCCGAGCGCATCCCGGCTCACCGTCACCGGCGCCGACAGGCCGGGCAGGGCGACCTCGCCGTCCAGCGCGGGCAGGCTACCGCGCAGCAGCCACCAGGTGGCGAGCAGCGCGATCGCGAGCAGCAGTACGACGAGCAGCGCCGAGCGCTTCAGCCAACGAAGCATGCAATCTCTCCCCCGAGTTGCGCCGATTGTAGGCGCGATGCAGGCAGTCGCGGCAACGCCGGCCGTAAGTCGCGACTCCCCGGCGGCGGTATACCGCCGCCACCCCCACAGGAAAGGCGGAAAGGGCCGCCTTGCCGCGCGCAAGCCGTTCCCATGTGGGAGCGACGGAAGTCGCGACCCCGACAGAGGTGGGCCACTGCCGCGCTCAGGCGTTCACGCGGCTGCGGAATCCCGGCGCCGCAGCTCGTAGGCGACGGTGGACAGGGCGGTGACGCCTTCGGCGGCGAAGCCGGGCTCGCGCTCCAGGATGTCGCGGCGCTCGAGAACCTCGACGGCCCAGCCGGCCTGCAGTCCGGCGCGCACCTCGGCTTCGCCGACGGAGAACGGCGGGCCCTGCTTCTCGTGTTGCGGATATTCGAGCGTGACCAACAGACCGCGACAGCCGGGCGGCAGGCGAGCATAGAGCTCGTGCAGGTAAGGCGCGCGCAGTTCCGGCGGCAAGGCGATCAGCGCCGCGCGGTCGAACACGGCCCGACAGTCGGCGAGCGCTTCGGCGTCGAGGCCGAAGGCATCGCCGCAGACCAGTTCGATGTCGCCGGCGCTGTAGTGGCTGCCGTAGCGGGTTTCGCGGATCTCGGGCGTGAGTGCATGTTCATCGAAGAACTGCTCGATCGCGAGGCGGCTCAGTTCCACGCCGAGCACGCGATGGCCGCGCGCCGCCAGCCAGGCCATGTCGAGCGACTTGCCGGCCAGCGGCACGAACACGCGGCTGCCGGGTGCGGCGCCCACGGCGTCCCAGTGCTGCTCCAGCAGCGGCGTGATCCGTGCCTGGTGAAAGCCGATGCGGCCTTCCTGCCAGCGCTGATGCCAGAACCCGTGGTGCATCGCATCTCTACTGGGTGGGGATGCGCCATTGTGCCCGAGTGCGCTGTGCCTGCGCTGGGGCGGCTCTCGGATACCTCGGCGGCGTCGCGACTTCCGTCGCTCCCACAACCGAAGCGCCATGTTCCCAGCCGATACCTGCATCCCGCTCCTCCTTGTGGGAGCGACGGACTTGTGGGAGCGACGGAAGTCGCGACGCGCCGACCGTTGAAAACCATGCAGCCGCACCGCCGCTGCTCCGAACGCCGCGCGGTGCGAGGGTGACTACGGTTCGACAGAGAGTCCGTCCACTTTCTGCCACCCCCGCGGCAGCAACCCACCGCGCTGCCCACGCGCGCCGAGATAGTTCTCCAGATCGCGGAACGACAGGCTCATCGTGCGCCCGCCGGACTTCACCTGCAGGGTGCCGCCCGGCGGCACCGCCGCCACCGCCACCACGCGTTCGGTGCCGCGCTTGGCCTTGGGGATCTCGATGATCTTGTTGCCCTTGCCGCGATCGAGTTCCGGCAGCTCCGCCACCGGGAACGCCAGCAGGTGGCCGGCGCTGGTGACCGCGACGATGCGGTCGGTCTCGACATCGGTCACCGGCGCCGGTTGCACGACGCGCGAACCGGGCGACAGCGTCAGCATCGCCTTGCCGGCCTTCTGCCGCCCGACCAGGTTCTCGAAGCGGGTGACGAAGCCGTAGCCGTGCGAGGAGGCCAGCACGAAGCGCGCATCGGCCTCGCCGGTGGCCAGCGCCTGGAACGAGGCGCCCGCGGCCGGCGAGAAGCGCCCGGTCAGCGGTTCGCCGTTGCCGCGCGCCGAGGGCAGGGTATGCGCGGTGGTCGAGTAGCTGCGGCCGGTGGAATCGAGGAAGGCGACCGGCCAAGTGGTGCGGCCGCGCATCGCCGCCAGCAGCGCATCGCCTTCGCGGTACGAAAGCGTGGCGGCGTCGACCTCATGGCCCTTGGCGGCGCGCACCCAGCCTTTCTCGCTGAGCACGACGGTGACCGGCTCGCTGGGCACCAGCTCGGTCTCGGCCAGCGCCTGCGCGGCCTCGCGTGCGATGAGCGGCGAACGGCGGGCGTCACCGAACTTCTTGGCGTCGGCGATCAGTTCGTCCTTGATCAGCTTCTTCAGCTTGGCCTTGCTGCCGAGGGTGGCGATCAGGCGGTCGCGCTCGGCGTCGAGCTCGTCCTGCTCGCCGCGGATCTTCATCTCCTCCAGCCGTGCCAGCTGCCGCAGCCGGGTCTCGAGGATGTAGTCGACCTGCTCGTCGCTGAGGTCGAAGCGTTTCTGCAGCACCGGCCGCGGCTCGTCCTCGCTGCGGATGATGCGGATCACCTCGTCGAGGTTGAGGAACGCGACCAGCAAGCCCTTGAGCAGGTGCAGGCGCCGCTCGACCTTGTCCAGCCGGTGCTGCAGGCGGCGGGTAACGGTGTCGGTACGGAACTGCAGCCACTCGGCGAGCATCGCCTTGAGGTTCTTGACCTGCGGGCGGCCGTCCAGGCCGATCACGTTGAAGTTGGCGCGGTAGCTCTTCTCCAGGTCGGTGGTGGCGAACAGGTGGCCCATCAGCTGTTCGGCGTCGACCCGGCTGGAGCGCGGCACCAGCACCACGCGCACCGCGTTGGCGTGGTCGGACTCGTCGCGGATGTCCTCCAGCCACGGCAGCTTCTTGGCGCGCATCTGCGCGGCGATCTGCTCGATCACCTTGCTCGGCGAGACCTGGTGCGGCAGCGCCGTGATGACGATGTTCTGCTGCTCCTTCTTCCAGGTGGCGCGGGCGCGGATGGCGCCGTGGCCGGTCTCGTACAGCGCCAGCAGGTCGGCGGCCGGGGTGATGATCTCGGCGCTGGTCGGGTAGTCGGGGCCGCGCACGTGCTCGCACAGGTCGCGCACGCTGGCCTTGGGATCGTCGAGCAGGTGCACGCAGGCGCTGACCACCTCGCTGAGGTTGTGCGGCGGGACGTCGGTGGCCATGCCCACGGCGATCCCGGTGGTGCCATTGAGCAGCAGGTGCGGCAGCCGCGCCGGCATCCACGTCGGCTCCTCCAGGGTGCCGTCGAAGTTCGGGGTCCAGTCCACCGTGCCTTGGGCGAGCTCGCCCAGCAGCACCTCGGCGATCGGGGTCAGGCGCGACTCGGTGTAGCGCATCGCGGCGAACGACTTGGGATCGTCGCTGGAACCGAAGTTGCCCTGGCCGTCGACCAGCGGATAGCGGTACGAGAACGGCTGCGCCATCAGCACCATCGCCTCGTAGCAGGCCGAGTCGCCGTGCGGGTGGTACTTGCCGATCACGTCGCCGATGGTGCGCGCCGACTTCTTCGGCTTGGCGGCGGCGTTCAGGCCCAGCTCGCTCATCGCGTAGATGATCCGCCGCTGCACCGGCTTGAGCCCGTCGCCGATGAAGGGCAGGGCGCGGTCGAGGACCACGTACATCGAGTAGTCGAGGTAGGCGCGCTCGGCGTACTCGCGCAGCGGGATCTGCTCGAAGCCGTGGAAGGCGGTGCGGACGGTGTCGGTCATGTGTCGTGACGAGGCGCGAGATAGGCGGTGGCCAATTCTACCGGTCTGCCGCGCCTCTCCCGTAGGAGCGCACCGCAGGGGCGCGATGCCGCGGGGATGTCGCCGCCCACGAATTCCGGTGACCGGCACACCTGCCGGTCCTGAATCGCGGCATCCATCGGATTCAGCCGGCACCCGCGGCATCGCGCCCCTGCGGTGCGCTCCTACGGAGCGGACAACCGATGCAGACGGCCTTCGACCAGGCGGTAGTACGCATGCACGACGCCGCCAGGCAGGGCATCGTGGCTGATCAGCAGCAGGCTGCGACCGGCGCAGGTGTCGGCCAGGTCGCGCAGCAGGGCGTGCGCGGCGTCGGTGTCCAGGCCCTCGGTGGGTTCATCGAGCAGCAGGACCGGGGCGTCGCGCAACAGCGCGCGCGCGAGCGCCAGGCGTCGCGATTGCCCGCCCGAGAGGCTGCTGCCGCTCTCGCCGATCCAGGCGTCGAGCCGGCCGGGCAGGGCGCGGACCGCGGTGTCCAGCCGCACACGCGCCAGCACGTCCCACAGGCGCGTGTCGTCGGCGTCGGGATCGCCCATGCGCAGGTTCTCGCGCACGCTGCCGGCGAATACCGGCGCGTCCTGCGGCAGCCAGGCGATGTGCCGGTGCCAGTCCGCTTGTGCGGCCTGCCGCAGGTCGACGCCACCGTAGCGGACGCGCCCGGCATCGGGATCGCGCAGGCGCAGCAGCAGGGCGATCAGCGACGACTTGCCGGCCCCGCTGTCGCCGGCGATGGCGACGCGCTGTCCCGGAGCCAGCACCAGGTCGACGCCGTCTAGCACTTTGCGTGGCGCGGCGCCGCCCCAGGCGAAGTCCACGCTCTCCAGCCGCAGCTCGCCCACGGCCGGGAGCGCGACCGGGGCGGGCGGGTCGCGCACCGGCGGCGCGGCGTCGGCGATCGCGCGCAGCCGTTGCAGCGAGGCGCGCGCGGCGCGCAGCGATTGCCAGGCCAGGCCGATGCCGGCGGCGGCCTCGAACAGGGCGATCCCGGCGAACAGCAGCGCCGCGGCGGCCGGTGTGGAGACTTCGCCGGCATGGTGCGCACGCAACAGCAGCCACAGCAGGGCCGGCAGGGCCAGCGCGACGATCGCCGCGTGCAGCAGCGAAGCCGCCGACAGGCGGCGCTGCAACCCGCGTTCGCGATGCGCCAATGTCTGCGCGTGGGCATCGATCGCGTCCATGCGGGCGTCGACCGCCGCCAGCGCGACCAGGTCGGCCGCGCCTTCCAGGCTTTCCTGCAGCGACTGCCGCAGCGCCGCGCGCGCTTCGGACCGGCGGCGTTCGGCGTCGCCGGCGCCGAGCGTGGTCGCCAGCGGCACCAGGCCGCCGAGTGCCAGCGACACCAGCGCCATCCATGCGCCCACGGCGGGCACGACCGCGGCGCTGGCGGCCACGACCGCGACGGCCAAGGCCAGCAGCGCCGACAACGGTCCGAGCGCGCGCACCAGCAGGCCGTCGGCGGCGTCGATGTCGGCGACCAGGCGCGACAGCAGGTCGCCGATCCGCTCGCGCCCGAGTCCCAGCGGCGCCAGCGGCAGCGCACGGGCGAAGAACCACAGCCGCAGGTCGCGGGCCAGGCGCAGGGTGACGTCGTGGCCGAACAGTTTCTCGCCATAGCGCGACACGATCCGCGCGAAGGTGAGTGCACGGATACCGGCCGACGGCGCGAAGAAGTTGAACCCGGCCACCAGCCCGCCCGCGAGCGCGGCGGCGGTGAGGAAATGGCCGGCCAGCGCCAGCAGGCCGGTGCCGGCGGCCAGCGTGGCGAACAACAGCAGCACCGCCAGCGCGATCGGCAGTGCATGGCGGCGGAACACCTGCGCCAGGGTGGCGGCCGGCGCGCTCATTCCTTGGTCTCCGGCGAGACCGGCAGCTGCAGGGTGTGCGCGACGATGCGCAGCGCGGCCGCGCTGTGGGTGGCGATGACCAGGGTGCGACCGCGCGCGTAGTCGGCGAGGGCGTCGAGCAGCGCGTCCTCGGTGTCGGGATCGAGGAAGGCGGTGGGTTCGTCGAGCAGCAGCAGGCCGGGATCGCGCAGGTAGACCCGCGCCAGCGCGAGCCGCCGCGCCTCGCCGCCGGACAGGCCGAAGCCGCGCTCGCCGATCACCGTGTCCAGGCCTTCGGGCAAGCGCGCGGCGAAACGCAGTACCTGGGCGGCCTCGGCCGCGGCCCGCAGTTCCGTCGGCGTGGCATCCGGTTTCGCCAGGCGCAGGTTGTCGGCGAGGCTGCCGTGGAACAGGAATGGCCGCTGCGGCACGTAGCCGATCCGTGCCGTCGGCTCGATCCGCAGCGTGCCCGCCGATGGGGGCAGCCAGCCCGCCAGGGTTTCCAACAGCGTGCTCTTGCCGCAGCCGCTGGGGCCGGTGACGGCGACGTGCTCGCCGGGTGCGATCGTCAGGTCGAGCCCACGCAACACGTCACGGGTGGCACCAAAGTGCCGCAACGCCACGTCGCGAACGACAACCGCTGGCGCCTCCGCACTCCCCCCCTTTGAAAAAGGGAGACTAGGGGCTGAGATTTCCCCACGCTTCTTGGCGCTCCGCGCGCTGCGCGGGGGCAGGGAATCGCGTAGCGATTTGCTTTGGCTGTGGCCTTGTCGGGCGCCCAGCAAATCCTCCCAACCCCCCTTTTTCAAAGGGGGGCTCAACTGTTCGATCTCTTCCAGCGCCGCCAATGCGCCGGCGCGGTCGTGATAGTGCGCGGCCAACCGCCGCATCGGCGCGTAGAACTCCGGCGCCAGCAGCAGGCAGAACAGGCCGGTGCCGAGCGTCAGCGGCTCGGCGCGCAGTTCGATCATGCCGAGGTAGCTCAGTCCCAGATACAGCGCGATCACCGCCACGCTGACCGAGGCGAAGAATTCCAGCACCGTCGACGACAGGAACGCGATCCGCAGCACCTTCAGGCTGCGCGTGCGCAGGCCCTCGGCGGCGTCGCGAATGCCGGCCAGCTCGTCCTCGCCGCGGCCGTAGACACGGATCAGGCCGAGTCCGCGCAGGCGATCGGCGAAATGCCCGCCCATCCGCGCCAGTGCCCGCAGCTGGCGGCGGCTGGCGGCCTCCGCGCTCCAGCCGACCAGCATCATGAAGAGCGGGATCAGCGGCAGAGTCAGCAACAGCACCGCGCCGACGATCGCGTCCGCGAAGAAGAACACGGCCACCAGCATCAGCAGCGGCACCGCGAACGATTCGACGCGCGCCGGCACATAGCCGGTGAAGTAGCCTTCCAGCGCGTCGACGTGGGTACCGATGAGCTCGCTCAACGCGCCGCTGCGCTCGTGCCGCAGCCACGGCACTCCCGCCGCGAACAAGCGCCGCGCCAGCGTGCGCCGCAGCTGCGTGCGGATCGTCGCGACCGCGTCGTCGGCCAGTTCGCGCGCGGCCCAGCCGAGCCCCGCGCGCAGCAGGCCGACGCCGAGCAGCGCGCCCAGCGCCGGCAGCAGCGCGTCCGGATCGGCTCCCTCGACCAGCGCCCGCTGCACCGCGAGGGCGATCAGCGCCGCCTGCGCGATCAGCAACCCGCCTGCCAGCGCCGTGCAGGCGCCGGCCGCACGCAGCCGGCCGCGCGCGGGCGCGCCGAGCGCATCGAGGCGGCGGACCTGCGCGGCCGGCGAGACGGAGGGCTGCGGCAACGGTTCGGCCGCGAGGGTCTGGTCCATGGAAGAGCGCGAAGGATGGGACGTGGCGTCCGGCGATGCCGGTCGCCGCGATAGCCGTCATTGTACGGCGCCGATCGCGCTGGTCACGTGCGACGATCCGTCGCAGGGAAGGTGTGCGCGATCCGGATCGCGGGCACGAACCGGTTCCTCGCCGCGGTCCGTCCTCCGCGGGTCATCGATCGTGCCCGCATCGGGTGCGTCGGACGATCGCGGACGATCGTCCGGCGCACGCCGCGTGATTCGCCATCGCGTCGACTGAATTCCCGTGTCGACGCCGCGCACGGGTCCCCCATGGGGGCAGGCGGTCAGTGGTCGTGGCCGGACGAAAGCATCAGCACGATCCGCATCTGCGCGTAGGCCTGGTCCTCCGCGCTGAGGGTGTGGTCATCTACTCGTTCGGCTTCGTCGGCGAAGGCCGACCAGAAGTCGGTATCGCGCGGGTGGGCGTGCTCCAACGCCGGCAGGTTCCGCGCCAGCCTGTCGAGATGGTGATCGAGTTCCTTGCGGTTCATCGGAAGCGTTCCGGTCATGCGATGGGGTGGGATCGTCCGGCGCCGCGGCGGAATCTCCCGTAGCTGCACGCTAGCGCATCACGCGCGGTGGGCATGTGAGGGAACGCATGCGCCGTTCGCGGATAGCTGAAGAATTCATGCTGGGGATCGAATGGACTTGCCGGCGGCAGGCGCAGGAGCCGGCACGTATGCGAGCGCTGCCGCCGGAGCAGGTGCGGCCGGCCGCAGCGCGCCCGTTCACTGCCCCTGGATCGCGCTTGGCGTAAGAGGGTAGAGGAACGGCCCCTGTTCGCGAAGGAGTTCGCCATGCGTCCGCGCCGAATTTCGAGCCTTGTCGCCGCCTGCCCGAGCGGTTTCCGGCGGCCGCTTCCCGCGCGCGACCGGGGCTGGAACACGGAGAGCGGCGTCGGTGACCACCCCGAGTGCAATCCGCTGCTCTCGGTCGAACACCATGCCATCGACAGCCATGTGCCGGCGGTGAAGTCCATCCCCGTGCGCGTGCGCGGCGGGTCGCGCGCGCCGGCCCCGGCCGGCCCGGAGCCGGTCTGAGCGCGGCCGGCAGGCGAACGCGGGCATGGCAGGATCGCGGGACGCCGGCAATGCGGGCCCCTTCGCCAAGCCGGTCGAGGGCCAGACGCCGTCCGGCGGGCTGCCGACGCTCAGGCGCAAGGCCGCCGAGTGCCGCGCCTGCCCGCTGTGGCGCGATGCCACGCAGACGGTCTTCGGCGAGGGCAGCTCGCGGGCGCGGGTGATGCTGATCGGCGAGCAGCCGGGCCACCAGGAAGATCTCGCCGGCGAGCCTTTCGTCGGCCCCGCGGGACGCCTGCTGCGCGCGGCGATAGACGAAGCCGGCCTGTCGTCCGGCGACGTCTATCTCACCAATACGGTCAAGCATTTCAAGTTCACGCGCCGCGGCAAGGTGCGGCTGCACCAGAGGGCGAATGCCGCCGAACAGGCGGCCTGCCGCCCCTGGCTGGCGGCGGAGTTCGAACGGGTGCGGCCGCAGCGGGTGCTGGCGCTGGGGGCGATGGCGGCGCAGACGCTGTTCGGCCGCGGCTTCTCCGTCACCGCGCACCGCGGCGAGTGGCGCCCGCTGCCCACCGGCCTTCCCGCCATGGCGACCTGGCACCCTTCGGCCATCCTCCGCAAGCGCGGCGCGGACCGCGAGGCGGCGCAACGGGAACTGCTCGCCGATCTGCGCCGGGTCGCCGAAGCGCTCGCCGGCGGGAAGGCGGGCTGACGCCCGTTCGCGCGCCGGTGCGGGCCGCTTTCGGCCGCAGGCAAGCGACGCGACGCGCGCGATACGGGTCCGGGCCGTCCAGCGATCCGGAATCCGTCACGCCTCCTTGCGTCCGCACGCGCACACTGCGTGCAAGCGCCACGACCGCATGCTGGAGGAGCCGACATGGGAAAGCGGACGTTCAACGACGATCCCGAGCGCGACCTGCTCGAGAAGCGGATCGCACCCGATGCGCCGCGCGATCCCGGCGAGTCGCCGGACAAGCACAACCACCAGCAACGCAACGTGCCAGAGACCGAGCCCGGCGCGAAGACCGGCAATGCGGCGCGCCGCCGCCGCATGCGCGAGCGTCCGCCCGACGCCTCGTCCTGAGCGCGCCGGCGCCGGGCGCTTTCGGACGGGAGGCGCGGCCACGCGGGCGATCCGCAGCGACCGGTCCTCGCGTCCCCGTCCGCGAGTGCAGCTGCGCAAGGCGCGGACGCGCGGCGCCGCCGATCGGCGAAGAGGATCTAGGCGCGCCGCGGATGCTCGGGAAGCGCATTATGGACCGCGGTCGCGGCGATCGCGGCATGCCCGAGCGCGACCGCGACCTGGTTGAGATCGTGGGCCACGTCGCCGATCGCGTACAGGCCATCGACGCCGGTCTGCTGGTGTGCGTTCACCCGGAGGGTGCCGTCCTCCGCCAGGGGTGCACCAAGCGACGCTGCCAGCGATGCGCGCGGCTTGGCGCCGAGCGACAGGTAAAGCGCGTCGAAACGGACGCTGGCGCGGTCGTCGAACGCGACTTCGATCGACCGGGAGCGTGCCCGGAGCCATGCCGGCCGCGGAAGGATGCCGGTGGCGTCGGGCCCTGCGTCGCCGCCGTCGGTAGGCAGCACGGCGACCCGGTCGCTGAAAGTCCGCAGGAAGCACGCATGGCGCGACGCCTCCCCTACCGGGCCCAGCACCGCGAGCCGGCGGTCGGTCGCCTCGTAGCCGTCGCAGACCGGACAGATGCGCAAGAGCCCCCGCTGCAGCGCCTCCTCGAGCCCGCGGATCCGGGGCAACGTATCCTGCGTGCCGGTGGCGAGAATGACGCGGCTCGCGGCGATCCGCTCGCCGCCTTCGACGCGCAACAGGAACGCGCCAGCCTGGCCGTCGATGGCGTCGACCGCGGCGTTGCGGCGTTCGGTGCCGTAGCGCCGCAACTGCCGCCGCAGGCGGTCGAGCAGGGCGGGTCCGGAGATCCCGTGCGGATAGCCGGGAAGGTTCCGGCTGCGCCCGATCCAGCGCATCCTGCTGCGGCCATCGTCCAACAGCACCACGCGCCGATGGAATCGCTCCAGGTACAGCGCGGCGGCCAGGCCGGCGGGCCCGGCGCCGACGATGGCGCAGTCGAAGTTCCCGCTCACGGGTGTCGTCTACCGGGCCGCCGCATCGCGGTCACGCTGCCGCGGGCTCCCGCGCCGTGTCAGGCGGCATTCCGGCGCTGCTGGTTGCGCATCTTCGCCAGGTGGTTGTGCACCGTGCGCACGCTGACGCCGAGCATGCGCGCCGCCGCGGTCTTGTCGTTGTCGCAGTAGGCGAGCACCTTGAGCAGGGTCTGCCGCTCGATTTCCGGCCAGGACGTGCCGATGCTGAAGACGATGGCGTCTTCCGATTCCACCGGCGGGGCGACGCGCGTCTGTTCCGGTGTGATCATGATGTCGTCGCCGGACGCGAGCACGCATCCGCGATAGGTGGCGCTTCTGAGTTCGCGCACGTTCCCGGGCCAGGTGTAGCGCTTGAGCGAGCGCCTGGCGGCCGGGGAAAGCCGCTTCTGCATGTCGCCGCGTGCGTTGAAGCTGTCGATGAAGTGCTCGGCCAGCAGGATCGCATCGTCGTCGCGCATGCGCAGCGGGGGCAGGGTGATGGTGAAGTCGGACAGCCGGTAGTAGAGGTCCTCGCGCAGCTTGCCGCGGGCGATCGCGTCGTGGGGGCAGCGATTGGTGGCGGCCAGGATCCGCACCGGTGCCGGCGTCTCGTCGGTGGAGCCGAGCCGACGTATCACCCCGGTCTCCAGCACCCGCAGCAGATAGACCTGCTGCTCGACCGGCATCTCGGTGATCTCGTCGAGAAACAGCGTACCGCGCGCCGCCTGCTCGAACACGCCGACGTGCCGCGACACCGCGCCGGTGAAGCTGCCGCGTTCATGGCCGAACAACTGGCTGGCGAGCAGTTCCGGCGGCATCGCGCCGCAGTTGACCGCCACGAACGGACCTTCGCAGCCGCTCATCTGGTGGATCGCCCGGGCGAAGACCTCCTTGCCGGTGCCGGTTTCGCCGTCGAGCAGGATCGATGCCTCCGAGGACGCGACCCGCCGTGCCAGTTGCACCGGCACGCGCATCGCCTCGCTGGCGGCGATCACGCCGGGGATCGGCGTGCGGGCGCCATTGGCGGCGGACATCGACGCCGAGCGGTCGGCGCAACGCCGGAGCAGGCCGATCAGCCGGTCGGGATGGAACGGCTTGATCAGGTAGTCGATCACCGGCGCCGACACCGCACCAACGGCGGTCTCGATCGTCGGGTTGCCGGTCACGATGGCCATGTCGCCATGGATCCCGCGATCGATGCTGTCGATGAGTTCGAGACCCGAGCCGTCCGGCAGGTGCAGATCCACCAGCATCAGGTCCATCGAGTGACGCGCGGCGGCTTCGCGTGCCTGCGCCAGCGAGCCAACGACATACGGCCGGAATCCCTCGATTTCCGCGATGTCGGCCACCGACGAGGCGAACTGTGGATCGTCATCGAGGATCATCACGGTCGGCGGCATGCGATCAGCCTCACGGTCAACGGAACTTCTTCCCGATACTGGACGTAAGGCGGTTAATCAGGCGTGTAGCGCGGCGCGAAACGTGAATGGGCCAGTGCGAAAATTTCGCAGGCCGCGGCGGGCGTGGTCGCGAGCGCGGCCTGTCCCCGCCGCTCCTGCCGGCAAGCCTCAGGCCGCGGCGGCTTCCTGGTTCATGCCCTGCTCGGCGAGCATGGTGAGCTTCTCGTCCGTCGCCTTCTCTTCCTCCAGCGTCGCCAGGAGCGGCTCCAGCGCGTCCTCGTAACCGAGCTGCTTGGCCAGCGCGCACAGCGTGCCGTAGCAGGCGATCTCGTAGTGCTCGACCTTCTGCGCGCCGCCGATCAGGGCGGCGTCGCGCACCGGTCCGGCCGGTACCTCGTCGATGACCTGCTTGCCTTCCTCGATCAGCCCCTCCATGGCCTCGCACTTGATCCGCTTGATCTTGATGCCCACCGCGCTCGCCACCTGCTCGAGGCGTTCGATCTGCCCGTTGGTCTCCTCGAGATGGGTCTCGAACGCGCTCGACAGGTCCGGGTCGCTGGCGGCCTTGGCGAGCCTGGGAAGGGCCTTGGTGAGCTGCCTCTCGGCGCTGTGGATATCGGAAAGTGAATGGACGAAGAAGTCCTCGAGCGTCTTGATTGCCATGGCGTTGCCTCCGGTGCGGATGTGTGAAGGAAGCGGCGGAATGCCGCGGCGTCGAAGCTAGCAATGGCAACGGCAGCGAAGCGTGATCTGCAGGAGTTTCGCGACGCGAAATTCCTGCGCGGCCAGCGCGCGCGATCACTCCCGCTTTCAGACCGCGCCGGTAGCATCCCGGCCGCGCTAGTCGTTGCGGCGCATCCCCACAATCCAAGGGGAAGAGACGATGGCGATGTCCAACAAGAGCGCCTTCTGAAATGGCTGCAGGACGCCTATGCGATGGAACAGGAGGCGGAAACGATGATGAAATCGATGGCCGGGCGTCTGGAGCACTATCCGGAAGTGGAGGCGCGGATCGAGGCGCATATCGCCGAGACCCGGCAGCAGGCCGAGGAGGTCGAGGGTTGCATCGAGCGGCTGGATGGATCCACGCCGATGGCCAAGAGTGCCGCCGCCAGCGTGATGGCCTCGGTGCAGGCGCTGGGCAATGCCATGATGAGCGACGAGGTGGTGAAGGGCGTGGGGATCTGCTACGGATTCGAACACATGGAGGTCGCCTCGTACCGCGCGCTCGTCATCGCCGCGGAGGCGGCCGGCGAGCCGGAGGTCGGCAAGGTCTGCAAGCGGATCCTGCAACAGGAACAGGCGATGGCGGGCCATCCGGCGAACCGTGCGAGCCGACCGGGCGCGCCCGGCGCGCGCCACGACGAACTTTCTTCACGCATCTCAAAAGCTGCCCGCCGCCGAGCACGGTTCCGGCCGCCGCCGGCTGCGCCTGATTTGGCACGCGACTTGCGCGCCTACAGAGGCGCGCCGCGCCCATGGGCGCGGCAGCATCGGACCAACGATGGAGCTCGCGATGCCCCGGAACGAACAGCAGCAACCACCGCCGCGGCGCAGCGCCCGCGCGGGCGGGCACGAGCAGGCCGGCATCGCCGAGGCGAAGGCCGTCGGCCGCGAAATCCTGCAACTCGGAGGCCGCTACCTGCGCGCCGGCCTCGCCTGGCTCAATCACGGGAGAAACGACATGACGAACGAGCGATATCGCGACGATCGCGGCGACGAGGCGCGGCAGCGGCAGGCGCGCTGGCGCGAGGACGAGGATCGCGAGCCATTGCGTTCCGGCGGCCCGGAGGACCCGGGCGCCCGGGCCCGCCGGCGCGGGCGCGACGACGAGGCGGGCTTCGAACGGCGTACCGGCTATGCGCAGCGTGGCTACGACGACGGCTGGGACCAGGGCGAGCGCGAAGACACCGCCGGCGGCCGCAGCCTTCGGGGAATGCCGATCGCAGGTGGCGTCGGCCTCGGGCGCGGCGGCTATGCCGGCAACTATCAGCCCGGGGAAGCGGCATCCGGCGGCGGTGGGCGCGGCGGCGGCGAATACGACACCCAGTTCGGCCGCTACCCGGAACCACGCTGGGGCGACAGGAACCGCGGCCAGGGCCGCTATGGCAGCGCGCCGGCCGGCGGGCTTTCCCGACGCGAGGGCGGCCGCGGATATCGCGGCCGCGGCCCGCAAGGCTACGCGCGTTCGGACGCGCGCATCACAGAGGACATCAACGAGCGTCTGATGGAGGACGACGACATCGACGCCACCGACATCGTCGTGGCGGTGCGCGGCGGCATCGTCACGCTGACCGGCAGCGTGGACGAGCGCTGGGTGAAGCATCGGGCCGAGGATCTCGCCGACGCTTGCAGTGGCGTCAAGGACGTCGAAAACAGACTGCGGATTCGCGGCCGTGCAAGCCTTGGCGATGATTCGCCGCCGGCAGGCGGGGCCGGCAACGATCCCACGGGAACCTGAGCGCCCCAGCGGGCGCGCGCGAAAAGCGCCCTCCGGGTTCTCGCTCCGTTTCGCCGCAACTCCGGCCCAGGGATCCACAACATGCACAGGCCCATCGCAGACCAGGTCATCGTCATCACCGGGGCCAGCAGCGGCATCGGCCTGTGCACGGCCCTGCGCGCCGCCGGCCGCGGGGCCAAGGTGGTGGCGATCGCCAGGAGCCGCGGCGTGTTGGCACGACTGGCCGAGGAGATCGAAGGCGCAGGCGGCCAGATGCAGGTGATCGCCGCGGACGTCGCGGACCGCCCGCAGATGCGCTCAGCCGCCGAACATGCCGTGGACCGATTCGGCAGGATCGACACCTGGATCAACAATGCCGGCGTCTCGATCTACGGCCGGTTGGAGGACGTGACCCGGGCCGACGGCCTGCGGTTGTTCGAAACGAACTTCTGGGGCGTGGTCAACGGCGCCCTGGCGGCGTTGCCCTACCTGCGGAAGCGGGGCGGGGCGCTGATCAACCTCGGCGGCGACGTCGCCGAGGGTGCGCTCGCGCTGCAGGGCATGTATACCAGCTCCAAGCATGCGGTGAAGGGATTCACCGATGCGCTGCGGGAGGAACTGGAGCAGCTCGACCGCGCGCCGATCAGCGTGGTCCTGATCCAGCCGGCCGTGGTCAACACGCCCTTGCTCGACAACGCCCGCAACTACCTGCCGGGGCTTCCGCAGAGGCGGAGGGCGGCGCTCGACCCGGTGCGGGTGGCCGATGCGATCCTGCACGCGGCCGTGCACGGCGGCCGCAACGTCAAGATCGGCGTGCACTCCAGGCTCGACGTGGCGGTGTCGCGCTGGTTCCGCAAGCTGCCGGACCGCAGCGCCGGCGCACTGCGCCGACAGCCGCGCGAGCGGGTGCTCGAGCGGCTGGGGGCGCTGCACGTCCCCAGTGCGCGCGGGCGGATTCGCGGCCTGCTCGAATAGGACGCTAGGGCCGCCCGCACAGATCGTCCATCGCGCCATCGCCTGCCTGGAGCGCGGCCGGGTCCTTGCCATTGCCGGGATCGGGCTGCTCCGGTGCCGTCATGCGCGCCAGGCGATCGCAGGCGTCGCGCGCCCGGGCCAGATTGGCCAAGGCCCGGTCGTGCTCGCCACGCCGCAACCGCGTTTCGGCGACGTGGATCGCCAGGCGCGCAGTGTTTGCGGCATTGCGCACATCGTGCAGCCACCTGTCCCCGCCGCGTTCGGGTGAGGAGGCCTGCAGGGGGGTGGAATCGATGGGTCGGTCGGTCACGGTGGTTCGCGGGACTGTCGGGGTCGTGGTGACCGCGTGACCGGCGCGGAACCTGCGCCCGGCGATCTCCGCGGTGCTCCAGAGCCTAGGCAAGCCGGCGTGAAAGCAAGGTCCGGAGAGGACGCTCGGGAAGCGTCGAGCACGCCTTCAACGAGGTCGGCACGAAACATGCGCCGGTCGAGGGCAGGACACCACTCCAGGAGGACGACCGATGCCTGTCGCGCGTTGTTTGCTTCTCGCGGCCTTCACGATCGCGCTGTCGGCGATGCCGGTCAGCGATGCGCGCCCCCGTCCGCAGGACGAACCGGCCGCGGGCGATCCCGCCAGCGCGCGCCTGGCCGCAGGCGACCGCGCGTTCCTGCGCGCGGCCCTCGAGCGCGGGCAGACCGAGGTGGCGGCGGGCAAGCTGGCGACGGAGCGGGCCGCGTCGGACGCGGTCAAGCGCCTGGGCGAGGAAATGGTGCGCGACCACCGCCATGGCAACGAGCGGCTGATGGCGCTGATCCGGACGGACCCGTCGTTCCGGCTCCCGCGCCCGCATCGCGACCGCCTCGACGGCCTGACGCAGCTGCAGGGCGACGCCTTCGACCAGGCCTACCTGCGGCAGATGCACCAAGGCCACGCCCGCGCGATCGCGCTCTACGCCGAGGCCATGGCGTCGGTGCAGGACCCCAAGGTGCGCGAGTTCGCCAGGCAGACGCTGCCGACGCTGCGGCGCCACGCCGCGGACACCGAGGCATTGCTGGCGGCACGCGGGCGGGGAAGGGGAACCGAAGGAGCGCAGGCCGGCCCGCGCCGGGAACGTTGACCGGGCCCGGCCGCTATCGGCGCCGGCACAGCCTCGAGTCCAGCGTGAGCTCCGCGCACGTCGCATTGCGGACGCGCGCGGCGTCGGCGTGGTCCGCGTTGAGCAGGTAATTGAACTCGTTGCGGCACAGCGCGCTCGGCACCCGCAGCAGCAGGCTGTCGCGCGCCGCGGCCCAGGCGTCGCCGACGCGCTGCACTTCCGGCCGGTAGGGATAGGCGTTCCAGCCCGGCGGCAGGTCGGTCAGCGTCCGGACCAGGCCACCTTCGACCTCGGCCGACGCCAGCAACAGCCGGTCGGGCACGGCGTCGTCGGACAGGTGCGCCAGGAATTCCAGCAGCGCGCCGGCCGGAGACGCGGCGGCATACAACACCCGGGTGCCGGCCGACGTCCAACGGCCGGCCGAACCCGGGCCCTGGAGGTCGAACGGTGCGTCGCGGTCGTCGAGCGCGACCAGCCGGTAGATCGCGATCCGCGCGCCTTCGGCACGCGGATCGGCGGCGGCCGTCGTCGCGATCGACGAAGTGGTTAGCGCCGGCGGATCGCTGGCGGGAAACGACTCTTCGAGTGCTTCGTCGAGATCTGCCTCGTCGGGTGCGTTCGGGACCGGCATGTCGTCCTCCGCTTAGCGCGGTTTCTGGGTGGTGTTCGCCCGTCCGGCCGCGCGCGCCATGACGTGGCGCAGGTCGGTGTCGCCGCTGGCGTCCGCCGACGTACCGACGGCGATCAGGATCACATCGGCATGATCGATGGCACGGGCGCTGTCTGTGGTGAAGTCGAGCCGGCCCGCCGCGAGGTTGGCAGCGATCAGCGCCGGCAGGCCGGGCTCGTGGATCGGAACGGGGCCCTGGCGCAGATGGATGATCTTTTGATGGTCGACGTCGAGGCAGACGACGTCGTGTCCCACCTCGGCCAGGCAGGTGCCGGTGACCAGGCCGACGTAACCGGTTTCGAAAATGCTCACGCGCACGATGCTTCTCCGGGGTTGGTTGCTGTTTGGGTCGGACCGGCGGTGGGCTGCGGGCAGGCGGCCGGGATCCTTTGCCGACAGGCGGGAGCAATTCGCATACCAGCAGATCAAGGCGAGGTGAAGTCGGGTCGAGCCGTTCCGCTGCGGGCGCAGCGGGCGGGGCCGGCCGCAGGATCGCCACGGCGCCGTCGTCCGGATCCCTCGCCCGCGCCGCACGCCGAACAGGCAACTTGTTCGGTAGACGAAGAAGTTGCAGCTGCTGATCCTCGTCCGCCTGCCGCGGGCGTGCGGGCGTGTCCGGTCCGCACGCGGACCGGCGCGGGCATGCGGTTCGGCACCGGCAAGCGTCTCTTGGACGACGGCTGCCCGGTGGTGGCCAACGCCGGCTTCTACAGCTTCGAACTGGTCAGGCGCGGCGCCCGGGTGACCGCCATCGACGTCGACGACCATTACCTGCGCCAGGCGCGCTGGGCGGCGGGACGGTTCGGTCTCGCCGACCGCATCGAGTTCCGGCGGATGAGCGTGTACGAACTGGCGCACCAGCGGCAGGCGTACGATCTGGTGTGGCTGATGGGCGTGTTCTATCACCTGCGGCATCCGTGCTGGCGCTCGACATCGTGCGGCATCTCACCGGACGCCAGCTGGTGCTGCAGACGATGACCCTGCCGGGCGAGGAGGCGGTCAGCACGCCCGCCGACCTGGCGCTGGACGCGCGGGCGACGATGCGCGAGCGGGGCTGGCCGAGCATGGCCTTCGTCGAGCACCGCGTCGCCGGCGATCCGACCAATTGGTGGGTGCCGGACCACGCCTGCGTGCAGGCGATGCTGCGCAGTGCCGGGTTCGAGGTCGGCGCACGCATCACCGACGAGACCTATCTCTGCACGCCGGCCGCCGCCGGCCAGGCGCCGATGGTCGAGGCCGAGCTGCGCGCCGCCACCGGCACCGGAACGCCGGCTCCCGCATAGGGCGTGGGCCCCGGCCCACGTCCTCACGTCCTCACGTCCGCGGAAGGCAACGGCGGTGCGGCGATGCCGCGTCGTCCTTCCGCATCAGCGTTCGCCGCCGCCGTCGTCCGGCTCCTCGCCCAGCAGGGTCACGATGACCTCGTCGATCCGCCAATGCACGGCGCGCGCGACGTCGTGCGCGTGGCGCAACTGCCGCGGCGTCGCGGCACCGTCGCGGGGCCGCACGAACAGGGCGCCGCTCAGCAGGTATCCCTCCTCGTGGAAACGGACCCGGCAGTCGTCGACCCAGTCGATGGCGCAGACCGCGTCCCGCACCCGCCCGACCAGCGGATCCTGGCCGCTGCGATCGATCTGCTGCGGCCGCGCGTCGTGCATGTCGCGCACCGCATCGCGCAGGTCGCCGATGCCGGCGTGCAGCACGCTGCCGGAAATGAACAGCGCGGCGGCGGCATCCGCCCACCACCAGCCCGCGCCGATCCCGGCCACGCCGGCCATTCCCGCCAGCGACGTCATCCAGTCCGCCTTGTTGGTGTCGGCGTCGGCGTGCAGCGGCTTGAGCGAGAGCGCCTCCGCCAGCTGCAGCTTGCGCCGGCTGAGGATCGCCGGCGGAATGCCCGACAGCGCCAGTACGCCCATCATCAGCCAGCCCTGCCAGACGATGGCGTCGCCGATGCGCATCGTGCCGACCACCGGATGGGTGGCGGTCAGCAGCGTGTGCAGCCCGTTCCACACCAGCACCAGGCCGACGCCGCTCAGCGCCGCGCCCGAGATCAGGAAATTGATGTCGAAGGCGCGCGTCCGGCCGTTGACGTACTCGTGATCGATCGGCTTGGCCTGGAACCGCGACGCGACCAGGAACGCGGTCGGCGGCAGCAGGCTCATCAGGTTCTCGACGAAAGCGGTCTTCATCGCCTGCGAGCCGCCCATGACCGCGAAGATCGCCGCGGAGACGAGCGCCATCCAGAACAGCGACCACCAGCAGATGCGCCGGGCGCCGGCCAGGGCGCGCTGCTGCTCGTCCGGAAGCGCGCGGCGGTCGCGCAGCTTGACGAAACGCTCCGCGTTCATCGGCGCGGCCCGGCGCCGAGGGCGGCGTCGTCCGAAAACAAATGGCGATCGACGACCAGTTGCCACGCGTTCTCGCCCGGCGGCAGCGCCAGCCGCCGGGCCACCAGCGGCCCTTGGGGAGCGGGGCGGAGGCGGTACTCGAGCGACCAGCCGACCTCCGATTCCCAGGCGGAGCCGCGGACGTGGCCGCCGACGACCGCATGCAGCCGCAACGCCTTCAGCTCGCGCATCAGCGCATCGTGCCCCGAGACCACCCATTCGACGTCGGCCTCGCGCGCGCGCGCCAGGTCGCGGATCATCGCGATCTCGATCCCCGCCGGCTCGCGGCCGCCGGCGGAAGCGACCACGAAGGGCGGATCGTGGCTCACGCCGACGCGCATCGCGTGTTCGTCCGCGCGCCGCGTGCTGTCGTTGGCATCGCGCGGGTAGCCGTCGCAGGCGGCGACGCCGAGGACCAGCGGCAGGACCAGCGGCAGCAGTTTGCTCACCGGGCATTTATGCCCGCATGGCCGTCAATGGCGCGTCAGCGGTTCCCGCGAAGGTCTCGCGCGTCCGATCGCGCTTCACCGCCCGCCGTTCACGCCGGTGCTGCGAACATCGCCGGACACGATGCAGGAGACATGGAATGAGCGGAGCACCCATGCGTCGGGCGATCGCGGCGATCGCCGCGTTCGCGCTGCTCGCCGGTTGCATGGATCGGGCGCCCCCGGAAGACGACCAGGTCGGTGCGCAGCCGGATACGCGGGTCCAGCGCCGGGACCCGATCGAGGCGCCGGACGTGCGGGTCCCGGATCCGGGTCCGGAGGCCGAAGGCGAGGACGCGTCGCCGCCGGAGCGCTGATGCCGGCCGGCCCATTGCCGCGGCACGACGCCTCTTCGCCGCGTGGCGCTCCCGCGCGGGAGCGCAACATCGCGGGATCCGGCTTAGTTTCCGGACATCGCCGGCGACGCGTGCGTTTCCACGCCAGCCGCGGCGGACCGTCCGGCCGCGTTCCTCATGTCACGACAGGAGCGCGCGCTGCAGGACGGACAGTGACCGCGCGGCGCACGCGCGCATCAGGGGTCGAGATGCGCCCCCATCAGTTCCTCGAACCACTCAATGAACACGCCCAGCCGGCGCGTTCTCTGGCGCCGGTGCGGATACAGCAGCGACACCGGCATGGGCGCGGCACGGAACGTGGGCATGACCTCGACCAGTTCGCCGCTGTCCAACAGATGCTTCACGTCGAAGCGCGGTATCTGGATCAGGCCGAGCCCGGCACGGCAGCAGGCGATGTAGCTCTCGGCATTGTTGACGACCACCCGGCTGGGCATGTTGCTGGTCTGCTCCCGCCCCTCGGACGACCGATGCTCCCAGGGCAACTCGCGCCCCGTGGTCGGGGAGGCATAACCCACCGCCCAATGGCCGCTGGCAAGGTCTCCCGGCTGCTCCGGCACGCCGTGTTCGCGCAGGTAGGCTTTGCTGGCGCAGTTGATCAGGGCGATCGCCCCTAGCGGGCGTACCGCCAGGCTGCTGTCCTGCAGGGTTCCCACGCGCACCGCGCAGTCGACGCCTTCCTGCACCAAGTCGATGGCGCGATCGGTTGATCCCAGCAGCAACTGCAGCCGGGGGTGGCGGCGCAGCAGGCCCGGCAGTGCCGGCGCGATGAGGCGTCGGGCAATGCGGCTGGGTGCGTCGACCCTGAGCTGGCCGGCAACTTGCCGCTGGCTGCTCTGGAACAACTGCTCGATGTCCTCGGCGTCGGCCAGCAACGGGCGCACGCGCTCGAGCAACTGCGCACCATCGGCCGTCAGGTGGACCTGGCGCGTCGTGCGGCTCAGCAGGCGGACGCCGATTTTTTCCTCCAGCTGCTGGATCGCGGCGGAGACGGTGGCGCGGGGCAGTTCCAGCGCGTGGGCGGCCTTGATGAAGCTGCCCATTTCGGCCACCTGCACGAAGACGCGGTATTGATCGATTTTGTCCATGCCTGCATTCAACCTCGGGAACGAGTTCGCCGCGCGCTTCCAGCACGAGTTCGGCGGTGATTCCGCTGCTGTACTGCTGCTGCCCGGTGATCAGGCGCCCGTCGCGGACGGCGAAGGGCTCGTATCGGCATGGTGATCTCCCTCGGCGTGCTGGAGGCCGTGCAGCGATTCCGGCCACGCCCGACCAGGCGGCCGGCCGTGCCTTGTGCACGGCCTGGCCATCCGTGCGCGCGTGGCTGCCGGCGGATTACTTCGTGGTGTAGCCGCCGTTGATGAGGATCGTCTGCCCGGTGATCCACCAGCCGTCGCTGACCAGATGGCGGATGAAGGGCACCACGTCCTCGATGTCGGTCAGGCCGGTCTTGCTGAACGGCGAAAGCGCGGCGGCGGTCTTGTGGTAGGCCACCGCATCGGCGCCTTCGGCCGGGTAGAAGAACGGCGTATCCATCGGCCCCGGGCCGACCGCCGTTACCGAGATGCCGCGCTCACCGAACTCTTTGGCGGCGGCGCGCGTGAAGTGTTCCACCGGCGCCTTGGTGCCCGCATAGGCGGCATAGAACGGGGTGAAGGCGCCCAGCAGCGAGGTCACCAGCGTGCAGATCTTGCCGTTGTCGTTGACGTGCTTGCCGGCTTCCTTGAGGAAGAAGAAAGCGGTCTTGGCATTGACCGCCGTCATCTCGTCGTACTCGGCCTCGCTGATTTCGGCAAGCGGCTTCTTGAGCACCTTGCCAACGGTGTTGATCGCGATGTCGGGCTTGCCGACGGCGGCGATGGCATCGGCGAACAGCTTCTCGACGGCGCCGGCCGTCGTCAGGTCGCCCTGCAGCGCCACGGCTTGCGCACCGCTCGCCTGGATCGCGGCGACGGTCGCGTCGGCATCGGCCTTGGAGGAGGTGTGCTGTTGTAGTGCACCACGACGGCCTTGGCGCCTTGCTCGGCCAAGTCGCGCGCGATCAGGCCGCCAAGGTTTTTGGCGCCGCCGGCAATGAGTGCCACCTTGCCCTTGATGGAATGGTCTGCCATGGAAAATCTCCTGCACGAGTCGATGGAGGTTCCAGCTTAGGCGGCCTCATTCAGGCGATAAACCGCCCATGCTTGGATGGATCATCCAGAAAAGCCGTCCAATCAATGGGTCATTGGATGGCCTCATGAACCGGTGACAAAGAGGGGCAATCGAGGGGCAGCGAATGCATGCAGCGTACGTTCGGCTGGGCCTTCGGAGGGCGAGAAGACAACGAGGTCGTCTTTCGGCCGCCGCCCCGGCTGTCGGCTGCCGACTCAATAACCACGGCCCGCCCCCCGTGCATCGCGATGGTCCATCGGTTTCCGATACGACATCTCCGATTCGACTCGTGCCCTTCGGGGGCAATCGTCTCGCTTTGTATTCTCGGGGATGCAAAATGTCGAGCAGCGGGCGGCGGAGGAGACCTCCTGCTGCTCTTGAGTCTCTCCGCTGCGGGCCGGAACACTGGCAATAGCACAGATCCGTCGGCGTCGGACCCCGTGGTGAGGACGCATCTGGAGGAGACGTGCAAGCACGTCGCGGCGCATCTCGAGGCGGCGCGCGCGCTGCAGGACGGACAGTGACCCGGAACCGGCGCGCGCTGTCGTCGTGAGTGGCGCGCTCCCGGGCCGAAAAAGCAAAACCCCCGATCGCTCGGGGGTTTCCTTTGATTCTCGACCCATGGTGCCCAGGAGAGGACTCGAACCTCCACGGAGTTGCCCCCGCTAGCACCTGAAGCTAGTGCGTCTACCAATTCCGCCACCTGGGCGGGTCAAGGGCGCGTATGTTGCGGTGCAGGGCGAAGCTTGTCAATGCTTCCCGCACCATCGGACGACGCCAGGATCACGCCCGGCTGAACGGCACACGTGTACCATCCCGGCGATGGCAAAAGTTCCCAGCAAGCGCGGCGGTGGCCGCGGCAAGAAGGCACCCGCGAGCGGATCGCCCTCGCCCGGGCGCGCGACCGGCAAGGCGGCGAAGGCGACGAAGAAGCTGCCGCCGTGGATGCCCGAGGCGGCGGGATCCGGCGAGCACGGAGCGGCGCGCGGCGCGAAGCCGAAGGCCGCTTCCACGTCCCGGCCGGCACACGCCGCGCAAGGCAAGCGCAGGCCGGCGGCCGGACGCGGCGGCGGCTTCGTCGATCCGCAGGCCGACCGCGAAGCCGACCGCTATGCCAATCCCATCGCCAGTCGCGAGGCGATCCTGCAGCTGCTGGCCGAAGCCGACGGCCCGCAAACCGCGGAGGAACTGGCGCAACGGCTCGACCTGACCGCACCCGACCGCTTCGACGCGCTCGGCAAGCGCCTGGGCGCCATGGTGCGCGACGGCCAGCTGTTGCAGAACCGCCGCGGCGGCTACGCGCCGGCCGCGCAGCTGGACCTGATTCCCGGCACCGTGATCGCCAATCCCGACGGCTTCGGGTTCCTGCGCCCGGACACCGGCGCCGGCGACGACCTGTTCCTGCCGCCCAACGAGATGCGCAAGGCGATGCACGGCGACCGGGTGATGGCCGCGGTGTCCGGCGTCGACCGCCGCGGCCGCCGCGAGGGCGTGATCGTCGAGGTGCTCGAGCGGCGGCTCAACCGCCTGATCGGCCGCTTCACGGTCGAGTCCGGCATCAGCTTCGTGGTGCCCGACGACCGCCGCATCCAGCGCAACGTGCAGATCCCGTCGGAGTCGCGGCTCGACGCGCAGCACGGGCAGCTGGTGGTCTGCGAGATCGTGCAGGCCGCCGACGTGCGGCGCCCGCCGATCGGCCGCGTGCTGGCGGTGCTGGGCGACGCCTTGACGCCGTCGCTGGTGGTGGAGGCGGCGATCCACGGCCACGAGCTGCCGCACGAGTTCCCGCAGGCGGTGCTGGACGAGGCCGCGTCGGTGCCGCTGACGGTCGACCTGAAGTCCGCGGGCGGGCGCGTCGACCTGCGCGAGCTGCCGCTGGTCACCATCGACGGCGAGGACGCCAAGGACTTCGACGACGCGGTCTGGTGCGAACCGGACCGCGACGGCTTCCGCCTGATCGTGGCGATCGCCGACGTCTCCCATTACGTGCGCCCCGAGAGCGCGCTCGACGACGAGGCGCAGCTGCGCGCGACCAGCGTCTATTTCCCCGGCTTCGTGGTGCCGATGCTGCCCGAGACCTTGTCCAACGGCATCTGCTCGCTGCGCCCGGCGCTCGACCGCCTGTGCTTCGTCTGCGACATGCGGGTCGCCCGCGACGGCACCGTGCGCTCGTCGAAGTTCTACGAGGCGGTGATGCATTCGCACGCACGCCTGACCTATACCCAGGTGTGGAAGGCGATCGGCGAGGACGACGCCGAGGCCCAGGCCCAGGTCGGCGCGCTGATGCCGCAGGTGCGGCGCCTGCACCAGCTCTACCAGGTGCTGGCGAAGGCAAGGGCCAGGCGCGGGGCGATCGAATTCGAGACCTCGGAAGTGCGGTTCGTGCTCGACAACCGCGGCGAGGTGGTGCAGGCCGGCATGCTGCCGCGCAACGACGCGCACAAGCTGATCGAGGAATGCATGATCGCGGCCAACGTCGAGGCGGCGAAGTTCCTGCTGGAGACGGAGGTGCCGGCGCCGTTCCGCGTGCACGACAAGCCGCCCGAGTCGAAGTACGCCGACCTGCTGGAATTCCTGAAGGAGTTCCAGCTGCGCATGCCGCCCTGGAGCCGGGTGCGGCCGAAGGATTTCACCAACCTGCTGGCCAAGGTGCGCGAGCGTCCGGACGGGCCGCTGATCGAATCGGTGCTGCTGCGCAGCCAGAGCCTGGCGGTGTACGCGCCCGAGAACATCGGCCACTTCGGCCTGGCGCTGGAGGCGTACGCGCACTTCACCTCGCCGATCCGACGCTATCCGGACCTGCTGGTGCACCGCGCGATCAAACACGCGCTGCTGGGCAAGCCGCCGCAGGCGTTCCGCTATTCCGCCCGCGACATGGCGGCGCTGTCGCTGCAGTGCTCCGAGCGCGGGCGCCGCGCCGACGAGGCCGAGCGCGAGGTGGACGAGCGCTACCGGGCGGCCTGGATGGAGCAGCACGTCGGCGGCGAGTTCGACGGCGTGGTCAGCGGCGTGACCAGCTTCGGGCTGTTCATCGAGCTCGACCAGTCCAAGGTCAACGGCCTGATCCACGTCACCCAGCTGCCGCACGATTTCTATCACTTCGACCCGATCCGCAAGACCCTGACCGGCGAGCGCCGCGGCCGCGAGTTCCGCCTCGGCGACCGCGCGCGGGTGCGGGTGCTCAAGGCCAGCCTGGAGGAGCGCAAGATCGACTTCGGCCTGGTCGAGGCGGACGAGCCCGTGCCGACGGCGCCGCCGTCGCGCGGCAAGCCGGCGAAGCGTCCCAAACGCAAGTACTGAGCGGGACCGGGAGCGACCGGCCGGCTTCTGCGAGAACGGCTTCGTCCTCGCTTTCGTAGAGCGGAGCTTGCTCCGCTGCCCTTGTGTCGGCTCCGGGGCCGAGAGCAGCCGAGCAAGCTCGGCTCTACGGGTCGGCTCCGGCGGCCGCGTTGCGTGGCCGGCGGCGTGCCGTTACATCGGCGACAATACGCGCCGGATCCCGGGACAGAGGCACATGAGCAAGGACCACCACTGGATCGCCGGCATCAACGCCGTTTCCGCCGCGATCGAGCACGACGCGGAGCACGTGCGCGAGGTGTTGCTGGAAGCCGGAGGAAAGAACCCGCGGCTGTCCGCGATCGAGGTCGAGGCCCGGCGCAAGGACATCGACGTGCGCCGCGTGGCCCAGCAGGCGCTCGACGGCGTCGCCGGTGGCCTGCGCCACCAGGGCGCGGCGGCGCGCTACGCCGCGGCGAAGACCTGGGACGAGCGCGAACTGCCGGCGCTGGTCGAGGCGGCGGCGGGCCGGGCGCTGGTGCTGGTGCTGGACGGCGTGCAGGATCCGCACAACCTCGGCGCCTGCCTGCGCAGCGCGGCGGCGGCCGGCGCCACCGCCGTGGTCATCCCCAAGGACAAGGCCGTGCAGGTCAACGCCACCGTGCGCAAGACCTCGGCGGGCGCCGCCGACACCGTGCCGGTGGTGCGCGCGAGCAACCTGGCACGGGTACTGCGCGAACTGCAGAAGCTCGGCGTCTGGATCTACGGGCTGGCGGGCGAGGCCGAGACCTCGCTGTACGGCCTGGACCTGCGCGGCAACGTCGCCCTGGTGCTGGGCGGCGAGGCCGAAGGCCTGCGCCGCCTGACGCGCGAGCATTGCGACGGGCTGGCCGCGATCCCGATGCCGGGCGGCTTCGAGAGCCTGAACGTCTCGGTCGCCACCGGCGTGGTGCTGTTCGAGGCCGTGCGGCAACGGCAGTTCGGCTGAGAGGGCCCGCCGCCACATTCCACAAGCGCAGTCGCGCTTCTCCTTGCCTTGTGGGAGCGACGGAAGTCGCGACAGGCGAAGCGGCATCGCGTGGTGGACGGAGAAACGACATGGGTCCATGAGGCCCAACCGATGCGGAAACATCGCAGTCGCGACTTCCGTCGCTCCCACGCCGGTCGCGACCGAGCGTCAGAGCCCCGCGAGGAATCCGGCGACGGCCGGCCCGAAGCGGTCGATGTCGACCAGGAAGGCGTCGTGCCCCTGCGGCGAGGGCAGCGGCAGGAACCGCGCATCGGTGCCGCCGGCGCGCAGCCCCTCGGCGATCTGCCGCTGTTGCTGCAGCGGGAACAGGATGTCGGTCTCGACGCCGATCGCGAGCGCCTTCTCCACCTCGATGCGTGCCAGGCCGGCATCGGTGTCGCCGCCGACCGGCTCGCCGATGTCGAACCAGTCCATCGAGCGGCTCAGGTAGAGGTAGCTGTTGGGGTCGAACCGGCGCACGAAGCGCCGCGCGTGCGCCTCCAGGTAGCTCTCGACCTCGAACTCGAGCCCGAACGGATCCTCGTCGTCGCGGCGGTCCGAGTCCAGCCGCACGCGGCCGAAGCGGCCGTCCCATTCCAGCGCCGACCGGTAGGTGATCACGCCCAGCTTGCGCGCCATGCGCATGCCCGATTCCGGATAACGTGCCCCGGGATAGGTGGCGTCGTCGTAATCGCCGTCGTTCCAGTTCGGGTCCAGGCGGATCGCCTCGCGCTGCAGCGAGCGGATCGCGATCGAGAACGGCAACGCGCGCGCGGCGCCGGAGATGTTGATGTGGCTGCGGGCCAGCCGCGGGTGCCGCAGCAGCAGCGACAGCGCGCTCATGCCGCCCATCGAGTTGCCGATCACGCAGGCCAGGCGCTCGATCCCGAGCGCGCGCACCACCAGCGCCGCGGTGTCGGCGACGTCCTCGATCGACAGGTCGGGAAAGCGCAGCCGCCACGGCCGGCCGTCGTCGGGATGCGGCGACGCCGGTCCGGTGGAGCCCTTGCAGCTGCCGAGCGAGTTGACGCAGACCACGTACCAGCGGTCGGTGTCGATCGGCTTGCCCGGGCCGAGCATCGCCTGCCACCAGCCGGGCGCGGGGTCGTCGTCGCGGGCGGCGGCGTGCGCGTCGGGCGACAGCCCGGTGAGGATCAGGATCGCGTTGCCGCCGGCGGCATCGAGTTCGCCCCAGGTCTCGTAGGCGATGCGCGTGCCGTGCAGCACGCCGCCGCGCTTCATCGGCAGCGGCGAGGGGAGATCGAGGAAGCGGCTGCCGGGCGGGATGAATTCGGTCATGCGGGGAGTTTAACGGGAGTGCGCGGTCTCCTTCGCCGTCCTGTTGGGCGCTCCTGCGGCAAAGGACGTGCCGCATCCGTAGGAGCGCCCCTTCGGTGCGCTCCTACGGCGAGGTGCCCAGGATCAGTTCGACGGGTTGCCGCGCGGGCAGGGCGATGCGCACCGGCTCGGAGGCGATGTCGCCCTCCTGCGGCATGGCGTTGCCGCTGGCGGAAATGCGCGCGAGCAGCTCGACTTCCGGCAGCGCCGACAGCGTCTGCGTCGGCATCGGGCTGTCGCCGTCGTCGAGGGTGATCTCGAGCGGCAGTTCGGCCAGGCGGTGCTTCTGCACCGCGACCGGCATCGGCGGCCCGCCCGGGACGCGGGCGATCACGAACACGCTAGCCTCGGGGTCGAGGCGCACGCGCGCGGCGAAGTCCGGGTCCAGCGCCACGCGCACGCGCACGGCATGCGCGCCGGCGGCGGGCGAATCGTCCGCCGCCGCCGCGTCCGCCTGCGGCAGCGGCGGCAACCCGGCGGCTTCGCGCGCGGCATCGATCTGCTCGCGCAGTCCGGCGGCCGCCTCGGGCCCGAGCGTCGCCAGCAGGGGTTCCCAGGTCGCCGCGGCTTCCGCGTCCTGCCCGGCCTGGCGTTGTGCGATGCCGAGGAAGAGGCGTGCGCGTTCCTGGGACGGATCCAGCGCCAGCACCCGCTGCAGGAGCGCCATCGCCTCGGCATCGAAGCGCCGCTGCGGATCGGCCTGGGCGCGCGACTCGGCGTACTCGAGTTGCGCGCCGACGTCCTCCGGCGCGAGTTTCGCCGCCCGTGCGAACGCGTCGCGGGCGTCGTCCAGGCGCCCCTCCTCGCGATAGGCGCGGCCGAGCAGGCGCCAGCCTTCGCCCTGGCGCGGATCGCGCGCCAGTTCGGCCTCGAGCCGCGCGACGGCATCGGCCAGCGTGCGCGGCGCCTGGCGCTCGGCCGGGTCGAGCCCGGCCGGCGTGCCGACCAGGGCGTACAGGCACAGGGCCAGCACCGGCATCGCGACGACCACCGCGATCGCCAGCCGCCGCGATTGCGTGCGCAGGGGCCAGGCGACGACCGCGGCGACGGCGACGGCGACGACGACCGACAAGGCGAGGAACACGGACATCACCACTCCTGCCGATCGTCTTCGGGGACTGCCGTCGCGCCGCGGCGGCGGCGCACGAGCCGCATGATGACCACGCCGCCCGCCAGCAGCAGCAATGCCGGGCCGAACCACAACAGCCAGGTGCCGGCGCCGACGCGCGGCCGGTACAGCACGAACTCGCCGTAGCGCTCGACCAGGTGCTGGCGCACCTGCTCGTCGTCCAGGCCGCGGCGCATCAGCGCCAGCACCTCGCGGCGCAGGTCGTGCGCGATCTGGGCGTTGGAATCGGCCAGCGACTGGTTCTGGCACATCACGCAGCGCAGCTCGGCGACGAGCGCGCGGAAGCGCCGTTCCTCGGCGCGGTCGTGGAACTGCAGCGGCGTCGGATCCTGCGCCGCCTGCGCGTGCGCGGCGGACGGGAGCAGGGCCAGCAGCAACGCGAGCAGCAGCGCCCGTGTCGCCTCCCGCGCCCGCCCCGCACCGTGGAGCGGAGCTCGCTCCGCAGCTTTTCGGCTCCGGAGCGCGGAGCAGCGGAGCAAGTTTCGCTCTACGGTGGATGCGGGGACGTCGTTCATGGCCGCTCCAGCTGCTCCAGGGCGGGCACCAGCTTCCCGCGCACGTCGTCGTCGGTCATCGGGCCCACGTGCTTCCAGCGCACGATGCCGTCGGCGTCGACAAGGAAGGTCTCCGGCGCGCCGTAGATGCCCCATTCGATGGCGCTGTGGCCCTCGTAGTCCACCAGCACCATCCAGTAGGGGTTCCCGAACTGCTCGAGCCAGCGCAGTGCATCGGCGCGCTCGTCCTTCCAGTTGTAGCCGACCACGCGCACGCGCCGCGTTTCCGCGAAACGCGTCAGCACGCCGTGCTCTTCGCGACAGCCAGGGCACCAGCTGCCCCAGACGTTGAGCACGTAGGGCGCGCCGCGCAGCTGTTCCGACGACGCCAGGCGGCCGGGTTCGTGCAGCACCGGCAATTCGAATGCAGGCGCCGGCTTGCCGATCAGCGGCGAGGGCAGGGCGTTGCGGTCGGGATCGCGGCTGAGCCAGACGCCGACGGCGAGCAGCGCGACGATGGCGCCGAACACGACCAGCGGCAGCCAGCGCAGGCGGCGGCGGGACGAAGAATCCGTCATCTCTCGATCTCCTTCCCGTAGGAGCGCACCGCAGGGGCGCGAACACGCGCATTCGGCTGCGCGGTCGCGCCCCTGCGGTGCGCTCCTACGGGCGGGGGTACGGGGCGCGTCATGTTGCCGCGGCCTGGTCGGGACGGCGGCGAAACCGGCGATCGGTCGCGGCGACGAAACCGCCCAGCGCCATCAACGCGGCACCGGCCCAGATCCAGCGCACGAACGGCTTGAGGTGGGCGCGCACGGCCCAGGCATCGCCGCCCAGCGGCTCGCCGAGGGCGACGAAGACATCGCCGAACGGGCCGGGCCGGATCGCGGCCTCGGTCATCACTTGGCCGCCGCTGGCGTAATGGCGCTTCTCCGGGTGCAGCACCGCCACCTCGCGGCCGTCGCGCAGCAGCCGGATGCTGCCCCGCTCGGCGGTGTAGTTGGCGCCCTGCAGGTGTTCGACGCCCTCCAGGCGGAAACCGTGGCTGCCGATCTCGAGCGTCTCGCCGGGCCTGAGCGCCACCTCGCGCTGCACGTTCATGGCTTCGACCAGCAGCGCACCGGCCAGGAACACGGCGATGCCGAAGTGCGCCAGGCTCATGCCCAGCATTTCCGCGGTGAAGCGGCTGCCGTTGGCCTTGAACCGCGTCCACACGAAGCGCAGCGTGCCGGCGCCGACCCACAGCGCGCCGGCGACGCCGGCGGCGACCTTCCACGGCCCCTGCGGCGCCAGGAAGAACGCGACCGCACCGCCGATCAGCGCGAGCGCGAACCACGGCGCCAGCATCGCCAGCGGCCGCGAGACCTCCTCGCGCTGCCAGCGGGTCAGCGGGCCGAACGGCAGCAGCAGCACCAGCGGCGTCATCAGCACCAGGAACAGCAGCCCGAAGTAGGGCGGCCCGACCGAGATCTTGCCCAGGTCCAGGGCGTCGGCCAGCAGCGGATACAGCGTGCCCAGCAGCACCATCGCGCAGGCCGCCAGCAGCAGCAGGTTGTTGAGCAGCAGCAGGGTCTCGCGCGAGCCGGCGGCGAACGGCTTGCCGTCCTCGCCCGACGGCGCGCGCAGCGCATACAGCAGCAACGATCCACCGACGATGATGCCCAGGAACACCAGGATGAACAGCCCGCGCGCCGGGTCGGCGGCGAAGCTGTGCACGCTGGTCAGCACCCCGGAGCGCACCAGGAACGCACCCAGCAGCGACAGCGAGAACGTCGCGATCGCCAGCAGCAGGGTCCAGCCGCGGAAGCTGCCGCGCTTCTCGGTGACCGCCTGCGAGTGCAGCAGCGCGGCGCCGGCCAGCCACGGCATGAAGCTGGCGTTCTCCACCGGGTCCCAGAACCACCAGCCGCCCCAGCCGAGCTCGTAGTACGCCCACCAGCTGCCCAGGGCGATGCCGATGGTGAGGAACCCCCAGGCGACGTTGGTCCAGGGCCGCGTCCAGCGCAGCCAGCGCGCATCGACCCTGCCGTCCAGCAGCGCGGCGATCGCGAACGCGAACGGCACCACGAACCCGGCATAGCCGACGTACAGCATCGGCGGATGGATGATCATCCCCGGGTCCTGCAGCAGCGGGTTGAGGTCGCGACCCTCGATGGCGGCCGGCAGCAGGCGTTCGAACGGGTTGCTGGTGAAGACCAGGAAGGCGAGGAAGCCGAGCGACACCGCACCCATCACGCCGAGCACCCGCGCGACGACCTGCGGCGGCAGCGAGCGCGAGAAGCACGCCACCGCGCCGTTCCAGGCCGCGATCACCAGGACCCAGAACAGCAGCGAACCCTCGTGGTTGCCCCACACCGCGGTGTAGCGGTACACCACCGGCAGCAGCGAATTGGAGTTCTCGGCGACGTAGCGCACCGAGAAGTCCTGGGTCACGAAGGCGTAGGTGAGCGCCGCGAACGCCAGGGCCACCAGCCCCAGCTGCGCCCACGCCGCCGGCCGCGCGACCGCCATCCACGCGCCGATGCCGCGCCGCGCGCCGAGCAGCGGCAGCGCGGTCTGCAGGGCCGCGGCCAGCAATGCCAGCAGCAGCGCGACCTGGCCGAGTTCAGGCAGCATCGCCGCTCACCTCGCGGACGCTTGCAAGGGGGAGCTTTCCCCCCTTTGAAAAAGGGGGGCAGGGGGGATTTGCTCGGCGCCCAGCCGAGCTACGGCAAGAGCAAATCCCCCTCAATCCCCCTTTTTCAAAGGGGGAGGCTGGAACCTTGTCTTTGCGGGGACGACCGATATCGCTCGCCTGGGTCGTTGCTTTCCCCCCTTTGAAAAAGAGGGGCAGGGGGGATTTGCGCGGTGCCAGGCCAAGGCGACTGCCAGAGCAAATCGCTACGCGATTCCCGGCCCCCGCGCAACGCGCGGGAGCGCTCAAGCCGCCGCAAGCCTGCGGCTTGCAAGCATCGGCTTTCGCCCCCCCGCATCCCCCTTTTTCAAAGGGGGAGAAAGCGAAGCGACTGCTCAAAGTTCAGCCTCCGCCGATGGCGTCTCGACCCCGTGCTTCTCGTGCGCCAGGCCCATCTTGTCGGCGACTTCCTTGGGCACGTAGGTCTCGTCGTGCTTGGCCAGCACCTGCTCGGCGACGAAGGTGCCGTCCCGCATGCGCCCGGTGGCGACCACCGCCTGGTTCTCGCGGAACAGGTCCGGCAGGATGCCGGTGTAGACCACCGGCAGTTCGGCATCGCCGTCGGTGACCCGGAAGCTCGCCTGCATCGAGCCGCTCTCGCGGTGGAACGAGCCGTCCGCGACCATGCCGCCGAGGCGGAACCGCGCCTCGCCCGAGGCGACCGGTTCCCCGGCGCGGCCGTCGAGGATCTCGGCGGGCGTGTACAGGTAGGCGACGTTGCGCTGCAGGGCGAGCGCGACCAGGGCCGTCGCCAGCGCGGCGGCGGCGACCAGGGCGACCACGAACCAGAGACGGCGGCGGCGGATCGGATTCATCGGGACGGGTCCTGGGACTGCGCGGCGGCCGCGCGCCGCGCGGCCAGCAGCTTCACCGCGCGCAGCAATTGGCGGGTACGGATGCGCGGGGCGACGAAATCCCACAGCAGCACGACCACGAACACGAGATAGGCGGCCAGCACGTAGCTTCCGTAGGTCATCGCGTCGCCTCCGCCAGCTTGCGCACCCAGTCCTTGCCGGCTTCGCGCTGCAGGTTGTCGGCGCGCGCGCGCGCCAGCAGCGAGCCGACGAACCACAGCTTGGTGCCGATCAGCATCCAGATCAACGGCGGCAGCATGCTGGCGTCCATCGACGACTCGCCGATCACGCGGATGGTCTGGCCCTGGTGCAGCGAGTTCCACCACACCACCGAGTAGCGGATCACCGGCAGCAGCGCCACGCCGACGATCGCCAGCAGGCCGGCGGCGCGCGCAGCGGCGCGGCGATCGTCGATGGCGCCGTACAGGCCGATCACGCCCAGGTACAGGAACAGCAGGATCAGCTCGGTGGTCAGGCGCGGGTCCCAGTCCCACCAGGTGCCCCACATCGGCTTGCCCCAGATGCTGCCGGTGGCCAGGGTGATCACGGTGAAGGCGGCGCCGATCGGCGCGCAGGCCATCGCCAGGATCTCGCACAGCTTGATCCGCCAGACCAGGGCGATCGCCGCGTACAGCGCCATCAGCGCGTAGACCATCAGGCTCATCCAGGCGCTCGGGACGTGGATGTAGAGGATGCGGAAGCTGTCGCCCTGCTGGTAGTCGGCCGGCACCACGAACAGCGCGCCGTAGGCGCCCCAGGCCAGGATCAGCAGCCCCAGCCCATGGCCCCACGGCGCCCAGCGCGCGGCGAAGCGGTCGAAGGTCGGCGGCGAGCCGAGTTGGTGGAACCAGCGAAGGATGGGATTCATTCGTTTCTGTTCCCCGCCGGGGCGGACGGGGAGATTAGGGTCAGTTGAGGGCGATCCGGATCGCCGCCGCGGCGGCTGCCGGCGCCAGCACCAGCGCCAGCGCGAGGCCGGCGGCGAGCATCAGCAGGCCGCCGCCGGGGTCCTGTCCCTGCGCGGCGAGCGCGACGCTGCCGGCGCCGAACACCAGCACCGGCACGTACAGCGGCAACGCCAGCAGGGCCAACAGGATACCGGAGCGGCGCATGCCGACGGTTAACGCGGCCACCACGGCGCCGAGCAGGCTGAGCAGCGGCGTGCCCAGCGCCAGCCCCGCCAGCAGCGCCGGCAGCTGCGCCCGCGGCAGCTGCAGCAGTTCCGCCAGCAGCGGCGTGGCCAGCAGCAGCGGCAGCGCGGTGGTGGCCCAGTGCAGAAAGGTCCGCACCAGCACCAGCCAGGCCAGCGGCACCGGCGCCAGCATCCACTGTTCCAGGCTGCCGTCCTCGGCATCGCCGCGGAACAGCGTGTCCAGCGCCAGCAGGCCCGACAGCAGCACCGCGACCCACAGCACCCCGGCGGCCACCCCGGACAGGGTATCGGCGTCGCCGCCCAGCGCCAGCGCGAACAGCACGATCACCAGCAGGGCGAACAGCGCCGGTTGCAGTGCGTCGCCGCGGCGGCGCCAGAGCAGGCGCAGGTCGCGCGCGGCCAGCGCGGCGGCGGTGCCGAACAGTCCGGGGAGCACTTGGCCGTTCATGCGCCGTCTCCGCGGGGACGATCCGTGTCGCCCGCCTGGATCGTTGCTCTCCCCCCTTTGGAAAAGGGGGGCAGGGGGGATTTGCGCGGCGCCCGGCCAAGGCGGATGCCGGAGCAAATCCCCCTCAATCCCCCTTTTTCAAAGGGGGAAGCTGAAGCGTCCGGGCCGTGCATCATTGCGGATTCCCCAGCACCAGTTCCTGTGTCCGCACCGGCGGCGCCGCGTAGGCGCCGTGGGTGGTGACCAGGGCCGCGCCGCCCGCCTGCAGGTGCGCCCGCACCAGGCGGTTGACCAGCTCGATGCCCTCCAGGTCGAGGTTGGCGTAGGGCTCGTCCAGCAGCCACAGCGGCATCGGCGACAGCCACAGCCGCGCCAGCGACAGGCGCTTCTTCTGCCCGGCCGAGAGTTGCCGCGCCAGGGTGTCCTCGTAGCCGGCCAGGCCGACGACGGCGAGCGCCTGCTCCGGCCGCCGCTCCTGGCGGCGGCCGTGCAGGCCGCACAGGAAGTCCAGGTTCTCCAGGGCGCTCAGGTCGGCCTTGAACGCCGGCAGGTGCCCGAGATAGGCGATCGCGCGCGCGCGCAGGGCGGTCCGGGTGCGGCGGCCTTCGACCTCCACGGCGCCGGCGTCCGCGCGCAGCAGCCCGGCCAGCACGCGCAACAGGGTGGTCTTGCCGGCGCCGTTGTCGCCGCGCACCAGCAGCGCCTCGCCGGCGTCGACCGCGAAATCCAGCGGGCCGAACACCGCCGCGTCGTTGCGCGAGAAGCGCAGGCCGCGCGCGGCCAGCAGCGGCGGGGGGGCGGAAGCGGCGACTGGCATCTGGGGGCTAGAAGTGAGTGGGGAGGAGTGAGAAACGAGCAAGGGCAAGCGCTTCCCTCGGTCGTTCTTGACGGGAAAACACTCGTTTCTCACTCCTCTCCACTCGTTTCTCGCCCTATTGTATCCAGTCGACGTACGGGTGCGGCGGCAGCGCGGCCGGCCGCGTGGCGTCCATCCGCATCCGCACCGGCTCGCCGCGCCGCCAGTGCAGCGTGCCGAGCTGGCCGAAGCGCCGCGCCAGCGCATCGAGGTCGGGGGCGTCGATGTCGAGCACGATCCAGCTCGGTTCGCGCCAGCTGCGGTCGGGCGCCGAGGCGAAGGCGTGCACGCCTTTCCAGCCCTCGGCGCGGATCGCGGCGTGCAGGCGTTCGTCGTCGGCGCGGTTGGCCGCCTCGGCGCGCGGTTCGGAATGCGGGTTCCAGGCCGACACCAGGCCGAAGCGCCGCGCCGGCGGAAACGCGCGTTCGATCTCCGGCGCCGGTTCGCCGATGCGGATCGCGTGCCACCGGCCGCGCAGCCGCCAGCGGTAGACCGCGGCGAGGTAGCTGCGCTGCAGTTGCGACAGTGTCTCGTCGTCAGGGCCTGGTGGCACGGCGGCGGTTAAACTCCGGATGGTTCCTCCTTCTGCAGGTTAGCGAAAGCCGATGAAACCCGATACCAAGCTGCCGAAGGTCGGCACCACGATCTTCGCCGTGATGTCGCAGCTGGCCGCCGAGCACGGAGCGGTCAACCTCGGCCAGGGCTTTCCCGACTTTGCGGTGCCGCCGCGGCTGGTGGAGGAGCTCGACCGCGCCATGCGTGCGGGCCACAACCAGTACGCGCCGATGACCGGGATCCCGGCCCTGCGCCAGGCGGTCGCGGCCAAGACCGCGCGCGTGTACGGCGTGCGGCCCGATCCGGACGCCGAGGTCACCGTCACCAGCGGCGCGACCGAGGCGATATTCAATGCCGTGCAGGCGGTGGTGCGCGCCGGCGACGAGGTGATCGTGCTCGACCCCGCCTACGACAGCTACGAACCGGCGATCGAGCTGGCCGGCGCGCGCGCGGTGCACGTGCCGCTGGATCCGCGCACGTTCGCGCCGGACTGGCAGCGCATCGGCGAGGCGATCGGGCCGAAGACCCGCATGCTGATGATCAACTCGCCGCACAATCCCTCGGGCGCGATGCTGTCGGCCGGGGACATGGACACGCTGGCCGGCCTGCTGCGCGGTACCGGTGTCTGGCTGCTCTCGGACGAGGTCTACGAGCACATCGTCTTCGACGGTGCGCGGCACGAGTCGGCGCTGCGCCATCCGGAGCTGCGCGAGCGGGCGTTCGTGGTATCGAGCTTCGGCAAGACCTACCACTGCACCGGCTGGAAGCTGGGCTACTGCATCGCCCCGCCGGTGCTGTCGGCCGAATTCCGCAAGGTCCACCAGTACAACGTGTTCTGCACCTTCGCCCCGGCCCAGCACGCGTTCGCGGCGATGCTGGAGGCCGAGCCGGAGCACTACGAGCAGCTGGGCGCGTTCTACCAGGCCAAGCGCGACCGATTCCGCGAGCAGTTGCTGGCCACCCGGCTGCGGCCGTTGCCGGTCCCGGGCGGTTACTTCCAGCTGGTCGACTATTCCGCGGTCAGCGATCTCGACGATGCCGCCTTCTGCCGCTGGCTGACGAGCGAAAAGGGCGTGGCGGCGATCCCGCTGTCGCCGTTCTACGAAACCCCGCCGCCCGGCCAGCGCCTGGCGCGGCTGTGCTTCGCCAAGGACACGCCGACGCTGGACGCCGCGATCGAGCGGCTGCGGCAGCTTTGACGTGATTGGTGATTCGTGATTCGCAAAAGCAACGTCTTGCCCTGCGGCGCTCACCAATCACCGACCACCGATCACCAACACCGATCACGAATCACTAATCACGGCTCTCCAATGAACAATCTGCGCATTTCCCTGGTCCAGGGCGCCACCCGCTGGCGCGACCCGGACGGCAACCGCGACTATTACGGCGACCTCATCGGCCCGCTGCATGGCACCACCGACGTGGTGATCCTGCCAGAGACCTTCACCAGCGGGTTCTCCAACGACGCCATCGAGGAGGCCGAGACCATGGACGGGCCGACCGTCGCCTGGATGCGGGAGCAGGCGGCGGCGCTGGGCGCCGTGGTCACCGGCAGCGTGCAGCTGCGCACCGATGCCGGCGTGTTCAACCGCATGCTGTGGACCACGCCGGACGGCGAGCTGCGGCACTACGACAAGCGCCACCTGTTCCGCTATGCGCGCGAGCACGAGCGCTACAGCGCCGGCCGCGATCGGCTGACGGTGGAATGGAAGGGCTGGCGCATCTGCCCGCTGGTCTGCTACGACCTGCGTTTCCCGGTGTTCGCGCGCAACCGCTACGACGTCGAGCGCGAAGGCGCGCTCGATTACGACCTGCAGATCTACGTCGCCAACTGGCCGGCGGCGCGTGCCTACGCCTGGAAGACCCTGCTGCGCGCGCGCTCGATCGAGAACCTGTGCTATGTCGCCGGACTCAACCGCGTGGGCCGCGACGGCAACGGCATCGACTACGCCGGCGACAGCGCGGTGATCGATTTCCTCGGCCATGCCGTCAGCGAGTCGACCGACGAGGAGGTCGTGACCACGACCACGCTGCTGGCGCACGAGCTCGCCGCGCATCGCGAGCGCTTCCCGGCGATGCTAGACGGCGACGCGTTCGAGCTGCGCTAGCGCACGCCGGAGTCGGCAGGAAGCCTTCGCCGCAGGGTGATTGTAGGAGTGGCGGCGGCATGCCGCCGCCGGGCAGTCGCGAGATGCGGGCTGCCGCGGCTGCCGTCGCTCCCACCACATGCAGGGCTCCGACGTGGCAAACGCCGTGGGATCGGGGCTCGTATCGTGGAGCCAGATGCCTGGCCGCGGCTTTCGGCGGTCCCGATTCCGCCTTGCCGCTTCCTTTACAGGCGGTGATGTCTACTGGGCTTCCGGACGGATCGCGTCGCCCCATCGGGGGATGGGCATGGCATCGAACGTACGAGCGTGCTGCCTGCTCCTGCTGCTTGGGCTGGCATCGACGCTGCTCGCCGCGCAGCGGGAGGCCCCGTCGCCTGCCGAGGGCGGCGTGCTGCTGATCGACATCAAGGGCGGGATCGGCCCGGCCACCAGCGACCACGTGCAGCGCGGGCTGGAGCAGGCGGCAGCGGAAGGTGCGGACGCACTGGTCTTGCGCATCGACACCCCGGGCGGTCTGGATGCCGCCACCCGCGACATCAACCAGGCGATCCTGGCGGCCGAGGTGCCGGTGATCGCCTGGGTGGCGCCGTCCGGCGCACGCGCCGCCAGCGCCGGCACCTACATCGTCTACGCCAGCCATCTCGCGGCCATGGCACCGGCCACTGCGCTGGGCGCGGCGACGCCGGTCGCGCTGGGCGGCGCGCCGCCGGGCGGAGATGCCCCAACGGGCGGCGCGGAAGACGGGGAGGCGGCGCGGGGCGACGGCGGCCGCGAGGACGACGCCCGGAACGGCGAAGACGGGCGGCAGGAGGGCGCGCCGGCGCGCGAGCGAGGGCGCGGCGCCGGCTCCGCCTCCGAGCGCAAGGCGATCAACGATTCGGTGGCCTACCTGCGCAGCCTCGCCGAACTGCGCGGCCGCAACGTCGAGTTCGCCGAAGAGGCGGTGCGCGATGCCGCCACCCTGACCGCCAGCCAGGCGCGCGCGCGCGGCGTGGTCGAGATCGTCGCCGCCGACCTCGACGCGCTGCTGGCGCAGGCCGACGGCCGCCAGGTCGCGCTCGCCGGCGGCGGCGCGGTCACGCTCGCGGTCGCCGGAGCGGCGGTCACCGAAATCACGCCGGATTGGCGGGTCAAGCTGCTGTCGGTGCTCACCGAGCCCACGGTCGCCTACCTGCTGCTGCTGGTCGGGCTGTACGGATTGCTGTTCGAGGGCTACAGCCCGGGCGCGATCGTCCCCGGCGTGGTCGGCGGCATCAGCCTGCTGCTGGGGCTGTACGCGCTGCAGGTGCTGCCGGTGAACTACGCCGGCGTCGCGCTGATCGTGCTCGGCGTGGCGCTGATGACCGCGGAACTGGCGGTGCCCAGCTTCGGCGCGCTCGGCATCGGCGGGCTGGCGGCGCTGATGGTCGGCTCGGTGGTCCTGTTCGAGGACGCGCCGGGCTTCGGCGTGCCGGGACGGCTGATCGCTTCGATCGGCGTCGCCAGCGGCCTGGCCTTCATGGGCGTGCTGTGGCTGGCGGTGCGCGCGCGCCGCCGGCCGGTGGTCAGCGGACGCGAGGAACTGGTCGGCCACGAGGCGGTCGCCGACGACGATTTTTCCGGCCGCGGGCGGGTGCGCATCCGCGGCGAACTGTGGCAGGCCGAAGCCGCCGGGCCGGTGCGCGCGGGACAGCGCGTGCGCGTACTGGCGATCGACGGCCTGGTGCTGCGCGTCGCTCCGCTCGACGGCGGCGACGGACCAGACGAACGACTTTCCGAACCGAGCGAGGCCGCGCCATGAACCTGATCGCACTGTTTCCCGTTGTCCTGATCGTGGTGGTCGCGCTGTTCAGCGCGATCAAGATCCTGCGCGAGTACGAGCGCGGGGTGGTGTTCCAGCTCGGACGCTTCTGGAAGGTCAAGGGGCCGGGCCTGATCATCCTGATCCCGGTGGTGCAGACCATGGAGCGGATCGACCTGCGCACCATCGTGATGGACGTGCCGTCGCAGGACCTGATCACGCGCGACAACGTCTCGGTGAAGGTCAACGCGGTGGTGTACTTCCGCGTGGTCGACCCGCAGAAGGCGATCATCAACGTCGAGCATTTCTACGACGCCATCAGCCAGCTCGCGCAGACCACGCTGCGCTCGGTGCTGGGGCAACACGACCTGGACGAGTTGCTGTCCGAGCGCGACAAGCTCAACAACGACATCCAGACCATCCTCGACCAGCACACCGACGCCTGGGGGGTGAAGGTGGCCAACGTCGAGATCAAGCACGTCGACATCAACGAGACCATGGTGCGGGCGATGGCGCGCCAGGCCGAGGCCGAGCGCCAGCGCCGCGCCAAGGTGATCCACGCCGAGGGCGAGCAGCAGGCCGCCGAGAAGCTGGTCGAGGCGGCCAAGCTGCTGGGCGCGGACCCGCGCGCGATCCAGCTGCGCTACCTGTCGACGCTGACCGACATCGCCGGCGACAAGAACTCGACGATCGTGTTCCCGCTGCCGATCGACTTCATCGAATCGCTGACCAAGCGCTCGGGCGCGTAACGCCGGACCGGAGGACGAAATGGGACAGTTCGCCGAGCACGTCTATACCGGGCAGGAGGACATCGCGCGGATCGAGTCCAGGGCCGCGCAGCTCGACGGCGAGACGTGGGTCGCGCTGACGCTGGACGACGGCACCGTCGTCGAGGGCGTGGTGGCGGTGCGACCGATCGTGCAGACCTTCCGCGACCCGCAGGGCCGGGAAGGGATCAATGCCGTGGCGCGCGTCGACGATGCCGGCGACCAGGCCGTCTCCCATTACGTCTGGCTCGACCGTATCCGCGAGATCCGGCACCTCGGCAGTTCCTAGCGGGCGCCGTCCGGGCAACCGGTCCGCAACTGCGGTACCCGCTTCTCCCGCTTGCGGAGAAGGCGGCACGCCCCCGCTTGCGGGAGAAAGGGGCACGTCCCGTTTGCGGGAGACGTGGCGCGCAGCCCAGGATGAGGGCGCTTTTGGCGCCGTAAGCGTTCGCCGGACGAGTCCGGGGCGGGCTTTCGAGCCGAGACCTTCTGCGTCAGGACTCGAGTCGGGGCCGCCTGGGAAAAGTCAGCGGTTGCCGCCGCCGCCGCGCGGCCCGCGTGAGCCGGGACCGGCACCGGGACGGCGATTGCCGCCGCTGCGGGGACCGCGCGGGCGCTCTCCCGCGGGCTTGCCCGCGCCCGGGGTGGCGTGGTCGGAGGGAAAGCTGGGAGCGTTGTCGGGATGCCCATAGGGGCGGGCGGCACGGGGATTGCGCTTCTTTCCCGGCGCTCCGGCCGGGCCACCGCGCCCCGGGCCTGGCCCCGCGCCTTGCGGGCGCTTCTTGCCATGGGGCTTCTTCGGGCCGCGGCCGTCGGCGTTGCGATGGCCGCTCGGGCCGGTGTCCACGCCCTCGGGCACGTACCAGCTGCGGAACGCGGCCGGGTTGCCGTCCGGCAATGGCTTCGGTCCTTTTTGCGTCCGCTGCTTGAACGGCTTCTGCGACTGCTTGGCGGCCGATTCGCCGCTGACGGTCAGTCCACCGTGCGGCTTGCCGCGTCCGCGGCCACGGCCGCGGTCCTCGCGCACGTGGTCGAAGCGGCGCAGTTCGCGGCCCTCGTCCGCGGTGTCGTGGCCGTTGACGTAGGCATTGCCGCGCGACTCCCGCGAGATCAGCACGGTCGACTTGGCGGCCTTGCGCTGGCCGATGACCGGCTGCAGGGTCAGGGCCGGCGGCGGCCCGGCTTCCAGTTTCAGTTCCTGGCGCAACGCTTCCACGCGCGCGGCGGGAAGCTCCTGCGATTGCCCGCGCAGCAGCGGCTGCGGCAGCGAGATGCCGCCGTAGCGCACGCGCTTGAGGCGGCTGACCTGGCAGCCCTGTGATTCCCACAGCCGCCGTACCTCGCGGTTGCGGCCTTCCTTCAGCAGCACCCGGAACCAGTCGTGCGAATCGGTGCCGCCGATGCGTTCGATCTCGTCGAACTTGGCGGGGCCGTCGTCCAGCGCCACGCCGCGGCGCAGGCGGTCGACGATCTTTTCCGAGACGATGTCCTCGCCCTCGGGCGCGCGCACGCGGCAGACGTATTCGCGCTCCACTTCGTGCGAGGGATGCATCATCGCGTTGGCCAGTTCGCCGTCCGTGGTCAGCAGCAGCAGGCCGGTGGTGTTGATGTCGAGGCGGCCGATGGCGATCCAGCGCGCGCCCTTGAGCACGGGCAGGGATTCGAAGATCGTCGGCCGGCCCTCGGGGTCCTCGCGGGTGGTCACTTCGCCTTCGGGCTTGTTGTAGAGCAGCACGCGTGCCGGTTCGGTCAGCGCGCTGGCGACGAAGCTGCGGCCGTCGATCTCGATGCGGTCGCCGCTGCGCACGCTCATGCCGACCTGGGCGGTTTCGCCGTTGACCTTGACCAGGCCCTCGGCGATGCGCTGCTCCAGTGCGCGGCGCGAACCGAGCCCGGCCTGCGCCAGCACCTTGTGCAGGCGCTCCTCCAGGCGCGCGGCGGTCGTGGCGCCGTCGCTCTCGCGCTTGAGCGAGAGCTTGCGGCTGCCGCCCTTGTCCTTGCCGCCTTTGTCGTTGTGTTGGGGCCGTTCTTTCATGGTGTACTCCGTTCGCTGTCGCCGTCTTCGGCGAGGGCGGTGTCGTTCGTGTCGTTGTCGTGGGGGAGATGCGGCTCGTCGCCGGTCTCGGTCTCGGCGGCCGCCGGGTCTGCCGCGCGGGTATCGGGAGCGGCCGTGGGGTCGTGTTCGGGGTCGTCTTCGGCATCGAGGCCGGCATCGGTGCCGGAAGGCGTGCCGGGCACGGCGGCCGCCTCGGGCGCCACATCCGCGTCGGCATCGAGGGGCGCAGCGGCGCCGGGCGAAGCCCCGGTGTCGTTCGCGTCGTCCGTGTCCGCGCCCTCGGCCTCCGGGGCGATGTCGCCGACCGGCAGCGTCCCGTCGGCCGGTGCGCTGTCGGGATCGAACTTGAACTGCGGCTCCAATTCGCCGAAGTCCTTCAGTTCCGACAGCGGCGGCAGTTCGTCGAGCCGCTTGAGCCCGAAGTAGTCGAGGAAGGCCTTGGTGGTGCCCAGCAGTTCCGGGCGCCCGGGGATGTCGCGATGGCCGACCACGCGGATCCATTCGCGCTCCTCAAGCGCCTTGATGATGTTGCTGTTGGTGGCCACGCCGCGCACCTGCTCGATCTCGCCGCGGGTGATCGGCTGGCGGTAGGCGATCAAGGCCAGGGTCTCCAGCGTGGCGCGGGTGTACTTGGTCTGGCGCTCGGTCCACAGGCGCGCGACCCAGGCATGCACCTCGGCCTTGACCTGGTATCGCCAGCCGGAGGCGACCTCCACCAGCTCGATGCCGCGTTCGGCGCAATCGGCCTCCAAAGCCTCCAGGGCCTTCTCGACGCCGCCTTCCGGGGCCGGCTGGTCGAGCGGGAACAGGCCGCGCAGCTGCACCAGGGTGAGCGGCTGGCTGGACGCCAGCAGGGCGGCCTCGACGATGCGGTTGATCAGTTGTTGGTCCATGGAAACTCGTCAGGCACGGGTTCTTGTCGTGGGTGTCATGGCAGTGACGCCATCCGCCGGATGTCCTTCGCCGCGTCGTCGCGCCGCGATCCGGTCAGGGCGCGTCCGCGGATCGCGGGCCGGTGTCGTCGTCTTCGTCGTCGAACTCGCTGGACAGCTCGACCGTATCGCCGGCGCCGCTGTCGCGCGTGGCCAGCGACTTGACGTAGATCGGCGGCAGCGGCGGCCGCTCGCCGGGGCGGGGCGGTTCGGCCTGTTCCTGCACGATCTCGAGCAGGCGCTCCTTGGCCAGTTCCAGCAGCGATAGCAGGGTGACCACGACACCGAGCTTGCCTTCGCGCGGCTCGAACAGCGACTCGAAGCTGTGGAAGGCGCCGTCCTCCAGCCGGGTCAGCACCTCGCCCATGCGCTGGCGCACGCTGAGGGCGTCGCGCTTGATCGCGTGGCCGCTGAACAGCTCGGCGCGCTTGAGCACGTCGTGCAGCGCCAGCAGCATCTCGCGCAGTTCCACCGGCGGCGGCGTCCGCACCGCGGTGCGGTCCGGGAGGAAGGCCGCGACCGGGCTGGTGTCGCGGTCCATCCGCGGCAGCGCGTCGACGTCCTCGGCGGCCTGCTTGAAGCGTTCGTACTCCTGCAGCCGGCGCACCAGCTCGGCGCGCGGGTCGTCCTCCTCGCCTTCCTCGCTGGGCGGCCGCGGCAGCAGCATGCGCGACTTGATCTCGGCCAGGATCGCGGCCATCACCAGGTACTCGGCCGCCAGTTCGAAACGCAGGTCCTGCATCACCCCGATGTAGTCGACGTACTGGCGGGTGATCTCGGCGACCGGGATGTCGAGGATGTCGAGGTTCTGGCGGCGGATCAGGTACAGCAGCAGGTCCAGCGGGCCTTCGAAGGCCTCGAGGATGATTTCCAGCGCATCCGGCGGGATGTACAGGTCCTGCGGGATCTGCAGCACCGGCTGCCCATGTACGACTGCCAGCGGCATTTCCTGCTGCTGCGGGTGCGGCGGCATCGGCTGGGCGTCTTCCGCAACGGGCATGGCGTCGGGAGCGTCGGATATGGGTTCTATCATTCGCGGTGCGGCCCCCTCCGGGCCTGCAGGAATTGCGGATGGCGCGCGACCTCGCGTGCCGGATCTTGCCTGTCCACGGTGCCGGGGGGCGCTGCGTCCGTTCCGTATTCCCGGATCGGGGCCATCACGACATCGGCCGGATACCACATGCGACGGCCGCCGCTGGGTTTTGCGGCGATGACGGCGGAAAGGGCATCGGCGGGCCGGGCGGGGGCAGCGATTCGGGCGTCTGCGTCGACGGCCGCTGCATTCCGGCCTGTAACTGCCAGTTAGGGTACGGGCTCGCCCGGCGGCTGTCCAGCGGCCGGGCACCGCGCGACCGCTACAATTCATCCTTTCCGGATCGAGGGCGCACGGGCATGTGGTATGCGATCGAAGGCCATGACGGCGACGACGTGCTGGCGCTGCGCCGGCAGGCCCGGACGCGGCACCTGGCGCGGCTGGAGGCGCTGCGCTATGCCGGACGGCTGCTGCTGGCCGGGCCTTGCCCGCGCACCGACGCCGAGGACCCGGGCCCGGCCGGCTTCAGCGGCAGCATCGTGATCGCGGAGTTCGCCTCGCTCGACGAGGCCCGCGAGTGGGCCGACGCCGATCCCTACGTCGAGGCCGGCGTCTACGCCCGGGTCGACGTGCGCCCGTTCCGGCCGGTGCTGCCGTGAGCGGCCCGGCCGGCTCGCTGCCGCGCGAGCAGCGCGTGCCCGCCATCCGCGCCGCGCTCGACGCGGCGTTCGCGCCCGAGCGGCTCGAGATCCGCGACGACAGCCATCGCCATGCGGGCCACGTCGGCGCACAGGACGGGCGCGGGCACTTCCACGTCGAGATCGTCAGCGCCGCCTTCGCCGGCATGGCGCCGATCCAGCGCCACCGCGCGGTCTACGCCGCGCTGGGCGAGCTGATGACCACCGACATCCATGCATTGCAGATCCGGGCGCTGGCGCCGACGGACCCGGAATAGCCGGTCGGCACACCTGGCCGCCTCTCACTCGAGGCGCAAGCCATTGAATCCGGTGGCGAAACCACCGGAATACGCCAAGGTCCGGTGATGTCTCGCTCGCATGATTCCGTGATCCGTTCCGCGGTGGCCTGCATTCGACGCTGAAAACGATTACATTCCGGCTTCGAACCGTCGAACCGTGGAGGGCAGTGGAGGTGACGGCACGATGAGACATTCCGCGATCGAACACGGGCTGGCGTTGCTGTTCGCCGCCGCCTTCGTCCTGGCCACGGGACCGGCGGCCGCGCAGCACAAGGCGCCGCCGCGCAACGTGGTCTTCATCCTCAGCGACGACCACCGCTACGACTTCATGGGCTTCATGCCCGAAGCGCCCGAATGGCTGGAGACGCCGGCGCTCGACCGCATGGCCGCAGGCGGCGCGCACGTCGAGAACGCGTTCGTCACCACTTCGCTGTGCTCGCCGAGCCGCGGTTCGATCCTGACCGGCCAGTACGCGCACCGGCACGAGATCGTCGACAACACCTCGCCGATTCCCGAGGGCACGCGCTTCTTCCCGGAGTTCCTGCAGGACGCCGGCTACCGCACCGCCTACGTCGGCAAGTGGCACATGGGCGAGGTGGACGACGCGCCGCAGCCGGGCTTCGACCATTGGGTCAGCTTCCAGGGGCAGGGCGCCTATTACGATCCGGTGCTGAACGTCAACGGCAAGCGCGCGCGGGAGCAGGGCTACACCACCGACCTGCTGACCGAACATGCGCTTGGCTGGCTGAAGCAGCACCAGGCGCGGGAGCCGGACACGCCATTCTTCCTGTACTTGTCGCACAAGGCGGTGCACGCGGAGTTCTCGCCTGCGCCGAGGCACCGGGGCCGCTACAAGGACCAGCCGATCCCGTATCCGCCGACCATGGCGGCAAGCGAGAACCGCGGCAAGCCCGACTGGGTGCGCGCGCAGCGCAACAGCTGGCACGGCGTCGATTACATGTACCACGGCGACATGGAGTTCGACGGGTTCTACCGCGCCTACACGGAAACCCTGCTGGCGCTGGACGAGAGCGTCGGCCAGGTGCTCGATTACCTGGAGGAGGCGGGCCTGGCGGACTCGACCCTGGTGGTCTACATGGGCGACAACGGCTTCCTGCTCGGCGAACACGGCCTGATCGACAAGCGCAACGCGTACGAGGAGTCGATGCGGGTGCCGATGCTCGCCTGGGCGCCGGGTTTCATCGAGCCCGGATCGACCATCGCGCCGATGGTGCGCAACATCGACATCGCGCCGACCGTCCTGGAACTGGCGAACGCCCGCTCGCCGGTGGCGATGGACGGACGCTCGGTGCTGCCGCTGCTGCGTGGCGAGCAGGTCGACTGGCCGCTGGAGATGCTGTACGAGTACTACTGGGAGGACGCGTTCCCGCACACACCGACCGTGCTCGCGCTGCGCGACCAGCGCTACAAGTACGTCTACTACCACGGCGTCTGGGACAGCGACGAGCTGTACGACCTCGGGGCCGATCCGGAGGAGCGCACCAACCTGATCCGCGATCCGGCCCACCAGGCGCGCGCGGCCGCGATGAAGGACCGCATGTGGGACCTGCTGCAGGAGACCGACGGCATGCGCATCCCGCTGAAGCGCGCGGGCAAGTGGCGGGCCGATCAGCGGAGGCCGGAATGATGCAGGGACTCCACCGCGATCGATCGGGCGCCACGGGCGGAAGCCGCGGTCCGCGGAGGCTGCCGATGCCGGCCGCGGTTGCGGCGGCGGCGTTCCTGGCCGGCTGGCTGGCCACCGCATGCGCGCCGGACGCGGCGTCCACGCCGGCCGACGATGTCGCCGCGCCGGAAGGCATGGTCTACGTGCCCGGCGGAGCGACGCGCATCGGTGCCGAGGACGGCACGCCGGCCGAGCGGCCGGTGTTCGAGGCCCAGGTCGCACCGTTCTTCATGGACGTCCACCCGGTGACGGTGGGCCAGTTCCGGGCGTTCGTCGAGGCGACCGGCCACGTGACCGAGGCCGAGCGCCTGGGCGACGCCGCCGTGTACGACCCGGATACCGGCGGCTGGCAGCTGCTGCCCGGTGCCGACTGGCGCCGGCCGATGGGACCGGAGGCGCCGCCGGCGCCCGACGACCATCCCGTCACCCAGGTGTCGTGGAACGACGCCGTCGCCTACGCGAAGTGGGCCGGCAAGCGGCTGCCGACCGAGATCGAGTGGGAACACGCCGCCCGCAACGCGCGCAACGCGGACGGCCCCTATGCCTGGGGCGACGCGCTGGTCGAGGACGGCGAACATCGCGCGAACACCTGGCAGGGCCCGTTCCCCGGCGGCAACACCGGCGAGGACGGGCATCTGTTCACCTCGCCGGTCGGCGCCTACGGCGCCACCGAGCTGGGCCTGACCGACATGGGCGGCAACGTCTGGGAGTGGACCGCCGACTGGTTCCGCCCCTACGCCGAGCGCGACCGGCCGTTCACGCCCGACGCCACCAGCGAGAAGGTCCAGCGCGGCGGCTCGTTCCTCTGCCACGTCAGCTACTGCCACGGCTACCGCGTCTCGGCGCGCAGCCATTCCACGCCGGACACGGCGTTGTTCCATGTCGGGTTCCGGCTGGTGAAGGACCGCGCCAGGCAGTCCTTTCCGCCGCAGTGAGGGATGTCCCGTCGCCACGGGCGGTGTCAGTGAATAACCCCTAGTCTCGCCGCAACGGAGAAGCCTGCCTGGCGGCGTCGCATGCCTATAAGGGATGGCGTACGTGCTGTCGTGATGCCGTGCGCCTCTCCTTGCGGCCGCGCCACGAGTCGGTCATCGTTCCCTGCATATCCATGCTGTCCTGCAACATGAAACCGGCTGTGGAAACGATTACAGTCCGGCGCAGACCGACGTAGCCTTGGAGGGCGGGTGAGCGTCACGATCAAAGATGTCGCACGCGAAGCCAACGTTTCCGTAGCCACCGTCTCGCGGGCGCTCAACGGGCACGACAACGTGGCCGAGGAGGTCCGCCAGCGTGTGCTCGGCGTCGCCGACCGTTTGCGCTACAGCCCGCACCACGCCGCCCGCAGCCTGAGCAGCCGCCGCACCCAGACCATCGGCGTGGTGCTGCCGGACCTGTACGGGGAGTTCTTCTCCGAGCTGATGCGCGGCATCGACCTGGTCGCCCGCGAGCGCGGGCTGCACCTGCTGGTCTCCAGCTACCACGGCGATCCGGCCGCGCAGGGCGCCGCGTTGCGTGCCATGCGCGGCCGGGTGGACGGGCTTCTGGTGATGTCGCCATTCGTCGGCGAGCGCGGCTTCCTCGAGCGCAGCCTCGCGCCCGCGCTGCCGGCGGTGCTGATCAACAGCGGCGATGCCGACGACCATCCCGTGATCCGCGTCGACAGCTACGGCGGCGCCCGGGCGATGGTCCGTCACCTGGCCGAAGCCGGCCATCGCGATATCGCCTTCATCGCCGGCCCGGACGGCAACTTCGACGCCCGCGAGCGCCTGCGCGGCTACCGCGACGCCCTGGCCGAGATGCTGCCCGGCGCCGAGCCTCGGGTGCTGCCGGGCGACTTCGACGAGGCCTCCGGCCATCGCGCCGGACGCGAACTGCTGGCGGCCGACGCGCGCCCGGACGCGGTGTTCGCGGCCAACGACATGATGGCGCTAGGGTGCCTGTTCGCCTTCAGCCAGGCCGGCGTGCGCGTCCCCGACGACATTGCACTCGCCGGCTTCGACGACATCCCGCTGGCGCGCTACGTGCATCCCAGCCTCACCACCATGCGGGTGGATATCGCCGAACTCGGCGGCGCCGCGCTGCGCGCGCTGCTGCAGGAACATCAGGGCGGGCGCGTGACGGCGCTGGTGCCGGAACTGGTGGTTCGAGAATCCAGCCGGGCGACGCGCGGCTGACGGCAAGGAGCCCTTTTTATTTCCATGCGGATGTAAACGATTTCACGCGACGTAGATCTTGCTGACTTGCCGATAACCGAGTGCCTGGGGAGGAACCGATGAACAAGTCCAACACCGCCGTACGCAAATGTAATCGCACGCTGCTCAGCTGTGCGCTGGGCGCATGCCTGGCCATGGCCGCGCCCGCCGTCCTGGCGCAGTCGACTTCCGCGACGCTGAGGGGCCAGGTCTCGGCGGATGACGCGCCCGCCGCCGATGCGCGCGTGACCGCCACCAATCTCGGCACCGGCCTGGCTCGCAGCGTGCAGGCCACCGCTAACGGCAGCTACAGCCTCGCCGGGCTTCCGCCCGGCACCTACCGCGTCGACGTCACCGCGAACGGGCAGACCAGCTCGCGCACGGTCACGCTCCGGGTGGGCCAGACGGCGACCCTGGACGTGGGCGTCGGAGGGGTCGTGGAAACCGGGCCGCAGCAGGCCACCACCGAACTCGACACGGTGACCGTCACCGGCACGCGCCTGGTCGAGACGCGCACCTCGGAGGTCGCCACCTACGTCTCGCAACAGCAGATCGAAATGCTGCCGCAGAACTCACGCAACTTTCTGGCCTTCGCCGATACCGTGCCGGGCATGTTGTTCGTCACGCCACCCAGCGGTCGGGAATCGCAATTGCGCAGCGGCGCCCAGAGTGCCAATAACATCAATGTCTACATCGACGGCGTGGGCCAGAAAAACTACGTCACCCCGGGCGGCATCACCGGCCAGGACGACAGCGAGGGCAACCCGTTCCCGCAGTCGGCGATCGGCGAGTACAAGGTCATCTCCTCCAACTACAAGGCCGAGTTCGACCAGATCAGCAGCGCCGCCATCGTGGCGGCCACCCGTTCCGGCACCAATGATTTCTCGGGCAGCTTCTTCTGGGACCACACCAACGAGGGCTGGCGTGAGGCTTCGCCGGGGGAAGATGAGCGGGGCGCCAAGGACGAGGAGAAGGTAGAACAGTACGGCGCTACCTTCAGTGGCCCGATCCTCCGCGACAGGCTGCACTTCTTCCTGGCCTACGAGGCCAAGGACATCGTCCGGCCGTCGCCGGTCGTGCCGCCCAACCAGGTCGCTTCGCGGACGCTTCCGGACGAGATCACCTCGCACTACGGCGGCGCCAGTTCGCCGTTCAACCAGGACGTGTATTTCGGCAAGCTGAGCTGGCAGGCCACGGACGACCACCTGATCGAGTTCATCGCCCGCGAGCGCCGGGAGACCGGCATCCTCGGGATCGGCGGCGTCAACGTCCCCACCGCCGGCACGGCGCTGAACAACGACGAGACCCGCTATGACCTGCGTTCGCTGTACTCCACCGAGAACTGGTTGAACGACGCCCACATCACCTTCGAGGAGGCGGCCTACAATCCGTCGCCGATCACGCCGACGAGCAGCAACCGCTACACGGTTGTGAATCCGGAAAATCCGAACGAGCTCGATCTGCAGGTGCTCAATACCGGCGGCGGCCCGAACTACCAGGACAAGGGCCAGAAGGGCTGGGGGTTCCAGGACGACTTCACCTGGTTCGGCTGGGAAGGCCATACCGTCAAGATGGGCGTCAAGTACAAGGACGTGGACCTGAAGGCATTCCAGCGGTTCCCGCCGTTCCCGCGCTACTGGTACGACGTCGACGAGAGCCTGACGCAGCCGTACAGAATCCAGTACGCCACGCCGTTCGTGGGGCGCGACCCGTTCGTCGAGACGAACAACAAGCAGTTCGGCATCTATGTCCAGGACGACTGGGAGGTCAACGAGAAGCTGACTCTCAATCTGGGCATCCGCTGGGACTACGAAAAGAATCCCAGCTACACGGATCGCGTGCTCGACCCGGATATCGCCGCGACGCTGCGCAACTGGCCCAACATCCAGAATACCGATTACGACATCGAGGACTACATCCCCGACGGCAACAATCGCAGCAACTTCAAGGGTGCGATCCAGCCGCGTGTCGGGTTCTCCTACGACCTGTTCGCAGACCAGCGCCACGTGATCTTCGGCGGCGCCGGGCGCGCCTACGACCGCAACCTGTTCGACTACATGGCGCGCGAGTACTACGCCGGTGCGTTCACCACATACGATATCCGTTTCGATACCTCGATCCACGAGTGCGATCCTGACGCCAACCCGAACTGCATTCCGTTCGATCCCGCGCTGCTGACGCAGGAAGGCCTGGATGCGTACGTGGAAGCCAATCCACGGATCGGCGGACAGATCTTCCTGATGAACAACGACCTCAAGACGCCATACTCCGACCAGTTCAGCCTGGGCATGCGCAATACCGTGACACTGGGCGAGATCGACTGGAACACCTCGGTCACCCTGTCGCACATCCGCGGCAAGGACGGCATCTACTTCCGCCTGGGCAACCGCAGGCCGGACGGCAGCTTCCACGAATACGAGGACCTCGGCCAGACCCGGGGCGGGCAGCCGGACAACATCCCGCCTCCCGGCTACGGTAACCTGCTTCTGGGCGAAAACGGCTTCGAAACCAGGCTGAACTCGCTGTTGCTCTCCATCGACAAGCCGTACTCCGACGCTTCGCCGTGGAGCGTCAACCTCGCCTACACCTACAGCGATGCGAAGGAGAACCGCGGCAACGCCTCGGAAGGCGAAACGTTCCTGTTCGACACTCCTTTCGTCACCGACCGGTTCTACCGCTCGACGGGCGTGCCCAGGCACCGGCTGGTGCTATCGGGCATCTATTCGCCGGGGTGGGACGTGACCCTGAGCAGCAAGCTGATCCTGGCCAGCTACACACCGAAGCAGGCCACCAACTGCCTGGAATCGCCGCTGCCGCCGGAGCCGAATTACCGGTGCTTCTACGACCCGTACACGCCCAAGGGCACCATCGGCTTCAAGCAGTTCGATCTTGCCGCCGAGAAGCGCTGGAACACCGGCACCGACATCGGCTTCAAGGTGCGGGCCGACCTGATCAACGTCTTCAACTGGCGCAATTGGAACCAGTTCGACGGCAGGCGCGGGCTGGGTCCAGACGGTCGTCTCCCGGAAAACCCGGACTTCGCGGAGCGCAACGGCAACGAGATCTTCGTGCCCACGCGCACCTTCAAGCTTTCGTTCGCAGTGGACTGGTAGCGAGGTCGGCGCCATGAGGGGGGTGGTGCGGATCCTCGGACCCGCATGGATTGCACAACAACAACAACCCTCCTGAGACCTCGAGGTTCTTTTGATGACTGACGTACTTTCCTCCCCCCGTGCGGGCCGCGCGCCGGCCCGCAAACTGCTCTGTTGTGCCATGGCGTTCGGCCTGGCGCTCGCCGCTCCTGCCGCCCTGGCGCAGGCCACCTCCGCGACCCTGCGCGGTCGTGTCTCCGCCGACTCCGAGCCGGCCGCGGGCGCGCAGGTCACCGCGACCAACGTCAACACCGGCCTCAGTCGGACGGTGCAGTCGACCGCCGCGGGCGGCTACAACCTCGCCGGCCTGCCGCCGGGCACCTATCGCGTGCAGGTCACCGCGGACGGGCAGGCCACGACCGAGACCGTGACCCTGCAGGTCGGGCAGACCGCCACGTTGAATCTGGGAGTCGGCGGCGTCGAAGAGGCCGCTCCGGCCCCCGAGGCCACCGATCTGGAGACGGTGACGGTGACCGGCACCATGCTGGCCGAGACCCGGACGTCCGAGATCGCGACCTACGTGACACAGAAGCAGATCGAATCGCTGCCGCAGGGCACCCGCAACTTCCTCGCGTTCGCCGATACGGTGCCGGGGGTCCAGTTCATCCAGGACGCCAACGGCAACACCCGCCTGCGCTCCGGCAGCCAGGCCGCGAGCGCCGTCAACGTGTTCATCGACGGCGTCGGCCAGAAGAGCTACACGTTGCCCGGCGGCGTGGCGGGGCAGGATTCCACGCGCGGCAACCCGTTCCCGCAGTCGGCGATCGGCGAGTACAAGGTCATTACCCAGAACTACAAGGCCGAGTTCGACCAGATCAGCAGCGCTGCGGTGGTGGCCGCCACCCGATCGGGCACCAACGAGTTCGAGGGCAGCTTCTTCTGGGATCGCACCTCGTCGGACTGGCGCAAGGCGACGCCTGCCGAAGAGGAGGACGGCGAAAAGGTCGACTCCAAGGAGGAGCAGTACGGCGTTTCGCTGGCCGGGCCGATCATCCGGGATCGGCTGCACTTCTTCGTCGCCTACGAGGCCAAGGACTACGTGACGCCGAAGACCGTGGAATTGGGCGAGGAGGGCCGCTACGACGTCGACGACGTGCCCGACGACCTGCTGGCACAGCTGGGGCCCGCGAGTTCGCCGTTCCAGCAGGACATGTACTTCGGCAAGCTGAGCTGGTCGATCAACGACTCCAGCTTCCTCGAGTTCACCGCGCAGGTGCGCGAGGAAGACGAGATCATCGGGGTCGGGGAAAGAAACGTGCCCGAGCGCGCCACCCTGAACGCGAACGAAGTGACACGCTACGACCTGCGCTATCAGTTCAACAGCGAGCGCTGGCTGAACGATGCGCACATCACGTTCGAGGATACTTCCTTCGCGCCGCATGGCGTAGTGGCCGCGCCCGGCTATGCGTTGCGGGTATCGGACCTGTCGACGCCGGGCGAACGGCTGCAGATAGGTGACATCCTCAATGCCGGCGGCAGCCCCAACAACCAGGACAAGGGCCAGCGCGGCTGGGGTTTCCAGGACGACCTGACCTTCTTCGGCTGGGAAGGACATACCCTGAAGATGGGCGTCAAGTACAAGAGTGTCGAAGTCGAGGCGGCCGAGCGTCATTTCTCGAACCCGATGTTCTATTACGACATCGGCCTCAGCACGGAGCAGCCGTATCGGGCCGAATTCGGCGCCGGCATTCCCGGGACCGCGGAAGGCTTCACCACCTCGAAGAACAAGCAGTTCGGTATCTACATTCAGGACGACTGGGAGGTCAACGATCACTTGACCCTGAACCTCGGCCTGCGCTGGGACTACGAGGAGACCCCGACCTACGAAGACTACGTGACGCCGCCCGAGGTCGCCGAGGCGCTGCGTGCCTGGCCGAACCTGCAGGGGCCGAACATCGACTACGACATCGAGAATTATCTGAGTGACGGCGGCAACCGCGATGCCTTCAAGGATGCGTGGCAGCCGCGCGTGGGATTCTCCTACGACGTCAATGCAGACGAACGTTTCGTGGTCTTCGGCGGCGCCGGCCGCGCCTACGACCGCAACCTGTTCGACTACCTGCAGGTCGAGGTCAACCGGGCTTCCTTCGCCAGATACAACGCGTATTTCGTCGATGTCGACGGCGAGTGCAGGAACGCCGCGGGCTGCATCCCCTGGGACGAGGCATACCGTGATCCCGATGCGCTCCGGCAGCTCGCGCAGACATTGAACACCGGACGCGAGTGGTACCTCAACAACAACGACCTGAAGGTGCCGTACTCCGATCAGTTCAGCCTGGGCGTGCGCAACATCTTCGACATGTTCGGCCACGAGTGGAACAGCGAAGTGACGCTGTCGCACGTGCGCAGCCACGACGGCATCGTGTTCCGGCTCGGCAACCGCCGCGAGGACGGCAGCTTCTTCGCAGAGCCGGGCGACACCTCCGGCGCACCGTGGGGCTTCGCCTCGCCGGTCGGCACCATCCTGCTGGTCGACAACATGGCCGAGACCAAGACCAACTCGCTGCTGCTCAAGCTCGACAAACCCTTCAGCGAGGACTCCGGCTGGGGCACGACGTTCGCCTACACCTATACCGACGGCGAGCAGAACATCGTGCCCGAGGGATGGCCGGAGATCTTCTCGCGGCCGGATACCGACCACATCGGCTGGCTGCCCGCGCGCAATGTCGCAGAGCATCGTTTCGTCGGTACGGCCATCTGGGACGGGCCGTGGGGCGTCACCTGGTCGGGTAAGCTCACGCTGGAAAGCCCCAAGCGGCAGATTTCGGAGAACTGTCTGGCCGGGCCGAACCTGTGCCAATGGGATTCCTTCACCCCCGAAGGCACGATCGGACTCAAAAGGTTCGACCTTGCGGCGACCAAGACCTGGGATACAGGTGCCGATATCAACTTCTATGTCCGTGCCGATCTGCTCAACGTGTTCAACTGGCGCAATTGGAGGACGTTCGATGACTACTGGGGCGATGTCGATGAAGGACCCAATCCGGATCTTGGCGCCCACAGACTCGACATTTATGAGCCGATGCGCTCGTTCAAACTCTCCTTCGGCGTGAACTGGTAAGCCTTGCTCCGCCGGCCGCCCTCGCAAGCGGGCGGCCGATTTTTTAAACTGCCCGTGTAAACGATTACAGAAAGGTTGTCATGATACGAATCGGTCGACGTTGTTGGATTCCCGTCTGCCTGGCCCTGCTGGGCCTGGCGCTGCTCGGCGGCTGCAAACGGGAGGCGCCAGAAGTCGAACCGCCGCGCCCCGGACCGATCGCGCAGGTGCCCGAACCCGAACCGGAACCGCGGCCGGAGGAGGCCGGGCCGCCGGGCCCGCCGGAACTGCCGCCGCTGTTCCGCGAAATCGAGAAGCGCACCTTCCAGTTCTTCTGGGACACCACCAACGAACTGAACGGGCTGACGCCGGACCGCTTTCCCTCGCGTCCGTTTTCCAGCATCGCCGCGGTCGGATTCGCGTTGACCGCCTATCCGATCGGGCTGGAGAACGGCTGGATCAGCCGCAACCAGGCGGTGGAACGCACGCTGACGACGCTGCGCTTCTTCCGCGACGCGGACATGGGACCCGAGGCCGAGGGCCGCACCGGCTACAAGGGCTTCTACTACCACTTCATCGACATGGACGACGGCCACCGCTACGAGCCCTGGGTGGAGTTGTCGAGCGTCGATACCGGCCTGCTGATGATGGGCGTGCTGTTCGCGCAGAGCTACTTCGACGGCGACGACGAGCGCGAACGGGAGATCCGCGAGATCGCCGACGAGCTGTATCGGCGCGTGGAATGGCCCTGGCTGCAGCAGCGGCCGCCGCTGATCTCGATGGGCTGGTACCCGGGACGCGGTTTCATCCAGCACGACTGGACCGGCTACGACGAGGCGATGCTGGTCTACATCCTGGCGCTGGGCTCGCCCACGCATCCGGTCGAGCCCGAGGCGTGGGAGGCGTGGACCCGCACCTACGAGGAGAGCTGGGGCGTGTTCCAGGGCCAGGAATACCTGAGCTTCGCGCCGCACTTCGGCCACCAGTACTCGCACACCTGGGTGGATTTCCGCGGCATCCGCGACGCCTACATGCGCGAGCGCGGGATCGACTATTTCGAGAACAGCCGCCGCGCGACCTATGCGCAGCGCCAGTACGCGATCGAGAACCCGATGCGCTGGAAGGACTACGGCGAGAACGTGTGGGGATTGACCGCCAGCGACGGTCCGCAGCGCACCGACCAGGAGTACGAGGGCGAGGAGCGCGAGTTCCGCCACTACAGCGCCCGCGGCGCCGGCCTGCGGGTGGCCTTCGACGACGGCACCATCGCGCCCACGGCGGCGGTGGCGTCGGTCGCGTTCGCGCCGGAGATCGTGATCCCCGCCACCGAGGAGATGCACGAGCGCTACGGCGAGCACCTGTTCTCCAGCTACGGCTTCCTCGATGCGTTCAATCCCAGCTTCGGCTACGACGTGCCGCTGAAGACCGGGCGCATCGTGCCGGACATGGGCTGGGTGGCCAGCGACTACATCTCGATCGACCAGGGGCCGATCCTGGCGATGATCGCCAACTACCGCAACGACTTCGTCTGGAAGGTGATGCGCAAAAACCCCTACATCCGCGAAGGCCTGCGCCGTGCAGGCTTCACCGGCGGCTGGCTGGAGGCAGCCGAGAAGGCCGAGGAGGCGGAAGCGTCGGCCGGTGGCTCCGCGGAGGAAGGGAGCGCCGAAGCCGGCGACCGCCCGGATGGCGAAAAGGCGGATGCGGTGCCCGGCAAGCGCGAGCCGGGCGCACCGGTGGATCAGGAGGACAGTGAAGCGGACGGTGGCGCGACGCGGCCGGTGCAGTAGGCTGGCGCGATGCAGGAGACGGTTCACGATCGCGGCCAGGCGCTCTTGTGGGAGTGGCGGCGGCATGCCGTCGCCGGGGAGTCGCGACGCCGGTACGCACGGAAGCCTACCGCGTCCCGGCCCGCAGACACACCCGCGTCGCGACTCCCGTCGCTCCCACAGAGGCCGCGGCCTTCCTCGCTCCCACAGAGGCCGCGGCTTCCGTCGGTTTCACGGGGACTGAGGCTGATCGTTCTTGGCTGCCTGGCAGCAGTGCTGCTGGCCGGCTGTGCCCGCGGTACGGACGAGACCGTGATCCGCTTCTGGGCGATGGGCCGCGAGGCGGAGGTGGTCTCGGAGCTGATCGCCGATTTCGAGCGCGAGCACCCGGGCATCCGCGTGCGCGTGCAGCAGGTGCCGTGGACCTCGGCGCACGAGAAGCTGCTGACCGCGTTCGCGGCCGATGCGCTGCCGGACCTGTTCCAGCTCGGCAACACCTGGGTGCCGGAATTCGCGGAACTGGGCGCGCTGGAGCCGCTGCAGCCCTATGTCGACAGGTCCGCCGTGGTGGAGCAGGGCGACTACTTCGAAGGCATCTGGAACACCAACGTCATCGACGGGCAGCTGCTCGGCGTGCCCTGGTACGTGGACACGCGGCTGTTGTTCTACCGCAAGGACATCCTGGCCGCGGCCGGTTTCGACGCGCCGCCGCGCTCCTGGGCCGAATGGGAGGCGGCGATGGCCGCGGTCGAGCGCGAGGTCGGCTCCGGGCGCTACGCCGCGATGCTGCCGCTCAACGAGTTCGAGCAGCTGTTGTCGCTGGCCCTGCAGCAGGAGGATCCGCTGCTGCGCGAGGACGGCACCCGCGGCAACTTCCGCAGCGACGGCTTCCGCCGCGCGCTGGCCTTCTACGTCGGCATCTTCGAGCAGGGCTGGGCGCCGCCGATGTCGGAGACGCAGATCTCCAACGTCTGGGACGAGTTCGGGCGCGGCTTCTTCACCTTCTACGTCTCCGGACCGTGGAACATCCGCGAGTTCCGCAGCCGCCTGCCCGCGGACGTGCAGGACGACTGGAGCACGGCGCCGCTGCCCGGGCCGGACGGCCCGGGTGCGGGCATCGCCGGCGGCACCAGCCTGGTGATGTCCCGGCAGTCGGAGCACAAGGCCGAAAGCTGGAAGCTGATCGAGTTCCTGTCGCGGCCCGACGTCCAGCAGCGCTTCCACGCCCTGATCGGCAACCTGCCGCCGCGGCGCAGCACCTGGGAGTATCCGGAGCTGCAGCAGGACGAATACGCGCAGGCCTTCCGCGACCAGCTCGAGCGGGTGAAGCCGACGCCCAAGGTGCTGGAGTGGGAACGGATCATGCAGGAGATGCGCCTGGCCAGCGAACGCGTGGTGCGCGGCGGCATGTCGCAGGACGCGGCGGTGCGCCGGCTGGACGCGCGCGTCGACGCGTTGCTGGAGAAACGCCGCTGGGTGCGCGAGCATGGGGCAGGGTTGTGAACGGCGAGCGTCCCGCAAATCCCCCCCAGCCCCCCTTTTTCAAAGGGGGGAGCACCGCGCGCACCGGAGCCGGTTCGGCGTTGCGGCAGGTGACGACGCCCGAGTTCGAAGGCTTTTCGCTTTTCCCCCCTTTGAAAAAGGGGGGCTGGGGGGATTTGCTCCGGCTTTCGCCTTGGCCCGGCGAACGCAGCAGAACTCCGGCGATGGAACCGGAAGCACGAGTCGCACCCGCAGGAGCACGCGAGCGAATGACCATGCCCGAGGCAGCAGACGGTGCGCGCTAGCCTCGCCGGATGGGTGTTCGCCGCGCCGGCGCTGGTGGTGCTCGGCGTGTTCTTCGCAGTCCCGGTCGCTTCGGCGCTGCTGCTCAGCCTGACCGATTTCGATCTCTACGCGCTGGCCCACCTCGACAACCTGCGCTTCGTCGCGTTCGACAACTATGCCGAATTGCTGCGCACGCCGCTGTTCTGGAAATCGCTGGGCAACACCGCGTATTTCGTGGTCGTCGGCGTGCCGCTGTCGATCGCGGTGTCGCTGGGCGCGGCGATGCTGCTCAACGCCAGGGTCGCGCGCTTCAAGCCGCTGTTCCGCACCGCGCTGTTCGCGCCGGTGGTGACCACGCTGGTGGCGGTGGCGGTGATCTGGCGCTACCTGTTCCACACCAGCTACGGGCTGGTGAACTGGGCGCTCGGCCACGTCGGCATCTCGCCGGTGGACTGGCTGGGCGATCCGCGCTGGGCGATGCCGACGATCATCCTGTTCGCGGTGTGGAAGAACTTCGGCTACAACATGGTGATCTTCCTCGCCGGCCTGCAGGCGATTCCGCAGGACCTGTACGAGGCCGCGCGCATCGACGGCGCCTCGCGCTGGAAGCAGTTCCTGCACGTGACCCTGCCGATGCTGGGGCCGGTGCTGCTGGTGGTCGGGGTGATCACCATCTCCGGGTATTTCCAGCTGTTCGCCGAGCCCTACGTGATGACCCGCGGCGATCCGCTGCAGAGCACCGTGAGCGTGCTGTACTTCATGTACGAGGAGGGCTTCATGTGGTGGAACCTGGGCCGCGCCTCGGCGGTGGCGTTCCTGCTGTTCCTGATCATCCTCGCGGTGACCACGGTGCTGCTGCGCTTCGGCCGTCGCAGGCAGATGGTATGAACCGCGACGTCGGTACCGGCCGCCTGTCCGTGTTCGCCGTCAATGGCGCATTGGCGGCGCTGGCGCTGGTCGCGCTGGCGCCGCTGGCGTGGATGCTGTCGGTCTCGTTCATGCCGCAGGGCGAGGCCAGCGGTTTCCCGCCGCCGCTGCTGCCTTCGGCGCTCAGCACCGGCAACTACGAAGCGCTGTTCGCGCGCGCCGGCATGGGCCGCTATTTCGTCAACAGCCTGGTCGTGTCCGGGGCGATCACCCTGGGCGCGTTGCTGGTGAACACGCTGGCCGGCTACGCCTTCGCCAAGCTGCGCTTCCGCGGCCGCGAGCGGATCTTCCGGTGGCTGCTGGCGGCCCTGGTGATCCCGGCGCAGGTGGCGATGCTGCCGCTGTTCCTGATGATGAAGGGCCTCGGCCTGGTCAACAGCTTCGGCGCGGTGATCATCCCGGCGCTGGCGACGGTGTTCGGCATCTTCCTGGTGCGGCAGTACGCTCGCTCGATCCCGGACGAGCTGCTGGAGGCGGCGCGGATCGACGGTGCCGGGGAACTGCGGATCTTCTTCCGGATCGTGCTGCCGATGCTCAAGCCGGTGCTGGTCACGCTGACCATCTTCACCTTCATGGCGGCGTGGAACGATTTCATGTGGCCGTTGATCGTGCTCACGGACCAGGACAACTACACCCTGCCGGTCGCGATCGCCGCGTTGTCGCGCGAACACGTGCAGGACGTGGAACTGATGATGGCCGGCGCGGTGGTGACCGTCATCCCGGTGCTGCTGCTGTTCCTGCTGCTGCAGCGGTATTACATCCAGGGCCTGCTGCTGGGAAGCGTGAAGGGTTGACCGTAGGAGCGCACCGCAGGGGCGCGATACCGCGGGTGCCGGCAGGATCCGGTGGATGCCGCGATCCCGGCCGGCAGGCGCGCCGGTCACCGGAATGTGCGGGCGGCGTAATGCCCGCGGTATCGCGCCCCTGCGGTGCGCTCCTACGCAGGACACGATGGCTGCGTTAACCTGCGGCGGACCGTCCGGAGCCGTCCGCGCATGTCCCGTTCCCCGATTCCGCTCTGGCCGGTTCCGTTCGCGATCGCGATCACCTTGGTAGTGGCGGCGCACTGGGCCTGGTGGTTGTCGGTGCAGGCCGGGCATGTCCCGTTCTGCGTGCCCTACCTGGAAGGCTGTACTTCGATCAGCCGCGCGGCGCGGCACGGGCTGGGCAACCACGTGTTCCGGCTGCTGGTGCTGCCATGCGCATTGTTGGTCGGCATCCACTGGTGGTTGGCGGCGCGCTGGCTGCGCGAGCGTGTCGGGGCCTCGGCCTGGATCGCCGGGATGGGCGTGATCGGGGCGGTCGCGCTGGCGGTCTACGCCGCCTTCCTCGGCAGCGAAGGCGAGATGTACCGGTTCCTGCGCCGCTACGGCGTGATCGTTTACTTCGGCTGCAGCTATCTCGCGCAGCTGTTGTTCCTGCGGCTGGCGCGCCGGTCGGGCGCGCTGGATCGGCTCACCGGGACGACGATGCTGACCGTCTGCGTCGCGATGCTCGTGCTGGGCATCACCAACGTCGTCGCCACCGCACTGGCCGGCGGCACCGAACTGCAGGACCGGCTGGAGAACGTGCTGGAATGGCACCTGGGGGTGCTGCTGGTGGTCTGGTTCCTGGCGCACGCCCGGCTGTGGTGGCGCGAGGGCTACGCACTGGCGACGCTTTTCCGACGCCCGTAGAGCGGAGCTTGCTCCGCTGCTCCCGGCTCCGGAGCCCGCGCAGCCGAGCAAGCTCGGCTCTACGCGGCGGCCGCGTTGCGTAGGCCCTCGACGCCGACCGTACGGACCGGATTGCAGACGCGCATTTCCGAGGCCCGTAGAGCGGAGCTTGCTCCGCTGCTCCCGGCTCCGGAGCCCGCGCAGCCGGGCAAGCTCGGCGCTACGCGGTCGCGTCGTTGCGCACGCGCTCGACGATGATGGCGGCCTTGGCCGCGCCGGCGGTGACCCGGTCGAATTCGCCGGCGTCGATCCACGGCTTCGGCACCATCCACGAGCCGCCGATGCAGACCACGTTCGGCTGCGACAGGTAGTCCGCGGCATCGCCCTCGCCGATGCCGCCGGTCGGGCACAGCTTCAGCCCGGTGAGCGGTCCGGCCAGGCCCTTGAGCATCGCCAGGCCGCCGACCGCGCTGGCCGGGAACAGCTTGCAGACGCGGAAGCCGCGCGCCATCAGCGCCAGCAGTTCGGTCGGGGTCGCGGCGCCCGGCACCGCCGGCAGCGGCGCCTGCGCCAGCACGTCGGCCAGCGCCGGCGGCGTGCCCGGCGTGACCAGGAAGTCGGCGCCGGCGTCGATCGCCTGACGCACCTGTGCCGCGTCGAGCACGGTGCCGGCACCGATGACGATGTCCGGCAGCTCCTTCTTCAGCGCCGCCAGGGTTTCCAGCGCCGCCGGCGTACGCAGCGTCAGCTCCAGCGTGCGCAGCCCGCCGGACAGCAGCGCCTCGGCGATGCGGCGTCCCTGGTCGATGCTGTCGACGGTGATCACCGGAAGGATCCCGGCGGCGTGGAGGAGGCGTTCGGCTTCGGCTTGGTGCTGGGCGACGGTCATGGGAAGTCCGGGTTGTAGGAGCGGGCCATGCCCGAGAATTGTGAGTGTCGCATCACGCCGTGCGTAGAGCGGAGCTTGCTCCGCTGCTCCAGGCTCCGGAGCCCACGTAGCGGAGCAAGCTCCGCTCTACGCAGGGGTCTGGAGTCACGCGTCCTTCGACGCATGCGGCGCGGCCGCGGCTTCGGCGCTCTCGCCGAGCTCGTACTCGGCATCGTATTCCCACCAGTTGGCGCCGTCGTGCTGCGGCGGGCCGCAGGAGATCGAGAGCGCGCCCTGGTCGGCGCGGCCGACGACTTCGCGGTTGACCGCGAACAGGTTGCGGCCGATGTCCCAGGCCGGCGGCGTGGTATTGGCCTGCAAGGGCCGGGCGTCCCATTCGGCCGCGTCGACCAGCGCTTCCAGCGTGCCGCCCTCGCCGTCGAGGCGGATCAGGTCGCCGTCGCGCAGCCGCGCCAGCGGCCCGCCGTGCGCCGCCTCCGGGGTGACGTGGATGGCGGCGGGGATCTTGCCCGAGGCCCCGGACAGGCGGCCGTCGGTGACCAGCGCCACGCGATGCCCGCGGTTCTGCAGCATGCCCAGCAGCGGCGCCAGCGAGTGCAGCTCCGGCATGCCGTTGGCGCGCGGGCCCTGGTAGCGCACCACGGCGACGAAATCGTGCGGCAGGGCGCCGGCCTTGTGCAGTCGGTTCAACGCCTGCGGGGTGTCGACCACGACCGCCGGGGCCTCGATGTGGCGGAACTCCGGCTTGACCGCCGACAGCTTGATCAGCGCCCGCCCGAGGTTGCCGCGCAGCAGGCGCAGGCCGCCCTGCGCCTCGAACGGCGCGGCGACCGGCCGTACCACCGACTCGTCGGCGCTCGCCGCCACGCCCGGCGCGTAGTCGAGCGCGCCGTCGATCAGGCGCGGCTCGTCGCAATAGGCGCGCATGCCGCCGGGCACCACCGTGGGGATGTCGTCGTGCATCAGGCCCGCGTCCATCAGCTCGCGGAACACGTAGGCGATGCCGCCGGCCGCGGCGAAGCGGTTCACGTCGGCCTCGCCGTTGGGGTACACGCGCGCCAGCAGCGGCACGATCTGCGACAGCGCGTCCATGTCGTCCCAGGTCAGCACGACGCCGGCGGCGCGCGCCACCGCGATCCAGTGGATGGTGTGGTTGGTGGAGCCGCCGGTGGCCATCAGCGCGACCAGGGCGTTGACGATCGCGCGCTCGTCGATCATCCGCCCGATCGGGCGGTAGTCGGCGCCGAGCGCGGTGATGCGCAGCGCGCGCTCGACCGCGGCGCGGGTGAGCGCGTCGCGCAGCTTTGTCCCGGGATTGACGAACGACGAGCCGGGCAGCTGCACGCCCATCGCCTCCAGCAGCACCTGGTTGGAGTTGGCGGTGCCGTAGAAGGTGCAGGTGCCGGGCGAGTGGTAGGAGCCGGCCTCGGCCTCCAGCAGCTCCTCGCGGGTGGCCTCGCCGGCGGCATAACGCTCGCGCACCTCGGCCTTCTGCTTGTTGGGGATCCCGGGCGGCATCGGCCCGCCAGGCACGAACACCGCCGGCAGGTGGCCGAAGGCGAGCGCGCCGATCAGCAGGCCGGGCACGATCTTGTCGCAGATGCCCAGGTACACGGCGCTGTCGAACATGTCGTGCGACAGCGAGATCGCGGTCGCCTGCGCGATCACGTCGCGCGAGAACAGCGACAGCTCCATGCCGGCACGGCCCTGGGTGACGCCGTCGCACATCGCCGGCACGCCGCCGGCGACCTGGGCGGTGGCGCCGAGCTCGCGTGCGGTCTTGCGGATCAGCTCCGGGTAGTGCTCGTATGGGTGGTGCGCCGAGAGCATGTCGTTGTAGGCGGTGACGATGCCGAGGTTGGGCGTGGCCTCGCCGCGCAGGCGCGACTTGTCGGTCGGTCCGCACGCGGCGAAGCCGTGGGCCAGGTTGGCGCAGCTCAGGTGGCCGCGCAGCGGCCCGGCGGCGTGCATCGCCTCGATGCCGTCGAGATAGGCGCGGCGCGCGTCGCGGCTGCGCTCGCGGATGCGTTCGGTGATGTCGTGGAACCGGGGGTGCAGGGTCATTGGGATCGCTGTGGGAGTGTCGGGTTCATCGTTCCGTCGCGGCGGAGGCTCGCGGGGGCGGGCGGAACATGGAAAGGCCGGCCAGGTTCATCTTGGACCGTTCGTGCTTTCCATGCGGGAGGGGCAGCGCCATGCCGCCGGGAATCGCGATTCGACGCCGCCGGACGCAGTCGCGACTTCCGTCGCTCCCACAATCGTCGCTTCCACAATGTTATGGGCACCAGTGCACGTGCAAGGGTGCGCCCGGCGTGGTGAAGGCGATGCGTGCGGGATACTCGTACGGATCGTCGCCGTCGAGCACGCGGTCGAGCAGGTCGCGCTTCTTCTGCCCGCGAATCAGCAGCAGGCGGGTGTGCGCGGGGTGCAGCCCGGCCGGGGTCAGGCTGATGCGCCGCAGCCACTTGCCGGCGCCGGCGCAACCGCTGGCGTCGACCGCGACGTAGGCGGTGGACGCCTCCAGCGCCAGGTCGAGGTCGCGCATGCGCGGGAACAGCGAGGCCGTGTGTCCGTCCTCGCCCATGCCCAGGACCACGACGTCGGCCGGCTGGCGGGCGTGCATGTTGGCGATGGCGACCGCCTCCTCGATGCCGCGTCCGGGGCGGGTCAGGGTCTCGAAGCGGGCCGCGGCGCCGTTGCGCTGGAGCAGCGTCTCGCGGACCAGCCGGGCATTGCTGTCGGGGTCGTCGGGCAGCAGCCAGCGCTCGTCGACCAGGGCGACGTCGATGTGCTGCCAGTCGAGCGGCGCCTTCGACAGGGCGGCGTAGACCGCGGCCGGCGTGGTGCCGCCCGACAGCAGCAGGCGCGCGCGCGCCTGGCCCTGCAGGCTGCGGCCGAGCGCCGAGGAGATCGACACTGCCGCCCCCCAGACCCACTGCGTCACCGAATCGTAGGCGTGGAGCCGCACCGGCGAATCGGCCGCCGCCGCGGACGTCTCGACGACCGGCGGGCGCTCGTCGCTCACGCCGCCTGCTCCCGCAGGGAAATGCGCCCGGCGAGGGCGGCGGCGCCGAGCAGGCCGGCGTGCGGATGCAGCACCGCCACCGACGGCACCCGCGCCATGTTCGAGGAGAACCGGCCCTTGTGCTCGAAGCGCTGGCGGAATCCGGAATGCCGCAGCTCCTCGAGCATCTTCGGCACCAGGCCGCCGGTCAGGAACACGCCGTCCCAGGCGCCGAGGGTGAGCGCGAGGTCGCCGGCGATGGCGCCGAACACCGCGCAGAACACGTCGACCGTGCGCATGCTGCGTGGATCGCCCGCGCGCGCGCGCAGGGTGATGTCGACCGGCTGTACCGGCCCCGGATCCTCGCCGGCGATCTCCGACAGGGCGCGGTAGATGTTGACCAGCCCGGGCCCGCAGATCAGGCGCTCGTTGGAGACGCGGCCGAACTGCCGCGACAGGTGGTCGAGGATCGCCAGTTCTTCGGGCGTGCCCGGCGGGAAGCTGACGTGGCCGCCTTCGGTTTCCAGCGGATAGTGGCGGCCGTCGCGGATCAGCAGCCCGCCGACGCCGAGCCCGGTGCCGGGGCCGATCACGGCGTAGGTGCAGTCGCCGTCGCCGTCGTGCGGACGCCAGGGCGCGCCGCCGACCAGGGCGATGTCGCCGGCGCGCAGCAGCGGGATCGCCATCGACTGCGCGGCGAAATCGTTGATCAGCACCGCCTGGCCGAGCCCGAGCTGCGTGCACAGGCGGGTGCGCGAGATCACCCACGGATGGTTGGTGATGCGCGCCTCGTCGTCCTCGACCCGGCCGGCGACGGCGAACACGCCGTCCCGTACCTCGCCGCCGGTCTGTTCCAGGTAGTGCCGCGCGGCGTCCGCCAGCGACGGGAATTCGGTGACCGCGTACTCGCGGATGCTGTCGTCCAGCAGCGGCATCGGCGCCGCCGTGTCCGCCAAGGCGAAGCGCGCATTGGTGCCGCCGATGTCGGCCAGCAGGACGTGGGCGGCGGCGGCGTTCATCCCTTGCGCTTCCCGTTGCCGGACAGCGTGGCCGGCAGGAAGGGCGCCGCGGCCGGCGGCCCCCAGGATCCGGCGGGATACGGCTGGGTGCCGACCCCGGCCTCGCGCCAGGCGTCGCTGACGCTGTCGATCCAGCGCCAGGCCGCCTCGACCTCGTCGTCGCGCACGAACAGGGTCTGGTCGCCCTTGAGCGCATCGATCATCAGCCGTTCGTAGGCGATCCGGCGCTTGGGCGTCGGCGACATGGTCAGGTCGAGCGACATCGGCTGCAGCTCGGTCGCGCCCCACTCGGGCGCGGCCAGGCTGCCCATCAGGCCGAGTTCGATCGTCTCCTCGGGCTGCAGGCGCATGCGCATGCGGTTGGGCGGCGCCCGTTCGGCGCTGGGGCGGTCGAACAGCCAGTGCGACACCGGCCGGAACGACACCACCACCTCGGTGGCGCGCGCCGGCATCCGCTTGCCTGTGACCAGGCGGAACGGCACGCCCGACCAGCGCCAGTTGTCGATCCAGGCGCGCAGCGCGACGAAGGTGCCGACGTCGCTCTCGTGCCGGAAGCCCTTCACCGCGGTGCCGTCGACCACCCCGTCGCCGTAGCGGCCGCGCACGCTGTCGCGGGCGGCGTCGGCGGCGGTCATCGGACGCAGGGCGCGCAGCACCTTGCGCTTCTCGTCGCGGATGCTGTCGGCGTCGAGGGTCGAGGGCGGCTCCATGGCGATCAGCGCCAGCAGCTGCAGCATGTGGTTCTGCACCATGTCGCGCAGCGCGCCGTAGCCGGCGTAGTAGCCCTCGCGTCCGTCGACGCCGGCGGTCTCGGCGACGACGATGTCGACCGATTCGATCCAGCGCCGCTCCCACACCGCCTCGAGCAGGGTGTTGCCGAAGCGCAGCGCCAGCAGGTTCTGCACCGGCGCCTTGCCCAGGTAGTGGTCGATGCGGAAGATCCGCGACTCGTCGAGGCTGGCGCGCAGCGTCGCGTTGATCGCGCGCGCCGAGGCCAGGTCGTGGCCGATCGGCTTTTCCAGCACCAGGCGCGAGGGATCCTCGAGCAGGCCGGCCGCCTTCAGGCCGAGGCAGGCCGGCGCGAACAGGTCGGGCGGGGTCGACAGGTAGCTCACCGCGGGGCGGTCGGCATAGTGCGACAGCGCCTTCGCCATCGCGTCGGCGTCGTTGAGATCGATCGAGTGATAGACGATGCGCTGCAGCAGGTCCTCGAGCGCCGCGTTGTCGCGGCGTTCGCCGTCGTCCATGCGCTCGCGCAACCAGGAACGGAAACCCTCGTCGTCGTGTTCGCTGCGCCCGATCGCGACCACGCGGAACGAGGGCGGCAGCAGGCGGTCGCGCAACAGGTGGAGCAGCGATGGGAACAGGTAGCGTTGGGCGAGGTCGCCGGTGGCGCCGAACAACAGCAGGGTGTCGTGCATCGCTACTCCGAGGGGGGAGGTGATCTCAGTCCGGCAAGGGGTCGGCCAGGTGCCTGCCGTGGCTGGCGATCACGCGGCCGTACCAGAGCGCACTGTCCTTCGGCGTGCGCTGCTGGCTGTCGTAATTTACATGAACGATACCAAAGCGCTTGGAATAGCCCAACGACCATTCCAGGTTGTCCAGCAGCGACCAGACCATGTAGCCGCGCACGTCGACCCCGGCCTCGATCGCGTCGTGGATCGCCCGCAGGTGCTTGCGCAGGTAATCGACGCGCAGCGGGTCGCGGATCCGGCCCTCCTCGGCCACCGGCGGGTCGAAGAACGCGGCGCCGTTCTCGGTGATGTAGACCGGGAGGTCGCCGTAGGTGTCCTTGAACCAGAGCAGCAGGTCGGTGAGTCCCTGCGGGAATACCTCCCAGCCGGTTTCGGTATAGGTGCCGAGCGGCTGCCGCACCGCACCGGCCGCGAGCGGGTAGCTGTCGTCGGCGCGGGTGACGCTGCGGGTGTAGTAGTTGATACCGACGAAATCGAGCGGCTGCCGGATCAGGTCGAAGTCCGCGTCCGGCCATTGCGGCCAGGCGTCGCCGAAGATTTCCCGCAGCCGGTCCGGGTAGCGCCCCAGCAACGCCGGGTGCAGGTACTGCTCGTTCATGTATGCGTGGGCGCGGGCCACCGCCGCCGAGTCTTCGGGCGAGTCGCTGGCGGGATATTTCGGCTCGATGTTCACCACCAGGCCGACCTCGTGCTTGCCTTCGGCCCGGTACGCCTGCACCGCGGCGCCATGCGCGCGCATCAGGTTGTGCGAGGCGATCGGCGCTTCGTACTTGCTGCGGTGCCCGGGCGCCAATGCTCCGTGCAGGTAGCCGCCGTCGGTGACCACCCACGGCTCGTTCAGCGTCACCCACTTCCTCACCCGGCCGTCCAGGGCGCGGTAGAGCACGCTGCCGTACTCGGCGAACCAGTCGGCGCTGTCGCGGTTGAGCCAGCCGCCGCGGTCGTCGAGCGCCGCCGGCAGGTCCCAGTGGTAGAGCGTGAGCAGCGGCTCGATGCCGTTCTCCAGCAGCGCGTCGACCAGGCGCGAATAGAAATCGAGCCCGGCCCGGTTCACCCGGCCGGTGCCCTCGGGCAGGATCCGCGACCAGGACACGCTGAACCGATACGCCTTGAGCCCGAGATCGCGCATCAGCGCGACGTCGTCCTGCCAGCGCCGGTAGTGATCGCAGGCGACGTCCCCGGTGTCGCCGTTGAAGGTCATGCCGGGGGTGTGGGCGAACCGGGTCCAGATGCTCGGCCCGGCGCCGTCGGCCAAGGGCGAGCCTTCGATCTGGTGGGCGGCGGTGGCCGCGCCCCACAGGAATCCTTCGGGAAACTGGAAATCCTTGCCCGGTTCATTCATCGGTTGGCGTCCTCATTGCTGCGATACGAGCGTGTGTAAACGGTTACATGGCAGAATACCGCAAGCATCGGGTCAGTGTAATGTCCGGTGCCGCAGATCGGGGCACGGCGCATTCGTATGCAGCCGTCGATGCGGGCGAACGGAGGGAACGTGGCCAGAGTGCAGTTGCAGGGGGTGCGGAAGGTCTACCCGGACGGCTTCGTCGCCGTGCACGGCGCCGGTTTCGAGGTCGCCGACGGCGAGCTGCTGGTACTGGTGGGCCCCTCGGGCTGCGGCAAGTCGACCCTGCTGCGGATGATCGCCGGGCTGGAATCGATCACCGCCGGCACCCTGCGCATCGGCGAGCGGGTGGTCAACGACGTCGCGCCCAAGGACCGCGACATCGCCATGGTCTTCCAGAGCTACGCCCTGTACCCGCACATGACGGTGGCCGAGAACCTGGCGTTCGGGTTGAAGCTGCGCGGCCACGACAAGGCCGCGATCGCCGAACGCGTGGCCGAGGCGGCGAAGACGCTGGAACTCGACGCGCTGCTCGAGCGCCGGCCGGCCGCGCTGTCCGGCGGCCAGCGCCAGCGCGTGGCGTTGGGCCGGGCGCTGGTGCGGCAGCCACAGGTGTTCCTGCTCGACGAGCCGCTCTCCAACCTCGATGCGAAGCTGCGGATGTCGATGCGGGTGGAGATCGCGCGCCTGCACCGGCGCCTGGGTGCGACCATGGTCTACGTCACCCACGACCAGATCGAGGCGATGACGCTCGGCCAGCGCATCGTGGTGCTCGACGGCGGCCAGATCCAGCAGATCGACACGCCGATGGCGCTGTACGAGAAGCCGGCCAACCTGTTCGTCGCCACCTTCCTCGGCAGCCCCGCGATGAACGTGCTGCGCGGGACCCTCGTGCGCGACGACGGCCTGGCGCTGGCGCTCGGCGATGGCGCGCGGCTGCCGCTGGACGGCGATGGCCTGCCGGAGGAGTGGCTGGGGCGCGAGGTCGACGTCGGCATCCGTCCCGAGGACCTGCGGCGCGACGCCGGCGCAGGTGCGGCCTTCGCGCCCACGGTCGAGGTGGTGGAGCCGGTCGGCAACGAGGTCTTCGTCAACCTGCAGCAGGGGCCGTTCGCGCTGATCGCGCGGCTGCCGCCCGGCGAACTGCCGGCGCCGGGGGCGCGGCTGCCGCTGCGTGCCGCGGCCGACAAGCTGCACGTGTTCGATCCGGACAGCGGCGAGCGCCTGCCGGGCTGATATCCCGAACTGCCTCCGCCGATCGTCGCCCCCACCTGCGGTGCGCTCCTGCGGAGGTAGGTCGGCTTCAGGGCAGGACCGGCTGCAACCCTACGCCGAGGCGGTTCCAGGCATTGATCGTGGCCACCGCCATGGTCAGTTCCGCGATCTCGTGCTCGTCGAAGTGCGCGGCCAGGGCCTCGTAGACGGCATCGTCGGGTGCAGCGGACGGCAGCGTGGTCAGCGCCTCGGCCCAGGCCAGCGCGGCGCCTTCGCGGGCATCGAAGAAGCGGCTGTCGCGCCAGGCGGCGAGGGTGTCGAGCTTGCGCGGCTCGATGCCGCCCTTGCGCAGCGCGGCGGCGTGCATGTCCAGGCAGAACGCGCAGCCGTTGACCTGCGAGACCCGCTGGAACACGAGCAGCAGCAATTCTTCGCCGAGGCGGCCGCGGTGCAGGCCTTCGCTGATGGCGTAGAGGCCGCGGAAGGCCTCGGGAACGTACCTGGGATACTCGACGCGTCGGTATTTCATTGCAGTGTTTCCGTTTTTCATCCGGGTGTCTCCGCTTGTCTTCGGTGGGATCCCCTGCTTGGGGGAGCGCTCTCCTGTGGGAGGGGTCTCCTGTGGGAGGGGTCTCCTGTGGGAGGGGTCTCCTGTGGGAGGGGTCTCCTGTGGGAGCGACGGAAGTCGCGACAGGACGCCCGTCGCGACTTCCGTCGCTCCCACAAGGGCCACTGCGGTGCCTTGTTGCCGCGCGATATCGGAAGCGTCCGGCAGGCGGCCGCCGCGGTGGCCTTCACCGCAAGGACGCGGCGGTACCCGATGGCGTGACACCCGGCGCCAGCTTGTCCGGGTTGGACAGGTGGAGCAGTTCCGCGATCCGCTCGCCATCGGTGACGACGACCATGACCGCTTCCAGCGTTCCGCCGCGGTGGCGCAGGATGGCCGGCTCGCCGTTCACGCTGCCCATGCGCCATTGGAGCTCCGGATCCGGCCGCCGGTACGCGGCCCAGAACAGCCGCGCGATGCGTTCGGCGCCGAGCAGTGGCCGGATCGCCGCGGGCGCCTTGCCGCCGCCGTCCGACAGCAGCCGCGCGTCCTCGCGCAGCAGCGCCGCGATCGCGTGCCGGTCGCCGATGCGCGCCGCGTGCATGAAGCGCTCCAGCAGCACGCGATGATGTCCGGGGTCGACGGCGAAGCGGGGCCGCCCGGCCTGCACGCGCGAGCGCGCGCGGTGCACCATCTGCCGGCAATTGGCCTCGCCGTGGCCGAGCAGCTGCGCGATCCGTGCGTAGTCGTAGTCGAAAGCCTCCTTTAGCAGGTAGGCGGCGCGCTCCTCCGGGCCCAATCGCTCCAGCACCGCCAGGAAGGCCAGTGAGACCTGCTCGGCGATCGCCGTCGCATCCTCGGGGCCGGGCGCCCCGTCGATCTCGTCGATCTCGGCGGGCTCGGGCAGCCACGGGCCGACATAGCGTTCGCGCTGGCTGCGGGCGGCGCGCAGGCGGTCGATCCCCAGCCGCGTGGTCGCGGTGACCAGCCAGGCTTCGGTATCGCGGATCTGCGCCCGGTCGGCCTGGCGCCACCGCAGCCAGGCGTCCTGCACCACGTCCTCGGCGTCGGTGCGGCTGCCGAGCAGGCGGTAGGCGAGGCCGAACAGGCGCGGGCGGTGGGTTTCGAAGGTCGAGTCGCTGGTGTTCATGGCCGAAGGGACGGGCGGGAATGGGCGGGCGTGACAGGTCGACTGTGGGAGCGACGGCAGTCGCGACGCCTCGACGGCTTGCTGCGGGAAATCCATCGTGGTCCATGGGTGTCGCCGTGTCGCGACCGCCGTCGCTCCCACAGTCCTGCGGACAGCCGGCGACCGGGTGACGGGTTCTCCCCGTGGCGCAGATTTCCGTGTCGGGTTGCCGTGGCAGCGGCGCGGCAGTCCCGTCGCTCGGGAGCGTTTGTGCACTGCGCTAAAATGCCGGCTGCAGACGCCACCCCACAGGCAGCCGTGACCACCACCGCGACCGTCGTCCGCCAGGACGACCTCATCCAGAGCGTCGCCGACGCCCTGCAGTACATCAGCTACTACCATCCGGTCGACTACATCCGCAATCTCGCCGCCGCGTACGAGCGCGAGGAGAGCCCGGCGGCGAAGGACGCGATGGCGCAGATCCTGATCAACTCGCGCATGTGCGCCGAGGGCCACCGGCCGATCTGCCAGGACACCGGCATCGTCACCGTGTTCCTCAGGATCGGCATGGACGTCCGCTGGGACGCGACCATGGGCGTGGAGGACATGGTCAACGAGGGCGTGCGCCGCGCCTACAACCACCCGGACAACAAGCTGCGCGCCAGCGTGTTGGCCGATCCGGCAGGGTGCCGCCGCAACACCGGCGACAACACCCCGGCGGTGGTGAACGTGTCGGTGGTGCCCGGCGACACCGTGGACGTGATCGTCGCCGCCAAGGGCGGCGGGTCCGAGGCGAAGTCGAAGTTCGCGATGCTCAACCCGTCGGACTCGATCGTCGACTGGGTGCTGAGGACGGTGCCGACGATGGGCGCCGGCTGGTGCCCGCCGGGGATGCTGGGCATCGGCATCGGCGGCACCGCGGAGAAGGCGATGCTGCTGGCGAAGGAAGCGCTGATGGAGCCGATCGACATCGTCGACCTGAAGGCGCGCGGTCCGGCGAACCGGATCGAGGAGCTGCGGCTGGAGCTGTTCGACAAGGTCAACGCGCTCGGCATCGGCGCCCAGGGCCTGGGCGGCCTGACCACGGTGCTCGACATCAAGATCCGCGACTACCCGACCCACGCGGCCAACCTGCCGGTGGCGATGATCCCCAACTGCGCCGCCACCCGCCACGCGCACTTCGTGCTCGACGGCTCCGGCCCGGTGGCGCTGGAGCCGCCCTCGCTCGAGGACTGGCCGAAGCTCACTTACGACGCCTCCAAGGGCCGCCGCGTGGACCTGGACACCGTCACCCGCGAGGAGGTCGCCGGCTGGAAGCCCGGCGACGTGCTGCTGCTCAACGGCAAACTGCTGACCGGGCGCGACGCGGCGCACAAGCGGATGGTGGAGATGCTCGATCGCGGCGAGACGCTGCCGGTCGATTTCGCCGGGCGTTTCATCTACTACGTCGGCCCGGTCGACCCGGTGCGCGACGAGGTGGTGGGGCCGGCCGGCCCCACCACGGCCACGCGCATGGACAAGTTCACCCGGCAGATGCTGGAGCAGACCGGCATGCTGGGCATGGTCGGCAAGGCCGAGCGCGGGCCGGCGGCGATCGAGGCGATCCGCGACCACCGCGCGGTGTACCTGATGGCGGTCGGCGGCTCGGCGTACCTGGTGTCCAAGGCGATCCGCGCCGCGCGCGTCGTCGCGTTCGAGGACCTGGGCATGGAGGCGATCTACGAGTTCGAGGTCCGGGACATGCCGGTCACCGTGGCCGTCGATTGCACCGGCGAGTCCGTGCACGCCACCGGCCCGCGCGAGTGGCGGGCGCGGATCGGCGGCATTCCGGTGGTGGTGGAGGCGGCATAGCCGCAAGCGCCCTTCACCGGGCCCGTATGGATCTTCGTTGGACACAGCAGCCGTTCGCCCCAGGAGAGATTCGATGGCCGCAACCCTCTACTACGCTCCCAGCACCGCCGCCCTGGTGGTGCACTGGCTGCTGATCGAACTGCAGGTACCGCACGAGCTGCAGGCGCTCGACTTCGGCCGGCGCGAGCAGAAGTCGCCCGAGTACCTCGGGCTCAATCCCGCCGGCGTGGTGCCGACCCTGGTGCTCGACGGCGAGGTGCTGACCGAATCGGCCGCGATCGTCCTGCACCTGGCCGACCTGCACCCGCAGGCCCGGCTGGCGCCTGCGCCGGGCACGGTGGAGCGTGCGCGCTACTACTTCTGGATCTGCTTCTGCGCCAACACCCTGCTGCCGGCCTACCGCGCCTGGTTCTATCCGGACGAGCCCGCCGGCGAGGCCGCCCAGGTCAACGCCAAGGCGTACGCGCGCGAACGCATCGAGTCGGCATGGCAGCGCGTCTCGGACCATCTCGAAGCCGGCGGCCCGTACCTGCTGGGCGAGCGCCTGTCCGCTGCCGACTTCCTGCTCACCATGCTGATGCGGTGGTCGCGCAACATGCCGCGGCCCAGCGACGAATGGCCGCCGCTGCGCGCGCATGCGCAGCGGATGAAGGCACGGCCGGCGTTCCAGGAGACCTGCCGCCGCGAGGGCATCACCGACTGGCTTTGAGCGCCTGCTTCAGCCCAGGAACTGCAGCCGCGCCAGGTCCGCGTACAGGCCGCCCTGCGCCAGCAGCTCCTCGTGGGTGCCTTCGGCGACGATGCGGCCCCGGTCCATCACCACGATGCGGTCGGCCTTGAGCACGGTGGCCAGGCGATGGGCGATGACCAGGGTGGTGCGGCCATGCATCAGGTTCTCGAGCGCGTGCTGCACCGCGCGTTCGCTCTGCGCGTCGAGCGCCGAGGTGGCCTCGTCGAGCAGCAGGATCGGCGCGTCGCGCAGCAGCGCCCGGGCGATGACCACGCGCTGCTGCTGGCCGCCGGACAGGCGCGCGCCGCGCTCGCCCAGCTGTTCGTCGTAGCCCTGGGGCAGGGCGGCGATGAAGGCGTGCGCCTCGGCGGACGCCGCCGCGGCCTCGACCTCGGCATCGCTCGCCTCCAGCCGGCCGTAGCGGATGTTGTCGCGCGCGCTGGCGGCGAAGATCGTCGGCTGCTGCGGGACCAGGGCGATGTGCTCCCGCAGGGCGATGGGATCGAGCGCGCGCACGTCGACGCCGTCGACGCGTATCGCGCCGCTTTGCGGGTCATGGAAGCGCAGCAGCAGCGCGAACACCGTGCTCTTGCCGGCACCGGAGGGTCCGACCAGGGCGACGGTCTCGCCGGGCCGCACGTGCAGCGAGAAATCCTCCAGCGCGGGTACCTCCGCGCGCGCCGGGTAGTGGAAGTTCACCCGGTCGAACTGCAGCTCGCCGCGAACCGGGGCCGGCAGTGCCTGCGGGTGCTCGGGCGCCTGCAGGGTCGAGGTCTCGACCAGCAGCTCGTTGATCCGGCCCATGCCGCCCGCCGCGCGCTGCAGTTCGTTCCAGACCTCGGCCAGGGCGCCGACCGAGCCGCCGCCGAGCAGCGCGTACAGCACGAACTGCCCCAGCGTGCCGGGGCTCAGCGTGCCGGCGGCGACGTCGTGCGCGCCCGACCACAGCACGATGGTGATCGCGCCGAAGATCGCGGTGATCGCCACCGCGGTGACGATCGCCTGCACGCCGATGCGTTTGCGCGCGGTCGCCACCGAGCGCGCCACCGCCCCGGCGAAGCGGCTCTGCTCCCAGCCTTCGCGCGCATGCGCCTGCACCGTGCGGATCGCGCCGAGGGTCTCGGCGGCCAGGGTGTTGGCGTCGGCGACGCGGTCCTGGGCGCTGCGCGAGATCTTCTGCAGCCGGCGCCCGCCGAGCACCAGCGGCAGCACGAACACCGGGATGCCGACCAGGGTGTAGGCCGCCAGGCGCGGGCTGGTCACCACCAGCATCGTCATGCTGCCGAGCACCATCACCACGCTGCGCAGCGCCACCGACATGCCGGAGCCGACCACGCTGCGCAGCAGTTCGGTGTCCGCGGACAGGCGCGAGACCAGCTCGCCGCTGCGGGTGCGCTCGTAGAACGCCTGGTCGAGGCCGACCAGGTGGGCGTACAGGCGGGTGCGCAGGTCGGCGATCACGCGCTCGCCCAGCAGCGAGACGAAGAAGAACCGGCCCGCGGTGGCGATCGCCAGCGCCACCGCCACCAGGAACAGCAGCGCGAACGCGGCGTCGATGTTGCTGCCGCTGCTGAAGCCGCGGTCGATCATCATCCGCACCGCCACCGGCAGGCTCAGCGTGGCCGCGGACGACGCCGCCAGCGCCAGCAGCCAGGCGACGAGCAGGCCGCGCTGGCGCAGCACGAACGGCCACAGGGTGCGCAGGGTGCCGATCGGCGCCTTCGCCTTGGCGCCGTCGCCGCTCGTGGGCGGAGGGTGGGGTGCGGATTCGGGGGAGGTGTCTGCCATCAGGTTCGGGGGAGGATTCCTGGGGCCGCGCCGGACGCAACCGATGCGGACGTGGAAGAGTCGAACCTGGATGGGACGTCAGGCGCGGTCATTTTCGAAACGTACCCGGTCCCGGGTGGCGTCGCGCAGATGCGTTTTCAAGTCGTCGGCGCGCGATTCGGGCAGGCGCAGGCGAAAGCGCGCGCCGTCGGCAGCAAAGGCCTCGACGAGCTTTTCCGCGGCGAACGCCTCCAGCGCGGCATGGACCGCGCCGAGATCGTCGAAGCCGGCGTGCAGGGCGAGTTCCGCCTGCGCCACCAGCGGCAGGCGTTCGGCCAGGCGCAGGCACTCGGCCGCCACGCCGCCGTAGGCGCGCACCAGTCCCCCCGCCCCCAGCTTGATGCCGCCGAACCAGCGCGTGACCACCACCGCCACCCGGTCGAAGCCCTGGCCGTCGATGGCGGACAGGATCGGCCGTCCGGCGGTGCCCGCGGGCTCGCCGTCGTCGCTGGAGCGGTAATCGCCGCCGATGCGCCAGGCCCAGCAGTTGTGGTTCGCGTCGGCGATCGCGACCGCCTGCAGCCACGCCTGCGCGGCCGCGACGGTCTCGATCGCGGTCGCCCTCGCCTGGAATCGGCTGTGCTTGACCTCGATCGCGTGCGAGGCGGGTGCGGCGAGCGTGTCCAGGCTCATTCGTCGAGCAGTCCGGACAGGTCCTCGGGAAGCTCGACGTCGGGATGGCGGCGATGGAACTCGCGCAGGCTCTCGCGTGCGGCCTCGTGTTCGCCGTCCGCATGGAGCTCGCGGATGCGCGCCAGCCAGGCCTTGTGGACTTCCGGCGAGTCCGCGGTGGCCGGCGGCTCGTCGTCGAGCGGCTGATCCAGGAAGGGGGCCCGTTCCATGTCCGTGGGCGGCGCCGCGGGCAGGGAAGTGCCGGTGACCTCGATGCGTTCGCGGGCATCGCGCTGCGGCAGTGGCGCGACGGCGTCGGGGCGGGCGGCCGCCCGCTGTTGCACGCGCCGGCGGCCGATCGCGGTGTCGACCGGCGGTGGCGATGGCACGAACGCAGGCTCGGCGGCGGGCGCGGGCATGGGGGCGGGCGGCGGCGGTGCCGGCAGTCCTGCCGCCGATGGCGCGTCGAACACGATCGCGGATTCGCGTTGTCGCTCGCTCGCGCCGCGGGCGGCGTCCGATCGTTCCCCTGCCTGGGTGGCTTCGACGGCCTGCCGCGCGGCTTTCCGCGCCGGAGCGGTGACCGTCTCCGTCTCCGGGCCGGGTTGCCCGGTTGCGGCGCTCGCGGGCGTCGGCGGTGACCGGGGTGCCGGCGCGGGCTCACGGCGTTCCGGGACGGCTTGCTGCGTCGCGACCGGGCGCCGCGCGGATGCGGCGCGCTCGTCGGCAGGGGCTGCCGGCACGTCCGCGATCGCCTGCGCCGCGGATTCGGCCGGGCGCGGTGCCGCGGCCTCCGACGCCGGCACCTCGGAAGCAGGAGGAGGCGCCTGCGGGAGCGGCCGCAGCTGCCAGGCGATGCCCACGGCCAGCGCCAGCGAGGCGGCGATGCCGAGCGTCGCGGGCCAGCGGCGGCGGCGCGGTCGCGCCGAGCCCGTCGGCGCTTCCGTCGCCGCCCGCGCCGCCGCCAGTATCCGTGCGTCCAGCGCCGGCGGCGGCTCCGCGCGCGGCGACGTCCGCGCCAGCCGCTCGGCGAGCGCGCGTTCCTCCGGCGTCAGCGGCTCGCGATCGCGGGTCATGCGCCGAGTCCCGCCCGCAGTTTTTCCATCGCGTAGCGCAACCGCGACTTGACCGTCTCGCGGCCGACGCCGGTGATCGTTCCGATCTCTTCCAGGCTCAATTCCTGCTCCAGCCGCAGCATGATCACCTCGCGCTGCTCCTCGGGCAGCTCGTCCAGCGCCAATTGCAGCCGCCGGCGCTGCTCGAACTCCGACAGGCTACGTTCCGGGGTGTCGTCGTCCGGTACACGCGCCACCCGGGCGTCGGCATCGTCCGGTGCCGGCGGGCGGTGCCGCTGCGCGCGCCAGTGGTCGTTGAGGCGGTTGCGCGCGATCCGGTACAGCCAGGTGGCGAACTGCGCTTCCGGCTTCCAGCGCGTGCGTGCCGCGATCACGCGCTGCCAGGTGTCCTGGAAGGCCTCGTCGACCAGCGCGGCGTCGCGCAGCTGCCGCAGCAGGAACCGGTACAGCCGGGTGCGGTGGCGCGCGTACAGGTGCTCGAAGGCCACGGCATCGCCGCCGGCCCAGGCCAGCATCAGCGCTTCGTCGCTGGTTTCTTCCTGGTCCTGGCGGGCGGTGTCGTTCACCGCCGGCAGGTTAAGCGCTGGCGGCAGGCACGTGAAGCCCGCCCGCGGCAGGCGCGGGTGGCGGGCGTGCCGGCGGGAGGATGCAGGCGTCATGCAGCGGCCAACGGCCGGAACGGGCGTTCGGGGTCGAAATTGCCGGCGCCGGCGGGTTCTGCCGTTATGCTGGCGGCAGGGGGAACGGAACGCGACGGAGCAGGCGTGAACGGAACTCGGCAATCGCCGCCGGCCACGGCGCCCGTGCACGGCCCGGCGATGCTGGTCGAATTGCTGGGTGGTCTGTTGCCTGCGGGCTCGGAGCTGGCGGTGTGCTGGCGCGACCCGCGCCTGGGCTGCGGCAGCGCCGCGACCGGAACGGCCGGCGCGGCGCTGCTGGCGCGCGCCGTCGAGGGCCTGGCCGGCGCGGCCGCCGACGGCCCGGCGCGAACGGCCGACCTGTCGTGGGAGCAGGGCGACACCCGGGTGTTCGTGGCGGTCGACCCGGCGGACGGGAGTTCCGCGCCGGCCTGGCGCAGGCTGGCGACGCGGATGATCGGCGCCGTGATGCAGTCGGAGCTCTCGCACGCCCAGGTGCGCTCGTTGCAGAAGTCCGAGCGCCTGCAGCAGGCGCTGTACGAGATCGCCGACCTGTCCGGCTCGTCGCTGGAAATGCGCGAAATGCTGGCGCGGATCCACCGCGTGGTCGCGGCGCTGATGTCGGCCGAGAACTTCTACATCGTGTTGCACGACGAGGCGCGCGAGACCATCCGCTTCCTGTACTTCGCCGACCAGAACGATCCCTGGCGGCCCGAGCCGGAGCGCGACCTGGCGCTCGGGGACATGCCGAACAGCATCACGGTCGCGCTGCTGCGCCATGGCCGGCCGATGATGGGGCCTTCGGCGCGGATCCGTGACGAGCTCGGCGTTCCGCGCGATCCGGTGCACGGTCCCGACAGCGCCGACTGGCTCGGCGTGCCGATGCGCCGCGACAGCCGGGTCTGCGGCGCGATCGTGGTGCAGAACTACGATCGCGCCGACAGCTACAGCCAGGAAGACCGCGCGCTGCTCGAGTACGTGGCCCAGCACATCCTCACCGCCCTGGACCGCAAGCACGCGCAGGCGGAACTCGAGCGCCGCGTCGACGAGCGCACGCTGGAGCTGCAGCACGCCAACCGGGTGCTGCAGGCGGAAGTGGAGGAACGGCAGCGGACCGAGCGGCTGCAGCGGGCGCTGTTCCGGATCAGCGAGATGTCGGTGACGGCCGGCAGCCTGGATCGGTTCTACGCCGATGTGCACGAGGTGGTCGGCGGACTGCTGTACGCGGCGAACTTCTATATCGCGATGGTCGGCGCCGATGGCGAACACATCGAGTTTCCCTATTCCGTCGACGAGCGCGACCCGGTGCGGCGGCCGCGCCGGATGACCAGGGGACTGACCGAATTCGTCATCACCAGCGGGCGGCCGCTGCTCGTCGATCGGGAGGCGATCGCCCGGCTCGAGGCGGAGGGCGGCGTGCACAGCCACGGTGCGCGCGCGAACTGCTGGCTGGGCGTGCCGCTGGTGCGCGACGGCAGCGTGATCGGCGCGATCGCGGTCCAGAGCTATTCCGACGGCACGGCTTTCGACGAGCGCGACGAGGCGCTGCTGACGTTCGTCGCGCACCACATCGGAGGCGCGCTGTCGCGCAAGCGCGCGCAGGAGTCGCTGAAGACCGCCCATGCCGAGTTGGAGTTCCGGGTCGAAGCGCGCACCCAGGAGCTGAAGGACGCCAACCGCCAGCTGCGTGCCCAGATCGGCGAGCGCATGCGCGCCGAGCAGCGGCTGATCCACCAGGCGCGCCACGACCAGCTCACCGGCCTGCCCAACCGCGAGCACCTGCTGGAGAAGCTGGACGCCTCGATCGCGCGCATGCACGAGCCGGGGACGGCGCGCTTCGCGGTGCTGTTCCTCGACCTGGACCGCTTCAAGCTGGTGAACGACAGCGTCGGCCACGCGGCCGGCGACGACATGCTGGTGGAAATCGGCCGGCGGGTGCGCCACGCGCTGGCCGTCAAGGACACGGTGGCGCGGCTGGGCGGCGACGAGTTCGCGATCCTGCTCGAGGACGTGGCGACGCCGGAACTGGCCCAGGCCGTCGCCTCGCGGGTGCTGGCCGAGTTGTCCAAGCCGATGTGGATCGCCGGGCGCGAGCTGTTCCCGTCGGCCAGCATCGGCATCGCCGTTTGGCAGCCGCGCTACCGCTACGGCGAGGAACTGCTGCGCGATGCCGACGCGGCGATGTACCGCGCCAAGGCGCGCGGACGCGACCGCAGTGCGCTGTTCGACGAGGCGATGCGGGCCGAGGCGACCCGACTGCTCGACCTGGAGGCCGATCTGCGCCGGGCGATCATGCACGACGCCTTCGAGCCGCACTTCCAGCCGATCGTGCGCCTGTCCGACGGCGAGGTGATCGGGCACGAGGCGCTGCTGCGCTGGAACCACGAGCTGCGCGGATCGCTGCCGCCGGCGGACTTCATCGGCGTCGGCGAGGACAGCGGCCTGATCGAACAGGTGGACTGGCTGCTGTACCGGCGCGTGGTGCGCTGGCTTCGCACCTGTCCCCGCGGATACGTCTCGATCAACGTCTCGCCGCGGCATTTCCATTCCGACGACTTCGCCGAGCGGCTGCTGCGGATGATCGACGAGGCCGGCGCCGATCCTTCGCGGTTGCGGATCGAGCTGACGGAGGTGGCGCTGCTCGACGACGCGCCGCGCGTGCTGCGCATGCTCAACATCCTGCGCGAGCACGGCGTGCTGGCGCTGCTCGACGACTTCGGCACCGGCTTCTCCGCGCTGTCGTACCTGCACCGGTTCCCGATCCAGTCTCTGAAGATCGACCAGAGTTTCGTCGCCGGCCTCGTCGGCGAGACCCGGACCGAGAGTCTGGCATTGGTGCGCGCGATCCTGGCGCTGGCCGGAACGCTCGGCATCGAGACCATCGGCGAAGGCGTCGAGACCGAGCAGCAGCGCCAGGTGCTGATGCAGCTGGGTTGCCAGTACGGCCAGGGCTTCCTGTACGGGCACCCGCGTCCCGCCGGCTGATCCCGCCGTTTGAAGGCGCCTGGCCGGCGGTGACCCGGGCGCCGGAACCGCGGCACGGCGGCACAGGTATTCGATCGCGACACCGGCGGGATCACGGGCGGTTCACGGCAATGCGCAACAATACGGAGACGCCGAGGGATCTCCACGGAGGCCGGCCATGCCGAAGTCTTCCGTCGCCATCGCCCGAAGCGCCGGCCGCCTGGTGCCGGCACTCGGACGGACGCTGCGCCTGCTGGGCGCCGCATTGCTGCTCGGTCCCGTCGCTGCCGCGGCGCAGCAGGCGTCGCGCGCCGACGACGGCGCCGCCGCGCAGCGCATGCGGATGGTCGACCGACAGATCGAAGCGCGCGGCGTGCGCGACCCGCGCGTGCTCGAGGCCATGCGCACGGTGCCGCGGCACCGGTTCGTTCCGCCGGAACGCGCGGCGCAGGCCTACCGCGACCACCCGCTGCCGATCGGGCATGGGCAGACCATCTCGCAGCCGTACATCGTGGCGAAGATGACCGAGTTGCTGCAGCCGGAACGCGACGACCGGGTCCTGGAGATCGGCACCGGCTCGGGCTACCAGGCCGCGGTGCTGTCGCGGCTGGTGGCGGAGGTCTACAGCATCGAGATCGTCGAACCCCTGGCGCGCCGGGCGGAAACGGTGCTGAAGGAACTCGGGTACGACGACGTGACGGTCCGCGCCGGCGACGGTTACGCCGGTTGGCCGGAGCATGCGCCGTTCGACGCGATCATCGTGACGGCGGCGCCGGAGCGGGTGCCGCAGGCGCTGGTCGAGCAGTTGAAGCCGGGCGGCCGCATGGTGATCCCGGTCGGTCCCGTGCATGCGCTGCAGGAACTGCGGTTGATCGAGAAGACGGAGAACGGCGCACTGCGCGACCGCCGCATCGCACCGGTGCGATTCGTGCCGATGACAGGCGGCGACGGCGGCTGATGCGGAAGTTGCGACGGGACCCTCGGGAATCGGGATCCGGGGAAAATGCCTAGGGAACCGTCATCCCAGCAGTGCAAGCCCGGATCCATTTCGACCCTGGCTTTGAACGCGCAACCGCAGAATGGATGGCCGGCCTTCGGCTGTCGCAAAGCGCCTCCGGCGGTCACCCCCGGATCACCAGCAGTCGCTGCTCGGTCATGTCCTCGATCGCGTAGCGCACGCCCTCGCGGCCGAGGCCGGACTGCTTGACGCCGCCGTAGGGCATGTTGTCGACGCGGAAGCTGGGCACGTCGCCGACGATCACGCCGCCGACGTCCAGTGCATCCCAGGCACGCATGGCGTGGGCGAGGTTGCCGGTGAACACCCCCGCCTGCAGGCCGAACTCGCTGGCGTTGACGGTGGCCAGCGCCTCCTCGAAGTCGTCGAACGGCTGCAGGCAGGCGACCGGCCCGAACGCCTCCTGCCGGTACAGGTCGCTGTCGTGCGGCACCTTCTCCAGCAGGGCGGCCGGCAGCATGTTGCCGTCGCGGCGGCTGCCGGCGATGCGCTTGGCGCCGCCCTTGACCGCGGCGTCGATCCAGGACTCGACGCGCCTGGCGGCGTCCTCGTCGATCATCGGGCCGATGAAGGTCGTATCAGAGCGCGGATCGCCCATGCGCAGCGCGGCGACCTTCGCCTTGAGCTTCTTGCGCAGGCGTTCGTAGAGGTCGCGATGCACCAGGATGTGCTGCACGCTGATGCAGCTCTGGCCGGACTGGTAGTAGGCGCCGAACACCAGCCGGTCGACGACGTGGTCGAGGTCGGCGCCGGGATCGGCGTCGACGATGCAGGCAGCGTTGCCGCCGAGTTCCAGGATCACCTTCTTGCGGCCGGCGCGCGCCTTGAGGTCCCAGCCGACCAGGCCGCCGGTGAAGCTCAGCAATGCGATGCGCTCGTCCTCGGTGAGCGCGGCGGCGTCCTCGTTGCTGCACGGCACCACCGAGAACGCGCCCCGCGGCAGGTCCGTCTCGGCCAGCACCTCGCCGATGATCAGCGCACCGACCGGGGTCTTGGCCGCCGGCTTGAGCACGAACGGGCAGCCGGCCGCGATCGCCGGCGCCACCTTGTGCGCGACCAGGTTGAGCGGGAAGTTGAACGGGGTGATGAAGCTGCACACGCCGATCGGCACCCGCTTGACCATGCCGCGGTAGCCGCGGGTGCGCTCGGAGATCTGCAGCTCGATCACCTCGCCGTCGATGCGCGTGGCCTCGCCGGCGGCGATGCGGAAGGTGTCGATCAGCCGGGTGACCTCGCCGCGGGCATCGGCGATCGGCTTGCCGGCCTCGATGCACAGGGCGAGCGCCAGTTCCTCGAAGCGTTCCTCGAAGCGGCGCACGCAGTGCTCCAGCACGTCGCGGCGCTTGTCGGGCGGAAAGGCCGCCATCGCATCGCGCGCCTTGTGCGCGGCCACGATCGCCTTGCGGATCGTGGCCGCGTCGCCGAAGGCGGTGCGGGTGGCGATCTTGCCGGAATACTTGTCGCGCACCTCCAGATCCGTGTTGGCCGCGACCGGACGGTTCGCCAGGTAATAGGGATAGCTGCGGGCGAGGCCGGTGCGGTCGTGCCTCGCGGTCTTCTTCGGCTTGGCCATGGTGGGCTTCTCCGGTTCGTCAGGGGGAACGGCGTGCGGCGCGGCCGCTCATGCCGCCGTCGATGCGTCTGCCCGTAGAGCGGAGCTTGCTCCGCTGCTCTCGGCTCCGGAGCCCGCGCAGCCGAGCAAGTTCGGCTCTACGGCGCGGGGCTCCGGAGACGACGTAGCGGAGCAAGCTCCGCTCTACGGGATGCGGCGGGGCCGGATGCGGCGGGGGTGTTCCGGCGGCCATGCGTCATCGCACCGCGGCGCTGAGGCGGGGAATGTCCCGGTTGAGGATGCGATCGTCGTCGCCGTAGTCCAGCGGCACGTCGATCAGGTCGATGCCGGGGGTGGCCAGCGCCGTGCGCAGCAGCGGCAGGAACTCGCCGGCCGAGCCCGGGCGATGGCCGCGCGCGCCGTAGGCCTCGGCGTACTTCACGAAGTCCGGATTGCCCAGGTCCATGCCGAAGTTGGGATAGTTCTCGTGCTTCTGCTTCCACTTGATCATGCCGTAGGCGTCGTCGCGCAGCACCAGCACGGTCAGGTCGATGCCCAGACGCACCGCGGTCTCGAGTTCCTGCGAGTTCATCATGAAGCCGCCGTCGCCGCAGACCGCGACGACCTTGCGGTCCGGGTGCACGATGCGCGCGGCGATCGCTGACGGCAGCCCGGCGCCCATCGTCGCCAGCGCGTTGTCGAGCAGCAGCGTGTTCGGCCTGCGGCAGCGGAAGTTGCGCGCGAACCAGATCTTGTACAGGCCGTTGTCGAGGCAGACGATGTCCTCCGGCCCGAGCGCCGTGGCGACGTCGGCGACGATGCGCTCCGAGGCCATCGGGAAGCGGTCGTCGCCGGCGCGGTCCCCGAGATGCTCGAGCATCGCCGCGCGCACGCGTTCGAAGAAGGCGAAGTCCCAGTGCGGTTGCGGCTCCAGCGCCTCGGCCAGCTGCCACACCGCGTTGGCGATGTCGCCGACCACCTCGATCTGCGGGAAGTACACCGGATCGACCTCGGCGCCGTCGTAGTTGACGTGGATCACCGTGCGCCGGCCCTCGCGCATGAAGAACGGCGGCTTCTCGATCACGTCGTGGCCGATGTTGATGATGCAGTCGGCGGCGTCGATCGCACGGTGCACGAAGTCGTGGTCCGACAGCGCCGCGTTGCCGAGCCACAACGGCCCGGTTTCGTCCAGCACGCCCTTGCCCATCTGGGTGCTGAAGAACGGGATCTTCAGTTTCTCGACGAAGGTGCAGAGCATCTTCGCGGTGGTCTTGCGGTTGGCGCCGGCGCCGAGCATCAGCAATGGGTGCTTCGCGCCGGCGATGGCCTGGGCGGCGGCGGCGATGGCCTTGTGCTCGGCCAGCGGCCGCCGCGACAGCGAGCGCGGGATCAGCCGGGCGTCGGTGTCGTCGCCGGCGATGTCCTGCGGCAGTTCCAGGTGGGTGGCGCCGGGGCGTTCCTGCTCGGCGCGGCGGACCGCCTCGCGCACCCGGCCGGGAATGCTGTCGGCCGAGACCAGTTGCCGCGTGTACTTGGTCAGCGGCCGCAACGTGTCGACCACGTCGACGATCTGGAAGTGGCCCTGCTTGCTGGTGCGGATGGGCTTCTGGCCGGTGATCATCAGCATGGGCATGGCGCCGAGCTGCGCGTAGGCCGCGGCGGTGACCAGGTTGGTGGCGCCCGGCCCGAGGGTGGACAGACAGACGCCAGCCTTGCCGGTGAGCCGTCCGTAGGTGGCGGCCATGAAGCCGGCGGCCTGCTCGTGGCGGGTCAGCACCAGTTCGATCTTCGAGTCGCGCAGCGATTCGAGCAGGTCGAGGTTCTCCTCGCCGGGAATGCCGAACACGTACTCCACGCCTTCGGCTTCGAGCGCGGCGACGAACAGGTCGGAGGCTTTGCTCATGCGGTTGTAGGGGTCTGGCGATCGGGTGTCATGTACTTGGATGGCCGGTGGGAAAAGGGGATGCCTGCGTTTGCCCGCGTCGTGTCCAGTGGCCTTCCGATCCGCGCGCAGTCGGGAATGGCGAACGCTTCAGCTGGAGGCTAGCGACGCTAGCGCGGGCATGGCGTGATGGTAAGCCTCAACCCTCGCGCGATTCGACCCGCACGCGCAACTGTCCGTCGCCCAGGCGGGCATCGAGCCGCTCGCCGATCGCGGCCTGGTGCACGCTGCGCACCACGCGCCCGTCGTCGTGCCGGAGGATGGCGTAGCCGCGCGCCACGGTGGCCAGCGGGCTCACCGCTTCCAGCGCGCGCGCCGCGACGCGCAGGCGCAGCGCCTCGCCCTGCAAGCGGCGGGGCAATGCCGCGGCCAGCCTTGGTTGCAGCGATTCCAGGCGCTGCCGCAATGCGCGCAGGCGGCGCTGCGGGTGTTGCGCGCGCAACCGCGACTGCGCGTGGCGCAGCGCGGCGCCGCGGCGCTCGGCCGCGACCTTCCAGGCGGCCAGCAGGCGGCGCAGGGCGTCCTGCTGGCGCCGGCACAATGCCTGCAAGCGCGCCTGCGGGCGCAGCGCCTGCAGGCGCAGGGCGGCGCGATCCGTGCGCTGCGCCGCCTGGCGCAGGCGGTTCTCGCCCAGCGACGTCATCCGCCGCTGCAGCGTGCGTAGCCGCGCCAGCAGCTCGCCGCGGTCGGGCACCAGCAGTTCGGCGGCGGCCGATGGCGTCGGCGCGCGCAGGTCGGCGGCGAATTCGGCCAGGCAGAAGTCGGTCTCGTGCCCGACCGCGGCCACCACCGGCACCGCGGAGGCGGCCACCGCACGCGCGAGGGCTTCGTCGTTGAATGCCCACAGGTCCTCGAGCGAACCGCCGCCGCGGGTCAGCAGCAGCGCGTCGTAGCGGTTCGCGGCGGCGGCGCGTTGCAGCATCGACACGATCTGTGGCGCGGCGCCTTCGCCCTGGACCGGCACAGGCAGGATCTCGACCTCGACCAGCGGGTAGCGCCGCGCCAGCACGCTCAGCACGTCGCGCACCGCGGCGCCGCTGGGCGAGGTGATCACGCCGAGCCGGCGCACGTGGGCGGGCAGGGGGCGCTTGCGCCCGGCATCGAACAGGCCCTCGGCCTGCAGCTTCGCCTTCAGCGCCTCGAACGCGCGCTGCAGCGCGCCTTCGCCGGCCTCCTCCAGCGAGTCGAGGATCAGCTGGTAGTCGCCGCGCGCCTCGTACAGGGTCAGCCGCCCGCGCGCCAGCACCTTCAGGCCCTCGCGCGGCTGGAAGCGCAGCCAAGTGCTCTTGGGCTTGAACAACGCGCAGCGCACCTGCGCGCGTGCGTCCTTCAGGGTGAAATACAGATGGCCCGAGGCCGGCCGTGACACGTTGCCGAGCTCGCCCTCGACCAGCACCACCGGGAATGCATCCTCGAGCAGGCTGCGTGCCAGCGTGTTGAGCTGGGTGGGGGTGAGGATCTCGGGTCCGTCCTGCATGGGCGAAAGCATAGCGCGTCGCGCCGCGGCTGCCCGTGTCGGCCGGACCGGGGCGCACGGGTGCGACAAACCGTCGCATCCCGCATGCCGGTGATGGCTGCTGCAATGCAGTGGTGCGCCGGAACAGGCGCCCCGCAGGATGCGGGCAGACGCCGCGCCTTCGGCCATATCGTCAGGCGCTGGGTCGCGCCCCCGCATAGAATGCGGATGCCTTGCGTTTCCCACTGGAGTTCGACCGATGAAAATTCCCGCCACCGGCCTCGCCGCATTGCTCATGGCGTTCGCGGGCTGCAGCCAGCCTTCCGGGACGGACGCGCCCGGCGACGACACCGCCGGGACGATGGGCGACGACGCCACGCGAGCGGCGCAGGCCCTGCCTCCCGGCGTGGCCGCGTCCGATGCCTGGGTCCGCGAAGTGCCCGCGGGAGGCCGCGTCGCCGGGGGTTACCTGACGATCGCCAACGGCGGCGACTCGGACGACCGCCTGCTCGCCGTGGAAAGCGACCAGGCCGCACGCGTCGAGATCCACGAGATGCGGCACGAGGACGGCATGATGCGCATGCGCCATCTCGATGACGGCCTGCCGCTGCCGGCGGGCGAGCGCACCGCGCTCGCGCCGGGCGGCTACCACCTGATGTTCATCGAGCCGGTGCGGCCGTTCGCCGCGGGCGACGAGGTCCCGGCGACGCTGCGCTTCGCGCATGCGCCTGCGCAGCAGGTCGTATTCGAGGTGCGCGGGCCCGGCGGCGAGGAGCGATGAGGTCTCGGCAGGGCCGTTGCTGCGGATTTTCGATCGGATCGTGCGAGTAGACACGGCGCGAGCGACGCCCTTGTGGGAGCGACGGGAGTCGCGACGGCTGTCTGGTGGAAGCCTTCGCTCCGGCGCGAGTGCGGGTGTCGCGACTTCCGTCGCTCCCACAAGGGCTGACGCCAGCCTCGATGGCTCCGGCACCAGGGGCGCGCGCGTCCGCTGCCGGGATTCACGCGTCAATCTTCGCCGCCGCCGCGCTCCGGTCCCGGCCGCTTGGCCAGCTTGCGCTGCAGCGAGCGCCGGTGCATGCCGAGCAGGCGCGCGGCGGCGGAAACATTGCCGTCGGTCTCGTGCAGTGCCTGCTGGATGTGCTCCCACTGCAGCCGGCGCAGCGGAATCATGCCGGCGTCGCCGGGCGCCGGCGTGGCCGGCTCGCCGCGCAGCGCCCGCAGCAACGCGTCGGCGGTGACCGGCTTGGGCAGGTAGTCGTCGGCGCCGCGCTTGATCGCCTCGACCGCGGTGGCGACGCTGGCGTAGCCGGTCACCAGCAGGATGCGCATCCGCGGCTCGATCGCGCGCAGCGGCTCGATCAACGACAGGCCGGACGCGGCGCCGAGCTTCAGGTCGAGCAGTGCGAAGGCGGGGCGCTCGCGGCGGGCGAGGGCGAGTGCGCCTTCGATGTCGGACGCGGTGGCGCAATCGAGGCCGTGGCGCTGCAGTGCGCGCTGCAGCGTGCGCAGGTACAGGGCGTCGTCGTCGACCAGGAGGCCCTTCACGGCTGCCCTCCCGATGGCGCCTTCGTATCCGGCAGCGGCACTTCGAAACTGACGCGGGCGCCGTCGGCGGCCGAGGCGATCGACAGCGTGCCGCCGAGCCGCTCGACGGTGGCGTGCGACAGCGCCAGGCCCATGCCCAGCCCGTCCGGCTTGTCGCTGCGGAACAGCGCCGGCAGCAGCGCATGGCCGGAGAACCCCCTGCCGTAGTCGCGGATCTCGCCGCGCAGCCGCCGCGCGTCGGACTCGATGCGCAGGTCGACGCGGTGCCCGCCGTTGGCTTCGCTGGCGTCGGCGGCGTTGTTGAGCAGCGCCAGCAGCAGGTGGCCGACGCCGCGGTCGATCGCCAGCCCGCGAGCCGCTGTGCCGGCGCGGTGCAGTTCGATGCGCGGGCGCACCAGCTGCCACTGCGTCAATACGCGCTCGAGGTCGATGTCGGAGGCGGTCTCGGGATCCGCCGGGCTGGCCAGCTCGCGCACGCGCTGCCGGCAGACCTCGAGCAGTTCGCGCATGCCGGCGAGGTCCTCGCCGGCGCCGGGCGGCAGCGGTTGCGCGTCGAGTTCGTCGACCAGTAGCGTCAGCGTGGCCAGCGGGGTATTGAGTTCGTGCGCGACAGCCGCGGCGTGCGTGGCCAGGGCGAGGATGCCCTCGTCGCGGGCGAAGCGTTCGCGCATCGCCGCCAGCTCGCGCTCGCGACGGTCGCGCGCGGCGACCAAGCGGGTAGAGAAGAACAGTACGACCGCCACCGACAGGACGAAATTGGCCGCCATGCCCCACAGGTGCAGGTCGAAGTCGCTGCCGGCGACGTGCGGCAGTGGCTGGCCGAGCGCGGCCGCCAGTACATAGCCGGCCATGCAGGCGGCGGCGGTGGCGAGCGTCCACCGCAGCGGTAGCGCCAGCGCGGTCAGCGCGATCGGCAGCAGGAACAGCGAGCCGAACGGATTGGCGATGCCGCCGGTCCAGCCGATGATCCAGGTCAGCACGCCGATGTCGACCAGCAGGTGCGCGAACGCCTCGGCGGCCGGCGCCGGCTTCGCAAGCGCGCAGCGCCACTGCGCGTACAGGTTGAACGCCGCCAGCAGCAGCACCGCGCCCCATAGCCGGCTCCACGGCAGCGCCATGTCCAGCGCCAGCGCGACCACCAGCAGGGTCGACGCCTGGGTCGCAATCGCCACCCAGCGCAGTCCGCACAGGGTCTTCAGGAACGGGGTGGCCGCGGGCTGCATGGCCGATATGTTACCCAGCCGAGGTGGCGAGCCTTCGTTGCGGGATGGACGCAGCCACATGCCGCCGCCGGGCAGTCGCGATTCCCCTCGCTGCCACAAGGGCGGCAGGCCAGTGGCGGCGGTGTTTATCCCCTGTGGGATCCCGGTGGGAGCGACGGAAGTCGCGACGGCGCGAACTCTGGCTGCTGCGGAGCGCACGCGGCGAAGGCGCAGTCGCGACTTCCGTCGCTCCCACGGCGAGGGAAGGCCCGGTCGCGACGACGTCCATCGCTCCCACGACGCAGGACGGGTGGAGCGCGGCGATACCCACCGCCCAGGCCAGCGGCTGTCGACGGGTGACGGCGCGGTGCGCCCAACCCATCCTGTGTCCGCGGCATGGCGCGGCTATTCATCTGGCGCCGGCCGTGGCGACGGCCCGCTGATCGCCGCAACGGAAAAAGCTGTCTGGCGCGGTAAAATGCCGCCATGTCCGTACAGCCGCTGCCAGTCCCGCCCTGCCACGATCCGGCGTCGTTCGGACCCGCGCCGCGGCGCGCCACCCGCCAGGTGCGCATCGGCGGGGTCGCCGTCGGCGGCGAGGCGCCGGTGGTGGTGCAGTCGATGACCAATACCGACACCGCCGACGTCGCCGCGACCGCGAAGCAGATCGCCGAGCTGTGGCGCGCCGGCTCGGAACTGGTGCGGATCACCGTCAACAATCCGGAGTCCGCCGCGGCGGTGCCGCGGATCGTCGAACGGCTGGCGATGCAGGGCATCTCCGTGCCGGTGATCGGCGATTTCCACTACAACGGCCATCAGTTGCTGGCCAACGAGCCGGCCTGCGCCGAGGCGCTGGCCAAGTACCGGATCAATCCCGGCAACGTCGGTTTCGGCAGGAAGAAGGACGTCCAGTTCGCGCAGCTGATCGAGTTCGCGTTGCGCTACGACAAGCCGGTGCGGATCGGCGCCAACTGGGGCTCGCTGGACCAGTCGCTGGCGGCCCGGCTGATGGACGAGAACGCGCGCCGCGCCGAGCCGTGGGACGCCGCCCGCGTGCTGCGCGAGGCGCTGATCCGCTCGGCGCTGGATTCGGCGCAGCGGGCGGTCGAGCTTGGGCTGCCGGCCGAGCGCATCGTGCTCAGCTGCAAGGTCAGCGGCGTGCAGGAGCTGATCGCCGTGTACCGCGATCTCGCCACGCGCTCCGACTTCGCCCTGCACCTGGGACTGACCGAGGCCGGCATCGGCAGCAAGGGCATCGTCGCCTCCAGCGCCGCGCTGGCGGTGCTGCTGCAGGAAGGCATCGGCGACACCATCCGCATCTCGCTCACGCCGGAACCGGGCGCGCCGCGCACCCAGGAGGTCGTGGTCGCGCAGGAGCTGCTGCAGACCCTGGGCCTGCGCGCGTTCACGCCGATGGTCACCGCGTGCCCCGGCTGCGGGCGCACCACGTCGGAGTTCTTCCAGGAGCTGGCCGGACGCGTGCAGGAACACGTGCGCGCGAAGATGCCCGAATGGAAGATCAGCCATCCCGGCGCCGAGAACATGACCCTGGCGGTGATGGGCTGCGTGGTCAACGGCCCCGGCGAATCGCGCCATGCCGATATCGGCATCTCGCTGCCCGGCACCGGCGAGGCGCCGGCCGCGCCGGTGTTCATCGACGGCGAGAAGTCGGTCACCCTGCGCGGCGAGCGCATCGCCGAGGAGTTCGTCGCCCTGGTCGACGACTACGTCGAGCGGCGCTATGGCCGGCTTGCCGAAGCCGGCTGACCTTCCCGCGATCCTCGCCACCGGCGTCCGCGCGGGCGGGCGTTTCCTCGGCGACCACGGCTGGGCCCTGGTGTTGCTGTTCGGCGGCGTGCTGCTGCCGATGTGGGCGTTCTCCGAGCTCGCCGACGAGATCCGCGACGCCGAGGCGATCGCCTTCGACGAACCGCTGCTGCTTCTCGCGCATGCGCTGGCGCGGGAGGGCTTCGACCGCGTGTTCCTGTTCTTCTCCGCGATCGGCTACGACCGCGGGGTGGTGCCCTTCGACATCGCCCTGGTGGTCGTGCTGGTGGCGCTGCGCCGTTACCGCGAGGGGATCTTCGCGGCGATCGCGCTCGGCGGGTCGGCCCTGCTCAACGTCGCGGCCAAGCAGGCGTTCGCGCGCGAACGCCCGGTGCTGTGGGAGTCGATCGCGCCCGAGGCCACCTACAGCTTTCCCAGCGGCCATGCGATGGGCTCGATGAGCCTGGCGCTGGTGCTGGTCCTGCTGGCTTGGCCCACGCGCTGGCGCTGGCCGGTGCTCGGCGCGATGGCGGTCTTCGTGCCGATGGTCGGGTTGTCGCGGGTGTACCTGGGCGTGCATTACCCCTCGGACATCCTCGCCGGCTGGGCGGCCGCCTCGATCTGGGTGGTCGGGGCGTACCTGCTCCTGTTCCGCGGGCACCATCGTCCGTGGCGGCGCCGCTGACGCGGCCCGGGTCGGCCGACCGCCGGGAACGCGGCGACGATCCCCCTGTAGGAGGGGCATCAGCCTGAGGTTCCCCACATTCCTAGTGCTTGTCTTCCCCCTTTGAAAAAGGGGGATCGAGGGGGATTTGCTTCGGCCGTGGCCCTGTTGGATGCCCAACAAATCCCCCCGCCCCCCCTTTTTCAAAGGGGGAGGTAGCCGCGCGGGCCAACAACAGATGCTTTCTGCCGTTGTTTCCCTTCGCAACGCGCGGCGGCGCGTTCATCGTGGCCGCCACCGATGTGTCTGCCTGGCGCGGTGCTGCATCGCGAGAAGCGCGGGTGGTGGGAGGCGTGTAGAGTCGGGCATGGCGTGGTCCCGAGAGGCCGCGCCGCCCGGCGGGCAGGGGCGCCGGCGAGTGTCGAGCCAATTGTCCCGATCGGCGAACGTCCGGTGCTCCGGCCGTCCCGTCCCGATTGCTGTTGCCGATCCTTTCCGGGGAACCAACATGTCGAGAATGAAGAAGTGGGGTGCGCTGGCCGCGCTGGCGGCGCTCACCGCCGTTGCCGGTGCCAGCACCATCGAGTTCGGCGCCGCCGAGCGCGGCGCCTCCGCCAGCAACGTGGCGGCCAGTCAGGCGGGAGCCGCGCTCGTCGCGAGCGCCGCCCAGGCCGCCGGCAATACCGGCGGCGCGAAGCCGGCCGTGGCGCCGGGCCGCGGCCGCGACGACGGCGGCACCTATCTGCTGGTGTTCCGCGAGCCCGCGCTCGGCGCCTACCGCGGCGGCGTGTCCGGCCTGCCGGCACCGCAGCGCAGCGCCGGTGCGCGCGGCAAGTCGCGCCTGGACAGCAAGAGCGCCGGTGCGCGGAACTACGTGCGCTACCTGCGTGGCCGCCAGCTCGAGCTCGAAGGCGACATCGCCCGCGATCTCGGCCGCCCGCTGGCGGTGCGCGAGCGCATGCAGCACGCGGTGAACGCGATCGTCGCCGACCTCGACGGCGGCGAGGCCGACCGCCTCCGCGAACGGTCCGACGTGCTGCTGGTCGAGGAGTATCGCGAGTACGTGATGGAGACCGACACCGGCCCCGCGCTGATCGGCGCCGAACCGGTCTGGGACGGCAGCAATCCCGGCGCCGCGGCGGGTTACCAGGGCGAGGGCATCGTGTTCGGCATCCTCGACTCGGGCATCAACTTCGGCAGCCCGTCCTTCGCCGCGCAGGACCCGGTGGACGGCTACCGGCACGTCAATCCGCTCGGCGCCGGCAGCCATCTCGGCACCTGTGCCGCGGGCGGGGTGGACGACGGGCGCTGCAACGCCAAGCTGATCGGCGGTTACGACTTCGTCTGCCAAGCGCCGGCCAACCTGTGCGGCCAGGCCAACATCCGCGAAGAGCCCGGCTTCGGCGACAGCAACGGCCACGGCAGCCACGTCGCCTCGACCGCGGCCGGCAACCGCCGCGACGTCGACTTCCGTGGCAACGCGCGCCGGATCTCGGGCGTGGCGCCGCGCGCCAACATCGTCGCCTTCGACATCTGCTACACCAACACCGCCACCGGCCAGGGCCTGTGCCCCAACGTGTCCGCGGTCGCCGCGATCGACCGGGCGATCGCCGACGGCGTGGTCGACGTCATCAACTACTCGATCGGCGGTGGCTCGCAGCCGTGGGGCGAGGCGGTGTCGCTGGCGTTCCTGGGCGCGGTCGATGCGGGCATCTACGTCGCCGCTTCCGCCGGCAACAGCGGTCCCGGCCCGAACACCATGGGGCACCTGGAACCATGGGTCGCCTCCACCGCCGCCGCCCAGCACGGCCGCGGCGCGTTCGCCGTCCTGCTGCACGTCACCGGGCCGGCGCCGGTGCCCGAGCCGCTGGCGCCGGTGGTGTTGAACGAAGGCACCAATGGCGTGCCGCATACCACGCAGATCCCGGGGACGACCCGGCTGATCGTCAGCGCTGGGTTCGACGGCGCCGAAGACGGCTGCGCCGCTTTCCCCGCGGACACGTTCGCCGGCGCGATCGCGGTGATACGCCGCGGTGGCTGCGCGTTCACGATCAAGACCAACAACGCCGCCGCGGCCGGTGCGGTGGCAGTCGTGATCTCCAACAACGACGCGGGCGACCTGATCCCCTCGGTGCCTGACACCACCATCCCGGCCTTCGGGATCCCCCAGGCCGACGGCGACGCCCTGCGCGACTTCGCCCGGGCGCATCCCGACGCCACGGCGATGATCGGCTTCCCCGCGGTGCCGTTGCCGAACACGCCCGATGCGCTGGGCGACTTCAGCTCGCGCGGACCCGCCGGCAGCTTCGATCTGCTCAAGCCGGACGTGACCGCGCCGGGCGTGAGCATCCTGGCGGTGGACGCGGGCACCACGATCAGCGGCTTCGAGCAGCTGGTCGGATTGAAGAACGGCACCTCGATGGCATCGCCGCACCAGGCCGGCGCGGCCGGACTGGTGCGCCAGGCGCGGCCGGACTGGACCGTGCCCGAGATCAAGTCGGCGCTGGTGATGACCGCCAAGCAGGAGGTGTTCACCGAGGACGAAGTCACCCCGGCCGACCCGTTCGGTCGCGGCGGTGGCCGCATCCGCGTCGACCAGGCGATCAACGCCGGACTGGTGCTGGACGAGAACGCCGGCAACTACCTGGCGGCCAATCCGGCCGACGGGGGCGATCCCGCAGCGCTCAACCAGCCGAGCCTGGCGAGCGGCCGCTGCTTCCGCAGCTGCGAGTTCTTCCGCACGTTCCGCAACACGCGTTCCCGCGCGCAGGTCTGGCGGCCACGGCTGGAGGGACTGCGGGGCCGGGTCACGCCCGCGATCCTGAAGGTGCCGGCCGGCGGCACCCAGACGGTCCGGATCGCGGTCGACAGCCGCGCGCTGCCGGCCGACGGCAGCTGGCATTTCGGCACCGTGGTGCTGGAGCCGGCCGGCGCCGCCTTGCAGCCGCCGCTGACGACGCTGCGGCTGCCGATGGCGATCGCGGTGCCGCCGCCGGAGATCGCGCTGCCCGAGGCCATCGACGCCAGCCTGCGGCAGGGCCGCAGCGGCATGGCGTCGGGCTACGTCCGCAACGTCGGCGGCTCCACCCTGGCGTACTCGGTGGACAACAGCGGCAGCGCGACGCTGCAGGTGGCGGACGTGAAGCGGGGCGCGGTGAATACCGGGTACCGCAGTACCGCCTACACCGATCCGGGGGCCAATCCGCCGGGGCAGTACGCGAGCGACGACTTCACGCTCGCCAGCCCGACCCGGATCGTCTCGCTGTTCACCGAGGGCTTCGTCAGCAGCGGCGGTGCGCTCGGCAGCGTGGCGAGCGAGCTGACCTGGAGCATCTACCCGGACGCCGGCGGCATGCCCGCCGGCGATCCGCAGACCTCGCCCGGTGCCGCGCTCTGGAGCTACACCGCGACACCGGCGGCGGCCGGCGTCGACACCGGCGGCAACCACATCGGCCTGGACCTGGCAGCGGCCGGGCAGGACCTGGTGCTGCCCGCAGGCCGCCACTGGCTGGTGGTGCACGCGCGCGCCACCCTGGCCAACCGCTGGGTGTGGTTCGCGGCTCCGGACGGCAGCGGCAGCTTCATGGTGATCACGCCCGGCGCCGACGGCAGCGGCACCTGGACCAGCGTCGACACGTTCGCCGGACTGTCGATGACGATCGCTGGCGTGGTGGAATGCGGCGCCCCCTGGATCGGGCCGGTGGCGCCGCCGATGGGCCAGCTGGCTCCCGACGCGACGCGGTCGCTGCAGATTCTCCTCAACGGGAGCGGCCTGGCACCGGGTCCGTACGGCGGCAACCTGTGCGTGGCGAGCAACGACCCGGCGACGCCGAAGGCGGCGGTGCCGATCCGCTTGACCGTCACGCCGTAGGCGCGGCGAATCGCCGCGGCACGTGCGAGGGCCCGCCACCCGGCGGGCCCTCTCTTTTGGTGCTTCGCCCGACTGCGGGGACAGCGCGGCGCCGCGTTTCGAGGAAGCCAAGGCAGGGGCTATTCGCCGACACCGCCCGTGGCGACGGGGCTTGCTTCGTCGCGGCGGAAAGGGCTGCCTGGCGCGCTACTCGCCCGGCTTGGCCGCCTCGACCGGGGCGTTCGTCGCCGCCCGCCGCGCCAGCTGCGCCTCGCGATGGGCGATGTAGGCGTTGGCGACGAAGATGATCGCCGCGCCGGCGATGGTCCAGGCGTCGACGGTCTGCCCGAACAGCACCCAGCCGAACAGCGCCACCACCGGCAGTTGCATGAAGCTGATCGGGGTCAGCGCCGACACCTCGCCCAGCTTCAGCGCGCGCGTCCACAGCATGTGTCCGCCGGTGCCGAGCACGCCGGAGGCGACCACCCAGGCCCAGGTGACGCCCTGCGGCCATTGCCACACGGCCAGCGCCGGCAGCAGCGACATCGGTACCCAGAACAGCGTGGTCCAGATGACGATGCGGTCGGCCGGCTCGCTGCGCGAGAGTTCCTTGATCTGGATCGCCACCAGTCCGCTGAGCATCGCCGCGGCCACCGCCACCAGCATGCCGGGCGTGAACTCGCCGCTGCCCGGGCGCAGGATCACCAGCACGCCGACGAAGCCGAGCGCCACCGCGGTCCAGCGCCGCGCGCGCACCTGCTCGTGCAGGAAGACCACCGCGGCGATGGTGACGAAGATCGGGGTCGAGTAGGAGAGCGACACCGCCTGCGCCAGCGGCAGGTTGCCGATCGCCCAGAACCCGCAGAACATCGACAGCATGCCGATCAGGCAGCGCACGAAGTAGCGCGGCAGCTGCGCGGTCTTCAGGAAGCCGATCCCGCGGCCGCCGCGCATCAGCAGCGGCAGCGCCGCCGCCAGGCCGAAGAAGTTGCGGAAGAACGCGATCTCGAAGGTGTGCAGGGTTTCCGAGGCCAACCGGATCGCGATCACCATCATCGCGAAGAACAGGGTGCTGCCGAGCATCAGCAGGGCGGCGCGGGTGGGTTGGGAAACCGGCATGGAAGGACGGGTCAGAAGACGGTGGAAGGGGAGGGGGGTCACCACGTGGCGCCGATGATCCGCGGTTCGGGCTCCAGGGCCACGCCGAAGCGTTCCTGCACCGACGCCGCGATGCGGCGGGCGAGGTCGAGCAGCTGTGCGCCGCCGGCGGCGCCGTGGTTGACCAGGACCAGCGCATGGCGCTCGGACACGCCGGCGTCGCCCTCGCGGTGGCCCTTCCAACCGCAGGCGTCGATCAGCCACGCGGCCGAGAGCTTGCGGCTGTCGCCGCTGCCGCCGGGGAACGCCGGCAGTGCCGGGTGCGCCCGCTGCAGCGGCTCCGCCTGCGCCAGCGGTACGATCGGATTCTTGAAGAAGCTGCCGGCGTTGCCGGTCACCGCCGGATCCGGGAGCTTGCGCCTGCGGATCCGGCAGACCGCCTCGGCGACCTGCGAGGCGGTCGGCCGGTCGACGCCCATGGCGATGAGTTCGGCGCCGATGCCGGCGTAGTCGAGTCGCGGTGCCGGCGTGCGCGAGAGCGCGAACTCCACCGCGGCGACCACGTGCCGCTCCGGCTCGCGCTTGAAGCGGCTGTCGCGATAGGCGAACCCGCACGCTTGGCGGTCGAAGCGGCGCAACGTCCGGTCGCCGCGATCGAAGGCTTCCACCACGTGGATGCGCTCGCCGACCTCGACGCCGTAGGCGCCGATGTTCTGGATCGGCGCCGCGCCGACGGTGCCGGGAATCAGGGCCAGGTTCTCCAGCCCGGACAGGCCGTGGCCGAGCGTCCACAGCACCAGCGCATGCCAGTCGACGCCGGCATCGGCGCGCACGATCGCGGTGTCGCCGTCGTCGGCGGCGATGCGGATCTCCTGCCCGCCGAGCGCCAGCACCGCGCCGGGCGGGTCGCCCGCGAACAACAGGTTGCTGCCGCCGCCGAGTACCAGCACCGGGCCATCGCGCAGCATGGCGTTGCCGAACAGTTCCGGCAGCGCCGCGGCGTCGCGCACCTCCACCAGCAGGTCCGCGGTGGCGGGCACGCGGAAGGTGTTGCGCGCCTGCAGCGGGACGCGCTCGGCCAGTCGATAGGCGGGGCTCACGCCGGGTCCGGAGGCAGGGTGCCGCGGCTGGGCGCCTCCTTGCGGCGCCGGATCGCATCCACGCATTCGCCGATCAGGTCCGGGCCACGATAGATCAGCCCGGTGTAGACCTGCACCAGGCTGGCGCCGGCCGCCATCTTCTTGACCGCGTCGGCGCCGGACAGGATCCCGCCGACCCCGACCAGCGGGATCGAATCCGGCAGGCGCGTGCGCAGCCGGCGCAGCACCGCGGTCGACTTGTCCATCAGCGGCGCGCCGGACAGGCCGCCGGTCTCGCGCGCCTGCGGATCCTCCTGCACGGCGATGCGCGAGACAGTGGTGTTGGTGGCGATCACGCCGTCCACCTGCAGGTCCGACAGCACCCGGGCAGCGGCCTCGATGTCCTCGTCGCTGAGGTCGGGCGCCATCTTGACCAGCATCGGCACCCGCCGCCCGTGCTGCGCGCCCAGCCGCTCCTGCGCCTCGCGCAGGGTGCCGACCAGCCGCCGCAGCGCCTGTTCCTCCTGCAGCTCGCGCAGGCCGGCGGTGTTGGGCGAGGAGATGTTGACGGCCAGGTAGTCGGCCAGCGGGTAGACCCGCTCCAGGCAGTGCAGGTAGTCGCGGCCGGCGTCCTCGTTCGGCGTGTCCCTGTTCTTGCCGATGTTGATGCCCAGGCGGCCGTCGCGGCGGCGCGCGCGGCCGACGTTGGCGACCAGCGCATCGACGCCGTCGTTGTTGAAGCCCAGCCGGTTGATGATGGCGCGGTGCCGGGGCAGGCGGAACATGCGCGGCTTCGGATTGCCCGCCTGCGGCCGCGGCGTCACCGTGCCGACCTCGACGAAGCCGAAGCCGAGCCCCAGCAGCGCGTCGACGTGGGCACCGTCCTTGTCCAGGCCGGCGGCCAGGCCGACGGGATTGGGGAAGGTCAGGCCGAAGGCCTGGACCGGGAACGCGCGGCGGCGCCCGCTCAGCAGCGGGTTGAGGCCGCTGCGCCAGGCCGCGTCCAGTGCCGTAAACGTCAACGCGTGCGCCCGCTCCGGATCCAGGCGGAACAGCAGCGGACGGGCGATGCCGTACATGTCAGTCCAGCATCCCCAGCCACGCCAGCCCGCCGAAGAACAGCACCAGGGCGGCCAGTACTAGCAGCGACAGGACGATCATCGCGTAACCGAGGATCAGGCCGGCCAGCGCCAGGCCGTCGCCCTCGTAGCGCTCCGGCGCGCGCCGGATCTCGGCGCGCGCCAGGTGCCCGGTGACCACCGCGACCAGGCTGGCCATCAACGGGAACGGCAGCACCCCCAATATGCCAGAGACCAGGCTGATCACCGCCAGCGGATGGCTCTGTCGCGTCGGTGTGCTCATGGCTCGCCTCGGGCTCGGGTTGGGGGAGGTGCTCAGAGTTCGAACTTGATTCCCTGCGCCAGCGGCATCGCGTCCGAATAGTTGATGGTATTGGTCTGCCGGCGCATGTAGGCCTTCCATGCGTCCGAGCCGGATTCGCGCCCGCCGCCGGTCTCCTTCTCGCCGCCGAAGGCGCCGCCGATCTCGGCGCCGGAGGTGCCGATGTTGACGTTGGAGATGCCGCAGTCGGAGCCGGCCGCCGACAGGTACGCCTCGGAGACCTTGAGGTTGGTGGTGAAGATCGCCGACGACAGCCCCTGCGGCACGTCGTTCTGCATGGCGATGGCGTCCTCCAGGTCCTCGTACTTCATCACGTACAGGATCGGCGCGAAGGTCTCGGTCTGCACGATCTCGCTGTCGTTGTCCAGGCCGGTGATCAGGGTCGGCAGCACGAAGTTGCCCTTGCGGTCGCTCAGCGCCGCGCCGCCGCTGGCGATGGTGCCGCCGGCGGCCTTGGCCTTCTCGATCGCGGCCAGGTAGGCCTGCACGCCCTCGGCGCTGTTGAGCGGGCCCATCAGGTTGGCCGGGTCGGTGGGGTCGCCGATCCGCTTCTCCACCTGCTTGTAGCCGGCGACCAGCTTCTCCAGCACGGTGTCGTAGATCGAGGCGTGCACGAACAGGCGCCGGGTCGAGGTGCAGCGCTGGCCGGCGGTCCCGACCGCGCCGAACACGATCGCCGGGATCGCCAGGGCGAGATCGGCGCTCTCGTCGACGATGATGGCGTTGTTGCCGCCCAGCTCGAGCAGCGACCGGCCCATGCGCCTGGCGACGCGCTCGCCGACCTGGCGGCCGACCCGGGTCGAGCCGGTGAAGCTGATCAGCGGAATGCGGCGGTCGTCGACGAACTGCTGCGCCAGTTCCGTGCCGGCGTCGTTGATCAGGAAGAAGATGTCCGGGAACCCGCCTTCCTTCAGCGCGGCGTTGCAGATCTTCATCGACGCGATCGCCGACAGCGGCGTCTTCGGCGACGGCTTCCAGATGCAGATGTCGCCGCAGACGGCGGCCACGAACGCGTTCCACGACCACACCGCCACCGGGAAGTTGAACGCGCTGATGATCCCGACCACGCCGAGCGGATGCCACTGCTCGTACATGCGGTGGCCGGGGCGCTCGCTGTGCATGGTCAGGCCGTAGAGCTGGCGCGACAGGCCGACGGCGAACTCGCCGATGTCGATCATCTCCTGCACCTCGCCGTCGCCCTCGGGCTTCGACTTGCCCATCTCCAGCGCGACCAGCGAGCCGAGCGCGTCCTTGTTGCGGCGCAGGGCGTCGGCGCACAGGCGCACGGCCTCGCCGCGCCGCGGCGCCGGGGTCGTGCGCCAGACCTTGAAGGCGGCCTGGGCACGGGCGACGACGGTCTCGTAGTCGGCCTGCGACGTGCCCCGCACCTGCGCCAGCACCTCGCCGTCGGTCGGATTGACCGGCTCCAGCAGGCCGGCGGAGGCGTCGTCGGACCACTCGCCGTTGCCGAGGTAGGTGCCGGATTCGGTGCCGGTGAGGTCGAGGGCGGTGAGGACGGGATGAGGCATCAAGGGCTCCTGTGAAGCGAGAAGTGAGTGGAGAGGGGTGAGAAGTGAGTGGAGCGGGTCCACTCGTGCGCGGCAGCGGAATGAGGAGGGACGCGAGAGCGAACTGCCTTCTCTCGTTTCTCACTCCTCTCCACTCACTCCTCGCCTTCTGGCGACCCCGGCACGATTCGAACGTGCGACCTTCCCCTTAGGAGGGGGACGCTCTATCCAGCTGAGCTACGGGGCCGTAGCCGGGCATTTTCGCACGGAGGCGGCGCTTTCCCAAACCGAGCGCGGCTTGCGGCCGGCGGCGGCGCGTTCGTTCACACGATCCGTTTCCCAGGCGGGCCGGGGCCGGTGCGGCGGCTGGAGCCGCCCGGGAGGCGGCCGGGGAGAAAGCGTTCGGGGCGCGGTTCGCGGGTCGGCTACGGACGCGCGGAGACGGTCGGCGGGTCGGATCGACGCGGCTCCGGCCCGCGCCGCGCGCCTTCCGGCGCCGGCGGCGGAATCGCCAGGTAGACGGTGCTCCACAGTTGCGCGGCGTTGGATTCGTCGGCATCGCCGCTGCCCTGGCCGAACGGTTGTGCGCGGTATCGACCGTCGACGTACGACCAGGACCACAACTCCGAGGTGCGCATCGCCCGGGTGGCGTCGATCACGCGCCACAGGCGGCGCTGCGCCTCGCGCAGGCGGGTGCGGGTGGCCGCGGGCAGGTCGTGGCGGTGCAACTGGCGCGTGAGCCCGGCGGCCAGCAGGGCCTGCTGCCACGACCAGACCACGGTGCCGTGGTAGGCGGTGCGGCCGAATTTCCCCACGATGCCGGTATCGGCATAGGCCGGGTTGGCCACCAGCAGGCCGGCCCCGGTCAGCAGGCCGGCGGGGAAGGGGCGCAACATGTTGTCGACCATCGTTTCCAGGGCCTCGGCTTCAGGCGCCAGGAACAGCAGGGCGAAGCCGCCGTCGGAATGCAGGACGGGGATCGGCCTGCCCCGCGCATCCAGCGCCAGCGCATCGAAGCGCAACCCGGTCCGCGGAAGGCTGTCCAGCGCCGGCGCCGGGTCGATGCCCTGCGCCTTGGCATGACGGACGATGGCCTCGCGGGCCGCCGCCGCGGTCAACGCCGTCCGGAACAGCGGCGGCGCCCGTCTCGACCAGACGATGGCCTGGTCGCGCGCCGTCGAGTACGCCCGGCGCTGCTCCGGCGTGGCGTGGGGCCGCAGCAGGCCGGCTTGTTCGAAGCGGGCGATCGCATCGAGCGCGGCCGGCATGAACACCGCGTTGACGTCGTAGGGATAGCGGCCGCCGGCCAGCCCGTCCTGGCTGTCGCGCCACTGGCCGACGCGGCTGCCCGGCTTGAGCGAGACCAGGTTGCGCGCGACCGGCTGCCGCGAGAACGCCTGCGCCGACCGGAGGACGAAGTCGAAGTTGCGCGCCAGCGCGGCGCCGAGCGGCTCGCCCGCGGTGGTGGTGCGCGCGAGGAAGGCGGCGGCGCGGGCGCGGCCCGGTGGGCGGTCGAGCAGATAGGCCGCTGCCACCGGCGCCAGCATCAGGTCGTCGTCGACCATGGTGTAGTCGTAAATCGGCGAGTCGTCCGCCGGGTCTCCCGGAGCGCCCGGCTTGCGACGGCGCAGAAGGGCGAATTCGCCGATGTCCTCCTCGTGCGCCACCTCGCCCTGCGCGTCCAGCCGCTCGAGCACGGAAGCCAGGCCGTCCTCGATCGCCGCCGGCTGCAGGCCCGGCAGCAACAGCCGCAACGACATCAGCGTGTCACGGCCGAAGTACGTATTGAAGCGCCAGGAGCCGGCGAGGAACTTCTCGCGATAGCTCAGGAACTGCAGCGCCTGGCGACTGCGCGGATCACGGCTGGCGTCCGCGCCGAACAGGTCTTCCGCCGCGATCGGGACGAGCGGCTGTTCGCCGGTGAGCGCGGTGATGCGCAGGCGCAGCGGTTCGCCTTCGCGCGCCGGCACCAGCACCAGCGGCGTGCCGTCGCCGCCATCGACGCGCCCGTCGAGCAGTTCGAGCGAGATCGCATAGCCGGGCGCGCCGTCGATGCGCGCCCGTGCCCAGGTCACGCCGTGCGCCGACACCCGCGCGGGCGTGGCGACCGCCGCCGGATACGCGGTCCCGAGCTGGAAGTCGCGCAGCACGCGCACGCTGCCCAGCACCGCGTCGCGGACCACCAGCCGGTCGGCGTCGACGCTGGCCTGCGCCGCGATGCCGTGCAGCAGCCGGCCCGATGCATCCGGCCGCTGGATTCCCTCCACTTCGCCCAGCGTCCATCGCACCGGCGCGGCGGTCGCCTCGAACCACACGCCGACGCCGCTGTTGCCGGCCGGAAACGCGGCCAGCAGGCGCGGTTGCCGGCCGGAACCGAGCAACAGATGCGCGGCGATCGGCCCCTGCCGGTGAAAGGCGTTGAGCACGTCGCCTTCCGCCACCCGGAACCGCAGCGGCGCATCGCCGTCGCCGGCAGGCGCGAGGCCGGGCAGCAGCGCAAACAGGAGGACCAGCAGCCACCGCCTCATGGCGGCGTTGCACCCGGGCTGCAGCCATTGCCGATATGCGTGCGCGTTCCGGCCGTCACCACATGTATTTCACCTGCGCGTTGACCTCGCGGCCCTCGAGCGGACGCGCCAGCAGCACGCCGTCGGTGCCGGCGGCCGAGCCGAAGATGCGCGAATTGCTCTCCGTCAGGCCCAGCTGGTTGGTCATGTTGGTGCCGCGGACGTTGAACTGCCAGTGCATGCCGACGTTGGCCGTCACCCCGAAGTCCCAGGTGTGGTACGAGCCCAGCTGCTGCAGCCCGGACTGGTCCTGGGTGTGGTCGCCGACGTGGGTGTAGGTCACGTACGGCAGGACGTCGCCCCAGCCGAAGACGAACCGGTAGCTGGGCGTGAACATGTAGCGCAGCTTGGGCTGGCGCTGCAGCTGCTTGCCTTCGATCGGCTCGCAGGCGTCCTCGCCGTTGACGTCGACGTACTCGATGCAGGCGTCGTAGTCGGTGTACTCGCCGTCGAGGTAGTTGGCCACCAGCTGCAGGCGCAGGTTCTCGACCGGCGTCAGGGCGCCGATGAAGTTGACGCCCCAGGAATCGGAGCCGTAGATCAGCGGCCGGCCGACGGGGGTGCCGGCGTTGTCGGTCGGCTGGTAGGGCAGGCCGGTGAACCTGCGGCGGTAACCGCTGACGTCGGCATACAGCAGGTCCGACTGGTACTTGAAGCCGATTTCGTAGTTGCGGATCTTGTGCATCGGCGGGAAGTTGCCGTCCGTGGAGCCGCGGATGCCGTTGTCGAAGTCGAGGAAGTGCCCGCCGGTGTTGACGCGGCCGTACGCCGACATGCGCTCGGTGAAGGAATAGTTGGCGCCGGCGGTCCACGATGGATGGGTCTTGTCGTAGCGGATCCTGGCGTAGGTGCCGTCGCAGACGGGCACGTGATTATCGTACTCAGTCAATGGGTCTCCGTCCAAGTCAACAAAGTCCGTCACGCCGTCGCCATCGGCATCTTCATCGTTTTGGAAGTTGCAGACGTTGTTGGTCGCGTCCTGGTTCTCGATGCGCCCGGACAGGTCCAGCAGCCACTTGCCGATGCGCCAGGAGTCGGACAGGTACAGGGCGGTGTTGGTGGCGCGGCCGTGCTGGGCGATGTTGAAGGTGCCGTAGTCGAGCAGGCCCTGGTCGTCGGTGCGCTGGCGGACGTTGCCATCGGCATCGACGTAGCTGACGGTGATCGGCGTGGCGTTGGGCGCGTTGGTCATCAGCATCTGGTTGCCCAGCGCCCACTTGTCGTCCATGGTGTAGTGGTTGACGTACAGCCCGAGAGTGAGGATATTGCCCTCGAACAACTCCTTGCTCAGGCGGAAGTCGTTGTTGATGCTCTTCAGGCGCTTGTGGATGTGCCACCAGCCCTGCGCGATCACGCTCTGGTCGCCCGGCACCGCGCCGCCGCCGACGTAGGTGGCGGTGGCCGAGCCCGCCGGCAGCCCGAGCCCGCCGGGCGTGTCGGCGGCGTACAGCATGTCGTCCAGCGTCGCCGGATTGTTGCCGGAGAACAGGGCGTTGGTGTCGGCGACGCCTTCGTCGAACAGGAACCGGTCGCTGATCGACCAGCCGTTGTCGAATTCGTACTCGAAGTTGCCGCCGAGGAAGAAGAACTCCGCCCCGCGGCCGTCGGCCAGGTTCGCTTCCGTGCCGCCGCCCGGATAGCCGGGCAGGCGCACGTGCTGGATGGCGCGGCTGTAATAGGTGTCCTTCAGTGGGTCGAAGCCGGGATAGGCGCTGAAATGGTCCTCGCCGCTCTGGATCAGCGGGATCGGCGTGATGAACTGGTTCTTGTCGTCCAGGTAGCGCGCGTACAGGACCAGGCTGCCGCGGTCGAAGTCGTGCGCCACGGTGGCGGTCAGCTGGCCGCCCTCGTCGGCCTTGAACTCGGGGTCGCGCACGCCGTCGGAACTGCGCCAGAAGCCGCCGAAGCTGCCGTACCAGCCGTCGGCGATCTTGAAGCCGGAGAACCCGTCCAGCCGCCACAGGCCCTCGTTGCCGTAGGTCAGGCCGATGCTGCCGGTCGGCACCTCGCTGCCGGTCTTGAGGAAGAAGTTGGCGGTGGCGCCCATCTGCCCGTCTGCGAACACCACCGACGGACCGCCCTGCAGGATCTCGACCGATTCGATGGTGTCGTCGAGCCGGAACAGCGAGGTGGTCTCGAAGAACGACAGCGTCGGCATGCCGTACAGCGGCGAGCCCATCAGCAAGGTGGAGAAGTAGGGCGCATCGCCGCCGCCTGGAAAGCCGGCGATCTCGATGTTGGCGCCGGTCTGGCCGCCGGTCGACTCGGGCCACATGCCCGGGGAGATCTTCAGCAGGTCCGCGGTGCTCTTGGGGTTGGACTGCCTGATCTCCTCGGCACTGGCGGTGACGATGTTGTAGCTCGCCTCCAGCTTGGACACGCCGCCCACGGCGCTGCCGGTCACGACCACGGCGTCGAGCGTGGTCGCCCTGTCCGTGTTCGCTTGCACCGTGCCGTCCTGCGCGGGCACGTCGCTCGGCGCGGGCTGCGTCTGCGCCTGAGCGAGGACGGGCAGCAGCGCGGCGGCGATCGCGACCGACAGCGCGCGGTGGGTGCTGTTGAGACGGTTCATGGGCTCCCTCCGGATGTGATGTCGTCAATGCCCGGCGATGCGCTCGGGCAGCGGCGGTGGCGCTCCCGACAAGTGCGGGACACCGGTCGGCAGGCCGCAGGTCCGCACGACGGGCCACGGGATCGTTCACAACGGCCGCGAAGGAGAGTTGCGGTTCCACCACGTGAAAACAGCGTGAAACGCCGGGATTTCCAGTCGGAGCCGCCTTCCGTATCGTTATGCTGGCGGTGGAGAATCCAATCCATCACGCACGGAGACGGATCGATGGCGGACGAGAGGATCGCGGCTTCTGGCATGCGCCGGACGAGCGCGACGGCGTGGACACTGCTGCTCTGGCTGTCGCTGCAGGCGCCTGCGATGGCGGGCATCTGCGTTCCGGGCCTGCCGCAGCTCTACGGCGAGCTGTTCGAGGATGCGCAGGGAATCCTGACCGACAAGAAGGCCTTCGTGGACGCGACGCCGAGGCAGCCGCCGGCCGGCATCGCCGCCGAGTACCAGAACGTCCGCGACACGCCCGGCTTCGACCTGCGCGCCTTCATCGCCGAGCAGTTCGTCATGCCGCCGCTGGCGGGCGGCGACTACCGCACCGATCCGGACCACGATGTGCGCGAACACATCGATGCCCTGTGGAGCGTGCTGGAGCGAAAGCCCGGAACCGCGGATACACGGACCTCGCTGCTGCCGCTGCCGCATCGCTACATCGTGCCCGGCGGCCGTTTCGACGAGATCTACTACTGGGATTCCTACTTCACGATGCTGGGCCTGGAGGAGAGCGGCCGCCACGACCTGGTCGTCGACATGGTGAGGAACTTCGCCTGGCTCATCGACCGCTACGGCCATATCCCGAACGGCAACCGCACCTACTACCTGAGCCGCTCGCAGCCGCCGTTCTTCGCCGCCATGGTGAACCTGCTCGCCGAACGCGACGGGCCGTCGGTGCTGTCGACCTACCTGCCGCAACTGGCCCGGGAATACGCGTTCTGGATGCAGGGCGGCGACCGGCTCGCGCCGGGCCGGGCGCACCGGCGCGTCGTGCGCTTGGCCGACGGGTCGCTGCTCAATCGCTACTGGGACGATTGCGACACGCCGCGCGAGGAAAGCTACGGACGCGACGTCGCGACCGCGATGGCCTCCGGCCGCCCCGCCGCGGAGGTCTACCGCAACCTGCGCGCCGGCGCCGAGAGCGGTTGGGACTACAGCTCGCGCTGGTTCGCCGACGGCCAGACGCTGGAGACGATCCGCACCGTCGAGATCGTGCCGCCCGACCTGAACAGCCTGCTCTACAACCTCGAGCGCACGCTCGCCGAGGCCTACCGCGTCGCAGGACGGCCTGACGATGCGGCACGGCTGCGGAAACGCGCCGATGAGCGCAAGGCCGCGATCCGGCGCCACCTGTGGCATGCCGGGAACGGCGTGTTCGCGGACTACCTGTGGCAGGAGGGGCGGCCGACCGAGCACGTCACCGCCGCGACGCTCTATCCGCTGTTCTTCGGCATCGCCGATCGCCGCCAGGCCGCGCGGGTGGCGGCCCGCGTGCGCGACTCGCTGCTGCAGCCGCACGGACTGGCGGCGACGGCGGTCCGTACCGGCGAGCAATGGGACCTGCCCAACGGCTGGGCGCCCCTGCAATGGATCGCGATCCAGGGCCTGAACGACTACGGCGAGCGGGAACTGGCCGCCTCGATCGCCGGGCGCTGGATCCGCCACAACCTCGCCGTGTTCCGGGAAACGGGCAAGCTGGTCGAGAAATACGATGTCACCGGCACGGGCGGTGCCGGCGGCGGCGGCGAATACGAAACGCAGGATGGGTTCGGCTGGACCAACGGCGTGCTGCGCAAGCTCATGGCGCTGTACCCGGCGGCCGCGACACCCGGGGCTGCGGAGCCGGTCGGCAAGTCGGGTGCGACAGCGACATCTCCCGTGACGGCCGTCGCCCGAACGGAATAGGGGTCGCCGCCATGACGGCGCCGGATGAGACCGGCGCCGTCGTCGTCGCCGGACTTGAGCCAGCCCTGATTTCTCGGACACCACAAAGCGAGGACAATCCTCGCACGGAGGTGTCCGATGCAGAAGCGACAGCGGTTCACGGCGGAGTTCAAGCGTGAGGCGGTGCGGTTGCTCAAGGCGCGCGACCGACCGGCGGCGGCGATCGCTCGGGAGTTGGGGATTTCCTCGCAACCGGCTTTACACGCGGGCGCAGGACCTTGAGAAGAAGGGCGAGCAGGCTTTTGTGGGGAGTGGACGGCCCAAGGCGCACCGCGGCATCCTCACCCTCGAGTTGTACGCTGATGCGCGCGGCGTTGAAGGCATGGGCGGCAGATTGACACGAACGGCAGTATGGCCCGTGTCGTCCACTATAGTGGTCGCCTGTTCCCGGTCGACGCGGGTGAACCCCACGGCTGTGAACTCTGCCGGCGCCTCGAATCGGTCGCGATGTCCGGCCGCCCGATAAGCGATCCGACCCCGTTTTGCAGGCGGCGGTAACGCCAAGCTCAGCTCCGGTTCCGGCCCCGCTCCAACTGCACCTGCACCAACGCATACGGATCGCACGGATCGCGGTGCCAGGGATCGTGACCGAGCCCGGCACCGCGCCCTGCCCGCTCAGTGGCGGGTGGCCGCCTGCGGACGCCAGCCCGCATCCGTGGGCGGCGGCAGCATCGGCATGGTCGCGTCACGCGTCAGGTCCGGGCTGACCGGTACACCGTAGATCGCCGGCTCCTCACGTACGCGGTTTCGCCGCCTGGACGCATCGGGAAGCTTCTGACCGGTCACCTTGTCCATGAGCTTGCTCGCGGCCTCGGCCTCTTCGAAGATCACATCGCCCAGCATCGTCAGCGTGCCGTCGGCCAGGTCGATACGCTCGAGGCCGAAGACCAGGTCGCCGAAGGCATGGAGCCGGTCGTGCAGGCGGTTGAGCGTGTCCAGCTGGTCCATGGTCATGCCGAAGACGAGGGGGTCTTCGGCCTCCACCGCCGTCGCGACGGCGTCCGCCTGGCCAGCCTCGTCGTCCTGCACCTTGGCGCCCGGTGCTTCATCCACCTCGTCGTCCTGCGTGCCTGCGGCCGACGCCTCTCCAGCCTCGTCATCCTGTGCGCCGGCAGCCAACGCCTCACCGGCCCGTCCCGGTTCCTCCAGCACGTCGTCCTCATCGCGTGCCTGCGACTGATCGTCGCCCACCACCCGCTCGGCCGGCCATGTCACCTCGTCCAGCACGCGCTCGGCCTGGTCGGCCAGCAACTCCAGGCAGACCGCCAGTTCGCCCACGCGGATCTCGGGCACCCATTCCTGTTCCTCGTCGTGCGTGCGCGGCTGCGCCAGATGCGACAGGAAGACCATGTGGTCGTGCAGTTTCTTCAGCCGGAACTGGCTTTCTTCGGGCAGGAAGTAGCCGGTCGTGTCCATCTCGTCCAATTCATGCTTCGACATCGTTGCCTCCTCATTCCATGAAGTGACCGCCCACCGGGACGGCGGACGGGAAGTCGGGAGGTTCGAAACCGCACACAGCCGGCGGGCGTATTCCCCTTTCGGGTGTTGTATTAGCCGCCCTCCCGACGCTGGCATCGCGTCGGTTGTGCTCGCAAAGCATGCGGGCACAAAAAACCCACCGGGTTGTCGGAGGTGGGTACCGCTGTGTGAGGAGTTTCGACGCTCCTTGGGCCGAGTCTGCAACGGTTCAATCCTCACGTCAAGGTGCTTTCACGGAAAGCAATCTCACCCGCCGTCGCAAGTGAACCCGACCCATTCTTTCCTACTCCACCTGGGCTGGCGGCGGCGATCGCTCGGGAGTTGGGGATTCCTCGCAACCGGCTTTACAAGTGGGTGCAGGACCTTGAGAAGAAGGGCGAGCAGGCTTTTGTGGGGGTGGACGGCCCAAGGTGAGTAGCGATGCGTGGCCGCGCTCAAGCGCGAGAACGCGCGCTTGAAGGAAGAGAACGAGATCCTAAAAAAGCGGCGGCGTACCCAGCATGAGCCGCCGCCGATCTGGAGTAGGCGAGAAGCAAGGTCTTCGACTACATCGAAATCTTTCTATAACCGGCAGCGGCTGCACAGCAACCTGGGCTACCACTCGCCGATTGAGTACGACAAGATGGCGATGGTGCCTAATTAAACCTGTCCGAGGAAACGGGGGTAGCTCGCTCTGGCCCTCATTTGCCTTGTGGTGTCGTTCACCAATCCAGGCGCGCGCCAATCTGCCCCTCCAGTGTCCGCCGCCGCTCGCCGCCGAGATTGCGGGTGACGTCGCCGACCGCGAACACGCTCAACGTTTCGTTGACGCGCGACACTACGCCGCCGCCGAACTCCAGCGCGCTGCCCTTGCGCTCGCTTTCGTCGCCGGCGGAGGTCTCACTGCTGCAGGTGTAGGTGTCGTCGCCCGCGGTGGGGGCCAGGTCGCATTGGGCGCTCGCGGTGCCCGCGCTCAGTGCGAGGGCGGTCGCGATCGCAGTTGCGAGCATCGAGCGGGACGAGGATGTGTTTGCCGGTTTACGAGGCATGCGTGCGTCTCCCTACGTGGCCGGTCAACGCCGAAGTACGGCGCAGTCCGGATTCTGATGATTCCCCCTCTGTTGCCGGCTTATCAATCAGCTTGCGGTGAAGGCGACGTGAAAACCCCACAAGCGGGAGAGGGGCATGTCCGCGATAAGTGGAAACAACCTGCAAAAGAACTCATTACTCCAGCTCAGTGGACCGACGCCGCGTAATCCGGCATCGGCCGGGGCTGCGGGCGCAACATCTCCGCGATGGTTTCGTGATAATGCTGCAGCGCCGCTTCGTTGCAGCATTTGACTCGAAGGCCGGGCTCGGTGCTGTGCCGGCCGTCAAAGGCTGGACGCTCCGATGCGGGTCCAGCTGCCGCAAGACAGGCGGCTGGCCGCTGGCGGCGGACGCCGGGCTCGGGAGCCTACGAGGAAAGTCCGTCGCTGCGCAGGTAATCGAACAGCTCGGCGTCGTTCTTGAGGCCGAGCTTGCGCATGGCGTCGCGCTTCTGCCGGCTGATCGTGGTGATCCCGCGGTGCAGGCGCTCGGCGATCTGGCTGACGGTCAGGCCGGACGCCAGCAGGCGCAATACTTCCATCTCGCGCGGTGAAGGCTGCTTCAGCGCGCCCTCGGTCATCCGGGTGTCGCCGGTTTCGGCCACGCGCTGCCTGAGCGTCTGGCTGACGTAGGAGGCGCCGCGGTGCACGGTCTGGATGGCGACGGGCAGTTCCTCCATCGACGAGGTCTTGTCGACCAGCCCGAGCACGCCGGCGGAGGCGACCATCCGCAGAATGCCCAGGTTGCTGGCCGCGCTCAGCATGAGGATCGGCAGGTCGGGATACTGGCGGCGGACCAGGCCGATCATCGGGAAGCCGTCGGCCTGCTGGCTGCCGGGCATGGAGAAGTCGGTGACCAGGACGTCGCAGGGGTGTGCCGTCAGCGCCTGGAGCAGCTCGTCGGGGTTGGTGGCTTCGGCGACGATGGTGCCCACGCCGCTGGACTCGATCACCGCCCGCGCACCGATGCGGACCACGTGGTGATCGTCGGCGACGATGATGCGCAGGCTCATGGACTAGTATCGACGACTGCAGCGCGAAAACGCTCGCAGCGGCCTGGCTCAGGAAGACTGGAGGAAGTAACGCCCATGCGTTTGCACCCTGTCTGTTGGCGGCTGCTGGCCGTGATGCTGCTGCTGGTCTTTCCGGTACTTCCGCTGCAGGCCGAGGACCGGTTGTCGCTGTCTCCGCGCCAGGAAACCTGGCTGCAGGAACATCCGGTCATCGTCGTCGGATTGTACGACAAGGGCTGGCCGCCCTACGAATCCATCGAGGCGGGTCGGCCGCAGGGGCTCGGCTACGACTATCTGCGGGAGCTGGCGACCCGGCTCGGCGTGGAGCTGCGCACGCGCACTTATTCCGACTGGACCGACATGCTGGACGACGCCTGCGCCGGCGAGCTCGACGTGGTGATGAACCTGGCCCTCACCGCCGAACGCACCCGCTGCCTGGTCTTCACCCGGCAGTACGCCGAGGCGCCGATAGCGCTGATCGGGAAGCCGCAGGACGCGAGGTTGGCGGCCAATCCCGAGCTCGAGGGCCTGCGCCTGATCACCGACCGGAACTTCGCCACGTCGCGCGCCGCCCGCGAACGCTACCCCGAGGCGCAACACCTGGAGGTCGACGACACCGTCGAGGCGCTGCGGATGGTGTCCTCCGGCGCGGCGGACGCCTACCTGGGCAATCCACATGTCGCCTCGGCGCTGATCGCCGAGCGGCACCTCACCCGTGTCGCGCTGGTCCGGCCGACCGACCTGCCGGTGGATACGCTGCATTTCGCCGTCCCGAACGGGAAGGCGCCGCTGGCCGAGGCGCTGGACGACGCCCTGGCCTCGATCCCGGAAGCGCAAGGCCGCGCAATGCGCACGCGCTGGCTCAGGCCGCTGCAGTGGGAAGGCAGCGGCCTGATCCTGAGCGAAGCGGAAAAGGCCGCATTGGTGCAGCCACTGCGGCTGGGTTTCGCGCCCAACTGGGCGCCGATCTCGTTCATCGACGAAGACGGTCAGCCGAGCGGCCTCGTCGGCGAGTACCTGCGGCGGTTCCGCGCGTTGGGCGCGAACCTGCAAATGGTCGATGTCGAAGACTGGCAGGGCATCCGGGATGGGGCGCTGAGCGGCGAACTGGACGCGATCATGGGCGTTCCGGAGGACGTGCCCTGGCTCGGCGACGAATGGGTGTTCAGCCAGCCATTCCTGACGGTCGCCAATGTGATCGTGACCCGCCAGGGCAGCGAAGGCGTACTCGATCCAGGCGACCTGGACGGACAGGCGATCGCGCTCTCCAATCCCGACCGGCTCGGGCCGCCGATCCTGGCCCAGGCGCCGCGGGTCAGGATCGTGCCGGCGCGCGGCGCGGAGCAGGGGCTGGAAATGCTTCGCGACGGACAAGTGGACGCGTACGTCGGCAATCTCGCCGCGATCGATCGCTTCCTGCGCGACCGCTACTCGGGCGAACTGTACATCGCCGCGCCCGCGGGCATCGAGGACCGCCTCGCCTTCGGCGTGCATCGCCGCCATGCGCCGCTGGCGACCGCGTTCGACCGGATGCTGCTGTCCCTGTCGCCGCGCGAACGCGAGGCGATCCGCAGCGATTGGCTGGCGGTGGAGTACCGCAGCGGCCTGCAGTGGCGGACGGCCTTGCGCTGGGCGGTGCCGATCCTGCTGGTCCTGCTCACCGCCGGGCTGGTGCACGGCCTGGGCCACTGGCGGCTCCGCCGCGAGGTGGAGGAGCGCAGGCGGGTCGAAAAGCGCCTGGACGAGGTGACGAGCAACCTGCCCGCCGTGGTCTACCAGGCCCGGCGCGAAACGGACGGCACCATCGTCTTTCCCTTCATCGTCGGCGACATGCCGTCGCTGTTCGGCCTGAGCGCCGAGCGCGCCATGGGCGACGAGCGCGAGCTGTTCGCGCGCGTGCATCCGGAGGACCAGTCCCGGCTGGTCGCGGCGATGGCGCATTCGGTGAACGACTTCGCGCCCATCGACGTGGAGTTTCGCGGCCTGTCCGTCGACGGCGGCTGGCGCTGGGTGCGCTCGCGCGGCCTGCCGCACCGGGCCGAGGACGGCGCATTCCTGTGGAGCGGCTACTGGATCGACGTGACCCAGGCGCACGAGCAGGCCGATGAACTGGCCGCGGCCAAGACCGTCGCGGAGCGGGCGGCCGCGGCCAAGGCGGACTTCCTGGCGACGATGAGCCACGAGATCCGCACACCGATGAGCGGCGTACTCGGCATGCTCGAGATGCTGGCGCATACCGAACTGGACGCCGAACAGCGGCGCGTGCTGGCGTCGATCGACGAATCGGCGCAGATGCTGCGGCAAATCCTCGACGACATCCTCGACGTCTCCAAGATGGAGGCAGGCGCGCTGTTGCTGGCGCCGGTGCCGGTGTCCCTGCGCCGGATCATCGACAACGTGCAGCAGATGCTCACGCCGCAGGCGTCGGCCAAGGGGTTGCGGTTCGAGGCGCGGGTCGGCGAAGGCGTGGCCGAGGCGCACGGTGCGGACGGCGTGCGCCTGCGCCAGATCCTGTTCAACCTGATCAGCAACGCGATCAAGTTCACCGAGCGGGGCAGGGTGGAAGTCGCCCTCGACCTGCTGGAGAACCTGGGCGATCGGCAGACGCTGCGCCTGGCCGTGACCGACACCGGCATCGGCATCGCCCCGGACCGGCAGGCGCATCTGTTCCGCCCATTCTCCCAGGCCGAGACGTCCACCACCCGGCGCTACGGCGGCACCGGCCTGGGGCTGAGCATCTGCCGGCGGCTGGTGGACATGATGGGCGGGGAACTGCGCCTGAGCAGCGTGCCGGGCGAGGGGACGCGGGTCGAAACGGTCCTGGTCCTGCCGCTGGCCGATCCGGGCGCCGTGGACGCGGGCGTGGCCGGGCTCGCCGCGGAGCCGGCGTACACGGGCGATCCGGAAGGCTGGCGCGGATGTCGCGTCCTGGTGGTGGAGGACCATCCGACCAACCAGGTGCTGATGCAATGGCGCATGAGCCAATTCGGTATCGACTGCGAATTGGCCGACGACGGCATCACCGCGCTGGAAGCGCTGCGCAGGTCGCGCTTCGACTTGGTGATCACCGACTGCCGCATGCCGGGCATGGACGGCTATGCGCTGACCCGCGAGATCCGCCGGCGCGAAGCCGAATGCGGCGAACCCCGGCTGCCGGTGATCGCGTTGACCGCGAGCGCGCTGCAGGAGGAGGCCGAGCGCTGCCGCGCCGCCGGCATGGACGATTTCATGGCCAAGCCGGTGCCGTTGGCGACCCTGCACCAGGTCCTCGTGCGCTGGCTGCCGCGCAATGGCGGTTGCGATGAGGCCGCTGCCGCTACCGCCGATGCATCCGCATCCGCATCCGCATCAGCATTAGCATCAGCATCAGCACCCACATCTGCATCAGCATCAGCATCAGCATCCGGACCGGCGGCGCCAGCGCCGGCGTCCGGAATACGCCAGGAGCTGATGCGTCGCTACGGCTCCGCTGAGGTGGTGGCGCAGCTGGCGGCAAGCCTGGTAGCGGCCACGCGCGACGACCTGGACGGCATCAGGTCGGCCCTGGCGCAGGACGACGCCGATGCCGTGCACCAGCGGCTGCACCGCATCGCCGGCGGTATCGGCGTGGCCGGCGCTCAAGCGCTGGCGCAACGGACATCGGACCTCATGGATGCGATCGACCGTGACGGTACGGAGACGCACCGAAATGCGCTGGTGCGTCACATGGGCGAGATTGAAGGCTTCGTGGACGAATTGGCTCGGGATGCGATCTAGAGCGGTTTCTTATCAGGTGCTTACGCTTTTGCCCCCTCTCCCGCTTGCGGGGCGAGGCCGCACGGCTTGCGCGCCATCGGCGCGCGTGTGGGTGAGCGCCCGCTCCGCTGGAGCGGGCCGGGGCGCGGAGCGGGGTTGGGGGGTGAGGGCGCTCTTGGCGAGACATCAAAAGCGTCCTCATCCGCCCCCCGACTAAAGCACTCGGGGGCAGGCTCTTCGGGCACCTCGCTCCGCGCCCCGGCCCTGCGCAGCGCGCAGGGCGCTCAGGCGCGCGCAAGCCAGTGGCTTGCAAGCCGCACGCCTTCGGCCCGTAAACGGGAGAAGGGATCCGTCACACTTGTGCCAAAACCACTCCAGCCTGTCCGCGGCAGCGGTGTTTTCGTACTTGTTGCAGAGACGCCGCGAATGCGGGGCGGCAGAGTACGCGAACGGGAAACGCCCCTTTCGCGAGTACCGCCATGGACAACGTGATTCGACTCCGCAACATGCCGGGACCGGCCGCTCCGGCCGCCGGGCATCCGGATACGTCCGGCGCACCGTCCGCGGACGTTCGCCAGCACCGGCTGGCCGCAATCCTGCGCGAAGTCGCCAACGCCGACGGCGAGGTGCTCTACCCGCTGCTGGCGGCCCTGCTGGCCACGCACCTGGACGCGCCGTGCGAGCGGCAGGGCGATTCGCGCATCCGCGACAGGCTCGACGAGCTTCAGTTGCTGATTGCGCTGGAGATGGAGCGTGAGGGAATCCGCGGCGTCTGCGGACATGATGCCGCCGCACGCGTCCGTCACGCCTGAACTTGTGCTCTCTCTCCCGACCTCGGCCCGTCTCACAAGGCGGCAGGGGCTCGTCGCTGCATCGTCAGCGAATGATGCTCGGCGCACCGGAGCGGTTTCGGCACAAGCGCCTCGTATCAAACGACAGACCCGAATGACGCTTACTTAAGCATCGTCATTCCCGCGAAGGCGGGAATCCATGGACGTCAAGTCACCAAAAATCAACGTCCTTGGATTCCCGCCTTCGCGGGAATGACGAGCAAAAGCAGCACGTCGCCGATCAAGTAAGTGCCATTCATGACAACTCCCGCGTCTCCACCTGTTTCGGAGTTGTTGCATGGAGCGCCGGCGCACGGCCGGGAACAATGACCGTCATCGCCGATCCGGCGCGCCGCGGAAATCGTCGGCACCCGACCCGGAAAACCGGGCCGGGAAACGCAACGGGAGTGACCCGATGTCGATCATGTTTCTCGTCGCGCGTATCCACTCCGGTGCGGTATCGCAGACGTTCCTGCAACGGCTTCCGTCGGGAGATCCCGGCATTCCTCCGGCGATCGCCCTCGACGGAGGCGCGCTGTTTGCCCTGGTCGCGGCGGTGGCGCTCGGCTGGGCGCTGGCTGCGCGCTACGCCGTCGCGGGCCGGCGCGGCCTGTCGGCCTGGATGAGCGCGGGCGGCCTGGTGCCGCCCGCGGGCGCCGGCTGGCCGGCGCTGCACGACGTCCTCACCGGACTGCCCGGGCGCATGCTGCTGGAACGGCAGATCCGCCAGCGCCGCAGCGGCCGCGAGGCCCTGCTGGTGCTCGGGATCGACGGCTTCCGCCTGGTCAACGAAATGTACGGCCACGACCTGGGCGACGGCCTGCTGCGTGCCGTCGCCGCGCGGATCCGCGACGTGGTTCGCGCCGGCGACATGGTCGCGCGGCTGCAGGGCGACGAATTCGCCGTCTTCACCGCGTTCGAGGAGCCGGTCCAGGCCGAGGTCATGGCCAGGCGCTTGGCGCAGTCCATGCAGAAGCCGTTCCGGGTGGGCGGCAGGGAGCTCCACGTCTCCGTCAGCATCGGGATACACGTCCAGGCGGATCCATGCCGGCGCGGGCTGCTGGGCGCGGCACTGGTCGCGCTGCGCCATGCCAAGGACAGCGGCCGCAACCGCTACGCGGTGTACGACGCGTCGATGGGCGCAAGCGCCGAAGAACTGGAGCTGATGGTCTGCGACCTGCGCCGGGCGGTGAAGGAGGGCGAGCTGTTCCTCCTGTACCAGCCGAAGCTGGACCTGGCGTCCGGCCGCGTGCTGGGCGCGGAAGCCCTGCTGCGCTGGCGGCACCCCCGGTACGGCGTGCTGGGTCCCGACAAGTTCATCCCGTTGGCGGAAAAGACCGGGACGATCGGCGAACTGGGCGCCTGGGTGCTCGACACAGCCTGCCGGCAGATGCGGGACTGGCGCCGCAGCGGCACGTTCGAGGGAAGCGTGGCGGTCAACGTCTCGGCCGTCGAGCTGGCGCTGCCCGGTTTCGTCCGGACCGTGTGCACGACGCTGGACCGGCACGGCGTCGACCCGGAGCGGCTGGTCCTGGAGATCACCGAATCCAGCGCCATGCGCAATCCCGAGCTGACGTTGCTGACGCTGCGCCGCCTGACCGCGCTCGGCGTCTGCGTCGCCTTGGACGACTTCGGCATGGGCCATTCCAGCCTCTCGCACCTCAAGCGCTTTCCCATCGGCGAACTGAAGGTGGACCGGAGCTTCGTCTGCGACATCGAACGCAACAGCGAGGACGCTGCCATCGTCGCCGCGATCGTCACCCTGGCCAAGGCGATGGGATTGAAGGTGGTCGCCGAGGGCGTGGAAACCGTCGAGCAGCAGGCCGCGCTCGCGGAGCTGGGCTGCGACGCGGTCCAGGGCTACCTGATCGGACGGCCGATGGCGCCCGAAGAAGTCGCCCGCGTCGCCGACGAGTACAAGGACGCGTGCGCGTTCTGACGGCGATTCGGATTCCGAAAGTGCCCCATCAGCCGGACGGGTCCGGTGGCGCTTCGCGGACCTGGTGAAAAGTCTTGAACAGCTCGCTGTCGTTCCGGATGCCGAGCTTCCGATAGGCCGAGTGTTTCTGCGTACTGATCGTATTGGCGCTGCGGGAAAACTTCGCGGCGATCTCGTTCACCGACATTCCGTCGAGGAAACAGCACAGCACCTCGCGCTCGCGCGGAGACAGGGCCGCGTTCCGGCTGAGCGCGGCCAAAGGGCCGGCCGTCGCATCGGTCTCGCCCAACGGGGCTTCCGATTGTGCCGCCACTTCTTCGACCATGGCGTTGCGCAGGTAGACCCGGCCGCGTGCAACGGTGCGGATCGCAGGCGCCAGCTCGTCGATGTCCTGAACCTTGCCGAAAACGCCTCGGCTTCCGGCCTGGAGCGACAAGGCCACGACCGCCGGCGTGTCGTTCGCCGAAAGCACCAGCGGCTTGCACTCGGGAAACCGCGTCTTCAGTGCACGGATCAGATTGATGCCGTCGATCTCGGAAGGACCCAGCATGAAATCGACGATCACGACCTCGGCAGGCTGCTGCGTCAACGCCGCAAACAGTTCGCGGCTCGTGGCAAACGAACCGGTCACCTCGATGTCCGGCTCCTGCGAAAGGCGGGTCGCGATGCACTGCCGCACCAGGTCGTGGTCGTCCAGCAGCATGACGGTGCATCGGCCAGGGAACGGGTTCGCCATGAGTGTCCGGACATCGGTAAAAGAGGGGGAGTCGCGACCGGAAGTCACGAAAATCGGCCGTCCGCGCGTCCAAGTAACGGACGGAACCATGGCGTACGTCCGGCGTTGTCTGACGCAACGAAACGAACGGAGCGACCAGACTGGCGCGGCCCAGGGACGACCCGACCGGCTTGCGGCACGCGATCGAAGTGCTTGCCCGGAGCCGCGGGATCGGTCTGCCAACCGGCGATCTATGCCGGTACGAGCAGGATCTCCACCGCATGGCCTGGGTTCCCGATGCGGAGATGGAACGCGTCGACATCCAGCCTGACGGTCTCCGCCGCATAGACGATCCCTTCCTCGATCAATGTCAGCCTGCCATCCCTGAGCGTCCACCGTCCTGTCGCGGGCGTGCCGCCCGGGCAGACGATCACCAGTGTGCCGTCGCCCATCCAGACGTAGGTGGTGCCGGGCTCCACGGCGGAAGAACGCTCGACCTTCCGGACTCTGTTGACGAATGCCGTCGTGGCGCCTGTCGCGTTGTCGTCCCACCCCTCTCCAGGCGGCGATTCCGGTGAGGCGAAGGGAGACCGACCGGGCGCTCGCGCACCCATGGCATCGATGGGCTCGGGAGGCGGCGGCCCTGGCAGGCGGAGAGCGCGATCGCGAGGGAGAGCGTACCGGCCATGCGGACTCGCCTGCGGCGGCCGCGCCGGGCGTAATGGCGATGTTCGTGCGCCTGCTCCCGTAAGACAACATGCTCCCCGGCATTTGTCGTTTCGCGCCGGCCCTGCCAAAGTCGGATGCTTTGGCAGGACCATCTTGAATTACCGCGGATGTGCAGGATTCAGATGAGGCAAGCTTCGTTCCGCGTTGCCTCGCCTGAGACGGATTGTTGGTCGTCTCCTATCACGCATGTTCCTGCGACACGCGGCTGGTCAGAACCGTGCACCGATGCCGACGCCCACCGTCCACGGGTCGAGATTCACTTCGAACTTGTCGTTGGGGTTGGTTTCGCCGTGTTCGACGAAATTACGCAGCTCGGAACTGCCCTTCATGTAGCGAGCGTCGACACGGGCGAACCAGGTCTTGTTGACATTGAAGTCGGTGCCGATGGTAGCGATGCCGCCCTTCTGCGTGCTGAACTCGCTCAACTCTCCGTCGATAATGTCATTGGTGCTGCTCGCGTGGGTGATCTTGGACTGGAAATAGCCCAGCCCGACGAACGGACGAATCGGCGATCCCGCTTTGCCGAAGTGGTACTGGGCGCTTAGCGCCAACGGCCGCTGGCTGACGGTGCCGAACTTGCCCTCATCGCCACGCAGGTCGTGGTCGATCTTGTCCACCGCGCCCCACAGTTCCACGGCGAAATGGTTGTTGGCGTACCAGCTGAAGCTCAGCGTCGGCGCATTGCCGCCGTCGAGATCGACGCGCGAGCCAGGAATGGGATCCGAATCGGGTTGGATCACGTTGTAGCTGCCGACAACCGCGAAGCGGCCGGCACTCATGCCGTCTGCTTCTTCTGCAAAGGCGGCCGGGGCAATAGTCATGGCTCCGAGGAGAACCAGAGGCAGGTGGCGAGTACGAATCATGTTGAGTTCCTCGATCAAGGTGACGCATGAGAAAGCGAGATGCCCTGCTCATCGGTCTTTCGTGCGGGGGGGGAGGGTGCCGGTGCGATCCATGGCGTGAGTGCCGTCACTGGCAACCGGCCCAGTCACCATGCCCTCGGTGTCACCGACGTCACATACAACAAGTACGAAAATCGCGGTGCAGGAGAGATTCCGATGCGGCGCGCGTCTATAGGTCTGTCGCAGACCGAGACCGGCCTTGCTCAATCCTCATGCACCACGAAACTGCCTGAGCCTTGCCAAGTGGTCTCTTCCCGGACACGCGTGGCCTCAACGGTAACTTCGGTTTCGACCTCGACCTGCACCGACAGCTGCCGCCCCTTGACCGGATGCCCGGCGACCAGGCTTTCCACCTGGTCCCCGGGGCGCAGCAGCACCGACGCCGACGCCGGCAAGGCCGGATCCGATCTCAGTAACACCGGCTGGCCATCGATCCGCGCGTCCTTGAGTCGCAAGGTAAAGCGCCCATGGTCGGCGAACTTGAACCCATTCTCGTCTGCCGCCACGCCCTGGAAACCCAGGCGCATGGCGCTTGCCTCGCGGCAGCTGACGCCGAGCACCAGCGTGCGATTTCCCAGCGCGGCTTCGCCGGACGCCCCGGTCCGGTCGATCAACTCGGACCGGCCCATCCGGCCATAGTCGAGCGTGGTGTCGCTCAGCTGCAGCCGGCACCCGCCGTCGGACGCGGCAGCCGGTCCGGCCACGCAGGCCAGCGCCAACAGGCAGGCCGCGGCGATCGAAGCGGTTGAGGCAGCAGTATGGTGAGCGTTCTTCATGTTCATTGCGGTCATCCTGTAGGTGGGCCGCCCGTCAGCGGCTGCGGCACACGGCATCCGCCGATTCGAAGTAGGCCTGCGTATCCGCCTTGTCCGGAAGTCCATACTGCAGCTCGCATTGCCCGTCCTCGGGCAGGTTGACCAGCAGGGCCTTGCCCAACGCACCGTTGCCGAGGAAGATCTTGCCGTCGTCGACGACCGCCGTGACGAACTGGTCGTCGACGTCGACCACCGACGCGCCCTTCGGCAACACCCGTCCATCCTGCATCCGGGCGTTCAGCAGGACCCGACGCGTGGTGACGACGCCGAAATCCACATGGTTGACCGAACCGCGTCCGGCGCCGACCTCCGCAAAGCCGTTCTTGATGTCGACGTTGCGCGGCAGGCTCTTGGTGGCCACCTCGATCCGGCTGTTGGCGTAGGCCGGCAGCTGCGGCGCGATCGCCCGCCCCCAGATATCGGTCCAGACCGGCCCATAGGGCGTGGAGAGCTTGATGCCGGAAAGATCGCCCACCGATACGATGCCGAAAGTGTCCTGGATGGGATAGGGCGAGAACGTCACCCCGTCGCGATGTACCGCAACCCCGCCTCGCAGGGTGCCGTTGTAGCCCGTGCCGCCGGAACCGTTGCGGGTATAGCCCAGGCCGACCTGCGCATAGCGCGGCAGCAGGTCCAGGCGCGCCGAGAGATCGGTCTGCCTGTCTTCCATGTCGCGCTCGGCCGAGATGCGGTAGCCGACGTAGTCATTGACCTGTTCGTTGATCGATGCGCCGACACGGGTGCCGTCGTCATGATGGTTGACATAGGTCCTGAAACTGCGCCCATCCAATGGAACACTGAGCGACAGGTAGACGCCGTTGTCGCGCGAGTACCGGGTGGAATCGCCGAGGCTGTGCTCGACATTCAGCGAAACGGTCGCGTGTTCGAAGGTCTTGCCCCAGGATCCGGTGATCCGATGGCCGCCGGAGCCGTCGAACTGCGTCGTTCGGGAGTACGCCGTTCGGAAACCGCCCAGTCGCTTGCTGGTCCACCCCAGCGACGCGGTGTTCTGGCTGCGATAACGGGTACGGCTCCAGTCCGAGGACAGCTCGTAGGTGGTGTCGATCAGGTCGCGATAATCCTCGGTCTGCCAGGTGCTGGACAGGCTGGTCGAGAGCGATGGGGTGATGGCGCTGCTGACCGAGAGACTCATCTGCGCGCCATAGATCCCTTCGCGGAGCGACTGCGACGCCACCTGCCGGTAGCCCAGGCTCGTTCCCGGCGCGAACCACCAGTCGAGGGCCATGCCGGCGCCGCGATACGTCGACGCGGCCATCAGCCCGGCGGTCGCCCGCAGGTCGTGGCCGAAATCCCAGCTCCCGGTCGTGGTGACCAGCCACGGCTCCTCCCGGCCGCCGCCCCAGCCGTGCTCGCCGAACTGGCGCAGGCGTCCCGCGGCAAACGAATGGCCGGGCGCGGTACGCGATGCCCCGTTGCGCAAGCTGGCCGCCGGCACCGTGAACTGCCGGCGCTCGCCGCTCTCTTCGACGACGGTGACCTCCAGGTCCAGCGTGCCGTTGAGCAGCGGCAGGTTCTCGAGCCGGAACGGCCCCGCCGGCACCACCGTGGAGTAGATCAGCGCGTTGTTCTGGCGTACCTCCACGCGTGCCGGCGAATGCGCGATGCCGTCGACCGCCGCGCCGCCGGTCGCATCCGACCGCAACGCGGCCTCCGGAACGATCTGCACGCCGGTGATGGCATCGCCGGGAAATATCGAATTGCTCAGGTTCAGCTGGCCGGCCTGGAGAATCGACGCATGTTCCACGAAGGTCTTCTGGCCGTACGCGTACAGATGGTCGAAATTCGTCCTGCCGTCCTGGTCGGTGTAGGACTGGCGGCTGCGGAAGATCCAGTCGCCGGCATTGAAGCCGACTTCGGTGCTGATCGCGCGATAGGTGCTGCTGCTGCCGCTGGCGAACCGGTTGTTCATCGCCAGCACATCGTAGTTGAACAGGCCGGCGACGCCGCCGCGGGTGAACCCGGACAGGTTGCGCCCGGGAGTCCGCAACGCGTCTCCAGGCACCAGCAGCTCGACTTCATCGCGATTGGGGTGCAAGCGAATCAAGGCCTGCGGGAACGCCTGCACATAATCGTAGCAAGGCTCGGCCGTCGTTTCGTCTTGTGCGCGATCGATGCGTGCGCGCTCACCGGGAACCACCAGGCCGCCCTGGTCCAGCAGGGCGCGATCGATGCAGAGATCGCCATCGGCGTCGAACAACGCTTCGACCGATCCCTTGCGGACGCCATTGACGAACAGCGTCACGATCTGGCGGCCGGCGTGGAACCGCGGCGCTTCGCGAAAATACTCCGCCACCTTCGCATCGACGCCGCGGTTCTGCAGCATCTCGATATCGAACGCCACGGGCTGCGGATCGGCGGGCGCCGCCGCTTCCGCGACAGCAGGCGTCGGTGCCGGGTCGCCGGCCATGGCGTCCAGCTGGACGAGCAGCGCCGCGGCGAGCAGCGACAGGCGGCACGTCGTCCGTACCCGGCGGGCACCATTCGGATTGTGCAGGGCATGACCCCCGTGTTCGCGCTGGCGCACGGCCTGGTTCCTCTCGAGTAGGGCCCTCGCCGCAGATGCGGGCGAGAGGCGTGACGGGGTCAGCGCGCCGTCAGCGGCGCGTCGTAACTGTCCACGGCATAGCCGTAGACCGTCGCGGGAAACAGCCGGACCTGGGCGGCGCTGTCCGCGGATGCCGGCAGCGCGAACGCGTATTCCTTGCCCGGCAGCAGATAGGTCCTGCCGATGTCGACCGTGGTGCCGCTTGGCTGCAGCTGCACCGTCTGCGCCAGGCGCACGACGTAGGCACTGGGATTGTTCACCACCAGTCGATCGCCACGCAGCGACCACGTCAGCCGCTTCCACGGCTCGCGTTCGGCCGGCAGCCCCTTGGGGTGGATGATGACCGGCAGGTTCTGGCGCACGTTCATGGTGATGCGCAGGCCCGGGTCGCTGGACTTGGGCGGGATGCCTTCGAAGGTCACCCGCTTCAGGCGCTGCGTCTCGAGCGGCGCGGCCGATTGCAGCAGAAACCGCACCAGTTGCCGTTCGCCCGCTTCGACGCGCGCGACCGGCGGGGTGACCAGCAGCAGGTTCTCGTCATCCTCCGGAATGTTCTCCAGCGAGGTGTAGAGCAGTGCCGGCTTGTCGTCGGTGTTCTTGACGGTGATCGTCGCCTCGCCATCGGCCTCGTTGACGATGACGACGGAGGTTTCGGGCAGCATGCCATCGGCCCGAGCGGGGGCCGATGCGGCGAACAAGGAGCCAGCCAGCGCAATCGCCACCAGGCCTTTTATGGAATGAATGTTCATGGTCTCTCACCTGTTGGGTCGGTCGGCACGATCACGCGTCGACAGGGCTGCGTGTCGCGTAAAATCAGAGTCGCCTCGTACCGGAGATCATCCCGAGGCAAGAATGAGTGGCCACCGGGCACGGCGGCAGTTGGTTCCGTTGGGCGCGATTTCCTGCGTCCCGTGTTCTGGGGTACAAGATAAGGCGCAGCTTCAGCGCTCGGAATGCAATAGATCCGAAATGGCTTTCCGCGCTTTGCGCTTCATCCAATCCCTGACGCGCTGCAGTGCGCGGTCTGGGCGAGCTGGCCGCACTCGCCCTGGTTGCCGCACATAGAAACAAGGCGCCGTCAACGAGTGAACGGCGCCTTGTTGGTCTTTCAATGCCCTACTCAGGCGAGCAAAGCGTTACTGCGTATTACAGGTAGGTCACTTCCAGCGTGGCCAGGCCGTCCAGCGGGACGTCGTTGGTCAGATCCAGATTCTCGGCCTTGTCGATGGTCGTCACAACGCGGATGTTGCCGGTGACCGTCGTGAAAGCAACCGGATCCGTCGTACCAGTGGGGGCAGCAAAAGAAATCATCCTGCCATCAGGCACCATTGCTCCGCCGAACACCACCCAGGTAGCCCCGCCATCGATGCTACGAACCCGCCGCGCAGCTCCGCCGTCTCCGGTTTCGCCGCTCAGCTGCAAAGCGTAGACACCGATGTTGCTGCCAGCCGAGGTGCCGAGGCCATAGTGCCACTCGTCGGAGTAGCCAGAAATTGTTGTTAGGCCCGGTACCACTGAAGCGGCACGCTCGTCCGTCATCGTGATCGCCATGCGGGTGGGCGCTTCACACGTAATGGTCAAGCCAACGGTTTTGTCCGGCAGCGTCGTCTGCGCATCGGTATTCAGGGTGCCGGCAAAGATGGTGCCGTGATCCACGGTGCCGCCGCCGGTGAACACCGGTGCGCAGGCGCCCGGGACGATGGTGCCGATCACGCGCAGTTCTGCGGTTTCTGCGCTGGCGAGGGCGGGGATCAGCGCCACGCCGAGGGCCGCCAGGGCAAACAGGTTCTTCTTCATAGGGATTTTCCTCAAGGATTAAATAGAGACACTGGGAACGTCAGCGAACGTCGTGCCGCACATCGTCGATGCCTGGATCACGCGCCGGGAAAGGCCGACAGCCCCATCGGGTAGTGGCACCGCGCGACAGGCAGGCCACCGCTTGGGGATCGAAAATGCACGACACCAGGCCAAGCCCGGCCGTACGCACAGATCCGGCGGCCAAGATAGGCGTCAGCCTGGGGGTTCGGAATACAACAACTACGAAAACGCTTGGCCGGAGAGAACGGCGAGCCGCTGCCGTCAACGGCGGCGGCTCGCCAGCCTTCCTGCGTCCTGCTCAGGCGAGCAAAGCGTTACTGCGTATTACAGGTAGGTCACTTCCAGCGTGGCCAGGCCGTCCAGCGGAACGTCGTTGGTCAGGTCCAGGTTCTCGGCCGCATCGATGGTCGTCGCAACGCGGATGTTGCCGGTCACCGTGGTGAAAGCGACCGGAACCGTGCCGCCTGCGGCGGCAAACGAAACCATCCGTCCAGTGGTGGCAAAGGGAGCCAGCGCACCACCAAATGCTGCCCAGGTGGCCCCGTTGTCGGTGCTGACAATCCGTCGCGCGGCCCCGCCGTCACCAGTTTCACCGCTAAGCGCCAGGGCATAAATACCAATATTGCCGCCGGCGGAAGCGCCCAGGCCATAGTGGAAATTATCGTTCAATCCCGCAATCGTTGTGGTCAGGCCGGGCACCACGGAGGCGGCACGCTCGTCCGTCAGGGTGATGGCCATCTGCGTGGGAGCTTCACAGGTTACGGTCAGGCCGATGGTCTGCTCCGGAAGCCGCGTCTGCGCATCGGCATTCAGGGTGCTGGCGAAGATGGTGCCGTGGTCGACGGTGCCGCCGCCGGTGAACACCGGTGCGCAAGCGCCCGGGACGATGGTGCCGATCACGCGCAGTTCTGCGGTTTCCGCGCTGGCGAGGGCGGGAATCAGCGCCACGCCGAGGGCCGCCAGGGCAAACAGGTTCTTCTTCATAGGGATTTCCTCAAGGATTAAATAGAGACACTGGGAACGTCAGCGAACGTCGTGCCGTACATCGTCGATGCCGGGATCACGCGCCGGAAAGGCCGACAGCCCCATCGGGTGGCGGTAACCGCCCGACAGGCAGGTCACCGCTTGGGGATCGAAAAAGCACGACACCAGGCCAAGCCCGGCCGTGCCCTCCGATCCGGCGGCCAAGATAGGGGTCGGCCTGGGTGCCCGGAATACAACAACTACGAAAACGCGGGGCGGGTTGCCTTTCAGGCAGTCTCCGGCGCTCGACAGCGCAATTGCAGGCACCGTGCTCGCCGTTGGCGGAAAACGGTCGTCCTTCGCAGAAGGCGCAAGCGCCTGCGAACCAAGAGTGCTCCGGCAACAAAAAAGCCGACGGGAGACCCGTCGGCTTTGGAGTGTTGGTGGAGCGGAGGAGGATCGAACTCCCGGCCTTCGCATTGCGAACGCGACACGAGGCTTCGCTTTCGTACTAATTGCATGGCCTGCGGAAAGTTGGCTGCCTATCGTGGCTCCGACAACTCGCCCCAAGGGCCGCCATGCAGATCCATCCGCTCACCTATCGCCTGCTGACGAAGTTCGAGTTCACCACGCCCGGCGTGGATCTGCAGCGGCTGCGCGTGGAGGGTTACCGGAAGCGGGACGTCCTGGCGCGGCTGGAGGTGCTGGAAGCGACCGGGCTCGTCCGGGTCATTGCGGCGCGCGACAAGACAGGCGTCCCGTACAGCGGCATGGTCGTAGGGATCACCAAGGCGGGCTGGATGCGGCTGGAAGCCATGCGCCATCTTTCTTCCCGGCGGGCCCGTCGTATTTGCATTTCTCCGAAACCGGATGGCTAAACATCAATGAGACCGTTCATGTATCGCGTGATACCCGCCGCATTCTCCGTACTGGTGCTGGCATTGCTTGGCACCGCGCAAGCTGCTCCTCCGGTGGCCACGGCGGCTGCGGAGGCGGCGACCGGTGCGGGTGGATTGGCCACGATTCTCGGGCTCGCGCTGCTGGGCGGCATGGTGCTGAACCTGATGCCCTGCGTGCTGCCGGTATTGTCCCTGAAGGTCCTGTCGCTGGCCGATAGCGGCGGCCATCCCGCGCATGCGCGCCGGCATGCGCTGTGGTACACGGCCGGCGTGGTCAGTTCGTTTGCGGCGATCGGGTTGGGCGTCATCGCCCTGCGTTCGGCCGGCAAGGCCCTGGGCTGGGGTTTCCAGTTGCAGCAGCCACTCTTCGTGGCACTGCTGGTATTGGTGATGGTGGCGGTAAGCCTGAGCCTGAGCGGCCTGTTTACGCTGGGAGGCGGGATAGGTGGCGCGGGTCAGAAGTTGTTGAGCAAGTCCGGCCGCGCCGGCGACTTCTGGACGGGCGCGCTGGCCTGCCTGGTGGCGAGCCCTTGCGTGGCGCCGTTCATGGGCCCGGCGCTGGCTTACGCGTTTACCGCTTCCTGGCTTGCCGCGCTGCTGGTGTTCCTGACGCTGGGGCTGGGCCTGGCGCTGCCGTTCCTGCTGATCGGCTTCGTGCCCGGTGCGGCCCGGCTGCTGCCGCGGCCCGGTGCCTGGATGGACACGCTCAAGACGGTGCTGGCGTATCCGATGTTCCTGACAGCGGTGTGGCTGGTGTGGCTGCTGGGCAGGCAGCGCGGCGTGGATGGCGTTGCGGTGGTGCTGGCCGGCGCCGTTGTCCTGGCCTTCGGACTGTGGCATTACGAGCAGGCCCGCTGGCGCGGCCCCGCCTGGCGCAAGTGGCTGGGTGTGCTGGCCATCGCGGCCAGCCTGGGCTCGGCGATAGCGGTTCATCGCATGTCGCCAGAAAGCGATCCGGCGACCAGGCCCTCGCAAATGCAAGGCGCCACGGCCTATCACCCCCGCGACTTGGCGCAGGCGCGCAAGGAAGGGCGCACGGTGCTGGTGTCCATCACCGCCGACTGGTGCATCACCTGCATCGCGAACGAACAAACGGTGTTGGGTACGGCGGAATTCCGGGAACTGCTGCGCCGCACCGAGATGCTGTACATGAAGGGCGACTGGACCAACAGCGATCCCGTGGTAGGCGAATTCCTGGAGCGGCACCAGGCCCCGGGCGTTCCGCTGTATGTGCTGTATCGGGGTCTGGACGATCAAGCCACCGTTTTGCTGCCGCAGGTGCTGACCATGCGCATGGTGCGCGAAGCGCTGGAGACGGGGGGCGGCCGATCCGCGACTGGGTACTGAGCGGTAGGATGCTTTTCGAGATTTTTCGATGTTCCGCATGGCGATGCCCGCCTAGTATGGCGGTGCTCGGCGCCTACTCCCCCCAGGCGTAGGACACATGCTTCCCCAGCATTTGTCATTTCGGGCCAGCCCTGCCAAAGCAGGATGCTTTGACAGGGCTATCTTGGGTTCCAGTGCATGTGCAGCGTTCAGGTGAGACGATCTTCGTCTCGCGTTGCATGGCCTGACGGGGCATGCCTCGGCGCAAAGACAAACGTCATTCCGATGGCAACGGCTGGGTGATCGTTCCAGTTGGAATGCCTTGGATCTTGTCCAAATTGCCAGACAAGCACTTCAGATAGGCCAGGTTGGGGATGTCGTTATAGCTCAGCACGACATCGCTTCCCTCGAATTTTCCGCTGACTATTTCACCCTGCAATACGAATACCCGCGGCACTGCGGGAAGGCCGAGTTCTCCGAGCTTGAGGAAAGTCCAGTTGACTACGCTCGAGGTCGTGTCATCCCAGTCGAGCCGGAAACTGCCAGGTGTGTCGGTATTGATCAGGCAGGACAAGTTGCCGAACCCGTCGAGGTCCTCCACCAAAGCCGTATGGGTCGAAAGATCGTCAGTGAAGACGCAGGTGACCATGCCTGAGCCGGTCAAATGCGTGGGCCTTGGAAGCAAGCCGAGTCCTGGGCTGAACTGTAATGTCAGCGGGCCCACGCACGTCGCCTTCACGGGCAAGGTCTGTGCCTTTGCCGAGGCGGCTGGAAATAGAAGCGTGGTGAGGAATACGCAGCTTGGCAGTAACGTTGAGAACAGTATCTTCTTGATCATGGCGAGCTCCATTGCGGGGCACCAAAATACGAAGATCGATCAGGCGGCCCCTTTGCCTGAAGAATGGCGGAGTGTCCGACTATTCACCCAGCTCGATAAAAGCGCGAGCGGCAGAGCGGGCAAACAGGGCAGTTGCATGTTTGAACTCATGGACGTTTCGACGTCCTTTGTATCGAATCGATCTGCATGAAACGCCGGGAGGCATCGTCGCCAAGTGTTCATGGCGCGTCTCGCGCGCGAGCAAGCGTGCAGGAAGGTTGCACCAAGAAAATCTGGAGTTTGTGGCGGGTTGTCACACTATCGACAATCTGTCAATACCTGGTCAGCGCGATGCAGCGCATCGACGTGAGCCGTCAGTCCGCTTCTGGCCGATGGCGGCAATGGCCGTTCTTTGCAGAAGGCGCAGACGCCCGCGGGCCACGGGCGCTTCGACAACAAAAAAGCCGACGGGAGGCCCGCCGGCTTTGAAGTATTGGTGGAGCGGAGGAGGATCGAACTCCCGACCTTCGCATTGCGAACGCGACGCTCTCCCAGCTGAGCTACCGCCCCACGAGGCTGCGGATTATACGGACGCGGCCGCGGCACCGCCAGAGGGTGACGGCCGGCGCGAAGCCTCATGCGGACCGGCCGTCGCTTCGCCGGTCCCGCCGGGCTCAGGCGGCGTCGCCGGCGGCCCGGACGTCCGTGGCGGCCGCAAGCAGCGGCAGCAATGCCGGTTCGAGTTCCCGGCGCCGCCAGCCGGACAGGGCCGGCGGCCAGTCGCCGTGCTGCAGCAGCCGTTCCAGCCGGCGCCGCGAGGCGAGCACGCCGTCCGGCAGGCCGAGTTCGGCGCTGCGTGCGGCCACTGCATCCTGCAGGCCGCGCAGGGCCTTGCGGTCGACGTCCTCGCTCGGGGGCGGCGCCTCGTGTTCGTCCTGCAATGGCGTCTGCAACGCCTGCCACATCGGCTCGGCCAGCTTGCGCGAGGCCTTGGGGTGGCCGTCGAGCACGCGTTGCACGCCGGCCTGGTCGCGCGGCGGATCGCGCGCCAGGAGCACCGCCAGCTCGTTGTCCAGCACCCAGCTGCGCGGGCGGTCGCGCTCGCGCGCCCAGCGGTCGCGCCAGCGCAGCAGGCGCAGCAGGCGATGCCGGGCCGCCTCGTCGAGGAACTGTGCGGTGCGCAGCGCGAGGTGCGGCCAGCGCTCGGGTTCGTCCGCGGCGGTCGCCAGCAGGCGATCGCAATCCTCGTCGAACCATGCGCGGCGGCCGAGCGTATCCAGCCGCTCCGCCAGCGCGTCGTGCAGTACGAACAGGTGGCGCACGTCGTCGGCCGCGTACTCCAGTTGCGCGGGCGACAGCGGGCGCTGCAGCCAGTCCGAACGGGTCTCGCCCTTGGCCAGCGCGACGCCCGTCAGCTCCTGCACCAGCCGCTGGTAGCCGACGCCGGCGGCGATGCCGCCCAGTGCTGCGGCGATCTGGGTATCGAACAGCGGCGCCGGTACCGCGCCGCAGGCGTGCCCGAACGCGATCAGGTCCTCGCCGGCGCTGTGCATGACCTTGAGCACCGACGGGTCGGTGAGCAGCGGCCGCAGGGCCTCGGCGATCCCCGGCGCGAGCGGATCGATCAGCAGGATGTCGTCGTCGATCGCCACCTGCACCAGCGCCAGCCGCGGCCAGTAGGTGCGTTCACGGATGAACTCGGTATCCAGGCCGACACGCGCGGGATGCGTGGACAGGCGGGCGTTCAGGGCGGCGGGATCGGCGATCCACTGCGGTGCGTCGATGGGCATGGCGCAGGAGCCTAGCAGGTCGTGGCCGGGCATTCGCGGCGGCCGATGCGATTGACGTGCCGTCGGTCCCCGGCCTACCGTCGCGTAACATGGACATCCCGTCCCTAGATGAAGAAGAATCGGTTGCGCGCGCTCGTACCTGCCGTCGTCCTGTTGCTGACGCTGAGCTCCGGTTGTTCGCGCGATGGCGGCGACGCCGGGGATGCGGATGCGCAGGCGGTCGAGCAGGCGGCCGAACGCGAGCGCAGCGGCAGCGTCACGGTCAGCGGCGACGACCGCATCGCCGACAGCCTGACCTGGCGGCGACCGCAGGTGGAGCTCGACCCGGAGGCGCTGGACGAGACCCGCGAACAGGCCGGCTCCGCGCTCGAGGAAGGGCGTCTGTACGAGGACGCCGAGGCCGCGATCCCGCTGTACCTGGCGCTGCTCGAACAGGATCCGGACGACAAGGCCGCCGCGCAGGGGCTGCAGCGTGCGCGGCAACGCCTGCTCGACGAGGGCGAGCAGGCGTTGGCCGACAGCGGTGACGATTTCGTGGCCTTGCGCGAGGCGCGCCGCGTGGCCGCGGTGGCGCGCACGGTCTGGCCGGACGAGGAGCCGGTACAGGCCTACCTGCAGCGGGTGGACCGGGCCGATCGCTTGTGGGAGCTGAATCGCGAGGCCGAGGCCGAGCTCGCGGAGGGCCGCTACGGCGAATCCGGCGGCGGCGCCCTCGCCAAGCTGCGTGAGGCGCTGGAACTGCAGCCGGGGCAGCCGCGTGCATTGCAGAATCTGGCCGCGGTGGAAAGCGGGCTGATCCGGCGCGCGGAGGATGCGGCCGAGCGCGGCGACTTCGACACCGCTGGCCAGTGGCTCGACCATGCCGCCGTGATCCGCCCCGAGAGCGCCACCGTGCCGGATGCGCGCGCGCGCATCGAGCGCCTGCGCACGGTCCGCATCGCGCGCCTGCGCGACCGGGGGATCGCCGCCCTGCGCGAATTCGACGGCATCGCCAAGGCGCGCGCGATCCTCGCCGAACTGTTGCTGATCGCCGAACCCGGGGATCCCGCCGCGGCCGATCTGCGCGAGCGCATCAGCCTGGCGGTGCACTACGGCTTGTTCCGGCCCGGGCAGGAGTTCACCGACGCGTTGCAGAGCGGCGCGCGCGGACCGCGCATGGTGGTGGTGCCGCACGGGGCGTTCACCATGGGCGCGCCCGAGGGCGAGGACGGCGCCGGCGACAGCGAGCGGCCGCAGCGCAACATCCGCTTCGATCGCGGCTTCGCGCTGTCGGTGCACGAGGTGACCGTCGGCGAGTTCCGTCGCTTCGTCAATGCGACCGGCTACCGGACCCGCGCGGTGAGGCGCGGCTTCTCGATGGTCTACGACGAGCGCAGCGGAAACTTCGTGCGCCGCAGCGGCGTCGACTGGCGTTCGGACTACCTGGGAGCGACCGCCGCCGACGAGATGCCGGTGCTGCACGTCAGCGCCCAGGATGCCGAGGCTTACGCCGAGTGGCTGGCGGAGGAGAGCGGCAAGCGCTACCGCCTGCCGAGCGAGGCCGAGTTCGAGTACGCGTTGCGCGCCGGCAGCGAGGGCCGGTTTCCCTGGGGAGAGGGCGCGCCGCCGGAATCCGCCGGCAATTTCACCGGCGCGCTGGACCGCTCGCCCGGCGGGCGCAGCTGGAGCAACGCCTTCGAGAACTACGGCGATGGCCACTGGGGGCCGGCCGCCGTCGGCAGCTTCATGCCCAACCGCTGGGGCCTGCACGACCTGGCGGGCAACATCAGCGAGTGGGTCGCCGACTGCTGGCATGCCAGCTACCGCCGCGCGCCACGCGATGCGGCGCCCTGGGTCAATCCCGGTTGCCGGACGCACGTGATCCGCGGTGGTTCCTGGGCCAGCGCGCCGGAGCAGACCCGCTCGGCCTGGCGCGCGCCGGCGGCGCGCGACACCACCAATGCCCGCATCGGTTTCCGGGTGATGCGCGAGCTGTAGCGGCTCGCCGTCCACCGTCCCGGCTCCTCCTGCCGGAGCGGCCCCGGCCGCGACAGCAGCAAGGGCGACTTGCCACGAACGCTTTCACGCTTCGGTCGAGGCCGCCGCTACAACCGACGGCGGGGCGCCGTAGTATCTTCGGCGCAGACCGGATGGCGGATGGGCGGGAGCGAGCATGCGACAGGATCCTTTTGGTCGGCGCCAGGCAGCAGCCGGACGGCGCCGCGGCGGTGGCATGCGGCTGTGGGTGCTGCTGCTGTTCGCCGGCTACGGCGCGTACTACTGGTTCTCCAACCAGAGCGTCGACCCGGTGACCGGCGAGAGCGTGCTGATCGACCGCAGCCTGTCGGCCGAGGACGAGAAGGCGCTCGGCCTTCAGGCCTACCGCGAGATCCTCTCGCAGGAGCGGCCGCTGCCGGCGGACGCGGAGGTTTCGCGCCAGATCCGCGGGATCGCCGGGCGCCTGGTGGACAAGGTCGACGAGGTCGAGGCGGCGATGGCCGCCGAGCACGGGCTCGAGCCGAGCCGGTTCTCGCAGGGATTCGAGTGGGAGGTCAACGTCATCGATTCCGAGCAGGCCAATGCCTTCTGCCTGCCCGGGGGCAAGATGGCGGTGTACACCGGGCTGGTGCCGGTGGCGCAGAACGCCGACGCCATGGCCGTGGTGATGGGGCACGAGATCGCCCACGCGCTGCTGCGCCACGGCGCCCAGCGCATGGCGCAGCAGAAGCTGAGCCAGATGGGGCAGATGGCGGGCGCGCTGAGCGGCATGGATCCGCAGCAGCAGCAGATGGTGATGGCGGCGATGGGCTACGGCTACCTGCTGCCGTACGCGCGCAAGCACGAGACCGAGGCCGACGAGGTCGGGCTGATGCTGGCGGCGGCGGCCTGCTTCGATCCGCGGCAGGCGGTGCCGCTGTGGGAGCGCATGGGCGCGGCCGCCGGTGGCCAGGCGCCGCCGGAGTTCTCGTCCACGCACCCCAACCCGGGCACCCGGATCCGCAACCTGCAGGCGCTGATGCCGAAGGCGATGGAGTACCGCCAGCGCTTCTGCGGGCAGGGCGGCCTGTAATCTCGCGGCGAGCGCACCGTTCGGGCGATCTCCTGTAGCCATCCTGCGGGAAAAACGAGGAAAGCCGCGGGCGCGCCTGCCGGGTGCCTTGGCCAGTCGCTCCCCGATACTCGCTTGGTGTCCAAGGCACCCGGCAGGCGCGTGATACGTCGTTCCGCGAGACCTTCGAGCCCGCGCCACGCCCGGGCTAGAAGCTCATGAACAGGCCGCCGTTCACCGGCAGGTTGGCGCCGGTGACGAAGCCGGCATCGTCGGCGGCCAGGAACTCGACCGCGCGCGCGATCTCCTCCGGGCGCCCGAGCCGGCCGACCGGCACCTGGGCGACGATGCCGTCGCGGATCGCCTGCGGCATCGCCGCCACCAGCGCGGTCTCGCAGTAGCCGGGCGACACCGAATTGACGGTGACGCCCTTGCGCGCCACCTCGCGCGCCAGCGCCATCGTGAAGCCGTGCATGCCGGCCTTGGCGGCGGAGTAGTTGGTCTGCCCGAACTGGCCGGTCTGGCCGTTGACCGAGCTGATGTTGACGATGCGGCCGAAGCCGCGCGCCGCCATGCCTTCGACCGCGTGCCGGCACATGTGGAACACGCCGTCGAGGTTGACGTTCATCACCGCCTCCCACTGCACCGTTTCCATCTTGCGCAGGGTGACGTCGCGGGTGATGCCGGCGGCATTGACCAGGATGTCGAGCGCGCCATGCCGCGTCTCGACCTCCCGCACCAGGGCGGCGCAGGCCTCGAAATCGGCGACGTCGAGCGCGGCGAAGCGCACGTCCAGCCCGGCGACCTCGCGTTCGAAGCGCGCCACGCGCTCGGCATCGCCGCCGAGATCGGCGGCGATCACGCGCCGGCCGGCGCGGGCGAGGGCGGCGCAGATCGCGGTGCCGAGCCCGCCGATGCCGCCGGTGACGACGGCGGTCCGCCTGTCCATCGACACCGGCGGTTCAGCGACCGCGCTTGTCGCCGGCGGGCGGGCGCTCCGAAGGCTTCTGGCCGACGCTGCCGGTCAGGTTGCGCTGGAACTCCTGCCACAGTTCCAGGTTGCGCTCGGTCAGCTTGTTCATCATCGACCAGGGGGTCTGGTCGAGCAGGCCGCCCATCTGCTGCCGGAACTGCTGCTGCTGCTCGAGGAAGGTCTGCATCGAACGCTCGAGATAGGTGCCCATGAAGCCCTGCAGCGAATCGCCGTAGAAGCGGATGATCTGGCTCAGCAGCTGGGTCGACAGCATCGGCTGCCCGTCCTGCTCGTGCTCGGCGATGATCTGCAGCAGGACCTGGCGGGTCAGGTCGTCGCCGGTCTTGGCGTCGCGAACCTCGAAGGACTCGCCGTCGACGATCAGCTGGCGCACGTCCTCGATGGTGATGTAACTGGAAATCTCGGTGTCGTAGAGACGGCGGTTGGGGTATTTCTTGATGACGCGGATTGCGCTCATGGAGCAAAGGCTCTAGCCGTGTTGCCGCGCAGCATGGCGCAGCACGGCAAGGCTTGCAACATCGCCGCATTCACCTGCCTGTAGGGGCGCGAACCTGCTCGGGACTAGGAAGAGCCCATGTTTCACCGCGTCGTCCCAGCGCAAGCTGGAACCCATTTTGATTCTTGTCGCTACGTCGAGTGACCGGAGCGCCGCAAAGGGTCCGGCCTGCGCTGGGATGACGAGCCGCTGCCATTGGAGCTTCTCCGGGCCAGGCCCCGCTACCACCCCATGTACTGCCCGCCGTTGGCCGACAGGTTGGCGCCGGTGATCCAGCCGGCCTCGTCCGGCAGGAAGAACGACACCGCGTAGGCGATTTCCTCGGGGGTGCCGAGGCGGCCGGTAGGGATCTGCGCGACGATCTTCTCGCGCACCGGCTCCGGCACCGCCATCACCATCTCGGTGCCGATGTAGCCGGGCGAGACGGTGTTGACGGTGACCCCGAAGCGCGCGTTCTCCTGCGCCAGCGAGATGGTGAAGCCGTGCATGCCGGCCTTGGCCGCGGCGTAGTTGGCCTGGCCGTACTGGCCCTTCTGGCCGTTGATCGAACTGATCTGGACGATCCGGCCCCACTTGCGCGCGCGCATGCCCTCGATGACCGGGCGGGTCACGTTGAACACCGAGTTGAGGTTGGTGTTGATGACCTCCTGCCACTGCTGCGCGGTCATCTTGTGGAAGGTTCCGTCGCGGGTGATGCCGGCGTTATTGACCAGGATGTCGACCGGTCCGAGCTGGCGCTCGACTTCGCGCACCATCGCCTCGGCTTCCTCCGGCGACGACACGTCGCCCTTGGCCAGGGCGATCTCGTAGCCGCCTTCCTTCATCTGCGCCTGCCAGGCCGCGGCCTTGTCGGCGCTGCGGTAGTTGGTCGCCACCTTGTGGCCGGCGTCGGACAGCCGCTTGCAGATCGCGGTGCCGATGCCGCCGGTTCCACCGGTGACCAGTGCCACGCGTGTGGTCATGCCATGCCTCCCGGAATGTGATGCGAATGCGCAGGTCGGGTCCCAAGGACCAGGGACCGCATTCTATGGGGCGGCGGTGCCATCGGTGTTGTGCGATGCGGCGAGCGACAGTTCGTGCCTGTGGGGAATCGCGGCCGGGTCGAAGGTGCGCAGGGCCGCGGCCAGCAGCCGCGCCGGCGTGCCCGCGGCGGCGACCGCGGACGGCGCCTGCCCCAGCGCACGCCATGCCGCGCGCAATGCCGGCAGCGGGTCGTCGTCGTCCACCGGCACGGCCGCCAGCGACTTGGACAGCTTGCGTCCGTCGGCGTCGAGCGCCAGTGGCAGGTGCGCGTAGCGCGGCGTGGGCAGCCCGAGCCCGTGCTGCAGGAAGATCTGCCGCGGGGTCGAATCGAGCAGGTCGGCGCCACGGACCACGTCGGTGATGCCCTGGGCGGCATCGTCGACCACCACGGCCAGCTGGTAGGCCCAGCAGCCGTCGGCGCGGCGCAGCACGAAATCGCCGACCTCGGCGTGCAGGTCCTGTGCGACCCGGCCCTGCAGCAGGTCGTCGAAGACGATCCGGGTACCGGCCGGCACCCGCATCCGGACCGAGGGATCGGTGCGCAGCGCACCGGGCAGGCAGGCATGGTGCACGCCGCGGCCGGCGGACAGGCCGCTGCGGCTGCAGTGGCAGATGAAGGCATCCCCGGCGGCCAGCAGGCGATCGAGCGCCGCGCGATAGACGCTGCCGCGCGCGCTCTGGCGCAGCACCTCGCCGTCCGGCGCCAGGCCGAACGCGTGCAGGCTGCGCAGCTGCGCCTGGGCGGCACCGGCGACCTCGCGCGGCGGGTCCAGGTCCTCGATCCGCACCCGCCATTCGCCGCCGGCACGGCGTGCCAGCAGCCAGCTGCCCAGCGCCGTCAGCAACGAGCCGAAATGAAGCGGGCCGGTCGGCGAGGGCGCGAAGCGGCCGCGGTAGGGAGGGGCGGCGGGCGTGGCGGGGGCGGAAGGCATCGCGACTGCGAAGGTTACCCGACACTCTCGCGGCGCGAGTCCCCGGAGAACTTGAAGGCATTGTGGGAGCGACGGAAGTCGCGACGTCCTTCAGGCGATGGCCTGTGCTGCAGCGGCGCCGGCCGACGGCACCAGTCGCGACTTCCGTCGCTCCCACAGGGTCCGGAAGCGCTGGCGGACGCGAGTCACTTGAATTTCATCGCCGCCAACCACACTGGACGGCGGGTAGGGCGCCCCCGTGCCCGGAAGGAATTCTGTCATGTTCAAGCGCGTCGCTCTGTTCCTTGCCACCAATCTTGCGGTGCTGGCGCTGGTCAGCATCGTCATGGCGATCTTCGGGATCGACCCGGCGACGAACGCCGGGCTGCTGCTGTTCGCCGCCGTCTTCGGCTTCGGCGGCGCCTTCGTCTCGCTGGCGCTGTCCAAGTGGACCGCCAAACGCTTCACCGGCGCCCGCGTGATCGATCAGCCGCGTGACGAGACCGAGCGCTGGCTGCTCGCCACGGTGCAGCGGCAGGCGCGGGATGCCGGCATCGGCATGCCGGAAGTCGCGGTCTACGACGCGCCCGAGATCAACGCCTTCGCCACCGGTGCCAGGCGCAACAGCGCCCTGGTGGCGGTGTCCACCGGCCTGCTGCGGGCGATGAGCCGCGACGAGGCCGAGGCCGTGCTCGCGCACGAGGTCTCGCACGTGGCCAACGGCGACATGGTGACCATGGCGCTGCTGCAGGGGGTGCTGAACACCTTCGTGATCTTCCTGGCGCGGATCGTCGGGCGGGTGATCGACAACTATCTCAGCGGCGGCCGCGGCTCCACCGGGATCGGCTACTACGCCGTGGTGTTCGTGCTCGACATGATCTTCGGCCTGTTCGCCAGCATGATCGCGATGTGGTTCTCGCGCTACCGCGAGTTCCGCGCCGACGCCGGCGGCGCGCGGCTGGCCGGCCGCGCAAAGATGGTCGCGGCGCTGGAGCGCCTGGCGCAGACCTACGGCCACAGCACCCTGCCCAAGCAGGTCGCGGCCTTCGGCATCAGCGGCGGCGTCGGCGCCGGCCTCAAGCGCCTGTTGATGAGCCACCCGCCGCTGGACGAGCGCATCGCGGCGCTGCGCAACGCGCCGCCCGAGGCCGATGCCGCGCGGCGGGTGGCCGCCTAGGCCTTGCGGAACTCGGAGAAGCACCGCGCCGCCTTTGCTCGTCCCGGCACAAGCCGGGATCCAGTGCTCGGCCGCGGCACGTTCTCCAACGGGGGCGACCGCAACGGCACACTGGATCCCGGCTTGCGCAGGGATAAACGGTTGACAGGCTGCCGGACGGTGTGTCGCTGCTTTCCCGATTCCCGATTCCCGATTCCCGATTCCCGATTCCCGGCCACTCACTCAAAGTCGTAGTTCATCAACGGCCCCGGCTCGGCCAGGAAGCTGCCCTGCACGTAATCGACGCCGGCCGAGAACAGGATCGACATGCTCGCTGCATCCTGCACCTGCTCGGCGATGGTGCGGATGCCGAGTTCGCGCGCCTTCTCGGCGATCTCCTGGATGCGCTTCTGGTTGTCCGGGGTCTGCACCAGGTCCTCGGTGAAGCTGCGGTCGAGCTTGAGCAGGTGCGGCTGCAGGTGGGCGAGCAGCTGGAACGAATCCAGGCCGACGCCGAACTGCGCCAGCGCCAGCCGGCAGTCGTACTTGCCGATGGCGGTGGCGAAGTCCTGGGTGGCCTTGAGATGGGTGAACACCTTGGCCTCCGGCAGCTGCAGCACCAGGTATTCGCCGGGGACGCTGTGCCTGCTCAGCTGTTCGCCGATGTAGCGCACCAGGCTGTCGTCGTGCAGGGACGCCTGGCTCACCTCGACCAGCAGGGTCGTCGGCGTGCCGGCGCGGATGCTTTCGCCGATGCGGGCGATCGCCTGGCCGACCACATGGTGGTCGATCTCCCACAGCAGGCCGTGCTCCTCGGCGATCTGCAGGAACGACAGCGGCTTGACCAGCTCGCCCTCGCCGGCGTCCAGGCGCAGCAGCGCCTCGTAGACGGCGCCGGTGTCGGCCTGCAGGCTGATCACCGGATGGTAGTGCAGCACGAATCCCTCGTGGTCGAGCGCATCGCGCAGGCGCGTGACCCAGGCCTGCACGTGCTCCTCCTCGGCGCGGTCGGCGGCGGCCGGATCGAAGATCTCGTAGCGGTTGCCGCCGACCCCGAGCGACGATTGCACGCCCGCGTCCGCCTTGGCCAGGACCTGGCCGAGACTGGCGATCTTTTCGCCGATCTGCACGCCGCCGATGCTGGCGGTGATCGTGCTGGAGTGGGTGCCGATGGTGAACACGTGCGAGGAGAAGGCGCCGAGGATACGCTCGGCCAACGCCGTGGTGGCGGCGTAGTCGGCGCCGCGCAGCAGCACCGCCAGGCGGTGCTCGGAGTAGCGCGCGGCCAGCGCCCGTTCGTCCAGCACGCCCTGCAGCCGCTGGGCGATCGCGGCGAGCATGGCGTCGGCGGCGTCCAGCCCCATCTCCTGCAGCAGGCGCTGGTAGTGGTCCGGCTCCAGCAGCAGCAGGCCGTGCTGTCCGTCCTTCTGCGCGGCATCGCTGACCGCGTCCTCCAGCGCGCGCAGGAAGGTCGGCCGGTTGAGCAGCCCGGTCACCTGGTCGCGCTGGCGCAGCTCCTCGACCTGCCGCGCGAGTTCGGGATCGACCTCCTCGCGTCGGAACACGACCTGCAGGCAGGACTCGCCCTCGTACTGCGCCGGCGTGAATTCCATCGAGGCGGGGAACGCGTTGCCGTCGGCATCGCGCGCCTGCAACTCGTAGCGCGGCGGCGGCGGCTCGCCCTTGCCGATCCTCTTGAGCAGTGCCTTGAAGTCCTCGAGATGATGCGGGGCGACCATGTCCAGCAGCGACATGCCCTCGACGTCCTCGAACGATTCGTGCCCGAACATCTCCAGGTACGCCGCGTTGGCGCGGATATGCATGCCCTCGTGGACATAGGCGATCGGGTCGCGCGAGGACTCGATCAGCGCATCGCAGCGACGCTCGGTTTCGCGTACCCGGGCTTCCAGCCGGCGCAGCATGCGCCGGGCGTCGAGGTCGGCCCACTCGTCGCGGACGGCGTTCAACAGCAGCTGCGGCTTGCCGCGCAGCGCGATCCGGCGGACCCCCAGCCCGTGGGTCTCGGCGAAGGTCCCGTCGTCGATGGCGTCGACCACCGCGATCAGCGGGAGGTCCTTGCCGCTGGACTGTACGCGCTGGGCCACCTCGGCCAGCGGGACGGCGGTGGACTTCTGCGAGGCCAGCACCAGGTCGATGCTCTGGCTCCCGAGCATGGTGGCGAGCTCGTCGGCGGATGCGGGACGCAAGGGCCGCACCGGAATGCCGGCGTTGCGCAGTCCGCTGACGATGGTTTCGGCGTCCTCCATGCTGTCGTCGACCACCATCAACCGCAGGGCGTTGTCGAGATTCTTCGGCATTCGGTCCTCCCCGGTGGCCGACGGTTATGCCATGCCGGCGCGCCCGGCGTCCATGCCGGGACGGTCAGAGTGGGCGCTTGGACGCATCGCCGGCCACCTCGCGGACCAGTTTCGGCACCAGGTAGCCGGATTGCCGGCGGCGCAGCGCCGCGTGCAGCACCCGCGCCCGGGCGTCCGGGACGTCGAAATGCGCGGCGCCGGCGACGCGGTCGAGCTGATGCAGGTAATAGGGCAGCACGCCGGCGGCGAAGCCGCGCTCACCCAGCTCGGCCAGGGCCTCGACCGAGTCGTTGACCCCGCGCAGCAGCACCGCCTGGTTGAGCAGCGTGGCTCCGGCGTCGCGCAGGCGCGCCATGGCCGCATCCACCGTGGCGTCGAACTCGTTGGCGTGATTGGCGTGCAGCACCACGGCCACCGGCCAGGGCAGGGCGGCCAGCCACGTCGTGAGCCCGGCGTCGATGCGCTCGGGCAGCACCACCGGCAGCCGGGTGTGCAGGCGCAGGCGGCGGACGTGGCCGATGCCCGCCAGCGCCGCGGTGAGCTCGGCCAGCTTCGGCGTGGCCAGCGACAGCGGATCGCCGCCGGACAGGATCACCTCGTCGATCGAGGCGTCGGCGCGGATCGTGGCGAGCGCCTCGCTCCAGCCCGCGGCGGCGGCGGTTTCCTCGGCGTAGGGAAAGTGGCGGCGAAAACAGTAGCGGCAGTGCACCGCGCAGCTGCCGGTGGCGATCAGCAGGGCGCGGCCGCGGTACTTGCGGATCACGCCGCGGCCGGCGCGGGCGGCGCCGTCGCCGACCGCGTCGAAGTCGAATCCGGCGACCGGGCGCATCTCCTCGTCCAACGGCAGGACCTGCCGCAGCAACGGGTCGTGCGGATCGCCATGGCGCATGCGGGCGACGAAGCCGCGCGGCACCCGCAGCGGGAATTGCGCCGCCGCGGCGGGCGAGACCTGTAGCGCCGCCTGCTCCAGGCCGAGCATCGCCAGCAGTTCGCGGGGATCGCGCACCGCCTCGCGCCAGGCCTGCTGCCAGCGTCGCGGCTGCATCTGTAGGGGGGCTGCGGGTATCATGTCGGGCTAGTTTTCAGCCGCAGCCGGTTTTCGGCTGCCGATCCGACATTCTATCCGCCCGCGTGGCGGCACCGCAGGAGCAACGATGGCCAGCTACGGCATGAACGACGTCAAGAACGGGATGAAGATCCTGGTCAACGGCGAGCCCGCGATCATCACCGACACCGAATACGTCAAGCCGGGCAAGGGCCAGGCCTTCACCCGGGTGAAGTACCGCCTGATCCGCTCCGGGCGGGTGCAGGAAGTCACCATGAAGTCCACCGACTCGGTCGAGGCGGCCGACGTGGTCGACACCGACATGCAGTACCTGTACAGCGACGGCGAGTACTGGCACTTCATGAATCCCGAGTCGTTCGAGCAGGTGCAGGCCGACAAGTCCGGCATGGCCGGCGCCGAGAAATGGCTCAAGGGCGAAGAGGCCTGCGTGGTGACCCTGTGGAACGGCACCCCGATCCAGGTCACGCCGCCGAACTTCGTCGAGCTGCAGATCGCCGAGACCGACCCGGGCGTGCGCGGCGATACCTCCGGTGGCGGCGGCAAGCCGGCCACGCTGGAAACCGGCGCGGTGGTGCGGGTACCGTTGTTCGTCGGCCAGGACGAGGTGATCAAGGTCGACACTCGGTCCGGCGAGTACGTCAGCCGGGTGAAGTGACGATCCGGCCAGCCGTGGCCGCAGAGCGGCCACGGCTGGCCGGATCGTCATCCCCGCGCAAGCGGGGATCCATGGACGTTGCTTCTATAGTTCCTCCGCAAAGACCCGAGAGCAAAGTCCATGGGTTCCCGCCTGCGCGGGAACGACGCACAAGCTAAAGAAGGTACCAATGACGGCCGAAGCCACCCCCCAGCCCTGCGACCTCCTCATCGAGGCCGGCCACGTCGTCCCGGTCGAGCCGCACGGGGTGGTGCTGGACGATCATGCCGTCGCGATCCGCGACGGCGTCATCCTGGCGCTGCTGCCGACCGCCGAGGCGCGTGCGCGGTTCGCGCCGCTGGAAACCGTGTCGCGCCCGGACGCGGCGCTGATCCCGGGCCTGGTCAACGCCCATGCCCACAATCCGATGACGCTGCTGCGCGGGGTCGCCGACGACCTGCCGCTGAAGGTCTGGCTGCAGGAGCACATCTGGCCGGTCGAGGGCGCGGTGATCGGGCCGGAGTTCGTCGCCGACGGCGTCACCCTGGCGATCGCCGAGATGCTCCGCGGCGGCACCACCTGCGTCAACGAGAACTACTTCTTTCCCGACGTGCAGGCGGCCACCTACAAGCGCTACGGCTTCCGTGCCCGCGTCGGCCTGCCGGTGATCGACTTCCCGACGGCGTGGGCCAGGAGCGACGACGAGTACTTCGACCGTGCCGGCGAGGTCCACGACCAGTGGCGCGGCGATGCGCTGATCGGCACCGCGTTCGCGCCGCATGCGCCGTACACCGTCAACGACGCCAATTTCGAGCGCATCCGCATGCTCGCCGACCAGCTCGATGTGCCGGTGCACCTGCACCTGCACGAGACCGCGCAGGAGGTCGCGCAGTCGCAGAAGGAGCACGGCCAGCGGCCGCTCGCGCGCCTGGACCGCCTGGGCCTGGTCAACGACCGCCTGATCGCGGTGCACATGACCCAGGCGACCGAGGCCGAGATCCACCTGTGCGCCGAGCGCGGCGTGTCGGTGGTGCACTGCCCGGAATCCAACCTCAAGCTGGCCTCGGGCTTCTGCCCGGTCTGCGCGCTGGAGCGCGCCGGGGTGAACCTTGCGATCGGCACCGACGGCTGCGCCAGCAACAACGACCTCGACATGTTCGGCGAGACCCGGACCGCGGCGATCCTGGCCAAGGCGGTCGCCGACGATGCCGCCGCATTCAGTGCCGCCAGCGCGCTGCGCGCGGCCACGCTGGGGGGCGCGAAGGCGATGGGCTTCGACCACCTGGTCGGCTCGATCGAGCCCGGCAAGCAGGCCGACCTGGCCTGCGTGGACCTGTCGGCGCTGGAGACGCAGCCGCTGCACCATGTGTTCTCGCAGCTGGTCTACGCCACCGGCCGGCACCAGGTGACCGACGTCTGGATCGCCGGCCGCGCCAGGCTGTCGGCGCGCGTGCTGGTCGATCTGGACCCCGCCGCGCTGGTCGCCAACGCGCGGCAGTGGCGCGAGCGGATCGCCGCCATCCACCCCGACCCCCTGTAGGAGGGGCTTCAGCCCGCGCCAGGCAGAAACCATCGGCGGCGACCATGAAGAACGCGCCGCCGCGCGTTGCGAAGGTGAACAACCGTGGTGGATGGCTGTCCGCACGCGGTCGGGGCTGAAGCCCCTCCTACAACCGAGACGGAAGACCTCCGCGATGACGAACACGAACCGCTCCACCGCCGATCCGCCGCCAAACTTCCGCCAGGCCGAGCTCGACAAGTTCGCCGCGCTGGCCGGCCGCTGGTGGGATCCGGAAGGTCCGCAGAAGCCGCTGCACGCGCTCAACCCGGTGCGCCTGGACTATGTCGCCGCCCGGACGGGGCTGAAGGATGCCGAGGTGCTGGACGTCGGCTGCGGCGGCGGACTGCTGAGCGAGGCGCTGGCCGGCGCCGGCGCACGGGTGACCGCGATCGACCTGGCGCCGGACCTGATCAAGGTGGCGAAGCTGCACGGTCTCGAGTCCGGGGTACAGGTCGACTACCAGTTGAAAGCGGTGGAAACCCTGGCCGAGGAGCGTCCCGCGGGCTTCGATGCCGTGACCTGCATGGAAATGCTCGAGCACGTGCCGGACCCGGCCGCGGTGCTCGCCGCCTGCGCCACCCTGTTGCGTCCGGGCGGCCGCCTGTTCGTCTCGACCCTCAACCGTACGCCGGCGGCGTTCGCGCTGGCCATCGTCGGCGCCGAATACATCGCGCGGCTGCTGCCGCGGGGCACCCACCAGTACCGCGACTTCATCCGTCCGTCCGAACTCGCCGCCTGGCTGCGCGCCACCGGGCTCGAACTGGAGGACGTCAGCGGCATGGCCTACGAGCCGTGGCGCAACGCCGCGCGCCTGAGCCGACGCACCGACGTCAACTACCTCGCCTGCGCGCGCAAGCCGGGGGCCGGCGATGCCGGGTAGGGCAGGGCCGGTGACCGCGGCGGATGCGTCCGGCTTCCCGCGCGGGGCGCTGTTCGATCTCGACGGCACCCTGCTCGACAGCGCGCCCGACATGCTGGCGACGGTGAACCGCATGCGCGGCGATCGCGGGCTGCCGCCGATGCCGCTGGCCGGCCTGCGGCCGCGGGTCTCGCGCGGCGCGCGGGCGATGGCGGCCGCCGCATTCCCGGACATCGCGCCGGAAAGGATTCCCGACCTCGTGCCCGAGTTCCTCGACGTGTACCGGCAGGAACTGGGCCGCCACAGTGCCCCGTTCGACGGCGTCGAGGCCATGCTCGCCGCGCTGGAGACGGCCGGCTGCCGCTGGGGCATCGTGACCAACAAGCCCGAGTATCTGGCGCGGGAGATCCTGCCGCAACTGGGCTGGGCGTCGCGCTGCGCGGTGCTGGTCGGCGGCGACACGCTCGCCGAGCGCAAGCCGCACCCGCTGCCGTTGCTGCACGCGGCCGACAAGATCGGGCTGGCGCCGGCCGACTGCGTCTATGTCGGCGACGACGAGCGCGACATCGCCGCCGCCCGTGCGGCCGGCATGGCCTCGGTGGTGGCGCTGTGGGGCTATCGCCTGCGGGAGGACGACCCGGTGGCGTGGCGCGGCGACCTGATGGCCGAATCGCCGACGGACCTGCTGGCGCCGGCGTGCTGGCCGCGGTTGCGCGGGCCGGCCCGGTCCGGCGCAGTGACCGCGCGCCAGGCCTGAGTGTCGCGGGCGGCAGCTCCCCCATGATCGAAGACATGAACGCAACGGACGCGGCGAGCTTCGTCGACAAATGGCGCGCGCGCTGGCCGGAGTGGCAGGTGGCTGCTGCCTTCGTACCGGAATCGCAGCGTGCGACGGCCGTGGCCTGGTTCGCGCTGCTGCAGGAACTGGGCGATGCCGCCTGGCGCGGCGCCGATCCGACCCCGGGCCTGGCCAAGCTCGCCTGGTGGCGGGAGGAGCTGCGGGGATGGTCGCGGGGCGCCCGCCGGCATCCGCTGGGGATCTGCCTGCAACGGCAGACGGCCCCCTGGGAAACCCTGGGGCGGACCCTGAACGCATTGCCGGCCACGCGCGAGCTGGGCGCGGCGGCTACCCTGGAGGCGTTGACGGGCCTGGCCAGTGCGGCCGCCGCCTGCGAAACGGCGCTGCTCGGCGGCGAAGCGAACGCGGACCTCGCCGCCGCCCAGGCCGACGCGCTGGCCCGGTGTCTGGTCGGCGAACGCGTGTTGCTCGCCGGCCAGGGTTCCGAGGCACTGTGGCTGCGCCGGCATTGGCCACGCACGCCGCGCGCGCCGCGCGCGCGCCGCATCCAGGCGGCATTGCTGCACGCGCGGCTGCGCGCCCTGGAGAGCGAAACGCCCACGCGCCCGCTGCCGGCCTGGCGGGTCCTGCCGCTGGCCTGGCGGGCGGCGCGGGGCGGGCGGTGACCGCCGGACCGGCCTGCGTACAACGCAGTGTTTCGCCGGGCCCCGGACGATGGCCGCTACACTATGTGCGGCCTTTTCGGCCGCCGTTCCGCCGCCACGAGCCCCGCATTTGAACGACTCCACCCCCCGCATGCTGCCCGACGTCGCCGACGAGGCCGCCTTCGCCGCGCGCCCGCTGGACTGGGTGGGCATGGAGCGCATCGCGCTGCCGCTGCGCCTGCCGGCACAGGACGGCGGCTTCGTGCAGGTCCCCGCTTCGGTCGACGTCGCGGTCGATTTGCGCGCCGCCGAGGCGCGTGGCATCCACATGTCGCGGCTCTACTTGCGCCTGCAGGACGCCTTCGCCGGCGAGGCGCTGACACCGGCCGGCCTGCGCCGCGTGCTGCAGGACCTGGTGGAGTCGCAGCGCGGGCTGTCGACCTCGGCGCGCGTGACCCTGCGCTACGAGCACCTGCTGCGGCGCGCGGCGCTGGCCAGCCACCATGCCGGCTGGAAGAACTACCCGGTGGAACTGGAGGCGACGTTGGCCGCGGGCCATTTCCGCCTGGAGCTTCGGTTCTCGGTCGAGTATTCCAGTACCTGTCCGGCCTCGGCGGCGCTGTCGCGCCAGCTCAACGCCGCGCGCTTCACCGAGGATTTCGCCACGGCGCGGCCGCTGTCGGCGGCCGTGGTCGGCGAGTGGCTGGCGTCCGAACGCGGACTGGCGGCTACCCCGCACGCGCAGCGCAGCCGCGCCGACGTGCGGGTCGAACTGCGCCCGGCGTTCGACGAGATTCCGCTGGTCGCGCTGGTCGACGCACTCGAGTCCGCGCTCGCCACTCCGGTGCAGACCGCGGTCAAGCGCGAGGACGAGCAGGCCTTCGCCCGCCTCAATGCCGAGAACCTGATGTTCTGCGAGGACGCCGCGCGCCGCGTCGCCGCGGTGTTGTCGGCGGACGAGCGCATCGCCCGTTTCGACGCCCGGGTGGCCCATTTCGAGAGCCTGCACGCCCACGACGCAGTGGCCCGGGTCACCGGCTGAGCGCCGCGCGGGAGAGTAAACAGGCGCGGAAGGGAGAGGCGGATGCGCGCCTCGCCTGGCCCCCCTGTGGGAGTGGCGGCGGCATGCCGCCGCCGGGAAGTCGCGACTGCGCGTGCTGCCCGTCGCGACTTCCGTCGCTCCCACAAGAGCTGCCACGGCTGTCGATGACGTCGAGTCGACCGCGCCGCCGCGCGGGGCGTAGGCGAACAGCGGCAGAACCCTACTGGGTTCTTTCGAGTACCAGCAGGGGATCGATGCGCACGTCGAACCGCGCCAGGCAGAAACATGTCTGTCGATGACGTTGAACGCGCCGCCGCGCGCGGTGCAGGCGAACAAGTGGCAGAGCCTACCGAGTTCTTTCGAGTACCAATAGGGGATCGATGCGCACGTCGAACCAGCTCATCCCCCAATGCAAATGCGGCCCCGTCGCGCGCCCGGTCGCGCCGACAGCGCCGATCACCTGGCCCTGCTCGACCCGGTCGCCGGGCCGCACGTCGATCCGCGACAGGTGCAGGAAGTTGGAACTGATGCCATGGCCGTGGTCGAGCAGCACGGTGCCGCCGGTCAGGTACAGGTCGGCGTCGGCGAAGGTGACCATGCCCGCCGCCGGCGCCCTGACCGGAGTCCCGGACGGCACGGCGATGTCCATGCCCGAATGCGCCGAGCCTGGCTTGCCGTTGTAGACGCGCTGGTTGCCGAAGCGGCCGCTGATGCGGCCCTCGACCGGCCAGGCGAAGCGCTGGGCGAAATCGGCACGATCATCGTCGCGGGTCCGCGCCGCGGCGACGCGCGCCTGTTCGCGGCGGATGCGTTCGGCGATCGCCGGCGGCGGGTCGACGGTCTTCGGCGGCACGCCGCTGACGCGCTCGACCGGCCAGTCGCGCGGCGCGATCGCGATGCGCGCGGTCTCGCGGCTGCCGTCGGGCCGGGTCACCGCGATCTCGGCCGGACCCTGTGCATCGCGGCCGATCCCCAGCACCACGCTGCCGTAGCCGGTGACCCGCAAGGTGCGGCCGGCATACTCCACGCGACTGTCGGCGGGGACCTTGCCGATCACCATCGCGCCCTGCTGCACGCTGGCCGGAAACACGATGCGGTCGTCGCCGGCGGCCTGCGCCAACGCCAGGCCCGGAGCGAGGATGCCGGCGAGCGCGAGCAGCGCGCAAGCCAGGTGCCTCAACGGTCGAACTCCAGCCGCCGCCCCTGCGGGTCGCCGACCAGGCGCTCGCCGTCCCAGGCCAGCGTGCCGTTGACCCAGGTCGAGGCGACGCGGCTGCGGAACGTGGCGCCCTCGAACGGCGACCAGCCGCACTTCGACAGCACCTGCTCGCGGCGCACCGTGAACGGCGCGTCCTCGACCAGCACCAGGTCGGCCCAGTAGCCCTCCCGCAGGAAGCCCCGCTCCTTCACGTCGAACAGCTGCGCCGGCGCGTGGGCGAACTTCTGCACGACCGTTGCGGCGTCGAAATGGCCTTCGTGCACGCATTCGAGCGCGGCGTTGAGCGCAAACTGCACCAGCGGCAGGCCGCTCGGCGCGCGCACGTAGGGATGCTGCTTTTCCTCGAGCGTGTGCGGGGCGTGGTCGGTGGCGAGCACGTCGATGACGTCGTCGGCGATCGCGCGCAGCAGCGCGGCGCGGTCGGACGCGTCCTTGATCGCCGGGTTGCACTTGATCAGGTGGCCGAGGCGATCGTAGTCGTCGCGCTCGAAGCGCAGGAAATGCACGCAGGTCTCGGCGGTGATGCGCTTGCGCACGCCGTCGGCGTCCACCAGCGGGCCGCGCTCGAACAGCGCCAGCTCGTCGGCGGTGGAGATGTGCAGCACGTGCAGGCGCGTGCCGTGGCGTTTCGCCAGCGCCAGCGCCAGCCGCGTCGACTTGATGCAGGCCTCGCGCGAGCGGATGTCGGGATGGCAGCGGGCGGGAATGTCGTCGCCGTACTTCTCCCGGTAGCGCGCGAGCTCCGCCTCGATCATCGGCGTGTCCTCGCAGTGGGTGATGATCGGCACCGGGGTCTCGCGGAAGATGCCGTCCAGCGTGTCCGGATCGTCCACCAGCATGTTGCCGGTGGAGGCGCCCATGAACACCTTGACGCCGGGCGCGGCGTATGGGTCGAGCGTGCGCACGTTGTCGAGGTTGTCGTTGCTGGCGCCGAAATAGAAGCCGTAGTTGCCGCGCGCGCGGCCGGCGGCGCGCGCGTACTTGTTCTCCAGCGCGTCGCGGTCGAGCGTCGGCGGGCTGGTATTGGGCATGTCCATGAAGCTGGTCAGGCCGCCGGCGACCGCCGCGCCAGACTCGGTGGCGATGTCGGCCTTGTACTCCAGCCCCGGCTCGCGGAAGTGCACCTGGTCGTCGATCATGCCCGGCAGCAGCCGCCGGCCGCCGGCGTCGATCACGGCGTCGCGCGCGCGCGCGGACAGGCCGGTTCCGATTTCGGCGATGCGGCCCTGCGAGATGCGCAGGTCGCCGTCGGTCTCGCGGCCTTCGTTGACCAGCCGGGCGTTGACGATCAGCGTGTCGGGGGTGTCGGTCATCGGGCGTTTTCCGTGGGTGGGGGAGGGACCGGGTCGTGCCCGCCCGGGTGCAGCGGGTGGCAGCGGCCGATCCGGCGCAGGGCCAGCCAGCCGCCCTTGAGGGCGCCATAGCGCGCTATGGCGGTCATCGCGTATTCCGAGCAGGTCGGCACGAAACGGCAGCGCGGCCCCAGCAGCGGGCTCAGCCAGCGTTTGTACAGGCGCAGCAGGGCGATGAGCAGACGTTCTATCACGGCTCCTGCACGGCGAAAAAAAGGAGGATCGCGGTTGCCGATGCAGTCCCGGCAGGGTATAACAGCGCGCTTCCCCATTCCAAGGGAATCCGCAAGGACACAACGACGTGGCAGTGAAGAAACCCGCGAAGAAGACCTCGAAGAAGGTGGCCCCGAAGAAGGCTGCGGCGAAGCACGCCGCCGCTGCGAAGAAGGCCGCACCGAAGAAGGCGCCGGCAAAGAAGGCCGCCACGAAGGCCGCCGCCGGCAAGGCGCCGCCGAAGAAGGCCGCCGCACCGGTGAAGAAGGCCGCCGTGAAGAAGGCGGCCGCGAAGAAGCCGGCCGCCAAGAAGGCGCCGGCGAAGAAGGCCGTGCCGGCCAGGAAGGCGGCGCCCAAGCCGGTACCGGCCAAGGCCGCCTCGAAAGCGCCGGCGCAGAAGAAGCCCGCAGCCAAGGCCGCGAACGTGGCAAAGAAGGTCGCGCCGAAGAAGACCGCCAAGACGGCATCGACCAAGGCGCCTGCCGCTCCGGCACCGGCCAGGCCGGCGGTCAAGCGCCCGGTCGGCAAGGTGGCCGTGGCCGTGGCCGCCAGGCCTTCCGCGCCCGCGCCCAAGACCAAGTACCGGACGATCCCGTACAAGACCGATCCGGAAACCGGCCGCCCGATCCTGCCGGAGGGCTACCGCCCGGCCGCGGACGAGGAGTACATGGGGCCGTTGCAGCTCGAGTACTTCCGCCAGCGCCTGCTGAAGTGGCGCGCCGACCTGGTCGAGGAATCCAAGCAGACCATCGAGAACCTCAAGGAGGAAGTGCGCGACGTCGGCGACGAGGCCGAGCGCGCCACCCGCGAAACCGAGAACTCGCTGGAGCTGCGCACGCGCGACCGCTACCGCAAGCTGATCGGCAAGATCGACAGCACGCTCAAGCGCGTGGACTCGGGCGAGTACGGTTTCAGCGTCGATTCGGGCGAGGAGATCGGCCTGGAGCGCCTGGAAGCGCGCCTGACCGCCGAGCGCACCATCGACGAGCAGGAGCGCTGGGAGCATCTGCAGAAGCAGATCGGCGACTGACTCAAGGCAGGGATTCGGGATTCGGGATTCGGAAGAGCCTGGGTCCCGGTTTCGGGCCTGCCGCAGCGGAACCGATGGGAGCGCCTGCCGCCTGGAAGCGGTGGGTGCTTTCGTTTGGCGGTCCGGCGATCGAAGAAGGACGCGGCCGCCCTTTGCAGCCGTTACGACAGCGCCCGCTGCGCCTGTTCGCGGATGTACGCGAGCAATGCCGCCAGGCCGTTGCTGCGGGTCGGGGACAGGTGCTTGGCGAGGCCGATCGCGGCGATGTAGTCCGGATCGGTGTCGAGGATCTCGCGGGCGCTGCGGCCCGAGTACACGCGCAGCGCCAGGTAGACGAGGCCGGAGACGATCGCCGAGTCGCTGACCGCGGCGAAATCCAGCCGCCCCGCATCGCCCGAAGGCACGATCCAGACCATCGACTGGCAGCCGTGCAGGCGGTGCTCCTCGGTCTTCCATTCCTCCGGAAATTCGCGGAGCTTGCGGCCGAGGTCGATCAGGTACTGGTAGCGCTCGGACCAGTCGCCGAAGAAGGCGAACTCGTCGCGGATCGCAGCCTGGGCGGCTTCGGGGGTGGATTCGAGGGGGAAGGGCTGTTCGGTCACGGATTGGATTGCCTTGTTCTCCGGTGCGCTGCGCGGGGACGCGCGGGTGCAACTCATGCGTTCGAACTGGGTGTCGGGCGTGGCCGATTCAAGGCGCCGCGGCACCGGCGCTCCGCATTCGCTCGAAAACCGACGCATGCGGGAGGGCCGCAGCCGAACCCCTGCCTGCTGTGGGAGCGACGGAAGTCGCGACATGGCGCCGGGCGTCGCCGACCCGGCGTTGTCGTCGCGACTTCCGTCGCTCCCACGAGGCGACGCCCCGGCGAATGTCGCGACCTCCCGACGGTGGTGTGCCACCGCCACTGCAAAGAGGACTGGCAGACATGATCGCGCTTCAGGCGCGCTTCCAGCGAGGGAGCGATGCGCGCTGATGAATACGTGGTCCAAGCTGCGTCGAGAAATCCTGGATGCCCTGCCCGAGAAGGAGCGCCTCCGCATCGCCGAGCGCGTCTTTGCTGAGGCCGGCTTCACCTCGATCCTGCCGACCATCTACCCGATCGACCCGGCCCTGCCCGCTGCCGAGGCGCAGGCCCTGGCGGCTGTCGGGCTGCGTGCCACTGATCAGACCGGCGCGCGCGCCGATACGGCGCGTGCGCGATACGTGTCCACGTTCCTCGACCTGTTCCACGATGCCGATACGCCGACGCAACTGGCGGAGAAGCTGGGCCTGGATCCGAGCCGCATCCGGCAGTGCATCCGCGACCGGACGCTGCTGGCGATCGAGCTCAACGGCGAGAAGCGCGTCCCGCGGTTCCAGTTCGAGGGCAGCACCGAGGTGCCGGGACTTCCCAAGGTGCTGGCCTTGGTCGGCGATCAGGTCTCGCCGCTTGCGTTCTCCATGTGGTTCCTGACCCCAACGCCTGACTTGACATGGGGGGAGGGTGAGGCGCCCACCTCGCCGCGCGAGTGGCTGTTGCGTACGGGTGAAGTCGACTTCCTGCGGACCCTGCGGCGCACTACGAAGACGCTGCAGGCGGGCGATGTTCTGGCGCGCATCGGCTTTGCCGGCGGTGACCACCCAACGAAGTGGAACGAGCTCCGCTACTGGGGACCGACGGGATCGCGATTCGATCATCACCTGCCCAATGCCGCAGGCAAGGCGGAGCAGCAGGAGCGCGGAGTCCTGTATGCGGCCAAGGCCGTCCAGACTTGCCTCGCGAAGGTGTTCCGGGACACGCGCGTCGTGGATGTGCACAAACACCAGCCGTATCTGGCGGTATGGAAACTCGATGCCGAACCGACCCTGCTCGACCTGACCGGCGAGGTCATCACGCGCATGGGGCCTCCACCGCGATCCATTCCGGCCCTCGCGCGCCAGCGCATCTGTGGGCCGTCTCACTGCACGAGGCTTACCCGGACCTGGATGGCATCGCGTACTGCAGTTCGATGAACGGCAATGCGGAGTCGTATGCGCTCAATGAGCGCGCACTGCGAAAGGAGCCCTTTCCGCCTGCGCCAGATTCCCATCGGATGCTCGCCGATCCGTTGATCGCCGATCTCATTGACGCGGCGGCGGGGAATCTCGGCTACATGGTCAGGCGGTAAGAGGGCAGGGAGAACAGTCGGAGGTGTGCATCGAAAATCGAATTATGTAGACGACGACCTCGATCGTGGTTGATTCAGCTTTGTCAGCATCAGTCCCCATCTAGAACAGCTGGATGGCATTGAATCCGTCCTGCTTCCTCGGTAGCGTAACGAGCCAGGATTCTTGCTGCTGTGGAATGATGTCCACGCAGGATGTTTCGAGCCTCCAGTCCGGAGGGAGTACGGTCATGTCATCTGAGCGAGCGGAGCCCGAGTTCTCGCAAGACCTTATCGGGAAAGCGATCGCTGATTATCGTGCAGGGGACGAACAAGCCTCGTTCGAGCTGGTTCGTGAAGATGGACATGTTCGAACAGTACTGATCTCGGATCTTTGTGAGCATCAAGCGCTGGCTCCAATTGGACGAGCTGCGCTGAATCTGTGTATTGGAAGAGTATTGGACGTTGGGGCTGGACTAGGTCGCTATTCCCGCAACCTTAGAGAAATTGGGTTGAGTGTGACTCCTCTGGATCCCTCTGAGGAGTGCGTCGATTTCCTCAAGGAGATTGGCTTCGACAACGCGATACATGCCGACCTGACGGCGCCATCACGAGAGCGATATGACACCATCCTCATGCTCGGTAGCAATCTTGGTGAGCTTGGGACTATCGAGAGGCTGGGTGCATTCCTCGCATCCCTGGAAGGGAGGCTGACCGAAGGTGGCGTTCTGATCTGTGACTCAACGGATATCTACAGGTCCGCGAACCCGCCTTCCCCGGAGCATAGAGAGCGGAGTAGAGCAAGCGGAAGACCCGAGGGATATCTTGAGTATCAAGTTCGTGTGGAAGGCGAAGTAGGTCCCCCTTCTGGTCGGCTGCATATCGCTGAGACCGACCTGGGAAGGCTGGCGAACGCAATGGGGCTGAAGTTTGATGTCGCGTTCCGTGACGACCAGGCACGCTACCTGGCGATCATAAGCCGGGGTGGCGATGGTCAGAGCAGTCGCATGTACGATGTAGTGAAGCGTGCAGGGACTGACGATCTTCGGATCGATCGTCGCATGCAAGGGGGCTCGAAGACGCACGCCATCGCCGCCAAGGAGATGAATTCAGCGGCGGACTACGTAGTGATCAGGAACCTGGTCAGTCGGGACGTTGCGGCCCTGATCCATCGCTATGCACTATTGCATTTGAAGGCTGGCGGTCACTTCATGCTGGATGGCCAATCTTGTTGTCCATCCCGATATGCGGACGGCTGCGGCGAGGCGTTGCTTGAACTTCTCAAGCCGCAGTTCGAAGAAGTCATTGGGGAGACTCTGGAACCATCCTACTCGTATTTGAGATTCTATACGAACGGTGCCGTGTTGGAAAGGCACATCGATAGGCCGGCCTGTGAGATCAGCGCAACGATCACGATCGGATACTCCGCCGAACAGGCTTGGCCAATCTTTATTGAAGTCGACGGAGATCCAATTGGCGTGGATTTGGAGGTGGGGGACGCGCTGCTGTATCAGGGCATCCAGGTGCCCCATTGGCGCCAGGCTTTTGGTGGGCAGTACTGGCTCCAACTCTTCCTGCACTATGTCAGAAGCACAGGAGAGCATTTCCGTCACGCCTTTGATGGTCGAGGATCCATAGGTCCGTGGCGGGGCTAGATGCGATGAACGGCCTCCGCGGCCTGCGCGCATAGCCTCGGGTCGATCTGCGGGCGCTGGGGCATATGGCCTGGAGACTTTCCGATTCACGAACCTGGGGCGCTCTTGCGCGCTACCGAATCCTGCTGCCATACCCTTACGGGTGACGGCCTCTGCACCCGCGGACGCATGGACTTCACGATGGGGCTACGCCGGAGCGAGTCGGCCTTAACGCTCGCGACCGCATGTCTGACGTCCACCAGCCTGGCCGCAAAGGCGACTATCCACATCCTGTCTCCTTCGTTCCACTCGCTTTCGTGCAGCCAGAAACTTTTGCGAGAAACGACGCGACGCTCCACGGCCTCGGTCAGGGTCGCCCACAGGTAGAAGCTGCAGATGCGGTGGTGGTCATCGTAGAAGAACCTAACCTGATTCAGGTACAGCGCGGGAAGAAAGACTTCCAGGTGCTCGGCCAGGTTGCTTCTGTAGTCACCGTCGCCGTAGATCAGCGTCGTCACCGCGCCAATCTTTCTCTCGATATGCAGGCCTTCTGTGTTCTCAAATGCATGGAGTTTGCACATTGAACTAACCAGTGCGTTGGCTGAAACGGTCAATAAGCGCTATGGATTGCGTCAGGTCCTTAGGGACATCAAACTGCGAGTGTATCCTGAGGCGTTCCGCTGATCCGTTGTCAAGGTAAACCAGCTCGGCGGTTGTTGGGTAGAACTTGAGCGCAGAGCCATGATCGTTTGCGACAACGATGCCATCACCTCGATAGCCGCTCATTGCGAGCTTGACATCTGCGACGATGGATTGAAGAAGTTCCTCGATTGCATGGCGAAGATCCACGCGATCGGGTACCTCCGCGCAGATGGCCTCCAGCTTGGACTTGAGTTTTCCTTCGCGCAACAAAGGGAACTGCGAGGCCAACTTGGTGGCGCCGAAGATCAGTAAGCCTGCCAAACCGCGCCGATGCCAGGACCGAACCGTGTTATGCCGCCGTAGAACACCAAGGGCGTGGTTGTATGTGGTAACCAGTCTCTCCCGAAGCGCGGGACAACTGATAGCGGCGGACAGCATGCGGTCCCGCGACTCGTCCTGATCGGTGGCGGCGAGGCGCACGGCGATGTCGGCGAGGTTGTAGTGGCCGAAAGTGTGGAAATCGGTGTCCGCACCACAGAAGGGCCTTGTCCTCCCGCTCTTGGCGATTCTGAGCACGATATCGCCCAACTTGTCCATGACCAAGGCGTCCTTCGAGTCCAAGTCTGTGAGAAGTCCCTCCGGTATTCCCAGGACACTGAGGGACGCCGTTCTTTGTTCACTGGCTAAGCGCTGATGGAACAGCTCCACGTAGTTGTTCCGTATTCCGGGGTCACCGTCGTCGAAGTACTTGTCAATGTAGTAGGAAAGGTACTCGATCGTCCGCCAGATCCCCCGATCGTCGCTCCAGAACGGCGGGTAGAAGTGCTCGGAACTGCCGAAAACCGGCACGTGCGACGTCGACTCATAGTCGATCCAGCGCCCGTCCAGCGTTAGGTTGGACGCGGTGATGGCCCCGTGCATGAAGCGCCGGGCACGGGCCGCGGCATGTTGTCGGGCCAGCCGTTCCACCATCTCGTGCATTCCGGCATGCAGTCGCTCGACCCGGGACATCGGCCTGTCGTTAGATTCGGCAGGCAGCGGGAGCAGATAGGGTAAAGCGTTGATGGCGTTTGCGGTGCGTACGTGGTCTGGTACCAGATGCTCACCCGGAGCGACTTGCGCATAGATGGCTCTCATGAAATGAGCGGGCCGATAGGCGCGCTGCCGCACCAGAATGCCTCGCATCGAGCACACATCGTGCGAAGCCAGATCACCTGCGCTTTCGAAGGGCAATCCCGTATCAAGCACCGCCAGGCTGCGGACGGCGCCGTGCGGCAGTGCCTCCTCGAGCACCTCGCCCCAGATCAGCTCCAAGATGCACTCAATTACGGACGCCTCGCCGCTTGAATAGGCGTGGTCAACGGCCCTTGATGTCGCCAGCGGCGTGAGACCGATGCCCTTCGCCTCAAAACGTCCGTCGTGGCCGACACGGCCTGAGCCTCCGTGTAACGCCATTCCAAGGCCGCCGTAGCGATCTGCAAGGAACACGCGCGATTCCTCGCTGGACCCCTGCAACGCCGACTCCCTGTCTCGCACAACAAAGGCGTATTGCGCCAATAGCTCTTCCTCCCCAAGCTCGGGAAGGCGGCAGTTCGAGAAGATCACCGAAGGTCGTTTAAGGCGGTGCGCCCTAAACGGTGCCGAACTCGACGGTGGAAGCCTGCGAGCGGGGAGCAAGACGGTTTCTCCAGGTGCACGTTGGCGGAGCGGCGAACGAGGTATCAAAGGCGTTCGCGCAGAATGGCTTCGACGGCGAGCGGATGACCGATCACGAGAAGATCCTTGGCACGCTGGGACAGATCGCCGAAACGCGGCTCCTCCAGAACGTTTCGCGGATCGCGTCGGTAGCGATCCAGGAGAGCCCTGTCCTGTGACAGCGAAACAACGAAAGCGACTGCCGGTGTCAACGTGATCGCAGAGCGTCGCAGGTCAAAGGAGAAGGCGGACAGCTTGTCAATGGCCTCCAGTTCGTCCCGTTGGTAGCGAGCGATGTCATAGGTAGGCGGCGATCTTCCCGGAGACTCTCCCTCCGTGATGACTTCCAACTCAAATGCGACGTCCCTGTCGGTCGGGGCAGCGTCTCTAGGCGGAATATAGAATGTGGAGAGGGCCGAGAGAGTGCCGACGAAATCACTGTCACGAAGTCCTTTGATCGGTACTTTCTCGATCAAAGGTTCGGTGCCCGGAAACCGGGAAGCAACGTAGTGAACGAGCGTCCAATCAGGGCCATACCGTTGAGTCAGTGTTCTGACCAACACCCCGAATCCATCGTTCCTGTAGCCCGTTTTCCTGTATCCGAACTCTCCAATCAGTCCGACCTGCCAAAGCACGACATGAAGTCGAGTATCTAGGAATCTGTTTCGCAGGAGCATATCGCTCGCTTCATAGGTAAGCAGGCCGGGGTACGCCGGATCAAATCCTACATCGGCGATGAGATGGTCCAATGCAGAGATGCCGGGCCGCATTGTCGCGTAGTGGCCTTCCGCCCGAGCAATGGCCATTGCTCTGTGCGTAGGTGACGCAAAGACACCAGGATGTCCGTAGTAGATGGCGACGACTCGCTTGCCTTGTCTGACATAGTGCAGCATTGCTTCGGCCATCTGCACATATGTTTCATAGCGCGTCAATGCCTCGCTATAGAGCACGCAAAGGTCATATGCGTCAGGGCGCAGATGATTGATCCAAGCTTGCGTAATCGGGTCATACAAGCAATGGAAGACATGGTCGGCAGCGCGGATTGCGGATTCCGAATCGGCGGCGAAATCGATCAGGCCGAGGCCTGCGCCGATGATCGTCAGTTCGCCTCGATGAACTTCTCGCGAGGTCGTTGTGCGGGATTCCAGAAGTTCTTTGATGAGGTCGGTCCACTTTGAACGTTCCTCTTGGTTCGCTTGAACTGGCTTTTCCATCGGCCTTCCTTTCCTGCAAGTGATACGCCCGTCAGGTCAGCGAGCGTCCGTTGCCCGGGCGTACCATCGCAGAAGACGATACGGCGGATTTGCGAGCGGGATTTGGTGCGAGTAGATTAAGGCTTGCTATCGAATGGTTGGTTGCTGGCGCTCACCTGAATGAATGCGCGTCCGTGATCAAGAATTACCGGAGATCGTGCCGTGCGCCACAGGCCCCACTGCAATGACTTCTCGCTACGCAACTCTCTTCGCTGGAAGCTCCGAGTGCTCACGAAAAGTGAAGTGTGACTCGCCTTGCAGATTTACGTTAGTGAAGTCATCAGTTGGTAGCATGATGCTGCCCAATGCTGTGCTAGGCTCAAAAGTCTTCTTCGATTCTGCATTCGCAAGCGGTCCATCAGCTTGGTGGATGCGGAAATCTTAAAGGAGTTCTTGTGAAGAAGTTGACTCCCGACGAGTTGAAAACGATCTCCGGCAGCACGGTAACCGCGCAGGACGAGACGGAGACGTTTCCGCCTATCACGGTGACTGGATCGCCACCGCCGCCTTCACCTCCCCCATCGCCACCGCCCTCCTGGCCACCGCCGTCTCCGCCGCCGTCGCCTCCTCCGCCGCCCGGTGGTGGCGGTGGATCACCGCCGAGCGCTCCTGTCGCTTCTGGGCTAGGGGCTGCGGTTGATCAACGTATCAACGCAAACACCTTGGCCAAGGCCCGCCTGCGTAGGTACAGGATCACTCTGGGGCTCAATATCCAGGTGGTGGATAACCTCGGCGCGAATGGCGTGTTCGACGGCGGCGTCATCAAGATCAGTTCGGGCATCACCGGGAATCCCGATCTGACAGCGGCCGTTCTCGCCCACGAGCTGTATCATTTCACGTATCCCGTCGATTTCGGCTCGACTACCCCCAGCCGAACCACGTACATCAACACCTACCTCTACAACGAAGGTGGCGCGATGTACGATCAGATGAGCTTCATTCGCGGGGGGCAGGCTACCTTTCCGGGTCTGGGCACGGTCAACATGCCTGCAGGCAGTTGGGCGGTTTACGACCAGGTGCAGAATGGTCAGCTGACTCATGCCCAAGGAACTCAGCAGTTGGGTCAGATCTACGGTGCGCTGACGCGCAGCGACGGTCGGACGATGGAGGAGTTCTACGGGTCACATTGGGATGAAACTTACGGAGGAGGCGGCTGAGTCCTTGAGCGTTCCTATGTGGAGTATTGTCAAAGCCTCCATTGCAGCCGTGGTGTTTGCGGCTATGACAAGCGCTTGCTCTGCCAGAACGGAGAGGGGAGCGACGGATGTTGGCGCAAGCGAGATGATGGCGCCTGATCAAGATGCATCGCATCAGGCGGCGCTGACCCGGCTCGAGCGTCTGCTGGACTACAAGATGGAGCGTCCCCAGCTTGGGGACGTGGCGTGGCTGTTTGATCTTTCAACAGTTCAGCAAGTCAATGACGGTCCCTACCATGGGAGCTACACCGTGGAGGCCAAGGAAAATGCGCTTGGCATCAAGGGCGCAAGCTTTACCAGTTGCATGCAGGGCGTGGATGAAAAGAGCCCTATCAACGTCATGATCATAGAGTTCAGCGGCAATGCGCATGCAGGCGAAAAGTGCGTCGATATACGTGCGCTTGCCGATCAAATGAATGTCAACCTGCAGCCGCCACGCCCGACGCCAACTGCTGGCTTAAGTTGGATTCAAGAGGCGTTCAAACGGTCTGGAAATAGTTCGTTGTACTTGATTACGAACAACGAGGCTTCTCCTTGCATGTCTCGCGCAAACGTGGGCTGGGGTCGTGCGGAATGCAAGTGACGTAGGCAACATTGGATTGAAGTGTGGCGCGATCAAAGCTCTTCTTCGGCCGCCTTAGTCAGGCGAGATCCGTGCTTGCTTGACGCGGAAATATCAAGGATTTGTTATGAAGAAGTTGACTCCCGATGAGCTGAAAACCATCGCTGGCAGCACGGTATCCGCGGAGGACGAATCTGAGACGTTCCCTCCGATCACGGTGACCGGAACGCCACCACCACCATCTCCGCCCTCCTGGCCGCCACCTTCCTGGCCACCGCCGTCTCCTCCATCGCCGCCGGGCGGGGGTGGCTCGCCGCCGCCGCCGCCGCCACCGGGACCTCCGCCCAATCCCAATTGTGAGAATCCCGCCAACGAGATCGACTTTGAAGCGCTCGAGCAGTTCGAGGGACCCCAGGCCACGCAGGGTTACGTGCCGCGGGACGCGAACGGCAATCCTCACGCCAATAGCGGCGTGACGGTGGCAACCGGTGTCGATCTGTTTGGGCGGACCCAAGCCAGCATGGCAGCCATCGGTATTCCGCAGCCGCTGATCAATACGCTGTTGCCGTACACCACCCAGCAAGGCGCCGCCGCAGACGCGGTCGCTGGCAATCTCGTCATTACTCCACAGGACGCGGATACCCTGGATTCCTTGGTGCGGGCTCAGTTCATTGCCGACCTACAGACGCACTACAATGGGGCTGCCGCATTTGCGGATTTCTTCCAGTTGCCCGCGAATGTGCAAACTGTGATCTATAGCGTTGCGTATCAGCACGGTATCCCTGGAATCATGAACGAAACACCGAACTTCTGGACGCAAGTCACGACAGGAGATTGGCAAGGGGCGTACGACAATCTGATGAACTTTGGAGACGACTTCCCGACACGACGGCAAGCCGAGGCCGCGATGCTCTTGGAAGAGATAAACAACGACGACTATGTGCTGCCGACGCCACAGAACCCATGTTGACCATCCCTAGAATTTCGCTGATGGCCTTTTCCTGTGCCGCGCTGGTTGGCTGTGCCCTCCCGCGCAACGAAACCGCACCGGTGAGCCAGACCGCACAGATGACCGAATCCAGCAGTGCACCGGCGCCATCGGGCGCGGCGGTCGACGTGGCTACGGCTGCGCAATCTTACTTCGGGAGCGCCCGGGGCGATTACATCGTCCCGGATGCGCCCTTGAGTGAGCAGCTACTGCTTGCGATGGGCATCCCGGATAACGCCGACGGAACGTCAAAGCGACTCGCGTCGGTTGGCGGCGGCCTGTCGCTGCAGACCGGTTGCCGCCAGCACAACTGTCAGGAGAAGGGCGCCGTAGTCACCGATCAGAGCGGCAATGTGGTTGGAGCGGGGCTCATCCACTTTCGCTGTAAGGAAAGTGGATGTGACCGGAAGCCCATACTGACGATCTTCGCATCTGGTCGTCTGTCGAGCTCGGCGGAGCCTGAAAGGGTTCTCTTGGACTGGGCCAACAGCAAGTATCCGGGTATCGGAAACGAGCGGAGGGTGTTGCCCTAACCGTCAGTTGCGGTGGCAACTCGTCGTCATGAGGCAGCGTGATTTCAGACTAAGATCCCGATCACTGGAAATCCTGGATGGTTGCACGCTATTCAATCTGATCTCGATCTTCCTGGCCGAAGGTCGTGTACCGCACTCGCGCGCTCAGCTTGCGAACGCCTGCTGGAGCTCCCAAGGCGAAGAGCATAGTCTGAGCTATGTCGCCAAGCTGCTGGATCGGGTCGGCATCGGAACATCCGGATACTATCTGGCGTCAAGGCGGACCCACCAGCTCACGCCGCCGCTTTTTTGTTTCCTAACACGCCATCCCGGCAGGCGGTCGCTCGCTATTGTCCTGCGCCGCTACAAGGACGGAGTCGTGGTGCACGAGGGGGCTGGGGAAGCGATGGCGATGTCGCGACGAGAGTTCGCGGCGGTTTGGGATGGAGTAGCCTTGGTCACCGAAGGTGCCACGGATCAGCTCATCGCCGACGAGCAACGTGGGATGGACGAGCGCTCGCTGGAGCAGTTCCGGGCCAGCTTCGGCCTGAAAGCGGGCTTTCTGGATGCTTCCGAATGCGATGAAATCGTCGGGCAAGCCAGCAGACACTTCCAGCGCAGCGTTGTCGGACGCGCCTTGGAGGTTTCGCCAGTCAGGACCAGTCAGAGCGCGTACCTCAATTCCAGCCTGATACCGATGCAGGCAAGCATCTTCGATCGTGCCCGCCAACTCGTGAGTGACGCCGAACTGGAGTTCGAGGATTTGCAGGTCGTGCGATACGGCCCTGGCGAGTCGTATCAATGTCACTTCGACGTGGACATGCATTCCCCGCCTGGGCAGTCGTCGGCCTTCGGGCTGAGGAAGTGGACGATTCTGGTCTACTTGACCGATGACTTTGTCGGTGGCGAGACGCGTTTCCCGCTGTTTGGCGAGTCGATCGCGCCGAGAAAGGGTGCAGCGTTGTACTTCAGGAACTACACGGACGAGGAAAATCCAAACCCCTTCGCGTTGCACACCGGTACGCCGGTCAGGTCCGGCGCAAAGTTTGCGATGAACGTTTGGTCGAAGTAGTGGCCGGTACCTGGCGAATCCGGCAGCTTCATGCAGGTACGTTGTAGTGGCCGGTCAGCATATGGATGACTTGCAAGACGACACGACTGTCGAGATAAGCCCGCCCGCAAGGGGGTCGAGATGCGGTGCCTGGAGTGTTACCGCCAAGATTCAGTGTGAACACGAAGACGTGATGCCGAGTGACCGCGGCGTCAAGTACGCGGCTGATCGCTACGAAGCGCTTGCACGCCAGCACGCCCGATGGCAGCGCCCGCGATCGCGCTTGAGGCCGGAAGCTGCACTGCTGGCTTGCAATGCTGGATTGGAGTCTTGCTTGTCGGCCATTCCTGATCGTGTCGATAGCCATGCTCCAGCAGATGACATCCACCCGCTTCTTAGAAGCAGTCACTTTCTGCAGACAACGCTCAAGGAGATCGCGTCCGAGTTCCGTGAGGTCGCGAAATACACGTTGCCGTTCGTCGTTGCCGAAGGAGGTGTGCAAGCTCGCATTCAGCAGTTCGTGGAGCAGTTTGCAGTGCAACTGAGCGAGGAGCTAAGTGCGTCCTCATTGAGAGAAGCTATATCGGCATACCAACGCCATGCCGCTCTTGAGCAAGTTGAGCTACATGCGATTCGCCCACTTCTAAGTCTCATCTTGCTGGATCGGATTTTGCAGTCTGGGGCTGGGTCGACAAACGAATGCGCTCGCTGCGACGGCACCGACCGGCGAGGGGGATTCCGCGCCGGTCGGCGCGATAAGACCAGTCCGGACCTGAGTGAATCGACACCCGATTCCACCGAGGACGACGGAGCGGTGCGAGGCCGGGCGCAAAGCGGGGCAGTGATAGAAGCTTGGATTGGAAACCTAAGGGCCCTTCGTAAACTGTGCTGGTCCCACTTCATCTGCTCCGTCAGCGTCACAGAGTCGACTCTCGCCCGCGACCCTTCCGGCGACTATCCGGACATGGATGCGATCACGCGCGAGCGCTACCGGTGGCGAGTCTTTGACCTGGCGGTCCAGTCTGGAAGAACTGAGGCGGAAGTAGCCGAGATTGTCATAGCGCTGGCGCAACAGTCCGCTGCCGCGGCTGCTTCCGAACGCGCGAGGCACGTAGGCTACTACCTCTTGGATGAGGGTGTTGCCAGCGTCCGGCAGCAAATCGGGGGCAGGACCGACCGCCAGCGGCTTGAGTGTCTGAGGAAGTCGGGCGTTCTCATATGGGCGTTCATTGCAGCGCAGTTGATCATCGCGGGCACGGTCACAGCCGGAATCATGCTGTGGGTCGCCGGGTCCGGTGCTTCCGGGCTGATGAGATTGGTCGCTGCCGCTACTTGCATTGTCGTCGCAAGCCAGATCGGGGCCGCGTTCATCGCGTGGATCGCGACGTTCATGGTACGGCCACGCCCCCTCCCGAGGATGGACTACCGCAAAGGATTGCCTTCCAGAGCGTGTACCTGGGTAGTCGTTCCCTGTCTTCTGGAAAGCCGCGCAGGCGCGATTTCACTGGTTGACGATCTGCATATGCGGTTCCTCGCAAATCGCGACAGTCAGCTCTATTTCGCGCTGCTCAGCGATTTTCCAGATGCGCCCTCCAAGTCGATGCCGGACGATGACGACGCGTGGTATGCGGCGGCTGAGGCAATCGAGCGGCTCAACGACAAGTATCCGGCGGCGGACGGCACCAGATTTCTGTTGCTGCATCGGGACAGGGTATGGAGCGAGGATCAGGGCGTGTGGATGGGATACGAGCGGAAGCGCGGGAAGCTGGACGCGCTCAATGCTTTCCTCCTGCGCGAAGCCGATAGCTTATTTGACCGGCTCGTAGGACGCGTCCCGGAGCAGTCACGTGCGCGCTATGTCGTAACGCTCGACAGCGACACCGAGATGTCATGGGGCGGCGTGCGTCGGCTGGTGGAGACAATCGATCATCCGCTCAACCGGCCGGAACTGGTGGATGGCGGCAGATCCGTCGGCGCAGGCCACGCGATCCTTCAGCCAAGGGTTTCATTCAGGCTTCCTAGCCAAGGCGCCTCCGGCTACCAGCGCCTGCAGAAGTGGGAAAGAGGGGTCGATCCGTACTCGCTAGTGGCCTCCAGCTTGTATCACGACCTGTTTGTGGAAGGATCGTACGTTGGAAAGGGAATCTACGACGTTGCTGCGTTTCGGAACGTCATGAAGGATAGGTTTCCGGACAATCGCATACTCAGTCACGACCTGATTGAGGGATGCTATGCCCGATCGACTGTGGCCGCCGACGTCGAAGTGTACGAACAACCGGCCAAGTCGCAGCTCGTCGACCTCAGCAGGCGTGAGAGATGGATCCGAGGGGACTGGCAGATCAGCGCCTGGTTGTGGCCCTACGTTCCGGTTCGAACGGGGTACACCAGGAACACGCTATCGACGCTTTCGCGCTGGAAGATATTCGACAGCCTCAGACGAAGCCTCGTCGAGCCCGCTGCCCTGGCGGCATTGGTCGTTGCCTGGCTTCATCCCGGGATGTTCGCGCTCGCAGTTGTCGTTCTGCTTCTCTATCTTCTCCAGCCGTTCTTGGATTGCATGCGGTTCCTTTGGATCAAGGTCACTGACAGCCTCAATGGCGTGACCAACACGGGAGCGTTCACCGATATTGGTCTGGCGTTGGCAAGGCCGATCTACGCGATGGCCACGCTGCCGCAATCGGCGGCGGCGAGCGTCATGGCGATCGCCAAGGCGCAGTGGCGCCTTAGAGCCTCTCATCGCAAGCTCCTGGAGTGGGAACCCTTCTCCCTGCTGCAGCACGCCGAGAACTCCCCGGCACAGCGGGCGCGCGCAACATCGGCGGCCATCGCGTTCGCTTTGGTAGGTGCCGGGTCATTGGCAGCATTGGGCATCCCGACGCTGTGGCATGCGGTTCCATGGGGGGTGATCTGGTGCGTCGCCCCCTTGGCCGGGTTACGCCTGTCTCGCCCCAGGTATGCGCCGGCGCCGGTCCTGGATGAGGAGGATCGTGCCCTGTTGCAACGAGCAGCGAGACGGACGTGGGCGTACTTCGAGGACTTCACGAACGAGGCGCTTCCGCTTCCTCCGGACAATGTTCGTGAGTTGCCACGACCGGATGTTTCATTGCGAACGTCACCGACCAATATCGGCTTTGGGTTGCTCTCCATCATCGCCGCCTACGACTTGGGATACATCGGCAGGACAGAGTGCCTATCGCGGATCGAAAGAAGTCTTGCGGAGATTAAGAGGCTGGAGAAGTACCGCGGACACCTGTACAACTGGTACAGCATCGGCGCCAGTAGTAAGCCGCAGTCCTCCTATGTGTCCGCTGTCGACAGCGGAAACTTCGTTGCGTGCGTTCTGGTGCTTAGATCCGCGCTGCTCGGGATGTCGCTTGATCACTCCACGATTCCGCAGATGCTGTCAGGAGTATCCGGCACCTTCGCCGTATTGTGCGACTCCAGATCTCATATCGACGAAAGAAAACTGGCCGACTTCGCGTTCCAGCTGGATGCTGCGCTGCACATGTGCGAGAGCAGAGGTGAAGTTGAAGATCTGCAACTGCAGAAGCTGACCGCTGCCGCCGAGCATTTGCGTTCAGCCGCGTCGTCAGGGGCGGAAGCGGACGCGCGCTATTGGGCGGAAAAGCTGTGGAACCACTGCAACGCGCTTGCGGTTGAGGAAGCGCACGCAACCAATGCGAGCGAAATGGAAAGGAAGGTCGCTGTATTGGTGGGCTTGTGTGACCGCCTCATGGACTGCAGTTTCGATCTGTTTTTCTCCACGGAACGTCAGATGCTGCACATAGGCATCGACGCGCTGTCTGGCGTCAGGGACGATGCCCATTACGATTTGCTCGCTTCTGAAGTGAGGTTGACCGTCTATATCGCTGCCGCCCGCAATGATATCCCGATACAGGCGTGGGCTGCGCTTGGCCGTCAGTTCACGTATCACCGCCGCGCCCCCGCACTGTTGTCGTGGGGAGGCTCGATCTTTGAGTATCTGATGCCGGACCTACTGATGCCGGTAGTGCCAGGATCTCTGCTGGATGTCTCTCGACATGGAGCATTGGCGATGCAGATACGTCATGGGGGAGAAAGAGCAATGCCGTGGGGCATATCAGAATCTGCCTATGCGGAGTTCGACGAGAATTTCAACTATCGCTATTGTGATTTCGGCATCAGCTCACTCGGCTTGAAGCCGCGTTCCGTGGCAGAGATGGTAGTGTCACCTTATTCCAGTGCGCTTGCGCTGTTGATTGAGCCACAGGCCGCCGTCAGAAACCTCACCGACCTTGAGCGGCTGGGCATGCTTGCAAGGTATGGATACTACGAGGCCTTGGACTTCACGCTTGGCCGCGCGTCTTCACTTTCGGAATGTAAGGGCACGATAGTCCGTGAACATATGGCGCATCACCAAGGTATGAGTCTGTTGGGATTTGCAGCTGTGCTGTGCGGCCAGTTGATGCACAGGCGCTTTCTAGATACCCCTGAATTGCGTGCTGCCAGCACGCTTCTGGACGAACGAATGCCTACGCGGTTCTTCGCTGTTTCCTGATCGCCGATGATGCTGGTGGTGACCGACTTGGAGCGCGGCCCCATGATACCCCGTAACTGAACAGCATTGAGTGCGAGGTCGTCAATCTGTTGGCCGAGGTCGAAATTTAGAGCGAAAGGAGGGGTGAGCAAAGGTGCGAGTTGGCGGCAACGCTGGCAGGCGAGCTTCGCTGTCTGCGCAGGATCGTCCATGTGGTCATCAGGGAGACGGCGCCGAAGCCGCGGTAGTTGAGCGGAACTCTTTAAATCCGGGGGTAGGCAGGATCAGTTTGATCTTGCAGTAATTCGGAAGGAGAGTAGCCTCAGCTTCGAGGCAGTCGCTTGGGCAGCAAGTGTTGAATGAGAAGGTTCGTCTTCCACGGCTGCATCGCACTAGGGGCAGGGATAGGCCTGCTGATCGGAGCTGCGCACAGTAGTCTTGGGCTCGCGATCCTCTTCGGACTGAAACTGACGGTGGTCGGCATGGTACTTGGAGCATTTCTCTCAGGAATCGGACGCAAGTCATCCAACAAGGAAAAGACGGTCAAGCGCGACCGTGAGCGCGAGGAGTTGGAGCGAGTTTTGGGCGGATGGGTAGTCACGACGGCAGTCCAGAAGAGCTGATCGCGAACTACTGGCGCGACAAGGGGCGCCCTCCCTTCATGAATCCAGAGGATCACGATCCGAAGGCATGGCCGACGACGGTGCTACTCGTCGCTGAATCGCTTCTTGATCGCGTCCCTCGCCCGCTGATAGAGCGATCGACTCGTGTCCGTGGCCTCTTCGGCCATGATCCGGCCGTCCCCGAGTACCTGCTTGCCCGCCTGGTATCCCAGCGACTTGCGGCTCGCGAGCCGCATGCCGTGTGCCGCGGCGCCTCTCGTTGTTCCGCGGTCTGGGCGGCGGATGTTTGCCTGGCGCGCGGCCGCCTGCGCCGCCGCGGCGTGTGGCGCCGCTGGGGCCGCATGTCGATGGCGATAAGCGAACACGAGGCCGACCGCGGCGGAGCGAGGAGGCAGCGGTCAGCGACGCCGGCCACACGGAACCAACGCATTGAAAGCGGCGCCAACGCCACTTCGAAGCCGAAACGCTCGATGATCTTTCGAACTGCGGGGCCGGCACCGCGATCTGTGTTAACGGACCGATTCAGCGGCAACTGACAGCCTCCCAGGTCGCAGACGCGTATGCGTGCCGATCACTGTAAAAGCCTCAAAATGATGAACTCAGAATAAACAATCGGCGAGGTAGGGGGTACCTCCTCTCGCGGTCACGAATGGAAGTTAATTAAAACAACAAGTTATGCGCCGATTCTTCTTGCAGAAGCAGATCGGCGACTGACTCAAGGCAGGGATTGGGGATTCGGGATTCGGGATTCGGAAGAGCCTGGATCCCGGTTTCGGGCCTGCCGCAGCGGAACCGATGGGAGCGCCTGCCGCCTGAAGCGGCGGGCGCTTTCGTTTTGGCGGTCCGGCGATCGAAGAAGGACGCGGCCGCCCTTTGCAGCCGTTACGACAGCGCCCGCTGCGCCTGTTCGCGGATGTACGCGAGCAATGCCGCCAGGCCGTTGCTGCGGGTCGGGGACAGGTGCTTGGCGAGGCCGATCGCGGCGATGTAGTCCGGATCGGTGTCGAGGATCTCGCGGGCGCTGCGGCCCGAGTACACGCGCAGCGCCAGGTAGACGAGGCCGGAGACGATCGCCGAGTCGCTGACCGCGGCGAAATCCAGCCGCCCCGCATCGCCCGAAGGCACGATCCAGACCATCGACTGGCAGCCGTGCAGGCGGTGCTCTTCGGTCTTCCATTCCTCCGGAAATTCGCGGAGCTTGCGGCCGAGGTCGATCAGGTACTGGTAGCGCTCGGACCAGTCGCCGAAGAAGGCGAACTCGTCGCGGATCGCGGCCTGGGCGGCTTCGGGGGTGGATTCGAGGGGGAAGGGCTGTTCGGTCACGGATTGGATTGCCTTGTTCTCCGGTGCGCTGCGCGGGGACGCGCGGGTGCAACTCCTGCGTTCGAACTGGGTGTCGGGCGTGGCCGATTCAAGGCGCCGCGGCACTGGCGCTCCGCATTCGCTCGAAAACCGACGCATGCGGGAGGGCCGCAGCCGAACCCCTGCCTGCTGTGGGAGCGACGGAAGTCGCGACATGGCGCCGGGCGTCGCCGACCCGGCGTTGTCGTCGCGACTTCCGTCGCTCCCACGAGGCGACGCCCCGGCGAATGTCGCGACCTCCCGACGGTGGTGTGCCACCGCCACTGCAAAGAGGACTGGCAGACATGATCGCGCTTCAGGCGCGCTTCCAGCGAACGCCCTGCGGGGTGTCCTCGAGCAGGACGCCCTCGGCCGCCAGCTGTTCGCGGATGGCATCGGCGCGGGCGAAGTCGCGGTTCTTCTTCGCCGCGGCACGCTCGTCGATCAAGCCCCGGATGCGGGCGTCGTCGTCGCCGGAGGCGCCACGGGCGAACCAGGCCGCCGGATCCTGCTGCAGCAGCCCCAGGGCGAGGCCGGCGCCGAGCAGTTGCGATTTCGATTGCTTCCGGAGCTCGTCGCTGTCCGCCTTGCGTGCGTCCGCGGCGATGCCGGCCAGCTCCGCCAACGCCTGCGGCGTGTTGAGATCGTCGTCGAGCGCGGCCTCGATCGCGGCCGGGATCTGCGGGGCGGCCTCGACCGCGGCCAGGTCGCGCAAGGTGCCGTAGAGCCGGTCGAGGGTCCGGACCGACTGCTCGATCAGGTTGTCCGACCAGTCCAGCGGTTGCCGGTAGTGCGCCGAGAGCAGGGCGTAGCGCAGCGCCTCGGGCGGGTGGCGCTGCCGCAGGTCGTTGACCTTCTCGATGTTGCCCGCCGACTTGGACATCTTGGCGCCGGTCAGCGTGAGCATGCCGTTGTGCAGCCAGAACCGGGCGAACGTGCGGCCGCCATGGGCGCATTCGCTCTGCGCGACCTCGTTCTCGTGGTGCGGGAACTGCAGGTCGATGCCGCCGGCGTGGATGTCGATGGTTTCGCCCAGATGCGCGGCGGCCATGGCCGAACACTCGATGTGCCAGCCGGGCCGCCCGCGGCCCCAGGGCGAGTCCCAGCCCGGCAGGTCGTCGGTCGAGGGCTTCCACAGCACGAAATCGCCGGCATCGCGCTTGTACGGCGCCACCTCCACGCGGGCGCCGGCCAGCATCTCGTCGGGATCGCGCCGCGACAGCTTGCCGTAGCCCTCGAAGCTGGCCACCGAGAACAGCACGTGCCCCTCGGCGGCATAGGCATGGCCGCTGCCGACCAGGCGTTCGATCATGGCGACGATCTCGCCGATGTGGGCGGTCGCGGCCGGTTCGATGTCGGGGGCGGCGACGCCGAGCGCCGCCATGTCCTCGCGGTAGGCGGCGGCGTAGCGGTCGGTGATCTCGGAGATCGGCACGCCGCGCTCCCGGGCGGCGGCATTGATCTTGTCGTCGACGTCGGTGATGTTGCGCGCATAGCGCAAATCGCCGTAGCGCCGGCGCAGCAGCGCCGCCAGCACGCCGAAGACCACCGGGCCGCGGGCGTTGCCGATGTGGGCATAGTTGTAGACCGTGGGCCCGCAGACGTACAGGGTGGGGCAGGCCGGGTCCAGCGGCGCGAACGGTTCGACCCGGCGGGTCAGGCTGTTGAAAAGACGCAGGCTCATCGCGGCACAGGAGAGGGAATCCACCGATTCTACCGGTCGCCCGGCACTCACGACAGCGAGGATTCAGCACAGCGGCACGCCCGCGGCCTACACTTTCGAAGCTGCCGGTCTCCGAGACATCGATGCTGCGTCCGTTTCCGTTCCCGACCATCCTGCTGCTCGCCGCGCTCGCGGCGGTGCCGGCCGTGGTGGCGCAGGAGCGGATGCTTCCGGCACAGCCGCCGGCGGCGCCGCAGGAGAACGTGCGGATCGACTACGCCAAGGTGCTCAGCGCCGAGCCGGTGCACCAGACCCTGCGCGCGACCAGCATGGTCGAGCGCTGCGACCCGGCGACCCCGGTGCGGCAGGAGGAGGACCGCCGCGGGCTCTCGCGGGTGGTCGGCGCGGTGCGCGACGTGCTCACGCCCTCGGAAGAGATCGACGAGGTCGCGCCCTCGGCCGGTGGCGATTGCCGCATGGTCCCGATCGAGCGCGAGTTCCGCCGCCCGATCGGCTACGACGTCGACTACGTCTACAAGGGCGTCAAGTACCGTTCGCGCCTGCCCTACGATCCCGGCAACCGGGTGCGGGTGCGGGTCTCGGTGACGCCGGTCGTCAGCTCCAGCGGGCAATGAACACGCCCGCATTCGTGCTTGCGGCCGATGGCGCCACGTGCGACGATGCCGCCGCGATGACCCAGCTCCGCGCCGACGCCCAGATCCTCACTTCCGCCCGCATGGCCGCGGGCATGACTTCGCGCGCGCGCCGACCGGACACCTGCCTTCACGCTGGGTAGCCGGAGCTCGCGTCATCGAGTTTCACAGGACAAGCCCAGCCTCACGCTGGGTTTTTTCGTTTTTGCGCCGTCATTTTCCGACCGCCCCGGTGGGGTGACCGACAGGACCATCGATGAAGCACTTCCTCAACACCCAGGACTGGACCCGAGCCGAGCTCGACGCGCTGCTCGCCGATGCCGCGCACTTCAAGCGCGACCGGATCGGCGATGCGCTCAAGGGCCGCGCGATCGCGCTGGTGTTCTTCAATCCGTCGATGCGCACCCGCACCAGCTTCGAGCTCGGCGCCTTCCAGCTCGGCGGCCACGCGGTGGTGCTGCAGCCCGGCAAGGACGCCTGGCCGATCGAGTTCGACCTCGGCACGGTGATGGACGGCGACACCGAGGAGCACATCGCCGAGGTGGCGCGGGTGCTGTCGCGCTACGTCGACCTGATCGGCGTTCGCGCGTTCCCGAAGTTCGTCGACTGGTCGGCCGACCGCGAGGACCGGGTGCTGCAGGGCTTCGCGAAGTACGCGACCGTGCCGGTGATCAACATGGAGACCATCACCCATCCCTGCCAGGAGCTGGCGCACGCGCTGGCGCTGCAGGAGCGTTTCGGCACCCCGGACCTGCGCGGCAGGAAGTACGTGCTCACCTGGACCTACCACCCGAAGGCGCTCAACACCGCGGTCGCCAACTCGGCCCTGACCATCGCCACCCGGCTCGGCATGGACGTGACCCTGCTGTGCCCGACGCCGGACTACGTGCTCGACGAGCGCTACATGGACTGGGCGCGGCAGAACGTCGCCGAGAGCGGCGGCTCGCTCGCGGTCAGCCACGACATCGACGCCGTCTACGCCGGTGCCGACGTGGTCTACGCCAAGAGCTGGGGCGCGCTGCCGTACTTCGGCGACTGGGAGAAGGAAAAGCCGATCCGCGACCGCTACCGGCATTTCATCGTCGACGAGGCCAAGATGGCGCGGACCAACGACGCCGTCTTCAGCCACTGCCTGCCGCTGCGGCGCAACGTCAAGGCGACCGACGCGGTGATGGACTCACCGGCCTGCATCGCCATCGAGGAGGCCGAGAACCGCTTGCATGTGCAGAAGGCGGTGATGGCGCAGCTTGCTTCGCAAGCCGTGATTCGGGATTAGGGATTGGAGATTCGCAAGAGCCAAGACACCCCATTCGTACCGCACTGAGGAACCAGACGTGACCGCTTCCCCCAATCCCCAATCCCCAATCCCTAATCCCGCCCCCGGAGAAGGCCAAGACATCGTCTTGGCCTTCTCCGGGGGTTTAGACACCAGCTTCTGCGTGCCCTACCTGCAGGAGCAGGGTTGGAACGTGCATACCGTGTTCGCCGACACCGGCGGCGTGGACGCCGAGGAGCGCGCCTTCATCGAACGGCGCGCGGCCGAGCTGGGCGTGGCCAGCCACGTCACCGTCGATGGCGGGCCGGCGATCTGGGACGGCTTCGTCAAGCCGTTCGTCTGGGCGGGCGAGGGCTACCAGGGGCAGTATCCGCTGCTGGTCTCCGATCGCTACCTCATCGTCGATGCCGCGTTGGCGCGCGCGCGCGGCCTGGGCACCGACGCCGTCGCCCACGGCTGCACCGGCATGGGCAACGACCAGGTGCGCTTCGACCTCGCGGTGAAGGCCTCGGGCGACTACCGCATCGTGGCGCCGATCCGCGAGATCCAGAAGGAACACACCCAGACCCGCGCCTACGAGCAGGCCTACCTGGAGCAGCGCGGCTTCGAGGTGCGGAGCAAGCAGATGAGCTACACCATCAACGAGAACCTGCTCGGTGTGACCCTGTCCGGGGGCGAGATCGACCGGTGGGAGGCGCCGGGCGACGGCGCACGCGGCTGGTGCGCGCCGCGGCGCGCATGGCCGGACGAGCCGCTCCAGGTGCGGTTGCGGTTCGTCGCCGGCGAGGCGGTGGAACTGGACGGCAAGCCGCTCGACGGCGCCACCCTGCTGGGTCGGCTCAACACCCTGTTCGCGCAGTACGGCGTCGGCCGCGGCCTGTATACCGGCGACACCACCATCGGGTTGAAGGGACGCATCGTCTACGAGGCGCCGGGGCTGACCGCGCTGCTGGTCGCGCACCGGGCGCTGGAGGAGGCGGTGTTGTCGAAGCAGCAGAACCGCTTCAAGCCCGAGGCCGCGAGGCGCTGGGTGGAACTGGTCTACGAGGGCTTCTTCCACGATCCGCTGAAGACCGACCTGGAGGCGTTCCTGGCGTCCTCGCAGCGTATGGTCAACGGTGAGGTGCTGCTGGAGACCCGTGGCGGCCGCGTCGATGCGGTGGCGCTGTCCTCGCCGCACATCCTCAACGCCCGGGGGGCCACGTATGCGCAATCGGCCGACTGGGGCGTCGAGGAAGCCGAAGGCTTCATCCGGCTGTACGGCATGAGTTCCACGCTATGGGCCCAGGTGAACGGAGGCGCGGCGACGGGAGCGGGAAGCCCGGAATAGGAGCGGCGGGTTTCCTGTGGGCCTTTCTTGTGGGAGCGACGGAAGTCGCGACCCGAGGGCGGGAAAGCCGTCGCGACTTCCCGGCGGCGGCATGCCGCCGCCACTCCCACAGCGTCACCGGCTTCGCTATCGACCACCACCACTGCTCGACTAACGACGACTCACGATGCTTGCCGAAACCCTTCGCCACCTCGAAGCCCTGGTCTCGTTCGACACCCGCAACCCGCCGCGGGCGATCGGCACCGGCGGCATCTTCGACTACATCCGCGCGCAGTTGCTCGGCTTCCGGGTGGAGGTCGTCGACCACGGCGACGGCGCGGTCTCGCTGCTGGCGGTGCGCGGCGCGCCGCGGCGGCTGTTCAACGTGCACCTGGACACGGTGCCGGACTCGCCGCACTGGAGCGCCGATCCGTTCAAGCTGCGGGTGGCCGGCGATCGCGCGACCGGGCTCGGCGCCTGCGACATCAAAGGGGCGGCCGCCGGGTTGCTGGCCGCCGCGCAGGCGACCCGCGGAGACGCCGCGTTCCTGTTCTCCAGCGACGAGGAGGCCAACGACGCCCGCTGCATCCCCGGCTTCCTCGCCGGCGACCACGGCTTCCTGGAGGCGATCGTCGCCGAGCCGACGCGCTGCGAGGCGGTGCTGGCGCATCGCGGCATCTCCTCGGTGCGGTTGCGCTTCCGCGGTTCGGCCGGTCACGCCTCGGGCGCCGGCGCGCTGCAGGCCAATGCGCTGCACCAGGCGATGCGCTGGGGCGTGCGGGCGCTGGACTTCGTGCAGGCGCAGGACCACCAGCGTTTCGGCGGCCTGACCGGACTGCGCTTCAACGTCGGCAAGGTGGAGGGCGGGATCAAGGCCAACGTGATCGCGCCGGAGGCGGAGGTCCGCTTCGGCTTCCGGCCGCTGCCGTCGCAGGACATCGACCAACTGCATACCCGCTTCGGCGGCTTCGTCGAGGCCGGCGCACTGGAACGCTACGAGGAAACCTTCCGCGGCCCGTCGCTGCCGGCCGGCGACGTCGCCGAGGCCGAGGACCGGCGCCTGCAGGCGCGCGACCTGGCCGACGCGCTGGGGCTGCCGATCGGCAACGCGGTCGACTTCTGGACCGAGGCCTCGCTGTTCTCGCAGGCCGGCCTGACCGCGCTGGTGTTCGGCCCGGGCGACATCGCCCAGGCGCATACCGCCGACGAATGGGTCGCGCTGGACCAGTTGGAGGCGTATGCCGACGTGGTGGCGCGGATCATGACGCAGTGAACAGGAGTGAGGAGTAAGAAGTGGGGAGTGAGTAAAAGCGACGGCGAGCTCTTCTCTCGTTTCTCACTCATCTTCACTCACTTCTAGCCAACGACGACAGACGACGAATGAAATGACGCCCCACATCCAGACCCGCCAGACGATCATCCGGCTGCTGTCCAGCATGGCCAGCGCCAAGGAGATCAGCCAATACCTCAAGCGCTTCTCGCAGCTCGACGCCAAGCGCTTCGCCGTGGTCAAGGTCGGCGGCGCGGTGCTGCGCGACGATCTCGATGCGCTGACCTCGTCGCTGTCGTTCCTGCAGCAGGTCGGGCTGACTCCGATCGTGGTGCACGGCGCCGGCCCGCAGCTGGACGCGGAACTGGCCGCGGCCGGGATCGAGAAGCGCACGGTCGATGGGTTGCGCGTGACCACGCCCGAGGCGCTGGCGATCGTGCGCCGGGTGTTCCAGGCTTCGAACCTGGCGCTGGTGGAGGCGCTGCAGGCGGCGGACGCGCGCGCGACCTCGATCACCGGCGGCGTGTTCGAGGCCGACTACCTCGACCGTGGCACCTACGGCCTGGTGGGCGGGGTGAAGGCGGTCAACCTGGCGCCGATCGAGGCCAGCCTGCAGGCCGGCTCGATCCCGGTCATCGCCAGCCTCGGCGAGACCGCCGGCGGACAGATCCTCAACGTCAACGCCGACGTCTCCGCCAACGAGCTGGTGCGGGTGCTGCAGCCCTACAAGATCATCTTCCTGACCGGTACCGGCGGCCTGCTCGACGGCGACGGCCGGGTGATCGACTCGATCAACCTGTCCACCGAGTACGACCACCTGATGGCGCAGCCGTGGCTCAACGGCGGCATGCGGCTGAAGATCGAGCAGGTCAAGCAGCTGCTCGACGGCCTGCCGCTGGCGTCCTCCGTGTCCATCACCCGGCCGGCCGACCTGGCCAAGGAGCTGTTCACCCACAAGGGATCGGGCACGCTGGTGCGCCGGGGCGAGCGGGTGCTGCAGGCCGCGAGCTGGGACGCGCTGGACCTGCCGCGCCTGCGCGCCCTGATCGAGTCCAGCTTCGGCCGCCTGCTGGCGCCGGATTACTTCGAGCGGACGCGGCTGCTGCGCGCGTACGTCAGCGAGAACTACCGTGCCGCGGTCGTATTGACCGACGCCGACGGCTGCGTGTACCTGGACAAGTTCGCGGTGCTCGACGACGCCCAGGGCGAAGGCCTGGGGCGGGCGGTCTGGCAGGTCATGCGCGAGCAGACGCCGGCGCTGTTCTGGCGCTCGCGCCACGGCAATGCCGCCAACCACTTCTACTACGCCGAGTCCGACGGCTGCTACAAGCAGGCGCAGTGGAAGGTGTTCTGGTACGGCATCAGCGACTTCGCCGAGATCCGCGCCTGCGTGGAGCACTGCGCGCAACGCGCGCCGACGCTCTTCGATCCGCCGGTGGCGCCGCCATGACCGCGTTCGCCGCTCCCGATTTATTGCAGGGCGACCACGTGCGCCTCGAGCCGCTGCAGCCGGCGCATGCCGACGGCCTGCGCGCGGCGCTGGCCGGCGACGCGCTGTCGCGCTGCTGGTATACCTCCGTACCCACGGCCGCGGGCGTGGACGACTACATCGCCGAGGCGACCGCAGGCCGGCAGGCGGGGCGGGCGCTGCCGTTCGCGGTGCGTGGGCCGGGCGGCGACGTCGTCGGCTGTACGCGCTTCTACGACCTGGACCCCGCTGTCCCGAGGGCGTCGATCGGCCATACCTGGTACGCCCCGGCCGCCCAGCGCACCGCGGTCAACACCGAGACCAAGCTGTTGCTGCTGGCCCTGGCCTTCGAAACCTGGCGCTGCCTCGCGGTCGCGTTCGAGACCAGCTGGTTCAACCGCCGCTCGCGCGAGGCGATTGCCCGACTCGGCGCCCGCCAGGACGGCGTGCTGCGCAACCACCGGCGCCACGCCGACGGCAGCCCGCGCGACACGGTGGTGTTCTCGATCGTCGATGGCGAGTGGCCGGCGGTGAAGCGCAACCTGGTGGAGCGGCTGCGGACCCCATCGGGAGGAGAGGCCGGATGAAGAAGGCCATCGGCATCATCGGCGCCCGCGGCCATACCGGCGCGGAGCTCGTCCGCTTGGTCGCGGCGCATCCGGCGCTCGGGCTCGCCTTCGTCTCGTCGCGCGAGCTGGACGGGCAGCGCGTGGATGCGCACGTCGCCGGATTCGAAGGCGAGCTGCGCTACGAAAACCTCGATCCGGCGGCGGTCGCCGGCCGTGCGGTGGACGCCGTGGTGCTGGCGATGCCGAACGGCAAGGCCGGCGGCTTCGTCGCGGCGATCGACGAAGCGGCGCCGCGGACCGTGATCGTCGACCTGTCGGCCGACCATCGCTTCGACGACGGCTGGTACTACGGCCTTCCGGAGCTGACCCGCGGCCGCTACCGCGGCGAATGCCGGATCAGCAATCCCGGCTGCTACGCAACCGCGATGCAGCTGGCGATCGCGCCGATGCTCGGCGAACTGTGCGGGCCGGTGCAGTGCTTCGGCGTGTCCGGCTACTCCGGCGCCGGCACCACGCCGTCCGACCGCAACGATCCGGCGCTGCTGCACGACAACTTGATGCCGTACGCGCTCGCCGGGCACATCCACGAGCGCGAGGCGGCGCGCCAGCTGGGCGCGCCCGTGGAATTCATGCCGCACGTGGCGGCGCACTTCCGCGGCATCACCCTGACGGCCAACCTGCACCTGCGCGACCCCGCCCGAATCGAAACGGTGTGGGCGCGCTACCGCGAGCGCTACGCGGGCGAGCCGCTGGTGGAGGTGCTCGACGATGCGCCGTGGGTCAGCCGCATCGCCGGCCGCCACGGCGCCCAGATCGGCGGTTTCGCGCTGGCGGCGGACGGCCGGCGGCTGGTGGTGGTGGCGACCCTGGACAACCTGCTCAAGGGCGCGGCGACCCAGGCGATGCAGAACCTCAACCTGGCGCTCGGCTTCGGCGAATTCGAAAGCATTCCGCTGTGACGCCCATCGCCGGAGCGACACGGAACGGAAACGTGGGAGCGGCGGAACGGAGATGTGGGAGCGACGAATGTGGGAGTGGCGGTGGCATGCCACCGCCGGGAAGTCGCGACGCCTTGTCCGAACCCGTCGCGACTTCCGTCGCTCCCACAAGAGGTTGGCGGCCGTGACTTCCGCACTTGCGAGGGCGGCCTCACACGAACGATTGACCGATACAGGAGCTGACATGTCCGACCTCCTCTGGCAGAAACCCGGCGTCGCCGTCGACGCGCGGATCCAGGCGTTCCTGGCCGGCGACGACGTGATCCTCGACCGCGAGTTCTTCCTGCACGACATCGCCGCCAGCCGCGCGCATGCGCAGGGCCTGCAGCGGATCGGCATCCTCGATGCCGGTGAACTGTCGGCGCTCGAGCGCGAACTCGAGGCGCTGGCCGCGGACTTCCGCGGCGGCGGTTTCGAACTCGACGCCCGCTACGAGGACGGGCACTCGGCGATCGAGGCGCGGCTGGTCGAGCGGCTCGGCGATGCCGGCAAGAAGATCCACGCCGGCCGCAGCCGCAACGACCAGGTGCTGGTGGCGACGCGGTTGTGGCTGAAGGAGAAGCTGGCGCGGACGGCGGCGCTGGCGCGCGAGACGGCGACGCTGGCGCTCGATCGCGCGCAGGCCGAGGCGATGCTGCCGCTGCCCGGCTACACCCACCTGCAGCGCGCCGTGGTGTCGTCGGCGGGCCTGTGGTGGGCCGGCTGGGCCGAGGCGTTCATCGACGATGCGCGGCGCGCGCTCGATACCGCCGCCTGGATCGACGCCAACCCGCTCGGCACCGCCGCCGGCTACGGCGTCAACCTGCCGCTGGATCGCGCGCACACCACGGCCGCGCTCGGCTTCGCCCGGCTGCAGGTCAACCCGGCCTATGCGCAGCTCTCGCGCGGCAAGTTCGAACTGGCCGCGCTGGAAGCGCTGGGCTCGGCGACGCTCGACCTGCGCCGCATCGCCTGGGACCTGTCGCTGTTCACCAGCGCAGAGTTCGGTTTCGTGGCGCTGCCGGCGCAGTACACCACCGGCAGCTCGATCATGCCGAACAAGCGCAATCCCGACGCGATCGAGCTGATGCGCGCCACCCATGCCAGCGTGGCCGCGGCGCGCACCGAGATCGAGCAGCTGCTGTCGCTGCCCTCGGGTTACCACCGCGACCTGCAGGCCAGCAAGGGCGCGATCTTCCACGGCTTCGGTCGCGGCCTGGCCGCGTTGGAACTGCTGCCGGCGCTGCTGGCCAACCTGGAGTGGCGGCCGGAGCGGATGCGCGCCGCCATCGACGCCGGCATGTACGCCACCGACGTCGCGGTCGAACAGGCCGCGGCCGGCGTGCCGTTCCGCGACGCCTACCGCGCCGCCGCCGAATCGGCGGAGACGGCGGGCGAGGGCCGGACGCCGGAAGCCAGCCTCTATGCCCGGGTCTCGCCCGGCGCCGCCGCCGACCTGCGGCTGGACGAACTGCACCGGCGTCTGGCGGCGCTGCCGGCGTGACCGGCGGCGCGACTCCCGCAGAGCCGAGCCTGCTCGGCTGCTTCGCGCGCGGAGGCGCCGTGGCCCGCGCAGCGGAGCAAGCTCCGCTCTACGGCGAAGCCCGGTCTTTCGTAGAGCCGAGCTTGCTCGGCTGCTTCGCGCGCGGAGGCGCCGTGGCCCGCGCAGCGGAGCAAGCTCCGCTCTACGGCGAAGCTCGGTCTTTCGTAGAGCCGAGCTTGCTCGGCTGCTTCGCGCGCGGAGGCGCCGTGGCCCGCGCAGCGGAGCAAGCTCCGCTCTACGGCGAAGCCCGGTCTTTCGTAGAGCCGAGCTTGCTCGGCTGCTTCGCGCACCGGGGCGCCGTGGCCTGCGCAGCAGCGGAGCAAGCTCCGCTCTACGAAGCGGGGGCACCCGGGTGATGGCCGAATTCAGCGAACAGCTGCTGCCGCCCTGGCGGCGGGCGGTGCTCAAGGTCGGCAGCAGCCTGCTGGCCGCCGACGGCGGCGGCCTGTCGCCGCGCAATGCGCAGGCGCTGGCCGGGTTCGTCTCCGCCTGCACGGCGGCCGGGCGCGAGGTGGTGCTGGTCTCGTCCGGCGCGGTCGCGGCCGGACGCGCGATCGTGCATGCCGATACCGCCGTCGACGCGCCCATCGCCGAGCGCCAGGCGCTGGCCGCGCTGGGCCAGGCGCAGCTGATCGCCTTCTGGCAGGGCTTCTTCGCCCGGCCGGTGGCGCAGGTGCTGCTGACCCACGACGACCTGCGCAACCGGCGCCGCTACCTCAACGCGCGCGCCACCCTTTCGGCACTGCTGCGCCAGCGCGTGCTCCCCGTCGTCAACGAGAACGACACGGTGTCCGTGGACGAGCTCAAGCTCGGCGACAACGACACCCTGGCGGCGATCGTCGCCGCCCTGGTCGATGCCGAGGTGCTGTTCATCGCCACCGACATCGACGGCCTGTACGACGCCGACCCGCGGCGCAACCCGCAGGCGCGGCCGGTCGAGGTGGTGGCGCGCTTCAGCGCCGAACTGCTGTCGGTCGCCGGCGGTGCCGGCAGCGCCAGCGGCACCGGCGGCATGCGCACCAAGCTGGACGCGGCCCAGCGTGCCGCGGCGGCCGGCATCGCCACGGTGCTGTTCAACGGCACCCGCGCCGACGTGCTGGAGGCCCTGGCCCGCGACCGCCTGCGCGGCACCCGCGTGCATCCCGTCCGCAGCCGGATGGCCGCACGCAAGCACTGGCTGCAGAACGCGCCCGCGGAGCCGGGCGGCCTCGCCGTCGATGCCGGCGCCGCCGATGCGATGATCGAGAAGGGCGCCTCGCTGCTGCCTGGCGGGGTGCTGGCGGTGAGCGGTGATTTCCGCCGTGGCGACATGGTCGAGGTGTCGCTGCGCGAAGCCGACGGCGACCGGCGCATCGCCCGCGGCGTCAGCCAGTATTCGGCCGCGGACATCCGCCGCATCGCCCGCCGGCACTCGCGCGAGATCGAGGCGATCCTGGGCTACAACTACGGCGGCACGGTGATCCACCGCGACGACCTGGTGCTGCTGTAGAGCCGGGCCCGCTCCGCCCCGGGCGGTATCGACATCCAAGCCCGGATCCGGTGCCGCCCCTGTGGGAGCGACGGAAGTCGCGACCGGCCGTCCACGGCATCGCGGCTTGCCGGCGGCGACATACAGCCACCGCCCCCGCATCAAGGCCGCATCCGCCGTTCGTGGCGCCCGGGGCGCACCGCCCGGTCTTCGGCATCCGCCGGGATGGCGGTCGAACGTCGATTCGGGGCCGAAGCGCCTCGGCTACGGCTGCGGCGCCGCCAGCGCACCGGCGGTGCGGAGCGGGCGCGCGTGCTCGTCCATGCTCAGCGTCATGACCTTGCCCCGACCCAGCGCGTCCGCGGTCGCCGCGTCCGCGCCAAGCATCGCCGCGATCTCGGCGATCGGCACGTCGTCCTGCGCGCGGCGGCGGTCCCTGCCGCGGAAGCGGAAGCGGTTGTACTCCGCCCAGGCGATCAGCACCACCGCGCAGGCCAGCGCCACCAGCGGCAGCACGAACAGCAGGAAGGGCTCGACATGGGATTCGCGCAGGTACAGCTCGTAGGTCGCGGTGTGGATGCCGAACACCCACAGCAGGAAGGTCACCAGCGGCGCCCACAGGTACAGGTAGAACAGCCAGAACGCGGCGGTGACGAAGCCCCAGGCGGTGCGCCGGATCGGCGGCTGGGAGTTGGGCCTGCGGATGAGTCTGGAGTCGTATTTCATCGGTATCCCCGGTCCGGGCTGGTCCAGATGGCGCGCTTGCCGCGGCGCTTGAGCAGCGTCTTCGGCAAGGCGACCACGGTGGTGAACAGGCTGAGCATCCAGTACGCCATCGGGTACCAGATCATCCAGTAGTAGTTGCGGCCGACGTGGGTCTCGTAGCGGCGGTCGATGATCAGGCTGCTGGCGAACTGCAGCAGGCAGACCATGGCCAGGATCACGCCGTGCCAGGAGGGCAGGATGGTGCTCACGTACAGGCCTTCCGGCATCGGCATGAACTTGCCGAGCAGCCACAGCACGATGATGAACAGCATGGTGTAGGCCCAGACCACGCTGAGCAGGTACTCGGCCAGCACTCCCCACATGCGCCGGCCGCGCCAGCGCAGCAGGTCGCCGGTATGGCGCAACAGCACCTCCACGCCGCCCTGGGCCCAGCGCAGGCGCTGCTTCCACAGGCCGCGCAGGGTTTCCGGCATCAGGATGAAGCACAGCGCGTTGGGCTCGTAGCGGATGTCCCAGTGGTCCATCTGCAGGCGCCAGCTGATGTCGATGTCCTCGGTCACCATGTCTTCCGACCAGTAGCCGATCCGGTGCAGGGCGGTGCGGCGGAAGGCGCTGATCACCCCGGAGACGGTGAACAGCCGCCCGTACACGCGCTGCGCGCGCTTGATCATGCCGATGATCGAGGAGAACTCGCCGACCTGCAGCCGGCCGAGCAGGGTGGAGCGGTTGCGGATGCGCGGATTGCCGGTCACCGCGCCCACGCGCGGCCCCGACGCCAGGTGCCAGACCATCCAGTGCAGCGCGTACTCGTCCAGCAGCGCGTCGCCGTCGACGCACAGCAGGTACTCCGAGCGCGCGGCGAGCGCGCCCATGCGCATGGCGTTGGCCTTGCCCAGGTTGCGGTCGAGGTGGATGACCCGCAGCCGCTCGTGCTGCGCGGCGAGCCGATTGAGCCTGTCGGCGGTGTCGTCGCTGCTGCCGTCGTTGATCGCGATGACCTCGAAGTCCGGGTAGCGCTGCGCCAGCGCCGCGGCGATGGTCTCGTCGACGTTGCCGGCCTCGTTGTAGCAGGGCACCAGGATGGTGGCGGCCGGGTACGTCTCCATCGGCGGCGGATCCGTGCGCGTGCGGGATTTCCGCTCGCGCCGGAAGTAGTAGTACAGGCCGCCGGACATCCAGAAGAAGGACATCACGATCGGATAGAAGAACGCGAAGCTGAAGAGCAGGGCCAGGGTCGGGGACATGGTCAGCGCTCCTCGTACGGGAAGCTGCGGGCGGACATCGCCTCGCGCGCGTCCTCCAGCGGCGGCAGGTCGGTGACGAAGTCGTCCGGATACCAGGCCAGGTGGCGCACGCCCTGGGCGACGAGCCTGCGCACGTGCGCCCGCAGCCGCGCGCCGTCGATCGGCCGGCCGCCGTCCCAGTCGACGGTCTGCAGCTCGAACACGGTCTGGTTGAGTTGCGGATCATGGATGCGCACGGCGGCGACCAGCCGGTCGAGCCAGCGCTCCGGGTGCGCGCTGCCCTCCATCCACGGCATCGCCATCAGCGCGGTGTAGTCGTAGGCGGCGTTGAACAGGTCCAGCCGCTGCGCGAACCAGGCCTGGCTCTGCGGCTCGAGCACCGGCCGCGCGTAGAGGTTGCGGACCGTCTTGAGCTTGGGCCGCCAGCGCTCCGCGGCTTGCTTCAGTTCCAGGGTGAAGTCGATCAGCGCGCGCGTGCGCGCCTCGGGCTGCTCGGGCGCGAACGCCGGCAGCTCGGTATCGCGCAGGTAGGCATCGTCGTGGAACAGCAGGCCCTCGAAATACGAGTTGACGGCCAGGTCCTCGTAGATGCCAGTGATGATGCGGCGCGCTTCCGGACGGGTGAAGTCGAGCCGGAAGATGCCGTCCGCCTCGCGGCTGTCGATGGCGAAAGCCGCGCGCACCTGCGGGTCGCCCAGCTCGTAGCCCAGCACCGGCAACCAGGCATACACCTCCACGTCCGCGCGGGTCCGCAGCTGCCAGGCGACGCGGTTGAACAGGTCGGCGCGCATCGGCAGGAAACGGTTGGGGAAGTACAGCGCGTCGGCCGAGCCATTGCCGTCCGGGTCGGCGAAGGCCTGCAGGAACACGTGGCTGGGCGCGATCCGCTTGACCCGCTCGACCAGCGCGTCGAGGTTGCGTGCCGCCTGCGCCGGATCGTCGTCGTGGACCATGTCCAGGTCGATCTGCAGGGCGCGCATGCTGGTCTGCTCGGGGTCGTGGCGCAGTTCGTACGCCAGGTCGAACACCTCCGGATTGTCCATCACCAGCAGGCGCGCCAGGCCATGCAGGTCGGCGCCGTGCGGGCCCGGGGCGATCGTGGTGTTGCGGCCTTCCAGGTCGAACGACACCGTCATGCCGAGTTCGCCGGCGATGGCGTTGGCGACGCTGTTGTAGGCGGCATACGGCCAGACGATCGAGCGCGGCGCGGCGCCGGTGTTGGTCCGGATCAGCTCGACGCTGCGGACGAGGTCGGCGCGCACGCGCGCGCGGTACTCGTCCTCGGTCTCGTAGCGCCCGGCCGCGGCGTCGTAGATGCGGGTGATGGCGGCCGGCGTGGTGTTGCCCTGCGGGTTGGAGGGCACGCCGCGGTGCAGGTCGTGGCTGTGCGAGGCGATCTCGACCAGTCCGGATTCGCGCATCTCGCGCAGCTGCGCCCAGGTGACGAAGTCCTCGTGCCCGAACGGGCGCGGACCGTAGTCCACCTCGTTCCCCGCCGGCAGGTCGACCCAGCCGGTGATCACCGCCACCAGCGCCGGATAGTCGTAGGCGCGAAGCAGCGGGAACGCGTGGGTATAGACGCTGCGCAGGCCGTCGTCGAAGGTCAGCAGCACCGCCTTGTCGGGCAGCCGCCCGCGCCCCTGCGCCGCGTCCACCACCTGCGACAGCGAGACGGGCTGGTAGCCGTGGCCGTGCAACCAATCCAGATGGGCGGCGAAGTTCTGGGTGCTGACCGCGTAGGCATCGGGATCGCCGCCGAGCGGCACGTCGTCGCGGATGTCGTGATAGCTCAGAACCAGCAGCTCGTCCGTGGCAGCTGCGCCTCCGGCCGCGAGTGCCAGCAGCAGCGCCAGCAGCAGGCGCGCCGGCAGTGTCATCCAGGCATGCATGTTCATTCTCCCCACCGGAATTCGGCGTCGAAGCCGATCCGCTCTTCGCGCTGGCCGTCGTAGACGGGCCGCGACCAGCTCAATCCATAGGTCAATACCCTGCCGAGCGCGAACTGCCATTCGTGCTCGTAGCGGGCGCTCGGCACCAGGCCGCTGCCGAAGCCCTCCTGGTAGTAGCTCCCGGCGCCCACGGTCAGGCGATGCCGGAAGTGACGGTCGTAGCGGCGCCAGGCCAGGTGATCGGCGCGCAGGCCCAGCTCCAGCGACGCATCGCGCGACGGATTGAAATACGGCGCGTCGTCGCGGCTGCCGCGGCTGGCGTAGGCGCCCGCGATGCCGTTGAGCAGGAAATGCGGACGCGTGAACAGGCGCTGGTCGAGCCCGAGCGCCAGCGACTCGCGGCGATTGCCGTCGTCGTAGCGCCAGTGCTTGGCGCCGACCGACCAGTAGGTGCGCTCGCTGGGAACGTAGTTCGCTGACAGCTCGATGCTGTCGGCGGTGATGCCGGCGGCGCGCGCCTGCATCGAGGCGTCCGCATCGTTGCGGCGCACCGTCGCGCGGGCGTCCCACAGGTCGTCGAAGCGCCAGCCGACGTCGGCGTCGACGCCGGTGCCGCCGACGCCGTCGCTGGCCCGGTTGGCCTGCAGGCCCCAGTCGAGCCGGTCGTGGGCGTAGCGCACGCCGGCGCTGGTGCGCCGGTCGTCGACGCGGGCGCCGTCGAAGTCGGACCAGCGATAGTCGTGACCGGCGGTCAGGCGCCAACGATCGCCGAACACGGGCGTCCGCACCTCGACGCCGTAGTGGCGATCGCGGCTGCCGAGCGGAGTGACGGCGGCGCCGCCCTCGCTGCGGCCGCCGGCCGCGTAGGCACGCCACTGCCAGCCGCGGTGCACGTCCCAGGTGCGGTCCATGCGCTGCACCAGGGGAAGATCGCCGTAGCGCTGCATCAGTTCGTCGTGGATCGGACGCGCCAGGTCGTCGCGCTGCAGCTCGGTGAGCGCGCCCACCTGGCCGACCCGCGACTGCACGTCGCGCTCGTCCAGGGTGGAGGCCATGCGGAAGCGCTCGAGCGCGCGCTCGGGCCAGCCGCGGATCAGGTAGACCGTGCCCAGCGCCGACTGCAGGCCGGCGTTGGCCGGCCCGACGGCGACGCGCTCCTCCAGCAGCGCCTGCGCCTGCGGCAGGTCCTCGCCGAACGCCAGCAGCAGCCCGTGGTTGAGGTCGGCCTCGTAGCGGTGCCAGTTCTGCCAGCCGCGGGTGGCGCCTGGCCGCAGCGGCCAAGGGGGATTGGCATCGCGCATCGCCCGCAACTGCCTGCGAGCCTCGGCATGCTGCTCCTGTTCCAGCGCGGCGTAGGCGCGCTGGATGCGGATGTCGACGTTCTCCGGATCGGCCTGCAGCGCGCCTTCGAGCGCCGGCTCGGCTTCCTCGGGCAGCTGCAGCGCCATCAGCGAGTCCCCGGCCGCCGCCAGGGCATGCCCGGGGATCTCGCGGCCCGCCGCCCGCAGATCGCGGTATTCGGCGACCACGTCGGCGTGGCGGTTCAGGCGATTGAGGACGATCATGCGGTCGTAGCGGATGCGTGGCGGCAGTTCCTCGATCCCGGTGCCGGTCTCGCGCATGTAGGCGTCGATGGCGGCCTCGGCCCGTTCCACGTCGGCGAGCAGGGCCGACTCGTCCTCGGCGTACTGCCGGCTCCACAGCACCAGCCGCGCCAGCCGGTCGGCCTCGAAACGCTCGCGCTGTTCGGCGCTGAACAGGTCGGGATGCGCGCGGTACAGGGCCCAGGCGCGATCGCTGTCGCCGATATCCGACAGGGCGGCCACGCGCAGCCGGTAGAACCGGGCATCGTCCGGCCAGATCGGCGCGAGCCGTTCGACCCGGGCGAGGGCGGCGACGGGGTCGCGCGCCTGCAGCAGCGCCTCGATTTCGGTGATCGCCGCCTCACGGTCCGGGAGTGGACCTGTCGCGTCACTTTGTGACGCTGCAGGCAGGCAGGTGCCGGCCGACATCAGCCCGAGCAGGGCGCTCAGGGCCGTCGCCAGCGGCTTTCTGGGGGAGAATCGGGTCATGAGCGGTGAGGATCCGTGAGAAAAGGTGAAATGTGACTTGAATCACATTTTTCAGGATCGTCGTAAGCACGGGTCGTGCCAAGGCCGTGCGCCGGGGTCGTTGCCGCCGGGCGGATCAGCAGCGGAGCAGGTGCGGAGACACCGTTCCCGCCGGTACACGCGCACGAAAAAGCCGGCCTGGGGGGGCCGGCTTGTTTCCTGCAACGATTTGGTCGGGGAGACAGGATTTGAACCTGCGACTTCTACGTCCCGAACGTAGCGCTCTACCAGGCTGAGCTACACCCCGACTTGGGCGAGCCGCGTATTGTAGTGACCGCCACCGGGATCGGGCAAGCCCACCCGCGCGTAGAGCCGGGCTCGCTCGGCTGCGCAGACTCCGAAGCCGATGTGGCGCGCCGTAGAGCGGAGCTTGCTCCGCTGCTCCCGCCTCCGGAGCCGATGCAGCGGAGCAAGCTCCGCTCTACACTTTCGCATTCGCATGACCGGAGCCCATCTTTTGATCAAGCCGCGTACCCCGCCGGGGGTCATGGAACTGCTGCCGCGCGACCAGATCGCGTTCCAGCGCATGCTCGACACCATCCGCCGCACCTTCGAGGGCTTCGGCTTCCTGCCGGTGGAGACGCCGGTGTTCGAACTGTCCGACGTGCTGTTGACCAAATCCGGCGGCGAGACCGAGCGGCAGGTGTATTTCGTGCAGTCCACCGGCGCCCTGGAGAAGGAGGGCGGAGGCCTGCCGGAGCTGGCGCTGCGCTTCGACCTGACCGTGCCGCTGGCGCGCTACGTGGCCGAGCACGAGCGCGAGCTCGCATTCCCGTTCCGCCGCTACCAGATGCAGCGCGTGTACCGCGGCGAACGCGCGCAGCGCGGGCGTTTCCGCGAGTTCTACCAGTGCGACATCGACGTGATCGGCAAGGATGCGCTGTCGCCGCGCCACGATGCCGAGATCCCGGCCGTGATCCACGCCGTGTTCAAGGCGCTGGGCATCGGCGACTTCACCATCCAGATGAACCACCGCAAGCTGCTGCGCGGGTTCTTCGAGGGGCTCGGCATCGAAGGCGTGCGCCAGGACCTGGTGCTGCGCGAGCTGGACAAGCTCGACAAGCGCGGCGCCGATGCGGTGCGCGATACGCTCCTCGGGGACGGCTTCGGTCTCGCGCCGGAAGCGGTCGAACGGCTGATGGCGTTCTCCCGCGTGCGTTCGCACGGCCACGGCGACGCATTGGCCAGGCTCGCCGAGCTGGGCCCGGGAACGCCGTCGTTCGAGCAGGGCCGCGACGAGCTGCGCGCGGCGCTCGAGCGCCTGCGCGCGATGGGCGTGCCGGAGTCCGACTACGCCATCAACCTCTCGATCGCGCGCGGGCTCGACTACTACACCGGGATGGTCTACGAGACCGTGCTGGACGCGCATCCGCAGATCGGTTCGATCTGCTCCGGCGGCCGCTACGACGATCTCGCCGGCCACTACACGAAGTCGAAGCTGCCCGGCGTCGGCATCTCGATCGGCCTGACCCGGTTGTTCTGGCAGCTGCGCGAGGCCGGCCTGGTCGACACCGCCGACAGTTCGGTCGACGTGCTGGTGGCGCTGCTCGACGATGCCGGCCTCGACCACGCGCTGGCGCTGTCGCAGCGGCTGCGCGCCGCCGGGCTCAACGTCGAGACCCAGCTCGAACCGCGCAAGCTGGCCAAGCAGCTGCAGTACGCCGACCGCGCCGGGATCCGCTTCGTGGCGATCCGCGGCGAGGACGAGGCGGCGCGCGGCGCCGTGGCGGTGAAGGACCTGCGTCGCGGCGAGCAGTTCGAGGCGGCCGAGGACGATCTCGGCCGGGCGCTGCTGGTCGAGCGCGAGCAGCTGCGCGCGCAGGGATGACGCTCCTGCAGGAGGGGCTTCGGCCCCGGCCATCGCTGGTCGCGAAAACGCGTGGGGTCGCGGTTGAAGCCGCTCCTACCAGAGCAGTCCTTTCCATGAGCAATGCAGGTAGCCAGTCAACATGAAATGCGTTCTTCTCGACGGTAGATCGCTCACCCGCGCGCAGCTGGTGGACGTCGCCAACGGCGCCGGCGTCGAACTCGATCCCGATGCGCTGCGTGCCGTCGCCCGCGCCGCCGACTTCCTCGCCGAGCAGGTGCGCCGCGAGGAACCGATCTACGGCGTCTCCACCGGCTTCGGCAGCAATGCCGACAAGCTGCTCGGCGCGCACCCTTTGCGCGACGAGCTGCCGGGCACGCTGCCCTCGGGCCGCTCGCTGCACGCCGAGCTGCAGCAGAACCTGATCGTCAGCCACGCCGTCTGCGTCGGCGAGCCGATGGCGGCCGACGTGGTGCGGGCGATGCTGTGCATCCGCATCAACACCCTGCTCAAGGGCCATTCCGGCATCCGCGTCGAAACCCTGCAGGCGCTCGCCGCGATGCTCAACGCCGGCGTGGTGCCGGTGGTGCCGTCGCTGGGCTCGGTCGGCGCCTCCGGCGACCTGGCGCCGCTGTCGCACCTGGCGATCGTGCTGCTCGGCGGCGGCGAGGCCTTCCACGAGGGCGAGCGCGTGCCCGGTGCCGAGGCGCTGCGGCGTGCCGGGCTGGCGCCGGTCACGCTGTCGTACAAGGAGGGGCTGGCGCTCAACAACGGCACCGCGCAGATGCTGGCGATGGGCGTGCTCGCGCTCGCGCGCCTGGAGGACCTGCTGGACACCGCCGACCTCGCCGCGGCGATGACCGTCGACGCCTTCGCCGGCCGCCTGGGCGCCTTCGCCGAGGAGGTGCATGCACTGCGTCCACATCCGGGCCAGGTGGAAGTGGCGGCGCGCCTGCGCGCACTGCTGTCCGGATCGACCCTGGCCGACATCGCCTACCACCTGGTGCCGAAGTTCCGCTTCTGGTTGCCGGACAGCTGGGACACGCCCGAGGCGCAGCAGCTGCGCTTCGACATCGGCTGGGACTGGGTGCCGGCCGACCAGCGCCACGGCCGCGAGAAGTTCTACCAGCGCTTCAAGCCGTTCCGCGGTGGCAAGAAGCACCAGCCGCAGGACAGCTATTCGCTGCGCTGCGTGCCGCAGGTGCACGGCGCCGTGCGCGATGCGGCGGCGCAGGCGGCGCGCGTGCTCGACGTCGAGCTCAACGCGGTCACCGACAACCCGCTGGTGTTCCCGGATCGCGAGGCCGAGCACGTGGAACAGCAGGTGATCTCGGCTGGGCACTTCCACGGCATGCCGCTGGCGCTGGCGCTTGGCTACGTGAAGGCGGCGATCCCGGTCCTGGCGTCGATCTCCGAACGCCGCCTCAACAAGCTGGTCGATCCGGCCACCAGCGACGGCCTGCCGGCGTTCCTGATCGGCAACGAGGACGGCACCGAATCCGGCCTGATGATCGTGCAGTACACCGCCGCGGCGATCGTCAACGACCTCGCCACCCGCGCGCACCCGGCCAGCGTGTACTCGGTGCCGACCAGCGCCAATGCCGAGGACCACGTGTCGATGGGCGCCAACGAGGCGCGCCACGTGCTGGCGATGGTCGACGATCTCGGCAAGGTGCTGGCGCTGGAGCTGCAGACCGCCGCGCAGGCGCTGGACTTCCGTACCGACATGATCAACGCCGCGCGCGACCTAGCGCGGCGCAGCGACGCCGCCGCCTTCGCCGCCAAGGTGCAGGGCGGCCCGCCCGAGGACCACCGCCACCGTGCGCAGTTCCTCGCCGAGGTCGAGGAGCTGCGCGCGGAGCTGGCTGCGGCCGACACCTTCCATCCCGGCGCCGCCGTCGCCGCCGCGCACGCGGTGCTGCGCACGCGCATCCCTTTCCTCGATCGCGACCGCGCCCTCGACGGCGAGGTGGCCCAGGCCGTACGCCAGGTGGAGGACGGCTCCTTGCTCGCCGCCGCCCGTCGCGCGGCGCCGGGCGCCGGGCGCGACGATTGAACCTGCCGCTGCACCTGGGCTGGCTCGGCGCGCTCGAGGCCGGGCTGATCGCGCTGGCGGTCGGCCTGCTGCTCTACGCCGTCTTCCATGCGCTGGGCGAACGCTTCGGCTGGAATCCCGGGCACGCGATCGGCTGGGCCTGCCTGTCCGCCGTCGCGGTGGCCGCGGGGATCGATCTCTGGAACCTGTTCTACCTCGGCGTGGTCAGGCTCGAGTCGCCGGTCTACGCACGGATCGCGCTGTCGAAGATCCACGATGCCGACGGCCTCGGCGCGCGGGTGGTGATGGAGATCCTCGGTGCGCTGACCGGCGTGGCGTTGGCGTGGATGGCGCTGCAGGCGAGGGCGGCACGGCACCGTCGCGACCTCGGCAATGGCGAAAACTGACGTGGGTCGAGTCTTTCGCGTCGCGAAGTGATCATGCTACGGGCATTGCGGGCATTCACTGTGATTTCCGTGGCGCCGCTTGCCATCGAAGCCGCTCTTGGCGCCGCGCCAAGCAGCTCTTTCCATGGCGACGAACTAGCCTCGTCGCCACGGGCGACATCCAATGAATAGCCGCGCCAAGTAGCCGTCGAAACCAGACAATCCTCGTTGTCATGATGGTTTCGGGGAGGTCGTCGGCTTCGGGGCCAGCGGCGCCCGGGCCGGGGCATGCTCCCCGGCTCGGTCCGCCATCCATGGCGGACTCGCCGCCGCAGGCCATCCATGGCCTGCTCTCCGCATACCCCGGCCCGGGCGCCGCACCGGCGATTCATTTTCGGATGCTCGGAGGTCCTCTCACAGAAGTCGATAAGCGTTGGAGCGGGAGACGTGCCGTGGGGATTGCGGAGAGCTGCACATGGATGTGCAGCGGCCCTGAGTCCGGCCATGGATGGCCGGACCGAAGGGCGGAGCAATCCCCGCGGCGCGGCTCACGCCCGGCGCACCAGCCGAAGGCGCCTTTGGCAAAGAGCTGTCGATTCGCGCCGGGCTGGAAGCGCTTTGTGCAGTCGCCTTGGGACGCAGCCCAGACCGATGAACAAGCCTGATGCGGAGCTTGACGGCCGCTCCCAGGTCTGCATAATGCACTAACGCATTAACACATTAGACAAATGAAGCAGCGCCCGGAACCATTGCCGAAACAGGACGCCGACGCCGCTCTCAGGGCGCTGTCGAAGGCGCTGGCCGCGCTGGAACGGCCGGAGGAGGTGGCGGCGTTCCTGCGTGACCTGTGCACGCCGGCCGAGATCGAGGCGATGACCGATCGCTGGCGGGTGGTGCCGCTGCTGCTGCAGGGCGTGCCGTATCGCGAGATCCACGAACGCACCCGGGTCAGCGTGACCACGATCGGCCGCGTCGCGCGCACGATCGAGCACGGCACCGGCGGCTATGCGGCGGCCGCGCGCCGGCAGTTTCCCCGTCTCGCCGCCGCTTCCCATTGAACGGACCGCCATGAGCCCTCCCGCCGCCAAGGCGGTGCGCGACCGCCTGCGCATCGCCATCCAGAAAAGCGGACGCCTCGGCGACCCGTCGCGCGCGCTGCTGACCGCCTGCGGGCTCGATTGGCGCGAGAGCCGCGATCGCCTGTTCTGTTACGGCGAATCGCTGCCGGTCGACCTGCTGCTGGTCCGCGACGACGACATCCCGGGCCTGCTGGCCGACGGTGTCTGCGACCTGGGCATCGTCGGCCGCAACGTGCTGGACGAGCAGGCCGCCGAGCGCGAGCGGGCTGGCGCGGCGCCGGTGGCGAAGGAACTCCGCGCGCTCGGCTTCGGCGGCTGCCGGCTCGACATCGCCGTCCCCGACGACTGGGACTGGCAGGGACCGGAACAGCTGCGCGGCTGCCGCATCGCCAGCAGCTATCCGCAGCTGCTGCGGCGCTGGCTGGCCGGGCAGGGGATCGACGCCGAGGTGGTGATGCTGTCGGGCTCGGTCGAGATCGCGCCGCGCCTGGGCCAGGCCGATGCGGTCTGCGACCTGGTGTCCAGCGGCGCCACGTTGGCGGCCAACCAGCTCAAGCCGGTGCTGACCCTGTTGCGCAGCGAGGCGGTGCTGGCTGGGCCGGTCGCGCCGTTCGCCGACGTGCGCGCCGAGTTGATGCAGCTGCTGCTGCGACGCATGGACGGGGTGCTGCGGCTCCGGCACAGCCGCCTGCTGCTGTTCCAGGCCGACCGCGCCGCCATGCCCGGCCTGATCGAACTGCTGCCGGATGCCGAGCCGCCGACCGTGCTGCAGGTCGACGGCGGCGACATGCTGGCGCTGCAGGCGCTGTGCCATGGCGCGGTGTCCTGGCAGCGGCTGGAGGACCTGCGCCACGCCGGCGCGCGCAGCCTGATGGTGCTGCCGGTGGAGAGGACCCTGGCATGAACGGGTCGCCGGTCCGACGACTGCGCTGGTCCGCGCTCGACGGCGACGCCCGCGCGCAGGCGCTGGCACGCCCGGTGCGCGCGACCGGGGAGGCCACGCGCAACGAGGTCGCCGCCCTGGTCGAGGACGTACGCCGCCGCGGCGACATGGCATTGCGCGAGATCACCGAGCGGCTCGACGGTGTCGCCCTGCAGGAGTTCGAGGTCGGCGCGGAGGAGTTCGCGCGGGCCGAGGCCGCGGTCGCGCCCGCGTTGCGGCGCGCGATGGAAGACGCCGCCGCCCGCATCGAGGTCTTCCACAGCGCCGGCATGGTGCCGGGATACGCGGTCGAGACCGCGCCCGGCGTGGTCTGCGAGCGCGTCGTGCGCCCGATCGCACGGGTCGGCCTGTACGTGCCCGCCGGCAGCGCGCCGCTGCCGTCGACGGCGCTGATGCTGGGCGTGCCGGCGCGCCTGGCCGGCTGCCGGCAGGTGGTGCTGTGCACGCCGCCACGCGCCGACGGCAGCGCCGATCCCGCGGTGCTGGTGGCAGCGCGCCTGACCGGCGTGCGGCGCGTGTTCAAGCTGGGCGGCGCCCAGGCGATCGCGGCGATGGCGCTGGGCAGCGACAGCGTGCCCAAGTGCGACAAGCTGTTCGGGCCGGGCAATGCCTGGGTCACCGAGGCCAAGCGGCAGCTGGCGCGGTCCGGCGCGGCCGCCATCGACATGCCGGCAGGGCCGTCCGAGGTGATGGTGATCGCCGACGCGGGCGCCGACGCCGGCTTCGTCGCCGCCGACCTGCTGTCGCAGGCCGAGCACGGTCCGGATTCGCAGGTGCTGCTGCTGTCGGACGATGCCGCGCTGCTGGACGCGGTCGAGCGCGAGCTGGCGGCGCAGCTGCCGGCGCTGCCGCGGGCGGACATCGCCGCGCGTGCGCTGGCGCAGTCGCGGCTGATCGAGGTCGACGCGCTCGACGCTGCCTTCGCGATCGGCAACGCCTATGCGCCCGAGCACCTGATCCTGGCGCTGCGCGAGCCGCGGCGCTGGCTGGACCGGGTCGAGGCGGCGGGTTCGGTCTTCCTCGGCGACTACACGCCCGAGGCGCTGGGCGACTACTGCAGCGGTACCAACCACGTGCTGCCGACCGACGGCGCCGCGCGCGCCTGCAGCGGCCTCGGCGTCGCCAGCTTCCAGAACTTCATCAGCGTGCAGTCGGCCTCGCGCCAGGGGATCGCCGGCATCGGCGCCTGCGCGGTAACGATGGCCGAGGCCGAGGGTCTCGAGGCGCACGCGAACGCGGTGCGGCTGCGCATGCGCGGCACCGGGGCGGCGGCGGCGGCGAGGGCGCCGGCATGAGCGGCGTGCTCGATCTAGTGCGCGAGGACCTGCGCGATTTCGTCGGATATCGCTCGGCGCGCGGCGAGCGGCTGCGGGGCGAGGTCTGGTTAAACGCCAACGAGCCCGCCTGGGCGAGCGCCGCCGACGGCAACGGCGCATGCCGCCGTTATCCCGAGCCGCAACCGCCCGCATTGGTCGATGCGCTGGCGTCGCTGTATGGCTGCGACGGCTCGCAGCTGCTGGTCGGGCGTGGCAGCGACGAGGCCATCGACCTGCTGGTGCGCGCGCTTTGCGTGCCGGGCCGCGACGCGGTGCTGGTGACGCCGCCGGTGTTCGGCATGTACGCCGTGAGCGCGCGGCTGCAGGGCGCGCCGCTGGTCGAAGTGCCGCTGTTCGAGGACGACGGCCGTTTCACGGTCGATCTCGACGCGGTCGCCGAGGCCGCGCTGGCGCGGGGCGTTCGCGTGGTGTTCCTGTGCTCGCCCTCGAATCCGACCGGAGGCGCCATCGCTCCGGACGACGTGCTGCGGCTCGCGGCGCGCCTGCGCGGACGGGCGCTGGTCGTGGTCGACGAGGCCTACGTGGAGTTCTCCGATGCGCCGTCGGCGGTGTCGCTGGTCGCGTCGACGCCCAACCTTGCCGTGCTGCGCACGCTGTCGAAGGCGCATGCGTTGGCGGCGGCCAGGATCGGCGCGCTGATCGCCGATCCGGCGTTGATCGCGGTGCTGCGCCGCTGCCAGGCGCCGTATCCGGTCCCGGCACCGTGCGCCGAACTGGCGCTGTCGGCGTTGTCCCCGGCGCCGCTGGCGAAAACCGCCACGCGCGTCGCCTCGGCGCGCCAGGAGCGCGAGCGCCTGCGGGACGGACTGGCGACGTTGCCGGGCGTGGTGCGCGTCTACCCGTCGCAGGGCAACTTCCTGCTGGTTCGCTTCCGCGACGCCGACGCCGCGTTCGGCGGGCTGCTGGCGGCCGGCATCGTGGTGCGCGACCAGCGCGGGGCGCCGCAGTTGCAGGACGCATTGCGCATCACCGTCGGCACGCCGGCGCAGAACGATCGGCTGCTGTCGGTGCTGCGCGCCCTCGAGGTCGCGGCATGAAGCGCGATCCATCCACCCGTCGTAGAGCGGAGCTTGCTCCGCTGCTCCCGGCTCCGGAGCCTGCGCAGCGGAGCAAGCTCCGCTCTACGGGGGTTGCGCGCGCCGGTGGGACGCGGGGGCGATGCGCATGAGCACGCCGATCCTGTTCGTCGACCGCGACGGCACCCTGATCGAGGAGCCGGAGGACTTCCAGGTCGACCGCTACGAGAAGCTGCGCCTGGTGCGCGACGTGATCCCGGCACTGCTGAAGCTGCGCGACGCCGGCTACCAGTTCGTGCTGGTCAGCAACCAGGACGGCCTCGGCGGCGATGGCTACCCGCAGGCCGCCTTCGACGGCCCGCATGCGCTGATGCGGCAGATCTTCGAGAGCCAGGGCATCGTGTTCCGCGAAGAGCTCATCGACGTCAGCCTGCCCCAGGACAACGCGCCCACGCGCAAACCGGCGATCGGCCTGGCGCTGCACTACCTGCGCGATCGCGGCATCGACCTGGAGCGCTCGGCGATGGTCGGCGACCGCGAGACCGACCTGCAGTTCGCCGCCAACCTGGGCGTCCGCGGCTTCCAACTGCGGACCGCGCAGTTCGGCGGCGACTGGGACTGGCCAGGGATCGCTCACGAGCTCGCGGATGCGCCTCGCCGCGCGCAGGTACGGCGCGACACCCGCGAGACGCGGATCCGGATCGATCTCGATCTCGATCGCGCAGCCGACGCCGAGATCGCCACAGGCCTGCCGTTCTTCGACCACATGCTCGACCAGATCGGAAAGCACGGCGGCTTCGCGCTGGCGGTGCGCGCCGAGGGCGACCTGCACATCGACGAGCACCACACCGTCGAGGACACCGGCATCGCGCTCGGGCAGGCGCTGCGGCAGGCGCTGGGCGACAAGCGCGGCATCGCGCGCTACGGGTTCGACCCGGCGGAAAGCCCGCCGCCCGACGGCGAGAGTTCCGGCCGCTACGGCTTCACGCTGCCGATGGACGAGACCCTGGCCTCGGCCGCCCTCGATTTCGGCGGTCGTCCGTATCTGGCGTTCGACGGCGAGTTCCGGCGCGAGCGCGTGGGCGATCTGCCGACCGAACTGGTGCCGCACTTCTTCCGTTCGCTGTGCGACGCGGCGGCGCTCAACCTGCACCTGCGGGTGCGCGGCGACAATGACCACCACAAGGTCGAGGCCTGCTTCAAGGCGTTCGCGCGGGCGCTGCGGCAGGCGGTCCGGCGCGAGGGGGTCGAGCTGCCCAGCACCAAGGGCGCGCTGTGATGCGCGTGGCGCTGGTCGATGCCGGCGGCGCCAACCTCGGCTCGGTGCGCTATGCGCTGCGCCGGCTCGGGGTCGAGGCGGAAGTCAGCGCCGACGCCGCCGTCATCCGCGCCTCCGACCGGGTGATCCTGCCCGGCGTCAGCACCGCGGCCACGGTCATGCGGCGCCTGCGCGAACTTGATCTCGTGGAAACGCTGCGGAGCCTGCGCCAGCCGCTGCTGGGCGTGTGCGTGGGCATGCAGCTGCTGTTCGAACACTCGGAAGAGGACGACACGCCGTGCCTGGGGCTGCTGCCGGGACGGGTGGTGAAACTGCGTGGCGAGCGCGGCATCCGCATCCCGCACATGGGCTGGAACCGGCTCGAGCCGCTGCGCGCCGCCGCCCTGGTCGACGGCATCGCCGCCGGCGCGCGGGCGTATTTCGTGCACAGCTACGCTGCGCCGGCGGGGGCCGATTGCGTGCTGGCCTGCGAGCACGGCGACCGCTTCGCCGCCGTGGTGCAGCGCGGCCACGTCGCCGGCGCGCAGTTCCATCCGGAACGCTCGGGCGCCGCGGGCGCGCGGCTGTTGCGCAACTTCCTCGGGAGCGGCGCCGCGTGAGCGAGGCATTCTCCGTCTACCCCGCCATCGACGTGCGCCAGGGCCGCGTGGTGCGGCTGGCGCAGGGCGACTATGCGCGCGAGACGCGCTACGGCGACGAGCCGCTGGCCCTCGCCCGGCGGTACGCCGCGCAGGGCGCGACGTGGCTGCACCTGGTGGACCTGGATGCGGCGCGCGAGGGCGGCTACACGCTGCTGCCGCTGCTGCGCGCCGTCGCCGCCGGCGGCGGGCTGCGGGTCCAGACCGGCGGCGGCGTGCGCAGCCGCGAGGACGTGCAGCGCCTGCTCGATGCGGGCGCCGCGCGGGTGGTGATCGGCTCGCTCGCCGTGCGCGAACCGGCGACGGTGCTGCGCTGGATCGCGGAGTTCGGCGCCGAGCGCATCACCGTGGCGCTGGACGCGCGCCGCGATGCCGCCGGTGCCTGGCGCGTGCCGGTGCACGGCTGGACCGAAGACGGCGAGGCGACGCTCGACGACGCCGTGTCCGGCTACGCCTCCGGTGGGTTGCGCCACCTGCTGTCCACCGACATCGATCGCGACGGCATGCTGTCCGGCCCGAATCTCGGCCTGTACGCGCATGTGCGCGCACGGGCTCCGGTACTGCAGCTGCAGGCGTCCGGTGGCGTCCGCGACGCCCACGACGTGGCCGCGGCGCGCGAGGCCGGCTGCGCCGGCATCGTGCTCGGCCGCGCGCTGCTCGAGGGCCGGCTGACGCTGGCCGACGCGCTGGCGGCGGCGCGATGCTGAGCCGGCGCATCATTCCCTGCCTGGACGTGCGCGACGGCCGCGTGGTCAAGGGCGTGCGCTTCCGCGACCATGTCGACATGGGCGACATCGTCGAACTGGCGCTGCGCTATCGCGACGCCGGCGCCGACGAACTGGTGTTCTACGACATCGGCGCCAGCCCGCAGGGCCGGTCGGTCGACGACGGCTGGGTCGAGCGCGTGTCGAGCCTGCTGGACATCCCGTTCTGCGTCGCCGGCGGCATCCGCGACGTGGCGACCGCGCGCGCGGTGCTGCATGCCGGTGCCGACAAGGTCTCGGTCAACACGCCGGCCCTGGAACGGCCCGCGCTGGTGTCGGAACTGGCCGATGCCTTCGGCGTGCAGTGCGTGGTGGTGGGGATCGACTCGATCCGCGAGGCGGACGGCGAGTGGCGCGTGCGCAGCCATACCGGCGACCCCGGCCGCACCCGCGCGCTGCCGCTGCGCACGCTGGACTGGATCGTCGAGGCGCAGCGGCTCGGCGCCGGCGAGATCGTGCTCAACTGCATGGACAGCGACGGCGTGCGGCGCGGTTACGACATCGAGCAGCTGGCGGCCGCGCGCGCAGTCTGCGACGTGCCGCTGGTGGCGTCCGGCGGCGCGGGCACGCCGCAACACTTCGTCGAGGCGTTCCGCGACGCCGACGTCGACGGCGCGCTCGCCGCCAGCGTCTTTCACGGCGGCGCGATCGCGATCATGGAACTCAAGCGGCATCTGCACGGGCAGGGCATCGAGGTGCGGGATGAATGAAGCCATGGCCACGTCGAACGATCTCGACCCCGAGGCCCTGGACTGGGGCAAGGGCGACGGCCTGCTGCCGGCCGTCGTCCAGGACGCCGCCACCCTGCGCGTGCTGATGCTCGGCTACATGGACCGGGCGGCGCTGGCCGCGACCCTGGAGAAGGGGTTGGTCACCTTCTTCAGCCGCAGCAAGGGCCGGCTGTGGACCAAGGGCGAGACCTCGGGCCATGGATTGGAGCTCGTCTCGATCCGTGCCGACTGTGATGGCGACACCCTGCTGGCACTGGCGCACCCGCGCGGACCGACCTGCCACCTGCAGCGCGCCAGCTGCTTTCCGGAGGCGCCGGGCAGCATGCTCGCCGACCTGGACCGGCTGCTCGCCCGGCGCGAGCGCGAACGGCCGGCGGGCAGCTACAGCACCGGGCTGTTCGAGTCGGGCGTGCGCCGCATCGCGCAGAAGGTCGGCGAGGAGGGCGTCGAAACCGCGCTCGCGGCGGTGGCCGAGGACGACGACGCGCTGCTCGGCGAGGCGGCGGACCTGGCCTACCACCTGCTGGCGCTGCTGCGTTCGCGCGGGCTCGGACTGGCCGATCTGGAACGGGTCCTGGAGGAGCGGCGAACGGCTTGAGCCCGAAGTGGCGTCATTGCCCAGAGGTTCCCCGGCCCGGTCGATCTCACGCTTGGCATGATGTCCTTCCCCCTTCGAAGAAGGGGGATTTGCTCTTGCCTTGGCTTGGCGGGGCGCCCTGCAAATCCTCCCTGCCCCCCTTTTCAAGGGGGGCTGCCATGCATGCGACGATCGAACGGTGTCCCGGATCTCAGGCTGCGCTGATGGAAGTACGGATGCAGTCGCGCCCGTTCGCCTTGGCCGCGTACAGCGCCCGGTCGGCCACCTCCAGCGCGTCGTCGGCATCGGCCAGGGCCTCGGTGCTGACGGTGTGCACGCCGATGCTGGCGGAAATGCGGATCGCATGGCCCTGCGCCTCGCAGGGCGCCTTCACCAGCGCCTGGCGGATTTCCTCGGCGATCGCGACGGCTGCCGGCAGGTCGTGCGCCGGCAGCGCGACCACGAACTCCTCGCCGCCGAAGCGCGCCAGCAGCGCCTCGTGCGGGCGCAGGGCCTTGCCGACCCGGCGCGCGGCCCAGCGCAGGCATTCGTCGCCGACCAGGTGGCCATGGCGGTCGTTGATCGCCTTGAAGTGGTCCAGGTCGATCATCAGCAGCGACAGCGGATGCTGTCCTTCGCGCGCCTCCTCCAGCATGCGTTCGAAGGCTTCGTGGAACCAGGTCCGGTTGTACAGGCCGGTCAGGCCGTCCCGGCGGCTGGAGTCGCGCAGCCGCGCGTGGGCCTCCTCCAGCTGCATCAGCGCGCTGCGCACCTCCTGCGTGCGCTGGGCGACCTTGCGCTCGAGCAGCAGGCGTGCGTCGTTGACGATGCGTTCGTTCTCGTTGCGCAACGCCGCGTAGCGATAGCCCAGCGCGATCGAGAGCAGCAGCATCTCCAGCGCCGAACCGATCTGCACGCCGTACTCGGTGGCGAAGTTCTTGGGCAGCACGCCGAACGCCAGCAGCGTGAACACCGCCGTCCCCAGCAGGAACATCGCCCACGCCAGCAGCAGCAGTTTCGCCGGCGCATAGCCGCGGCGCAGCACGTACACGGTGGCGACCACGATCCAGATCAACCCCACCAGCACCGCGCGCGAGGCGACCGGGGTGGAGATCCGGTAGGGCAGCCAGGCCGAGGCGACGCCGAACAGCACGAAAAAGGCGATCACCGCGAGACTGATCAGGTTGCCGCGCGGCCAGCGCTGCGGCAGTTCGAGGAACGTCCGCGCGAACTGCTGCATGGCCACCAGCGCCAGGCAGATCGACAACGGGACCATGCGGTCGGCGAGCCAGGGCGAGTCCGGCCACAGGTACTCGAAGCCGAGGCCGTTGAGGGTGAACAGCACGAGGCCAAACGCGCTGATGTGGAACAGGTACCAGAAATAGCTGGCGTCGCGCAGCGACAGCCACAGCACCAGGTTGTAGAAGAACAGTGCCACCAGGATCCCGTAGTACAGGCCGATCGCCAGCTGGGCGTCGCGCGAGAGTTCGATGAAGGCGCCCGGGGTGTAGAGCTCGAGCGGCACCTGCATCGAACTCTGGCTTTCCACCCGCACCAGCAGTTCGACGGGTTCGCCCGGCGGCAGGTCGAGCAGGAAATTCGGATGGCGGTAGCGCACGCTGCGCTGGTCGAAGGGCAGGTGGTCGCCGCCGGCCTGGTGCAGCACCCGGCCGTCGGCGTGCCGCAGATAGACGTCGATGCGATCGCTGAGCGGGTATTCCTGCACCAGCAGCCAGCGCCGTTCGTCGGCGTTGCGGTTGACCAGCGGCGCGTGGAACCAGAAGGCGCCGCGCTGGAAGCCGAATGCGGCGCCCGCGGGCAGCGGCCGGAACTCGCCGCGCGCGGCGCGCGCGAACGCGCCGTCGACGCGGTCGTCGGCCTCGGCGTCGTGGCGATAGGACAGATGCGTGGTCAGGCTGACGCGATCGGCGGCGGACGGCAGTTCCACGGCGGCGGCGCGCGCATCCCCGGAGGACAGGACGGCGAGCAGCAGGATGGCGCCGGCCCCGGACCACAATCGCGCCAGAATCGCGTGCTGAGCCATCATTGCTTCCCCGGGCCGCTGGAGCGGATCCCCCGTCCAGTGCGAGGTTAGTCCAGCCTTGCCGGAATTGCACCGACGCCGGGCATAATCCAGGCCCGAATGCCGGAGCCGGAAGTGGGGACTGCGATGCGATGGATGCTGTGGCCGGTGCTGCTGTGGGCGGCGTCCTGGCCGTTGCTGGCGTGCGACGCCGGGACCGTGGGCGTCGACGGAGACGGCGATGGCCGGCCGGACCGGGGCGCACCGGGCGTACGGGTGTCCGACGGCCGCCAGGTGGCGGTCGCCGACGCCGCCGGCCGCTGGCGGCTGCCCGGCCCGGCCCGGGGTCCGGTCTTCGTGATCAAGGCGCCGGGCCATGCGTTGCCGCTTCGCGACGACGGCCTGCCGGACTTCTGGCGGCCGGCGGCCGGGGAGGGCGCCGGCTGCGATTTCCTGCTCCTGCCCGCTCCCGATTCGCCGGACGACGCGCTCGAGGTGCTGGTGTTCGCCGACCCGCAGGCCGCCACCCGCAAGCAGGTCGGTTACTACCTCGACGACATCGTGCGCCCGTTGCAGGACCGTCATCGCGCCATGCTCGGGGTGACGCTCGGCGACGTCGCCAACGACGACCTTTCGCTGTACCCGGAGCTCAACCGGGCAACGGCTCTGCTCGGCGTGCCCTGGCTGCACGTCGCCGGCAACCACGACCTGGACTTCGAGGCGGCGCGCGACGAGGATTCGCTGCGCACCTTCCGCGGCGTCTACGGGCCCGACAGCTTCGCCTGGGAGGAACCGCGGGCGACGTTCGTGGGGCTGGACGACGTGGTCTACCGGCCGGGCGAGCGGCCGGCCTACGTCGGCGGGCTGCGCGAGGCGCAGTTCGCGTTCCTGGAAGCATACCTGCCGACGGTCGCGCGCGACCGCCTGCTGGTGCTGATGGTGCACATCCCGCTGTTCGATACCGATGCGAATGCCGAGACCTTTCGCCGTGCCGATCGCGAGCGCCTGTTCGCGTTGCTGCGCGATTTCCCGCACGTGCTGGTGCTGAGCGGGCACCAGCACCGGCTGCGGCAGTACTTCCACGATGCCGATACGGGCTGGCGGGGCGCGGCTCCGCTGCACGAGTTCAACGTCGGCGCGGCCAGCGGCTCCTTCTGGTCGGGCGCCGCCGATGCCGCCGGCATTCCGGACGCCACCATGGCCGACGGCACGCCCAACGGCCATGCCACCTTGCGCGTGTTCGACGACGGCGAGTACGCCCTGGACTGGCACCCCGCGCGCCTGCCCGAGGGTGACGGCGCGCGCACCGCCGCGATGCACCTGCATGCGCCGCGGGCGCTGCGCCGCGGCGCCTATCCGGCCTGGGGCGTTTACGCCAACGTCTACATGGGGCGCGACGATACCCGCGTCGAGTTCCGCGTCGGCGGGCGCGAGTGGCAGCCGATGCGCAAGGTGGCGGCGCCGGACCCGTGGCTGAGCGTCGAGAACGCGCGCGACGACCTCGCCGAATCGTTGCGCGGCTTCGACCGTTCGCCCGAGGCCGTGCCCTCGACCCACCTGTGGCGCGGCGCACTGCCGACCACGCTGGAGACCGGCGAACACGTCGTCGAGGTGCGCGCATTCGATCACCGGCACGGCGAACGTCGCGCGTCGACGTCGTATCGCCTGCTCGACGCGACGGAGTGATCGCGTGACCGCCGGATAGCCGAGCGACCCGTCGGTTCGCCTGTTCCGCGATGCCTCGGCCTGGGAGATGTGGCTGGCTGCTCGACGAACGATGCGCCAACGCTCCCGTAGAGCGGAGCTTGCTCCGCTGCACGGGCTTCCGAGCCCGCATCGCCATGCGTGCTTCGGAGCCAGGAATCGTAGAGCCGAGCTTGCTCGGCTGCGTTGGCTCCGGAGCCGAGAGCAGCGGAGCAAGCTCCGCTCTACGGTGCCGGGCCGTGTGTCGCGGCGTTGGCGTCGCGCCCTGCCGGCGAGTCCCGGACATCGCGCCGGACAAGCCGCGCAGGTCAGAGGTCCGACGGGTAGGGCACCGGCGCCGCCGGCGGCAGCAGCGCCTGCCACGCCTGCAGGCGCCTGCCGATGCGCGCGCCGACCGCGATCTGCGGCAATGACGGCTCGAAGCCGTCCTCGCGTTCGCGCTGGGCGATCCGGCGGGTGGCCTCGTCGTACGCGCCGATGAAGCTGGTGTGCCGGTTGAGGCCATCCACCAGCCACGCGTGGCCGAAGTAAGTGACGCTGGATTCGACGCCGCAACCGAACGAAGTGCGGTCCTCACGTGCCGCGGTGATCACCAGCGCGTCCGGACCCCGCAGCGCCGGCAGGAAGCCGCCGGAAAAACAGGCCGAGACCACCAGGACGCGGTTGCGGATGCCGGCCTCGTCGAGCGCGGCGCGCAGCTCGTCCGGAAGGATGACGTCGTCGACCATCGGCTCGAGCGCGACGATCAGGTCGTGCTCCTCGGTGCCGTGGCTGGTCATGAACAACAACAGCAGGTCCTCGTCCCGGTCCATCGCCTGGCCGATGCCGGCCAGCGCCAGGCGCAGGTTGTCGAGCGTGGCCAGCGGTCGCGGCGCATCCCCGAGGCTGTCGGGGTGGTTGATCAGCGAGACGACGCGCCGGTCCGCGCCGAGGCGCGCCGAGGCCAGCGTCTCGAGGTAGCGTACCTCGTTGCGGAACACGTCCTCGTAGCCGTCGCCGGCAAAACCGACGACGTAGAGGTCGGGGCGCCCCGGGCGCTGCGCCGGCAGCGCCGCGACTTCGGCCTGGATCAGGCGCCGGTCCCGGTCGGCGATGCTCTCGTCGGCCGCCTGCGCCGAGGCGAACGGCAGCGCCCACGCGGCTGCGGCGATGCACAGGCCGCCGCCGACGGCGGCGACATGCAGCGCCCGCTTCATTCCGAGAGGCCGAGGCCGCCGACCGCGGGAAATTCCGTCCGGGTGAATTCACCGGTCAGCAGCGGCATCGCCTCGGCGATGGTGGCGCGCACGCCAGGCAGCTGCAGCGAGGCGCGATGCGCGTCCTTCGAGTCCCAGACCTCGACCACCCGGATCAGGTCGGAATCCTCCTGATCGAGGCCGACCAGGTAGAGATGGCAGCCGACGGCGCTGAGATCGTCGACATCGCGCAGCAACAGCGCGACCACGGCGTCGCGCTGCCCGGGTTTGGTGCGCATGGTGCCGATGAGGCCGTAGCGGGGCGGCGTAGCGGAGGGCGTCGGCATCGGTGTGCTCCTCTCGGTGGTGGCATGGCCGGCCTGCGCGCCTGCGTGGCCCGGAGACGCGAATGCCGCCAAGGCCAGGCAGCCGAGCAGGAGGCGGCGAAGGAACGGCATGGGTCAGACGGGCTCCAGCTGATCGAAGCGCTCGATCCGCGCGTGCCCGTGCGTGGCCTCGCCGGTGCGCGGCTGCGGATAGTCCTCACGCCGATCGACCAGCACGGTGCGCAGGCCGGCTTCGCGCGCGGCGTCGAGTTCCTCCACCACGTCGGACAGGAACAGCAGCCCGTCCGGGGAGCACTCCAGCGCCGCAGCGATCCGGGCGTAGCTGGTCGCCTCGCGCTTGCCGCCGGTCTCGGTATCGAAGTAGGCGTCGAACAGCGTCGTCAGGTCGCCGGCCTCGGAGTGGGCGAAGAACAGCTTCTGCGCGCCGACCGAACCCGACGAGTAGACGGCCAGCCGGCGCCCGGCCCGGTGCCAGCGCCGCAGCGCCGTGGCGGCGTCGGGATAGACGTGCGCCGCATAGTCGCCGTTGCGGTAGCCCTGCGCCCACAGCAGCCCCTGCAGCGCCTTGAGCGCGGTGTGTTTGCGATCCTGGTCGATCCAGCCTTGCAGCGCCTCGACGATCACGTCGTCCTGGCAGGCGCCTCCCAGGTCGGTGGCCACCGTGTCCAGCCACTGCCGCACCTCGGGCTCGGCGCCGTGCAGGTGCACGAAGCGCGGCAGCTCGCGGCGGGCGTAGGGGAACAGCACGTCCTTGACGAACGAGATGCTGCTGGTGGTGCCTTCGATGTCGGTGAGGATGATCATTGTTTCGTGATTGGTGATTCGTGATTGGTGATTCGCAAAAAGCGAAAGGCGGGACCGTCATCCTCAACGCAAGCTGGGATCCATTTTGCCTTGCTGCACGGCGAAGATGAGTCCCAGCCTATGCTGGAACGACGGTTTTTGCTTTTGCGAATCATCAATCACGAATCACTAATCCCGGCCTTCATACCGCGGAAAGTGCTGCGCGATGTCGGAGCCGGTGAAATGGCCGATCCAGCCGTCCGGCTGCTGGAAGAAGCGGATCGCGACGAAGTTCGGTTCCGGGCCCATGTCGAACCAGTGGGTGGTGCCGTCGGGCACCGCGATCAGGTCGTCCTTGACGCACTCGATCTCGTACACCCTGCCGTCGACGTGCAGGGTGAACAGGCCCGAGCCGGCGACGAAGAAGCGCACCTCGTCCTCCTTGTGGAAGTGCTCCTCGAGGAACTTGCCGCGCAGTTCCTCCTTCTTCGGGTTGTCCGGCGCGATGCTGATCACGTCGACGCTGGTGAAGCCGCGCTCGGCGACCAGGCGGTCGATATCGGCGCGGTAGGCGGCGATCACCTCGTCCTGGCTGGCGCCGGCGGCGATCGGCTGCGCCGCCTGCCAGCGTTCGAAGGCGACGCCGATCTTCCGCAGCTCGCGCGCGATCTCGTCGCCGTCGTGGGTGACCAGCTCGGGGGTCTGCGGGGCGTCTTCGGCGAAGATGCGCAGTCGGCTCATGGCGGTGTCTCCTGGCTTCGAGGCAACGGGTGGAAACATGAGGCTGGTGCTGCCGAAACGCAAGTTGCCTCTCCATGCCCTCGCGGGGGCGACGGAAGTCGCGATGCCCGCAACCTTGCAGACACCCATGCAAACGGCGCCGCGACCTGTAAGACCATGTCGCGACTTCCCGGCGGCGGCATGCCGCCGCCACTCCCGCAAGGGGTGGTGAACCGCACCTGCCCGGCTTAATGCCCGGTCAGCCGGCGCAGCTCCAGCTCGCAGCCGAGCAGGAACTCGAACGCCTCCAGGTGCCGGCGCGCCTCGGCCGTGTCCCGCCCCCAGGCGTACAGGCCGTGGCCGTCGATCAGGTAGCCCCACAGCGTCTGCCGGTCGAGCAGGGCGTCGACCTGCGCCGCCAGCGTGGCCATGTCCTGGCTGTTGGGCAGTACCGGTACGTCGATCGCCGCCTCGTGGGTGGTGTTGCCGGCGAAGGCCTTGAGCAGCTCGTAGCCCTCCAGGCGCACGTGTCCGGCGCCGGCGTACAGGCGCGAGGCGACCGTCTGGTTGTGCGAATGGGTGTGCAGGATGCAGCCGACGTCGTCGAAACGCCGGTACAGCTGCGTGTGCAGCAGGGTCTCGGCCGACGGCTGGTGCTCGCTGCCGACGGCCGCGCCGTCGAGGTCGACCACCATGATGTCGCTCTCGCGCAGCCGGCCCTTGTCGCGGCCGGAGACGGTGATGGCGGCGTGGCGGGCGTCCAGCCGGTGCGAGAAGTTGCTGCTGGTGGCCGGCGTCCAGCCGTGCGCCGCCAGCTCGCGCACGTTGACGATGAGCTCGCCGGCCAGCTCGCACAGGCGGTGATGGTCGTAGGGCAGGGGCACGGCGCTCATGCTGGAAAGTCTAGCTCGAAAGCCGGGATCCGTGATTGGTGATTCGTGATTCGCAAGAGCCGACCGGATCCAGCATGCGCTGGGATGGCGGCGAAGCCTGCCTTCCGCTTTTTACGAATCACTAATCACGAATCACCAATCCCGGCCTTCACACCACCGCCCGCACCAGCACGATCAGCACCAGCAGCGGCGCCACCACGCGCATCAGCCAGCGCCAGACGAGGAACAGGGCCTCCGGCATGTCCGGCAGCTGCTCGCGCAGGATGGTGCGGTTGAGCGCCCAGCCGGCGAACAGCGCGATCAGCAGTCCGCCCAGCGGCAGCATCAGGTCGTTGGCGATGAACTCGATGAAGGTCATGATGTCGCGCCCGAGGATCCGCACCCCGGACAGCCGGTTGAGCGACAGCACCGACAGCAGGCCGAGCACCCACGACAGGCTGGCGATCGCGATGGCCGCGCGCTTGCGGCGCTTGACGCCGAACCGCTCCACCAGGAACGCGGTCGCCGGCTCCAGCAGCGAGATCGACGAGGTCCATGCGGCCACCGCAAGCAGGCCGAAGAACGCCAGCCCGTAGAGGATCCCGAACGGCATCGCCTCGAACGCCAGCGGCAGCGAGGTGAAGATCAGGCCGGGGCCGCCGCCGGCCGGGTCGAGCCCGAACGACAGCACCACCGGGAAGATCGCCAGGCCCGCCAGCAGCGCCACGCAGGTGTCGGTCAGCGCCACCGCGACGCCGACGCGTGGGATCGAGATGCCCTTCGGCAGGTAGGCGCCGTAGGTCATCATCGTGCACATGCCCAGGCTGAGGGTGAAGAACGCCTGGCCCATCGCCCGCAGGAAGGTGCCGCCGTCGATCACCGACCAGTCCGGGCGGAACAGGAAGGCCGCGGCCTGTCCCATGTACCCGGTGGTCATGCCGTAGACCACCAGCAGCAGCAGCAGCACGAACAGGGCCGGCATCAGGAAGCGCACCGCGCGCTCCAGGCCCTTCTCCACGCCGAGCGCGACCACTCCCACCGTCAGCAGCATGAAGGCGGCGTGCCAGAAGGTCAGCTCCAGCGGATCGCCGAGCAGCGCGGCGAACGTCGCGCCCGGGTCGCTGATCGGCGCGCCGCCGAACAGCTGTTTCACGTAGAGGAAGGTGTAGTGCAGGGTCCAGCCCGCGACCACGCTGTAGAAGCTCAGGATCAGGATGCCGGCGACGATGCCGATCCAGCCGATGCCGACCCAGCCGCGGCTGACCCCGCTCTCGCGCGCCAGGCCGCGCAGGGTGTTGACCGGGCTCACCCGGCCATGGCGGCCGATCAGGATCTCGGCCATCAGGATCGGCAGCCCGACCAGCAGGATGCAGCCCAGGTACACCAGCACGAAGGCGCCGCCGCCGTTGTCCGAGGTCATGTAGGGGAAGCGCCAGATGTTGCCCAGGCCGACCGCGGAACCGGTCGCGGCGAGGATGAACATCAGGCGCGAGGACCACATGCCGTGGATCGAGGTCTTGTCCATGTCGGAGTCCGAAAGAGTGCTTGGATCGGGAGTGGGTCAGTCGCGCGCGTGGACGGGCGGGGCGGGTGCCATGGGTGTTGCGGCGGCCGCTTCCGCGTCCGGTTGTGGCGGCACCCGCAGGATCTTGAAGCCGGCGTAGGCCAGCACCGTCGCCACCAGCGGGCTGACGAGGTTGAAGAACGCGTAGGGCAGGTAGTCGAGCGTGGCCACGCCCAGGGTCGCCGCCATGTAGGCGCCGCAGGTGTTCCAGGGCACCAGCGGCGAGGTGATGGTGCCGGCGTCCTCGAGCGCGCGCGAGAGGTTCACCGGCGCCAGCCCGCGGCGGCGGTACTCGGGCTGGAACAGCCGGCCGGTCAGCACGATCGCCATGTACTGGTCGGCGGCCACGGCATTGGCGCCGATCGCGGTGCCGAGGGTCGCGGCGATCAGCGAACCGGTCGATTTCGCCGCCTTGAGCACGCTGCGGATCATCCGCTCCAGCAGCCCGGTCTTCTCCATCGTCGCGCCGAACCCCATCGCGCAGACGATCAGCCAGACCGTGTTGAGCATGCTGATCATGCCGCCGCGGCTGAGCAGCTCGTCGACCGCGGCATTGCCGGTCTCGGCCCGATAGCCGTTGAACAGCGCGGTCCAGGCGCCGGACAGCAGGGTCATCGGCCGCGACAGGTCGGAGCGGTCGGCCAGTGCCAGCACCGCCTCCGGCTGGAAGACCACCGCGAACACCGCCCCGAGCAGGGCACCGATCAGGATCGTCGGGTAGGCGGGAAAGCGGAGCACCGCCAGCGTGAACACCACCGCCATCGGGATCAGCAGGTACCAACCGAGATCGAACTGCGCGCCGAGCACCGCAGGCAGGTCGCCGAAGGCCTCGGCGCCTTCGCCGCGGCCGCCGCCCCCCAGGCCGATCAGGGTGAACAGCACCAGCGCGATGGCGATGCTCGGCCCGGTGGTCCAGATCATGTGGCGGATGTGCGCGAACAGCTCGCTGCCGGCCGCGGCCGGGGCGATGTTGGTGGTGTCCGACAGCGGCGACATCTTGTCGCCGAAGTAGGCGCCGGAGATCACCGCGCCGGCGGTGATCGGCAGCGACATGTCCAGGCCCTGGGCCACGCCGATCAGGGCCACGCCGAGGGTGCCGGCCACCGTCCACGAACTGCCGATGGCGATGGCGACGATGGCGCAGATCAGGCAAGCGGCGGGGTAGAAGTACGCCGGATGCAGCAGCTGCATGCCGTAGACGATCAACGTCGGCACGGTGCCGCTGAGGATCCAGGTGCCGATCAGCGCGCCGACCGCCAGCAGGATGAAGATCGGCACCACCGCCAGCGCGACGCCCTGCACCAGGCTGTCCTGGATCTCCTGCCAGCGCATGCCGTTGCGCAGCCCGACCAGGGCCGCGATGCCGGCCGCCAGCAGCAGCGCGATCTGGTTGGCGCCGTACGAGGCGTCGTCGGCGTACAGGTAGACCGCCGTGGCCAGCATCGCCACCAGCAACAGCAGCGGCGTGAGCGCCTGCAGCAGGGAGGGTTCGCGCGAAACGGGCCGGTTCATGCGTCGGTCGATCTCAGGAGGGCAGCGGCTGGCGGCGGTAGTTGCGGATCTCGCCGCCGCGCACCCGTGCCAGGTAGTGCTCGACCTCGCGCCGCACCACCGGCGCCAGCAGGTACACGCCGATCAGGTTGGGCACCGACATCACCAGGATCATGGCGTCGGAGAAGTCCATCACCACGCCGAGGTTGCTGGACGCGCCGATCACCACGAACGCGCAGAACAGCAATTTGTAGCCCAGCGCCACCGGCCGCGATTCGCCGAGCAGGTAGCAAGCCGCCTTCTCCCCGTAGTACGACCACGCCAGCATCGTCGAGAACGCGAACAGGAACACCGAGACGGCCAGCAGGTACGGGAACCACGACAGCACCGAAGCGTAGGCCATCGAGGTCAGCTGCACGCCGTCGCCGACGCCGTCGACCTGGTACATGCCGGTGATCACGATCACCAGCGCGGTCATGGTGCAGATCACCACGGTGTCGATGAACGGCTCCCACAGCGCCACCAAGCCTTCCGAAGCGGGCTCGTTGGTGCGCGAGGCCGAGTGCGCGATCGCCGCCGAGCCGACGCCGGCCTCGTTGGAGAAGGCGGCGCGGCGGAAGCCCTGGATCAGGACGCCGATGAAGCCGCCGTAGCCGGCCTCGGGCGTGAACGCGCCGTCGAAGATGGCGCGGAACGCCGGGCCGACATTGCCGATGTCGGCGATGATGATGTACAGCCCGCAGGCGAAGTACAGCACCGCCATCACCGGCACCAGCTTGCCGGTCACGCGCGCGATCGACTTCAGCCCGCCGATGATCACCCCCGCCACCAGCACCGCCATCACCAGGCCGAACAGCCAGCCCTTGCCGGCCAGCCAGCTGTCGGCGCCGCCGCTGACCTGCAGCATCTGCTGGAAGCTCTGGTTGGACTGGAACATGTTGCCGGCGCCGAGCGAGCCGCCGATGCAGCAGATCGCGAACACCACCGCCAGCACCTTGCCCAGCCCCGCCAGCGACGGGCGCTGCTCGGCGATGCCGCGGCTGAGGTAGTACATCGGGCCGCCGGACACGGTGCCGTCGGCGTTGATGCGCCGGTACTTCACGCCCAGCGTGCACTCGGCGAACTTGGAGCTCATGCCGAGCAGGCCGGCGACGATCATCCAGAAGGTCGCGCCGGGCCCGCCGATGCTGATGGCGATGGCGACGCCGGCGATGTTGCCCAGGCCGACGGTGCCCGACAGCGCCGTGGCCAGCGCCTGGAAATGGGTGACCTCGCCCGGATCGTCCTTGCGCGAAAAGTCGCCGCGGATCAGGCGATAACCCTGGGCGAACCCGCGCACGTTGATGAAGCGGAAGTACAGCGTGAACGCGGATGCCGCGATCAGCAGCCACAGCACCACGAACGGCAGGCTGGCGCCGAAGCCGATCGGGACCGGATAGAACACCAGCCACGACACCGCGTCGGCGACCGGGGCGAAGGCGTTGTTGATGGCTTCGTCCAGGCCGGTTTCCGCCGGCGGGGCCGCGTGCACGGTGGCGGTGGACGACAGCGCGCAGAGGCCGGCGAGCGCGCGGCCGGCTGCCCTCATGCGGATCCCTCGCGTGGCGCGGGACACGGGGTCCGGATATCCGGACGACGGGCGTGCTCGGAGATGCTGATGCGCAAGTTGATTCGGTCCCCTGGCCTGGCGTGGCCGCTCGATGCGGCTGCCGTACCTTGCCAAAGCACGCAGGCGATCACAAGCGGCGATCGCGGCCGGGTGCTAGCGCACGCTAGACTGCGGCCCCTCCCGACGCGATTGCGGCAGCGCAGCATGAATCCGCCCCCCGACTCGCCTTCCGCCCTGCTGGCGGCCTTCGACGACTATGCCGCGCGCTGGCCCGGGGAGGCGGAACGCGCAGCCCTGTTCATCGCATTGGCCGGCGACGCGCGGCAGGATCCGTTCGTGCGCGAGCGGCTGGACGGACACTTCACCGCCTCGGCGCTGCTGCTCAGCGGCGACGGCCGCCGCACGCTGCTGACCCACCACCGCAAGCTCGGGCTGTGGCTGCAGCCGGGCGGCCATGCCGACGGCGACCGCGACCTGGCCCGGGTCGCGTTGCGCGAGGCCGAGGAGGAGACCGGGCTGTCGGGGCTGACGCTCGAGCCGGGGATCTTCGATCTCGACCGCCACCGGATTCCCGAGCACAAGGGCGTGCCGGCGCACTGGCACTACGACGTGCGCTACGTGATCCGCGCCGGCGACGACGAAACCTTCGTGGTCAGCGAGGAATCGCACGCACTGGCCTGGCGCGACCTCGAGGCCCTGGCGGACGACTCCGCCATCGATGCATCGCTGCGGCGCATGACGCGCAAGTGGCTCGGCCGCGCTGGCGCGGGGGGAGCCCGATAGCGCTCGTCGCTGGAGTACCGGCCCGCCGCCCTTGTGCGCGCGCCGGGCCTTCTGTGGATCGATCCGTTGCTTGTGGGAGCGACGGCAGTCGCGACGCCCGCGCACAAGAAACGATGCCGATGCGTGCGAGACCAAGCCCGCTCCCGGTCCGCGATTTCCGATGGGTCCAATGGCGTCCCGGCATCGCGACTGCCGTCGCTCCCACAAAGGGCGTGATTGCGCCGGTGCGTCGCCCTCACGCGCCGGCCTGCGGTGCTCGCGTTCCGGCGATCACGCCGGTCGAGGCCATCCGCACCATCAGGGCCGCGCCTTCCGCCAGGAACGGCTCGGCGTCGCCGGCGCCCGCCTCGACCGCCAACGCGCGCAACTGCTCGCGGCCGCTCGCCGCCGGGTGCTGGCCCAGGCGCTCGACCAGCCGGTGCACCAGCGGACTGAGTTCGGAAAACCGCACGCGGCCGTCCGGCTCACGGTGCAACAGCAGCAGCGTCGGGTTCTCCGGCACCGTCCGCGGCTGGTGGCCCGGGCCGATGCGGTGCACCGGCCAGCGGTAGGCCAGCGGCCATGCCAGCGGCGACAGCACGGGGGCGCGGTCGAGCAGCGTCTCCGCGGCATGCGCCATGTCACCGAGCGGGTCGAACGCGACGTCCTCGAGTTCCGCCTCGGAGATCTGCAGCGCCAGCTCGACCCATTCGTAGTGCGCCAGTTCGGGCAGCCAGGGCGGATCGTCCGCGGCGTCGCCGGCGCGGCCCTCGAGGAAACGGACGAACTCGCGCCCGATCTCGGTGAACAACGGCGTGCGGCTGCGGTGGCGGGCGAAGAACTCCCGCACCAGCGCACGCCAGCCGTCTTCGCCCAGGGTGCGCCGGATCACCGGGAAATTGCCGGAGAGCAGGCTGCGGATGTTGTCGTGGAACAGGTTGCGGTAGACCGCCAGGCGGCGGTCCTCGATGCCCGGCGGCGGGGGATGGCGTTCCGGATCGCGCAGGTGCCGCGCCAGTGCGAACTGCTGCGCGCGCAGGGTGTCGGAAGGGTCGGGCATGGCCGGCGGTGCGTGGGTCATTGCGGTGAAAGAGGCTGCTTGGTGCGGCTATTCATTGGCGTGGCCCGTGGCGACGGGCCGTGTTTCGCTGGGTCGGAAAGTGCTGCCTGGCGCGGCGCGGCTATTCATTGGCGAAAGCCGTGGCGACGGCCCGTGTTTCGTTGCGTCGGAGAAGGCTGCATGGCGCGGATGCGCCGCACCTCCGCCACCAGGTCGGCGAACGGCGGGAAGTTGAAGTCGCGTTCGAGCAGGGTCGGGCGCACGCCGTGCAACCGGTAGGCCTGGCGCAGCAGGTCCCAGACCTCGGGGATGACCGCCGCGCCGTGGGTATCGATCTTCAGGTCGTCGGCCTCGTCGTAGTGGCCGGCGACGTGATAGCTGGCGATGCGCTCGGCCGGCATCCGCGCCAGGAAGTCGGCGGCGTCGTAGCCGTGGTTGATCGCGTTGACGTGGACGTTGTTGACGTCCAGCAGCAGATCGCAATCGGCCTGCTCGAGCACGGCGAGGATGAAGTCGGCCTCCGCCATCGCCTGGTAGGGCGCGGCGTAGTAGGACACGTTCTCGATCGCGATACGCCGGCCGAGCGCATCCTGCACATGGCGGATGCGCGCCGCGGCGTTCTTCACCGAGGCCTCCGTGAACGGTACCGGCATCAGGTCGTAGAGCTGGCCGTCGTCGGCGCAGCAGCTCAGGTGCTCGCTGTACAGCGTCACCCGGTGGCGGTCGAGGAAATCGCGCAGGCGCCGCAGGAAGGTCTCGTCCAGGGGCTCGACGCCGCCGAGCGACAGCGACAGCCCGTGGCAGGTCAGCGGATGGCGCGCGGCCAGGCCTTCGAACGCGGCGCCCAGGCGCCCGCCGACGCCGATCCAGTTCTCCGGCGCGCACTCGAGGAAATCGAAGTCGTCGCGCGAGGCGGCCTGCAGCGACGGCAGCAGGCCGCGCCGCAGTCCGAGCCCGGCGCTGGCGGGAGCGAGCGGTGCGGCCATCGGGTTCAGCCGATGCGCCGCGTGCCCGGGTCTGCGGGCACGCGGCGCGGATGCCTCAGACGGCGCCGCCGCACTTGCCTTCGCCACACTTGCCTTCCATGTCGCCCTTGGCGGAATGGTGGGCATCGTGTTCGGCGGCGTCGATGAAGCCGTCGCCGTTGGCGTCGATGTCGGTGAACTTCTCGGCCTTGTCCGGATGCGCGGCGTCGAACTCGGCCGCCGAGATCCGGCCGTCGCCATCGCCGTCGACGCGCTCCATGCCGCACTTGCCCTCGCGCGCCTTGTCGGCTCCGGCCGTGGCGGCTTCCTGGGCACCGAGCAGGTAGCCCTGGGCGAGCGGGGTCATGGCGAAGGCGGAGCCGGAGAGCAGCAGGCCGCCGGCGAGCGCGGTACCGATGGCGACGGCGACGGGTTTCTGGTCGGAACGGGACATGTGCAATCTCCTGGGGCGGTGCGGGCCATCGCCCGCGGGTGGGTATGGAGTCTAGCGCCGTTGCCGGGGCCGGAGCGCCCGAGGTCCGGTGGCGGCCAGCCTCCGCCGATGGGGCGCGCCGCGCGGGAATGCGGCACGAAGCGCCCTCGATCGCCGCGAGTCTACGTGCGAAAGCCGCACGCCGGCACACCCCAAACGCGCATCGGCATGGATTTCGGGTGTGCGCAAAGCGTGAATCGGACGGCGTTAAGTCCGCGTTAGCGGCGTCAGCTGACGGTGTTGGTCTCGTCGCGCTTCTCGCGCGGCGGCAGGGCGTCGTCGCCGTGGACCAGGAACCAGATGTTCTCGGCGATGTTGGTGGCATGGTCGCCGATGCGTTCCAGGTTCTTGGCCATGAACAGCAGGTGCGTGCAGGGCGTGATCGAGCGCGCATCCTCCATCATGTAGGTCAGCAGTTCGCGGAACAGGCCGGTGTAGAGCGCGTCGAGTTCGGCGTCGCGGTCGCGGACCCGCTGCGCCGCTTCGGCGTCGTTGTCGCGATAGGCTTCGAGCACGTCGCGGACCTGGCTCACCGCCAGCTGGCCGAGCACGTTGAGGCCGCGGGTGTGCGGCAGCGGCGGTGACTGGTTGAGGGCGGTCGAGCGCTTGGCGACGTTGGCGGCGTAGTCGCCGATGCGTTCGATGTCGGAGGACACCCGCAGCGCGGCGAGGATCTCGCGCAGGTCGCGTGCCATCGGTCCGCGCAGCGCGAGTTTCATCACGTCGTGGCTGACTTCCTTCTCCAGCGTATCGATCGCGTCGTCGTTGCCGATGATGCGTTCGGCGGCCTTGTCGTCGCGGCGCTCCACCACGTCCAGCGCCGCTTCCAGCTGCGCCGCCGACATCTCGCCCATGCGCAGGATCTCGCCCAGCAGCCGCTGGCGCTCTTCGTCGTAGCTCTTGACGATGTGGTCGTGGGGCTGAAGGCTCATGGGATGTCCGTGATTCTTGGGTTGGTGATTGGTGATTCGTGATTGGTGATTCGAAGAAGCGGAGGCGATCGTGGCGGTTGCTTTTGCTGTTGCTGTTGCGAATCACCAATCACGAATCACCAATCACGGCTCCTACCCGAACCGCCCCGTAATGTAATCCTCGGTCTGCTGCTTCGACGGGTTCGAGAAGATCGTCTCGGTCGTATCGTGCTCCACCAGGTCGCCCAGGTACATGAAGGCGGTGTAGTCGGACACGCGCGCGGCCTGCTGCATGTTGTGGGTGACGATGACGATGGTGTAGTCGCGCTTGAGCTCCTCGATCAGCTGCTCGATGCGGCTGGTGGAGATCGGGTCGAGCGCCGAGGTGGGCTCGTCCAGCAGCAGCACCTCCGGGCGCAGCGCGATCGCGCGGGCGATGCACAGCCGCTGCTGCTGGCCGCCGGACAGCCCGAGCGCGCTCTGGCCCAGCTTGTCCTTGACCTCCTCCCACAGCGCCGCCTGCACCAGCGCCTGTTCGACCCGCTCGTTCATCTGCGCCTTCGACAGCTTCTCGTGGTGGCGGATGGCGTAGGCGACGTTCTCGTAGATCGTCATCGGGAACGGCACCGGCTTCTGGAACACCATGCCGACCTTGCTGCGCAGCCGGTTCATCGGGTACTTCGGCGCCAGGATGTTCTCGCCGTCCAGCAGCACCTCGCCGCGCGCCTCCTGCTTCGGGTAGAGCGCGTAGATCCGGTTGAACACGCGCAGCAGGGTGGACTTGCCGCAGCCCGAGGGGCCGATCAGCGCGGTCACGCGCTTCTCCGGCATGTCGAAGTTGATGTTCTTCACGGCGTGGAAATCGCCGTAGTAGAAATCCAGGCCGCGTGCCGACAGTTTGACGCGTGCGGGTTCCGTGCCCGTGGTGGCGGCACGTTCCTGCCTGGCGATGTTGATGCGGGCGTCGTTCATGACCGGTGTCCGGGAAACGGGAGGTATGGAGATCTTCGCCTTGGCCGGCGTACGCTGATCGGCGGTGGCATTGCTGTCGTGGCGGCCAGTCGTTTCCATCGGCGCGGCCTCAGTCCTGGACGATGCGGTTGCGCATGACGATGGCACGGGCCACCAGGCTGACCAGCAGCACGAACATGGTCAGGATGAAGGCGCCCGCCCAGGCAAGCGTATGCCAATTCTCGTACGGGCTCATCGCGTACTGGAAGATCACCACCGGCACGTTGGCCATCGGCGCCAGCAGGTTGCTGCTCCAGTACTGGTTGTTGAGCGCGGTGAACAGCAGCGGCGCGGTTTCGCCGGAAATGCGCGCCAGCGCCAGCAGGATGCCGGTGACGATGCCCGGCAGCGAGGCGCGGTACAGCACCTGCACGATCACCTTCCACTGCGGCACGCCCAGCGACAGCGCCGCCTCGCGCATCTGCGCCGGCACCAGCCGCAGCATCTCGTCGGTGGTGCGCACCACCACCGGCAGCACGATGAAGGCCAGGGCGATGCCGCCGGCCAGCGCCGAGAAGTGCCCCATCTGCGCCACCACCAGGGTGTAGACGAACAGGCCGAGCACGATCGACGGCGCCGACAGCAGGATGTCGTTGACGAAGCGCACGGTCTCGCCGATCCAGCTCTTCTGCGAATACTCGGCCAGGAAGGTGCCGGCCAGCACCCCGACCGGGGCGCCGAAGGCGATGCCCAGCAGGCTCAGCACGGCGCTGCCGAAGAAGGCGTTGAGCATGCCGCCGCTGGCGCCCGGGGGCGGGGTCATCTCGGTGAACAGGGCGAGGTTGAGCGAGGTGATGCCCTTGCTCAGCGTGGTCCAGATGATCCACACCAGCCAGAACAGGCCGAACACCGTCGCCAGCACCGCCAGCACCTGCGCGGCCAGGTTCTTGATCCGGCGGTTGCGGTAGAGGACGGCGGCGCTCACAGGTTGCCCTCACGGCGGCTGAGCTGGCGCAGCATCAGCCGGGCGATGGCCAGCACCACGAAGGTGACCAGGAACAGCACGAAGCCGAGCGCGATCAGCGAGGACAGGTACATCGGCGAATCGGCCTCGGCGAACTCGTTGGCGATGGTCGCCGCGATCGAGTTGCCCGGTTCCAGCAGCGACACGGTCAGGCGGTGCGCGTTGCCGAGCACGAAGGTCACCGCCATGGTCTCGCCCAGTGCGCGGCCCAGGCCGAGGAACACGCCGCCGACCACCGCCGAGCGGGTGTAGGGCAGCACCACGTCCCAGACCACCTCGGTGGTGGTGGCGCCGAGCGCGTAGGCCGATTCCTTGAGCCGGGTCGGCACGGTGAGGAACACCTCGCGCATCACCGAGGAGATGAACGGGATCACCATGATCGCCAGCACCAGGCCGGCGGTGCCCATGCCCAGGCCCAGCGGCGGGCCGGAGAACAGGGCGCCGACCAGCGGGATCCCGCCCAGGTTGGCGTCGATCCAGGGATAGACGTTCTGGCCGAGGAACGGCACCAGCACGAACAGGCCCCACATGCCGTAGATGATCGACGGAATGCCGGCCAGCAGCTCGATCGCCGCGCCCACCGGCCCGCGCAGCCAGCGCGGCGCGATCTCGGTCAGGAACATGGCGATGCCGAAGCTCACCGGCACCGCGATCACCATCGCGATCAGCGCCGTGACCAGGGTGCCGTAGATCGGCACCAGCGCGCCGAAGTCCTGCAGCACCGGGTTCCAGGCGTCGCGCCAGAGGAATTCGAGGCCGAACTTCTCGAACGCCAGCCGCCCGCCCCACAGCATCGACAGCGCGGCCGCGCCCAGCGACACGAGCACCAGCACGCCGGCGGCGGTGACCAGCCAGCGGAAGCCGCGATCGGCCCGGGTGTCGGCGGCGTCGCGGCGCGAGGACGTGTCGATCGGGAGCGTGGTGGCGTTCATCGGCTCGCTGCGGGGCGGCGGGAGGTGGAATGCCGTGCCCGCGCCGCGGGGTCAACCGCGGCGCGGGCCGTCATGCTGCGGTCAGCCCTGGATCTCGGCCGCCCAGTAGGCCTCGACCTGCTCGACCAGCGGCGCCGGCAGCGGTACGAAGTGCAGCTCGTCCGCCTGCGCCTGGCCGTTCTCCAGCGCCCACTTGAAGAAGTCCAACGTCTGCTGCGAGCGCTCGGGATTCTTCGGCTGCTTGTACATCAGGATGAAGTTGGTGGCGGCGACCGGCCACGATTCCGCGCCCGGGGCGTTGGTGATGACCAGGCTGAAGTCCTGCGAGTTCGCCCAGTCGGCGCTCGCCGCCGCCGCCTGGAAGCTCTCGGCGCTCGGCTGCACCCACTGGCCGTCGGCGTTCTGCATCGCGGCATAGGACATGCCGTTCTGGGTGGCGTAGGCCAGCTCGACGTAGCCGATCGAGCCCTTGATCTGCTTGACGTAGGCGGCCACGCCCTCGTTGCCCTTGCCGCCGACGCCGGTCGGCCAGCTGACCGAGGTGCCTTCGCCGACCTGTTCCTGCCACTCCGGGCTCACCTTCGACAGGTAGTTGACCCAGTTGAAGGTGGTGCCGGAACCGTCGGAACGGTGCACCACGTTGATCTTCGACGACGGCAGCTCGACGCCGGGGTTGAGCGCGGCGATCGCCGGATCGTTCCAGGTCGTGACCTTGCCGAGGTAGATGTCGGCGATCAGCGGACCGGTCAGGCGCAGCTGGCCCGGCTCGATGCCGTCGAGGTTGACCACCGGCACCACGCCGCCGATCGCGGACGGGAACTGCGCCAGGCCGGCCTCGGCCAGTTCCTCGGGCGCGAGCGGTTTGTCGGAGGAGCCGAAGTCGACGGTGCCGGCCTTGATCTGGGCGATGCCGCCGCCGGAACCGATCGACTGGTAGTTGATGCGCGCGCCGGTCGCACGGGAGTAGTCGTCCGACCAGCGCGACAGCAGCGGATAGATGAAGGTGGCGCCGGCGCCGGTGATCTGCACGTCGACGCGGTCGCCGGCGGTGGTGCCGGTGGCGTCGGCAGGCGTCGGGCCGACGGTGGGGGCGCCGCCTTCGCCGGAGTCCTGGCAGGCGGCCAGGCCGAGCGTAAGGGCGGTGGACAGTGCGATTGCGGCGAACGGTCGCTGGATCTTCATGCGTGACTCCGTGGGAAGCGGCCAGGGTGGCCGGCGGAATGACGCTATAAAATGATGTTTTTGTTACAGCCGAATGACAAAATCGCGGCGATCTCGCGGCGCCGGCGCTTGGCCGCGCCAGATTGCGGTCTTTCGCGCCCCGTCAGGCAAAAAAAGCGGGCCCGCGGGCCCGCAAACGGAGGGGAAGCTATCAGGGGAGAGAGACCTGGCGCAGGCGGGACCGGCGCAATCGCCGCCGGTCGCCCCATTCGCCGCGCCATTCAAACGCGGGGGCATGATCGGCGCATGTCCGTGCAATGACAGGTAGATGACGGCAGCCTGCCGTCGCCACGGCCACGGGACGAAACCCCAGGCGCCCCGTTGTCCTGTAGGAGGGGCTTCAGCCGACCGCGCTCGGACGAGTAGAAAAGGCCTTCTGCCGTCGTTTCCCCTCGCAATGCGCGGCGGCGCGTTCATCGTGGTCGCCGCCGATGCGTCTGCCTGGCGCGCTCCGCGCTAACGCCGGTAGGCCTGGGTCAGGGTGTCGAGGTGCACCCGCTCGGCATCGCGCAGGAACGGCGCGATCAGCATCAGTACCTGCACGATGCCGTCGCGGATCGCCGCCTGCTCGTCCTGTTCGCCGCGCACCGCGGCATAGTTCAGCCAGAAGGTGGCCACCACCAGGAGGTTGGTGCCGACCGCGTCGAGCTCGGCGGCAGAGCCGCGCATCACCCCGGCGCGCGACAGGCCGCGCATCACCTCGCGGGCGCGCTCGTCGGCGCGCCGCAGGATCCGCGCGAAGCGCAGCCGCAGGCGGCGGTTGCGGCTGAGGATCTCCAGCAGGTCGCGATAGAGGAAGCGGTAGTCCCAGATGCACTCGAACACCAGGTGCAGCTGCAGCCACACGTCCTCCAGGCCCGGCAGGCGGTCGCCGGGACCGGCGAGCGCATCGTCCATGCGCTGCTCGAAGCGCGCGAACAGCTGCTCGATGATGTCGTCCTTGTTGCGGAAGTGGTAGTACAGGTTGCCGGGGCTGATCTCCAGCTCATCGGCGATATGGTTGGTGGTGACCGTGGGCTCGCCCTGCGTGTTGAACATCGCAAGCGAGCAGTCGAGGATGCGTTGGCGGGTATCGCGCGCCATCGGCCGGGCAGGGCGGCGGCGCTCAGGCCGTCAGCTGCTTCACCAGCTCGACGTACTTGCGCATGGCCTCGTCCTGCGGCGTGCCCTTGAGCTTGGCCCAGGCCTCGTACTTGGCGGTGCCGACGAAATCGAAGAAGCCCGGCTTGGGGCCGTTGACGTCGCCTTCGGCGCCCTGCTTGTAGAGGGCGTAGAGCCGCAGCAGGGTGTCGTTGTCGGGTCGCTCCGGCAGGCTCTTGACGTCCTTGGCGGCCTGCTCGAAATCGCGCTTGGGATCCGACATGCGTGTGCTCCTGGCGGGAGCGCAGGTGATAGCACGGGGGCTTGGGAGGGTCAACTGAGAGCGGGAAACGAGGAACGAGGAACGAGAGAGAGCCGCTGCGCGGGCGCTCCTCGTTTCTCGCTCCTCCTCTTCGCTGCTCTTGGTTCCGAATCGCTGCAGGCACGGCACCCGGTCGTGGCGACCGACATGACGACGCGATCATCGGCGCGCAAAGAGCAAGAAACGAGAGGCCTACTCTCGTTCCTCGTTCCTCGCCTTACGTCCCGACGATGCCGCCGTCGCGGCGCGTCACCGCCACCGTGGCCGAGCGCGGCTTGAGCATGCCGCCGGGCCAGGCGCTGCCGCCGCTTTCGCCGGGGTGCTGGATGTTGACGAACAGCGTGCGGTGGTCCGGCGTGGCGGTGATGCCGGTGACCTCGCAGCCGGACGGCCCGACCAGGAAGCGCTTGATCGCGCCCGCGGCCGGGTCGGCCACCAGCATCTGGTTGTTGCCGAACGGTCCGCTGCCGAGCTGGCTGCCGCTCATGTCGGTCTGGATCCACAGCAGGCCGTTGTGGTCGAACCACAGGCCGTCGGGACTGGCATGGATGCTGTCGGCGGTGAGCGGGTCGCCGTCGGGGCCGCGGCTGTCGTCCTCGGCGCCGCTGAGCAGGAAGAGGTCCCAGTCGAACGCCGTGGCCCCGCCACGGGCGTCGCGCTCCAGGAAGCGGATGATGTGCCCGTACGGGTTGGGGCCGCGCGGGTTGGCCGCGTCCACCTCGTCGGCGGCGCGCGCGGCGTTGTTGGTCAGGGTGAAGTACACCTGGCCGGTGTTCGGGTCGACCGCGCCCCATTCCGGCCGGTCCATCGGCGTGGCGCCGGCGACGTCGGCCGCCAGCCGCGTGTTGATCAGCACGTCGCCCTGGTCGTCGAAGCGCACGCCGGCCCGCGCGGCCGCCTGCGCGAAGGCCGGGTCGTCGATGTCCAGCGCCAGCCATTCGCCGCTGCCGTCGTCGCGGAAGCGCGCCGCGTACAGGGTGCCGTGGTCGAGCAGGGCGCCGGCGGCGCGGCCGGGGGTGTAGCGGTCGCGGCTGACGAACTTGTAGATGTATTCGCCCTGGGCGTCGTCGCCCATGTAGGCGACCAGCGGCCGGCCCGGTTGCGGCTGCGCGAACACCAGCCCCTCGTGCGCGAAGCGGCCCAATGCCGTGTGCTTGACCGGCGTGCTGTCCGGGTCGAACGGATCGATCTCGACGATCCAGCCGAAGTGGTTCGGCTCGTTGCGGTAGTCCTGCGTGGCGTCGCCCGCGGTGGCGGTGGCGTCGAAGCGCGCCTCCACCGTTTCCCAGCCGTAGCGCCCGGTGGTGGCGGACACGCCGTAGCGGGCATGCTCGCGCGGGCGCTGGCCGCGGTTGACGAAATAGCCGGCCCAGTTCTCCTCGCAGGTCAGGTAGGTGTTCCACGGCGTGTGGCCGTTGGCGCAGTTGTTGAGCGTGCCGCGGGTGCGGGTGCCGTCCGGGCTGTAGGCGGTGCGCAGCTTGGCGTGGCCGCGGGCCGGGCCGGCGATCTCCATGGGCGTGGCGCCGGTGACGCGGCGGTTGCGGCGGCTGCCGACGATGCTCCAGTCGTCGACGCGCCTGCGGATCTCGACCACGCTGACGCCATGGCCGGCGATCTCCTTGCGCACCTGGTCGGCATCGCGCACGCCGCCGACGCTGACCGGCCCGGCCGGATGCATCGCCGCCTGGTCGATGTACTCGTGGTTCATCACCAGCAGGCCCAGCCCGGACTTGTGCGGCGGCGCCTGGGTCAGCGGGAAGAAGTGCATGCCGTCGTGGTGCATGCCGACCTGCTGTTCCTGGTCGGCGCCGCTGTTGAGCCCGCCGTCCAGGTAGGCGGGATAGTCTCCGCAGATCGGCTCGCCCCAGGGCAGGATCACCGAGAAATCGTATTCCGGCGGCACCAGGACGTCGTCGATCCGGCTGGCCGGGACCGCGGTGAAGCCCAGCGGCCGGCCGCGCGGCGGGCGCGGCCCCGGACGTCCCGGCTTGCCGTCCGCGGCCAGCGCGGCGGCGCCGGTCGCGAACAACCCGGCGGTCACCGCCAGGCCCAGCCCGCCCTTGAGCAGCTGCCGGCGGGCCAGCCGGGCGTGCAGCACCTCGCCGAAATGCGGGTTGCCGGAGCGGTTGCTGTCTTCGTGGTCGAAATCGTGTTCGCTGTAGGGAACGGGGGCGTCTTGCTCGGTCATGCCTGGCTGCCTCGTGCGGACTGGATGGTGGATCCGGCCCCCCTCGAACGACGTTAGCCGTCGCGTGTTGCAGCGCCGTGTCGCCGCCGGCGCCCTTTTTGTGGGAGCGACGGAAGTCGCGACTGCGATCCCGCAACCGCTGCGGCGCCACGCCCGCAGGCCCGTTTCGCCCGCCCTAGGCAGGTCCGGCCGCGCTGGCTATGCTGGCGCAGACGGCGCCGTATGGTCGCTTGCCATCATTCCTGGGAGGGGAGACATGAGCTATTTCGTCACCGGCGCGACCGGGTTCATCGGCCGCTTCCTGGTCAGCAACCTGCTCCGGCGCAAGGGCACGATCCACGTGCTGGTGCGCGAGGACTCGCGGAAGAAATTCGACGCGATCGCCGGGAAGATGGGCTGGGACCCGAAGCGCGTGGTGCCGGTGCACGGCGACATGACCGCGCCGAAATGCGGGCTGGGCGCGGCGCAGGTCCGCGGCCTCAAGGGCAAGGTGAAGCACTTCTTCCATCTGGCGGCGATCTACGACCTCACCGCCAGCCCCGAGGCGCAGCAGGCCGCCAACATCGACGGCACCCGGCATGCGCTGGAGCTGGCCGCCGCGCTCGAGGCCGGCTGTTTCCACCATGCCAGCTCGATCGCCGCCGCCGGCCTGTACCCGGGCATCTTCCGCGAGGACATGTTCGACGAGGCCGAGGGCCTGGACGATCCCTACCTGTACACCAAGCACGAGTCGGAGCGCCTGGTGCGCGAGGAGACGCGGCTGAAGTGGCGCATCTACCGGCCGGGCATGGTGGTCGGCCATTCGCGGACCGGCGAGATCGACAAGATCGACGGCCCGTACTACTTCTTCACCTTCATCAAGAAGCTGCGCCAGATGCTGCCGCCGTGGATGCCGACCCTGGGCGTCGAGGGCGGACGCATCAACATCGTGCCGGTGGACTTCGTCGCCGACGCGATGGACCACATCGCGCACAAGCCCCGGCTCGACGGCCACACCTTCCATCTCACCGACCCCGAGCCGATGCGCGTGGGCGAGGTGCTCAACACCTTCTGCCGGGCAGGCCACGCGCCGGAGATGACCATGCGCATCGACGCGCGCATGTTCGCCTTCGTGCCGTCCGGCATCCGCGCCGCGGTCGGCAACCTGCCGCCGGTGCGGCGCCTGGTGGGGACCTTGCTGCGCGATTTCCGCATTCCGAAGGACGTGCTGAAGTTCATCACCTATCCCACGCGCTTCGACAGCCGCGAGGCCGAACGCGCGCTCAAGGGCAGCGGCATCGCGGTGCCGAGGCTCGACGACTACGCCTGGCGGCTGTGGGACTACTGGGAGCGCCACCTCGATCCCGACCTGTTCGTCGACCGCACCCTCAAGGGCAAGGTGCGCAACAAGGTGGTGGTGATCACCGGCGGTTCGTCCGGCATCGGCCTGTCCACCGCCAAGCGCGTGGCCGAGGCGGGCGCGGTCACGGTGATCGTGGCGCGCGGCAAGGAGGAGCTGTTCAAGGCCCGCGACGAGATGAAGGCGGCCGGCGGCAAGGTGTTCGCGTACACGGCGGACCTGTCGGACATGGCCGACTGCGACCGGCTGGTGCAGGCGATCCTCAAGGACCACGGCCACGTCGACGTGCTGATCAACAACGCCGGCCGTTCGATCCGGCGTTCGATCGAGCTCAGCTACGACCGCTTCCACGATTTCGAGCGGACCATGCAGCTCAACTATTTCGGCAGCCTGCGCCTGATCATGGGCTTCATGCCGACGATGACCAAGCGCCGGAAGGGCCACATCATCAACATCAGCTCGATCGGCGTGCTGGCCAACTCGCCGCGGTTCTCGGCCTACGTGGCCTCGAAGGCGGCGCTGGACGCGTTCAGCCGCTGCGCCCAGGGCGAGTTGTCGGGCAAGCGCATCAGCTTCACCACGGTCAACATGCCGCTGGTGAAGACGCCGATGATCGCGCCGACCAAGATGTACGAGAGCGTGCCCACGCTGACGCCGGAGGAGGCGGCGGACCTGCTGGTGAAGGCGATCATCGAACGCCCGAGCCGTATCACCACCCGTCTCGGCGTGTTCGCGGCGCTGATCAATGCGGTGGCGCCAAAGGCCTACGAGGTGATCATGAACAGCGCGTTCGAGCTGTTCCCGGACTCGGCCGCCGCCAAGGGCGACCGCCAGGCGCTGAAGGACGAGACCCCGAGCCAGGAACAGATCGCGTTCGCGGCGCTGATGCGCGGCGTGCACTGGTAGGGCGGCAGCGAGTCGTTCCCCTGTCGATCCAGCCCGTGGACTGTAGGAGCGCACCGCAGGGGCGCGACTGCCTTCGCAGGCAAGCCGGTCGCGCCCCTGCGGTGCGCTCCTACAGGGCCGATCTAATACGTCCGGCACTGCCGGAAGCGGACCTGCAGGCCGCTGTCCGCCGGCGGCGTCAGCAGGATCCGCGACGCGGCCAGATCCGGGTAGCGCTCGACCAGCGGGCAGATGCTCGGCATCGCATCCGCGCCGGCGTCGAGCAGGTGGACCTCGAGCGTCGATCGCGTCGCCCAGAACGCACGGTCCACCATCGGCAGCGTGGCGACCGCGCTCGCGACCGCTTGCCGCTGCTGCTGCGGCGATGCCGCGGCCGGCGCCGCATCGCGGCTGCCGTCGGCATCCGCGGCGCCGGCACCGGGCGTCGCGTCCGGCTCGGCCGCCGGGGCGGACGGTTGTGCTTCGGAAGCGGCAGGCAGCGTGCGCGCGGCGCCGCGGGTCGAAACGCGGTCGGCGATCGCGAAGTACACCGCGATGCCGGCCAGGAGCGCCAGCAGCCAGGCGAGGGCGGTGCGCTGCCGTGCCCGCCGATCGGCACCGGCGCGGATCGCCGCCAGCCGTTCCGGCCTGATCAGGTCGCGCAACTCCGGCCACAGGGTCGCGCCGTCGAGCAGTTCGATGTTCCGGTCCGCGGCGGTCCTGCGCGCCTCGTCCGAGATCCGGCCCTGGGTGAACAGGAATCCGCCGTTGGCGTTGGCCAGGCGGATCTCGTTGGACAGTTCGTTGACGGTGGCGTTGCCGAGCACGAAGGCGCTGCCGTGCTTGCACGACAGCAGCCAGCGGCGGCCGTCGCGTTCCAGGGTGTAGTCCTTGTCGCCGGCCGCGATCTCGTGGTCGAACACGCGCTCGAAGCCGCGCCGCGACAGCGCCTGCAGCACCAGGTGGATGAACTCGCGCCAGGAGGTGCCGGAGAGCGCGGCGATGCCGGCGCGGGTTTCGTCCCGCTGCCTCAGGATCCGCTGGACATAGACGGTGGCGGCGGTGCCGAACAGCAGAACGACGACCGCGGCGACCAGCCACTGCAACCCTGCGCTCACGAATCGGTTTCCTTCTGGACGGTGATGGTGTCCGCCGGCAGGCGGAACGCGCGTGCAGGATAGTCGGAATCGCGAAACGGGTTAAGGGTGCAGGGTGGCGGAGCGACGCGCATCCGGCCGGTCGGGCGCCGGCCGGGCCCGGCGCGGCACGCAGCGGCAAGGAGCGCGCGGACGTGCGCGGACCGGCGCGCAGGAAACGCCGCCGAAGCGGCATGCGGATCAGCCCGCGGCTGGCTTGCGCACGCGCTTGCGCGGGACCTTCTTCACCGCGGTCTTGGTGGTCGCGGTCTTGCGGGTCGCCGCGCGCTTCGCGGTCTTGCGCGCCGCCGGCGTGCTCGACTGGCGACGCAGCTCGGTGGTCAGGGTGTCGACCCGGCGGGCGAGATCGGCAAGATCGTCGCGGCTGGGAACGCCGAGCTTGACCAGCGCACGCTGCACGCGGTCCTCGAACACCTTTTCCAGCCGGTCCCAGGTATCCGTGGCGCGGTGGCGCGCCTGGCCGACGCTGCTCTCGACCGCGTCGCGCACCACGTCCGCGCGGCCGCCGGCGAACTTGCGCGCGTGCTGCTCCACGCTCAAGCCTTCCTTCACCAGGGCCTCGAACAGCTTGGCGCCCTCGGCCTGCGCGCGGCCGAACGCGCCCACGCCCGCCAGCCAGATCTGCTGCGCCGATTCGCTGAGGCCGCGGGACAGGCGTTCGGCCTGCTGCTGCGGGTCCGCGGCCGACGGACGCCGGGTGCCGGTCTTCTTCGCGGTCTTCTTGAACGTGGCCATGGTCCCTCCGATTTCGGGCAAAGATAGGAACTGCAGCGTCACGGTCGCGTCTAGAGCTTTCACACCACCCGGAATCGTTCGGAGAAGCCGGGGAGCAGCCTGACCACGGATCTACACGGATGGACGCGGAAAAAAGCGAACGTCCGGAGTATTCGGAGTGCTTCCGCAGTGCCCAGGTGCGGGCGGTCGGCAGTGCCGGTGAGCCGCAGAGCCGTCAAACGGCAGCTCCGCTTTGCCACCTCTGTCCGTTTTATCCGCACAGATCCGCGGCAAAGACCCCTGCCGGCCGCTCATGATCGCCGCTCGCCGGCACGCCGGCTGTTCGCAATCAGGCGCTCGGTGTCGTCCAGCGCGCGCCGCAGGCGGGCGGTGGTCTCGGTGCTGCGCGGCGGGGGCGGCCGCAGGCCGTCGAGGATGGTGCGGTGCTCGTCGTCCAGGATCTCGTCGCGCAGGCGGATGCCGTGCGCCGCCAGCACCGGCCGCAACTCGCCGGCACGGTGGCGCAGGTCGGCCAGGGTGCTGCGGTAGGCGAGCTCGCAGACGCGGCGCCGCGACGAGAAGCTGAAGGCGTTGGTGAAGAACAGCTCGTCGTCGGCCTCGTTGGGCTCGAACACCAGCTGGTCGATGTCGGGATACTGGCGTGCGTACTTCGCCATGCCCACCTGCATGCGCGATTGCAGCAGCGTGCGGAAGGTCTGCGACAGCACCGCCGGCAGTCCGCCCTCGGCCAGGCGCCGCGGGTCGGCGCCGGCGGCCCGGCCGCGCTCGTGCACGGCGTTGCTGTTGTGCAGGGTGTTGTTGAACGGCACCAGCGGATTGACGCCGAGCAGCAGGTCGATGCCGCGCTCGAGCAGCACCGAGGCATGCATGGTGCGGCGCAGGGCGCCGTCGACGAAATGGCGACCGCGGATCTCCACCGGGGGGTACAGGCCGGGCAGCGCGGCGCTGGCCTGCACCGCGACCGAGATCGGCACGTCGTCCCACCCGTCGCCGCCGAACAGCACCGGATCGCCGCTGTCGAGGTCGACCGCGACCACGTACAGCCTTTGCTGCAGCTCGCGGAAGTCGTTGCTGCGTCCGCGCCGCGTCAGCACGCCGCGCAGGAAGCGTTCCAGTTCGCGGTTGTCGAACAGCCCGGTCGGCAGCACGCCGCCGATGCGCGGGACCATGTCCCAGCGCGCGTCGCGGGGGCCCAGCAGCAGGCCCTGCCACCACTGCATGGTCAGCCGCGGCAGGGTGGCGGCGCGGCGCAGGTACTCGAGGAACGCCGGCCGCAGGAAGATCTCCGGGCGGAACCGCACGTCGTCGCTGTCGCCGGTGATGAAGATGCGGCACATCGCCTCGGTGCCGAGGCGGTTGGCCAGGCCGGCGGCGAGGAATGCGCCGCTGCTGACGCCGACGTAGCAGTCGACCGCGGTCGGGTCGAAACCGTCCAGCGCCTCGTCCAGCGCGCGCAGTGTCCCCAGCTCGTACATCCCGCCGATCGGGCCGCCGCCGGCGATCGCCAACCCGATCCTCGGTGCCTGGCGGCGAGACGGGCGGCGGCGTTGCCGGGCGGCGTGCAGGGATAGCATGCGGTGGTATCCGGGGAGGTCGGGCGAGTGTAACGGACGCGCGCGCGGGACTTGCTTCCATCGCGCACGGGCAACGATGATGCCGGCATGCCGCATCCCCACGATGTCGCCCAGCGCCTGTCGCGCCGCGTTGCCTGCCACCAGGCCCTGCATGACCCGGCGGTCGAGCGCCGCAACCGGCTGCGCTGGCTGCCGGAGCTGCGGCGCTGGCAGGCCGAACGCCTGCAGCGGAGCTTCGCCCGCTTCCTGCGCGATCCACGGCGCCGGGCGGCGGCCGAGTTCTTCCTCACCGACGTCTACGGGGATCGCGACTTCGCCCGCCGCGATGCCGACATCGCACGGGTGATCCCGATGATGCAGAAACTGCTGCCGACGCGATTGCTCGTTACGATCGCCTCGGCGATCGAGCTGGGCGCGCTGAGCCATGCGCTCGACCTGCGCATGGCCGAGGCCCTGCAGCGCCTGGCGCCCCGGCGTCGACGGCTGGATCAGGCGCTGTACGCGCAGGCCTACCGCGAGGTGGGCTTGCCACGGCTGCGTGGACGCCAGATCGCCTTGATCGAGGAGGTCGGCGGCGGATTCGGCCGCGCCCTGAAGGCGCGCGGCGTGGCGGCGCTGCTGGCGTTCTCGCGCGGGCCGGCGCGGCTGGCCGGGCTCGACGAGCTGCAGGGATTCCTGGAGCGCGGCTATGCCGCGTTCGAGCAGCTGGGCGACGTCGAGGGCTTCGTGGCCGAGATCGGCGGCGACGAGCGCGAAGTCATGCGCCGGCTGTTCGAGCGCCACCCGGCGCCGTTCGCCGTGGACTGAACCGCCGCGGGCGGAGGCTGCCCGTGCGCCTCCGGCGATCAGCCGTCGAACTTCTCCGCCAGCACCCGCCGGATCTCGCTCTCGATCGGGCCTTGCATCGCCGACAGCAGGAATCCCAGCTTGGCGGTCACGTGCAGCTCCTCCGGCGCCAGCTCGATGCGGCCGTCCACGCCGGAGCGCTCGAAGTTCAGGCAGTCGCCGTCCCAGGTGCAGGCCATGCCGAAGCGTTCGTCCAGTTTCCGCGCGACCTCCTCGATCGCCTCGCGTGCCTTCGGCATCGGCATCGAGTGGGGATGACGGATATCGATATCGGCCATGGCGACGGTTCGCGGCGGGAAGGGCGCCCATTCTGAAGCGGGCGCGGCCGCGATCCAAGCCCGGGGCGGCATGCTAGATTCGTGCCGGATGGAATCCCTGAAGCTGCGTTTCACCTCCGCCGGCCAACCCGATCTCCCGCTCGGCATCGGCATGCACGCGATCGGCCGCGTGCCCGGTCGCGACCGCATGGGCGTGGTCGCCGACGGGCAGCAGGCGATCGTCCGCTTCTGTGTCGACCGCCGCGGCGTCTGGCTGACCGTGTCGGAGGGTGCGCGTGGCGTGCACGTCAATGGCCGCGAGATCCGGCGGCTGGCGATGCTGCGCATCGGCGACGCGGTCTACATCGACGGCATCGAGATGCGCCTGGTCGGCGACGGCGTGCTCGCGCGCCCCGGATCCGAGCCTGCCGCCGCCGATGCCGAAGCCGATCCGCGCGTGGTCCTGCGCGGAATCGGCGGCCAGCACCACGGACGCAGCTTCACCCTGGACCGCCCGCGGCTGGTCGGGCGCGCGAAGGAGGCCGACATCCGCATCGACGACGATGCCTTCGCCGAACGCCATGCGCGCATCGAGCTGGCGGGCCGGCGCGTGATCCTGCGCGACCTCGGCTCGGACGAGGGCAGCCAGGTCAACGGCGAGACGGTCCGCGACGCCGTGCTGATGCCGGGGGACCAGGTGGTGTTCGACGCCCACCAGCGGTTCGTGGTCGAAGCACCGATGCGCGCGGATGCCGGGCGGGAGCCCGCCGCGGGTGGGATGCTGGAAATGCAAGCGCTCGCGGAGCGGTCCTCCGCCGACGCACCGCGCGAGGATCGGCGCGCGCCGTGGCGGCTGCCATGGCTGTTGCTGGCCGCGCTGGTGCTGGCCGGGCTACTGAGCTTGCTGCTGCTTTACGGGTCGGGCTGAGCGGCCGCGCCGGCGCGACGCCAGCCAGCGCCACAGGCGCCAGCCCAGCAGCAGCGCGAGGATGCCGGCATACAGCAGCGGTTCGCGGACGTCCGATTTCACGATCCACCAGAAGTGCAGCACCGCCAGCACCGCGATGGCGTAGACCAGCCTGTGCAGCCGGCCCCAGTTGCGCGCCAGCCGCCGCATCCAGCCCTTGGTCGAGGTGATCGCCAGCGGCACCAGCAGCAGCCAGGCGGCGAAGCCGACGGTGATGTAGGGCCGCTTGACGATCTCCTCGAACAGCAGCGTCCAGTAGCCGCGCAGGTCCAGCACCAGCCAGGCGGAGAAATGCAGGCTGGCATAGGCGAAGACATACAGCCCCAGCATGCGGCGGAAGCGGATCAGCAGCGGCTGCCCGGTGATCTGCCGCAGCGGCGTGATCGCCAGGGCGACGAGCAGCAGGCGCAGCGCCCAGATGCCGAGCCGGTGCTCGATCTCCGCCACCGGGTCCGCGCCCAGCGCGTCGATGTCGGCCTCGCTGAACACCTGCCAGAACTGCCAGGACAGGATCGCCAGCGGCGTCAGCGCGAGCGCGTGGACGGCCGTCTTGGCGGCGATCAGGAAAGACTTGGATGGGATCATGGCGTGGTCAGGGAAGTCTCAGGCGCGGATTTGCGCGAATGAACGCGGATAGGATCGGGGCTGCTTTCTCTCCGCAGGGAGATGCAGTTCCTCATGGCTGCCGATGGCGCGCTCAGGGAGCCGTCATCCCGGCGAAGGCCGGGATCCATCTCGACATTGCAGCGAAAGCAAATGGATGACCAGCCTTCGGCTGTTGTAAAGCGCTTCCGGCCTTCGCCGGGATGACGGCCTATGAGCATTCCAAGCATTCCAGGCGATACCGGCTCCTGCCATGGCCCGCGGCCGCTCGACTCAAAACCACTTCTTCAGGTCCATGCCCGCGTACATCGACGCCACCTGGTCGGCGTAGCCGTTGAACATCCGCGTCTCGATGCGGTTGGCGAACAGCTTGCCGGCGCTGCCGGCGATGCGGCGTTCGGTCTTCTGGCTCCAGCGCGGGTGGTCGACCTGCGGGTTGACGTTGGAGAAGAAGCCGTACTCCGACGGCTGCAGGTCGTGCCAGGCGGTTTCGGGCATGCGCTCGACGAAGCGGATCCCGACGATCGACTTGATGCTCTTGAAGCCGTACTTCCACGGCACCGCCAGCCGCAGCGGCGCGCCGTTCTGCTGCGGCAGCGGCTTGCCGTACAGGCCGGTGGCGAGCAGGGCCAGCGGGTGCATGGCCTCGTCGATGCGCAGGCCCTCGCGGTAGGGCCAGTTGATCGAGCGGTAGCGGATGCCCGGCATCTGCTCGCGGTCGGCGAGGGTGGTGAAGGCGACGAACTTCGCCTTCGAGGTCGGCTCGAAGCGCTTGAGCACCTCGCCCAGCGGCACCCCCAGCCAGGGGATCACCATCGACCAGCCTTCCACGCAGCGCAGCCGGTAGGTGCGCTCCTCCGGCCTGAACCCCTTCAGCAGGTCCTCCAGCGCGACCGTCCCCGGCTTCGCGCACTCGCCGCCGACCTCGACCTGCCAGGGCGAGGTGCGCAGCGTCTTCGCGGCGCGCGAGGGGTCTGCCTTGCCGGTGCCGAACTCGTAGAAGTTGTTGTAGCTGGTGACGTCCTCGTAGCGGGTCAATTCTTCGTCGGTGTCGAATCCGGCCCGCACCTGCGCAGGACTGGGCGTCGGGCGCGGCGGTGGCGGCGGTTCGGCGTCGGCGCAGCCGGCCAGGCCGAGCACCGGCGCGCCGGCGAAAACGGCGAGCAGCCGGCGGCGTTCGCGATAGATGGTTTCGTCGGTAACTTCCGACGCGGGGATTCGCAGGGCGTCGCGCAATGACATCGGCCGGCTCCGGTTGGGGCTATTGGAGATAAGTACGCACGACAGGGGGGAAAGGTTACGCCGCAATGCTTGGTGCGCTGCGGCATACTAGCGACCTCCGTGTTGATCCGAAGCGAAGCCGCCGATGTCGCGTGCCTACAATTTCAGTGCCGGCCCCGCCGCCCTGCCGGAAAGCGTGCTGCGGCAGGCGCAGGAGGAGATGCTCGAGTGGCAGGGTGCCGGCGCGTCGATCGTCGAACTGAGCCATCGCGGCCCCGAGTTCATGCAGGTCGCGGCCGAGGCCGAGGCCGACCTGCGCGCACTGGTCGGCGTCCCCGACGACTACGCGGTGCTGTTCGTGGGCGGCGGCGCGACCACGCAGCAGGCGCTGCTGCCGCTGAACTTTGCCAACGCCGGCCAGGCGGCGGACTACGTGGTCACCGGACACTGGGGCAGGACCGCGATCCGGCAGGCCACACCCCATGTCGACCTGCGCATCGCCGCCAGCGGCGAGAACGACGGCTTCCGCAGCATTCCGGAACGGGAAGCATGGCAGTTGTCGGAAGACGCGGCCTACGTGCACATCACCGCCAACGAGACTATCCACGGGGTCGAGTTCCGCGACGTGCCCGACGTCGGCGACGTGCCGCTGTTCGCCGATTTCAGCTCCAGCATCGCCTCCGAGCCGATCGACGTGACCCGCTACGGCGCGATCTACGCCGGCGCGCAGAAGAACCTCGGGCCGGTCGGCATCGGCGTGGCGATCATCCGCCGCGACCTGCTCGAGCGCGCCGGGCAGCCGCGCGCCGACATCTTCGACTACCGCCAGCAACTGGCCAACGGCTCCATGCTCAACACGCCGCCGAGCTGGAACTGGTACATGCTCGGGTTGACGGTGAAGTGGATGCTGGCCGAGGGCGGCGTGGCGGAGTTCGCGCGCCGCAGCGCGGCCAAGTCGGCGCTGCTGTACGAGACCATCGACGGCTCCGGCGGCTTCTACCGCAACCGGGTCGACCCGGCGGCGCGCTCGCGCATGAACGTACCGTTCTTCCTGCACGACGACGCGCTGGACCGGCCGTTCCTGAACGAGGCCAGGGCCGCCGGCCTGATCTCGCTGAAGGGCCATCGCGTGCTCGGCGGCATGCGCGCCTCGATCTACAACGCGATGCCGGTGGAGGGCGTGCAGGCGCTTGCGCAGTTCATGCGCGAGTTCCAACAGCGCCATGGATGAGGCTTGCAAGAAAGACGAGCAGAGGAAACCGAAGCGTGACCCCGGGGAATCTCTCGTTTGCCGTCATCCCCGCGAAGGCGGGGATCCATGGACTTTGCTTTCCAAGGATTTGACGTCCATGGATTCCCGCCTTCGCGGGAATGACGGGGTTTTCACCAGAGGCTCCACCCGTTTCCAGCACCCGATTCACACACGAGAGCAGGCATGACGGCAAGCAAGAAGACCCGCGAGCAGGCGGGCAAACGCAGCACCGACCTGTCGTCGGTGCGCGAGCAGATCGACGGCATCGACCGCGAGATCCAGGCGCTGATCGCCGAGCGTGCGCTGTGGGCGCACCAGGTCGGCAAGGCCAAGGGCAAGCTGGCGGCCGCGGTCGACTACTACCGCCCCGAGCGCGAGGCGCAGGTGCTGCGGCGGGTGGTCGACCGCAACGACGGCCCGCTCTCCGACGAGGTGCTGGTGCGCCTGTTCCGGGAGATCATGTCGGCCTGCCTGGCGCAGCAGGAGCCGCTGAAGGTCGGCTATCTCGGCCCGGAAGGCACCTTCTCGCAGCAGGCGGTGCACAAGCATTTCGGCCATTCGGCCAAGGGGCTGCCGCTGGCGAGCATCGAGGAGGTGTTCGACGAAGTCGCCTCCGGCACCGCCGACTTCGGCGTGGTGCCGGTGGAGAATTCGGGGCAGGGCACGATCCAGTCCACGCTCGACCTGTTCCTCACCTCGCCGCTGAAGATCTGCGGCGAGGTCGAACTGCGCGTGCACCAGTACCTGCTGTCGCGCACCGGGCGCATCGAGGACGTCGAGCGGGTGTATTCGCACGGCCTGTCGCTGGCGCAGTGCAAGTCCTGGCTGCGGCAGCACCTGCCGAAGGTGGAGAAGCAGGCGGTGGCGAGCAACGCCGACGCCGCGCGCCGTGCCCGCAACGCCGACGACGCCGCGGCGATCGCCGGCGAGAACGCCGCCCACGTCTACGGGCTGAAGGTGGTGGCCGGGCCGATCGAGGACCGCGACGACAACACCACCCGGTTCCTGGTGCTCGGCCGCGCCTCGTTCCCGCCGTCGGGCCACGACCGCACCTCGCTGATGGTGTTCATCCGCGACCAGCCCGGCGCGCTGTACAAGATCCTCGAGCCGCTGGCGCGCGCCGGGATCAGCATGAACCGGATCGAATCGCGCCCGGCGCACGGCGCGCTGTGGCAGTACGCGTTCTTCATCGACGTCGCCGGGCACGTCGACGAGTCGCCGCTGAAGGACGCGCTGGGCGAGATCGACGAGTTTGCCGGCGACGTGCGCGTGCTCGGTTCGTATCCGGTGGCGGTGCCTTGAAGGCCGTGATTGGTGATTCGTGATTGGGGATTCGAGGTGGGCGATGGCGGCCGTGACGGAGCGTGAACAACCGAAGCTGGACGACGAAGCGGCTTTTGCCGGATTGGCGCAGGCGGGTATCCGTGCGCTGAGGGCCTACGATCCGGGACATGATCTCGTCGCGCTGCGGCGGCGCTTCGGCGCCGGGCAACTGGTCGAACTGGGCGCCAACGAGAATCCCTATGGGCCCAGTCCCGCGGCGCGGCAGGCGGCGCTGGAGGCGCTCGACGGCGCGCATCGCTATCCGGATCCGCTCGGCGGCGGGTTGAAGCGGGTGCTCGCGGAGCGGCTCGGCGTGACCCCGGCGCAGCTGCTGCTGGGCAACGGCTCGCACGAGCTGCTGATGCAGTTCGCGCAGGTGTTCGCCGGCCCGGAGGCGGCGGTGGCGATGTCGCAGTACGGCTTCGCCGTCTACGCGCTGGCGGCGCAGGCCGCGGGCGCGCCGCTGCAGTTCGCGCCGGCTTGGGCGCCCGACGCCCTGATGCCGCGCGGGCACGCGCCGGACGCGCTGGCGTCGGTGGTGTCGGCGCGCACGCGGCTGCTGTACCTGGCCAACCCCAACAATCCCACCGGCACCTGGATCGCCGCCGATGCGCTGGCGGCACTGCTGGCGCGGCTGCCGGACGAGGTGATCGTGGTGGTCGACGAGGCCTACGCCGAGTTCGCCGACGCGCCGGACTACCGTTCCGCGCTGGCGCTGCTGCCGCGCCACCGCAACCTGATCGTCACCCGTACCTTCAGCAAGGCCTACGCGCTGGCGGGATTGCGGGTCGGCTACGCGGTCGCGGACGCGGGGCTGGTCGCGGTGATGGAGCGGTTGCGCGAAAGCTTCAACGTCAACGGCGTGGCGCTGGCCGCGGCCGCGGCCGCGCTGGACGACGATACCCACCTGCAGCAGGTGGTCTCTGCGAACGCCCGGCAACGGCCGCTGCTGGCCGAGGCCTTGCGCGCGCGCGGCTGCTTCGTGCATCCGTCGCAAACCAATTTCCTGCTGGCGGACTTCGGAGGGGATGCGGCCGCCGCGGCGATCGAAGCCGGCCTGCTGCAGCGCGGCGTGGTGGTGCGGCCGATGGCCGGCTACGGCCTGCCGCAATGCCTGCGCATCACCGTCGGCACCGCCGACGAGAACCGGCGCCTGCTGCAGGCGCTGGACGAAGCATCGAAGCGAACATGTTCGGCCACGGGTCAACGCGGATGAACGCGGAAAAGAAGACATCGAGCCGCCCTATCCGCGTTCACCCGCGTTCATCCGCGGCCGAACCGCTTTCGAGGTGCGACAGGTGATGCGGCGAGAGCGGCAGCAGGGCTGGATCGCCGCCCGCGGCAGGCCGCTGCGCGGCGAGCTGACGGTGCCGGGCGACAAGTCGGTTTCGCACCGGGCGATCATGCTGGCGTCGCTGGCCGACGGCGCGTCGCGCATCGAGGGATTCCTGGAGGGCGAGGACGCGCGCGCCACCGAGGCGATCTTCCGGCAGTTGGGCGTGCGCATCGAGACGCCGGCGCCCGGCGTTCGCGTCGTGCACGGCGTCGGCCTCGACGGTCTGCAGCCGTCCACGCAGCCGCTGGACTGCGGCAATGCCGGCACCGCGATGCGGCTGTTGAGCGGACTGCTGGCCGGGCAGGGCTTCGATTCGGTCCTGGTCGGCGACGCGTCGCTGTCGCAGCGCCCGATGCGGCGGGTCACCGAGCCGCTGGCGCGGATGGGCGCCCGCATCGAGACCGGAGCGGACGGCCGGCCGCCATTGATGATCCACGCGAACAAGGATCTGCAAGCCGTTGAATTCAATTCAAAAATAGCCAGTGCGCAGGTCAAGTCCGCGCTCCTGCTGGCGGGGCTGTACGCGAACGGAGAGACCGTCGTGCGCGAGCCGCAGCCGACCCGCGACTACAGCGAGCGGATGCTCGCGGCATTCGGCTGGCCGGTCGTGTTCTCGCCGGGGATCGCGCGCCTGTCCGGCGGCCACCGCCTGCGCGCCACCGACGTCTCGGTGCCTGCGGACTTCTCCTCGGCGGCGTTCTTCCTGGTCGCGGCGAGCCTGGTCCCCGGTTCCGAGCTGTGCCTGCGCCGGGTCGGCATGAATCCCCGTCGCACCGGGCTGCTGCGCGTGCTGCGGGCGATGGGCGCGGACATCGTCGAGGCGCACGCGGACGAGCAGGGCGGCGAACCGGTCGCCGACCTGCGGGTGCGGCACGCGCCGCTGCGCGGCATCGCCGTCCCGCGCGAGCACGTGGCCGACATGATCGACGAGTTCCCGGTGCTGTTCGTGGCCGCGGCCTGCGCCGAAGGCGTCACCACGGTCAGCGGCGCCTCCGAACTGCGGGTCAAGGAATCGGACCGCATCGCCACCGTCGCCGGCGGCCTGCGCACGCTGGGCGTCCGCGTCGACGAGACGCCGGACGGCGCCGTCATCCACGGCGGCCGGCTGCGGGGCGGAGCGGTCGGCAGCCACGGCGACCACCGCGTGGCCATGGCGTTCGCGGTCGCGGCGCAGTGCGCGGCGGACGCGGTGACGATCGGCGATGTCGCCAACGTGGCGACATCGTTCCCGGGCTTCGACACGCTGGCGCGCAGCGCCGGCTTCGGGCTGGAGGCGGTCGAGACCTGACCCATGCCCATGCGGCCAAGCGATGGAGGAACGCCGTCGCCCGACCGCATGCCCGGGGTCTACTGCCTGTCCATGCGGAAATCGATCGGCACCTCCACCGTCGAGGCCACGGCCTGGCCGTTCTCCATCGCGGGGCTGAATTTCCACCGGCGGACCGCGTCGCGCGCGGCGCGGTCGAGCTCGCGCGAGCGGCTGCTGCGGGCGACGTCGACCTCGGTGGGATTGCCTTGGGCGTCGACCTGTACGCGCAGCAGCACCGTGCCTTCCTCCTGCGCCCGCAACGCGGTCGGCGGATAGCTCGGCTCGACGCGCTCGATCGGGTCGGCCGGGCGGGTCGCCGGTGGGGTGGTGCCGGTGCTTGGTTCGGGCGCGGCCGCGGGCGCCTCGCGCTCGCTGGCGGGCGGCGGCGGCGTGCCGTCACCGATTTCAGCGGGCTCGCCGATCGGCGTTTCCGGTTCGACCGGTGCGTCCGCGGTATCGCGTTGCGCATAGAAATACCAGCCGACGGCGATCAGCGCGATCAGCAGCAGGATCCACACCAGGGGGCTGGAACTCTTGCGCGGCTCCTCGGGCGGCGGTGGCGGCGGTGGCGGAGAGGTCGGGTTCGGGCGGTTCATCGGGTCGGACATCGTCGTACCCCTGTTCAGGATGACGCCATGAGCGTTCCACAGCGCTTGTCGCGGCCGCGTCACGATGCCGTCGACGCGGATTTAACGAAGGCGCAGACCGGCGCCTGGCGGGCCGCCATGCCTCGCTGCACCGCAAGCCTCAGCGTGCGGGATTGAAGACGATCGGCACCTGGACCATTCCGGGCACCGGCTGGCCGTCGCGCAATGCCGGCTGGAACCGCCAGCGGCGCACCGCCGCGACTGCGGCGCGATCGAGCGCACGCGAACTGCTGCTGCGGACGATCTCCACCTCACCGGCGCTGCCGTCGATGCCGACCCGCACCCGCAGCACCACTTCGCCCGATTCCCCGCTTCTGAGCGCGGCCGAGGGATAGCGCGGCGCCGGTGCGTCCACCGCCAGGGGAGCGCGCGTGGCCGTTGCGGTCGTGGCCGGTTCCCCGTCGATGGATTCCGGTGCATCCGGCGGCGGCGGCTGCATCGCAGGCCGCTCCACCAGCCGCGGCCGCGCTCCAGGGTCCGGCTCCTCCATACCGCTGGCGCCGTCCCGGTCGGCCGAACCGGTCGGTTGCGGGGCCGGCAGTCCGCTCGCGTTCGCGTCCGCGGCATCGGCGGGCGTAGTGACGGCGGCGGGTGCGTCCGCGCGCTCGCCGCGCAACCCGAACCACAACAGGCCGGACAACAGCAGGCCGATCGCGAAGGCGGCGGCGATGATCCACCAGGCGCGTGCGGGCAACAGCACGCGGGGGCCGCCTCCGGGACGACGGTCGGGATCGGGAGAGGACATCCTGCGCACCGATGGAAAGTCGTGGCGCATTCTGGCACAGCGGCTCGGACGCGATGGCGGCATCCGCGGCGCTCTCGGGCGATAATCGCATTCCATTCATCACGCGAAGCCCTCATGCTCGACCCCAACCTGCTGCGCAACGACCCGGATGCACTTGCCCGTCGCCTGCGCGAGTCGCGCGGTTTCGTGCTCGATGCGGAGGCATTGCGTGCGCTCGAGCGCGAGCGCAAGCAGTTGCAGGTCCGCACCCAGGAACTGCAGAACCTGCGCAACACCCGCAGCAAGGCGATCGGCCAGGCCAAGGCCAGGGGCGAAGACATCGCGCCGCTGCTGGCGGAGGTGGCCGGCTTCGGCGAGGAGCTGAAGGCCGGCGAGGAGCGGCTGGATGCGCTCAGGGGCGAGCTCGACGCGATCGCGCTCGGCATCCCCAACCTGCCCGACGACGGCGTGCCGGTGGGCGAGGACGAGCGCGGCAACGTCGAACAGAAGCGCTGGGGCGCGCCGCGCGATTTCGCGGCGGAAGGCTTCGCGCCGAAGGACCACGTGGAACTCGGCGCGCGCGACGGCTGGCTCGACGGCGATGCCGCGGCCAAGCTGTCCGGCGCCCGTTTCACCGTGCTGCGTGGCCGGCTGGCGCGCCTGCACCGTGCGCTGGCGCAGTTCATGCTGGATCTGCACGCCGGCGAGCACGGCTACCAGGAAACCAACGTGCCGCTGCTGGTCAACGCCGAGGCGATGACCGGCACCGGCCAGCTGCCGAAGTTCGAGGAGGACCTGTTCGCCACGGCGGTGGGAGACGGCCGGCGTTACCTGATCCCAACAGCCGAGGTTCCGCTGACGAACCTGGTCCGCGACGAGATCGTCGACGCCGAGCGGCTGCCGCTCCGGATGACCGCGCACACGATGTGCTTCCGCGCCGAGGCCGGCAGCCACGGCCGCGACACCCGCGGCATGATCCGCCAGCACCAGTTCGAGAAGGTCGAACTGGTCGCGGCAACGCGGCCGGACGACAGCGACGCCGAGCACGAGCGCATGACCCGTTGTGCCGAGGTCGTGCTGGAGAAGCTCGACCTGCCGTACCGGAAGATGCTGTTGTGCAGCGGCGACATGGGCTTCGCCGCGCGCAGGACCTACGACCTCGAGGTGTGGCTGCCGTCGCAGGACGGCTACCGCGAGATCTCCTCGGTCTCCAACTGCGGCGACTTCCAGTCCCGCCGCATGCAGGCGCGCTGGCGCAATCCCGACAGCGGCAGGCCGGAACTGCTGCACACCCTCAACGGCTCGGGCGTGGCGGTCGGCCGTGCCCTGATCGCGGTGATGGAGAACTACCAGCAGGCCGACGGCGGCATCGAAATCCCGGAGGCGCTGCGGCCGTACATGGGCGGCATCGAACGCATCTCCTGAACCTGGGCGTCGCCTGCCCTTGCCTTTGTGGGAGCGACGGAAGTCGCGACGGCCTTGCCGGGAACCGTCGGGTCGCGACTTCCGTCGCTCCCACATCGCGCCGCCCGGCAGGCGGATCCACCGATCTCGGTCGTCGCTGGCCGGACGCCTAGGGAATCCGCCCTCAGGCCGCCAGCCGCAGCGGCGCCGGCGCCGGAATCGACGCGCGTGCCGCCGCCAGCGCCTGCTCGCGATGTTGCGCCGACAGCGCCACGCCCTCGGCGCGGACGAAGTGGATGTCGTCGATGCCCAGGAAACCGAACACGAGGCGCAGGTACGGCTCGATGAAGTCGCTGGGCGCGCCGGCATGCTGGCCGCCGCTGCCGACCGCGACGATCACGCGCTTGCCGCCGGCCAGCCCTTGCGGCCCCTCGGAGGTGTAGCGGAAGGTCTTGCCGGCGACCGCGATCCGGTCGATCCAGGCCTTGAGCGTGGATGGAATGCCGAAGTTGTACATCGGCGCCCCGAGCATGATCACCTCGGCCTCGAGGAACTCCTGCAGCGTGCGTTCGGCTTCGGCGGCCGCCGCCGCATCGTCGCCCGCCAGCGCCGCGCCCTGCAAATGCGCGATCGGCGCGGCGTCGAGATCGCGGTAGACGATCCGGTGGCTCTCGGGGCAGTCGAGCCACGGTGCGACGATGGAAGCGGTGAGGGAACGGGTGACCGAGGCGGCGCCCGAGACGCTGGAGTCGATGTGCAGCAGGTTCATGGCAGCTTTCCTTCAGGTGGGCGGCGTCGCCGCGACGAGGCCAATCTAGGTCGTTGCCCGTGTGGGATAAACATGCTTTAATGCCACGCATCGTTCTATTGATGGGAATCGCTCATGCAGGACCTCAACGATCTCTACTATTTCGCCGTGGTCGTCGAGCACGGCGGTTTCGCGGCGGCGGAGCGGGCGCTGGGCATTCCCAAGTCGCGCCTGAGCCGGCGCATCAGCCAGTTGGAGAACGATCTCGGCGTCCGCCTGCTGCAGCGTTCCACGCGGCGCTTCGCCGTCACCGACGTCGGCCAGAGCGTCTACCGGCACGCGCAGTCGATGCTGGCCGAGGCCTCGGCGGCGCGCGAGGTGGTCGACCGCCTCAGCGCCGAACCGCGCGGGGTGGTGCGGGTCAGCGTGCCGGTGGGCATCGCCCAGCAGTCGATGCCCAAGCTGCTGCCGGACTTCCTCGCCAAGTACCCGCAGGTGCGGGTGCAGATGCACGTCAGCAACCGTCGCGTCGACGTCATCAACGAAGGTTTCGACGTCGCCATCCGCGTGCGCTCCAAGCTCGACGACGACGGCAGCCTGATCATGCGCAGCTTCGGCCAGATCCAGGAACTGCTGGTCGCCAGCCCGAAGTACCTCGATCGCGCCGGTCGCCCGCGCACGCCGGACGAGTTGAAGGACCACACCACCATGACCATGGGCGAGGACGAGGTGCGTCAGCGCTGGGACCTGCAGGGCAGCGACGGCCAGGTCAGCCGGGTCGAGCTCAAGCCGCGCGTGTCCGGGTTCGATTTCCCGATGCTGATGGCGCTGGCGCGGCAGGGCCTGGGCATCACCATGCTGCCGGAAACCCTGTGCGCGGACGCGGTGCGCAGCGGCGAGTTCGAGGTGGTGCTGCCGGACTGGCGCCTGCCGCAGGGCATCGCCCACGCGGTGTTCGCCTCGCGCCGCGGCCTGTTGCCGGCGGTGCGCGTGTTCATCGATCATCTCGCCGAGGCATTGCCGCCGCTGATCGAGGAGTCGAGCCTCAACTGCAAGCACTGCGGCAAGACGCCGGAGATCGAGCAGGGCAAGCTGGCCGCCCAGCAGCGCGAGGAGGCCCCGGCGGCGACGCATGCGACAATCCGCTGACGCGGGTAGACGCGGTATCCCGCGCTTCGGACAACGGAGAGATGGCCGAGCGGTTTAAGGCACCGGTCTTGAAAACCGGCGTGGCAGCGATGCCACCGTGGGTTCGAATCCCACTCTCTCCGCCACGTCCGCACCGGCAGGCGCCCCGCGAGGGGCGTTTTGCGATGCTGCGGAGAAGCGTCGAACCGGGCGGGAACCCTCGCAACGGATGGGTCGAAGAGCCTTCTGCCACGGATCGGCGCGGATAGACGCCGATAAGACGGATCGAACGAAGACGTGAAGGCCGGCTTCACTCCTTTCGCAGCCTGGTCGTGGAAGCGATTCGACCAGCCGAAGCGTTGCTGGTGGGTTTTATCCGCGGTTTTCCGCGTCAATCCGCGGCAAGGATGCTCTCGTCCATTCAGCCCCCCATCATCAATCCGGCTGGCTTCCGCCGTCCTCAGTCGGGCGCCGTGCCCGCATCCCAGCGCCGCAGCGCGTCCTCGACGACGTCGATGCCCCGCGCCGCGGCGGCCGGGTCGACCTGGTCGATGGTGTCGTCTGGCGAATGGATGACCCGCATCACCTTCGGCAGCGGGTCCGGGCGCTTGCCGTCGTACATGGCGAGGATCGAGGGGATCTCGTCGCCGCCGACCAGCGAGTAGGACACCGCCGGCCAGCCAGCCTCGAGGAAGGCGCGGTGGTCGGTGGGCGGGTACTGCTCGCCCGGGGCGAACCCGGTCCCGGCGGCCGCGGCCGCCGCGGCGCTGTCGGCGACCAGCCGGTGTGCGGGGTCCGGCGTCATCATCCACAGCGTGTCGCCCCAGCCGAAGACGTCGAAGTTGACGTAGAGCGCGGGGCGTTCGCCGCCTTCGGCGACGTAGGCCCTGGAGCCGAGCAGGCCGGCTTCCTCCAGGTCCCAGAAGGCGACCGCGACGCGGTGGTGGGCGAGCGGCCGCTCGCGCAGGCGCTGCGCAAGCGCCAGGACGACCGCGGCGCCGGAGGCGTTGTCGGTGGCGCCGTCGCCCTGGTCGACGCGATCGGCATGCGCGCCGAGCAGCAGCAATGGCGCACCGTCGCCGCCGCTGACGGCGGCGGTCAGGTTGGTCCCGGAGCGGCCGCCGCCGTCGAAGGCGGTTTCCGCCGGCGCCAGGCCGATCGCCTGCAGGCGCTGCCGGATCGCGCCCAGGCGAGCGGCGTTGTCGCCGGCGCTCGCGATCGCGGCGAGGTCCGAACGCCAGCCGTCGCCGGCGCCGGCCGGTGCGGTGGCTGTTGCGACCGGTTGCCGGTTTCCGTCGGTGGCGGATCGGTCGCATGCGACCAGCAGCGCGAAGGCGGCGAAGGCGGCGGCAAGTTGGCGGTACGGGTCGCGCATGTTCGGATGTTCCCGGTGCAGGAAGCCGCCAGTCTGCCCGATCGCGGCGTGCGCCGCGATGGCCGAATGATGCGATCATCCGCGCATGCATGCGCCGCACCTGCCGCCGCCCGCCACGCTGCGACGACTGCTCGGTCTGGGCATCGTGGTGCTGGGGTTGTTCGCGATGCTGCAATCGTTCTGGCGGATGCTGCAGTCGCAGTACCCGGAGCCGGTGTTCGAGGCGTTCCTGGCCGGTTCGATGGCGGCGGTCGCGACTGCGCTCGGCACGCTGCCGGTGTGGTTCTCGCAGCGCCTGTCCGACCGCGTGCTCGACAGCCTGTTCGGGTTCGGCGCCGGGGTGATGCTGGCGGCGGTGTCGTTCTCGTTGATCGTGCCCGGCATCGAAGTCGCGCGTGCCGAGGGCACCGGCGCCTGGGGCGCGGGCGCGATCGTCGGCGGCGGGATACTGCTCGGCGCCGCGGTGCTGCTGCTGGTCGAGCGCTGGGTGCCGCACGAGCACTTCATCAAGGGGGTCGAGGGCCAGCGCGCGCAGACGCTGCGCCGCAGCTGGCTGTTCGTGTTCGCGATCGTGCTGCACAACATCCCGGAAGGTTTGGCGATCGGCGTCGCCTACGCCGGATCGCACGCGGCGAACGCGAGCACGCTGGCGACCGGCATCGCCATCCAGGACATCCCGGAAGGACTGGTGGTGGCCGTGGCGCTGATCGCCGCCGGATACCGCCGCGCCACCGCGATCAGCATCGGCATGCTGTCGGGCATCGTCGAGCCGATGGCGGCGGTGTTCGCGGCGATGGTGATCGGCGTTTCGAAGCTGTTGCTGCCCTGGGGGCTCGCGTTCGCGGCGGGCGCGATGCTGTTCGTCATCAGCCACGAGATCATTCCTGAGTCGCACCGCAAGGGCCACGAGGCGTCCGCCACCGCGGGCCTGATGCTCGGCTTCGTGCTGATGCTGCTGCTGGACATCGAACTGGTCTGACCGGCGCGCGAACCACGCCGCGACCGCGGCTCGCGACGGGGCCGGCGGCCGGCATGAATGCGCTTACACTCTTGCGGGCATGCAGCGCCGGCGCTAGCCTCCAGTGGGGACCAGAGCTAAGGGGCAGGGACAGGGATGACCATCCGTATCTACATGGTGGACGACCATGCGCTCGTGCGTACGGGAATGCGCATGATTCTGGCCGGCGAGTCCGACATCGAAGTGGTCGGCGAGGCCGAAAGCGGTGAGGCGGCACTGCCCGAGATCCGCAGGCTCAAGCCGGACGTGGTGCTGTGCGACCTGCATCTGCCGGGCGTCAGCGGACTCGAGGTGACCGAACGCATCGTCAAGGGCGACTACGGCCCGCGCGTGATCGTGGTGTCGGTGCTCGAGGACGGGCCGATGCCCAAGCGCCTGATCGAGGCGGGCGCGTCGGGCTACGTCGGCAAGGGCGGCGATGCCGGCGAACTGCTGCGCGCGGTGCGCTCGGTGTCGGCGGGCAAGCGCTACCTGTCGAGCAGCATCGCGCAGAACCTGGCGCTGTCGGGGCTCGACGGCGTCGACAGCCCGTTCGACATGCTGTCGGCGCGCGAACTCGAGATCGCCATGCTGCTGATGCAGGGATTGCGGCAGGAGCAGATCGCCAAGCGGCTCAGCGTGAGCGCGAAGACGGTCAACACGCACAAGACGCGCATGTTCGACAAGTTGCAGATCAGCGACACGATCGCGCTGGCGCGGCTGGCCAGCCAGTACGGATTGAGCGATCCCGCGCAGACGCTGTAGGCGCCTGCGCGGGACCTGCTGCGTCAGGCGCTGCGGAAGCGTTCGTCCCGATCGGGATCGGCCGCTTCCGCCGCCTCGTCTTCCCCGGACGCCTTTTCTTCCTGCTCCGCCCCATCATCCGCGAGGGCTTCGGCGGCGGCTTCGCCCGGTGCCGGCGCGACGCTGTCGAACAGGCCTGGCGTACGTGCCGGTTCCGACGGCGCCGCCGGTTCGGCACTCTGCGCCGCGCGCTCGGATGCCGTCTCGGCCGGGGCCGATGACGCCGGCATCGAGTGCTCGGTCACGGTCGCGGGAACGACGGGCCGGGGTTCCGCGGCTGCCTCGTCCGGTGCAGCCGGCGCCGACTCGGTCGCCGGCGCGGCAGGTGCAGGCGCCGGCGTCGACGCCGCGACGACCGGCGGTGCAGCGGGGGCGGGGGCTTCGGCAGCGGGCTCCGCCGCTTCCGGAGTGGCTTCGGCGGGGGGCGCCCCGCGGTCTTCCACGGCCTCCGGTGCGGCCATGACCGACGCGGGCTTCGGCGCCTGCTCGCCCGCAGCGCTGTCGGGTGCGGGCAACGCTGGCGCATTCCCGTCGGCCGCGTTTTCCGCTTCCGGCTGCGTGGCGGCACCGGCAGCTGCGACCGCCGCCGCCGCGGCTTCCGGCTTGCGCGCCGGCGATGGCTTCGGCTTCGGCATATCGTCGAAATCGAACTCCGGCTGGCTGTCGTCGACCGCCGCCATCGGCTCCGAACCGGCCTCGTCGAGGTCGGCTGCAGCCGCGTCGGCATCGCCGCCACCGCGACGACGGCGACGGCCGCCGCGGCGTCCGCGGCGGCGGCGACCACCGGCCTCGCCGGCGGACTGGCTTCCTTCCTCCCCGGCGACGGTATTGGCGGTCGCCTTGTCGTCGGCTCCGGCCTCTTCCCTGGCGGCCGCCGCCGCGGCCTGCGGGGCCTCGTCGCGGATCGTTTCGACGGCCGCAGCGGACGGCTTGGCAGCGGCCGCCGCGGCGGCATCGTCGCGCTCGGCGCGTGCGTTGCTGTCGACCGTGGCCTCGTCGGCCGCTGCGGTCGCGCGGCGCGGCTCGCCGCGACCCTGTCCCTTGCCGCCCTGGCGCCTGGACTGCCGCTGCGGCTTCGATGCCTGCGGCTCCTGCTTCTGCGGCGCGGGCTGCTGGGCCTTGTCGGCCTGCGGCTTGTCCTCGCGCGCCTGCTTGGTCTCCTGCTTCTGGCCGCGCCGCGGCTCGTCCCGGCGCTTGCCGTCACGCCCCTGGCGACCGCCACTGCGGCGCTGTCCGGAACGCTCGCCGCGGTCGCTCTGGCCGGTGCGGCTGCCGTGCGAGGACGCACGCTGCGACGTCGGCGTGGCCGTGTCGGCCGCCGGCTGCGCCGCGAACACGCTCTTGAGCCAGGCCATGAAGCCGCCGCTCGCAGGCGCCGCCGGGGCCGGGGCCGGCGGCGCGACGGGCACCGGTTCCTCGCGCGGCTCGCGAATCGGGGCGGGGCGGACGGGCTGCACGTTGGTCACCGCGGCCGGTGGCGGCACGTTGAGGTTGGACTTGTTCAGCGCGATCGTCGCCAGCCTGCGCGGCGTGCCGCGCTGGTAGCTGGGCTTGCTGGTTTCCTCGCCGAGTTCGTTCTCGCGGATGCGGGTGACCTCGTAGTGCGGGGTCTGCAGCTGGTCGTCGGCGACGATCACGATCGGCGCGTCGTGGCGGCCCTCGATCTCGGCCAGCGCGCGGCGCTTCTCGTTGAGCAGGTAGTTGGCGATCTCGGTCGGGGCCTGCACCAGCACCTGGCCGGTGTTGTCCTTCATCGCGTGCTCCTCGGCCACGCGCAGGATCGACAGCGACAGCGACTCGATGCTGCGCATGCGGCCGTGGCCCTCGCAGCGCGGGCAGACGATCTGGCTGGATTCGCCCAGGCTGGCTCGCAGGCGCTGGCGCGACATCTCCAGCAGGCCGAACTTGGAGATCCGGCCCAGCTGCACGCGCGCGCGGTCGTGCTTGAGCGCGTTCTGCAGCCGGTTCTCGACCTCGCGCTGGTGCTTGTTGGACGACATGTCGATGAAGTCGATCACCACCAGCCCGCCGAGGTCGCGCAGGCGCAGCTGGCGGGCGACCTCGTCGGCGGCCTCCAGGTTGGTGTGGAACGCGGTCTCCTCGATGTCGCCGCCCTTGGTGGCGCGCGCCGAGTTGACGTCGACCGCGGTCAGCGCCTCGGTCTGGTCGATCACCAGCGCGCCGCCGGACGGCAGGCGGATGGTGCGCTCGTAGGCGTTCTCGATCTGCGACTCGATCTGGAAGCGGTTGAACAGCGGGACGTCGTCGGTGTAGTGCTTGAGCTTGCGCAGGTTGTGCGGCATCACCTGCTCGACGAACTCGCGCGCCTCGGCGTACATCTTGTCGTCGTCGACCAGGATCTCGCCGATGTCGGCGCGCATGTAGTCGCGCAGGGCGCGGGTGATCAGGCGCGACTCCTGGTAGATCAGGAACGGCGACGGCTTGCCCAGCGCCGCCTCGGCGATCGCGCGCCAGATGCTGAGCAGGTAGTCCAGGTCCCACTGCAGCTCCTCGGCGTCGCGGCCGACGCCGGCGGTGCGGATGATCACCCCCATCTCGTCGGGGATGTTCAGCTTGTCCATCGCCTCCTTGAGCGCGACGCGGTCGTCGCCCTCGATCCGGCGCGAGACGCCGCCGGCGGTGGGCGAGTTCGGCATCAGCACCATGTAGCGGCCGGCCAGCGAGATGAACGTGGTCAGGGCGGCGCCCTTGTTGCCGCGCTCCTCCTTCTCGACCTGGACCACGACCTCCTGGCCTTCGCGCAGCAGTTCCTTGATCCCGGCGTTGCGGTGGTCGACGCCGGACTGGTAGTAGTCGCGGGAGATTTCCTTCAGTGGCAGGAAGCCGTGGCGCTCGGCGCCGTACTCGACGAAGGCCGCTTCCAGGGAAGGTTCGAGCCGGGTGATGCGGCCCTTGTAGATGTTGGACTTCTTCTGTTCCTGCGACGGCTGTTCGATATCGATGTCGTAGAGCGTCTGGCCGTCGACGATGGCGACGCGCAGCTCTTCGGCCTGCGTCGCGTTGATCAGCATGCGTTTCATGTTGCGTTCCTCGCGCGCTGCTACCGCGCGGAACGCCGTGGGCGTTTCGCCTCTGGAGACTGCCAACTGCGCCGGCGGACCCTCGTGGGTCCTCGGCAGGGCGATGGACCGCCCCGCGCCGCGGCGCGGCTTCAGGTTTTCCAGCGCTGCAACACCACGGCAGGCCGCGGGAGCGCTTTTGTTTTCAGTTCAATCTGTTGCAGGGCCGGCGGCGGCTTTCGGCGTTGGCGTGGGCGCCGCGCGGGACATGTTCAACTCCGACCCCGAGGGACCGGGCGATGGCCGGGGCTGCCGCTGAGCCGCTAACATGTCCGCCCCGGGGGCGGTGGCCGCGCGCTGCATCGGGATCGCGGGAGGTGGGCTTTCGGCCCGGTTTGTCCGGTTGCTTGCCGCCAGGGCGGCACGCGGGACAACTCCCTGCGAAATCAGACCCTTATCTCGCGCGGTGAGTGTAGCAGATCAAAACCGCCCATGACCCATTCAGATTCCCAGGCGCCCCGGTCCGGCGGTGCCCGCACGGTGCGGGTGCCGGCCGACCGCGCCGGACAGCGGCTCGACAACTTCCTGCTCGGCCAGCTGAAGGGGGCGCCGCGCAGCCTGGTGTACAAGCTGGTCCGCTCCGGCCAGGTACGGGTCAACGGCGGCCGCGCCAAGGCCGAGCGCAAGCTCGAGGACGGCGACGAGATCCGGATCCCGCCGGTGCGCCTGGAGGATCCCGCGCAGCGGGGCAGCCCGGCGAAGGGCCTGCTGGCCGCGGTCGAAGCCGCGATCGTGTTCGAGGATGCGCGCCTGCTGGCGCTGAACAAGCCGGTCGGGCTGGCCAGCCACGGCGGCAGCGGGATCAGTTTCGGCGCCATCGAGACCCTGCGCGCGCTGCGGCCCGACGCGACCCTGGAACTGGTGCATCGCCTTGATCGCGACACCTCCGGGCTGCTGCTGGTGGCGAAGAAGCGCTCGGCGCTGACCGAACTGCAGGCGCTGATGCGGACCGACGACGGTATCGCCAAGCGTTACCTGGCGCTGCTGGTCGGGCGCATGCCCGACGGAAGGATGAGCGTCGACGCGCCGCTCCACGTGGGCCTGCGCCAGGGCGGCGAGCGCCATGTGCAGGTCAACGCCGCCGGCAAGCCTTCGCTGAGCCATTTCAAGGTACTCGAGCGTCGCGGCGGCCATTCCTGGTGCGAGGTCCGGATCGCCACCGGACGCACCCACCAGATCCGCGTCCATGCGCGGCATATCGGCCATCCGGTCGCCGGCGACGACAAGTACGGCGACGCCGATGCCAACCGCCGCCTGCGCGAGCGGGCCGGGATGCGGCGGATGTGCCTGCATGCGGCCTCGCTGGAGTTCGCGCTCGACCAGGGGCGGGCGCCGTACGTGCTGCACACGCCGCTGCCGCCGGACCTGGCGACCGTGCTGGACGCGCTCACCTAGACCGACCCCCGCCCCGTCTTCTGTAGGAGGGGCTTCAGCCCCGCGCCAGGCAACCCTGTCGGCGGCGACCGCGATGAACGCGCCGCCGCGCGTTGCGAAGGCAAACAGCGGCAGAGAGGAGCATTTACCGTCGGACCGCGCACAGTCGGGGCCCCAAGCCCCTCCTACAGGGGCATCGGTGCCAGGGGCACGGGATGCCGTCAGCGCAGCAGCGCGTCGGCCTTGGCGGCGCAGATGAAGTCGTTCTCGGACAGGCCGCCGACGTCGTGGGTGGAGTAGCGCACCACGCAGCGGTCGTAGTGGACGCCGAGGTCGGGATGATGGTCCTCGCGATGCGCGATCCAGGCCAGCGCGTTCACGAACGCCATGGTTCGGTGGTAGTCGTCGAAGCGGAAGGTGCGGGTCAAGGCGCGTCCGTCCTCGGCCAGGTCCCACTCCGGCACCTCCGGCAACAGCTCGCGGATACGGGCCTCGTTGAGCCGGTGTTCGCTGCCCTTGCGCGGTACGCAGCGGGCCTGGTCGAGGGGGACGAGATCGGACATGGGCGGTTTCCTGGCAGAACGTCAGTCGAACGGCGGGCATTCTCGCTTCGCCGGCGTTCGAAAAGCGTGAGGCGGGACGGATAGAATACGGGACATGATCGAGATCTCCGACAATGCGCAGGCCCATTTCCGCAGGTTGATCGAACGCGAGGCGCTGCCCGGCCTCGGCGTGCGGCTGTCGGCGGTCCATCCCGGCACCGCACGCGCCGACGTGCGCCTCGAATTCGCCGAGCCCGGCGAACTGCAGGGCGACGAATGGGCGGTCGATTGCGAGGGCTTCACCCTGTGGCTGGACGCCGGCAGCGTGAAGTTCCTCGACGGCGCGCTGATCGACTACACCACCCAGGCCACCGGCGGGCAGCTGCAGATCCGCGCGCCGAAGATCAAGGGCGAGACGCCGGATGCGTCGGCATCGCTGGTGGAACGGGTGCGCTGGCTGGTGGAGTTCGAGATCAACCCGCAACTGGCGCAACATGGCGGCCACGTGTCGGTGGTCGAGGTCACCGCGGAGGGCGTAGTGGTGCTGCGGTTCGGCGGTGGCTGCCACGGCTGCGGCCTGGCCGACGTCACCCTCAAGCAGGGCATCGAGAAGACGCTGATGGAGAAGGTGCCCGGCGTGACCGCGGTGCGCGACGCCACCGACCACGACACCGGTACGGCGCCTTACGTTCCGCGCGACGCGGCCTGAGCGGACACCGGCGCGAGTGTTCACCTCCGCCGACCTGATCGAAGCGCTGCGCCGGCGCATGCGCCGCTCGATCAGGCCGCCGCCGCCGAGCGGCGAATTCCCGCCGGCCTGGCGGGCCTGGTTCGAATCGATGGGCGCCGAGGCCGGCGCGGTGACCGGTGCGCCCGCGCCGGAGATCGTCGCGGTCATGCTGCAGCGCGAGCCGGTGGCGGCGCCGGGCTGGGTGCAGTTGAACCGGTGGCAGGCGTTCACCGCGCTGTGGCGCCAGCAGTGGCACCCGGCCAGCGAGGACGAGCGCTGGCTGCGCGTGTCGGCGACGGTGCTGAGCCTGGTGCTCCACGTCGTGTTCGTGGTGCTGCTGGTCTGGCTGATGCACGCACGCTTCATGCTGATGCCGCAGCCGGCGCAGCGCGGCGAGCACGTGGTGGAGGTGACGTTCATCGGCGCCGGCACGGCGGAAGAGGAAGCGGGCGGCGGTCCGCCGCAGACCGCGCAGGTCGTCGAGGACGCGGAGCGCTCCGCCTCGCCCGCGCCTGCCGAGCCGCCGCGGCCGTCGTCGCAGCCGTCGCTGCCCCCGCCGTCGGTGGCGCGCTCCGAACCGACGCCGCCGCTGCCGTCGCCGCCGCCGGTCGAGCAGCCGCTGGCGGTGACCGAGACCTCGCAGCCGGACATGCGCTTCGTGGCACCGCCGCCACGTTCGCCGGAACTGGCGCAACCGCGGATCGAGATGCCGGAGGTGCCGGTGCGCAGCCGCGACATCGAGGTGGTGGAGATCCCGGACCTGCCGACGCCGCCCACGCGGCCGCTGCCGCAGGCGCCGGTCGAGGTGCCCGATCTCGAGCAGCCGCCGGTGGACCTGGTCGAGCGCGAGATCGCCGCGCCGCTGCCGCGCATACGTACGCCGGAACTCGAGGCGCCGGCCGTCGCGGCGCCGGACCTGCAGCGCGAGGCGCGACGGATCCGCACGCGCGAGATTCCGCTGCGGCCCGCAGCGGGCGAGCGCGCGGCCGACGCGGATGCGGCGGAGCGGTCCGCGGCCGCCGCAACGCAACCCGCGGGGGAGGGCGCGCCGCCATCCCCGTCGATCGCGTCCGAGACGGCCGGCGGCACCCGGCCGGCGGCCCCCGCCGCGGGCAGCGGCGCAGCGCAGACCCCGGCACCGGGGGCGTGGCAGACCCCGCGGCGGGGCGACGACTGGGGCGACTCCGCGCGCGAACAGCCGGGCGGGCAGCAGGGCACGTCCAGCCTGTTCAACGCCGACGGCAGCCCACGGCTGCCGGAAGGGACGGCGCGGGTGGGCGGCGGGTTGCCGCCGGGCACGATCACCGAGGACTTCGAGAAGATCGACCGCATGGGCACCTGGCTCAAGCGTCCGCCGACCGACTACGAGCCGACCAGCTTCGACCGCTTCTGGGTGCCGAACGAAACGCTGCTCGAGGAGTGGGTCCGGCGCAGCATCAGGACCGTGCTGATCCCGATCCCGGGCACCACCAAGACCATTCGCTGCGACGTCATCACCCTCGCGCTGGCGGGCGGCTGCAGCATCACCGATCCCAACATGCAGGACGTCGAGGCCGAGGCACGGCCGCCGCCCGACGTGCCCTTCAAGCGCGAGCTGTTCGAGGACCCCGACAGCCTCGGGGATTGAGTCCGCGATCCCGTAGGAGCGCCCCGCAGGGGCGCGACCGGGGGTACCCGGAGACGATGGTCGCGCCCCTGCGGGGCGCTCCTACCAGGGTGCGGCGACCGGCGTCAGTGCGCGCCGCTCAGGTCGCGGATCTGGGAGGGGCGCGAGCCGAAGTAGGCGGCGAGATCGGCGATCTGCTGGTCGGTCAGGTCCTGGGCCTGGTTCGACATCAGCGCGTGCTCGCGGTTGCCGTTGCGGTATTCCTGCAGCGCGTGGGCCAGGTAGTCGGCGTACTGCCCCCCGAGCTTGGGATACGTCGCATCCAGCGGCTCGTTGCCGTCGGCGCCGTGGCAGTCGATGCAGGACTGGCCGGTCGCCGCGCCCTTGGTGTTGGCCTGCTGTTCGCCGGCCTCGATGCGGCCCTTCGGCAGGCCGGCGGAAGACGAACGCTGTTCGGCGTTCGGGTCGTGGCCGTCGCCGCCGGAACAGGCGGCGAACGCCGAGCAGGCGGCAAGGATGGACACGAAAAGGCAATGCTTGGTGTTGATCATGGCGACGCGGCTCACGGGTTCAGGCTGGACAGGAACGCCGCGATGTCGGCGATGTCCTGGTCGGAAAAGCTGCTGGCCTGGGCTTCCATGGTCGGATGCCGGCGCGTGCCGCGCTTGTATTCGGTCAGGGCATTGATCAGGTATTCCTGCGATTGTCCGCCGATCTTCGGTACCCGGTAGTTCGGGTAGGCGTTCTTGTAGTTGGCCACGCCATGGCAGCCCTGGCAGGTATAGGTGAGCATGCGACCGTTTTCGGCGGAGCCGGCGTCGGTGCTGTCGGCCGCCTCGGGCGCGGCGACGGACTCCTGGGCGAGGGCCGCGAACGGAAGCGCGGCGAGGGCGATGCAGGCAGCGAGTTGCAGCGGTCGCGTCATGTGGGGTTCCGCAATCCTGGTGGCTGAATGGAGCTTGGCTTGTAACCGGAAGATCGTGCGCGGACATCCCCGGCGCGCGATCACGACAGTATAGCCTGCCGTCGGATCGCGACCCAATTCCCGTACGACATCGAAGCCGATCGCGGCGGCGACCGCAGGCCGGTCACCGGTCACCATGACCTTCGGCGGATGGCCGACGGAGGGGTTGGTGATATACATGACTACAACACCTAATGGGGTCCTCCGAAATGCGCTCGAACACTTGGATTGCAGGCCGTCGGCGATGGCTGGCGCTGTTGCTGCTCGCCGGCCTGGTGCCGTTGACCGGTTGCGGCCGTGGCGGAGAGGCGCAAGCCAAGGAGGGAGAGGCTGCGCAGGTGCAGGCGGTGCCGGTGGAGACCGTCGCCGTGGCCAGGCGCACGGTCGCCGCCAGCTACACCGGCACCGCCTCGCTGGAGCCGCTGGCCGAGGCGCAGGTGGTCGCCAAGACCTCCGGCGTCGCCCTGCAGGTGCTGGTCGAAGAGGGGCAGACCGTCAAGGCCGGGCAGACCCTGGTGCGACTCGACCCGGATCGGGCCCGCCTCAACCTCGCCCAGATCGAGGCGCGCAAGCGCAAGCTGGAGAACAGCTTCCGGCGTTCGGACCAGCTGGCCGCGCAGCAGCTGATCAGCGCCGGCGACCACGACCAGCTGCGCTACGACCTGGAGGAGGCGCGCGCCGCCTACCGGCTGGCGGCGCTGGAACTGTCCTACACCAACGTGACCGCGCCGATTTCCGGCGTGATCGCCTCGCGCTCGATCAAGACCGGCAACTTCGTGCAGATCAATTCGCCGATCCTGCGCATCGTCGACAACTCGCGCCTGGAAACCACCCTCAACGTGCCCGAGCGTGAGCTGGCGACGCTCGAGGCCGGCCAGCCGGTGCACATGCAGGTCGATGCGCTGCCCGGGGCGACCTTCGAGGGGCGGGTGGATCGCGTCGCGCCGGTGATCGATGCGGGCAGCGGCACGTTCCGCGTGATCTGCGCCTTCGAGGGCGGCGGTTCGCTGCAGCCGGGCATGTTCGGCCGGATCCGCATCGACTACGACCGCCGCGCCGATGCCCTGGCGATCCCGCGCCAGGCGCTGCTCGACCACGAAGGCGAGCCTGCGGTCTACGTGGTTCGCGACGGCAAGGCGGTGCGGACCACGATCGAGACCGGCTATGCCGATGGCGCCTTCGTCGAGGTGCGCGGCGGGCTCGAGCCGGGCGATGCGGTGGTCACCGCCGGCAAGGTCGCATTGCGCGACGGCAGCGACGTGCAGGTGATCGGGGCGCCCGCCGCGGCGGTGGCCTCGGCCGCCGCCGCCGAGGCCGGCGGCGACAAGCAATGAGCGCTCCGATCGGGGACCCCCACGGCACGCCGCCCGGCGGTGCCGGCACCGCGGCGGTCGCGCGCGGCGGCGTGATCGAATTCTCCACCCGCCGCCGGGTCACGGTGGCGATGGTGACGATCAGCTTCCTGCTGTTCGGGCTGATCGCGCTCGGCGATCTCAAGGTCAACCTGCTGCCCGACCTCAGCTACCCGACGCTGACGGTGCGCACCGAGTACACCGGCGCGGCGCCGTCGGAGATCGAAACGCTGATCAGCGAACCGGTCGAAGAGGCGTTGGGCGTGGTCAAGGGCCTGCGCAAGCTGAAATCGGTCTCTCGGACCGGCCAGAGCGACGTCGTGCTCGAGTTCGCCTGGGGCACCGACATGGACCAGGCCAGCCTGGAGGTGCGCGACAAGCTGGAAACATTGGAGCTGCCGTTCGAAGTGCAGGCGCCGGTACTGCTGCGCTTCAATCCCTCGACCGAGCCGATCCTGCGCATCGCACTGAGCGCGCAGGGCGAGGGCGACGAGATCCGGCGACTGACCGAACTGCGCCGCTACGCCGACGACGACCTGAAGAAGAAGCTCGAGCCGGTGCCCGGCGTGGCGGCGGTCAAGGTCGGTGGCGGACTGGAGGACGAGGTCCAGGTCGAGCTCGACCTGCAGCAGCTCGCGCGCATCGGGCTGCCGGTCGAGAACGTGATCCAGCGCCTGCAGCAGGAGAACGTCAACCTGTCCGGCGGACGGCTGGAACAGGGGACGCAGCGCTACCTGGTGCGAACCGTCAACCAGTTCGCCAGCGTGGACGAGATCCGCGGGATGCTGGTGGCCACGCAGGCCGGTGCCAGCGAAGGCGGGGGCGCCGCGGACGTGGCGCGCATCGCCGCCGCCACCGGCGATGCGCAGGTGCTGGCGGCGGCGATGTCGGCGCAGAACGCCGCGGCCACCGCGGACCGCGCGGTGGCCGAAGGCCGTCCGGTGCGCCTGCGCGACGTCGCCGAGGTGCGGCAGGGCTACAAGGAGCGCGAGGCGATCATCCGCCTGGCCGGGCGCGAGGCGGTGGAACTGGCGATCTACAAGGAGGGCGACGCCAACACCGTCGCCACCGCGGACGCGGTGCACGCGCGGCTGGCGCAGATCCGCGAACAGGTCCCGCCGGACATGGACCTGACGGTGATCGACGACCAGTCCAAGTTCATCCGCGCGGCGATCTCCGACGTCAAGGTGGACGCGGTGCTGGGCGCCTCGCTGGCGGTCCTGATCATCTTCCTGTTCCTGCGCAGCGGCTGGAGCACGTTCGTGGTCGGCCTGTCGCTGCCGGTGTCGATCGTCACCACGTTCTTCTTCATGGACCAGTTCGGGCTCGGCCTCAACGTGATGTCGCTCAGCGGCCTGGCGCTGGCGACCGGCCTGGTGGTGGACGATTCGATCGTGGTGCTGGAGAGCATCGCCAAGGCGCGCGAGCGCGGCCTGGGCATCCTCGAGGCGGCGATCGAGGGCGCGCGCGAGGTCGGCATGGCGGTGGTCGCCTCGACCTTGACCATCATCGCGGTGTTCCTGCCGCTGGTGTTCGTCGACGGCATCGCCGGGCAGCTGTTCCGCGACCAGGCGATGACGGTGGCGCTGGCGGTGGGCATCTCGCTGATCGTGTCGATGACGCTGATCCCGATGCTCAGCGCGCTCAAGGGCCGGGCGCCGATGGCGTTCCCGGACGAGCCGGCGCATCCGCAATGGCGCCCGCAGCGCACCTGGCAGAAGCCGGTGGCGGCCACCGGGCGCGGCATCGGCGCCGGCGCGCGCGGTGTGGCGTTCGGCATCACCTGGTTGCTGGTCCGCCTGTGGCGCGGGCTGGTGGCGGTGGTATCGCCGGTCATGCGCAAGGCGAGCGATATCGCAATGGCGCCCTACGGACGCGCGGAGCGCCACTACCTGCGGGTACTGCCGGGCGCGCTGCAGCGTCCCGGACTGGTGCTGGCGATCGCCGCCGCCGCCTTCGCGGCCAGCCTGCTGGCATTGCCGCTGCTGGGGACCGACCTGATCCCGCAGCTGGCGCAGGACCGCTTCGAGATGACGGTGAAGCTGCCGCCGGGCACGCCGCTGCGCGAGACCGACCGCGTGGTGCGCGAGGTGCAGGCCGCGCATGCCGACGAGGACGGCATCGCCGCCCTGTTCGGCGTGAGCGGCAGCGGCACGCGGCTGGACGCCAGCCCGACCGAAAGCGGCGAGAACATCGGCAAGCTGACCGTGGTGATGGCCGACGGCGGCAGTCGCCGGCTGGAAGCGGAGATCACCGAGCGCCTGCGCGCGACGATGGCGCGCTACCCGGGCGCGCAGGTGGACTTCAGCCGGCCGGCGTTGTTCAGTTTCTCCACGCCGCTGGAAATCGAACTGCGCGGCCAGGATCTGGGCGCGCTCGCCGCTGCCGGGCAGCGCATGGCGCAGCTGCTGCGCGACAATCCCAACTACGCCGACGTCAAGTCGACGGTGGAGCAGGGTGCGCCGGAGGTGCAGATCCTGTTCGACCAGGCGCGCGCCGGTGCGCTCGGCCTGACCACCCGCGAGGTCGCCGACGCCGTGGTGCGCGCGGTGCGCGGCGAGGTCGCCACGCGCTACAACTTCCGCGACCGCAAGATCGACGTACTGGTGCGCGCGCGCGAGGGCGAGCGCGACTCGGTCGAGCGCATCCGCAACCTGATCGTCAACCCCGCGGCGGCGCGCCCGGTGCGGCTGTCTGCGGTGGCCGACGTGGTCGCCACCACCGGCCCCAGCGAGATTCACCGCGCCGACCAGGTGCGGGTCGCCGTGGTCTCGGCCAACCTGCGCGGCGTTGACCTCGGCAGCGCGGTCGACGACGTGCAACGGATGGTGGCCGAGGACACCCGGGCCGGGCGCGGGCTCGGCGCCGGCATCGCCCTGCACATCGGCGGGCAGGGCGAGGAACTGGCGGACTCGGTGCGTTCGCTGCTGTTCGCGTTCGGGCTGGCGATCTTCCTGGTCTACCTGGTGATGGCGTCGCAGTTCGAGTCGCTGCTGCATCCGTTCGTGATCCTGTTCACCGTGCCGCTGGCGCTGGTGGGCGCGGTGCTGGCGCTGCTGGTGACCGGCAACACCATCTCGGTGGTGGTGTTCATCGGCCTGATCCTGATGGTCGGCCTGGTGGTCAAGAACGCCATCATCCTGATCGACAAGGTGAACCAGCTGCGCGAGGCCGGCGTGGCCAAGCGCGAGGCGCTGGTGGAGGGCGCGCGCTCGCGCCTGCGGCCGATCGTCATGACGACCCTGTGCACGCTGTTCGGCTTCCTGCCGCTGGCGCTCGCGTTCGGCGAGGGCGCCGAGGTGCGCTCGCCGATGGCGATCACGGTGATCGGCGGCCTACTGGTCTCGACCCTGCTGACGCTGCTGGTGATCCCGGTCGTGTACGACCTGCTGGACCGGCGCGGCGACGCGCACTACGTCGAGCGCGGGCGTCGCGCGCGGGCGCGGCTCGCTGCCCGGAGCGAGGCGGACGAAGGCTTCGGCGAACGCGGAGCCGAGCACGCATGAGCATCGCCGAGCTCAGCCTGAAGCGCCCGGTCACCACGGTGATGCTGTTCCTGTCGCTGTGCGTGGTCGGGCTGATCGCCTCGTTCCGGCTGCCGCTGGAGGCGTTGCCGGACGTCTCGGCGCCGTTCCTGTTCGTGCAGTTGCCCTACACGGGGTCCACGCCGGAGGAGGTGGAGCAGAACGTGCTGCGGCCGGTGGAGGAGGCGCTGGCGACGATGAACGGCATCAAGCGCATGCGCGCCAATGCCACCGCCGACGGCGCCTTCGTGTTCATCGAGTTCTCCGACTGGGATCGCGACATCGCCGTCACCGCTTCCGACGCGCGCGAGCGCATCGACGCGATCCGCGACGAGCTGCCCGACGACTTCCGCCGCTACTTCGTCAGGAAGTACTCCACCGGCGACGAGCCGGTGCTGCGCGTGCGACTGGCCGATGAGACCGACCTGACCGGCGCCTACGACCTGATCGACCGCCAGCTCAAGCGGCGCGTGGAGCGGGTGCCGGGCGTGGCCCGGGTCGAGATCAGCGGTGCGCCGCCGAACGAGGTCGAGATCGCGATCGATCCGGACCGGCTGACCGCGCACGACCTGGAGTTGAACGCGCTGGCCGAGCGGCTGCAGGCGGTCAATTTCTCCATCTCCGCCGGGCTGATCGAGGACGGCGGGCGGCGGCTGCGGGTGCAGCCGATCGGCGAGATCACCGACCTGCAGCAGTTGCGCGACCTGTCGCTGAACGAGAACGGCCTGCGCCTGGGCGACGTGGCCGAGGTGCACTTCCGGCCGGCGCGCATGGATTACGGCCGCCGTCTCGACGGCCGTTCCGCGGTCGGGCTCGACATCTTCAAGGAACGCGACGCCAACCTGGTGGAGGTCTCGCGGGCGGCGCTGGCCGAGATCGACGCGGCGCGCGGCGAACCCGGGTTGCGCGGGATCGAAGTGAAAGTCATCCAGAACCTGGGCGAGGAGGTCACCGGCTCGTTGCTGGAGCTGGCCGAGGCCGGCGCGATCGGCCTGATCCTGTCGATCGCGGTGCTGTTCTTCTTCCTGCGCCACTGGCCGTCGACGCTGATGGTGACCCTGGCGATCCCGATCTGCTTCATCATGACGCTGGGCTTCATGCACTTCTTCGGCGTCACCCTCAACGTGCTCACGCTGATGGGGCTGTTGCTGGCGGTCGGCATGCTGGTCGACAACGCGGTCGTCGTGGTCGAGAGCATCTACCAGGAGCGCGAGCGCTACCCGGACCGGCCGTGGTACGCGTCCATCGTCGGCACCCGGCACGTCGCCATCGCGCTCTCGGCCGGCACCCTGTGCCACTGCATCGTGTTCTTGCCCAACCTGCTGGGCGAGACCAACAACATCAGCATCTTCATGGCGCAGATCGCGATCACCATCTCGGTGTCGCTGCTGGCGTCCTGGCTGGTCGCGGTGAGCCTGATCCCGATGCTGTCGGCACGGTTGAAGACTCCGCCCGCCGTCAGCAAGCCCGGCGGCCTGATCCCGCGCATGCAGAAGCGTTATGCCGCGGTGCTGCGCTGGACGCTGGAGCACCGCGGCTGGAGCGTGGCCGGCATCGTGCTGATCGTGGCCGTGAGCGTGGCGCCGATGAAGCTGACCCGGTTCGACATGTTCGGCGGCGGCAGCGCCGGCGAATTGAACCTCTATTACCAATGGAAGGGAAGCTATACCAAGGCGCAGATGTCCGAGGAGGTGGCGCGGATCGAGAACTTCCTCGACGAGCGCCGCGAGGAGTTCCGGATCACCCAGATCTACTCCTGGTTCAGCGAGCAGGGCGGGGCCGGGACCATGCTCACCTTCGACGATGCGGTCAAGGACACGCGGCCCCTGGGCGAGGCGATCAGCAAGGCGCTGCCGAAGTCCGCGCGCGCGGAGATCGGTGTCGACAACGGCGGCGACGGCGGTGACGGCGGAATGGGCCAGAACATCCAGGTCCAGCTGGTCGGCGACAGCGCGCAGATGCTGCGCACGCTCGGCGACGACGTGGTGCCGATCCTGGAGCGGCGCCCCGAGCTGCGCGACGTGCGGGTCGACATCGGCGACCACAACGACGAGCTGACCGTGCGCGTCGACCGCGAACGCGCCGCGGCGTTCGGCTTCAGCGCCGAGCAGGTGTCGACCTTCGTCGGCCTCGCCCTGCGCGGCAGCCAGCTGCGCGAGTACCGCCGCGGCGAGAGCGAGGTGCCAGTATGGGCGCGCTTCGCCGGCGCCGAGAACTACGGCGCCGAGGACATCGCCACCTTCATGGTGCGCTCGCCCGACGGTCGCAGCGTGCCGTTGCTGGCGATGGTCGACATCGGCGTGGTGCCGTCCGCCAACCGCATCAGCCGCACCGACCGCCAGACCACGCTGGCGATCAAGGCGAACCTGGAAGGCGAGGCCACCATGCCGGACGCGCGCAAGGCGATGGAGCAGACGCTGGATGCCATCGCGTTCCCGGCCGGCTACGGCTACAGCTTCTCCGGCAGCGGCTTCGAGGACGACCAGCAGGCGATGCAGCAGATGCTGTTCAACCTGGTGCTGGCGCTGGTGATGATCTACGTGGTGATGGCGGCGGTGTTCGAGTCGCTGCTGTTCCCCGCGGCGATCATGAGCTGCGTGCTGTTCTCGATCTTCGGCGTGTTCTGGCTGTTCTGGATCACCGGCACCTCGTTCACCATCATGGCCTTCATCGGCATCCTGGTGCTGATGGGGGTGGTGGTGAACAACGGGATCGTCATGATCGAGCACATCAACAACCTGCGCCGCCGCGGCATGAGCCGCACCGACGCGCTGGTCGAGGGCAGCCGCGAGCGCCTGCGCCCGATCCTGATGACGATGGGCACCGCGATCCTGGCGATGGTGCCGATCTCGCTGAGCAACACGGTGGTGCTCGGCGGCCTGGCGTACTCGCCGATGGCGCGTGCGGTCGCCGGCGGGCTGGCGTTCTCGACCGTGGTCAGCCTGCTGTTCCTGCCGACGATCTACGCGATCCTGGACGATCTCAGCAACGGCACGGCGCGCCTGGTGCGGCGGGCGCGCGGCACCGGCGGACAGGCCGCCGCGGCCCGCGCGTGACCCGTCGTGCGCTCCAGCGGGGCATCTCAGTCGCCGACCCGTTCTTGCGACGTCCCGCTCCCTGGCCGTAGAGCCGAGCTTGCTCGGCTGCGCAGGCTCCGGAGCCGAAAGCAGCGGAGCGAGCTCCGCTCTACGGAGAGGTCGCGTCAGCCGACCAGCTTGCCGAGCATCCGCAAGCCGCCGGTCCACACGCCGATCGCGGTGCCGAGGCTGGTCAGGAAGAAATTCAGCAGCACCCGCGCCACCCGGTTCCGCCACCATCCCTTCAGCGTCTGCACGTCGTCGCGCAGGGCCATGAAGTCGGCGTAGGTGGGCTTGCGCAGGGTCGCCTCGACCAGCGCGCTCACCGTGCCCGACGCCAGCGCCGGATGCAGCGGCGTCAGCGGCGAGGCGAGGAAGGCGGCGACGATGCTCAGCGGGTGGCCGCCGGCGACCGCGCAACCGAGCGCGCCGAGGCCGCCGGTCACCAGCACCCACTGCAGCATCAGGTCGGCGCCGACGTCGAAGCCGCCGCGCCAGAAACCCCAGGCGAATCCGCCGAGCACGAACGCGGCCAGGATCAGCGTGAACCACGGGATCGACGATTTTTCCCGGACCGACTCGAGTCCGGCCCTGATCGCCGCCGGCTCCGCCTGCTCTGTCTGCAGATGGCCGGCGAGTCCCTGCAGGTGGCCTGCGCCGACCACGGCGAGGATCTCGTAGGGCGTGGCCGCGGCCGGCCGCTGCGCCGCGCTTTCGCGCAGGCGCGCGGCCATGTAGCGGTCGCGCTCGGCGATCACGGTGTCGTACAGCGCCGGCGTGTCGGAGGCGAACTCGCCGAACGCGGCTTCCAGGATGTCGCCTTCCTTGAGCTTCTCGATGTCGGCCTCGCCGAGCTTCTCGTCGACGAACATGCCTGCGAGCAGGCCGCCGCCGAGCTTGGCGCGGCCCCACCAGCCCAGGCGCTGCGAGGCGCGCTTGAAGGTCAGGCCGACGTCGCGGTCGATCAGGTGCATCGGCAGCCCGCGCGCCTGCGCATCGGTCGCCGCGGCCTTCAGCTCGGCGCCGGGCTCGATGCCGAGCTGCTCGGCCAGCCGGCGCTGGTAGGCGGCCAGGCCCAGGTGCGCGGCGAACAGCGCCGCCTTGCCTTCGCGCAGCACCTTGACCAGGTCCATCTTCGCCAGCGCATCGGGTTGCGTCAGCGCCTGCATCCGCTGCGGATCGAGCTCGACCGCGACCGCGTCGTAGCGGCCGCCGGCGATCGCCGCGCGCACCGCATCCACGCTGGCGCGCGACACGTGCGCGGTGCCGAGCAGGGTGTAGCGCACGCCGTCGCGCTCGACGATCCGGTGCGGCTGGCCGGCAAGCGGATCGGATGCGGACGGAACGCTTTCTATGGTCATTCGGGACGTCGGGAATCGCGGAAGCGTCGCGAATGCGGACGCGGGCCGCGCAGCATAGTCGTTCCGGCGTGCCGCCGGCAAAACGCGCCGGCGGCGGGTTCAGGCGAACCCGTAGGGCAGGTTGGGGGAGGAGACGATGCGCTCGCCGACGGTGCCGCCCGCGAGAAAACGCAACGCTGCGTCGATCACGCCCTCGTCGTCGACGATCCGGTTGTGCCCGAGGCGGCGCGTGGTCAGCATGCGCGCCTGCGGCCACAGGCGCGCGTAGCGCTCGCCCTCGGACCACGGCACCTCGCGATCCTCGAGGTCGTGGACGATCAGCGCCGGCCTGCCGATCCGCGGTGCGACGCGCTGGGCCTGCAACTCGGCCATTGAAATGCCGATCTGTCGCTCGAACATCGCGATCATGTCCCTGCACAGGCGCCCGGGCAGGCCGATCTGCCGGGAAAAGCGATAGGACGCATCGACCGGGTCGGCGGCCGGCGCCAGCAGCACCGCCCGCTCCGCGGCCAGTCCCCGCGCCAGCGCCACCGCGGCGGCGGCGCCTCCGAGCGAGTGTCCGACCACCGCGTGCGCCGGCCCGAAATGACAAGCGACCGCCAGCAGCGTGTCGGTGAAGACCGGCAGGCTCGCCGACCGGCCCGGACTTCTGCCATGCGCCGGCTGGTCGAAGGCGACGGCCGCGTATCCCGCGGCGCGCAGGCTACGGGCCCATCGCGCGAAGCGGGTGCCGTGGCTGGACCAGCCGTGCGCGAACAGCACATAAGGCTGCGCCTGCGGCTCGCCCCAGCGGTAGGTGCGGATGCGCTGCCCCTCGACTTCCAGCCAGGACTCGCTGGCGCCGTGGCCGGTCATGGCCTCGGCGCGCGTGCGGCTGGTGGCCAGCGGGGTGCCGAACAGTTCGCCGGCGCGCCGGGTCGTGGTCCGCGGGCGCAGCAGGCTGCCCGAGAGGAACGCTGCGCGCAGCAGCCACATCCTCGTTCTAAACCGAACGTTCGTGCTAAATATGGAGCGTGGGGCAGCGGGTACGGACGCCATGGGGCATCTCCGGTGGGGTCAACGGGAGGAGGCGGAACCGACTAGGCGTTCGAAGGCGGTCCGGCCGCGCTCGGCGGAAGCCTCGTAGCCGAACAGTCCGGCGTCGTGGTGCACCGCCAGTGCCAGGCCATAGGTCTCGAAAGCGAACTGGTCGGCGTCGGTATCGGCGCGCAGTTCGCCGCTGTCGACGGCGAGCCGGATGGCGCGGGCCAGTTCCGCACGCCACCGCGTCTCGTGCGTCAACAGGCGGTCACGCTGCGGGCCAGGGCGGTCGTCGTACTCGCTGGCCGCAGCCAGGAACAGGCAGCCGCCGTCGTTGTGCCGCACCCAGTCGATCCACCCGGCCATGATCGCGCGCAGCCGCGGCAACCCGCGCCGGGCCTTCAGCGCCGGCAGCAGGACATGGGCGACGAAGCGCTCGCCGGCATGGTCCAGCACGGCCAGTTGCAGGTCCTCGCGCGATCCGAAGTGCGCGAATACGCCGCTCTTGGACATCCCCACCTGCTCGGCGAGGGTGCCGATGGTCAGGCCTTCGAGCCCGTGCACGCAGGCGAGCGCATAGGCCCGCTCGAGGATGACCTCACGGGTCGCGGCGCCCTTGGTGGGGGAGGGAACGGCCGTCTGCATGCCGCGATGAAAGCACGACCGTTCGTTTTAATCAATCGCCGCCCGTCGGCGGCCACCGCGCGAATCCATATCGCTGCCGGCCGGCAGGCCCGGTGAAACAGATGCATGTCCGCAAAGGACGCGAAGAACACGTAGCAAGCCATTGAATTCAGGTGCTTTTTACTTTGCGTCTTTTACGGACGAGTGGGATCTTTTCCCGACCGCTACCTAGCCGCCGATCGAAGCCGGAAGGCCGGAGCGAGCCGCCGCGGATTTCAGTCGATATAGCGCCGAAGCAGGTCGCCGTAGGCGTCGATCCGGCGATCGCGCAGGAACGGCCAGATGCGGCGCACGTGCTCGCTGCGTCCGAGATCGATCTCGGCGAACAGGACTTCCGGCGCGCCGCCGGCTTCGGCGATGAACTCGCCCTGCGGCCCGAGTACGTGGCTGTTGCCCCAGAAATCGATGCCGTCCGCATCGAGCGGCGACGGCTCATGGCCGACGCGGTTGCAGGACAGCACCGGGAGGCCGTTGGCCACGGCATGGCCGCGGTGGCTGAGGATCCAGGCATCGCGCTGGCGCCGCTTCTCGGCATCGTCGTCGCCGGGGTCCCAGCCGATCGCGGTCGGATACAGCAACAGTTCCGCGCCGGCCAATGCCATCAGCCGGGCGGCCTCGGGATACCACTGGTCCCAGCACACCAGCAGGCCCAGCCGCCCGACGGACGTGTCGATCGGCCGGAAGCCGAGATCCCCCGGCGTGAAGTAGAACTTCTCGTGGAAGCCGGGATCGTCCGGGATGTGCATCTTCCGGTACTTGCCGGCGATGGAGCCGTCGGCTTCGAACACCACGGCGGTGTTGTGGTACAGGCCGGCGGCGCGGCGCTCGAACAGCGAACTCACCAGGACCACCCCGTGGCGTTGCGCCAGCGCCGACAGCCGCTGCGTGCTCGGGCCGGGAATCGGCTCGGCCAGGTCGAACTCGTCGACCGACTCGTGCTGGCAGAAGTAGGCGCCGTTGTGCAGTTCCTGCAGCAGCACCAGCCGCGCGCCGCGCCCGGCCGCCTCGGCCACGCGCGTCTCGATCACCGCGAGGTTGGCGTCGGCGCTGCCATGGTTGCGCTCCTGGACCAGGGCGACGGGCAAAGGGGGCTTCTTCATGGCGGAATCGTGTGTGGCGGACCGGTGGGCCATTGTAGGGGCGGGGGTGTCGCCGGGAGGCGGAGATGCTCGGGACCCGGGACTCGGGAAAAGGCTAAGGATCCGTCATCCCGGCGCACGCTGGGATCCATGTTGCTGTTGCCGTTCAAATACAGCTTCAAAAGCAACCGCAAGATCAAAGTGGATCCCAGCTTGCGCTGGGATGACGGGCAAAAGTGGCCAGGCTCTTCCGATTCCCGATTCCCGATTCCCGCTACAGCGCCAAGCTGCCGTCCGGCAACTGCATGGTCAGGCAATGCAGGCTGCCGTTCTGCCAGATCAGCGGCCGGCAGGGCACCTGGACGATCTCGCGGTCGGGGAAGGCCTGCGCCAGCACGTCGCGCGCCGCGGTGTCGGCGGGATCGCCGTAGGCCGGCATCAGCACCGCGCCGTTGACGATCAGGAAATTGGCGTAGGACGCGGCCAGGCGGCGGTCGCCGTCGTGACCGCGGTGGTGGATGGGCCGCGGCCACGGCAGCGGGAACAGGCGATAGGGGCGACCGTCGCGCGTGCGCAGCGCGGCCAGTTCGGCGGCCATCGCCTGGAGTTCGGCGTGGTGGGGATCGTCGGGATCGTCGCAGGACTGGAACACGACGGCATCGGCCGCGGCGAAGCGGGCGAGGGTATCGATGTGGGCGTCGGTGTCGTCGCCTTCCAGGTAGCCGTGCTCGAGCCAGAGCACCCGGTCCTGCCGCAGCCAGTCGCAGAGCTTTTGCGTGAGCACGTCGCGCCCGAGCTGCGGATGGCGCTCGTGCAGGCAGCGCCAGGTGGTCAGCAGCGTACCCGCGCCATCGGTCTCGATCGCGCCGCCTTCCAGCGCGAAATCAATCACTTGCAGCGAATTTCCAGAAAGCTCCGGAAGCTCGTGCAGCCGTCCTGCGAGGCGGTCGTCGCGGCCGGCCTCGAACTTGCCGCCCCAGCCGGTGAAGCGGAAATCCAGCAGGCGAAAGCCGTCGCCCTCGCGCAAGGTGACGGGGCCGGAATCGCGCAGCCAGGTGTCGTCGTAGTCGATCTCGGCGAAGCGCACTCGGGTCATGTCGACGCGCGCCGACGCCAGCCGCGCGCGGGCGTAGGCCTCGACGTCCTCGTCGGCGACGCAGATCAGCACCGGCTGGAAGCGAACGATCGCGGCGACCAGCGCGATATAGGTCTCCTCGACCTCGGCCAGCCGGGCCGACCAATCGGTGCCGGCATGCGGCCACGCGATCAGCACCGCGGCCTGGGGCTCCCACTCCGCGGGGAAACGCACTGCGGTTTCGGTCATCGGGTCGCTGTCTGGATCTTCGTTCGGGAACGCGTCGGCGCCCGGAGCGGGAGCGCGCCCGTGTCGGGCGGGCACGGGCCTGTCGTATCGGGCATGGCTCAACGGATGGCCGGTTTCGGCCCGACCTCGTTGCTGGCGGCCTGGTTGAGGACCGCGTCGACCACCCGGTCGCGCTCGAAGTACACGGTGAAGGCGGGGTAAACCCAGCGGTTGATGGTGGGCCACTGCCGCTTCTGGCCGCCGCGCGGGTCCAGGCGTTGCGTCGGGGCGCCGAAACGGGCTTCCACGTCGGCCATGCGCATGCCGCGCGCGGGCAGGGTGGACGCGTGCTGCGCCTGTGCGCGTTCGATCAGCAGGACCTCGGCCGATGCGGTACCCGCGATCGCCAGCAGGGCCAGCAGGGGCAGCAGGGGCAGGACTCGGAAGGGACGGTTCATTGGCGCGGCTCCTCGGATGGACGGCCGATTGTAAGCAGATGCCGGTTCCCGCGGCGAGGCGGCGCGCACAAACGAACGGGGCCGCATCGCTGCGGCCCCGTCGGTCGTCAGGCAGCCGGCGCGCCGGCCGCCTGATCTGGCATCGCCGCGCCTCAGCGCTGGCGGGCCTTGAACCGCGGGTTGGACTTGCAGATCACGAAGACCTTGCCGCGGCGGCGAACGACCTTGCAGTCGCGGTGGCGGGTCTTCGCCGACTTCAGGGAGGACAGGACCTTCATGACGAACCTCGGGAATAGGATGGCGGAAACAAACCATGCATTTTAGCCGTGGCGCGGGGCGCAGATCAAGGGCTGCCGTGAGCCGGTGGACCGGCACAGGCCGAACGGGCATGTCCGGAACCGGCGGCATCATTGGAGGGCGCGGCTGCATTCGCGGGAGCGGAGGTCCGGTGCCGCCGCAAGTCGCGGCCCGATAACCGCATTGGTTGCGACGGCGCCGGACCTCCCGCCACACGGTCCGCGGGTCGCCACGGGAAGACCAGGAACATCACACTTTTGCTTTCCGGTCCGCTGTCGGGTTTGCCTGGGACGCCTGCCGTGGCAGCCATCGGTGGGTAGCCGAGCTCGGGAACGGCGGCAGGCCGAAGGCGGCAGGGCCTAAACTGTCGATTGCCCCGCCGCCAGGAACCCCGCATGCCCGACCTGCCTTCCGTGCTCACCATCGACGGCCCCTCCGGCTCCGGCAAGGGGACGATCAGCCGCGCGGTCGCGGCCAGGCTGGGCTGGCATTACCTGGATTCGGGCGCGCTGTACCGCGCGATCGGGGTCGCCGCCGGATGGGCGGACATCGACCTTTCGGACCCGTCCTCGCTGGTGCGCTGCGCCTTCGACACCGAGATCGGGTTCCGCGAGGCCGGCGGCGAGCCGAGGGTGATCGTGAATGGGGTCGACGCGACCGACGAACTGCGTACCGAAACCGCCGGCGCGGCGGCTTCGGCGATCGCCGCCATCCCGGAGGTGCGCTCCGCGCTGAAGGAGCGGCAACGCGCTTTTCGCCGCTCCCCGGGGCTGGTTGCCGACGGCCGCGACATGGGCACGGTGATCTTTCCCGATGCCCGGCACAAGGTCTTTCTGACCGCCAGCGCCGAGGAGCGAGCGGAAAGGCGCTATAAGCAGTTGAAGGACAAGGGGGTTTCGGTTACATTGGACGGTCTGCTGCGCGAGATTCTCGCCCGCGACGCCCGCGACGCCAGTCGTGCGGTGGCGCCGCTGCGGCCGGCCGACGACGCCGTCCGCATCGACACCACCGGTTTGGGCATCGAAACGGTCGTCGACCGGGTGCTGGCGCTGATGGAACCGTAGTCCGCGACTGGCGGCTGCCGTTCCACCGGCGTCGCCTCCAGCGCGGATCCGCCTGGCAGATCGTCCCACCGGCGCACCTCTGGCGTGCCGGTGGATTTTCCGTTCACCACAACACTCACGGCCATACGCAATCCCGCAGGGCCGACAAACGGGTGGACCGCCGCGCGCAGCCGAAGTTCCCGGACATCGCGCCGCCGCGGTCTGAGTCATCAACCGAGTAACCGACAAATGACCGAATCATTCGCAGAACTGTTCGAACAGAGCCAGGCCAACCTGGCCAAGCTGAAGCCGGGCGCCATCGTCACCGGCGTCGTGGTGCAGGTGCGCACCGACGTGGTGGTGATCAACGCCGGCCTGAAGTCGGAAGGCATCGTGCCGATCGAGCAGTTCCGTAACGACGACGGCGAGATCGACGTCGCCGAGGGCGACACCGTCAAGGTGGCGCTGGACGCGCTGGAGAACGGCTTCGGCGAGACCGTGCTGTCGCGCGAGAAGGCCAAGCGCGCCATGGTGTGGGACGAGCTCGAGGAAGCCCTCGAGAAGAACGAGACCGTCACCGGCCGCATCAGCGGCAAGGTCAAGGGCGGCTTCACCGTCGACATCAAGGACGTGCGCGCGTTCCTGCCCGGTTCGCTGGTCGACGTGCGCCCGGTGCGCGACCCGGTGTACCTGGAAGGCAAGGAACTCGAGTTCAAGCTCATCAAGCTCGACCGCAAGCGCAACAACGTGGTCGTCTCCCGCCGCGCGGTGGTCGAGAGCGAGCACTCCGAGGAGCGCGAGGCGCTGCTGGAGAAGCTGGTCGAGGGCGCCGTGCTCAAGGGCGTGGTCAAGAACCTCACCGACTACGGCGCGTTCGTCGACCTGGGCGGCATCGACGGCCTGCTGCACATCACCGACATGGCCTGGAGGCGCGTGCGCCATCCGTCCGAAGTGGTGGAAGTGGGGCAGGAGCTGGAAGTGCGCGTGCTCAAGTACGACCGCGAGCGCAACCGCGTCAGCCTGGGCCTGAAGCAGCTGGGCGAGGATCCGTGGGACAACATCGCCCGCCGCTATCCGTCCAACACCCGCGTGTTCGGCAAGGTCTCCAACGTCACCGACTACGGCGCGTTCGTCGAGATCGAGCCGGGCGTCGAGGGCCTGGTGCACGTGTCCGAGATGGACTGGACCAACAAGAACGTCAACCCGCAGAAGGTCGTGCAGGTCGGCGACGAGGTCGAGGTCATGGTGCTGGACGTCGACGAGGAGCGGCGCCGCATCTCGCTGGGCATGAAGCAGGTCACCTCGAACCCGTGGGAGACCTTCGCCGCGATCCACAAGAAGGGCGACAAGGTCGAGGGCCAGATCAAGTCGATCACCGACTTCGGCGTGTTCATCGGCCTGGACGGCGGCATCGACGGCCTGATCCACCTGTCCGACATGAGCTGGAACACCAGCGGCGACGACGTCGCCCGCAACCTGAAGAAGGGCGACACCCTGCAGGCGGTGGTGCTGGCGGTCGATCCGGAGCGCGAGCGCATCAGCCTCGGCGTCAAGCAGATGGAGCAGGACCCGTTCGGCCAGTTCATGGCCTCGCATCCGAAGGGCTCGAAGGTCAGCGGCACCGTCCGCGAGGTCGACGCCAAGGGCGCGATGATCGACATCGCCGAGGGCGTGGAAGGCTACGTGGCCGCGCGCGACATCAGCGACCAGCGCGTCGACGACGCCACCCAGCACCTGAAGGTGGGCGACACCATCGAGGCCAAGTTCGTGAGCATGGACCGCAAGGGCCGTACGCTGCAGCTGTCGATCAAGGCCAAGGACGAGGCCGAGACCGCGCAGACGCTCGCCGAATACAACAAGGCGGCGGCGGAAGCCTCCAGCGGCACGACCAAGCTGGGTGCGCTGCTGCGCGAACAGCTGGAAGGCAACAAGTCCGAGTGAGTCCGCGCGTCGGCGGCCCGGCCACGGCCGGGTCGCCGAGCGCTTCGCGATGCGGAATACGGTGTCCATGACCAAGTCGGAACTGATCGAGATCCTCGCCGAGCGCCAGGCGCACCTGAAGGCCGACGATGTCGACCTGGCGGTGAAATCCCTGCTGGAAATGATGGGCGGTTCGCTCGCCCATGGCGAGCGCATCGAGGTCCGCGGCTTCGGCAGTTTTTCCCTGCATTACCGGCCGCCGCGCACCGGCCGCAATCCCAAGACCGGCGACGCGGTGGCGCTGCCGGGCAAGCACGTGCCGCACTTCAAGCCCGGCAAGGAACTGCGCGAACGCGTCTGCGACGTCGTGCCGATTCCGCCGGAGGACTAGGAGTGCGGGCGCGGGCATCGGCGCGTGTTCCATGGAGCTTTCCATGGGAGCGACGGAAGTCGCGATGTCTTGCGGCAGTCCACGCCCCGCGGCTTCGGCCGCTCCCGCGGGAAGCGACCGCATTTCGGGTAAGCTGAACGGATCATGCGATTGCTCAGGATCCTCATCGCCGTGCTGTGCCTGGTCGCCGGCATCCTGGTCGGCGCGCTCAATCCGCAGACGGTCGCGATCGACCTGGGATGGGCCACCCTGTACGCCAGCCTCGGCGTGACGCTGCTGGTGGCCTTGCTCTGCGGCGTGGTGGTCGGCGGGCTGATTCTGGCGGTGTCGGTCGTGCTGCCATTGCGACAGCGCCTGCGGCGCGCGCAGGCTCCGGCTGGAGTGGCCGTCGCACCTCCATCCGATCCTGGGCACGGAGCCTGCTGACGCGATGGCCTTCGTCACCGAATGGTTCTGGTTCTTCCTGCTGCTGCCGATCGCGGCCCTGAGCGGCTGGGTCATCGGCCGTCGCGGCGGCGAACGTCACAGCGACACCCAGGTCAGCCGCCTGTCCACCACCTACTTCCGCGGCCTGAACTACCTGCTCAACGAGCAGCCGGACAAGGCGATCGAGCTGTTCCTGCACATCGCGGAACTGGACAAGGAAACCTTCGAGACCCAGGTCGCGCTCGGGCACCTGTTCCGGCGTCGTGGCGAGGTCGACCGGGCGATCCGCCTGCACCAGGGCCTGGTCCAGCGCCCCGACCTGAACGACCAGCAGAAGGTGCAGGCGCTGCTGGCACTGGGCGAGGACTACATGCGCTCCGGGCTGCTGGACCGCGCCGAGACCGTGTTCACCGACCTGGCCAAGCTCGACCAGCGCGCGCCGCAGGCGCTGCGGCACCTGATCAGCATCTACCAGGCCGAACGCGACTGGTCCAAGGCGATCGAGAACGCCACCCGTTTCGAGGCCGCGACCGGCGAGCCGATGGGCAAGCTGATCGGTCATTTCGAGTGCGAGCTGGCCGAACGCCTGCGCGCTTCGGGCGACGTCGACGGCGCCCGGGCCGCCGTCGCGCGTGCCTATGCGGCCGATTCCAAGTCGGTCCGTGCCGGCATTCTCGAGGGCCGGATCGAGCTGGAGACCGGCCACGATGCGGCGGCGATTCGCGCCTTCGAACGGGCGGCACGCCACGACACCGACTTCCTACCGGAGATCCTGCCGCCGTTGCTGTCGGCCTATGCGCGCATCGGCGACGCGCCCGGCGCGCGCACGTTCCTGGCCGAGATGACCGAGCACTACCGCGGCATCGCGCCGGTGCTGGCGCTGGCGCGGCTGCTCGAGACGGAGCAGGGCGTCGCCCAGGCCCGTGCCTACCTGGCCGAGCAGCTCAAGGACCGGCCCTCGGTACGGGGGGAGGCGGCGCTGATCGAGTTGACGCTCGCCGACGAGGGCGCGGACGCCGGCCGGACCCTGCACGATCTCAAGCACATCACCGACCAACTGCTGGTGCGCAATCCCAGCTATCGTTGCAGCCGTTGCGGGTTCGGCGCCCGCAGTCACCACTGGCAGTGCCCGAGCTGCAAGGAATGGGGCACGATCAAGCCGTTGTTGAACTATGCCGTGGTGTAGGTGTAATTCCGGCGGCAGAGTGCACCCGAAGCCCGCAGCGACGAGGCAGGCCCCGCTCCGGCGGTCGACCCTGCCGGTTCCGGACGCCTGCCGGACATGACCGCAGTTCCCACGCGCAGGGGGGCCTGAGGTGGACCCGTTCACCGGCCCCGGCGCCTGGCTCGCCCTGCATCTGACGATCGCGGTGCTCGGCACCTGGGCGGCACGGCGCTACGCGGTGCGGCGCAGGCTGATCGACGAGCCGGGCGAGCGGCGCAGCCATGCGGTCGCCACCCCGCGCGGCGGCGGGATTGCGGTCGTGGCCTCGCTGTTGGCGGCGCTGGCGCTGCTGGCGATGCGGTATCCCGGGCAGCGGACGCTGCTGCTGGCCGCGGGCGGCGGCACCCTGCTGGTGGCGGCGATTGGCTGGATCGACGATCACCGGCCCCTGTCTCCGTGGCTGCGGCTGGCGGTGCACGCCGTCGCCGCGACCATCTTGGCCGCAGCGGTGCTGCAGTCGGGCGCTGGCGTGTTCCTGGCCGCGGCGGGATTCGCCGCCGGCCTGGTGCTGGTCAACGTCTGGAACTTCATGGACGGGATCGACGGCTTGGCAGCGAGCCAGGCGGCGATCGCCGCGCTCGGCTACGCGTTGCTGGCCCACCTTAATGGTTCGGGCGGCGCCGTCGTTTGGCTGGCGTTTAGCCTCGGGATCGCCTGCCTCGGCTTCCTTCCCTTCAATTTTCCGCGCGCGCGGATCTTTCTCGGCGACGTCGGCAGCGGTGCGATCGGCTACGGCCTGGCCTGCGTCTGCGTGCTGATCATGGCCGGCGGGGCGGATGCGCCGGGCCGCTGGCCACTGTTGCTGCTGGTGCTGCCGCTGTCGGCGTTCCTCGTTGATGCGACCCTCACATTGGGCTCGCGCATGCTGCGGGGCGAGCCGTGGTGGAGAGCACATGTGCAGCATGCCTACCAGCGTTGGTCGCGCCGGATCGGGCGGCACCCGCCGGTCACGCTCGCGTATGCCGCCTGGAGCGCATGCGGCGTCCTGGCGATGCTCGCCGCGTGGCGGCTTGACACTGCGTTTATCATTGTCGTCGCCGTCGTGTGGTGTCTGGCAGGGGGATGGATCTGGATAGCCTTGCAAGATGGCGCCCAACGCACGAGCCTGAAGGAAGAAGAACAACGATGAATCGCTGGAAGGATCGGGCGGCTATCACCTTGCCCCGCGCGGGCATCATCGCGCACGACCTGTTCATGGTCTGGCTTTGCTGGATCGGCCTGCACCAGTTCCGGCTGTCGATCCACCCGTTCGCGTCTCCATTGCCCTGGTGGTCGATCGAGATCGCGCTGATCCTGCTCGCGCAGGGCCTGGTGCTGTGGCGGGTAGGGCTGTACCGCGGCGTCTGGCGCTTCGCCAGCGTTCCGGACCTGCTGAACATCCTCAAGGCGAGCCTGTTCGGGCTGTTCGCCATCCTGCTGGCGCTGTTCCTGTACAACCGGCTGGACCAGGTGCCGCGCACCGTGCTCGTGCTGTACCCGATCGTGTTGACCGCGATGCTGGGCATGCCGCGCCTGCTGTACCGGAGCTGGAAGGACTACAGCGTCAACCGCACCGACCAGGCGGCGGTCCGCGTACTGATCCTCGGCGCCGGCCAGGCCGGAGAGGCTCTGCTGCGCGATCTGCGCCGGACCGGGTCCTACCAGGCGGTGGGCTTCCTGGACGACGCGGCCAAGCTGCACGGCAGCCATCTGCAGGGCGTGCCGGTGCTGGGAAGGGTCAGTGACGTCGCCCGGATCGCGCCCGAGACCGCGGCCCGGCTTCTGATCATCGCCATGCCCTCGCTGGATGCCGCGTCGATGCGGCAGGTCGTGGCCGCGTGCGAGGAGACCGGGCTCCCGTTCCGGACCGTGCCGCGCCTGGACGACCTGCTCGAAGGCCGTTCGCTGCCGGGCGAGTTGAAGGAAGTCGCGATCGAGGACCTGCTCGGGCGCAAGCCCGTGACGCCGGACTGGAAGTCGATCCGCGGCTGGCTCGGCGGCCGCAGCGTGCTGGTGACCGGCGGCGGCGGCTCGATCGGCGCCGAGTTGTGCCGCCAGTGCGCCCGCCATGGCGCCCGGCAGATCGCGATCGTGGAGATGGACGAGCTCGCGCTGACCACCATCGAGGCGCAACTGCGCCGGGACTTTCCCCAGATCCAGTGCGTGCCGGTGTTGGGCGATTGCGGCGACCCCGCCGTGATCCGCTACGCGCTGTCGCTGTCCGCGCCGGAGGCGGTCTTCCATGCGGCCGCCTACAAGCAGGTGCCGGTGCTGGAGGCGCAACTGCGCGAAGCGGTCCGCAACAACGTGCTGGCGACCGAGACCGTGGCCTGCGCGACGCAGGCGGCGGGCGTGGCCACCTTCGTACTGATCTCGACCGACAAGGCGGTCGATCCGGTCAACGTGCTCGGCGCCACCAAGCGCCTGGCGGAAATGGTGTGCCAGGCGCGTTCCGATCCGCAGTCGACGCGCTTCGTGACGGTGCGCTTCGGCAACGTGCTCGATTCGGCGGGCAGCGTGGTGCCGCTGTTCCGCGAACAGATCCGTAGCGGCGGTCCTGTGACCGTCACCGATCCGGAGGTCACCCGCTTCTTCATGACCATCCCCGAGTCCTGCCAGTTGATCCTGCAGGCGGCGGCGATCGGATCGCGGCACGCGATCTACACGCTGGACATGGGCGAACCGGTGTCGATCCGGCTGCTGGCCGAACAGATGATCCGGCTGGCGGGCAAGCATCCGGAACGGGACGTGGCGATCATCTATACCGGCCTGCGGCCGGGCGAGAAGCTGCACGAGACCCTGTTCCATGCCGATGAATGCTATCGCCCGACCGCGCATCCGAAGATCCTGCAGGCCGAAGCGCGCGAGATCGTGCAGCAGGACGTGTTCGACGCGACGGCGCGACTGCGCGAGGCGATCGCCACCTACGATCTCGAAACCCTGGCGCAGGTCCTGCGCGAGTCGGTCCCGGAGTTCATGCCGCAGCAGGACAACGGCGAGCCGCACGCCGGGACAGTCGTCGCCTTCCCCGCCAGACACGCAAGAAGGACATGACAACCCGCCCATGACTCGACGCATCCGCAAGGCCGTTTTCCCCGTGGCAGGTCTCGGGACCCGCTTTCTCCCCGCCACCAAGACCGTCCCCAAGGAAATGCTGCCGATCATCGATCGGCCGCTGATCCAGTACGCGGTGGACGAGGCGATCGAGGCGGGTTGCGATACGCTGGTCTTCGTCACCAACCGCTACAAGCACGCGGTCGCCGACTATTTCGACAAGGCTTACGAGCTCGAAGAGAAGCTGGAGAAGGCCGGCAAACTGGCGCAACTGGAACTGGTGCGCAATCCGTTGCCGCGGCACGTGCGCGCGGTGTTCGTCACCCAGACCGAGGCGCTCGGGCTCGGCCACGCGGTGTTGTGCGCCAAGCCGGTGGTCGGAGACGAGCCGTTCGCGGTGATCCTGCCGGACGACCTGATCTGGAACCGCGGTCCCGGCGCGCTGACCCAGATGGCCGACGCAGCAGAGGCCAGCGGCGCCAGCATGATCGCGGTGCAGGACGTACCGCGCGACAAGACCGACAGCTACGGCATCGTCGCGACCGAGGATTTCGCCGACCGGCAGGGACGCATCCGGCAGATGGTCGAAAAACCGAAGCCCGCCGATGCCCCGAGCACCCTCGCGGTGGTCGGACGCTATGTGCTGAACCCGCGCATCTTCGCGCTGCTCGAATCGACGACACCGGGCGCCGGCGGCGAGATCCAGCTCACCGACGCGATCTCGGCGCTGCTCGCGGAAGAGGCGGTGCATGCCTATCGGTTCCGCGGCACCCGGTTCGACTGCGGCACCCATATCGGCCTGATCGAGGCCACCATCCGTTACGCGCTCGATCACGAGAAGCTGAGCGAGGCGGCGGCGGCCACGATGCAGAGCGCCCTCGACGAGCTCGGCGTCCGCGAACTCGAGTGAACGACCTGCCGCAGCGGATTCGCTGCGGCAGGCGTGACGATCCCCGTCGTCTCCGCGCCTACAGCGCCTCGAAAATCCCGGCCGCCCCCATGCCGGTACCGATGCACATCGTCACCAGGCCGTACTTCTGCTTGCGGCGGCGCAGGCCGTGGACGATGGTCGCGGTGCGCACCGCGCCGGTGGCGCCGAGCGGGTGGCCGAGCGCGATCGCGCCGCCCAGCGGGTTGACCTTGTCCGGGTCGAGCTCGGAGTCGCGGATCACCGCCAGTGCCTGCGCGGCGAAGGCCTCGTTGAGTTCGATCCAGTCGATCTGGTCGCCATCGAGGCCTGCCTGCTTCAGCGCTTTCGGAATCGCGGCGATCGGTCCGATGCCCATCACCTCGGGACGCACGCCCGCCACCGAGAAGCTGACGAAGCGGGCCAGCGGCGTCAGGCCGTAGTCCTTGACCGCCTGTTCCGAGGCCAGCAGCACCGCGGCGGCGCCGTCGCTCATCTGCGACGAATTGCCCGCGGTGACGGTGCCGCCGAACTGGCCGTTGCGAAACACCGGGCGCAGCTTCGCCAGTCCCTCCGCGGAGGAGTCGGGCCGCGGGCCTTCGTCGGTGTCGACCAGCGCCTTCCGCAGCCGGATAGTATTGCCCGCCAGGTCGGGAACATGCGACATCACCTCGTACGGCGTGATCTCGTCCCTGAACTCGCCGGCCTGGATGGCGGCGATCGCCTTGCGGTGCGAGGCCAGCGCGAACGCGTCCTGGTCCTGGCGCGAGACCTTCCATTCCTCCGCCACCTTCTCGGCGGTGATCCCCATGCCGTAGGCGATGGCGACGTGATCGTTGGCGAACACGTTGGGCGACAGCGCGACCTTGTTGCCCATCATCGGTACCATGCTCATGCTCTCGGTGCCGCCGGCCAGCACCAGATCGGCGTTGCCCAGGCGGATCTGGTCGGCGGCCAGCGCCACCGCCTGCAGTCCCGACGAACAGAAGCGGTTGATGGTCTGCGCGGCCACCGTGTCGGGCAAGCCGGCCAGCAGCACGCCGATGCGCGCCACGTTCATGCCTTGCTCGCCCTCCGGCATCGCGCAGCCGATCACCGCGTCCTCGATGCGGTTCACGTCGATGCCCGGCGCCTGCGCGACGACCGACTTCAGCACGTGCGCCAGCATGTCGTCGGGGCGGGTATTGCGGAACACGCCGCGCGGCGCCTTGCCGACCGGGGTGCGGGTGGCGGCGACGATGTAGGCGTCCTGGATTTGTTTCATGGGGCTTTCTCCGAAAGCCGGGATTGGGGATTCGGGATTCGCGAGAGCGGATCCGTGATCCCGATGATTCCTTTACCCGGCCGTTCAATGGGACGATTCGGAAGCGGGGAGTCGCTTTTGCGAATCCCCAATCTCGAATCCCGAGTCTCAGTTTCTCAACGGCTTACCCGTCTTCAGCATGTGCGCGATGCGCTCCTGGGTCCTGGGCATCTGCGCCAGGGCGACGAAGTGCTCGCGCTCCAGCCGCAGCAGCCAGTCCTCGTCGACCGTCGCGCCGCGATCCACTTCGCCGCCGCAGAGCACCGTGGCGATGCGGGTGGCGATCTCGTAGTCGTGCGGCGAGATGAAGCGGCCTTCCAGCATGTTGACCAGCATCATCTTGAAGGTGGCGATGCCGACGTCGCCGGCCACCTGCACCGCGCGCTCCGGCAATGGCGGGCGATAGCCGCTTTCGGCCAGCGCCAGCGCCTGCTGTCGTGCGATGTGCAGCAGCTCGTGCGGGTGGAAGACGACGGTGTCCTCCCTGCGCAGCAGCCCCGACTCCTGCGCCTCGACCGCCGAGGTGGAGACCTTGGCCATCGCCACCGTCTCGAACACGGACTTCAGCTCTGCGAACACGTCGCCGCCGGGCCCCGCCGCGCGCGCGGCGCGCACCGCCAGCTCCTTCAGGCCGCCGCCGGCCGGCAGCAGGCCGACCCCGGCCTCGACCAGGCCGACGTAGCTCTCCAGCCCGGCGACCGTGCGCGCGCTGTGCATCTGGAACTCGCAGCCGCCGCCGAGCGCCAGGCCGCGCACCGCCGCGACCACCGGCACCAGCGAATACTTGATCCGCTGGCTAGTGGCCTGGAAGTTGGCGACCATCGCCTCGAACGCGTCCACCTTGCCGGCCTGCAGCAGGGCCAGCGCGCCGGCGAGGTCCGCGCCGGCGGAGAAGGGCTCCTTCGGCTGCCAGACCACCAGGCCGCGCAGGTCGCGCTCGGCGATGCCGATCGCCTCCTGCAGGCCGTCGAGCACCTGGTCGCTGACGGTGTGCAGCTTGGTCTTGAACGAGGCCACGCCGATGCCGTCGCCGTCGGTCCACAGGCGGAGGCCGTCGTTCTCGAACAGCGTCTCGCCCTGCGGGAACGACTCGCCGAGCAGCGGATCGGGAAAGCGCTGGCGCCGATAGACCGGCAACGACGAACGCGGCACGGACGCGTTGCGCGCGGGACTGAAGCTGCCGTCCTCTGCATGCACGCCTTCGCGGCCGTCCAGCACCCAGCCGGGCAGCGGCGCGTCGCTCATGGCCTTGCCTGCGGCAATGTCCTCGGCGATCCATTGCGCCACCTGCTTCCAGCCGGCCGCCTGCCAGGTCTCGAACGGGCCCAGCGACCAGCCGTAGCCCCAGCGGATGGCGAGGTCGACGTCGCGCGCGGTCTCGGCGATGTCGGCCAGGTGGTAGGCGCTGTAGTGGAAAAGGTCACGGAACGCCGCCCACAGGAAACGCGCCTGCGGATGTTCGCTCGCGCGCAGCCGGGCGAATTTCTCGGCCGGGTTTTTCGTCTTGAGGATCTCGACCACCTCGGGCGCCGCCGCGTCCTTGTCCGCCGGCCGGTAATCCTGCTTCTCCAGGTCCAGCACCTGGATCTCCTTGCCGGCCTTGCGGAAGATGCCGGCGCCGGCCTTCTGCCCCAGCGCCCCCTGGTCGATCAGCGCCTGCAGCCAGGCCGGCGCCTTGAAGTAGCGGTGCCAGGGGTCGTCGGGCAGGGTGTCGGCCATGGTCTTGATCACGTGCGCCATGGTGTCCAGGCCGACCACGTCGGAAGTGCGGTAGGTGGCGGACTTCGGCCGACCGACCAGCGGGCCGGTCAGCGCATCGACGGCGTCGAAGCCGAGCCCGAACGCCGCGGTGTGGTGGATCGTCGACAGGATCGAGAACACGCCGATGCGGTTGCCGATGAAGTTCGGCGTGTCGCGGGCATAGACCACGCCCTTGCCGAGCGCGGTGGTCAGGAACGCCTCCAGCCCTTCGAGCACCGACCTGTCCGTGGCCTTGGCCGGGATCAGTTCGGCGAGGTGCATGTAGCGCGGGGGATTGAAGAAGTGCACGCCGCAGAAGCGGTGGCGCAGCTGTTCCGGCAGCACGTCGGCCAGCGCGTTGATGCCCAGGCCCGAGGTGTTGCTGGCCAGCACGGCGTGGTCGGCGACGTGCGGGGCGATCTTGCGGTAGAGGTCCTGCTTCCAGTCCATGCGTTCGGCGATCGCCTCGACCACCAGGTCGCAATCCTCCAGCAGCTCCAGGCCGTCGTCGTAGTTGGCGGGAACGATGCGCCCGGCCAGCGACTTGCTGGCGAGCGGGGCGGGGCTGAGCTTGCCCAGGTTGGCGATCGCCTTGCGCACCACTGCGCTGGGGTCGCCTTCCTTCGCGGGCAGGTCGAACAGCACCGTGTCGATCCCGGCATTGGTGAGATGGGCGGCGATCTGCGCCCCCATCACTCCGGCGCCGAGCACCGCGGCGCGGCGTACCAGCAGTTTCTCAGACATGTTTCGTAACTCCTTGTATTAATTTTGTTTCTTGCCGCGGATTGACGCGGATAAGCGCAAATAAAAGCGAGGTAGACGGGGAATGCTCTGGGCGGGCATGCTCATTACGTAGCACTTTAGATAAGGAATTTATCTCATTGAAAACGTAAGTTTTACCCGCGTTTATCCGCGCCAATCCGCGGCCAAATCCCCCTATGCCTTGAACCCGGCGGCGGCGAAACGGATCAGCTCCTGCGCGGCGCGCCGGCGGTGGACCTGTTCGTTGGTGCCATGGGGGCGCTTGATCAGTCCGAAATCGGCCATCGCGTAGGTCAGCGCGCCGGCCAGGAAGTCGAGCCGCCAGTACAGCTCCTCCTTCGACAGGTCCGGCAGGCAGGCAGCGAGGGCGCGGGCGAAATCGCGCTGCACGTGGCCGTAGCGTTCGGACAGGAAGGCGCGCAGGCCGTCGTTCTTTTCGGCATAGGCGCGTGCGATCACGCGGATGAAGGCGCCGCCGCCGTTGCGGTCGCGCGCCAGCGCCAGGGCCGGCTCGACGAAGGCGGCGAGCACCGGCTCCAGCTCGTCCGGACGTTCGTCCTGTGCCTTGCGCAGCATCGACAGCCGCTGCGTGCTCATGTCGTCCATGCGCCGCCGGAACACCTCGTTGACCAGGTTTTCCTTGCTGCCGAAGTGGTAGTTGACCGCGGCGATGTTGACGTCGGCACGGGTGGTGACCTGGCGCAGCGACGTGCCGCTGAAGCCCTGCTGGGCGAAGAGTTCCTCGGCGGCGCCGAGGATGCGCTCCTTGGTCGAGAACTGGGTGGCGGGCATGGCGATCCGGAAGGGGGTGGGCTGAATCAAACGCTTGTTTGATGGTAGGGGGATCGTCCGAGCGGGTCAAACCCTGCGAGGCGGAGCCGGGCTCGTCCGTCTGGAGCGGTTTTGGCGCAGCGTTTGCAGATCCCTTTCCCCACTTGCGGGAGAAGGCGTGCCTTGGCCCGGTGGCGAAGGGTGGATGAGGGCGCCTCAACGAAACTGCCCCAACGAAACTGTTCCGGAGTGGCCTTAGGTCACGATGGGTCGCGGCCCTGCACAGGGACGACGAGCAGAAGCGGCCGGGCTCTCCCGATTCCCGAGGGCGGGCGCCGAGTCCTCGGGGTCCCGAGTCCCGGCCGCTCCAGCCGTCCCGGCGGACGGTCTTCACCCGAAACGGGTTCTGCAGGCCGTGAGAATCGGTTAGAATTCTCGCTAGCCAGTTCGGCTAAACCCGTGTCACACCACGGGTTTTTCATGTTAATCTGGGTCGCTCACAGCAGCCGCCCGCCACACTGGAGACATTTCATGGCGCTGGAGCGCACCCTCTCGATCGTCAAGCCCGATGCCGTCGCCAAGAACGTCATCGGCGAGATCTATTCCCGTTTCGAAAAAGCCGGTCTCAAGATCGTCGCCGCGAAGATGAAGCACCTGTCGCGCGCGGAGGCGGAGGGCTTCTATGCCGTGCACCGCGAGCGCCCCTTCTTCAATGCCCTGGTCGAATTCATGAGCAGCGGCCCGGTGATGATCCAGGCGCTCGAGGGCGAGGACGCGATCGCCAGGAACCGCGAACTGATGGGCGCGACCAATCCGAAGGAAGCCGCCGCCGGCACCATCCGCGCGGACTTCGCCGATTCGATCGACGCCAACGCCGTGCACGGTTCCGATGCGGCCGAGACCGCCGCGGTCGAGATCGCGTACTTCTTCCCGACCACCGACGTCTACGCGCGTTGAGCCGAGGAACGAGTGCAGAGGAACGACAAACGAGTGGATGTCGCGGGGACGGGTGAGGAACTCGTTCCTCGTTCCTCTGCACTCGTTTCTCGCCAGAACCTGCTCGAGCTCGACCGCGCGGGCCTGGAACGCTTCTTCGTCGAGACGCTCGACGAGAAGCGCTACCGCGCGCATCAGGTGATGAAGTGGATCCATCACCGCCACGTCACCGCGTTCGACGAAATGACCGACCTCGGCAAGGCGCTGCGCGCCAAGCTCGAGGCGCATGCCGAAGTCCGCGTGCCGCAGGTGCAGTTCGAGAAGCCCTCCGCCGACGGCACCCACAAGTGGCTGCTGGCGATGGACGGCAAGAACGCCGTCGAGACGGTGTTCATCCCGGACAAGGGGCGGGGCACCCTGTGCGTGTCCTCGCAGGTCGGTTGCGCGCTGAACTGCCGGTTCTGCTCCACCGCCACCCAGGGTTTCAACCGCAATCTTTCGACCGCCGAGATCATCGGCCAGGTCTGGGTGGCGGCGCGGCACCTGGGCAATGTCCCGCACCGCGAGCGCAAGCTCACCAACGTGGTGATGATGGGCATGGGCGAGCCGCTGATGAACTTCGACAACGTGGTCCGCGCGATGAGCGTGATGCGCGACGACCTCGGCTACGGGCTCGCCAACAAGCGCGTCACCCTGTCGACCGCCGGCATGGTGCCGATGATCGACCGCCTGGGCGAGGAGAGCGACGTGTCGCTGGCGGTCTCGCTGCACGCGGCCGACGATGCGCTGCGCAGCGAACTGGTCCCGCTCAATCGCAAGTACCCGGTGGCCGAGCTCATGGCCGCGTGTCAGCGCTACGTGCTGCGCAAGCGCGGCAGCTCGATCACCTTCGAATACACCATGATGAAGGGCGTCAACGACCGCCCCGAGCACGCGCGCCAGCTGGCGCGGCTGATGCGCGGCTTCGACAACGCGGTGCAGATGAAGGACGCCGCCAAGGTCAACCTGATCCCGTTCAACCCGTTCCCCGGCACCCGTTACGAACGCTCGCCGGAGACCGACATCCGTACGTTCCAGAAGCTCCTGCAGGACGCCAGGGTGCTGACGACGGTCCGCCGCACCCGCGGCGACGACATCGATGCCGCCTGCGGCCAGCTCAAGGGCCAGGTGGCGGACAAGACCCGGCGACAGGCGGAATTCCGCAAGCGGCTGGTTACCCCGGGGGGAGAGGCGGATGCCGCTGCGTAGCGCGCTGGTGCTGAGCCTCCTGGCCGTGCTGCTTTTCTCGGGCTGTTCGCGCCTGTCGTTCGTCAAACCCAGCGCCCAGCGTGGCGATTCCGAACAGGTCGCGCCGCGGTACGACGTGAGCGGCACCGCCGAGAGCCGGCGGCGATCGGAGAACCGCCTGCGTCTGGCCCGGGCCGGGCAGGCGCTCGCCAACGGCGAGTCCGATGCTGCCGAAGAGCTGCTTCGCGAGGCGCTCAAGGCCGACCCGGGCGATCCGGACGGGCTGACCTTGATGGCCGTGCTCGAGTCGCGGCGCGGACGCAGCCGGGAAGCCGGCGGCTACTACGCCAAGGCTGCCGAACTGGCGCCGGCCAGCGGCCGCGCCCAGAGCAACTACGGCGCCTGGCTGTGCGACAACGGCCGCGCCGCCGAGGCGATGCCGTATTTCGATCGGGCCCTGGCGGCGCCGGGATACTCCGAACCGGCCTTCGCGCTGGCCAACGCCGGCGCCTGCGCCGAAGCGGCCGGGCAGCCCGGGCGGGTCGAGCGCGACCTGCGCGCAGCGCTCTCGCTGCAGCCGACGAACGCCGTGGCGTTGTCAGCGATGGCCGAATACCAGTACCGTAAGGGAAGTTACCTGGAAGCACGTGCGTTTTCGCAGCGCCGCCTCGCCGCGGCACCGGCTTCGGCCGACGTTCTTCTATTGGCGTCACAAATCGAGGAAAGACTCGGCGACAAGGCCGCCGCCGATCGCTACCGTCAGCGTTTGGGGAGGGAGTTCCCGCAGGCGTTGTCCGCACAACCCGGGGAAAGCAGTCAACCATGACTTCTGCAGCGAATGCAGGCATGCCTGAGCAGGGCTGCGGCGATCGCCTTCGTGAGGCGCGCGCCGCCGCCGGCCTGGACATCGCCGATGTGGCAGCGAAGATGCATGTCCCGATTCGCGTCGTCGAATCGCTCGAGGCCGAGGACTGGGGCCGATTGGGAGCGCCGGTCTTCGTGCGCGGACAGTTGCGAAGTTACGCACGGGCGGTCGGGCTGCCCCCCGATGCGCTGCAGCCGTCGCATACGTCCGTCCCGATCCAGCCACCGCAGCTGGAGCCGCGCACCTTCACCTCGCCGCTGCAGCGGTTCGCCGAACAGTCGGCCCGCCGCCTGGTCTACGTGGTGATCACCGCGGCGATCGCGGTGCCGGTGTGGATGGTGACGCGGCAACACGTCGACAGCGACCCGCAGGAAACCGCATCGCTCGATATCGATCCCGGCCGGGATCCCGCGACAGCCGCCGCCGGGCAGTCGCGTTCGGCAGGGAACGAACAGCGGCCGTTCGTCGCCTCGTTGACGCCGATCCAGACCCGCAAGCCCCCGATCCGCGACCCGGAACCGCAGCAACCGGCGGCGCCGGCGCTGTCGCTGCAGTTCCGCGACGACAGCTGGGTGGAAGTGCAGTCTGCCGAAGGCGAGTCGCTGGAGCAGGCACTGGTCCGGGCCGGCGAACATCGCAGTTACGCGGCCGGAGAAGTGGGGCGCATCGTGCTCGGCAATGCCGGCGCGGTGGAAGTGCGCCAGTACGGCCGCGTTCAGGATATGACGCCCTACCAGCGAGCGAACGTCGCGCGCTTTGCGGTATCCTCTGACGGTTCGCTCGCACCAGCGACCGAGTAACGTCCGGCATACCCGCCACGCGGGGCCGCGATACGCAGACACGGGCCCGGCAGCGGGCCCGTTTCCCATGACAAGGCCCGCGCCCGGCGCGCAGGGCGAGAGACAGTATGGCGATCGAACTTCTCGACGAACACGAACAGGGCGAGCGGGTCCGGGAGTGGCTGCGGCGCAACGGATTCGGGCTGGTTGCCGGCGTGGTGCTCGGACTGGGACTGATCGGCGGCTGGCAGTGGTGGCAACGGCACCAGCACGGCGCGCGCGTGCAGGCCGGCGAGCGCTACCAGGCGACACTCGCCAGCATCCAGGCCGGCGATCTCGACGCCGCCCGGACCCAGGCCCGGGACCTGCAGAAGGGCGGCGTCTACGGCACGCTGATCGCGTTCGACCTGGCCAAGGCCGAATTCGAGGCCGGTGACCACGAGGCCGCCATCGCCTCGCTCCGGCAGGTCGCCGATGCCGATCCCGCGCTCGAGCCGATCCGCCGCCAGCGCCTGGCGCGGCTGCTGATCGATGCGGGGCAGGCGCAGGAAGCGGCGTCCCTGCTCTCTGACGCAGACGACGCCGTCGGGCTAGAAACGCTGGGCGACGCCCGCTTCGCGCTCGATCAACGTGATCAAGCCCGCCAGGCCTACGAAAATGCGCTGCGGCGGATGGACGTCGCGGCGCCGCAGCGCCGCCTGGTCGAACTCAAGCTCACCCAAGCCGGCGGCAAGCCGTCCCAGCCCGAGACCATTTGATGAAGCCAGCGAAGATCAAGCCACGTCCCCTGCTGCTGCGCACCGCCGCGGTCCTGCTGTGCGCGGTCGCCGTGTCGGGCTGCAGCACGATCCGTGGCTGGTTCGATGGCGACGACGACGAGGTCAACACCACCGATCCGGCCGAACTCACCGATTTCACGCCGTCGGTTTCGGTGTCGCGAATCTGGACTGCCGCCGCCGGCAAGGGCGAGAAGCGGATCGGTGCCGGCCAGGCTCCGGCCGTGGTCGACGGCCGCGTCTATGCCGCCGCGATCGAGGGCGGCGTGCGCGCGTTCGACCTGCAGAGCGGCGCCACGCTCTGGCACCACGAGTCCGATCTCCGGCTCTCCGGCGGCCCGGGTGCCGGCGACGGCCTGGTGGTGGCCGGCGGCCTGGAAGGCGACGTGCTGGCGCTGGACGCGGAGGACGGCAGCGAACGCTGGCGCGCCAAGGTCGGCAACGAGGTCATCGCCGCGCCCGCGATCGGGCAGGGCGTCGTGATCGTGCGTTCCAACGACGGCCGGGTGACCGCCTTCGATGCCGCCAGCGGCGAGCGCCGCTGGTTCTGGGTCCGCGACCTGCCGCCGCTCACGGTGCGCGGCAACGATGCGCCGGTACTCGGACCGGGCTACGTGTTCGTGGGCAACGACGACGGCACCGTGGTCGCGCTCGGCCTCGCCGACGGTCGCCCGATCTGGGAACAGGCGGTCGGCCAGCCCGACGGCCGGACCGACCTGGAGCGCATGGCCGACGTCGACGGCCGCCCGGTCCTGGACGACGCCATCCTGTACGCCAGCAGCTACAAGCAGCAGACCATGGCGATCGAGGCGCCGAGCGGCCGCCCGCTGTGGTCCAGCGACCGCGGCGGCGCCGGCCGCATCGGGCTCGCCCCCGATCGCCTGGTGGTCGCGGATTCGGCCGGCACCGTCTGGGCGCTGGACAAGAACAGCGGTTCGGCCCTGTGGCAGCAGAACGTGCTGGCACGGCGCAACCTGGGCTCGGCCGCGGTGCAGGACGGCCACGCCGTGGTCGGCGATTTCGAAGGGTATCTGCACTGGCTCAAGCTCGACAACGGCGAACTGGCGGCGCGCACCCGCGCCGGCCGTGCCGCCATCAAGGGCGCGCCGGTCGTCGCCGACGGCATCCTGGTGGTGCAGAACATCAAGGGCGACCTGAGCGCCTATCGCCTGGAGCAGTAGAGCCGGGAATCGGGAATAGGGAGTCGTCGGGAATCGGTCACGGCCGGCCCCGGCGATACTGCGGCTTCCGGCCTTCCGCCCCCGGCCTCCGGCGATGATGGAAGCGGCGTGATCGGTGCCACGCCGCCCTCCTGCTTTACGATTCCCAGATCCCGAATCCCCATTCCCGGCCTTCCAATGCTCCCACTCGTCGCCCTTGTCGGCCGCCCGAACGTCGGCAAATCGACGTTGTTCAACGCGCTGACCCGCAGTCGCGACGCGCTGGTGCACGACCAGCCGGGGGTGACCCGCGACCGCAACTACGGCGTCTGCCGGCTCGAGCCGGAGCGCCCGTTCGTGCTGGTCGACACCGGCGGCATCGCCGGCGAGAACATCCACCTCGAAACCGGGGGACTGGCGGGCGCGACGGCGCGCCAGGCCCGTGCCGCTGCGGACGAGGCCGACCTGGTGTTGTTCATCGTCGACGGCCGCGAAGGCCCGTCGGCACTGGACGATGAGCTGGTGCAGTGGCTGCGCAAGCGCGACAGGCCGGTGCTGCTGGTGATCAACAAGACCGACGGCATCGACACCCGCGCGGCGATGGCGGAATTCGCCCGCTACGGGTTCGCCGACGCCCTGCCGGTCTCGTCGGCGCATCGTCAGGGGATCGACGAACTGCTGGCCGAGGTGCTCGGACGCCTGCCGATGGACGGCGACGCCGAGGTGCTCGACGAGGACCCGGAGCGCATGCGCGTGGCCTTCATCGGGCGCCCGAACGTCGGCAAGTCGACGCTGGTGAACCGGCTGCTCGGCGAGGAGCGCATGATCGCCTCCGAGGTGCCGGGCACCACCCGCGACTCGATCGCGGTGGACCTCGAGCGCGACGGCCGCAAGTACCGCCTGGTCGACACCGCCGGCATCCGCCGCAAGGCCAGGGTGGAGGAGGCGGTGGAGAAGTTCTCGATCGTCAAGACGCTGCAGGCGATCGAGCATTGCCAGGTCGCGGTGGTGCTGCTCGACGCCAGCGAGGGCGTCACCGACCAGGACGCCAGCGTGCTCGGCGCGGTGCTCGACGCCGGCCGCGCGCTGGTGGTCGCCGTCAACAAATGGGACGGGCTCACCGCCTACCAGCGCGAACAGACCGAGGCGCTGCTGTCGCGCAAGCTGGTGTTCATGCCATGGGCCGAGGCGGTGCGGATCAGCGCCAAGCACGGCTCCGGACTGCGCGAGCTGTTCCGCGCGATCCACCGCGCGCATGCCTCGGCCACGCGCGAGTTCGGCACCTCCGAGGTCACCCGCGCGCTGGAGGCCGCCTACGCGGCAAGCCCGCCGCCGACCGTGCGCGGCCACGTCGCCAAGCTGCGCTTCGCCCATCCGGGCGGCAGCAATCCGCCGACCTTCGTGGTCCACGGCACCCGCCTGCGCACGTTGTCGGACAGCTATCGCCGCTATCTGGAGAACTTCTTCCGCAAGCGCTTCAAGCTGGTCGGCACGCCGGTGCGGTTCGTGTTCAAGGAGGGCGAGAATCCCTACGGGGACCGCAAGAACGTGCTGACCGAACGCCAGGTCGAGAAGAAGCGGCGGCTGATCCGGCACGTCAAGCGGAAGGGCTGAAGCATGGCCCGCGGCGACCGGAACCCGCCTTCCGTAGAGCGGAGCTTGCTCCGCTGCTCCCGGCTCCGGAGGCCACGCAGCCGAGCAAGCTCGGCTCTACAGGGCGGGCTTCGGAGCCCATGCGGCGGAGCAAGCTCCGCTCTACGGGGGCGGGGGCGGGGGCGCCGGGCGGCATGAACGCGGGGCCTTCTCTCGGTCGGGAGGCGGTGACGCTCGGCATCCTCGCCGGCGGCCGTGGGCTGCGGCTCGGCGGCGCCGACAAGGCCTGGCTGCGCCGCGGCGGCATGGCCCAGGTGCAACGCCTGGCCGCGCGGTTCGCGCCCGAGACCGGCGCCGTGCTGGTCAGCGCCAACCGTGCAACCGAACGTTATGCCGCCGTCGGCCTGGCCACGATCGGGGATCGCATGCCCGATGCCGGGCCGCTCGGCGGGCTCGATGCGCTCGCGCAGGCCTGCGGCAGCGACTGGCTGCTCACCGTCCCGGTGGACCTGGTCTCGGTCAACGACTGCCTGTTGTCGAGCCTGGCCGCCGTCGGCGGCACGGGTGCGTACGCAGTCGACGATGACGGCGTGCAGCCGCTGGTCGCCTTGTGGCGGGCCGAAGCCCTGCGGCAGGCCGCCGCCACCGCGCTCGCCTCCGGCGATCTCGCGGTGCGGGCACTGCAGCGGCGGCTCGGCATGGCACCGGTACGGCTGGCCGGCGTACGCTTCGGCAATCTCAATACCCCCGAGGACCTGGCTGCGGCCGGCGTCGACCCCGCGTGAGCCCGACATGAGCGACTTCCCGAGCCGCATCGCCTATGCCACTGCCTGCGGGATCGTCGATGGCGTCGCTGCCGCCGGCGAGTTGCCCTCCGAGCGCTGTGCGCTGCAGCGCGCGCATGGCAGGGTGCTGGCGGCCGACGTGCACGCGGTGCTGCAACAGCCGCCGTTCGACAATTCGGCGATGGACGGCTTCGCGCTGCGCCACGCCGACCTGGACGGCGACGGCGGAACCGCGTTCGAGCTGGCCGGCGAGCAATTCGCCGGGACCACGCTCGGCCTGCGCATCGGCCCGGGCCAGTGCACGCGCATCACCACCGGCGCGCCGCTGCCGGCCGGCGCCGACACCGTGGTGATGAAGGAGAACACCGTCGTCGACGGCGATCGCGTGCGCGTGCAGGAGATGCCGGCACCCGGGCAGCACGTGCGCCGCGCCGGCGAGGACAGCGCCGTCGGCGACCGCCTGCTGCAGGCAGGCGACGTCCTGTCGCCGTCGCGGGTCGCGCTGTGTGCGTCGCAGGGGCTGGCGGAGCTGGACGTCCGGCGGCGGCCCACGGTCGCGGTCTTCACGACCGGAGACGAACTGGTGGAGCCCGGACTGCCGCTGCGGCCGGGCGAGATCTACAACTCCAACCGCGAGCAGCTGATGGGGCTGCTGCGGGCCGAGGGCCTGGAGCCGGTCGCCTGGCCGACGCTGCCGGACGATCCGGGGGCGATCGAGTCGGCGCTGCGCCACGCCGGCAACGCCTTCGACCTGGTGGTCACCTGCGGCGGCGTCTCCGCCGGCGAGAAGGACCACGTGCCCGCGCTGCTGCAGGCGCAGGGACGGGTGCGGTTCTGGAAGGTGCGGATGAAGCCGGGCATGCCGGTGCTGCTGGCCGAGGGCGGCCGGCTCGGCGATGCCTTGTTCCTGTGCCTGCCGGGCAATCCGGTCTCGGTGCTGGCGACGTGGCTGACGCTGGGACGGCGCCTGCTGGACGGACTGCAGGGCCGGCGCGAACCGCGGTTGCGGCTGCACGCGCGCCTGGGCACCGAGTGGCACAAGCGCCATGAGCGGTTGGAGTTCCTGCGTGGCCGGCTGCATTGCGGTGACGACGGCGTGTTGCGGATCGAGCCGAATCCCGCCGACGGCTCGCACCGGATGCGCGCCGCGGCCGACTCGGACGCGCTGATCATGCTGCCGGAAGGCCCGCGCGCGTATCCGGCCGGCAGCGTGGTGGAAGTGCTGCCGTACTGACGGTATTGACCGCTTCGTAGAGCGGAGCTCGCTCCGCTGCTCTGGGCTCCGGAGCCTGTGCAGCCGAGCAAGCTCGGCTCTACGGCGGGGTGCACCGCAGCGTTCCGTTCCGGTGGTGCGGAAGCGCGCGATAATCGCGGCATGGCGATCCTGGAAATCTCCCCGCGCGAGGCCTACCGGCGGCTGGCCAGCGGCGTACGTCTGATCGACGTGCGCGAAGAACACGAACGCGTGGCCGGCATGGCGCAGGGCGCGAGCGGTGTCGAGCGGGCCGAACTCGAGCGTGCGCCGGGCCGCCACGCGCCGGCGCGCGACGAACCGCTCATGCTGATCTGCCAGGGCGGCGCGCGCTCGCTGCAGGCGGCGCAGGCGCTGCAGGCACAGGGCTATGCCGACCTCGCCTCGATCGCCGGCGGCACCACGGCCTGGCAGGCGGAGGGCCTGCCGATGACGGCGCCGGCGCCGGGCACCGACACCGATTTCCACGAACGCTATTCGCGCCACCTGCGCCTGCCGGAGATCGGCCTGGCCGGGCAGCGGCGGCTGCAGCAGGCCCACGTGCTGCTGCTCGGCGCCGGCGGCCTCGGCTCGCCGGCGGCGTACTACCTGGCCGCGGCCGGCGTCGGCAGCCTGCGCATCGCCGACGACGACGTGGTCGATCGCAGCAACCTGCAGCGGCAGATCCTGCACGCGGAGGACCGCATCGGCACGGCCAAGGTCGCCTCCGCCGCGGCCACGCTCAACGCGCTCAATCCGCGCACCCGGATCGATGCCGTCGCCGAGCGCGTGACCAGCGCCAACGTCGAGCGCCTGCTCGAGGGCGTGGACGTGGTGATCGACGGCGCCGACAACTTCCCGGTCCGCTACCTGCTCAACGACGCCTGCGTGAAGCTGGGCAAGCCGCTGGTCTACGGCGCGGTGCACCGGTTCGAGGGGCAGGCGAGCGTGTTCGACGCCGGCCGCAGGCGTGGCCAGGCACCCTGCTATCGCTGCCTGTTCCCGGAGCCGCCGCCGCCCGAAGCCGCGCCCAATTGCGCCGAGGCCGGGGTACTCGGGATACTGCCCGGCGTCATCGGCCTGATCCAGGCCACCGAGGCGATCAAGCTGCTGCTCGGCCTCGGCGATCCGCTCAGCGGCCGCCTGCTGCATTTCGACGCGCTGGCGATGCGCTTCCGCGAGACCCGGCTGGCGCCGGACCCGGACTGCCCGCTGTGCGCCCCGGGCCGCGAATTCCCCGGCTACATCGACTACGCGGCGTTCTGCGCCGCGCGCTGAGCGCGCTCCGCGTCTGCCGCGGGTCCGGCCACGTTGCCGGACGTCTTCACACCGGCTGCGGCACGATGCGCGGGTGAGCGATCGTTCTGCTCGCGCCCGCGCCGGCTGCCCTGGGGCCTGGATGATCCGGAGACTGTGGTTGCTGCTGACGTTAACGGCCGCGCCGGCGATCGCGGCCGACGTCTGTCCGCTCCTGCGCGCGCAGACGAATGCACCCGAAGCCGCCACGCGGATCGCGGCGTTCGCCTGCGAAGAGCATCAGCTCTGGCACCGTCCGTTCATCGATGCCAACGGCCGCCTGGCCGGATCGACCGTGCGCGAGGCCGAGACGGGCCTGCTCGCCAACGGCGAACAAGCGTGGCGACGGGTCGCCGGCTACTGGCGCGACAGCGGACTGCTCGCCCGCGCGGCGGGCCGTCCGGGCGCCGGGGAGTGTGCCTACGCCGGGATGGGTGGACATCCGTCGCCGGGCTGCCGCGCCTTCATCGTCGATACGCCCTGGTCGGCGGCATTCGTGTCCTGGGTGATGCGCCGCGCCGGGCTGCCGGGCTTCAACGCCGCGACCAGCCACGTCGCCTACGTGCGCGATGCCTACCGCGCGCCCGAGACCAGCGCCTACCTGGTTGCCGCGCCGGAGTCGGCGCGGCCGCAGCGGGGCGACCTGCTGTGCTATGCACGCTCCAGCATGCGCACGTTCGGCTTTTCCGGGCTGGCGGGCCTGCTCAGCGCGGGCGACGACGGCCTCGGCATGCATTGCGACATCGTCGTCGACGCGCAGCCGCGCGACGGCCTGGCCTACCTGGTCGGCGGCAATGTTCTGGACGGCGTGACCATGCGCATGCTGCCGCTGACCCCGGGCGGCCAGCTGCGCGACCTGCCGATGCGGCGTCCGGGCGATCCCGCCTGCAGCCCCGACCTGCCCGCCGCCTGCAACGCCAACCGGCAGGACTGGGTCGTGCTGCTGCAGCTCAAGCCGGCGCAGGTGCTGGCGGCGCTGGCGCCGCCGCCGTCCCCGGCAGCGATCTCGCCCGCGCACCCATCGCCGGCGATGCCGGCACAGCCACCGGGCACGCCGGCAGGCTGCTGCGTCTACTGCACCGCCGGCGATACGAGCGTACCGCGGTGCCCGAGGGGCGCGTCGCCGAAAGACGATCGGTGACCCGGGGAGCGCATTCGGCGCTCAGCGCAGGAAGCGCGCCAGCGCCTCGCCGTAGCCGGGCTGCAGGTGGATGTCGTTGTGGCCGGCCTGCGGGAACTCGACCACCGCGGGCGTCCCGGGCCAGGAGGCGATCAGGCGATCGGTGTGCCGCGGCGGGATCACGGCATCGTTGCCGGCGCGCAGGATCAGCAGCGGCCCGTGGTAGCGGGCCAGCCTGGCGGCCGCGTCGTAGCGGTCGCGCAGCAGCAGGCGTACCGGCAGCCAGCGGTAGTGACCCTGGGCGACGGCGGCGAGGCTGTCGAACGGCGTGACCAGGACCAGCCGCTCGACCTCGCGATGGGCGGCGACATGGCTGGCGACGCCGCTGCCCAGGCTGCGCCCGATCAGCGCGATGCGGCCATGCGGATGGCGCCGGCGCACCTCGTCGTAGAGCGCGAGGGCGTCGGCGAGCAGGGCGGGCTCGCTCGGGCTGCCCTCGCTGGCGCCGTAGCCGCGATAGGCGAGCAGGTAGGTGCTGCGCGCCGGCAGCCATGCGGCGAGGTCGTCGCGGTTGTCCTCGATGCGCTCGGCGTTGCCGCCGAAGTACAGCACCGCGTCGGCCTGGTGCGGATTGACGATCCAGCCGCGCAACACTGCATCGCCGCGGTCGAGCTCGAAGTCGGTGCCGGCGGCGTCGCCGCGGGTGAACTGCGGGAAGTACATCAATCCGCGCTGCTGCACGTACATCAGCACGCAGAGGCCGAGGTAGAGCAGGGCGGCGACGGCGAGCAGCCCCAGCGCCGCCTTCGCCACCGTCAGTCGCCTTTCGGGTGCGCGCGCTGCGCGGCCTCGAACGCCGCCAGCTGCTCCGGCGTCGCCTGCGCCTGGTGCCGTGCCTTCCAGTCCGCGAACGGCATGCCGTAGATCGCTTCGCGCGCCTGGTCCTTGGTCATCGCCAGGCCGTGCGCCTCGGCCTCCTCGCGGTACCAGTCGGCCAGGCAGTTGCGGCAGAAGCCGGCCTGGATCATCAGGTCGATGTTCTGCACGTCGGGGCGCGCCTGCATCAGGTGCCGGAGCAGGCGGCGGAAGGCTGCAGCCTCGATTTCGGTGGTGGTGTCGGAATCGCTCATCGTGTATTCCAGGCGCGTCGGGAGCGGGATGCGCGCTTCGCTTCCGGAGGATTCGCGACAGCATCGCGCGCATGGCGCGCGCCTACAAGGGCGGGGCTGAATCGGGGACAATACGTGGCCGTTTCCAGCAAGGCCCCCGCATGACCGAGCCCGCCGCGCACCAGGCCCGAATCCTCGATGGCAGGCGCGTCGCCGACGCACTGCTCGACGAGCTGCGGCTGCGGGTGGAGGCTCGGGTCGCCGCCGGCGCGGTGCGGCCCGGCCTGGCGGTGGTCCTGGTCGGCGACAATCCGGCCTCGCAGTCGTACGTGCGCAACAAGCGGCGCGCGGCCGAGAAGGTCGGCATCCGCGCGCTGGACTTCGACCTGCCGGCCGACACCGGGGAAGCGGAGCTGCTGGCGCTGATCGACCGGCTCAACGCCGATCCGGCCGTGCACGGCATCCTGGTGCAGCTGCCGCTGCCGGGTATTCCCGACGCCACCCGCCTGATCCACCGCATCGACCCGCGCAAGGACGTCGACGGCTTCCACCCGGAGAACGTCGGCCATCTGGCGCTGCGCCAGTTCGGCCTGCGCCCATGCACCCCGCGCGGCATCACCACGCTGCTGGCCTGGACCGACCGCCCGGTGCGCGGCCAGAGCGCCACCATCGTCGGCGTCAGCAACCACGTCGGCCGGCCGATGGCGCTGGAACTGCTGATCGCCGGCTGCACCGTCACCAGCTGCCACAGGTTCACCCCGCCGGACGTGCTGCAGCGCCACGTCGGCGAGGCCGACATCCTGGTGGTGGCGGTCGGCCGGCCGGGGCTGATCCCGGGGGACTGGGTCAAGCCGGGCGCGGTGGTGATCGACGTCGGCATCAACCGGCTCGAGGACGGACGGCTGGTGGGCGACGTCGGCTTCGCCGAAGCCTCGCGCCGCGCCAGTTGGATCACCCCGGTGCCGGGCGGGGTGGGGCCGATGACCGTGGCCACGCTGATGCAGAACACCCTGGAAGCGGCAGAGGCTGGCGACGGCAGCGGGTGAGCGGGCCGCCTTCAGGGCGTCGCCGACACTGTGGGAGCGACGGGAGTCGCGACTGGTCCGGTGGCGGGTCGCGACTCCCGTCGCTCCCACAAGGCCGCCGCCCTGTCGCGCGCGGCGGCGCGCTCCGGCATCGATACGACCAAAGTGCCGCCTGGCGCGATACAATGGCGCGCTTCCCCTCCCCGGACCGCCCATGCTGCGCATCCTGGCCGAAGCGCTCACGTACGACGACGTTTCCCTCGTTCCCGCCCATTCGCAGGTCCTGCCCAAGGACGTCTCGCTCGCCTGCCGGCTCACCCGCGAACTGCGCCTGAACCTGCCGATCGTGTCGGCGGCGATGGACACCGTGACCGAATCGCGCCTCGCGATCGCCATGGCCCAGCTCGGCGGCATCGGCATCCTCCACAAGAACATGCCGGCCGAGCGCCAGGCCGCGGAAGTGGCCCGGGTGAAGAACTTCGAGGCCGGCGTGATCCGCGAACCGTTCACCGTCGGCCCCGACACCACCATCGGCGAAGTGCTCAAGCTCACCCGCGCCCGCAACATCTCCGGCGTGCCGGTGGTCGATGGCGGCCAGCTGCTCGGCATCGTCACCGGGCGCGACATGCGCTTCGAGACCCGGCTCGAGGACCCGGTGCGCAACGTCATGACGCGCAAGGAGAAGCTGGTCACCGTGCGCGAGGGCGCCAGCGACGAGGAGGTGCTGCAGCTGCTGCACAAGCACCGCATCGAGAAGGTGCTGGTGGTCAACGACGGCTTCGAGCTGCGCGGCCTGATCACCGTCAAGGACATCCAGAAGGCGCGCGACAATCCCAACGCCGCCAAGGACTCCGACGAGCAGCTGCTGGTCGGCGCCGCGGTCGGCGCCGGCGGCGACACCGAGCGGCGCATCGAGGCCCTGGTGGCCGCGGGCGTGGACGTGGTGATCGTCGACACCGCGCACGGGCACGCGCAGGGCGTCATCGACCGCGTCGCCTGGACCAAGAAGACCTTCCCGCAGGTGCAGGTGGTCGGCGGCAACATCGTCACCGGCGACGCCGCGCTGGCGCTGATGGATGCCGGCGCGGACGCGGTGAAGGTCGGCGTCGGCCCCGGCTCGATCTGCACCACGCGCATGGTCGCCGGCGTCGGCGTGCCGCAGGTGACCGCGGTGTCGATGGTCGCCGACGCGCTGCAGGACCGCATCCCCCTGATCGCCGACGGCGGTATCCGTTTCTCCGGCGATATCGGCAAGGCGATCGCCGCCGGTGCGTCGACGGTGATGATCGGCGGCCTGTTCGCCGGCACCGAGGAGTCGCCCGGGCAGACCGAGCTGTTCCAGGGGCGCAGCTACAAGAGCTACCGCGGCATGGGCAGCCTGGGCGCGATGGAGCAGGGGTCCAAGGACCGCTACTTCCAGGACGCCAGCGACGCCGACAAGTTGGTGCCCGAGGGCATCGAGGGCCGGGTGCCGTACCGCGGCCCGCTCAGCGGCGTCGTCCACCAGCTCGCCGGCGGCCTGCGCGCGACCATGGGCTATGTCGGCTGCGCGACCATCGAGGAGATGCGCAGCAGGCCGTCGTTCGTGAAGATCACCGGTGCCGGCCAGCGCGAAAGCCACGTGCACGACGTGCAGATCACCAAGGAACCGCCGAACTACCGGATGGGCTGATCCGATGTCCGGGTCGAAACCGCCGCCGCGCCGCCGCATCGGCACCGGGATGATCGTGCTCGCGATCGTGGTGGCGTGCCTGCTCGGCCTCCAGTTCTACCGCGGCCACCAGTTGCGCGCGTCCTGCGAGGACGGCGGCGGGGGCTGGGACCCGGACCTGCAGCAATGCACCTTCGGTCGTCCCGACGGCCGCGTTCCGTCCCCGCCCGAGTCCCAGCCGCAATGACCGACCTGCACAGCGACAAGATCCTCATCCTCGACTTCGGCGCGCAGTACACCCAGCTGATCGCGCGGCGTATCCGCGAGATCGGCGTGTACTGCGAGGTCTGGGCCTGGGACCACGATCCTGCCGAAATCGGGCGCTTCGGCGCGAAGGGCATCATCCTCTCGGGTGGCCCGGAATCGACCACCGTCGAAGGCGCGCCGCGCGCGCCGGGCGAAGTGTTCGACAGCGGCCTGCCGCTGCTCGGCATCTGCTACGGCATGCAGACCATGGCCAAGCAACTCGGCGGCGAGACCGAGGCCGCCGAGCAGCGCGAGTACGGCCATGCCGAGGTGGCGCTGGTCGCCCGCGACCGGCTGCTCGAGGGCCTCGCCGACCACCCGGGCGCGCCGCCGCGCCTGGACGTGTGGATGAGCCATGGCGATCACGTCTCCAGGGCGCCGTCCGGGTTCGTGGTCACCGCCAGCACCGAGCGCGTGCCGGTCGCCGCCTTCGCCAACGACGAGAAGCGCTGGTACGGCGTGCAGTTCCACCCGGAAGTCACGCATACCAAGCAGGGGCTGGCCGTGTTCGAGCGGTTCGTCACCGGCATCTGCGGCTGCCGCACCCTGTGGACCGCGGCCAACATCATCGAGGACCAGATCGCGCGCGTGCGCGATCTGGTCGGCGACGACGAGGTGATCCTGGGCCTGTCCGGCGGCGTGGATTCCTCGGTGGTCGCCGCGCTGCTGCACCAGGCCATCGGCGACCAGCTCACCTGCGTGTTCGTCGACACCGGCCTGCTGCGCTGGCAGGAGGGCGACCAGGTCATGGCCACCTTCGCCGAGCACCTCGGGGTCAAGGTGATCCGGGTCGACGCCCACGAACGCTATTTCAGCGCACTGCGGGGCGTGGCCGATCCCGAAGCCAAGCGCAAGGTCATCGGCAACCTGTTCATCGAGATCTTCGACGAAGAGGCCGGCCGGCTGGCGAATGCGAAATGGCTGGCGCAGGGCACGATCTACCCGGACGTGATCGAGTCGGCCGGCAGCAAGACCGGCAAGGCGCACGTGATCAAGAGCCATCACAACGTCGGCGGCCTCCCCGAGCACATGAAGCTCGGCCTGGTGGAGCCGTTGCGCGAGCTGTTCAAGGACGAGGTGCGCCGGCTCGGCGTGGAGCTCGGGCTGCCGCGCGAGATGGTCTACCGCCACCCGTTCCCGGGCCCGGGCCTGGGGGTGCGCATCCTCGGCGAGGTGCGGCCGGAATACGCCGAGCTGCTGGCGCGGGCCGATGCGATCTTCATCGAAGAGCTGCGCAAGGCCGGCCTGTACGACAGGACCAGCCAGGCCTTCGCCGTGTTCCTGCCGGTCAAGTCGGTGGGCGTGGTCGGCGATGCCCGCGCCTACGAGTGGGTGATCGCGTTGCGTGCGGTGGAAACAGTCGACTTCATGACGGCGCACTGGGCGCACCTGCCGTACGAGTTCCTCGGCCGCGTGTCCAACCGGATCATCAATGAGTTGCGGGGTATTTCCCGCGTCGTGTATGACATCAGCGGCAAACCACCGGCGACGATCGAGTGGGAGTGAAAAGACGTCCTTCCGGGACTATCTCCTGTTATCGAGAATCTGACGTAACGTTGATTTGAAAATAAATACGTTACGTCAGCTATCGCCATCACCTGGTGATCGAGCAGGGACAGGCCAAGGCTGGCCGCGCCCCGCAGGAGGTGGTCGCCGCCCAACTTCTCCGTTGGTGATGGCCAGCGCGTTAGCGGCCTCTATCGGAATACGCCCAGACGAAGCTGCTGCTATCGCGAATGCGCTGAGAAAGGTTCCGCCGGTGATCGCACACGCCGAAGACGGACATACAAACTTTCGACTGCCAGAAACAGCGCCGGTGTCGTCAGGAGCGACAGCACCGTTGCCACGATCAGGCCGCCTATCACGACGGTCGCCATCGGAGCGCGAAACCCACCGCCGGTACCCGACGACGAGATTGATATGGCGCAGCGAGCCGCAACGTTTCTGGCACTTGCGAAAGAACGGTTCCCGAAGTTTCGCAGTGCGGCGCAGGTACTATTCGAGCCCGACTTCGATGCTCGATTCACGGTCGGTATGGACCTACTGTTGACGGGTATCGAGCAACGTCTGGCGGAACGGTCTCAACCCGGGCTACGAAATGGCAGGAAGCGGTAGACACCATGGCCGACCCGACACTCGATCGCGCTCTGGTCGATAGGTCCGGTGGCCGATCGTGTTCGTCGTGGCAGCCGCTGCCAGGACACCGAAATCTTCACTGTGGAAACGTTCGGCCTTCCGTTGCCCAAGGAACCGCAATCTGTCCGCCGCCCATGCGGGAGTTCAGTGCCACGCCGCGCGACGAGGCATCCAGCACGTCAGGCGGGTCAGCGGCACGGCGCGCATCCTTGCGCGCGTCTTGCCGCTCGGCGTCCGCGCTCTGCTTCAGGCGGGCGAGGATCGAGGCGGGCAGGTTACGGCTCATGCCGTCACAAGACCGCGGGTCTGATGCGGTGGACAGCTGCGAACGGCCGTTGCCGCATCATGGTGGGTATTCAGAGGGCCTGCCACATGGAGGTATGATGGTGAGGTTAGCCAGCGAAGCGCCAGCCGACGATTGAACCTCGGAGATCGTCCCGTGGCGAAGGTTGGATGCCGCTCTCGTGTGCCGGCCGGGCAGGCCGGGTATGTCGCCGTGTCTGCGGTTGGACTGCGCTTGCATGCGCTTCGCCTGCCGTCGTCCGGGCCCTGCCGCGCCCGCCCCGGGGCGCCCCGCGGACGGTTCCATCCGCACGAGCCCCGTTTGCTGGTGTCTGCGCGGGCCGGCGATCGATGACCCGTCCCACCCCCCGTTTGATCGACAGCTTTCTTGGCCTCTACGACGAGCTGGTCCGTCACCTGCGTCGGCGTGTCGGCGACAGCGAACGAGCGAGGGACGTCGCCCAGGACACCTATCTGCGCCTTCTGGACACCGAGTCCCGGCAGGGCAGGCAGGAGGAGATCCGCGACGCGCGTGCCTTCATCTACCGGGTGGCCGGCAATCTCGCCATCGACGCCGCGCGCCGGGACCAGCGAACTTCCGGCGAAGGCGAACCGGATCCCTCGCTGCCCGATCCGGTGCCGGACCCGGAGCACCGGGCCGTGGTCGACGACCGCCTGCGCCAGCTCGACCGCGCATTGCGGGAACTGCCGCCCAATGCCCGATTGGCCCTGTTGCTGTTCCGCGTCGATGGGCTTTCGCATGCCCAGATCGCCCGCCGGCTGTCGGTGTCCGAGAGCATGGTCGCCAAGTATCTCGCGCAGGCGCTGCGCCATTGCCGCGACCGCCTGTCGTCGCCGTGACGACCGCAGCGCGGGCCATGCCGCTGCAATTTCCCCCGGGGCCACTCGTCTTCATATAAGAGGAGGCACACGACCTCGATCCATCCATACCGCGCAGCCGACCGCCACGCCGCATGTTCGACCGATTTCGATCCCGTAACAACGTGCTCAGCGACGAGGCGATCCAGTGGGTGGTCCGGATGGGAGGCGATCGGTCACCAGCCGAACGGGCCGCGTTCGAGCGGTGGCGCCGGCGTTCCCCGGCCCATGCCGAGGCGGTCCGCCAGGCCCAGCGCCTGCTGGAAGATGTGGGCCGGACCGATGCGGCCGACGAGCACCGGCGCTGGGTGCGGGCGCTGGCACCCGAACCGCGCCGCGGCATCAGCCGGCGGGCGGTGCTGGCCGGCGGGTTGTCCGCGGCCGCCGTGGCGGGGCTGGCCGGCAGCGGGCTGTTGTCGGGGCCGCCGGCGGGCTTCTTCGCCGACCAGAGCACCCGCGTCGGCCAGCGCCGGCGCCTGGCCTTGCCGGACGGCTCCCGGGCCTGGCTCAACACCGCCAGCGCCCTGTCGGTGGATTTCTCCGATGCGCTGCGCCAAGCCTCGGTGGCGGTGGGCGAAGTGCTGTTCGAGGTCGTCGATGACCCGCGCCGGCCGTTCGCGGCCCGAAGCCGCGACGGCGAGTTCCGGGCCGGCGTCGGGCGCTACGCGCTGCGGCGGGAATCCCGGCACAGTGTCCTGACCGTTGTTTCAGGGGTGGCCGACGTGCGCAACGGCGCGGGCACCGCCACGGTCGGGGAGAACCAGCGCATTTCCTTCAGTGGCGACGTACTGGGCCTGGTCGAGACCGTCGATGCGGCCGCCGCGACCGCCTGGACACGCGGCAAGCTGATCTTCAACCGCCAGCCGTTGGCGGCGATCGCCGCGGAGCTGGAGCGCTACCTTCCCGGCCGGGTGGTCGTGGTGGGCGAGGGCCTGCGCCAGCTCGAGCTCAGCGGCGTCTTCGACCTGGACGATCCGGACGCCCTGTTGCGTACCGTCGCCGCACTCGCCCGGGCCCGGCTCATTCGCCTGCCGCTGCTGACGCTGGTCCGCTAAGCCCAGTGGCGTGGCCGTTGCCGCGGCCTGCCTCGCGCGCTTGCCCTGCGCGCAGCGTGTGCCGAGCCGGCACATCGCACTGCAATTTCACCCCGGTCCGCTCGTCTATAGGAATGAGAGACATTCGCATTTGTGATGTCCGCCCCACGTGCGGGCCTCCTTCCGATAGACAACAGGACCCATGAGATCTCCAGCCACCCCCGTTTACCGTTCCTGCCTGCGCTCGCTGCTGGCGGCAGGCGTCGCCTTGGCCTTGGCCGGGCCGACCCCGGCCCTGGCGCAGGCCGAGGCGCCCGCTGCCGCGGCGCAGGCCGTCGATTTCCACATTCCGGCACAGCCGATGGATACCGCGCTCACGCGGCTGGCCGACCGGGGCGGCGTGCGCATCCTGTTCGCCTCCGATGAGGTGGCCGGGCTGCAGGGGAGGGGGGTCGAGGGGCGCTACACCGCCGAGCAGGCCTTGTCCCGGCTGCTGGCCGGCACCGGTTTGACCTGGCACTGGCGCGAGCCGGGGATCGTGGTGGTGGGGAAAGTGGTCCCCGGCCGGCCGCCGGGCGCGGACGGCGTGATCGTCACCGACTCGCTCAATGTGGCGGGCCAGGGCGCCGACGATGCGACCGGTGCCCGGCGCGACACCAGGGGTTACGACGACGTCTACGACCTGGACAGCTCCACCGCTTACGTCGGCCGCATCGAGGTGGAGCGCTACAAGGGCGCCACGCCCTCGGACCTGGTCAACGGGGTGCCCGGGGTGTTCAGCGGCGACGCCCGCAACAGCGGCGCGTTGGACGTCAACATCCGCGGCATCCAGGGCCCGGGCCGCGTCCCCGTCACCATCGACGGCACCGAGCAGGCGCTGACCGTCTGGCGTGGCTACAACGGCATCACCAACCGCAACTACATCGACCCGAACCTGATCGGCGGCATCCAGATCGTCAAGGGGCCGAGCCTGGTGCGCGACGTCAGCACCGGCGTCGGCGGCGCGGTCGTCATCAAGACGCTGGATGCGGACGATGTGGTCGAACCGGGGGAAAGCTTCGGCGGCGAGTTCAAGCTGGAAGGCAGCAGCAACGCGGTCGCGCCGCGCCTTCCGACGCTGTTGACCGGGCAGGACTACCGTGACGTCCCCGGCTTTCCCGACCCGCCGTCCTCGGCCTACAACGATCCCACGCTGCGGGTGGACCTGAAGTCGCGCGGCGGAGGCTACAACGTCTTCGACGGCGAAGACCATGCCTACCGGTTGGCGCTGGGCTGGAAGTCCGACCAGCTCGACCTGTTCGGCGCCTACGCCTACCGCGAGCGTGGCAACTACTTCTCCGGCGAAAAGGACGCAGGCTACTACGCGCAGCGGATCGCCGAGCCGGCCATCGAAGACTACATCACCACGCTGGCCAACTACTTCGAGCCGGGCAACGAGGTCCCCAACACCTCCAGCCAGATGGAATCGTGGCTGTTCAAGGCGACCTGGCGCCCGAACGACGACCAGGCCCTGCAGTTCGGATACCGCGACAGTCTCTCCCATTACGGCGAGATCATCCCCTCGCGCATCGAGGGCAGCGACGACCGCGGCCGCATCCAGTGGCCGTTGAGCCGGGTCGACGCCAAGTCCTACAACCTGGAGTACAGGCTGCAGCCGGAAGACCACCGCTGGCTCGACCTGCGCGCCAACCTGTGGCGCACCGACACCCTCAGTGATACCTACACCGCTGGCGGCTTCCCGAACTACGCGCAGGGCGATCCCCTGTACGGCTACGACCCCGTCATCATCGACACGGCGCTGGCCAATGCGAGCAACGCGCGCAACGGAGTCACGCTCAGCAACCGCTTCCGCCTCGCCGATGCTCTGGACCTGACGGTCGGCGGCAGCTTCCGGCACGAGAAGCTGCGCTCCGGCGACGAATGGATCGGCGAGGCGGCCGGCTGGAGGATGTTTCCTCGATCGGGGCGACGCGAGGAATGGGACGCCAACTTCAACTTCGAGTGGCGGCCCACCGAGTACCTGACCCTCAACGCCGGCATGCGCTACTCGTCGTACTGGGCGTTCGACGACTTTCTGGCGGCGCACGAAGGCGAGTTCGCCTACGGGTTCTCCGGCCAACAGGCCACCTACTACACGCGGTCCCCCGAAGAGGTGCAGTCCTACCACGACGGCCTGTACAGCCAGTACCAGATCTTCGTCGACCTCGGGATCTTCACGCCGGAGCAGGTGGACCAGATCGTGCGGCAGGCGGTGGACAGCTGGCCCGGCCAGACGCACACCGTTCCCTGGGAGCGCGCCGAAGACGGCAAGTACTACCGGACCGGCAACATCTGCGTGAATGGATTCATGGAGACGGTCGAGCACCTGGTCTCGCCCTATATCAACGGCCAGACCTGCGACGTCACCTCCACATCGGACCTGACGCATACGGGGATCCTGACCGCCGAGAAGCGGCGCGACCGTGGCTGGGCGCCGTCCCTATCCGCCACCGTGCGGTTCTCCGATTACAGCCGGGCCTATTTCCGCTACGACGAAACCCTGCGCTATCCGAGCATGTTCGAGAGCACACTGGGCTTCAGCGCCAACAGTTTCAATCCGTTCTACTCGCTCAAGCCGGAGCATGCGCACAACTGGGAGGTGGCCTACGTCCACGACCTGAGCGGCCTGCTCGCGGCCGACGGCCTGGCCGACGTCAAGCTGTCCTATTACGTGCACAAGACCCGCGACGTCATCGATCGCAACAGCCAGTTCTTCTTCAGCCAGTTGGACAAGCAGAGCATCGAAGGCGTGGAACTCAACGCGCGGTACGACGGCGCCCGGTTCTTCACCGACCTGGCCGTGTCCCGGACGCTGAAGAACGAGGTCTGCGACGAGAGCACCGCCATCGCGCTGGATCCGGATTTCGGTGCGGTCCCCAACTGCGTGCAGGATGGATTCGTCACCAGCTACCTGTTGACCCAGGCGATACCGCGGTTCTCCGCCAAATGGTCATTAGGCGGGCGCTTTTGGGATGGGAAGTTGGAAGCGGGCGGCAGGGTGACCTACTACGACCGCCACCGGAACCCCGACTTGGACCGGTACCGGGAATACAAGCAGGAAGTCCAATCGATCGGATTCTTCAACGTTCCGTTCTCCTGGGACGAAGTGCTCACCCTGGACGCCTACGCCAGCTACCTGATTTCGGATGGGCTGCGCATGGAACTGGCCGGCACCAACCTGTCCGACCGGTACTTCACCGATCCGGCCACGCGCTCGACCATGCCGGCCCCCGGACGGACCCTCAAGCTCAGCCTGACCGCACGCTTTTAGCCTTCTGCGACAGAGGAGAACCGCGATGTGTACCTGATGCCCTGAGAACACCCATCCAACAATGACCGAAACAAGACTCCACTCGAGGTGAATCGAATGAAGACCATCCATCGCATCGCCGCCCTGGCGGCGGCCGTTTCCATCTCCGCCATCGCCGGCGCGGCACAGGCCGCCGTCGTCGGCGCGTCCAGTCCCCCTTCCGATCCCAACTACGCCATCAACGTCGGCGTTTCGGAAGTCGGTCCTGCCGGTCCTCACAAGCCCGGTTGGGCAGGTATCGGCGTTTCCACGTATGCCAGCGGGCAGCGGGTCGACTTCGACGGCCTGCTTCCCTTCACCACCAAGTCCGAGGTGAACATCGGCGCCAACGTCGACGGCGATGCGTTGCCGACCACGCGGGTGCACAGCCTGGCCTTCCCGATCACCGGTTCGCCGCCGAGCCACAGCGGGCTGGGCTATTTCAACTTCATCCAGGTCGCCGCCAGCGACGTGTACATCGGCGAATGGTCCAGCAACGGCAGCGCCGGCGGTTTCAGCCACCGTCAGGTGTACTACGTGGGCAACGACGCGGGCACCACGGTGCCGACCAGCGGCACGGCCAGCTACTCGGTGGCCGGCGTCAACCAGTTCACGGGGAGCAACCTGCTTTCCGGCACGTTCAACGTCAACTTCGGCGCGGGAACGCTGTCCGGCAATCTCTCCAGGACCGGCTTGAACATCGCCGTCGGCGCGACCTTCGCTCCCGGCAGCGCCCTGTTCTCCGGCGCTGCGAACGCGAACAGCGGCGCGGCCGCCGGTACCGTGCAAGGGCGCTTCTTCGGGGCCAATGCGGCGTCCCTGGCCGGCATCGCCAACTTCGGCGCGGGAAGCCAGTACAACACCGCCTTCGGTGGCACGAAGAACTGACGCCGGCATGACGACAAGGCAGGGACCAGCCAGATTCCGCCAGTCCTTGCCATTGCCTCGACGACTCTGCGCATGCGCTTTCCCACTGCCGCGAGATACCGGCGTCCCTCGCTCGTGTTCGCCTTGGCCATGCTGGCGTGCCTGGCCAACGTCTCCTTGCGTGCCCAAGGGCAGGACGACATCCGCCGTGCCCTCGACCAGCGCAATGAGCGCCAGGCGATCGAGCGCGAGCGCGAGTTGCTCAAGGATGAGCTGGAGGATGAAGCTCGCCCCACGCTCACCATCGACGGACAGACGTACGCGGTCGAGCACAACGCCGACGATCTGGGCCGGGCGCTGTACCTGTCGCTGCAGCACCGGCAGTGGACGGCGGCGGCGCGTTTCCTGGAGGAGTACCTGACACTGCCCGATCGTGATCCGCTGCTGGTCCATTACGCACAGGGCGCACTGGCGCGGGTGCAGGGCCGCTATGGCCAGGCCGAACGCGAATTCCGTGTGCTGCTGGCGCGGCAGCCCGGCTTCCTGCCCGGCCGCCTGGAACTGGCCCGCGTGCTGTTCGAGGACCAGCAGGATCTCGAGGCCGCCGAACTGTTCGCGGCCATCGCCGGCGATCTCGACGCATCCGACCCGAAGACCGAAGGCGTGCGCAAGACCGTGGAGACCTTCCGCCTGGCCCTGGACAACCGCCGCGCCTGGAACGGCTCGTTCGCGCTTGGCCCGACCTGGAGCGACAACGTCAATCGCACCTCGGCCAGCCATACCTGCCTGCTGTACCTGGACGGCACGTGCTACTTCGACCGCAAGACCCCCGACGCCATCGTCTCCGCCGGCGTGGACTACGACGCCGGCCTCGCCAAACGCCTGCCGCTGCGCGGGCACCACGGCCTGTACCTGCGCGCGCTGCTGTTCGGCCAGCGCTATCGCGACAACAGCGCCTACAACGAGCTGACCGCGTCCGCGCAAGCCGGCTATGGCTATCGCAGCGGCCGCCACGCCATCGCGCTCGCGCCGTCCTTCGACTACTACGCGCTGGGCAATGCCACTCTGTATGGCGCCTGGGGTATGCACGGCGAGTGGAGCTACACCTTGTCGCCGCAGTCGCTGATGAAGCTGGAGGGCGACTGGAAGGCCATGCGCTACCGCGACGCGGACTATGCCCGCAGCTACGATGCCCCCACGCGTGCCGCCTACGCCACCTATTTCCGCAATGTGGGGCCGCACTGGACCGTGTTCGGCGGCGTCGACCTGATGGACAGCGGCGCGCCGGAAGACGCCAACGCGTATCTGCAAAAGGGCGCGCGGCTGGGGGTGTCCCTGCAGTCGTCACACGTGACCGGTTCCCTGTTCGCCTCCTACCGTCGCCGCGATTACGGCGCCTTCAACGCGCTGCTGGAAGCGCAGCGCCAGGACGATGAGCAGAACTACATCCTGATCCTGAAGACGACTCGCTGGACCGCAGCTGGCTTCGTTCCGCTGCTGACGCTGCGCTACACCCGGGTCAAGAGCAACGTGGACTGGCTGTACAGCTACGACAAGAGCGCCGTCAGCCTGAAACTCGAGCGCACGTTCTGAGCGCGAGTCCGGCAGCCATGACCGAACCTCCATGTACGCCCACCCGCCGTTTCCGGTACTCGAAGAGCCATCGCCATGAACGAAACCATCGCCGACCCGATCTCCGCCCGCAGCCTGCGTCTCAAGGCGGCCACGCATGACATACACGATGTGCTGGACAAGCGCGTCATGAACGCCGACGTCTTCGGCAGCCGCGATCGCTTCGCCGGATTCGTTCGGGCGCAGTATCGCTTCCACCGCGATATCGACATGCTGTACGGCAGCGCCGTGGTGGCGGCGCTGATCCCGGAGTTGGCCGAGCGTCGTCGCCTTCCGAAGATCGCCGACGACCTGAGCGACCTGGGCAAACAGTTGCCGACGGCCGCGCCGGGCAGGCTGGACACGGACACGCCGCTGCCGGTGGCGCTCGGATGGCTGTACGTGGCGGAAGGCTCGAACCTGGGCGGCGCCGTTCTGTTCAAGCTGGCGCGCGAGAAGCTTGGGCTGGATCGCGATTTCGGCGCGCGCCACCTGGCAGCGCATTCGGAGGGCGCCGCGCGGCACTGGCGCCAGTTCACCGCCGCGCTGGATGCCGTGCAGTTGACACCGGCGCAGGAAGACGAGGTCGTACTGGGGGCGGAAGACGCTTTCCGCGCCGTGCGCAGTTACGTGGAGGAGGAACTGCCCGTGTCGGGCGGTCGCATGGACGGGGACGTGCCATGAAGCGCCGAGCGGGAACGGGGCGCTTGTGGGCGATTCTGGCCGGCACGCCGAGTCTGCACGCACGCACATGAAGCCGACGATGCCCGACTCGGTGCCGATGCAAGCCACTGGGCTGCGGCGCTTCCTGCTACGCGCGGCGGCAGGGGGCTGCCTCGGCCTCGCGTTCGTGGGGCTGGTAACGCCGGGGCTGCCGACGACCGAGTTCGTGCTGCTGGCCGCGTGGGCGGCGGCGCGCAGTTCGCCGCGGCTGCACGCCTGGATCCTGCGGCATCGGGTGTTCGGGCCGCTGCTCGGGCACTGGCAGGCGGGCAGGCTGCCGCGTCGCGCGAAGTGGGGCGCGACCGCCACGATGGCGCTGGCCGGCACGTTCTCGGCGTTGACCATCCCGCACAAGCCGAGCGTGGCGATCATCCTGGGCTGCATGGCGTGCGTGCTGGTATGGCTGTGGTGCAGGCCGGAGCCATGAGCAGGAAGCGCCACTCGATCACCGCCGCTGGACGCCACGCAGCCCTGTCGCCCGCCGCCACGGCTGCGTGGTGTCGCAGACCACCTCCCGCAACGTGCTGCCCCGGCGCGTGGGTGCCCGATTGCCGGCGTCAGCAGCGGACCTTTCTTCCCGTCCTGATGAACTGGATTGATCCATGCAAAGCGCAATCGTGAACCTTCCCTCGGATCTCAGTGCCTGGCAGATGTTCCTGCATGCCGATTGGGTTGTGCAGGCCGTGATGGTCGGCCTCGCGCTGGCCTCGGCGGCCACCTGGACCGTGCTCGTGGCCAAGACCTGGGAACTGCGGGGGATCGTCCGCGCACTGCACGCCGCCCGCGCGGTGCTGGCCCAGTCGACGCGGCTGTCCGAGGCCGAGGCCAATCCCCACTCGACCGAGGGGATCGCCCGCGATCTGATCGATGAGGCCCGCACCGAACTGCAGCAGTCCGCGGGTCTGTCGGACAAGGCGGGTATCAAGGAACGGCTGGCCTCGCGGCTGGAGTGCATCGAGCTGGCCTATACCCGCCACCTGCGCAAGGGCACGGGCCTCCTGGCGACGATCGGCGCTACGGCCCCGTTCGTCGGCCTGTTCGGCACGGTGTGGGGCATCATGAACAGCTTCATCGGCATCGCCCGGTCAAATACGACCAATCTGGCGGTGGTGGCCCCCGGCATCGCCGAGGCGCTGCTGGCGACCGCCCTGGGCTTGGTCGCGGCGATTCCCGCGGTCGTGATCTACAACCACTTCACCCGTAGTCTGGGCGGCATCCGTGGGCGCCTTGGCGATCTGTCGGCGGCGGTGCAGCAGTTGGTCTCGCGCGACCTGGACCGGCGTGAATCGCCGAAGGCCGGTATCGCTGTCGTAGGCACACATTGAGCGGAGCGAACGATGGCGATCAAGCCCCGTCGCGACGACGACGAACTGGACGAGCACCACGAGATCAACGTCACCCCGTTCATCGACGTGATGCTGGTGCTGCTGATCATCTTCATGGTGGCCGCGCCGCTGGCGACGGTGGATGTGCCGGTGGACCTGCCAGCGAGCACCGCCCAGCCTCACCCGAAGGACCACGACCCGGTCTATCTCACCGTGCGGGAAGACCTGTCGTTGAGTCTGAACCAGGATCCGGTCACGGGTGAGGAGCTGAGGACGCGGCTGGACGCGCTGACCGAAGGCGACCATGACGAGCGCATCTTCCTGCGCGCCGACAAGGGCGTGCCTTACGGGGAGCTGATGGCGACGATGAACCGGCTGCGCGAAGCCGGATACCTGAAGGTGGCGCTGGTCGGGCTGGAGCAGCGCGGCGAATGAACGCGCTGGCGCAGGATCGGCCCGGCCTGCGCTGGGGTGCCAGCGTCGGCGTGGTGCTGGCCGCACATGTGGCGGTAGTCGGTACGACGCTGTGGTGGCGTGCGTACGACCCACCGGTGCCGCTGCCGGAATCGACTCGAGCGGTGATGGTGGAGCTGGCACCGCAGCCGGCGGCACCGCCGGCGCCGCCGACCGAACTGCCGCCGGGGTCGCCGCAGCAGGAGCAGCGCCAGGCGCAGCCGAAGGTGGAGCCGACGCCGACGCCCGAGCCTGTGCCGGAGCGGATCCACCGCCAGGCGGAAGTGGCGATACCGGAGCCGTTGCGGGATCAACGGGACAAAGACGGCGCCAGCGACGATGTCGCGCAGATCAGCGCGCCCCCCAGCGTGCAGGCGCCGACCGGCCCCGAGTACGCCGCACCTCAGGCGCTTTCCGGTGCCGCCGGCCAGGCACTGGCCAGTTGGCAGGCCCAGGTGTTGGGCCATCTGGAGCGATTCAAGCGCTATCCGCGCGTGGCGCAGCGGCGCCGCTACGAGGGCGTGGTGCAGGTGCGGTATGCGGTGGATCGGCAGGGCAATGTGCTTGCGGTCGATCTGGCGCGCGGCAGCGGGCACGAGTCGCTCGACAGCGAGGCGATCGCCGCGGTCGAGCGTGCGAGTCCGCTCCCGCCGCCCACGACGGAAGTGCCCGGCGACCCGGTCGAGGTCGTCACGCCAGTCGAATTCGTGATGCGCCGTTGAGGCCGCAACCACGCGGTTTAGGCGGCCTGTTGATGATGGAGTGGGAGTGATCCAGCGCCCCGGCGGGCATCCCTTCACGTGATTTTCTCTTCACGTGCGCTTGTATTTGGGACGGGCTGCGCCTCGCCGAACCGGTGCGACCGCCCGCGATCGGCGACGTAGGCACCGCAGCGACGGACACAGGGGAAAGCAGCGTCCATGAGTGATTCCCATCGATGAGCAGTACGGGTACCGCGGCATGTAGCGATCTGCCGCGGATCGGTGAGGACCGCTCGCAGAAGGCGTCGCAGTGGTTCGATCGGGACCTGCTGGACGCGATTTCCGCGCCGGTCTGCCTGTGCGACGGCGACGGCACGATCGTACGCAGCAATCGCCGGGCCGAGCAGTTGCTCGGGCCCGGCCCCCACGTGGTGGAGTTCCGGCAACGGACAGGCGATCCCGGCGCCGCGGCAGCGGACGATGCCGGCGTGGGGGCCGCATCAGGCATCGGCACGTCGCTGCAGGGGCGACGATTGACGATCGCCAACGCGCAGGGGCTCCGCCGCACCGTGTCGGCGGACGGCGAACTCCTGCGCGACGGCCAGGGCCACATCGTGGGCACGATGTGGCATCTGCATGGTTCCGGCCAGTTGCAACCGGAACAGTTCGAGCTGGAGCACGGCCGGCTGGAGGATTTCTTCCACAATGCCGCCGTCGCGCTGCATCTGGTGGCCGCCGATGGCACGATCCTGCGGGCCAACCAGGCCGAGCTCGACCTGCTCGGGTACGACGCCCGCGATTACGTGGGCCGCTCGATCACCGAATTCCACGACGACCCCGACACGATCGCCGACATCCTGCGGCGGCTGGGGGCCGGCGAGCGCCTGGACAAGTATCCGGCACGGCTTCGTGCCCGGAACGGGGACATCGTGCACGTGCAGATCACGTCCAACGCGCTGTTCCGCGACGGCAAGCTGGTCCACACGCGCTGTTTCACCGTCGACGTCAGCGAACAGCATGCGATACAGCAGGCACTCCAGAAGCAGGTCGCACGCGAGCACGAACTGCTGGATGCGTTGCCGGTCGCCCTCTACACCACGGATGCCGATGGCCGCGTCGCTTTCTTCAACCGCGCCGCGGTCGAGTTCTCGGGGCGAACGCCGGAGCTCGGAAGCGATTACTGGTGCGTGACCGCGCGTCTCTACGAGCCGGACGGCACGCCGCTGCCGCACCACAGGTGCCCCATGGCGGTGGCGCTCAAGGAAGGGCGTGACGTACGCGGTGCCGAGGCCCTGGCCGAGCGCCCCGACGGCACGCGGGTTCCGTTCATGGCGTTTCCCAGCCAGCTGCGCGATGCGTCCGGCACCGTCGTCGGCGCCGTCAACATGCTGGTGGACATCAGCGAGCGCAAGCGCGCGGAGTCCGAGCAGCGCGCCCTGATCGACGAGCTCAACCACCGGGTCAAGAACGCACTCGCCGCGGTACAGGCGATCGCGGCGCAGACGTTGCGATCGACGCCGGAGCCGGCGTCGTTCGCCGCCAACTTCGAGCGCCGGGTGGTCGCGCTGGGCAGGGCCCATGACCTGCTGACCCGTCGGCGCTGGACGGGGTTGGGCATCGGCGAACTGATCGACTCGGAACTGGCCGCGGAAATCGGATGCCCGGGTCGTATCCAACTGGAAGGTCCCGAGATCACGCTGCCGCCGCGAATGGCGCTTTCGCTGCGCCTGGCGCTGCACGAACTGGCGGACAACGCCCGCCGGCACGGTGCCTTGTCCGCACCGGCGGGCAGGATCAGGCTGCATTGGTCGCAGGCGTCATCCGCATCTTCCGGCACGCTCTGGCTGCAGTGGAACGAGGTGAACGGACCACCGGTCCGTCCGCCAGGCAAACGCGGTTTCGGCGTCCGCTTCATCGAGCACAGCGCCAGCGCCGAACTGGGCGGTGCCGCCCGGTTCGATTTCGACCCGACCGGCGTCAGCTGCCGGATCGAGGCACCGATGGGCGAAGCAGTGCCATGAGGCCGAGTAACGATCCACGCCACATTCTCGTCGTCGAAGACGAGAGCCTGCTGGCGATGCTGCTCGAGGATCTGCTGACTGACCTGGGCATGCGGGTCTGCGTCACGGCTTCGATCGAGGACGCGCTGCGGGCGGTGGAGGCGCAGAGTCCGCTCGACCTGGCGCTGCTCGATGTGAACATCGGCGGGCGGATGGTGTTCCCGGTGGCGCAGGCGCTGGATCGCCGTGGCATCCCCTTCGCCTTCGCTACCGGCTATGGCGAGCAGGGCCTGCCCGAAGGATTCCGCCAGCGCCCGGTCGTGTCCAAACCGTTCTCGCTCGCCGAGTTGCATCGTGTTCTGGACATCATCGGCAAGCAGCAGGCCCTCACTGGAGCCTGTTGACCGGCCTTGGATGCGACAATCGCGCCGCCGGCACCCGCCGGCGTGCAGGAACGGTCGATGCCGGTTGACGATCTACAGCGGATGTACCACGCCCTCGCGCTCGCCGAGCGCGCCGAGAAGGAAGACGACGAGGTTCCCGTCGGCGCGCTGCTGGTGGACGCGGAGGGCCGCGTGCTCGGCGAGGGCTGGAACCGCAACATCGGCGAACACGACCCGACCGCGCATGCCGAGATCGTCGCGATGCGTGCCGCCGGCCGGCGGCTGGGCAACCATCGCCTGCCCGGTTGTACGCTGTACGTGACGCTGGAACCGTGCGCGATGTGCGCCATGGCCACGGTGCACGCCAGGATCGCCCGCGTGGTGTACGCCGCCGCCGACCCGAAGACCGGAGCCGCCGGCAGCGTCTTCGACCTGCTTGCCGATCCGCGCCACAATCACCGCATCGTGGTCACCGGCGGCGTGCTTGCCGACGAGGCGGGCGCCATGCTCAGCAACTACTTTCGCCGCAAGCGCGGCAGGCCTGCGCTGTAGAGCCGTTGCGCCTCTCCCCGTAGAGCGGAGCTTGCTCCGCTGCTCCTCCGGCTCCGGAACCCGCGCAGCCGAGCAAGCTCGGCTCTACAGGAGATCGGGCGCGCGCAGCCGAGCAAGCCCGGCTCTACCGGCGCCCTTGGGCCGATCACCCCGCCGGGCCGCGCCGCCTGGCGCTGACGTGCGCGTCGTCCATCTCGTCGTTGACCGCGGCCACCGCGAGCGCCGCCTCCCGCGCCAGCAGCAGGCTGGCGGCGAACATCGCCAGCACCCCCAGTACCGCCAGAATCGTCGGCAACTGGTCGAAACGATGGCCGAGCAGCGAATCGGCAGCGACCGTGAGGCTGGTCCCGACGAAGCAGCTGATCGCCACGTACAGCAGCTGGCTGCCGCGCAGGATGATCGTGCTGCGGCGACGCTGCAGTTCGATCCGTTGTTCCAGGACCGATCGTTCCTCGGGATCTTGGCTTTCGCCCAGCTGCTTGAGCAGCGCCCGCGCCCGGTCGATGACGCGTGCGAGCCGCGAATTGGCGGAGGTCAGCAGGGCGGCGGTCGCGGTCAGGAAGAACGCCGGCGCCAGCATCGCCGTCAGGATCGCGTAGTGGGAGAGTGCGGAGCTTGCGAGCATAGGGAGGGCAGGGGAGGTGAGGCGCTGCGCTATGATGCGCCCTCCCGACGACGATCGCGAGCGCATGGCACAGCGACAAACCGATGACGACGAAGGTCGCCTGATCTGGATCGACCTGGAGATGACCGGGCTCGATACCGGGCGCGATTCGATCCTGGAGATCGCCACCGTCGTTACCGACTCCGAATTGCGGATCCTGGCCGAAGGTCCCGAGTGCGCCATCGCCCATCCGCTCGCCACGCTCGAGGCGATGGACGACTGGAACCGCAACCAGCACGGCAAGTCCGGGCTGTGGCGCCGCGTGCTCGAAGAGGGCATCCCGATGGCCGAGGCCGAGCAGCGTACGCTGGCGTTCCTGCGCCAGTGGGTCCCGGAGAACGCCTCGCCGATGTGCGGCAATTCGATCTGTCAGGACCGGCGCTTCCTGCATCGGCAGATGCCGGAACTGGAGCGGTACTTCCACTACCGCAATCTCGATGTCAGCACCCTCAAGGAGCTGGCGCGGCGCTGGGCCCCTTCGCTGCTCGCCGGAGTCAGGAAGCAGGCCGCGCACACCGCCCTGAGCGACGTGCGCGACTCGATCGAGGAACTGCGGCACTACCGCGAAGGCATGGGGGCGTTCGCCCCCTACTGAGACCTGATCCGCCGGACCGGTGGGTCACGACGGCGCGGCGCTCCGCCAGGCGTTCATTGCGGGTCCGGACTCGGCCGGTGCTCCGGATCGTCCAGGCCGATCGCATCGCTACCGGCGGCATCGGGCGCCGGCAGCGCCTGCTGTCCAACGGTGGCGCCGGCGTGGTGATACATGTGCACGTCGCGCTGCGGGAACGGAATGGAGATGCCGTCGCGGTCGAACGCCTTCTTGATCCGCTCGGTCAGTTCGCACTTGGTGACGAAGAAATCCGCATTGGCGACGTGGCAGCGGATGCCCAGGTTCACCGAGCTGTCGCCGAGCTCGTACACCAGCACGTCAGGTGGCGGTTCCGGCAGGACGCGCTCGTCGGCCTGCATGATGTCCATGGCGAGGCCGCGGGCCGCGTCTATGTCGGCGTCGTAGCTGATGCCGATCACCAGCTCGATCCGGCGCATCACGTCCGGGGTCAGGTTGATGATGGAATCGGTGGTGACCAGGCTGTTGGGGAGCACGATCGTCTGGTTGTCGGCACCGCGCAACTGAGTCTGGAAGATGCTGACCGACTCGACCTTGCCGGTCTGGCCGTTGATGGTGACGATGTCGCCGGCGCGGAACGGCCTCAGCGAGACCAGCATCACCCCCGAGGCGATGTTGGACAGCGAGTCCTTCAACGCCAGGCCGATCGCCAGGCCGGCGGCGCCGAGGACCGCGATCGTCGAGGTCATGGGCACGCCCACGACCTGCAGCGCCGCCAGTATCAGCACCACCAGCAGGACCACATGGGTCACCTTGCGCAGGAACATCGCCGCCGTCGGCTCGACGTTGGCGCGGGTCAGTCCGCGCTCGGCGAACCCGGTGATCCACTTGACGATGCGCAGCCCGATGAGGAACAGCGCCAGGGCGCCGAGCACATGCAGACCAACCGATATCGCCATCTCGGACCAGCCGGCTTCGTGCAGCCACGACCAGATCGATTCCATGCTTGCGCCTCCCTCACTATGGTCCTGAAAGTGCGTGACGTCCCGCAAACGGGGCGCCGGTTCCCGCGACGACGGTAGCGACGGCGTCGTTAGAGCGACGTTATCGTGCGTCGGATGCCTTGCGCTTGGCCAGCCGCAGCCAGGTGTCGACCACGGTGTCGGGGTTGAGCGACACCGACTCGATGCCTTCCTGCATCAGCCATTCGGCCAGGTCCGGATGATCGCTCGGGCCCTGGCCGCAGATGCCGACGTACTTGCCCTTGGCGCGCGCGCTCTTGATCGCCATCGACAGCAGCTTCTTGACCGCCGCGTCGCGCTCGTCGAACAGGTGCGCGACGATGCCAGAATCGCGGTCCAGGCCGAGGGTCAGCTGGGTGAGGTCGTTGGAGCCGATCGAGAAGCCGTCGAAGATCTCGAGGAACTCGTCGGCCAGCAGCGCGTTCGACGGCACCTCGCACATCATGATGATCTTCAGCGCCTGCTGGCCGTCGGCGTGCTGGCCCTGCTTGAGGCCGTTCTTCTCCAGCACCTCGACCACCTTGCGGCCCTCGTCGAGCGTGCGCACGAACGGGATCATCACCCACAGGTTGTCCAGGCCCATCTCGTCGCGGACCTTGCGCACCGCCTCGCACTCCAGCGCGAAGGCGTCGGCGAACGACGGATCGACGTAGCGGCTGGCGCCGCGGAAGCCGATCATCGGGTTCTCTTCTTCCGGCTCGTAGCGACGGCCGCCGATGAGGTTGGCGTACTCGTTCGACTTGAAGTCCGACAGGCGCACGATCACCGGGTGCGGCGCCACCGAGGCGGTGAGGGTGGCGATGCCCTCGGCCAGCCGGTCGACGTAGAACCGCACGGGGTCGGCGTAGCCGGCGCTGCGGGCGTCGATCTGGCGCTTGATTTCCGGATCCTGGCGGTCGTACTCGAGCAACGCCTTGGGATGCACGCCGATGTGCGAGGCGATGATCATCTCCAGCCGCGCCAGGCCGATGCCGGCGTTGGGCAGCTGGCCGAAGTCGAATGCGCGCTCGGGGTTGGCGACGTTCATCATGATCTTCAGCGGCGCCTCGGGCATCGACGCGAGGTCGGTAGTGGTGCGCTCGAAGGGCAGGGCATCGGCGTAGATGTAGCCGGTGTCGCCCTCGGCGCAGCTCACTGTCACCTCGCGGCCGTCGGCGATCGCCTCGAGCGCGGTGCCGGTGCCGACCACCGCGGGCACGCCGAGCTCGCGGGCGATGATCGCCGCGTGGCAGGTGCGGCCGCCGCGGTTGGTGATGATCGCCGCGGAGCGCTTCATCACCGGCTCCCAGTCCGGATCGGTCATGTCGGCGACCAGCACGTCGCCGGGCCGCACCTTGTGCATGTCGTCGAGCGAGCGCACCACGCGGGCGACGCCGCTGCCGATCTTCTGGCCGATGGCGCGGCCTTCGGCGATCACCTCGCCACGGCGCTCCAGCGCGTAGCGCTCGATCTGGGTGGCCTTGCCGCGCGACTTCACCGTCTCCGGCCGCGCCTGCACGATGAACAGCTTGCCGCTGACGCCGTCCTTGGCCCATTCGATGTCCATCGGGCGCTGGTAGTGCTTCTCGATGGTCAGTGCCTGCCGTGCCAGCTCGTGCACGTCGTCGTCGCCGATCGAGAAGCGCGCGCGCAGTTCCGTCGGCGTGTCCTCGTTGCGCACGCGCTCGCCGGGCGTGTCCGAATACACCATGCGGATCTGCTTGCTGCCCAGGGAGCGGCGCAGGATCGCCGGCCTGTCCTGCCGCAGGGTGGGCTTGTAGACGTAGAACTCGTCGGGATTGACCGCGCCCTGGACCACGTTCTCGCCGAGCCCGTAGCTGGCGGTGATGAACACCACGTCGCGGAAGCCGGACTCGGTATCGAGCGTGAACAGCACGCCCGAGGCGCCGACGTCCGAGCGCACCATCAGCTGCACGCCGGCCGACAGGAACACGTCCTCGTGCTTGAAGCCGTGGTGCACGCGATAGGCGATGGCGCGGTCGTTGTACAGGCTGGCGAAGACCTCCTTGACCTTGACCACGACGTCGTCGGCGCCGGTGACGTTGAGGAACGTCTCCTGCTGGCCGGCGAAGCTGGCATCCGGCAGGTCCTCGGCGGTGGCCGAGGAACGCACCGCCACCGCCACCTCGCCGCCGCCGTTCTCGGCGCAGAGCTGCCCGTAGGCGTCGCGGATGCCGGCGTCGAGTTCCGGCTGCAGCGGCGCGTCGATCACCCAGCCGCGGATCTCCCGGCCAGCGGCCGCCAGCGCCGTCACGTCCTCGACGTCGAGCGGCGCCAGGCGGTCGAAGATCCGCTGTTCGAGCGCGTTGTGGGCGATGAAGGCCCTGAACGCATCGGCCGTGGTGGCGAAGCCCCCCGGAACCGAAACGCCGAGCCGGGCGAGGTGGCCGATCATCTCGCCGAGCGAGGAGTTCTTGCCGCCGACCTGGGCCAGGTCGTTCAGTCGCAGATCGTGCAGCCAGAGGATATTGGCGCTCAAGGGAGGGCACTCCGAGGGATGGCAGGCGGGAGAGCCGGGCGGCGCCCGGCGGAAACCGCTATTTTAGCAACCCTCCCGTCGTCCACGCCCGAATCATGCCTCCGGAATCGCAGCCGCCCGCCCGCCCGGTGTTCTACGTCTCCGACGGCACTGGCATCACCGCCGCCACCATCGGCCACAGCCTGCTGACCCAGTTCTCCGGCTTCCGCTTCGTGACTGACCGGATCCCCTTCGTCGACACGCCGGAAAAGGCGCGCGAGGCGGTGGCCGAGATCGTTCGCGCCGGCGCGAACTGCGGCAGCCGGCCGATCGTGGTCAATTCCTGCGTCGACCCGGAGCTCAACCGCATCCTGTCCGAGAGCGGCGCGCTGATGCTCGACGTGTTCGCGCCGTTCATCAAGCCGCTCGAGCGCGAACTCGACGTCCCGCGGCAGTCGCGGGTGGGACAGGCGCACGGCATGGTCGATTTCGACACCTATCACCGCCGCATCAACGCGATGAATTACGCGCTCACGCACGACGACGGCATGGCGCTGGACTACGACGACGCCGACCTGGTCCTGGTCGCCGTCTCGCGTGCCGGCAAGACGCCGACCTGCGTGTACCTGGCGTTGCACTACGGCATCCGCGCGGCGAACTATCCGCTGACCGAGGAGGACCTCGAGTCGGACCGCCTGCCGCCGAGGTTGCGCGCGCATCGAAACAAGCTGTTCGGCCTGACCATCGACCCGCAGCGCCTGCACCAGATCCGCCAGGAACGACGGCCGAACTCGCGCTACGCGGAATTGGAGACCTGCCGGCGCGAGGTGGCGGCCGCGGAAACGCTGCTGCGCATGGAGGGCGTTCCCGTCCTGAGCACCACGCATACCTCGATCGAGGAAATCGCCAGCCGCATTCTCGAGGACCTGGGAATCAACCGTGAAATGTTCTGACCTGAACGCCGATCGCCGCGTGCGGAAAACCCGGCAAGGAATCTGAACGTTAGGCCGCCCGCGCGACGCCGTCAATGCTGCCGCACCCGCGATCGAGCGTGTAGCATCGGGACATGTCCCAACAGGTCGCCACCCGCAATGCCGCACGCATTCCCAGGCTCAGCCGTTTCGGCTGGCTGATGGGCCTGTACGCGGAGAACCACCAGCGCCTGACCCGCCTGTTCGAGCCGGCCGGGCTCGCGCCCGGACGCTATCTCTCCCGCAACGGCGATGGCCTCGACGTGCACCTGGACGTGCTCGAACAGCACCGCTACACCACCGAACTGCGCCTGAGCTACGCCATGCGCGACCCGGTGACCGGCGAGCCCGATCCGTCCGCCTGGCTGCGTCTCTACCGCGACGCGCGCCAGGTCGAGGCGACCCACTGCTATGTCGGCCGGCGCTGGCAGGACGTGATCGGCCTGTATCCGCCGCCGGCCGAGGTGGTCGACCACCGCATGCGGATGAACACCTTCCTCGGCAAGTGGCTGCAGTACCTGGCCGAGCGCGGCCACGGCGTGGCCACGCTGTCGCTCGATAGCGCGCCGCTGCCGAAGCGGGTGCTCGTGCCGCCCGCCTGACGGTCGCCGCGAACGGCGGACGCTCAGCGTTGCGGCACCGTCCACATGTAGATGTTGCTGCCGTCCACTTCCTCGGTGTACTCGGGTTCCCATTCGTCGGCCATGTCGAAGGCGTGGCTGACGATGCGCGTGCCCGGCTTCAGTTCGCTCAGCAGCTTCGGCCGCAGCTTCACGTTCAGGCTTTGCAGCAGGTACAGCGTGACCACCGACGCCTCGCCGATGTCGGCCTCGAACAGGTCCTCCTCGCGGAATGTCACCCGATCGGCCACGCCGGCCTCCTCGGCATTCTCGTTGGCCTCGCGGATGCGCACCGGGTTGATGTCGATGCCCACCGCGCGCACGCCGTAGTCCTTGGCCGCGGTGATCGCGATGCGGCCGTCGCCGGAGCCCAGGTCGTAGAGCACGTCGTCTTCCTGGAGGTTGACCAGTTCGAGCATCCGGTCGACCACGGGTTGCGGGGTCGGCACGTAGATCACGTCCGGCTCGCGCTTGGGGCGCGGCGCGTTCTCGTCCATCGCGTACGGCGAATCGGGTTCGGTGTCCGCGGTCACCGCGTCCATCGAGGCGACCTCGTCCTGCGTCGCTTCGGGCTCGACGACCGGATCGTAGGCGGTCACGGCACTTTCGCCGCAGGCGGACACCAGCGGGATCAGCAGCAACAGGCAGGCGATCGACGGGATCGTTTTCATGTAGGCGACTCCTGGGGTGGGTGGATCGGTTTCAGGTACAGCAGCAGCAGTCCTCCGGCCGCCAGCACGCCGACCCCGACCAGGGCGCCGATGCCGGTGTAGGCCAGGCTGGAGTACAGCAGATAGCCGCTGGTGGCGCAGAACAGCAACGGCAGCAGCGGATACAGCGGCACCCGGAACGGCCGCGGCAGGTCCGGGTCCCGCCGCCGCAGCACGAACAGCGACACGCCGACCAGCAGGAAGAACAGCCAGAACACGGGCGCGGTGTATTCCACCGCGGTGCGGAAGCCGTCGCGGGCGATCGCGCCGAGGCCGACCAGCAGCAGCGCCAGGCCGCCCTGCACCAGCATCGCCGTGCGTGGAGAGCCGCTGCGCGCGTCCCAGCGGCCGATGAAAGCCAGGGCAGGGAAGTCGCGGCCCACCGCGTAGACGCCGCGCGCGCCGGTGATCAGGGTGGCGTTGGCCGAAGTCAATGCCGCGGCGACCACCAGCGCGCTCATGAAGATCGCGCCGTGTCCGCCGAACAGGCGGCGCATGGCGTCTGCGGCAACGGCGTCGGACTCCGCCATTCCCGCCAAGCCCAGCACGCGCAGGTAGGCCAGGTTGACCAGCAGGTACAGTGCGGTGATGGCGATCAGGCTGAGCGTCAGAACCCGCGGCATCCAGCGCCGCGCGTCGCGAACCTCGGCGGTCACGTAGACCGCCTCGTTCCAGCCGCCGTAGGTCAGCAGTACGAACACCAGGACCAGGCCGATCGCGCTGTCGCCGCCGGCGGTGGCGACCGGTGCGGCATCGGCGGGCGCAAGCAGCAGGGCCGCGGCGACGATCAGGCAGATGCCGACGATCTCGATCACCGTGAGCCAGTTCTGCGCGCGGGTGCCCTGGCGCACCCCGAGCCAGTTGAGCGTGGTCAGCACGATCACGGCGGCGGCCGCGAACGGCGCCGATGCCCAGTCGCCGAGCCCGAACAGCTGCGCCAGGTAGTCGCCGATCACGAAGGTGAGCACGGCCACCGACCCGGTCTGGATCACCGCCAGCCGTGCCCAGGCGTAGAGAAAGGCGGGGCGTGGGCCGTAGGCGCGGCGCAGATAGGCGTAGTCGCCGCCGGCCTGGGGATAGGCGGTCGCGAGCTCGGCGTAGCACAGCGCGCCGACGATCGACAGCAGTCCGCCGACGGCCCAGGCCGCGAGCATGACCGCCTCGCTGCCGGACGCGCCCGCGACCAGGGAAGGTGTACGGAAAATGCCGGCACCGACGACGATGCCGATCGTGATCGCGAATGCCTCGCGTGCGCGCAGGGTAGGGCGGGGCAGGGCCGCGGCCGCGGAGAGCCGCCGCTGTTCGCGCGGGTCCATGATGCTCCGGACGAGGGCGATGCGCCGGCACGCCGCACCGCGTGGATGTCGGTCGATTGAAACAGCCGAAAGATTCGGATCCTGTGAACGCGACGGCGTTCGCTGGCGGGCGCGGGTGGCGGCCACTGGAGACGGGTGCGCGCCGCGTGGCATTTGTGGGAGCGACGGGAGTCGCGACGCCGCGAAGATATGCCCCCGTCGCGACTTCCGTCGCTCCCACGGGAGCCGATTGCACCCGGGGAACCGGATAAACACGGGACCCGCCATGGCGGTCCCGTGCGGTTCGTCGTAAATGGCGTCCCCACGGGGATTCGAACCCCGGTCGCCACCGTGAAAGGGTGGTGTCCTAGGCCTCTAGACGATGGGGACGCGGATGCCGCGTTGCGGTTGCCGACCGGCCTTTGGGCGGAAACCGTGGTGGAGCCAGGCGGGATCGAACCGCCGACCTCCTGCATGCCATGCAGGCGCTCTCCCAGCTGAGCTATGGCCCCACGTGTGGAAGCGCGAAATTGTAGTGGCGCCATGATCGGGGCGTCAACTGGGAATGCGTCGACAGGTTCAAATGACCTGTCGGCCTGCGGGAGCGGCGGAGGCCGCGGCAAGCCTTCGTTCGCCAGGTCGCGACTCCCGTCGCTCCCACAAGGGACTTGCGAGTTCGGCCTGCGTGAATGACGACGGCATTCACTCGAGACGTCCCTTTACCTGTTTCCGGTCCCGCCGGTTAACATGACGCCATGTCCGCCTGGTCCAGCCTGCTGCGCGTGTTGCTCTGCCTCGGCCTGATCCTGAACGGATCGGGTTACGCGCTGGCATCCGCGTCGATGCCGATGGCGCATTCGATCGCTGCCGCTGCCGCCGCGCCGTCCGCCCAGACTCCGGCGAAGGCGGATGTGCCTTGCCACCAGAAAAATCACGGCACCAGCGCGTCCGCTGCCATGGTGGGCCATTCCCCGTCGCCCGCGAGCCTGCCGATCGCCGAATCGCCGAACGACGAGCCGCCCGCCGAGACGCCGGACCTCGCCTGCGATTGTTGCGAGTCGGGCCTGTGCCGCGGCGGCTGCCTGCATCATGGCCAGGCCGCGGTGGCCGCCGCTTCGCATTACCCCCAGGGGCCCGCGCACGACTGCAGCGCCCGGCCCGCGAAACCCGGCCACGCCTCTCCGGCGCTTCCGCATCTGATGCGACCTCCGATCGCCTGACCGTCCGGCGCCGATGGCGCCGTTCGCATGCGTTCCGGCCGCCGCGATGCGAGCCGACCGGTGCGCATGTGCATGTCCGGCGTCCAGTGACGACGCCGTTCCCCGACGATCTCACGGAGTTCACCCATGCCATTCGACCCCACCCATCCGGGGCAGGGCGCGCCGGTCAGGCCGTCCCGCCGCCGCTTCGTCCAGGGACTCGCCGCGGGCGGCGCGATCGCCGGCCTCGGCCTGTGGTCCAGGCCCGGCTGGGCGCTGAAGTCGCCCGGCCACGAGACCGTGCTCGCCGGCACCGAGTTCGACCTGGTCATCGGCGAGACGCCGATGAACATCACCGGCCGCACCCGGCCGGCGATCACCGTCAACGGCTCGCTGCCGGCACCGGTGCTGCGCTGGCGCGAAGGCACCACGGTGAACCTGCGCGTGGCCAACGCGCTGCCGCGCGATTCCATCCATGGCCATTCGACCTCGATCCACTGGCACGGCATCCTGCTGCCGGCAAACATGGACGGGGTGCCCGGCCTCAGCTTCGACGGCATCCAGCGCGGCGAGGCCTACCACTATCGGTTCGACGTACGCCAAGGCGGCACCTACTGGTACCACAGTCATTCCGCCTTCCAGGAGCAGGCCGGCCTGTACGGCGCGCTGATCATCGATCCTGCCGAGCCCGAGCCGTTCGCCTACGACCGCGACTACGTGGTCCTGCTCAACGACTGGACCGACCTGGATCCGGTGGCGCTGTTCGCACGGCTGAAGAAGATGTCCGAGCACGACAACTACTACCAGCGCACCGTCGGCGACTTCTTCCGCGACGTGTGCCGCGACGGCTTCGAGGCGACGGTCGCCGATCGCCGCGTGTGGGGGCAGATGCGGATGTCGCCGTCGGACCTGTCCGACGTCAACGCCCACACCTACACCTACCTGATGAACGGCACGACCTCGCTGGGCAACTGGACCGCGCTGTTCCGGTCCGGCGAGAAGGTCAGGCTGCGCTTCATCAACGGTTCGGCGATGACGCATTTCGACGTGCGCATTCCGGGGCTGAAGATGACCGTGGTCGCCGCAGACGGCCAGAACGTGCATCCGGTGACGGTCGACGAATTCCGCATCGCGGTCGCCGAGACCTTCGACGTGATCGTCGAACCCTCGGGCCAGGATGCCTACACGATCTTCGCCCAGGACATGGGCCGCACCGGCCATGTCAGCGGCACCCTGGCGGTGCGCGAAGGCCTGCGTGCGCCGGTGCCGGCCGTCGATCCCCGCCCGCTGCTCACCATGGGCGACATGGGGCACGGCGGCATGCACCACGGCGGGCACGATATGCCGGGGTCGGGCGCGAGCGGCGACGCACGGGAGGAACATGCCGGCCACGACATGGCTTCGATGCAAGGCATGGATCACGGCGGCCACGGCATGCCGGCCGCGCGGGAGCACGCGGCGGGGGAGATGCAGCAACACCCCGCCAGCGAGACCGGCAATCCGCTGGTCGACATGCAGACCATGTCGCCGGCGCCGAAGCTCGACGATCCCGGCATCGGCCTGCGCGGCAACGGCCGCAAGGTCCTGACCTACGGCGCGCTCCGGAGCCTGTTCGAGGACCCGGACGGCCGCGACCCGGGCCGCACCATCGAGTTGCACCTGACGGGCCACATGGAGAAGTTCGCCTGGTCGTTCGACGGCATCAAGTTTTCGGACGCCGAGCCGCTGCGCCTGAACTACGGCGAGCGCATGCGTATCGTCCTGGTCAACGACACGATGATGACCCATCCCATCCACCTGCACGGCATGTGGAGCGACCTCGAGGACGAGCGGGGCGACTTCCTGGTGCGCAAGCACACCATCGACATGCCGCCGGGCAGCCGGCGCAGCTACCGCGTCCGCGCCGACGCGCTGGGACGCTGGGCCTACCACTGCCATCTGCTCTACCACATGGAAGCCGGCATGTTCCGCGAAGTGCGGGTGGAGGAATGAACGCCATGCGCATGAAGACCTATCGCCCAACGACGCTGGTGCTGGCGGTCGCGCTCGGTATTGTGCTGCCGAGCGGTGCCGTGGCCGCGCAGGAGACGGCGCACGACCATTCCGCGATGAAGCAGAATCGGCCGAAGGCCGGACACGATCATTCGGCGATGGAGACGGACCGTTCGAAGACCGAACACGATCATTCGGAAATGAAGCACGATCGCCCGCAAACGGAACACCATTCGAAGATGCAACACGGGCAGTCCGACACGGAGCACGACCATTCCGCCACGCAGGACGACCACGCGGCGATGGGCCACGCTCCGCCCGCGGCCGAGCCCAGGGAACCGGTTCCGGCACTCACCGACGCCGACCGCCGGGCGGCGTTTCCCGACGTCGCCGGTCACAGCGTGCACGACGATGCCGCCCATTCGTATTTCCTGCTCGACCGCCTGGAAGCCTGGGACGCGGACCCCGGCACGGGCATGGCATGGGAAGGGCAGGGCTGGATCGGCCGCGACCTCGACCGGCTGTGGCTGCGCAGCGAGGGCGAGCGTCACCGCGGCGCGACCGAGTCGGCGAGCCTCGAAGCGCTCTACGGCCGCAGCGTGTCGCCTTGGTGGGACGTGGTCGCGGGCGTCCGCCACGACTTCGCGCCCGACGCGTCGCAGAGCTTCGTGGCGGTCGGCGTGCAGGGACTGGCGCCGCAGTGGTTCGAGGTCGAGGCCACCGCCTACCTGGGCGAGGGCGGCCAGACCGCTGCGCGCCTGGAGGTTGAATACGAATTGCTGCTGACCAACCGTCTGATCCTGCAGCCGCAGCTGGAGGCCGCCTTCTTCGGCAAGGACGATGCCGCGCGCGGCATCGGATCGGGACTGGGCACGGCCGAGGCGGGGCTGCGCCTGCGCTACGAGTTCACCCGCCAGTTCGCGCCCTACGTCGGCATCGTGCACGAGCGTGCGTTCGGCGATACCGCCGACCTGCGCCGCGCCGAATCGGAAGACGTCGACGATACCCGCGTGGTCGCGGGCGTGCGCATTTGGTTCTAGGCATGAACACCGCCCTTGTGGGAGCGACGGCAGTCGCGACATCGAATCGTCCGAAGCCGCGGTGTCGCGACTGCCGTCGCTCCCACAGTGCACGGAAAACCGCTTCAACCTGATCCTGCCGGCGGGGCCGGCTCTGCCTCGGAGGAATCCATGTCGTACAACCGCATTGCACTGATCGCCATCCTGCTGGCCTCGCTGTCCGCGATCACCGCCTGTGCGCAGGCGACCGATGCCGGCGGCGCGAACGCCGGCACCGCCGCGGCCGGGATCGCGGCGAACGCCTTGCCGCCGGTCGTGGTCCACAAGAGCCCCGTCTGCGGCTGCTGCACGCACTGGGTCGACCATCTGCGGCAGTCCGGCTTCGAGGTCGAGGTCCGCGGCGTCGACGACCTGGGCCCGGTGAAGACCCGGGTCGGCGTCCCGCCCGGCAAGGGCTCGTGCCACACGGCCGAGGTCGCAGGCTATTTCGTCGAAGGCCACGTGCCCGCCGGCGACATCAGGCGCCTGCTGGCCGAGCGGCCCGACGCTCGCGGCCTGACGTTGCCCGGCATGCCGCTCGGCTCGCCGGGGATGGAAGTGCCCGACGGCACGGTGCAGCCTTATGCGGTCGAGCTGGTGGCGCACGACGGCACGACCGGCGTGTTTGCCCGGCATGGCGGGGAAGACGCGGAAGCGACATCGCCGTGAACCGTCGCCCGGCACGGGATTCGTACGATTCGGGGCTTGACTCTGGACCAGGGTCCAGGCTGCAGACTCCCCGCGACGCCACATCCGGCCGGAAATCGTACGAAGAACGAGATGAAGATCGGTGAACTCGCCCGCCGCGCGGAAGTCGGCATCGACACCCTGCGCTACTACGAACGCGAAGGCCTGCTGCCGCCGCCGCGGCGGCTCGCGTCTGGCTATCGCAGCTACGGCGAGGACGACCTGGCGCGGCTGCATTTCATCCGCCGCGCCAAGACGCTCGGCTTCACCCTGGCCGAGATCCGCGACCTGCTGGCGCTGTCGGGCCGGCGCGAAGACGACATGGCGGGCATGAAGGCTGCGGCCGCCGACAAGCTGGTCGATGTCGAGACCAGGCTCGCCGAACTCGACCGCATCCGCGACGGCCTGAAGGCATTGCTGGCGTCCTGCCCGGGTCACGGCGCGCTGGCGCAGTGCCCGATTCTCCACGCGCTCGACGAGGACACCCCATGAACTCACGCTCCGATCCTTCCCATTGCGCGCATGGCCCTGCCAACGAGGCGCGGCAGGGCGCGGACACGACCACCGATCCGGTCTGCGGCATGCAGGTCGATCCGCTTTCGACGGCGCACCATGCGAGCCACGCCGGCACGGAATTCCATTTCTGCTCGGCGCGCTGCCGCGAGCGCTTCGTGGCGGACCCCGGGAAGTACCTGGCGCCGCAGGCCGAGCCGCCGGCAGCGCCGCCCGGCGCGATCTACACCTGCCCGATGCATCCCGAGATCCGCCGGCAGGGGCCGGGCACCTGCCCGATCTGCGGCATGGCGCTGGAGCCGGAAATGCCGAGCCTGGAAGAGGACGACAACCCGGAACTGCGCGATTTCGGCCGGCGCTTCTGGTGGACGCTGCCGCTCACCCTTGTGGTGCTGGTGCTGGCGATGTTCGGCCAGCGCATCGGCGGGCTTCCGGTCGAGGTGCGCACCTGGCTGGAACTGGCGCTGAGCACGCCGGTGGTGCTGTGGGCGGGCCTGCCGTTCTTCCAGCGCTGCCTGCAGTCGATCCGCAACCGCAGCCCCAATATGTGGACGCTGATCGGGATCGGCGTCGGGGCCGCGTTCGGCTACAGCGTGGTCGCGACCGTCGCCCCGGATCTGTTTCCCGCTTCGTTCCACGATCACGGCCGCGTCGGCGTGTATTTCGAGGCGGCGGCGGTGATCGTCTCGCTGACGCTGCTCGGCCAGCTGCTGGAACTGCGCGCGCGTTCCAGGACCTCGGCGGCGATCAAGGCGCTGCTGGGGCTGGCGCCGAAGACCGCGCGCCGGATTTCCGACGACGGCAGCGAGGAGGACATCCCGCTCGGGCACGTGCATCCCGGCGACCGCCTGCGCGTACGGCCGGGCGAGAAGGTGCCGGTGGACGGTGTGGTCGACGACGGCCGTTCCCATGTCGACGAGTCGATGCTGACCGGCGAGCCGATGCCGGTGGAAAAGCAGCCGGGCGAGCGGGTCATCGGCGCCACCCTCAACGGGACCGGCAGCCTGGTGATCCGCGCGGAGAAGGTGGGCGCGGACACCGTGCTGTCGCAGATCGTGCAGCTGGTGGCGCAGGCGCAGCGGACGCGCGCACCGATGCAGCGCATGGCCGACAAGGTCGCGCGCTGGTTCGTGCTGACGGTCCTGGCGGTGGCGGTGCTGTCGCTGTTCGGCTGGGGCCTGTTCGGTCCCGAGCCATCGTGGACCTACGCCGTGCTCAACGCCGTCTCGGTGCTGATCATCGCCTGTCCGTGCGCGCTCGGCCTCGCCACGCCGATGTCGATCATGGTCGCCAGCGGCCGTGCGGCGCAGGCCGGCGTGCTGTTCCGCGACGCCGAGGCGATCGAGCGGCTGCGCCGGATCGACACCCTGATCGTCGACAAGACCGGCACCTTGACCGAGGGACGTCCCGCTTTCCGCGACGTGACGGCGGCGGAAGGCTTCGAGCCCGACCGGGTGCTGCAGCTCGCCGCCAGCCTGGAGCAGGGCAGCGAGCACCCGCTGGCGGAAGCCATCCTCGCCGAGGCACGCGAGCGCGGCCTCGGGTTCGAGCGTACCGAGGACTTCGACTCGGTCACCGGCCGCGGCGTGCGCGGACGCGCCGGCGGGCACGACCTGGCGCTGGGCAACGCCGCCCTGATGGCCGAGGTCGGCGGCGACGTCCAGGCGCTCGCCGACGCCGCCGAGCGCTGGCGCGGGCAGGGCGCGACGGTGGTGTTCCTGGCCGCCGACGGCCGCGTCGCCGGCGCGATCGCGGTCGCCGATCCGGTCAAGGCGACCACGCCGCACGCGCTCGACGAACTGCGCGCCGCGGGGATCCGCATCGTCATGGCGTCCGGCGATGCGCAAGGCACGGCCGCGGCGGTGGCGAGCACGCTCGGCATCGAGGAGGTCCACGGCGAGGTGCGTCCGCAGGACAAGGCCGAGCTCGTGCAGCGCCTCAAGCGCGAGGGCCGCAGCGTGGCCATGGCCGGCGACGGCATCAACGATGCACCTGCGCTGGCCGCGGCGGACGTCGGCATCGCCATGGGCACCGGCACCGACGTGGCCATGTCCAGCGCGCAGGTGACCCTGGTCAAGGGCGACCTGGGCGGGATCCTCCGCGCCCGCGCCATCTCCGAGGCGACGGTCGGCAACATGAAGCAGAACCTGGGCTTCGCCTTCCTCTACAACGCGTTCGGCGTACCGATCGCCGCGGGCGCGCTGTATCCGGCGTTCGGCCTGCTGCTCAGCCCGATGATCGCCGCCCTGGCGATGAGCCTGAGTTCGGTCTCGGTCGTCGGCAACGCGCTGCGGCTGGCGGGGAGGGAGGAATAGTCAGCTATCCAGAAGTCGGGGAACACGCCCCACGCCCGCGATCAGCAGCCTAGAGGCCTCACAGCCACACCACCTGAGTTTACATAAGGTACATTATGCGAAGTTATGGATCCGGGCACGGATCCTCACCGCCCGGTTGCTACGGTCGATCGCCCGCCTGCTGCAAGGAGGCCGCCATGGTCGAGTGCTGGCACTGTAAGGCCGAATCCCCGACCGAACACTACGACCGGGTCGTGCACAACCGCTGCGCGCTGCACGGCCCTTGGAAAGGCTGGCGACTAGCCGGCCGGGATCTGGTATCGCCAACGGGCGTCAGGATGAGCCCACAACGCCTCGAGGGGCTCGCGTGGCGGCTCGAGCTCGAGCAGCGCCGGGAGGCACGGAAAATGGCGGCGCGGATCCGCGAAGGCAAAAAGCGCGTGCGGGTCGTCGTGGTCGACCTGGACGATTACCGGCACCAAGGCATCGCCGCAGCCTGAAATCGGCCGGCCGAAGGGCAATCTGAACCAAACATAACCGATAAATGAACAAAACATAACTGGCACGATTCTTGCCTTATTGACAAGTGCATGCCAGTTATGCTTGCGGTTTGAGATTTGAGTGCGGCGATCGCCAGTTTACTGCAGGAATCAGAAATCGCGCGTCTCGTACTCCGGCGTCGGTAGCCCGAACTGGCCGTAGCCGGCAACCTCAGCGAAGCCCAACGCCTGGCCAGGACCTGGCGCCGACGCCGAGGGTGCCCTGGTGGCCGGCGCCTGGTCAACGGCCGCTACGGGCGCCAGAGCGGGCGTGTAAGCCTGCTGGCGCCGGTAGGGGTTGTAGGGGCCACCGTTGCGCGCCACGAGCCGACAGCTCGCCTCCGCCATGTTGAAGCGGGTGCCCTGCTCTGTCAGGCAGGTGCAACCACCTTCGCCGTACTGGCCATCGCCACCCAGGCCGGGCTCGCTGACCATGCAGTACACCTGCGGATCGGCAACCACGGCGCGCTGGTCGTAGATCGGAGCGGTCCAGGGCATCGAGGCGATGCGTGCCTTGTGATCGGTCAGGTACGCGTCAAGGCTTTCCCATTTCGGTGCGGTGCTGTCCGGCGAACCCCCTCCGCTACCGCTCGGGGTCCCGCCGGACAGCATCGATGCGGATGAGGTGGTGCCCATCGCGCTCAACGTCTCGATCTTGCTGGTGTAGCTGAGCTTGAGGACGTACAGCAGGATCGCGAAGAAGACAGCGGTGCCCAAGAGATATTTCGCCCAAGTGGGGATGCGCCGCTTGGTCGTATCGAACGTGGTACTGGTGTAGAACTGGAAGATATCGTTCGGCCGAATCCATGTCTGAATGTCGCCGCAGTGCGCAGCGACGTTGCCCTGATACTTGTCCCAGCGGCGCAGGTTCGTCTTACGCGTGCCCCATTGCCGGCGCACGTGGATGTGTTCGTCATACAGACCGCGCAGGAACGGGTCCAGCTGCAAGCCCTGCTGCGCGATCAGGATGAAGTCGAAACCGCGATGCCGATGCCGCGCCATGGCCTCCACGTGAGCCGGCACAGCCGAGGCCGCGTTGCGGTTCGGGAAGGTGCTGTAGCACTCGTCGATCAACACGACGGAGCGGTCGGGCAACTCCTCCCACTTCTTCGGGTCCTCGAGACGCTTGAAGCCGATGCGGTCGTAGTCGAGGTCCTTGACGCCGTGGGCGTAGACCTCCCTGCCTTCCTTCACCAGCTCGCGCGCGCGGACAAGGCCGTAGGCGGTTTTTCCATGACCGGGCTGCCCGGTCAGCAATAGCATCATGTCGAACTCCCTATGCGGCGCAGTAGAAGCCGCTGCGTCGCTTTTGCCGCAGCAGCGGAAATGACGATCGTGCACACGACATCGAGGCCGAGCGCACCGAAGTAAGCGACGAGAACCCCCGGCAGACCGAAGAGCTTCGATTGGATGATGCCGAGCAGCGCCGGCATCGCCACGGTGTGGGTGAAGAAGCCGATGCCGAGAGCGAGCAGCACGCGGCCGACGATGCCGGGCAGGTACTGCCGCAACGCGTTGATGAGGGCAGCAACGAGCGCGCCGATGATCGCGGGCATATCAGTTCCTCGTCAGCCAGAAGACAGTACCGATGGTCGCGAACAGGATGAAAAGCGCCTTGACCATGTCGATGTACTCGCACCACTGCGGCGGCGGCGATGCGAGGACGGACGCGAAGCCCTGCGTGAGCGCGCTACCGCCGCCACCGGGAATGCCGATGCAGCTGCCGCCGCTAAAACCGGAGAAATCAAGTTCACTGCCATCGATCACGCCACCGTCGCGGATCACGTCGGTGTCGTCGGGTGAGCTGCCCTCACCCGGGTTCTGGGTCATGCCATCGACCTTCGTCCAAGCGGGCTGATCGCCGTTGCCCGGACCGGTGCCCGTGCCCTGCTTCTCAACAGCGCAGCGCGTCGCCCACGTCTGGTAAGCGATCTGCGCGAGGATCGGGTCACCGGTGCTCGAGGGCGGTGAACCGCAGTTGCCACCACCGCCGCTCGTGTTGCCGTTGCCGGAGCCGGACCCAGGCTCGCCGCACGCTGGCTGTCCTTCCCCGCCGCAGTTGCCATCCTCGTCAGGCTTTCCATCCGAACCACCACCGCCCTGCCCTGGGTTGTTCGGCGACGGATCGCTGCCATCGCTACTACCATCGCCATCACCATCGGGTGGCGACTGACTTGGCGGCGTGGACGGGAAGCCACCCGAACCGGCAGAGCAAGTTTGACCATTAGGATCCCAGCTCGCGCTATACCAAGCCGTCTGACCGTCAATCACTTGCTCAATGCACGCGAAGCCGGTGCATTCGAAAACGCAACCGTCTTTACAGATCGACGGAAAGCCGCCGCCAGTACTCGCTCCATACCACGTGCCCTCACCCAAGCCAGGGCGATTCGCGCAGGTCTGCTCCGCCAGGTACTGACGCGCCACATTGGCAACACCACCACCTGCACCCGTGCACGGACCATCGATACCCGAACGCCGCACATTCAAGCTCACGCGGAAGTAAGCGCCATAAAGCGAATGGCTATGTGACGTGATAACCGGCGGGCAAATCGTGTCGACACTACCCGAAATGAACTGCTGTGCACGCTGCTGCGCGGCTGCGAACGCTTCTCCCTCATCCGGGCACCAGGGCGCCGCCGTGGTCTGGCTGTAACAGTTTAAATAGTCCGGCACCTGCTGCGCATGCGCGTTGCCGATGCCAAGAAATGAAAGCAGCGCGTACACCGCCAGCCCGGTCACGATCCACACGATGCGACGCACGACGGTACGGGCGATGTAGCGCTTCATCACATCAGCTCCCGAACGCCAGCCAGACCGCGCCGAGCATCGCAATCATCACGAAATAGCCTTCCATCCGAGTTCTCCAAGCAAAGAGGGCCGGGAAGCCCGGCCCTCGTGGGTGGGTACAGCGATCAGCCGCCCGACGCCTTCTTGCCGCTGCGGATCAGCAGGATGATGCCGCTGCAGGTCAGCACGATCGCGCCGATCAACAGCAGTTCGGCAGTGTCGACGCCACCAGTCACGGCGTCGGCGAGCGCACCCGCATTCGCCATGCCCGCGACGGTCATCGCGGTCACACCGGCGGCGAGCTTGCCCGAGGTCGAGGTGAAAAAGTTCTTGCGCATGTTGGGACTCCATTGGTTGGTCAGGTTGAAGTGGTACGACGCGCCTGCTTGATGAAAAAGCCGATGGCCCAAGCGCCGCCGATCACGGCGGAGAGAGCGATACCTTCGGCTACCGAGAGCGCAGGCAAACCCGGTTTGGGGCCCCAGAAAACAGCGACGCATTCGCCGGTCGTGGCGTTGTAGTCCGCTGCCTTGCAGTACGGGACTAGAAGTTCGTCGGTTTCCATGGGGCGATTCCTCCGGCCCACCCGCCGCAAGCGACGGGCGGGCCGTCTATCACTTGGCGGGGACCGGGGTCAGCTCGAGCGTGCGGCGCAGCTGCACAGAACCGAACTGCGAGACGTTGAGGTTCTTCGCGAAATCGAGCAGGTACTTCCCGACCTTGTGCGGGTCGTTCTTGCCCAGATCGAGACGCACCGGCTGCTTGCGGTCCGGGGCTTCGATCACTGCAGCCTGTTCGCGAATCTCCCAGTCTTTGCCGTTCTTGGTGCCGGACTTCCGGATGACTTCTTCGCTGGTGATGGTGATGGTGACGTTGCTCATAGTTAGGGGTCTCAGGTCAGGTTTGAGGAAAGAGCCGAAAGAAAAAGGGACGGGTAGGGTCAAGAATGGAGAGCCGCCGGACGGCTCCGCCTCTTGCCTACCCGCCCCGAAGGTTCTTCAGTCGGCGAGTGCTCGGGTAACTCAGGCGCCGTGTCCGAGCAGCACGGCTTGTTGCTGGTGTGTCTCGAAGTCCGGCACCGGGGGAGTCCAGGCGCCGTAGTTGGCGGAGAAATCAACCTCACCGCCCTTCGTGACGTATTTGCTTACGTAGGCTGCGATGTCGCGCTGCGAGCGCGGTCGTTCGAGCCTGTTGAATCCGAATTCGTCGAGCCACCAGCGATGCCATCTGCTGATGCGCGTGAGGTTCCAGAGGTCGTTGCGCGGGGCGCTGAGGATCGCGTGGAAGTGCAGACGCCCGTCCTTGTGGAACTCCTGTCCCCTCGCCCACTGCAGGCCGCGGTGCCACTTGTAGCCCCAGCTGCGCCCGTAGATGTCGCCGTTGATCTTGCTGACGAAGACGCGGAACGCTTTGTCGGCTGCCTCGGGGTGCATGCCACCTCGAGCAGAGACTCGAGGAACCTCAACCGTTGCTCCGGTGTACTTGTCGGTGAAGCGTCGGTATGGGCGAAAAGTGAGAGTTGCAAACAGGTGTGCCGGGTAGCGCTCAAGAACGGAAGCCCAGGCATCTGGTGCCCGGGTGTCCGGCTTGCCGTAGAGCTCCGGTTGGTCCTCGAGGTCGACATGACCACGCTCACGGAGCATCGCCCTGCCCTGCTCTCTCGGTGTCCGTAGTCACGTCGAGGTCAGAGGCGAAAAGCGGGTCAGCAGGAGGCTGTGTCGGCGATCGGTCAGGGCAGCCGAGAATTCCAATCGGGCCGGCTTGCACGCTGTGCGGGGGAAGCGGTTCGGCAGCCCGCGGTGCGGGCTCGGGGCTTCGGGAAACGTAATTGCGAGACGCGATGTACGCGGCGGTCTCAGCATGACCCTGCGCGGCGCGGCACCAGTCAGCGGCGAGATCTGCACGCCCCTGCTCTTCGAACATAGCAGCGCGCTTACACGCGGCTTCGGTCATGCGGCCAAGGCGAGCGACTTCAGCCCGGGCCCAACTCAGATGACTGTCCATTCCCCATCCCCTGCCCTAGCGCCCTAGAACGCCCTCCCCCGGCTAGGGCACCGGGTTCGGGCGGTGCCCAACGCCGTTGGGCACAGAGAGCGTTATAAAGGGGTTGGACACTATGGTCAAGGGGTTTGAGCAGTGCAGATCAACGACATCATCGACAAGGCAAAGACGGCCGCGAATTGCACCAGCGATCGCGCGTTCGCCAAGCACCTTGGCCTCAGCCACGGGACCGTGGCGAACTGGCGGAGCGGCTACAGCCTCCCCGACACGGTTACCTGCGAACGCCTCGCAGGTCTAACCGGAATCCCCCTGGCCAAAGTCCTCGGAATCGTCGGCGAAGCCAGGGCGATCAGTCGCGAAGAGAAGGCGGTGTGGCGGAAGCTGGCGGCGACCGCCTCGCTGCTGGTGCTGGCCTCTGCCCTTTCGCTCGAGGCGCACGCCGGGACGCTAGAAGCCTCTGTTCAGGCGGGTCCCTCGGTACATTATGCGAAATTAAGTCTCCAGCCAAGCAGTACCGATCGTCCTCAATCCCGCGGCCCCCGCTCCTCCCAGGGCTTCGCCTTGCGGTCGCTGCGCAAGGCCGAGATCACGAGGGCGACCGCCATCACCGCCGCCAGGAGGAACAGCACCAAGGCGAAAGCGGGATAACCGAACAGCGTGGTCTCGGTTTCCACCTGGGTCAGCATGGCGGCACCGATCACCAGTGCGGCGGTGATGATGCCGGCACAGACGCGGTTGGCGATCTTCTGCAGGCTCTCCATCAGGTGCGATTCCTCCAGTCCCGCGACCTGGATGCGCAGCCGGTTGTCGGCGAGCAGCGACAGGATGTCGGCGGCCTTCCGCGGCGCTCCGCGCAGGAGCGACTGCGTTTCGAGCGCCTCCATGCCCAGTCGCCGTGGCGACAGCGAAGAACCCAGGCGTTGGCGCATGATCTCGTAGGCGTGCTGCTCGACCGATGCCTTGACGTTGAACTCCGGATCCAGCGCGTCGGCCACCGCCTCCAGGTTGAGCAACGTCTTGCCCAGGAGCGTGGTCTCCACCGGCATCCGCAGATTGCAGGTCATCCCGACCCGCGCGAGTTCGAGCAGTAGCGTGCCTTCCGAGAACCCCTGGCGTTCCGAGCGCACCGCGTACCTGGCCACGAGCTGCCCGACCTCGTGCATGTAGCGCGCGTCGTCGAAGCGCTCCAGGCGGGTGCTGATCGCCGCCGCCTCCACTGCGACGTCCTCTCCCCTGCCGTCGACCGCGGCCAGCACGATCTTCAGCAGCCGCTCGCGCAGGCGTGGCGGCACGTGCGCGACCATGCCGAAATCGAGCAGCGCCAGCCGATGATCGTCGGTGAGCAGCACGTTGCCGGGGTGCGGGTCGGCATGGATCTCGCCGTGAACGAACACCTGGTCGAGATAGCCGGTCAGCAGCGCGGTCGCGAGCGGACGGAAATTGTGCTCCATGCGCTGCAGGCCGCTGATCTCGGTCACCTTGCGTCCTGCCACGTAGGCCATGGTGAGGACATGGGCCGAGCTGTAATCCCAGATCGGCGCGGGCACCAGCAACTCGGGATAGACCTGCAACCGCTCTCCGAAGCGCTCCAGGCTCTCCGCCTCCGCCACGTAGTCGAGCTCGGCCAGCAGCGACCGGCGCAGCTCCGCCACCAGATCGACGAAATGCATGCGCGCGCCCAGCGAGGTGAAGCGGTCGGCGCCGCTGGCGAAGGCCGCCAGCACCTCGAGATCGGCGACGATCTCGCGCTTGACCCCGGGCCGCTGGATCTTGACCGCCACCTCGCGCCCGTCGTGCAGCCGGGCGCGGTGCACCTGCGCGAGCGAGGCGGATCCGAGCGGAGCTTCGTCGATGTCGGCGAAGGCCTTGCTGAGCCTGACGCCCAGCTCCTGTTCCAGGATGGGGCGCAGCTCGCCGAACGGCAGCGGCTGCACGTCGTCCTGCATCCGCTCGAGCGCCTCCAGGTAGACCGGCGGCAGCGAATCGGTGCGCGTCGACAAGGCCTGGCCGATCTTGACGAAGGTCGGGCCGAGCCGTTCGAGATCGTCGACGAACGCGGCGGCGCCTGCGCGGTCGCCGCGCTGCGCGCGCGTCATCGTGCCGCCGAACACCCCCGAGCGGTAGTACTTGACCGCGAACTGCATGATCCGCGACGACCGATCCAGCCGGCCCAGATGCTCGAACATTCCTCACCTTCCGTTTTGGCGTGCACGGTGTCAGCACGTTCGTGAACGGAACGTGCTGCCGGGACCGGCACGACCGACATGCCGGACGACCGGGCGTCCCGCCGGCGGCCGGCGCAAGGCCGACCTGGCGCCCGCGCTATTCGGCCGGTACCGCGGGGCCGTGCACCGAAACCATCGACCATTTCCCCCACTGATCCTCGACATCGTGCCCGGCCGTTCGGTCGGCCCCGGCGTCCGCGGCATAGCGGTACAGCGGCTTGCCGTCGTAGGTGACGTGCAGTCCGCCATCCTGGCGCGGCATGGTCCCGAGCAGCTCCCGCTGCAGGCCGGATCCGGGCACCGGCTCCGCGTCCTCGACGGTCACCGGCGGCCAGGCCTCTTCGCAGGCGGCGTCGCAGCGGCTGCCATCGTCGTTGCCCTCCAGGACGTAGAGGGTCTGGCCCGCTGCATCGATCAGGTGCGCCGGATCCGTATCGGAGGCGGTGACGACCGCACGGCCGCCCTGCGCGCGCGGACCGCCGCTTTCCCCCGGCACCACTGCCTCGCCGGAAGGGCCGACATCCGCCCGGTAGCGAGAGGTCGATACGTCGTCGGCCTGCTGCTCCGCCGGGTCGCCGCGGCAGGCGGACAGCGCCAGCACCGTGGACAGGGCCAGCATCAGTACGGACTTCGAACAACGGATCATGGCTGCCTCCTCGAATGCCTCGCAGGACCGGAAGGCCCGCGTGAATCGAGTATCGGCACCACCGGCTCGCGATGGCGTGAACCGGACGTCGTTTTCATCCGGCATGAACGCTTCCGCCCGTGTTGGCAGCATGCAGCCCCCGCTGCCGCCCGTCATTTTCACCGGATGATCCCGGGCAAGGCTGCAGACTGATGCCACATCCGCTCCGGGAGGTGTTCCTGATGGCAACCTGCGATGTTTGCGGCAACCGCTACGACAAGGCGTTCCAGGTGACTCGTGGCGATCGGACCGGCACGTTCGACTCCTTCGAATGCGCGATCCACGCGTTCGCGCCGCAGTGCCCGCATTGTGGATGCCGGGTGGTCGGCCATGGCGTGGAAGACGACGGCAACGTCTACTGCTGCGCCCACTGCGCCCGGGAATCCGGCGTACAGGGCCTGGCGGATCGCACCAGCTGACGGCGAAAAGTTCTAGAGTAATTCCGTATCAAGTGTTTACAGGCTCGTCGCTCCCGCGCAGGCGGGAGCCCAAGGACTTTGCTGTGGCCGGAGTGAAAGTCCATGGATCCCCGCCTGCGCGGGGATGACGGCACTGCAAACACTCGGGGCAAAAATGCTCTAGTCGATGCCGCCGGCGTCGGGCCCGGTGCCGTCGTAGCGCACGACCTGCACCTTCTCGAGCGTGACCAGGCAACCGCCGAGCATGCCTTCGAGTGCGGGCAGGAAATCGCGGATGCGGGCTTCGGCGTCGACGATCTCGACCACGATCGGCAGATCGTCCGACAGCCGCAGGATCTTCGCCGTATGCAACCGACTGGAATGGCCGAAGCCCATCATGCCGCGCAGCACGGTGGCGCCGGCCAGGTGTCGTTCGCGCGCCGCCAGCACGATCGCCTCGTACAGGGGGCTGCCCACATGCTGGTCGCTTTCGCCGAGGAAGATCCGCAGCAGGGTGGATTCGGCGGGAATGTTCATGATGCGTGCTCCGGTTTGTCGCGGATCGGGCGCAGGGCCAGTCGTGCGCCGGCGAGATAGCCGGCGGCGACGGCCACGAGCCAGGCCGAGACCGAACCGAAGAGGATCGCCGCCGCCAGCGCATGCCGGCCCTGCAGCATGGCCTCGAGCAGTTCGATCGTGAACAGCGAGAACGTGGTGAAGCCGCCGCAGAAGCCCGCCATCACGAACTGGCGCTGCGCGGGGGACGCATCGAACCGGCTTCCGGGCGCGACCAGCGCCGCGTAGAACCCGATCAGCGCCGAGCCGGCGACGTTCGCGGCCAGCGTGCCCCAGGGGAAACCGGCACCACCGGCGCCCAGCGCGACCCCCGTTCCCCAGCGTGCACCCGCGCCCAGCGCGCTGCCGAGCGCGACCCATGCGGCGATCGGGATCCGCGTCATCATCGGGTCGCGAGCCAGTGCCCGGCGAACACCGCGCACAGGCCGGTCGCCAGCGACAGCAGCAGGTAGCCCGCGGCGCGGCGCACGCTGCCGTCGCGGGCCGGCAGCAATGTCTGCAGGCTGAGCGCGGAGACGGTGGTGTAGCTGCCCAGAACGCCCGCGCCCAGGCACAGCCAGAGCAGGCGCGACTGCACGGTGTCGGCATGTACGTCACCGATCAGCCAACCCGCCGCGAACGCGCCGCTGGCGTTGACGGCCAACGTACCCCAGGGAAAGGTTTCGCCGACGCGGCGCGCGATCCAGCCGGACACCGCATAGCGCAACGCGCCGCCGCCGGCGCCGCCGAGCATCACGCACAACAGCTGCAACCACCAGGGGGCGGTCATGATCCCTCGCCCTGCCCGCCCTCGTCGCGCGCCTGGCGCCGCAGGTCGCGCAGGCGGTCGAGCTTCTCCTTCAACTTCGATTCCAGCCCGCGCGCCACCGGCTCGTAGTAGACCCGCTCGCCCATCGCATCCGGGAAACCGGTCTGGTCGAGCGCGATCCCGCCTTCGGCGTCATGGTCGTACTGGTAGCCCTTGCCGTAGCCGAGCTGCTTCATCAGCCTGGTCGGCGCATTGCGGAAGTGCATCGGCACGTCGAGCGTGCCGTGCTCGCGGACATCGTGCTTGGCGGCGTTGAACGCGGCGTAGCCGGCGTTGGACTTGGCGGTGCTGGCGAGATACAGGACCAGCTGGGCGAGTGCGAGATCGCCTTCCGGGCTGCCGAGCCGATCGTACGTGTCCCAGGCGTCGATCGCCATCTGCAGCGCGCGCGGATCGGCCAGGCCGATGTCCTCCACCGCCATCCGTGTCAGTCGCCGCGCCAGGTAGCCGGGATCGCAGCCGCCGTCGAGCATGCGCGCAAGCCAGTACAGCGCGGCGTCTGGGTTGGAACTGCGCACGCACTTGTGCAGGGCCGAGATCTGGTCGTAGAACTGCTCGCCGCCCTTGTCGAAGCGGCGGGTGCGGTCGGCCAGTACCTGCTCGAGGACGGCATCGCTCACCGCCCCGCCCTGCTCCGCCGCGAGTTCGGCGGCGATCTCCAGCAACGTCAGGCCGCGGCGCACGTCGCCATCGGCGGCGGTCGCGATCAGCCGCAGTTGCGGATCGGCGACGACCAGGCCGCGCCCGCCGAGGCCGCGCTCGACGTCTTCCAGGGCCCGCTGCAGCGCGGCGGCGATGTCGTCCACCGAAACCGCCTCCATCACGTGCACGCGGCAGCGCGAAAGCAGCGCCGAATTCAGTTCGAACGAAGGGTTCTCGGTGGTGGCGCCGACGAACAGGATGGTGCCGCGCTCGATGTGCGGCAGGAAGGCGTCCTGCTGCGCCTTGTTGAAGCGGTGTGCCTCGTCGACGAACAGCACGGTGCGGCGTCCGCCGGCGAACAGTTGCTCGGCCTCGGCGAGCACCTTGCGCACCTCCGGAAGTCCCGAAAGCACGGCGGACACGGCGCGGAACTCGGCATCGGCGTAATGCGCAAGCAGCAGCGCGAGCGTGGTCTTGCCGCAGCCCGGAGGCCCCCACAGGATCATCGAGTGCACCCGGCCGGACTCGATCGACTGCCGCAGTGCCGACCCGGGAGCCAGCAGCCGGCGCTGGCCGACCATCTCGTCCAGCGTGCGCGGCCGCATGCGCTCGGCGAGCGGGCGCAGCGCCGCCCGATCCACACTCAGAAGATCGTCGCCGTCGTTCGGTCGGGGCCGGGGTTTGGACACTGCGGCATTCTACCGCCCGGGGCTCGGGACTCGGGACAGGGGCCTGCGCCTTGCCGATAGGCTGCCACCGTCAATCCCCAGCGAAAGCTGGGATCCAGCTAGGAAGCCGCGGAAAGGCAAAATGGATCCCGGCTTTCGCTGGGATGACCAGCAAGCGCATTGCGCTGGCCCGGCCCCGAGTCCCGAATTCCGTCTCAGATGTCGCCGACCACGTCGACGCCCTCGGGCGGATCGAACGTGAAGGTGCCGGCCGTGAAGGATGGATTCTTCTTCCAGCCGCTGAAGGCGATCTCCGTGCGCTGGCCGAGCGCGTCGACCACTTCCATCCGCGCCAGTCCGCCGGCGTTGAAGCCCAGTCGTGCCGACTGGAACCCGGCGTCGTCCGCGGTCTTCGGTGCGATGGCGAGCCACTGCAGGCCCTCGCTGTCGCCGGCCTCCTCGATCGTGTAGTCGCGGTCGAGCCGACCCGGCTCGATCAGCGCCGCCAGCGGGCTGTTGCGCTCCTCCGCGCTCTGCGGCTGTACGGTCACCTGCTCGAGATCCGGATCGTAGACCCAGACCTTGCTGCCGTCGGCGACGATCAACTGCGGATACGGCTTCTCGTACTCCCAGCGGAACAGGCGCGGCGCAGACAGCGCCACGCGGCCGCTGGAGCGCTCCTTGACCTGGCCGCGGCCGTCGTAGACGCGCTGGGCGAACTGGCCATCGAGGCCCTTGAGATCGCCGGTGAACTGGTCGAGCGCGTCGCGGGCGCCGCCGGCGAAGGCGCTGCCGGCGAAGCAGGCGGCTGCCGCGAAGGCGAGGAGGCGGGCGGTGCGGATCATGACGGTGCTCCGGACGTCTGGTTGCGGAAAGTGTGCGGAAAAAGGTCTGAATGCGGGCCTACGCGGCTGAGGGCGCGCATCTGCTGTAGGAGGGGCTTCAGTTCCGACCGCACGCGGACCAACAGCGGACGCGCAAAGCCCCTTTTTACAGATGAATTGTTCCGGATATCGCGGAAGTGATCGCAGCCCACGCGCGGCGGGCCCACCCCAGCTACTTAGGCGGCGGCGGCGCCAGCACGCTGCGGTCGCCGTTGTGCTCGGGCGGGCTGACCACCCCGGCGGCCTCCATCGCCTCGACCAGGCGCGCGGCGCGGTTGTAGCCGATCTTCAGGCGCCGCTGCACGCCGGAGATCGAGGCGCGCCGGGTCTCGGTGACCACGCGCACCGCATCGTCGTACAGCGGATCGGACTCGTCCCCCGCCCCGCCGCCGCTCTCCGGCAGCCCGGTCGGCCCGACCACGACGCCGTCGCCCATCGTCTGCGTCTCCTCCAGCACGCCCTCGATGTAGTCCGGTCCGCCGCCGCTCTGCTTGAGGTGGTCGACCACCCGGTGCACCTCCTCGTCGGAGACGAAGGCGCCGTGCACGCGTTCGGGCAAAGCGGTACCGGGCGGCAGGTACAGCATGTCGCCGTGGCCGAGCAGGGTCTCGGCGCCGGACTGGTCGAGGATCGTGCGCGAATCGATCTTCGAGCTCACCTGGAAGGCGATGCGGGTCGGGATGTTGGCCTTGATCAGGCCGGTGATCACGTCCACCGACGGCCGCTGCGTGGCCAGGATCAGGTGAATGCCGGCGGCGCGCGCCTTCTGCGCCAGCCGCGCGATCAGCTCCTCCACCTTCTTGCCGACGATCATCATCATGTCGGCGAACTCGTCGATGAACACGACGATGAACGGCAGCGTCTCCAGCGGCTGCGCCACCTCGTCGCTTTCGGGGTTCGGCCTGAACAGCGGGTCGAGCATCGGCTGGCCGGCGTCCTGCGCGTCCTTGACCTTCTTGTTGAAGCCGGCCAGGTTGCGCACGCCGACCGCGCTCATCAGCTTGTAGCGGCGTTCCATCTCCGCCACGCACCAGCGCAGGCCGTTGGCGGCCTCCTTCATGTCGGTGACCACCGGCGCCAGCAGGTGCGGGATGCCCTGGTAGACGCTGAGCTCGAGCATCTTCGGGTCGATCATCAGCATCCGCACGTCCTTGGCGGAGGCCTTGTACAGCAGGCTCAGCACCATGGCGTTGACCGCCACCGACTTGCCCGAGCCGGTGGTGCCGGCGACCAGCAGGTGCGGCATGCGCGCGAGGTCGGCGACCGTGGGCCGGCCGCCGATGTCCTTGCCCAGTGCCAGGGTCAGCGGGCTGCCGGACTTGTCGTATTCCTTCGAACGCAGCAGCTCGCTCAGGTAGATCATCTCGCGCTTCGTGTTCGGCGTCTCCAGGCCGATCACCGACTTGCCCGGGATCACGTCCACCACGCGCACCGACTTCACCGACAGGCCGCGGGCGATGTCCTTGTCCAGCGAGCTGATCTGGCTGACCTTGATGCCGGGCGCGGGTTCGATCTCGAAGCGGGTGATCACCGGGCCCGGATAGGCGCCGACCACCTGCGCCTCGATGCGGAAGTCCTTGAGCTTGAACTCGATCTGCCGCGAGAGCGTCTCCAGCGTGTCCTCGTCGTAGCCCTTGGGCTGCGGCTTGGGATCGTCGAGCAGCGACAGCGGCGGGATGCCGGAGCCGTCGCCGACGTGGAACAGCGGGATCTGCTGTTCGCGCTTGGCGCGGTCGCTCTTCTCCACCTGCGGCGCCGCCGGTGGTTCGATCTTCACCGGCGTGCGCTTGGCGCGCAGCTCGGTGTCGACCTTGCGCGTCTCCTCGCGCTCCTCGCGCCAGTCGCGCGCGCGCTTCCATTCGCCGGCCTGCTGGCTGCCACGGCGGAACAGCGCCGGCAGCTGCAGCGCCCACTGGCCGATGCGGTCCATCACCGCCAGCCAGGACAGGCCGGTGGCGAGGGTGACCGAGACCAGCAGCAGCGCCAGCAGGAACAGGTTGCCGCCGACCGGGCCGAAGCCGCCGTACAGCGAATTGCCGACCAGGCGGCCGAGGATGCCGCCGCCGCCGGCCGAGAGGTCGGCCGCGTTGGGCATCCGCAGCGCCAGCAGGCCGGTCACGGAAATGAGGAAGCCGACGATGCCGATCAGCCGCAACGCCGGGCCGAGATCCGCCTTGCCGTCGCCGTCCTGGTCCATGCCGAACAGCGCGATCCACGCCACCGCGCCCAGCATCAGCGGCAGCAGGTAGGCGACGTAGCCGAACAGGTGCAGCAGCACGTCGGCCAGCCAGGCCCCCACCGGGCCGCCGACATTGTTCAATGGCGCGGTGACGCTGCCCGAACGCGACCAGCCCGGGTCCTCGGGCGAGAAGGTGACCAGGCTCGCCAGCAGGTAGAGCAGCAGCGGCGCGATCAGGATCAGCGCGATGTCGCGCCACAGCCGCTGCCGGCGCGGATTGGGGGCCGCCGCCTGCTTCGCCGTGGCGCGCTGTCGCCTGCTGCTTTCCTGGAGCGGTCGTGCCACCGTACGTTTTTACCTTAGGAATATGGCCTAGAGGCTTGATCTTAAGCGAATAACCCCGGTTTCGCGAACTTCCCCGGTAGAGCGGAGCTTGCTCCGCTGCTCCCGGCTCCGGAGCCCGCGTAGCGGAGCAAGCTCCGCTCTACGGGGAGCCCGCCCCAGCCGTCAGAGTGCCATGCCCTGCAGCGCAGGATGCACCAGCTTCCCGGCCTCGACATTGATGCCACGCTCCAGCGCCTGGTTGCCACGCCAGTCGCCGGAGGCCAGCTTGCCGACCCAGGGCAGGATCGCCGCGCAGATCGCCTGCGAGCTGGTCTGCGGCACCGAGCCGGGCATGTTGGTGACGCAGAAGTGGGCCACGCCCTCCTCCACGTAGGTCGGCTCGGTCCAGGTGGTCGGGCGCGAGGTCTCGAAACAGCCGCCCTGGTCGATCGAGATGTCGGCCACCACGCTGCCGGTCTCCATGCCCTTGAGCATCTCGCGGGTCAGCACGTGCGGCGCCTTGGCGCCCGGGATCAGCACCGCGCCGATCACCAGGTCGGCCGAAGCCACCTCGCGCGCGACCAGGTCGTCATAGGGGTACAACGCGGTGACGTTGGCGCCCAGCGCCATCATCTGCGCCATGCGGTCCTGGCGTTTCTCGAACACCACCACGTTGGTGCCGCCGGCGGCCAGCAGTGCCGCCGATGCGCCGCCGGCCATGCCGGCGCCGAACACCACCGCCTTGCCGCGCCCGGTCGACGGCAGCCCGCCCAGCAGCTTCCCCTTGCCGCCCTGCGGCTGGTGCAGCAGCGTGGTACCGACCTGCGCGGCGATCTTGCCGGCGATGACCGACATCGGCGCCAGCAGCGGCAGGTCGCCGTTCTCCAGCTCGACGGTCTCGAAGGCGACGCCGGTCAGGCCGATGTCGAGCAGCCTGCGGGTCAGCGCCGGCTCGGCCGCCAGGTGCAGGTAGCAGAACAGCAGGTGGTCGCGGCGCAGCAGCGCCAGGTCGCCCTCGATCGGCTCCTTGACCTTGACGATCAGCTCGCCGCGCTCGTACAGCGCGGCCGCGTCCGGCGCGATCTTCACCCCGAGCCGGGTGTAGTCCTCGTCGCTGAAGCGCGACTTCAGCCCCGCACCCGACTCCAGCCACACCTCGTGGCCGCGGTTGACGAGGTCGCCCGCGGCGGCGGGCACCAGCGCCACGCGGCCCTCGAGGGTCTTGGTTTCCTTCGGCACGCCGATACGCATCGATCTGTCTCCAGTGTTCCTGATGTTCCGGCCGCAGCGCGGCCGTTGTCGTTGAGGCCTTACGAAAAACCCGCGCATCGGATGCGCGGGCCCCTTGGCCGCGGCGCCCATCGTCCATGCGCGTCGCGGATCGAACTGATTGTTCCGGCGTCGTCCACCCGACGCGCCTTGTTTTGCCGCAGCCGCACCGCCAAGCTATACGCTTCGAAACGCTGCGATTTCATGGCCTGCGAGTATACATGAGCACCTCCAAGCACTGCCGTCTGTTGATCCTCGGTTCCGGTCCCGCCGGCTGGACCGCCGCCGTCTACGCGGCCCGCGCCAACCTGCAGCCGGTGGTGGTCACCGGGCTGCAGATGGGCGGACAGCTGATGACCACCACCGAGGTCGACAACTGGCCCGGCGACGCCCATGACCTGATGGGGCCCGACCTGATGGCGCGGATGCAGGCGCACGCCGAGCGCTTCGGCACCGAGGTGATCTTCGATCACGTCCACAGCGCCGACCTGTCGCAGCGTCCGTTCCGGCTCAAGGGCGACAACGGCGAGTACACCGCCGACGCGCTGGTGGTCGCCACCGGCGCCACCGCCAAGTACCTCGGGCTACCGTCGGAGGAGGCGTACAAGGGCCGCGGCGTCTCCGCCTGCGCCACCTGCGACGGGTTCTTCTACAAGGACCAGGACGTGGCCGTGGTCGGCGGCGGCAACACCGCGGTCGAGGAGGCGCTGTACCTGTCCAACATCGCGCGCAAGGTCTACCTGGTGCACCGTCGCGACACCCTGCGCGCCGAGAAGATCATGCAGGACAAGCTGCAGGCGAAGATCCAGGCCGGCAAGATCGAGCCGATCTGGCACCACGTCGTCGACGAGGTGCTGGGCAACGATGCCGGCGTCACCGGGCTGCGGCTGAAGTCGGTGCAGGACGGCGCGACCCGCGAGATCGTGGTGCACGGCTTCTTCGTCGCCATCGGCCATACGCCGAACACGTCGCTGTTCGAGGGCCAGCTGGCGATGAACAACGGCTACCTGGAGATCCGCTCCGGGCTCGGCGGCGGCGCCACCGAGACCTCGGTGCCCGGCGTGTTCGCCGCCGGCGACGTCGCCGACCAGCACTACCGGCAGGCGATCACCTCGGCCGGGTTCGGCTGCATGGCGGCGCTGGACGCCGAGAAGTTCCTCGACCAGGGCGAGGGAACGCGCTGACCAAGAAGTCGTCGCGCCATGGATGGCGGCGCACGCAGTCCGAAACCCGTAGAGCGGAGCTCGCTCCGCTGCTCCCGCCTCCGGAGCCCGCGCAGCCGGGCAAGCCAGGCTCTACAGGGGGCTCTCCTGAGCCGGCCAAGTCGGCGTCCGGCGGCGAAGGACCCGCCGCTCCTTCCACTACCGCCCGCTCCCGATGACCACGCCGCGCCTGCACACGTCGCTCGAGGATCTTCCTGCCGTCGCCTGGGACCGGCTGCACGACGGCCGCAATCCCTTCGTGTCGCACGCCTTCCTGTCCGGCCTGGAGCGGCATGGCTGCCTACGCCCGGACTGGGGCTGGACGCCGCATCATCTCGTCCTGTGGGACGGCGGCGAGCCGGTCGCCGCGGCGCCTGGCTATCTGAAGGACAACTCCCACGGCGAGTTCGTCTTCGACCACGCCTGGGCGCACGCTTACGCGCGCTACGGCCGCGACTACTTCCCCAAGTGGCTGGGCGCGGTACCCTACTCCCCCGTCACCGGGCCGCGCCTGCTGGCGCGCGACAGCGCGTCCCGCCGGGCGCTGCTCGCCGCGATCCTCGACGACGCCCGGCGCGCCGGCCTGTCGTCCGCGCACGTCAATTTCCACACCGCCGCCGAGGACGCCGCGTTCGGCGACGACTGGCTGCCGCGGACCGACGTGCAGTACCACTGGCGCAACGACGCCGGCTGGCCGGACTTCGATGCGTTCCTCGCGGCGATGGACCACAAGCACCGCAAGAACATCCGGCAGGAACGCAGCAAGGTGGTGCGCGCGGGCGTTCGCTTCCGCGTGCTGCACGGCGACGAGGCGGACCAGGCCGACCTCGCCGCGATCCACGGCTTCTACCTGCAGACCTTCGCCGAGTACGGCAACCCGCCGGCGCTGACGTTCGAGTTCGTGCGGCACCTGGCGCAGACGATGCCGCGCGCCCTGGTGCTGGTGCTCGCCGACCTGGACGGCGGGCCGGTCGCCGGCGCGTTGTGCCTGCGCGGCGGCGACACGCTGTACGGCCGCTACTGGGGCGCCACGCGCACGGTGCCGGGCCTGCACTTCGAGACCTGCTACTACCAGGGCATCGACTACTGCCTGCGCGAGGGCCTGCGCCGGTTCGAGCCCGGCGCCCAGGGAGAGCACAAGATCGCACGCGGCTTCCTGCCGACCCTGGTGCGCAGCCGCCACTGGATCGCCGACCCGGCGTTCGCCGAGGCGCTGCGGCGCTGGTGCGACGAGGAGGCGGCCTCGGTGCGCGGCTACAAGGCCACGCTCGATGCGCACTCCCCGTTCAAAGCCCCTCTCCCTCCGGGGTGAAGAGGCCCGCTTGCGAGCCACTGGCTCGCGGGCCGATGAGCGCCCCCGCGCTCCGCGCGAGGACTGGGGCGCGAAGCGGGAGGGGGTTGGGGTGAGGGTACGGCGAAATCGCGATGTTTCAGTTCGCCGCTGCTTCGCCGTACCCTCATCCGGTCCCCCGACTAAAGCACTCGGGGGCAGGCTCTTCTCCTGAAGGGAGAAGGGAAAAGCATTGGCGGCTTATCTTCGCTTTTCCGCGCCAACCGGTATCCAGTAGCACCACAATGAAGCCGATGCGCCTGCCGCCGCTGCTGTCCGACGATCCCGAGGCGCCGTTCCCGCCGGCGGACTCGGCGCTGCGCGAACCGGACGGGCTGCTGGCGATCGGCGGCGACCTCGCCCCCGCCCGCCTGCTCAACGCCTATCTCCACGGCATCTTTCCCTGGTATTCGGAAGGCCAGCCGATCCTGTGGTGGTCGCCTGACCCGCGGATGCTGTTCCGTACCGACGGCGTACGGCTGTCGTCGCGGTTCCGGCGCGGGCTGCGCCGCAGCCCGTGGACGCTGCGCGCCGACACCGCCTTCGCCGCGGTGATCCGCGCCTGCGCCGAGGCGCCCCGGCACGGCGGCCAGCACGGTACCTGGATCACCGCCGAGATGGAGGCGGCGTACCTGCGGCTGCACCGGCTGGGCCATGCCCACAGCGTCGAGGTGTTCGACGGCGAGCGCCTGGTCGGCGGCATCTACGGCGTCGCGGTCGGCCGCATGTTCTTCGGCGAAAGCATGTTCAGCGGCGAGTCCGGCGGCTCCAAGGTCGCGCTGGCCGGCCTCGCCCGATACCTGCGGAGCCGGGGCTGGCCGCTGATCGACGCCCAGGTCGAGAATGCCCACCTGGTGCGGCTGGGTGCGCTGATGCTGCCGCGGACGCTGTTCCTGACGGAGGTCGCAGCATTGACCGCACAGCCCGGCCCCGCCGGCAGCTGGGCCGGCGCCTTCGGCTGCCAGGCGGCTTCCGGACTGGCCGCAGCCTCTCCTGCCTAGGCACAGGATTAACGAAACTTTTGCGCCGCGGGTATGCGCGTGGCAGAATGATGCGCTTTTTCGAGGGGCGGAAATCGCCTCCCCTCCCCAACCGAACAGGACGCATGGCGAAAGACGACGTCATAGAATTCGAAGGCACCGTTTCCGAGACCCTCCCGAACACGATGTTCCGGGTGAAGCTCGAGAACGGCCATGAAATCATCGCCCACATTTCAGGGCGGATGCGCAAGCACTACATCCGCATCCTCACCGGCGACAAGGTCAAGGTGGAAATGACCCCCTACGACCTGACCAAGGGGCGGATCACTTATCGCATGAAGTGATTGGAGCCGTGATTGGTGATTGGTGATTCGCAAAAGCGGAACGCGCCCGCACATTTCCCCACCTGCCGTCTCTGACGGCAGCACGATCGACACGCTAGATACGCAAGATCCCGGGCATGGCCCGGGATCTTGCTTTTTGCCTTTTCGAATCACGAATCACCAATCCCGAATCACGGCTCTACTCCACCGTCGCCGGCAACAGCTTCTCCGGCTCCGGGTGCGCCTCGACGAACAGGTCCTCGTCCCTGACATCGACGCTGACGCGGCCGCCGCCGGCCAGCTTGCCGAACAGCAGCTCGTCGGCCAGCGGGCGCTTGATGCGGTCCTGGATGATCCGTGCCATCGGCCGCGCGCCCATCTGCGGGTCGAAGCCGTGCTTGGCCAGCCATTCGCGCGCGGCCGGGGTGGCGTTGACCGTCACGTTCTTCTCGTGCAGCTGGCTCTCCAGCTCGATCAGGAACTTGTCGACCACGCGCAGGATGTGGTCGAACGCCAGCGGCTGGAACTGCACGATCGCGTCCAGGCGGTTGCGGAACTCCGGCGTGAAGCCCTTGCGGATCGCCTCCATCGCGTCGGTGCTGTGGTCCTGGCGGGTGAAGCCGATGCTGCGGCGCGCGGCCTGGGTGGCGCCGGCATTGGTGGTCATCACCAGGATCACGTTGCGGAAGTTCGCCTCCCGGCCGTTGGTGTCGGTGAGCACGCCGCGGTCCATCACCTGCAGCAGGATGTTGAAGATGTCCGGGTGCGCCTTCTCCACCTCGTCCAGCAGCAGCACGCAGTGCGGCGTCTTGACGATCTTCTCGGTCAGCAGCCCGCCCTGGTCGAAGCCGACGTAGCCGGGAGGCGCGCCGATCAGGCGGCTCACCGAGTGCGACTCCATGTACTCGGACATGTCGAAGCGCACCAGTTCGATGCCCAGCTGCAACGCCAGCTGCCGGGTGACCTCGGTCTTGCCGACGCCGGTGGGCCCGGCGAACAGGAAATTGCCGATCGGCTTGTCCGGGTTGCCCAGACCGGAGCGGGCCAGCTTGATCGCCGAGGTCAGGGTCTCGATGGCAGGATCCTGGCCGAAGATCACCATCTTCAGGTTCCGCTCCAGGTGCCCCAGCACGTCCTTGTCGGAAGCGCTGACCTGCTTGGCCGGAATCCGGGCCATCTTGGCCACGATCGTCTCGACCTCCTCGACATCGATCAGCTTCTTGCGCACGTCCTCGGGCAGCAGCCGCTGGCGCGCGCCGGCCTCGTCGATCACGTCGATCGCCTTGTCCGGCAGCAGCCGGTCGGCGATGTGCTTGACCGACAGGTCGACCGCGGCCTGCAGCGCGTCGTCGGCATAGGTGACGTCGTGGTGGGCCTCGTACTTGGGCTTGAGGCCGCGCAGGATCTCGTAGGCCTCGCCGGTGGTCGGCTCGACGATGTCGATCTTCTGGAAGCGCCGCGCCAGGGCGCGGTCCTTCTCGAACACGCCGCGGTATTCCTGGAACGTGGTCGAGCCGATGCAGCGCAGCTCGCCCGAGGCCAGTGCCGGCTTGATCAGGTTCGACGCGTCCATGGTGCCGCCGCTGGCGGAGCCGGCGCCGATGATGGTGTGGATCTCGTCGATGAACAGGACCGCGCCGTCGTGCTTTCGGATCGCCGCCAGCACCGCCTTCAGCCGCTTCTCGAAGTCGCCGCGGTACTTGGTCCCGGCGACCAGCGCGCCGAGGTCGAGCGAGTAGATGGTGGCCTCCGACAGCACCTCCGGCACCTGGCCGTCGACGATCCGCTTGGCCAGGCCCTCGGCGATCGCGGTCTTGCCGACCCCGGCCTCGCCGACGTAGAGCGGATTGTTCTTGCGCCGCCGGCACAGGATCTGGATGGTGCGCTCGATCTCGTCGGCGCGCCCGACCAGCGGGTCGATCCGGCCCTCGCGTGCCAGCGCGTTGAGGTCGGTCGCGTATTCGGCCAGCGCGTCGCCCTTGGCCTCGCCGCCCTCGCCCTGCCCGGCCTCGGGTTCCTCGCCGGACGGCGCGGGATCGCCCTCGCCGGTCTTGGCGATGCCGTGGGACAGGTAGTTGACGACGTCGAGCCGGGCCACGTCCTGCTGGTTGAGGTAGTAGACCGCGTGCGAATCCTTCTCGCCGAAGATCGCCACCAGCACGTTGGCGCCGGTGACCTCCTTCTTGCCGGAGGACTGCACGTGGTAGACGGCGCGCTGCAGCACGCGCTGGAAGCCGAGCGTGGGCTGGGTGTCGCGGCCGTCGCCCTCGTCGAGCTTGGAGACGGTGGTGGCGATGGCCTGCTCGAGGTCCGAACGCAAACGGTGGAAGTCGGCGCCGCAAGCCTTGAGCACCGCCTCGGCCGACGGGTTCTCCAGCAGCGCCAGCAACAGGTGCTCGACCGTCATGTACTCGTCGCGCGCCTCGCGGGCACGCTTGTAGCACTGGCCGATGGAGTACTCGAGATCCTTGCTGAACATGGGGCGGATGCCTCCTGGAATGTCTACAGCCCTAGGTGGGGCCGGAACGCCTGGTTTCCATGGCTGCCCCTTGCCGACGTTTTAGGCCTTTTCCATCGTGCAGAGCAAGGGATGCTGGTTGAGTCTTGAGTATTCGTTCACCTGGGCGACCTTGGACTCGGCCACCTCGCGGCTGAACACCCCGCAGACGCCCCGTCCACGGGTGTGGACGTGGAGCATCACCTGCGTCGCACGCTCCAGATCCAGCGCGAAGAACCGCACCAGCACGTCGACCACGAAGTCCATCGGCGTGTAATCGTCGTTGAGCAGGACCACCGAATACAGCGGCGGGCGGGTGGTTTCCGGCTTGCCGGTCTCCACCGCCACGCCATGGTCGTGTTCGTGTTCGTTCTTTCGAGCCATGCCGCGATTATACGGAGCGCGCGCGCAGGATTCGTGGACGGAAAGCGTCCGCGGGCCCAGAATGGAACGCTGCATTCCCGGGAAACGGCCAATGAACGACAGAACCCGCTTCGCGTTGCCGCCCGGCCTGCCGGCCGCTCCCCTGTTGCACGCCGGAGCCCCGGTCCGGGCCGAGCTCGACGCCCGCGGCGCCCGGCACCGGGCCGCGCCGTCGATGGCCTCCGTCGAGAGCGCCGGCTGCCGCCAGATCGCGCTCAGCGGCGACGCCCGCGGACGCTAGCGTGAGTTACCGCGAAGGCAGGTTCTGGCAGCCCGACGTGACCGTCGCCACGGTGGTGGTCCGCGACGGCCGCCTGCTGTGCGTGGAAGAGCGGGTCGGCGGCGCCCTGGTCCTCAACCAGCCCGCCGGCCACCTGGAGCCGGAGGAGAGCCTGCTGCAGGCGGCGCTGCGCGAGACCCGCGAGGAAACCGCCTGGACCGTACGCCTGACCGCCTTCGTCGGCGCCTACCAGTGGCGGGCGCCGGCCGCCCCGGACGGCAGCGGCGGCCGCCACTACCTGCGCTTCGCGTTCGCCGCCGAACCGGTCGCCCACGACCCGGCGCTCCGGCTCGACGACGGCATCGTCCGCGCCCTGTGGATGACCCCGGCGGAGCTGCAGCAGGCCCAGGACCGGCACCGCAGCCCGCTGGTCTGGCAGGCCGCCGCCGACTTCCTCGCCGGCCGCCGCCACTCGCTCGACCTGCTGCAGCAGCTGGCATGAAAGCGCCGCGCACGATCGTCGGCATGTCCGGCGGCGTCGACTCGTCGGTCGCCGCCCTGCTGCTGCGCGAGGCCGGCGAACCCGTGGCCGGGCTGTTCATGCAGAACTGGGCCGACGACGGCAGCGGCGACTGCCGCGCCGCGGACGACCGCCGCGACGCCGTCGCGGTCTGCGGCCGGCTCGGCATCCCGATCCACTTCCGCGATTTCTCGGCCGAGTACTGGCAGGAAGTGTTCGAGCACTTCCTGGCCGAGTACGCCGCCGGCCGCACCCCGAACCCGGACGTGCTGTGCAACCGCGAGGTGAAGTTCAAGCACTTCCTCGACGCCGCCCGCGAGCTGGGCGCCGAACGCATCGCCACCGGCCATTACGCGCGCATCGACGGCGACAGCGGCGACTGGCGGCTGCTGCGCGCGCGCGATCGCGACAAGGACCAGAGCTACTTCCTGCACCAGCTCGGCCAGTCGCAGCTGGCGGCGACCGCATTCCCGCTCGGCGAGCTGCCCAAGCGGGACGTGCGCGCGATCGCGCGCGACGCCGGGCTACCCACCGCGGCGAAGAAGGACTCCACCGGGATCTGCTTCATCGGCGAGCGCGATTTCCGCAGCTTCCTGGCACGCTACCTGCCGGCCCGGCCCGGCGAAATCCACACGCCCGACGGACGCGTGGTCGGCGAGCATCCCGGCGTGTTCTATTTCACCCTCGGGCAGCGCGAGGGATTGCAGCTGGGCGGCGTGCGCGGCTTCGCGCCCGCGCCGTGGTACGTGGTCGGCAAGGACGTGCCACGCAACGTCCTGGTCGTCGACCAGCAGCGCGACAGCCGCTGGCTGATGTCGACGACGACCCGCACCGAGGCCGCGCACTGGATCGCCGGCGCCCCGCCCGCGCGACGCTTCGCCTGTACCGCGCAGACCCGCTATCGCCAGCAGGACCAGGCCTGCGAGGTCGCCGTTGCCGCGGACGGCAGCCTCGAGGTCGTGTTCGCCCAGCCCCAGCGCGCGGTCACCCCCGGGCAGTCGCTGGTCCTCTATCGCGGCGATATCTGCCTGGGAGGCGCGGTCATCGCCGCCACCGACACGCCGGCCGCAGAGGCCGCAGCGGGTAAACTGCGCGCATGAGCAACCAATTCGATGATCGGGTACTGCCGCTGGCGGCGATGGCACAGGCCCTGCAGCAAGTGCGGTCCACCGCCGAGACCGGCCAGTCCAACGGCGACGCCAGCGAGGCGGTGCTCGACGGCATTTTCCGGATCGATGCCGATTCCGTCGAGGGCGTCTACGGCGGAGCCGAGCGGCTGCGGCCGGGCATGCGCGTGCTGCACGACTATCTCGGCAACCAGGGCCCGAGCGATGATGCACTACCGCGGCTGGCACTGGCGGTGATGCGCCTGGAGCGTCGTTTCGTCCGCGAACCGGACACGGTCGAAGCGGTCGGCCGCGGGATCGCGGCCATCGCGCCGCAGGCGCAGGCCAGCGGCAGCATCCACCCCGACGTGCTGGCCTCCCTCGGCACGCTGTATGCCGACACGATCAGCCGGTTGCGCCCGCGGGTCATGGTCCAGGGGACGCCCCACTACCTCGGACAGGCGCCGGTGGTCGCCGAGATCCGCGCCCTGCTGCTGGCCGCCGTGCGCTCTGCCGTGCTGTGGCGCCAGCTCGGCGGCAGCCAGTGGCACCTCCTGCTCTCGCGTCGCGGCATGCTCGAGGCACTCGAGCGTCGACTGGCCTGAGCGCCCACAGCGGGAACGGGCCGGCGCTTTCTCGTGTACCGGCGCCCGGTACTCGCGGACCGCGCATGTGAATGCAGCGGGTCCGGAACCTAAAGATGGTGGGGGCGGCGCCGATACCGCGATCAAGAATCTGCAGAGAGCCCCCATGTACCCTCGCATCCTGATCCGCCTGGCCGCCCCTGTAGTGCTGACGACGCTGGTGCCGGCCGCCGTCGGGTTCTACGGCCTCGCTCCGGTGACCTGGGCGGTTCTGATCACGATGACGGCCAGTTGGCTGGCCTTTGCCTGGTGGATCGTCGCCCGCGAAGGCCGCCACTCGCCTGAGCACGCGAAGGCGATGCGCGAACAGGACCAGCTGTTGACCGAACTGCGCCAGTTCGTCGGCGCCGAAATCGACGGCTCGCGCCAGGAGGTCGAACGTGCACGCGGGCTGATCCGCCAGGCCGTCGGCGGCCTCGGCAGCAGTTTCGAGGCGATGAACCGCAAGTCGCGCCAGCAGAGCGTGGCGATGGCGCGCATCATCGACCACACCGGAGACCAGGACGGGGGCGGCGCCGGCGTGGCGCGTTTCGCGCAGCATGCGAGCCAGCGCATGGAACAGCTGGTCGAGGCACTCGAGCAGGTCAGCGGCCAGAGCGGCGCCACCGTCGCCCACATCGACGAAATGGCCGCACACCTGGACGGGATCTTCTCGCTGTTGGAGGACGTCAAGTCGATCGCCGACCAGACCAACCTGCTGGCGCTGAACGCCGCGATCGAGGCGGCGCGCGCCGGCGAGGCGGGTCGCGGCTTCGCCGTGGTTGCCGACGAGGTGCGCAACCTCTCCGAACGCTCGACCGCCTTCAACGAGCAGATCCGCAAACTGGCGCACAGTTCCAAGGACGCGATCGCCAAGGTGCGCGAGACCGTTTCGCACATGGCCTCGCGCGACATGGACCGCTCGCGCGACGCGCGCCTGGAAGCCGCGACCATGCTCGACCAGGTCGCCGCGATCAACCGCTCGCTGGGCGAGAGCATGCGCGAGATCTCCGAGTGCGGCCGCGACATCGACGTCAGCGTCGCGGACGCCGTGCGTGCGTTGCAGTTCGAGGACATCGCCACCCAGGCTCTGGGCGGGGTCCACTCCCACCTGGAGCGGCTGAACGCGATCAATCGCGAAGCCCTCGAACTGCAGGAGCTCCTGCACCGCAACGGCGGCGTGTTCGATCACGAGATGGTGCGTGCACTGGAACGGATCGGTCAGCGCCTGCGCGAGATGAGGGGCACCTGGGAGGCTCCGCCGCACAAGCCCGTCACCCAGGAGAACATGGGCACCGGCACAGTGGAGCTGTTCTGACCGAGCTGGTCCTGACCGAGCCGGCTGCCGGTGCGGCCGCCACCGCCTGCGAGCGGCTGGCGCCGCCTGGTCCGGCGCACTGGGGTGCAGGCGACGGTGCCGTCGGGCATCTGGGGGCCCAGCGCATGCAGCCGTTCAGGCGATCCCACCCTTCTCATTTGCCGCGGCGCCTGCACCGGAGTCATGCTGCGTCCGATCGGGCGCATGTCCCGCCGTCCGCGGATGCGACGACGGTTCGATTTTGCGTGGCCGCGACCGCGTGCGGCGGGAATGAACGCGGCCGCACGCCCTAGCGGGTAAACTCGCGAAGTTGCAGGGCAGATGATCAGGGATGCGCATGAATGCTGGCCGCGCCGCAAGGTCCACGGTCGACGGCACCGAACACGTCATGCAGTCGCAGCAGCGCGAGGATCAGTTCCGAGAACTGATGCACATCCTCCCCGACGGCGTGATGCTGATCGCCGGCGACGAAGTGCACTACGCCAATCCCGCCTGCGCGGCGCAATTCGGCTATCCGGCCGACCGCCTCGCCGGCGAGGCGCTGTCCGCGCTGGTCGAGGACGGCGCCATGCAGCGCCTGCTGGCGCTGCTCGACGCCGGCACCGATGCACAAGACGGTGCGGACACCGTGCCGATGCCGGCGCCGCGCATGCGCCGCCGCGATGGCAGCCTGTTCAATGCGTCGCTGTCCGCACGCGATGTCCGCTACGCTGGACGGCCCTGCAAGCTGCTGATCGTACGCGACCTCACGGAACCAGAACGGATGCGCGATGCGCTGGCGCTCCGCAACCGCGAACTGCAGGCGGTGGCGGGTCGGTTGTTCTCGCTGCAGGAAGAGGAACGCCGCGCCGTCTCGCGCGACCTGCACGATGACGTCGGCCAGTCGATCACGGCGATGAAGCTGTCGGCGAGCGCGGCAATGGAGGAGATCGACGCCGACCGTCGCCGCGACGACCTGGCCGGCATCGTCGAACTGGCGGACAGTACCGTCGAAAAGTTGCGCGGCATCTCGACGCTGCTGCGGCCGCCGCAACTCGACGCGCTCGGCCTTGAAGCGGCATTGCGCGGACATGCCATGCAGCTGTTCCGAAGCGCCGGGATGCCGGTCGAGCTGCGGATCGAGCCGCTGCCCAGGCGGCCGTCGCGAGAAGTCGAACAGGCCTGTTTCCGCATCGCCCAGGAGGCGCTCGCCAACGTGCTCCGGCATTCCCGCGCGCGCTCGACGGTTCTGGTTCTGCGCGATGAGGACGGGCAGCTGCGCCTGGAGGTGCACGACGACGGCGCAGGCTTCGGGCAGGCCCCGGCGCACGGGCTGGGACTGGCGATCATGCGCGAACGCGCGCGCTCGGCGGGCGGACTCCTGCGGATCGAGTCGTCCGGCGGGTCGGGCACCCGTGTCCGGGCATGGCTGCCCTATGGCGCCGCTGAAACGGACCGGGGCGGCCGCCGCTAGATGTTCCTCATGCAGGATTCGCCTCCCCCGCAGGCCCAGGTGGCGCGTCTCGGCGCCGGCCACCCGGCGCTCGCATCCATGGTCGAAGCCGCGGCCGGCGGCGGCGCCTGGCTGATGCTGCTGCACATCGACATCGAGCATTTCGCCTCGATCAATCACAACATGGGGATCGACGTCGGCAACCAGGCCCTGCAACTGGTCGCCGAACGCCTCTCCTTGCGCCTCGGCCGTCGTGGCCACCTGTGGCGGCACGGCAGCGACGAGTTCGTCGCCGCGATCCCGTTCCCCGCCGGATCCTCCCCGCCGACGGAGGTCGCGGAAGAGCTGCTGGGCGAAATCGAACTGCCGTTGTCGGTCCTGCCGTACACGCTGTTTCTCAGCGCCAAGATCGGAGCGAGCCTGTGCCCGCAGCAGGCACTCGACGCCTCGACGTTGCTGCACCAGGCGGAGACGGCGGTGCGCCAGACCCCGCACCCGGCCGGCGAACCGGTGCAGTTCTACGCGGAGCGCTTCGGAGAGACGCTGCACAGCGAAGGCATCATCAGCCGGCAGATCATCGATGCGGTGCCCAACGGCGAGCTGAGGATGCGCTACCAGCCCAAGATCAGCGCCCGCGACGGGCGCGTGGTCGGCATGGAGGCGCTGCTGCGCTGGCAGTCGCGCGACCTGGGGATGCTGCTGCCCGAGCGCTTCATGCCGACGGCCGAACGCCTCGGCGTGATCGTGCAGATCGGCGACTGGGTGCTGGAGCGCGTGATCGGACAGGCGCGTGCGTGGCGGGAGCAGGGCTTCGACGATTTCTTCATCGGCGTCAACGTCTCGACGCTGCAGCTGCTCGAGCCGGATTTCGTCAACAACCTGCTGGCGCGGATCAAGAATGCGGGCCTGCCGCCGGCCGGGATCGTGCTGGAGATCAATGAAAGCGCACTCAACAACGACGTCAATACCGTCTACGAGGCGGTGATGGCGCTGCGCCACGAAGGCGTGGGCCTGAGCCTGGACAACTTCGGCACCGGCGATTCCAGCCTCGGCTCGTTGGTCCGCTATCCGGCCGACATGCTCAAGATCGACCGCAGCTTCATCAGGAGCGCGCCCGCGGGCAACCGCGAGACCGCGATCGTCCGCGCGATCATCGCGATGGGCCATCAACTGGGGATGAAGGTGCTCGCCAACGGCGTCGAGACCGAGGCCCAGCTCGGATTCCTGCGCCGCAGCGACTGCGACATCTTCCAGGGCTATCTGTTCGGCGAGCCGATGGACGCGGAGGCGGCCGGCCAGGCGCTACGGCGCCGCTACCTGCGACCGGAACTGTTCGCCCCGGCCACGCCGGACCGCACGCTGCTGCTGGTCGACGACGAGGAGAACGTACTGCGGTCGCTGGTACGGCTGTTCCGCCGCGATGGGTACCGGATCCTGGCCGCCGGCAACGTCCGGGACGCCTTCGGCCTGCTCGCCACCAATGACGTGCAGGTGATCCTCTCCGACCAGCGCATGTCGGAAATGGACGGCACCGAGTTCCTCGGGCGGGTGAAGATGCTGTATCCGGACACCATCCGCCTGGTGCTGTCGGGCTATACCGACCTGGCCACGGTCACCGATGCGATCAACCGCGGCGCGATCTACCGGTTCCTGACCAAGCCCTGGGACGACCGCGAACTGCGCGAACACATCCGCCAGGCGTTCGCCACCTACGAGAAACAGTACGCGCGCGGCGTCGCGCGCTGAGCCGGCCCGGGGCGGCTCATCCCTGCGGCTGACGCACCGGCAGCGACACCCGGAACCGGGATCCCTCGCCGGACACGCTGTCGACCTCGATCCGCCCGTGGTGCTTGGCGACGATGCCGTACGAAATCGAGAGCCCCAGCCCGGTTCCGGTGCCGACAGGCTTGGTGGTGAAGAACGGGTCGAAGATGCGCTGCAGCATCTCCTCGTGGATGCCGCCGCCGGTGTCGGCAATCTCCACCCACACTTCATCGCCCTTCCGCCCGCTGCTCACGGTGATCACGCCGCGCTCGGCGATCGCCTGGCCGGCATTGAGCAGCAGATTCATGAACACCTGGTTGAGCTCCGACTGCAGGCATTCGACCAGCGGCAGCTCGCCGTAGCGCTTCTCCAGGTCGGCCTTGTAGCGCAACTCGTTCCAGACGATGTTGATGGTCGAGTCGAGCCCGGCATGCAGGTCGGCGAGCTTCCACGCGCTGTCGCGGTCGGACCGCGAGAAGTCCTTGAGGTCGCGGACGATGCGGGTGACGCGCTCGATCCCCTCGCGCGACTCGGTCATCAGTTGCGGCAGGTCGCGGCTGATGAAGTCGATGTCCAGCCGCTCGCGGGTCTGGTCGATCTCGGCCAGCTGCGCCTGCGGGTCCGGCGAGCGCAGCGCGCGTTCGTAGGCGTCGATCAGCGCGAACAGGCTGCTCAGGTATTCCTGCAGGCTGCCGAGGTTGGAGTGCACGTAGCCGATCGGGTTGTTGATTTCATGCGCCACGCCGGCGGCGAGCTGGCCGATCGAAGCCATCTTCTCGGCCTGCAGCAGTTTCTCCTGTGCGGCGGTCAGGCGGACGTTGAGTTCGGCGTGACGGCGCAGCAGGTCCTGGTCATCGCGGACCAGGCCCGGGTCCTGCAGGAGCAGCAGGTAATGGCTGCCGCCCTCGCTGCACAACGACAGCCGCGCCGCCAGCATGCGCCCCTCGCCAAACGGCACGTAGTCGCTCCAGACCTTGCCCTCCCCGGCTTGCCGCAGCGCGTCCGGCGGCAGCATGTCGTCCAGGCGCAGCCCCTGCTCGCTCCACAACGGGTGCGAACGGCACAGGATGTCCGCCGCCGGATTGGCGTAGATGCGGCTCCCGTCCGGATCGCACAGCAGCACGCCCTCGCGCAGTTCGGCGAGGGTCCACAGCAGCATCGGTTGCGGCGGGAGTGCGGGATCTGGTGCGGGTTCTTCGGAATGCGTCACGGCGCCGGGAAACAACAAGGGCGACCGGCATTCTACGTGCAATCGTCCGCGCGGCCGGAACGGCCGGGTTCAGGCGACGGCGAGCCGGCGCGTTGCATGTACGACATCGGCGCGGCCGCGGGCGTCGTACTGCGAGCCGCTTTCACTGCGACCGAGGTGGCGCAGCGCCCAGTTCACCTCGCGCCGGCGCCGCGCCAGCAGCGCGCCGTTGGCGCGGTTGGCCTCGGCCAGCTCGGCCAGGCGCGCGGCGATGTCGTCGTCGGAATGATGCTCGAGCGCGCGCAGCGCGGCGAGCTTGGCCTGGGTCGAGGTCATCAGCGCCTCGACGTCGTGCTCGAGCAGCGCGCGGCGCTCCTCCACGAGCGCCGCGGCCAGGCGGTCCAGGCTGGCGTCGGCGCAGGCCATCAGCCCTCCAGTTGTCGGTCGAGATCGAGCATGCGCGAGGCGATCGCCTCGGGGTCGATCTTGTAGCTGCCGTTCTGCAGCGCCTCGCGCACCGCCTCGACCCGGCCCTGATCGATCGCCGGAGCGGCGGCCACTTCGCGCTGCAGGGCCTGCAGCCCCGCGGCCTCTCCGGTCAGGCGCACGCTGTCGCCGGCGGCGACGGCCTCCACCGGGCGTGTCCGTTCGGCGCCGGCACGCGTCGCCTGCCCGGCCGCCGCGGGGCCGGTGCCCCGGACCACTGCCGGCGACGGGCTGCCTTCGATCTTCTGGCTCATGGGATGGCGTCCTGGATACGGGTACGTGATGGTTATCGGCGTCCGATCGGCAGACTTTAGGCCGGATTGGCGCCGGCCGTCACCGCGCCACCAGCACCGCGCCGTCGGCGGTCACCGTGCCCTGCACCACCCGCCGCGAGGATAGGTTCTCGACACTGACCCGCTCGTTCTCGCCGGCATCGGCCAGGGCGCGCCCGGTCATCGTGACCTCCACCCCGCCCGCTCCCGAGACCAGCGGCACGATGTCGCCGCGCCGCACCAGCCGCGGCGCCACCACGTCGCGCGCAGACAACAGGCTGCCTGCCGACAGCGCGCGGCGCGCCACCCGGCCGATGGCCGAAGCCGGATCGGACAGCGCCGCGCCGACGATGCGGGCGCCGTCGCGCGTCTCCGGCGCCAGCATGCCGGCGTCGATCACCTCGCCGGCGGCCACGCCCCGGGCCAGCACCAGCACGGTCTGGCTGCGACGGATCCGGACCGGCACGTACAGGCGCCAGCCGTCCGGGCAGGAGACCTCCACGGTGGTGCCGGCGCCCGGTCGCGCCTCCAGCGCCCCCGCACAACGCGGCATGCGCAACGCCGGATCCAGGGTCGCCTCGGCCTCGGCATCGCTGCCGAGCGCGCCCAGCGCCGCCTCGCGGATCGACTCCACGGGCTGGAACGCGACATCGGCCCACAGCATCGTCGGCAGCAGCGCCAACAGCATGAGTGGCAGTCGAATCGCAAATCTTGACAGCGGCCGCGACATCGGCGCCTCCGGGCGGTGGATATGCCGGTGTCGGTGCAAGCGGCGTGCCGCACGGCGGCGCGCGTCCGCCTCAAGTCCCGACGGCCGACGCCGATACCGCGGGCATGCCCCAGGACCTGCTCAACCGCATCGACCAGCGCACCCGCCTGGCCGGCCACAATCGGCTGGCGCTGCTGCTGTTCCGCCTCGGCGGCCGCCAGCTTTTTGGCGTCAACGTGTTCAAGGTGCGGGAAGTGCTGCGTCGCCCGACGCTGTTCCAGCTGCCGGGCCTGCCACCGCAGTTCGCCGGCGTGGCCGACGTCCGCGGGCGCTCGGTGCCGGTGCTCGACCTCGGCCTGGCGATCGGCCATCCCGAACGCGGCGACGGCGCCGATGCGGCGCCCGCCTATCTGGTGGTGACCGAGTTCAACCGCTCGGTGCAGGGATTCCTGGTCAGCGAGGTCGAACGTATCGTCAACATCGCCGTCGAGGACATCCATCCACCGCCGGAGCTGGGCGTGGAAAGCAGCTATCTCACCGCGGTGACGCGCTTCCAGGATGCCCTGATCCAGGTCCTGGACGTGGAGAGCATCCTGGCCGAGATCGCGCAGACGCGGATGGACGCCAGTCTGTCGCCGGAGATGACCCTGCCGGACGACGCGCCGCCGATGCAGGTGCTGGTCGTGGACGATTCACGGGTGGCGCGACAGCAGATCCGCAGCGTGCTCGACCAGCTTGGCGTCGGCGCCACCCTGCTCTCCGACGGCCGCCAGGCGCTCGAGCACCTGCTGCAGATCCACGTCGGCGGCGAGGACCCCGGCGAACGCTACGCCATGGTCATCTCCGACATCGAAATGCCGGCGATGGACGGCTACACCCTGACGACGGAAATCCGTCGCCATCCCGGACTGGCCGGGATGTACGTGCTGCTGCACACCTCGTTGTCCGGCGTGTTCAACAACTCCATGGTCGAGCAGGTCGGCGCCAACGCCTTCGTGCCGAAGTACAGCCCGCACGACCTCGCCGCACGCGTGCTGACGCGGCTGCGCGAGGTCGCCGAGCGCATCCGCAGCCGCCAGGCCGCCGCCTGAGGATTGCGCCGCGCGCGGCGGATCCCGCCGCCGCCCGGGCGATCCGCGGTGCCGCGACTTGACGCGCCGCTGCGCGGCTCACCGCCGTATCGGGCACGGGCAGGCTGCTCTTCGGGCCGGCTTCGCCGTTGACTCGCCACGCTCGTTTCGCCGCGCCCACCGGTGGGTACGCCGGCCCCCGCGCCGGATCGCCGGCGCCGGACTCCAGACACGCCGCTGGCACGGCGCTTGCAGCTTCCCCGGCACAGGTCTGCCGGAGGCTGCCATGAACAATCCGATCTCGTCCTATCTCGGGCTGCAGGCCGATGCCCTGCCGCTGCGCGAGCAGCGCATGAAGCTGATCGCCAGCAACCTGGCGAACGTCGACACCCCCGGCTATCGCGCCCAGGACCTCGACTTCAACGCCGCGCTGGCCGCCGCCGGCAGCGCCAGGCAGGCGCCCGCCCCGACCCGCGAGGGCCACCTGGCCGGCGGCGCGCTGGAGGGGCTGCTGCCGTTCCAGTTCGCGCGCCAGGCCACCCAGCCCAGTCTCGACGGCAACACCGTCGACCCCGACGCCGAGCGCGCGGCCTACGGCCGCGCGGCGCTGGAGTACCGCGCCTCGCTCAGCTTCCTCGAATCCAAGGTGCGCACCATGCTCACCGCCATCACGGGGCAATAAGCCATGAGCAACCTGCCGATCTTCGACGTCGCCGGTTCCGCGCTGCAGGCGCAGTCGGTGCGGCTCAGCACCCTGGCCAGCAACCTCGCCAACGCCGATTCCGTCTCCGGATCGCCCGACACGGTGTACCGCCCGATCGAACCGGTGTTCCAGGCCGTGCGCAGCAGGACCGACGCCACCATCACCGGGGTACAGGTGAAGGCGATCGCCGAGAGCGACGCCGCACCGATCCAGCGCTACGAGCCGGGCCACCCGCTGGCCGACGAACAGGGCTACGTGTACTCGCCCGATGTCGACCCGGTGGCGCAGATGGTCAACCTGATTTCCGCCTCGCGCAGCTACCAGGCCGGCGTCGAGGTCCTCAATACCGCCAAGGAGCTGGCCCTGGCCACCCTGAGCATGGGCCGCTGAGCCCGCACCCGGAGACCCCCCCATGAGCAGCATCGCCAGCGATGTCTACGCCAGCCTCGGGCTGGCCGGCGCCAACACCGGCAAGGCCGACAAGAAGGACGAGTCCATGGGCCAGGCCGACTTCCTGCGCCTGATGACCGAACAGCTCAAGCACCAGGACCCGCTCAAGCCGATGGAGAACAGCGCCTTCCTCGGCCAGCTCGCGCAGTTTTCCACGGTCCAGGGCATCCAGGACCTCAACAGCGCCGTCGGCGGCTTCGCCTCGGCGCAGACCGCCGAGCAGATCATGCGCGGCGCCACCCTCGTCGGCCGCGACGTGCTGGTGCCCTCGGGCAGCCTGGCGCTGGGCGAGGACGGCGGCGCCAGCGGCGTGGTCGCGGCCCCCGGCCCCGGCACCGTGGTCTTCGAGATCACCGATGCCAATGGCCAGCCGGTCCGGCAGATCAGCGTCCCCGCCGGCAAGGCCGGCGAGGTGGCGTTCGCCTGGGACGGCAACGACGCCGCCGGCAACCGCCTGCCGCCCGGCAGGTACGCGGTGGCCGCGAAGCACGGCGACCCCGCCGGCAATGTCACCGCGCTGGACAGCTACGTTCAGGCGCGCGTGGAAAGCGTCACCGTCGGTTCCGACGGCCTGTATCTCGACCTGCGCGGTCTCGGCACCGCTCCCATCGACCACGTGCTCCGCATCAGCTGAGCGCTTCCAAGCATCCACCGGAGTCCGTCATGAGCTTCAATACCTCGCTGTCCGGCATCAACGCGGCCAACGCCGACCTCAACGTCACGTCGAATAACATCGCCAACGTCAACACCACCGGCTTCAAGGAGTCGCGCGCCGAGTTCGCCGACCTGTTCTCCTACACCAACTACGGACTGTCACGGAACGCGGTGGGCACCGGCGTGCGGGTGAGCAACGTGGCCCAGCAGTTCTCCCAGGGCAACATCGACCCGACCGGGCGCAGCCTGGACATGGCGATCGAGGGCGAGGGCTTCTTCACCCTGAGCAAGAACGGCGCGACGCTGTACTCGCGCGCCGGCAACTTCCAGACCAGCAACCAGGGCTACGTGATCAGCCCCGACGGCGCCAGGCTGCAGGTCTTCCCGCCACGCGCCGACGGCAACGGCTTCGACGTCGGCCGCCTCGGCGACCTGCAGCTGCTGACCACCGACAGCCCGCCGCGCCAGACCGGCAGCGTGGACGTGATGTTCACCCTGCCCGGCAACGCCGCCGCGCCGGCGATCGCGCCGTTCGATCCCAACGAACCCAACAGCTACAACCACTCGACCGGCGGCATCAACGTGTTCGACTCGCTGGGGGTCAGCCATGTGCAGACCTCGTACTTCGTCAAGACCGCCACTCCCAACGAATGGCAGGCGTACAACTTCGTCGACGGCATCCAGGTCGGCGCGCCGACCACGCTGCAGTTCTCGAACTCGGGCGAGCTGCTGACGCCGCCCGGCGGCTCCATCGATCTCGACCCCTACACCCCGGCCACCGGCGCCGGCGTGCTCGACCTGACCCTCAACCTGGCCGGGTCCAGCCAGTACGGCGAGAGCTTCCAGCTGCGCGACGCCCGCCAGGACGGTCATGCCGCCGGCAAGCTCAACGAGATCAGCGTCTCCGCCGACGGCGTGGTGTTCGCGCGCTATTCCAACGGCGCCGACACCCCGCTGGGCCAGGTGGCGCTGACCACCTTCACCAACCCGCAGGGCCTGCAGCCGCAGGGCAACAATGCCTGGGCCGAGAGCTACAGTTCCGGCACGCCGCGCACCGGCGCCCCGGACACGTCCGACTTCGGCCAGGTGCAGTCCGGCGCCCTCGAATCGTCCACCGTCGACCTGACCGCGCAGCTGGTGAACATGATCGTTGCGCAGCGCAACTTCCAGGCCAACGCGCAGATGATCACCACCCAGGACCAGGTCACGCAGACCGTCATCAACATCAGATAAGAGCCGGGATTGGGGATTGGAGATTCGGGATTCGCAAGCGCGACTCCCACTCCCCCCGTCCCCAAACCCCAATCCCGAATCCCGAATCCCGGCCCTCATGGACAAAGCACTCTACGTCGCGATGACCGGCGCCCGCGCGTCGCTGCAGGCCCAGGGCACCGTGTCCCACAACCTGGCCAACGCCGATACCGCCGGGTTCAAGGCGGCGCTCGCCAATACCGAGTCGTTCCGGATCCCGGGCGCCGGCCATGCCTCGCGGATCGACGCGATGCACGTCGACCAGGGCTACAACTCCCGGGTCGGCTCGCAGCGGGTCACCGGCAACCCGCTCGACGTCTCGCTGCACCAGAACCGCTGGCTGGCGGTGCAGGCCGGCGACGGCGGCGAGGCCTATACCCGCGCCGGAAACCTGTCGGTGACGCCGAACGGCCAGCTGGTGACCGCCGGAGGGCGGCCGCTGCTGGACGAGAACGGCAATCCGATGGCGATTCCGCCGCACCAGGCGCTGGACATCGGCCAGGACGGCACGGTCTCGATCGTGCCGCTCGGCGAGGGCCCGCAGACCCTCGGGGTGATCGGCAGGCTGCGCGTGGTCGAGGCCGCGCCGGAGCGCCTGGCGCGCGGGCTGGACGGATTGATGCGCAACACCGACCCGGCGCAGCCGCTGGCGCAGGGCGGTGACGACGCCCTCACCGCCGGCGTGCTCGAGGGCAGCAACGTCGACGCCGCCGGCGCGCTGGTGCAGATGATCCAGCTGCAGCGCCAGTTCGAGATGCAGGTCAAGGTGATCCAGCGCGGCGACGACAACGCCCAGGCGGCGAACAGCCTGCTGCGGTTGGGGGGCTGAAAAGCCGGGAATGGGGAATCGTGAATCGGGAATCGACACGGCCGCTTCGGCTCTTCCGATTCTCCATTCCCGATTCCCGGCGCCGTGGCACGCCACTTGCAGCACTCCGATAACGGCGCCACCACGGCGCCCACCCGAGGAACCGCACCATGAACCAGGCACTCTGGGTCGCCAAGACCGGGCTGGACGCGCAGCAGACGCGCATGTCGGTGGTCAGCAACAACCTGGCCAATACCAACACCACCGGCTTCAAGCGCGACCGCGCCAACTTCGAGGACCTGCTGTACCAGCAGGTCCGCCAGCCGGGTGGCGCCACCTCCAACCAGACCCAGCTCCCGTCCGGCCTGCAGCTCGGCACCGGCGTGCGCGTGGTCTCCACCGCCAAGGACTTCCAGCAAGGCAACCCGCAGCAGACCGGCCGCGCGCTCGACGTGATGGTCAACGGCCGCGGCTTCTTCGAAGTGCTGATGCCCGATGGCACCCCGGCCTACACCCGCGACGGCAGCTTCCAGATCAGCGCCCAGGGCGAACTGGTCACCAGCAGTGGCTATCCGGTGCAGCCCGGCATCCAGGTGCCCGAGGGCGCGCAGTCGGTGACCATCGGCAACGACGGCACCATCAGCGTGCAGATGAGCGGCGAGGCCCAGGCGCTGGAGATCGGCGCCCTCACCCTGACCGATTTCGTCAACCCCGCCGGCCTGCAGGCGCGCGGCGAGAACCTCTACCTCGAGACCACCGCGTCCGGCCCCGCGCAGAACGGCACGCCCGGCCTGAACGGCCTGGGCGCACTCGAGCAAGGTGCGCTGGAGGGCAGCAACGTCAACGTGGTCGAGGAGCTGGTGAGCATGATCGAGACCCAGCGCGCCTACGAAATGAACGCCAAGGCCATCTCCACCACCGACTCCATGCTCGGTTACCTCAACAACAACGTCTGAGTGCCGCGATGAACGTCTCCCGATCCCACCTGCGGCTGCTGACCGCCGCACTCTGCCCGGTCCTGCTGGCAGGCTGCGCCGCCGCCGGCGACATGCGGCCCTACCCGCCGCTGGCCCGCGCCTACGGCCAGCCGATGGCGCCGGCGGGCGCCTACGGCCAGCAAGCGGCGACCCCTGCCGCGGCCCCCAATGCCGGCGGGATCTACCAGGCTGGCGGCAACGGCGGCGGCCTGGCGCTGTTCTCGGACCGCCGCGCTCGCGGCATCGGCGATCTGCTGACGATCAACCTGCTCGAGAACACCACCGCGCAGACCGCCGCCAGCACCAGCGTCGGCAAGGAAAGCGAATTCAGCCTGGCGGCCCCTTCGGTGTTCGGCGCGCCGGTGACCATCGGCGGCCGCGACGTGCTCAGTGCATCGGTCAGCGGCGGCCGCGACTTCGACGGCACCGGCCGCAGCGCCCAGAGCAACAAGCTGCAGGGCCAGCTGACCGTGACCGTGGTCGACGTGCTGCCCAACGGCAACCTGGTGGTCGAGGGCCAGAAGGACATGCGCCTGAACCAGGGCGACGAGCTGGTCCAGATTCAGGGAATCGTGCGCCCGGCCGATATCGGTCCGGACAACACCGTGCCTTCGGGCCGGGTGGCCGATGCCCGCATCGCCTACGGCGGCCGCGGCGCCATCGCCCAGTCCAACTCGATGGGCTGGCTGAGCCGGTTCTTCAACTCGCGTCTCTACCCCTACTGAGCAGGATGACGGTGATGAGCAGGCTGAAAAGACCCGCGTTCCCGGCAGGCGGCCTCACCACGCTGCTGGCCCTCGCCGCGCTGTTCGCCGCCCTGCCCGCCCAGGCCGAGCGGATCAAGGACCTGGCCAGCGTCGGCGGGGTGCGCGGCAACGCCCTGGTCGGCTACGGCCTGGTGGTCGGCCTGGACGGCAGCGGCGACCGCACCAGCCAGGCGCCCTTCACCGTGCAGAGCCTGAAGAACATGCTCAACGAGCTCGGCGTGACGGTGCCTTCCAACGTCAACCCGCAGCTCAAGAACGTCGCGGCGGTGGCGATCCACGCCGAGCTGCCGCCGTTCGCCAAACCCGGCCAGACCCTCGACGTCACCGTCTCCTCGGTCGCCAATGCGGTGTCGCTGCGCGGCGGCACCCTGCTGATGGCACCGCTCAAGGGCGCCGACGGGCAGGTCTACGCGATCGCCCAGGGCAGCCTGGTGGTCGGCGGATTCGGCGCCCAGGGACGCGACGGCTCACGGGTCTCGGTCAACGTGCCCAGCGTCGGGCGCATCCCCAATGGCGGCATGGTGGAGCGCGCCGTGCCCGGCGGCTTCGAGAACGCCGGCGAGCTGACCCTCAACCTCAACCGCAACGACTTCACCACCGTCTCGCGCATGGTGCAGGCGCTGGACGCGGCGTTCGGGCCCGGGACCGCACGCGCCATGGACGGCGTCACCGTCTCCGTGCGCGCGCCCTACGACCCCAGCGCGCGGGTCGGCTTCCTGGCCCAGGTCGAAAACCTCGAGCTGACCCCCGGCGTGGCCGCGGCCAAGGTGATCGTCAACTCGCGCACCGGCACCGTGGTGATCGGTTCGCAGGTGCAGGTGATGCCGGCGGCGATCTCGCACGGCTCGCTCACCGTCACCATCACCGAGAGCATCGACGTCAGCCAGCCCGGTGCCTTTGGCCGCGGCGAGACCGTGGTCGCGCCGCGCTCCGGCGTCGACGTGTCCGAATCCGGAAGCCGGATGTTCAAGTTCGCCGGCGGCACCTCGCTCGACGAGATCGTGCGCGCCGTGAACGCGGTCGGCGCGGCTCCGGGCGACCTGATCGCGATCCTGGAAGCGCTGAAGCAGGCCGGGGCGCTGCGCGCGGAGCTGGAGGTGATCTGATGCGCATCGAGGCACCCATCGAACTGCAGCAGGCCGCCCGTCCCGATGCCGCGCGCATCGACGAGGTCGCGCGCCAGTTCGAGGGCGTGTTCGCGCAGATGCTGATCAAGAGCATGCGCGACGCCAGCTTCGGCGACGCGCTGTTCCCCGGCGAGAACCAGCTGTTCCGCGACATGTACGACCAGCAACTGGCCAAGTCGATGACCGCGGGCCGCGGCCTCGGCCTGTCGGAGGTGATCGCGCGCCAACTCGGCGGCGGCGCGACAACGCCGGCAGACCGCACCAAAGCCGCGCGCGCCTATGCACTGGACGGCATCGGCCGCGACCCGCTGCAGTCCGCGCCCGCGGCGCAGCCGTCCACCCAGGCGCGATCGCACGAATGGCCGGCCGGTCCGGTCGAGCAGGTCCTCGACCTGATCGCCGGTCGCAACGGCGGCACCCGCGAGGCCGGGGAACCATCGACGCCGCGCGACTGGATCCTCGCCGCAAGCGCGGTGAAATCGGCGCCCGCCGCCGAACGCGCGCCCGCGGCCGAAGCCCCCGCCGGCCAGGCAGCCACGGCGTTTCCGCCGCGCAGCCCGGAGCAGTTCGTCGCGAAGATCTGGTCGCATGCGCAACGGGCGGCACGCGAGCTGGGCGTGGACGCGCGCGCGCTGGTCGCCCAGGCGGCGCTGGAGACCGGCTGGGGCAAGCGCATGATCGCCCGCGGCGACGGCGCCACCGCCAACAACCTGTTCGGGATCAAGGCGACCGGCTGGAAGGGCGCGCGCGCCACCGTCGACACCCACGAATACCGCAACGGCGTGCGCCACAACGAGCGCGCCGACTTCCGAGCCTACGACTCGCCGGCAGAGAGCTTCGCCGACTACGTGCGCATGCTGAAGAACAACCCGCGCTACCGCCACGCGCTACAGTCCGGCGGCGACGTGCGGCGCTTCGCCAGTGCCCTGCAACGCGCCGGCTATGCCACCGACCCGTCCTACGCCGACAAGATCAGCTCGATCGCGAACGGCCCGACCATGGGCCGCGCGTTGTCGGTCATCAGCAGCATCGCCGCACGCTCCGGCGGCGCGGTCCAGGACGCCGGGCGCGTGCTGGCCGGCGCCGCGGAGACGATCGGCGACGCGGTCCGCCGTTGAGGTAAGCCAGCATGTCCAACGTCCTCTCCACCGGTACCAGCGCGCTGATCGCCTTCCAGCGGGCGCTGTCGACGGTCAGCCACAACGTCGCCAACATCAACACGCCCGGCTACAGCCGGCAGCGCGTCGATTTCACCACCCGCAACCCGACCGACTACGGCTACGGCCATGTCGGCGGCGGCACCAAGATCGCCGACATCCACCGCGTCGCCGACTCGCTGGCGATCTCGCGCCTGCTCGACGCCGGCGGCGAGCTCGCGCGCCTGCAGCAGCTGTCGGGGCTGTCCAGCCGGGTCGACAGCCTGGTCTCGAACAACGCCACCGGCATCGCCGGGATGTGGTCGAACTTCTTCGATTCTGTCAGCGCGCTGTCCTCCAACGCCGCCTCCAGCGCCGAGCGCGAGAACCTGCTGGCCCAGGGCAACGCCCTGGCGACGCGCTTCGCCCAGCTCGACGGCGAGTTCGACCGCCTGGACGGCGAAGTCGACGCCGGGCTGCAGTCCGCGGCCGGCGAGATCAACCGCCTCGCCGCCGAGATCGCCCAGCTCAACGGCAAGATCGGCAGCAGCGCCGGCAGCGCCGCGCCCGACCTGCTCGACCGCCGTGACCTGCTGGTCTCGCAGCTGGTCGAATACACCGGCGGCTCCGCCGTCGCCCAGGACGGCTCGACCATCAACGTGGTCACCGCGGGCGGCCAGGCGCTGGTGGTCGGCGCCACCGCGTCGCGGCTGACCACCGTCTCCGACCCGTTCCAGCCCGGGCGACTGCAGATCGCGCTCGAGACGCAGGGCCAGCAGATCCGCCTCGACGAACGCGCCCTGGGCGGCCGCGTCGGCGGATTGCTCGAGTTCCGCAGCAGCGTGCTCGATCCGGCGCTGGCCGAACTCGGCCGCATCGCGATCGGCCTCGGCGACGCCTTCAACCAGGCACATGCCGCCGGCATGGACCTGTACGGGCAGATGGGCGGTGCGTTCTTCGACCTGCCCGTCCCGAACGTGAACGCCCACGCCGGCAACGCCGGGACCGCGGCGCTGCAGGCGTCGCTAGGCGATATCGGCGCCATGGACGGCCACGCCGTGGTGCTGCGCTTCGACGCCGGCGGCTGGAGCGCGACCCGCGCCGACACCGGCGCCAGCGTGCCGCTGACCGGCACCGGCACCGCGGCCGACCCGCTGCGCGTGAACGGGGTCGAGATCGAGGTGAGCGGAGCCCCGGCCAACGGCGACCGCTTCCTGCTGCAGCCGACGGCCGGTGCGGCCGGCGCGATCTCGGTGGCGATCACCGATCCTTCGCGCATCGCCGCCGCTTCGCCGGTCAAGGTCTCCGCCGACCTCGCCAACACCGGCACCGGCATCGCCGGCAAGCCGGTGGTGGGCGATGCCGCGCATCCGGACCTGCTGGCGACGGCGAGCATCGAGTTCATCGACGGCAACCAGTACACCATCGACGGCGCCGGGCCATTCGCCTATGTCCCCGGCCAGGCCCTCAGCGCCAACGGCTGGAGCATGACCCTCGACGGCGTCCCGGCGGCAGGCGACGTCTTCACCGTCGGTCCCACCGGCGCCGGCTCCAGCGACAACGGCAATGCCGCGCTGCTCGCCAACCTGGACGACGCACGCACCCTCAACGGCGGTACCGTGAGCCTCAACGGCGCCGTGGCCGGACTCACCACCTCGGTGGGCTCGGCCGCGCGCCAGGCGCAGTACTCCGCCGAGGCCCAGCAGGTGATCCACGGCCAGGCGCAGGCCGCGCGCGATTCGGTCTCCGGGGTCAACCTCGACGAGGAGGCCGCCGACATGCTGCGCCTGCAGCAGGCCTACCAGGCGGCGGCGCAGATCATCTCCACCGCCGACGCGATGTTCCAGTCCATCCTCAACGCGACACGCCGATGAACACCCGCATCTCCACGGGAATGATGTACAGCCAGTCGCTGGCCTTGATCCAGTCCAAGCAGGCGAACCTGGCGCACATCCAGCAGCAGCTCGGCACCGGCCAGCGCCTGCTCACCGCGAAGGACGACCCGGTCGCCGCCGGCGCCGCGGTGGGCCTGGACCGCGCCCTGGCCGAGCTCGAACGCTTCGGCGCCAACGCCGCCAACGTGCAGAACCGCCTCGGCCTGCAGGAGAACGTGCTGGCGCAGGCCGGGGAGATGATGGGCCGGGTCACCGAACTCACCGTGCAGGCCAACAGCGACGCGCTCTCTGACGCCGACCGCAGCGCGATCGCCAAGGAGATCGGCAGCATCCGCCAGGGCCTGCTGGACCTGGCCAACAGCACCGACGGCAGCGGGCGTTTTTTGTTTGCCGGCGCCGCCGACGCGAGCGCGCCGTTTTCGATCGTCGGCGGCAGTGCCGTCTACGGCGGTGACCAGACCCAGCGCCGCGTCGAGATCGCACCCGGGATGTTCGTCGCCGACAGCCAGCCCGGCAGCGAAGTGTTCATGCGCGTGCGCACCGGCGACGGCCGCGTCGACGCCAGCGCGGCCGCCGGCAACACCGGCACCGGCCTGCTGCGGCAGTTCGGCCTGGTCGACCCGGCGGCGTGGACCGGCGGCACCCATACCGTCGGTTTCACCGCGGCGGACGCGTACGAGGTCCGCGACAGCGGCGGCGCGCTGGTCGCCAGCGGCACGTACGTGCCCGGGGAGAGCATCGCCTTCGCCGGCCTGCAGATGCGGATCGAAGGGGAACCCGCCCCGGGGGACGCGTTCACCATCGGCCCGGCCGGAACCCGCGACGTGTTCGCCACGCTTGACCGGCTGACAGCCGCGCTCTCCAGCGCGCCCGTCGGCGACCAGCAGAAGGCCGCGCAGCAGAACCTGCTGCAGCAGTCGATGCGCGACGTGGCCGGCGCACAGGCGCACCTGGTCGACGCGCGCGCGGCCGGCGGCGCCCAGCTCTCGGCGATCGACACCGCGACCGAGCTGCGCGGCTCGCAGTCGCTGACCATCGAAAGCACGCTGTCCGGCATGCGCGACCTCGACTACGCCGAGGCGATCAGCCGCTTCACCCTGGAACAGGCCGCGCTGGAAGCCGCGCAGCTCAGCTTCACCCAGATGCAGCGGCTGTCGCTGTTCAACCTGATCCGCTAATCCGTCGATTTGGCGACTGCCCGCTGCGGCGCCACACCTTCGGCGGGTGTCGCGCCAGCGACGGCATGCCGCCGCCACTCCCACATGCGATCCAGCGACTTCGAATGCCGCCCCGTGAATGCCGCCCGCCCTGTGGGAGCGACGGCAGTCGCGACCCGGCGCAGCATGTGCCGGAGCCGAAGCGGGCGCCGGCTGCACGAAGGAGTGGTCGCCGTGGACCGGCGCGCGGCACTACAGCTTCCCGATTCGCGCGTCAACTTTTTTTGCCGGATCCGCTAAAGGTTCGCCGCGGGGCGTCGTTAACGTCTCCAGCAGAGGACAGGGCCGAAACAGACGGCATCCCCCTGCGGAGCAACCGGCCAGGCCCTGCGACCCGCGCCGGATTCCCTTCATCAGGAGACCAGCAACATGTCCGTCATCAACACCAACACCATCTCGCTGAACGCCCAGCGCAACCTGGGCGCCAACAGCGCCAGCCTGTCGACCACCATCCAGCGCCTGTCCTCGGGCCTGCGCATCAACAGCGCCAAGGACGACGCCGCCGGCCTGGCGATCTCGGAGCGCTTCACCACCCAGATCCGCGGCATGAACCAGGCCGCCCGCAACGCCAACGACGGCATCTCGCTGGCGCAGACCGCCGAAGGCGCGCTGGGCGAGATCGGCAACAACCTGCAGCGCATCCGCGAACTGGCGGTGCAGTCGGCCAACGCCACCAACTCGTCCTCGGACCGCGCCGCGCTGCAGGCCGAGGTCGGCCAGCTGCTGTCGGAAATCGACCGCGTCGCCGACCAGACCAGTTTCAACGGCACGAAGCTGCTCGACGGCACCGCGCCTTCGTTCGTGTTCCAGGTCGGCGCCAACGCCAACGAGACCATCACCGTGAGTTCGCCGGTCGACGCCAACGTCGTCGCGCTGGGCGGCACGGTCACCACGTCCACCGCGCAGTCCACGGCCGTTTCCGGCCTGGGCACCGGTGCGGTGGCCGACGGCGATCTGACCGTCAACGGCGTCAGCATCGGCGCCCTGTCGGCGGTCGGCACCTCCTCGCAGCGCGCCTCGCAGGTGGTCGACGCGATCAACAACATCTCCACCCAGACCGGCGTCAATGCCAGCTTCAACGCCAGCACCGGCGTGATCGAAGTGTCGTCCGAGAGCGCCATCACCTTCGGCGGCACCGACGACGGCACGCTGACCGGCTTCGACGGCGCCGGCGCCCAGGCTTCGACCGACAGCACGGTCACCGGCATCTCCGGCCTGGACATCAGCTCCTTCGCCGGCGCGACGCTGGCGATGAAGCAGGTGGACGCGGCGCTCGACCAGATCAACTCGGCCCGCGCCGACCTGGGTGCGGTGCAGAACCGCTTCACCTCGGTGGTCGCCAACCTCAACACCAGCGCCGAGAACCTGACCGCGTCGCGCAGCCGCATCCGCGACACCGACTTCGCCAAGGAGACCGCCGAGCTGTCGCGCACGCAGATCCTGCAGCAGGCCGGTACCGCGATGCTGGCCCAGGCCAACCAGATCCCGCAGAACGTCCTCAGCCTGCTGCGCTGATCGCGGAAGATCCGGACGGCGCCGCCGCCGCGGCCCGCCGGCAACACCCAGATCCCCTCCCCGACGGAGGGGATCTGCTTTTGTGCCTCCGTCGCCCCGCCGGGCACGGCGCCCGGCCGGCCCTAAAGAACCGCCGTCGCGGGCCGCTATTGCTCATGAGCCGGGCCACCGGCAAGCGGCGATCGTCAAACGGGAGATCCACATGGCGGACTATTCATTCGGCTACGGCGGCATCGGCTCCGGCATCGACATCAGCGCGATGGTCAGCCAGCTGGTCGCCGCCGACCGCGCCCCGCAGGACGCCCGTCTCAACAAGATCGAATCGGTCGCGAAGTTCAAGCTCTCCGGCATCGGCAGCGTCAGCTCGGCGTTCGATGCGCTCAAGACCGCACTCGATGCGCTGAAGAAGTCCGACGCGATGGGCGCGCGCTCGGTCAGCTCGGTCTCGGCCGACAGCACCACCGGCACCGACAACGTGCTCGGCGCCACCGTCGGCAAGGGCACCCCGGCCGGGCAGTACCAGGTCGAGGTGCTGTCGCTGGCCAGCGCCCACAAGCTGACGGGCGGCGCGGTCGAGACCGGCACGCTGTTCGACGCCGGCAAGCTGTCGCTCTCCATGGGCGGCGAGTCGGTGACGATCGACATCGCCACCGGCAGCAGCCTGGCCGACGTCCGCAGCGCGATCAACGACAAGGCCGCCAGCCTCGGCATCCAGGCCTCGCTGATGACCTCCGACGACGGCCAGCACCTGACCGTGGCGTCCACCAGGACCGGCGCCGCCAACGCGATCTCGTTCGAGGTCGTCGAAGGGGGCGGCGATCTGTCGGCCCTGATCGGCGGACTGCAGCAGAAGACCGCCGCCGCCGACGCGCAGGTGTCGATCGACGGCCTGGTCACCACCTCGGCCGGCAACGCGATCGCCGATGCCGTGTCCGGCATGACCCTGACGCTGAAGAAGACCGGCACCAGCACCGTCACCGTCGCCAACGACGCCGCCGCCAGCCGCAAGCCGGTGGAGAACGTGGTCAGCGCCTACAACGCCGCGATCAAGACGATCGCCTCGGCCACCTCGTACAACAAGGAAACCGACACGCCCTCCTCGCTCACCGGCGACGCGCAGATGCGTGCCGCCGCCAGCCAGCTGCGCGGGATGATGGGCGACCTGCTGGGCGAACTCGCCGCGCAGGGCCTGGACGCGAAGACCATCGGCCTGCAGACCCGCGCCTACCCCAACAGCGACGGCACCCTGGTGCTCGACAGCGCCAAGTTCGACGCCGCGATGGCGGCGAACGCCGGCAGGATCGCCGCCGCCTTCACCGGCGAAGGCGGCTTCGCCGCGCGCCTGGCCGGCGCGGTGGAGGGCTACGTCGGCACCGACGGCAGCTTCACCCTGCGCACCAAGGGCATCAACGACCAGCTCAAGGACGTCGCGCGGCAGCGCGAGGCCGTGGACCTGCGCATGGAGGCCACGGCCAAGCGCTACCAGGCGCAGTTCGTGGCGCTCGACTCGCTGATGGCGCAACTGTCGACCACCAGCAACTACCTCGCCCAGCAGCTGGCCGCCCTGTCGGCCCAGCTGGCCTGACGACGAACTCCCAGGAGCATTCCGATGTCGCCTCGTTCCCTCGCCGCCGAGTACCGGCAGAATCATCTGGAAGGCACGGTGATGGACGCCGCTCCGCACAAGCTGGTGTCGCTGCTGCTCGCCGGCGCCTGCGATCGCATCCGTCTCGCCGAGGCCTGCCTGGCGCAGGGCGACCAGGCCCGCAAGGGCAAGGCGATCGGCGAGGCCTGCGCCATCGTCGGCCACCTCGACGGCTCGCTGGACCATGAGGCCGGCGGCGAGATCGCCGGCAACCTGTCCGCCCTCTACGACTACGTGGTGCGGCGGCTGACTGCCGCCAATCTGCACAACGACGGCCAGGCCCTGCGTGAGTCGCTGGCGCTGCTGGCCGAGGTCGATGCCGCCTGGAACGCGATTCCCGAGCGGCAGCGCCAGCTGCCAACGGCGGGAGGCGCGGCATGAGCGAGCCGACACTGGGCCGCCTGTACGCCGGGCTCGAGGCCCTGGCCGAGGCGCTGGAGCAGGACGACTTCGCCTCCGCCGAGTCGCTGCTCGCGCAGTATGATCGCGAGCTGCGGGTCTACGTCGAGGCGGTAGGCGCCGCCGCGCCGCTGGGCGCGCTGCGGACCATGCTGCAGATGCAGAACTCGCTCGCGGCGCGAATGCAGGAGCGGCAGCGCGGCATCGCCGCCGAACTGCGCGACATGCGCCAGGCCGGAAACGCCGCGCGCGCCTATTCGGAGCTGGGATGATGAACGCGACCGGGACGTCCGCCGCGCTGGCCGAGCAGGCCCTGTTCGACGACGCCCTGAGCTGCGAGCTGCAGCTGCCGGCGCAGCTGTTCTCCGACCCCGGCGCCGGCCTCGGCCGGCTGCCGCAGGCCGAGGCCCTGCTGGCCGGCCTGTCGCAGGTCGAGGACCTGCGCATGGACGACACCGGCGAGGAGCGCGGCGAGCTGCCGCTGCTGACCCAGCGCATGGACGCCAAGCTCGACCTGATGCTGATGCTGATCGGCCGCCTGGTCAGCCGCTCCTACGATGCCCTGCCGGTACGGGCGCTGCGCTGGTCGCACCGCGGCGTCCGGCTGGACGCACCGGCAAGCCCCGCGACCGTCGCGGGCGACACGGGCGTGCTGCATCTGCAACCCTCCGAATGGCTGCCCGACCATCTCGAGCTGCCGGTGACGATACTCGCCGAGGCCGCCGCCGAAGGCGGCATGCAACGTTCGTGGCTGCAGTTCGGCGAATTGCCGGCGGGCCTGTCCGATGCCTTGGAGAAGCACCTGTTCCGGCTGCACCGCAAACAGGTCGCCGCCAGCCGACGCTGAACGCGGCCGCCGACGGCCGCGTCGCGATGCCGGCGATTCCCTAACGCGGCCGCCTCGGCTATCGTGGCCGCGACCGCGATGGAACCCCGACCGGACACCGTGCGCGTACTGATCGTCGACGACCATACCCTCGTGCGCGCCGGCCTGACCCGGTTGCTGCAGGGCTTTGCCGGGATCGACGTCTGCGCCGAGGCCAGCAATGCCGAGCAGTCGATCGACCTGGCGATGCTGCACCGCCCCGAGATCGTGCTGATGGACCTGTCGCTGCCGGGGCGCAGCGGGCTCGACGCGATGAGCGCCATCCTCGACGCACTGCCCGCCACCCGCGTGGTGATGATGTCGATGCACGACGACGCCGTGCACGTGCGCGATGCGCTCTCGCGCGGCGCGGCCGGCTTCGTCGTCAAGGACGCCGCACCCCTGGAGCTGGAGCTCGCGCTGCTGACCGCCGCGCGGGGCGAGGTGTTCCTGAGCCCCCGGCTGTCGACGAAGATGATGGCGCCGCTGTTCGGCCGCGACAAACCGGTGGGAGTGGCCGCGCTGTCGCCGCGCCAGCGACAGATCCTGGGGCAGATCGGCCGCGGCTTCAGCAGCAAGGAGATCGCCGCCGATCTCGGCATCAGCGTCAAGACGGTGGAGACCCACCGTGCGCGGATGATGGAAGCGCTGGGCTGTCGCCGCGCCACCGATCTGCTGCTGCTGGCCGCCCGGCACGAGCGGGAGCTCGGTTGAACGGGGGCGTGCCGGAAACCCGGCGCCGGAAAGCCGCGCCCGTGTAGGGAAACCCCCGACGGGCGTCGGGTTGCCGACGACGGCGGTCGGGGATGTCCCGATTCAACTTCCGTCGCCGCCCGCGCAAGATGCGCTCACGGGCACCGCGCCATCGGTGCCGACCGGGAGCCATCATGAAAGGCAGCCAGATCCAGGCCCAGCAGTTCGGCCAGCAACTCAACATGACGCCGCAGCTGCTGCAGGCGATCCGCCTGCTGCAGCTCGACAGCCTGCGGCTCGAACAGGAAGTCCGCCAGGCGCTGGAACTCAATCCGCTGCTGGAACTGGAGGATGAGGCCGAAGCCCGGCCCGCCGACCCCGCGGCCGGCGGCGATGTCGCCGCGGTCGAGGTCGCCGCGTTCGACGAACTGCCCGAATCGTCGATGTGGGACCTGCCCGGCGCCGGCTGGCACGACGGCCAGGACGACGGCATGGCGCGCATCGCCGCCGGCCGCACCAGCGATCCGCTGGTGCGCATCCTGCAGGACCTGGCACTGGAACTGGCGCCGCCCGAACTGGAGATCGCCGGCTTTTGGCTCGAACACTGCGACGACGCCGGCTATCTCGATGCCGCCCCGGCCGCATTGACCCAACGCGCCTGTGCGCGCTTCGACGTCTCCGCGGCGCGCATCGAGGCGGTACGCCAACGCCTGCTGCACGGCGAGCCGGCCGGCATCGCCGCCGCGAGCCTGCAGGAATGCCTGCAGGCGCAGCTGGCCTCGTTGCCGGCCCCGGTCGCCGGCCGACCGCTGGCGACGCGGATGCTCGCCAGCTGCCTCGACCTGCTCGCCGCCCACGACCACGCCGCCATCGCCCTGCGCCTGCGCGTGGCCGAGGAGGACGTGGCGGAGGCCGCCCGCCTGGTGCTCTCGCTCGATCCGCGGCCCGGCGAGGCCGGGCGTCCCGACGGCAATGTCGCCGTGGTGCCCGACGCCGTCGCCTGGTTCGCCGACGGCCAGTGGCGGGTGGCCCTGAACAGCGCCACCGCCCCGCGCGTGGCCGTCAATCCCACGTACGAGCGCGCCCTGGCCGTTGGCGACGCCACCGCCAACGGCCAGCTGCGCGCCCTGCTCCAGGAGGCGCGCTGGCTCAGCCGCGGTCTGGCGATGCGCTACGACACCCTGCTGCGCACCGCACGGGTGATCGTCGAGCGTCAGGCCGGGTTCCTGGAGCGCGGCAACGAGGCGATGGCGCCGCTGACCCTGAAGGAGGTCGCCGACGCCATCGGCATGCACGAGTCCACGGTCTCGCGCATCACCACCGGCAAGTACCTGCAGACGCCGCGCGGCACCATCGAGATGAAACGCTTCTTCGCGGTACGCCTGGACGGCGCCAACGTCTCCGGCACCGCGGTGCGGGCGATGGTCAAGCGCCTGATCGATGCCGAGCCGCCGCAGCGGCCGCTGGCCGACGACGCGATCGCCGGGTTGCTTGCGCGCAATGGCGTGCACATCGCGCGGCGCACCGTCGCCAAGTACCGCGACCAGCTCGACATCGCCCCGGCCCGGCAGCGGCGCCGCGACGCCCCCCGACGATCGCCCACACGGGCTGAGGACGCGACCGGATGAACACGATCACCGTACTGCTGGTCGACGACCACGAGGGCTTCATCAACGCCGCCCTGCGCCACTTCCGCAAGGTGGACTGGCTGCAGGTGGTGGGAACCGCCAGCAACGGCCTGGAGGCGATCGAGCGCTCCGAGGCCTTGCGCCCGGCGGTCGTGCTGATGGACCTGGCGATGCCCGAGATGGGCGGCCTGCAGGCCGCCCGCCTGATCAAGGCCCAGGACGATCCGCCCTACATCGTCGTGGCCAGCCATTTCGACGACGCCGAGCACCGCGAGCACGCGATGCGCGCCGGCGCCGACAACTTCGTCAGCAAGCTCTCCTACCTCCAGGACGTCATGGCGATCCTGGAAAGCCTGCACAGAGGTGAAGCGTCATGAGCGAGCCCCGCATCCTGGTGATCGACAGCGACGCCGAGCGCGCCGAGCGCGTCTGCACGCTGCTCGAGTTCATGGACATGAAGCCACGTTGGGTGGCGGATATCGCCGATGCGCCCACCGCCCGCCACCGCCCCGGCGAATGGATGGCGCTGGTGGTCGGCGGCCTGGAGGACGGCGCCGCCGCGCGCGGCTTCTTCTCCTGGCTGTCGGCCTCGGCGCTGCCGCCGCCGGTGCTGCTGCTGCAGGACGAGCCGGCGGCGTTCTCCAGGGCCCAGGGCCTGCATGAGGCCGGCGTGTGGGCGCTGGATCAGCCGCTGCGCCACGCCCAGCTCGAGGCGCTGCTGCGCCGCGCCAGCCTCAAGCGCCTGGACGCCGAGCACCAGGCCGGCGTCGACCGGGGCGGCGGCCCCACCGGCGACAGCGCCGCGGTGCAGCGCCTGCGGAAGATGATCGACCAGGTCGCCGGCTTCGACACGACCGTGCTGGTGCTCGGCGAATCGGGCACCGGCAAGGAAGTCGTGGCGCGCGCCATCCACCGGCAGTCGACGCGCCGCGACGGCCCGTTCGTGGCGATCAACTGCGGCGCCATCCCGGCCGAGTTGCTGGAAAGCGAGTTGTTCGGCCATGAGAAGGGGGCGTTCACCGGTGCGCTGACCGCGCGCAAGGGCCGCTTCGAGATGGCCGAGGGCGGCACCCTGCTGCTCGACGAGATCGGCGACATGAGCCTGCCGATGCAGGTCAAGCTGTTGCGGGTGCTGCAGGAACGCTGCTTCGAGCGCGTCGGCGGCAACCAGACCATCAAGTGCAACGTGCGGGTGATCGCCGCCACCCACCGCAATCTCGAGGCGCGCATCGGCGACGGCCAGTTCCGCGAGGATCTGTTCTACCGCCTCAACGTGTTCCCGATCGAGATGCCGTCGCTGCGCGACCGTCGCGACGACCTGCCGGTGCTGGTCGCCACCATCGCCGCGCAGCTGGGCCGCAGCGGCCGCGGCGAAGTGCGCTTCGCCTCCGACACGCTGGCCGCGCTGGCCGGCTATGCCTGGCCGGGCAACGTGCGCGAGCTGGCCAACCTGGTCGAGCGCCTGGCGGTGCTCAATCCCGGTGGCCTGGTGCGGGTGCAGGACCTGCCGCAGCGCTATCGCGAGCACGTCGCCGAGATACCGGCGCCGGCGCCGGACACAGGCGTCGGCGCGTTCGTCCCGACCGCCGGCGATGCCGTCGCGGAACAGGCAGTCGGGCTGCCCGAGGACGGGATCGATCTGCGCGACCACATCGCCCGCATCGAACTGACCCTGATCCGCGAGGCGCTGGCGCGTACCGAGGGCGTCGTTGCCCATGCCGCCCAGCTGCTGGGGCTGCGCCGCACCACCCTGGCCGAAAAGTTGCGCAAGTACGGGATCGAGCGCGAGAACGCGGAGCTGGCCGGGGCTTGAATGCGCGGCGTCACGATTCCGGCGCGGTCGCGGCACACGACTTGCATCGCCCAGCCCGACGCCACCGTGTCCCGGTCAACCCATGAGCTACTCGGTCGATTCCGTCCTTTCCCAGATCCGCAGCTACCAATCCCAGATGGGCCAGGCCGTGCCTGCCCGGGTGGCCGATGCGCCTCGCGGCGACGCGATCGGCGGCCTCGGCGGGGTCGGCGCGCCGGGCCAGCTGCAGCAGCCGGGTCGCGTCGGCTTCGGCGAGACCCTGCGCGGGGCGATGGAGGGGGTGAACAGCGCGCAGCACCGTACCGGCGAGCTGGTGCGGGCGTTCGAACTGGGCGAACCGGGCGCGGATCTGGCCAAGGTGATGGTCGCCGCCCAGCAATCTCAGGTGGCGTTCCGCGCCACCGTGGAAGTGCGCAACCGACTGGTACAGGCGTACCAGGACGTCCTGAACATGCCGCTGTAACCGACCGGACCTGATCGCACATGGCCATTTCGCTCTCCAGGGACACGCTCGACGCCGGCAGGACCGGCGACAGGGCCGTGCAGGTGCTCGACCGGCTGCAGGAAATGCAACTGGCGCCGCGCCTGGGCAAGATGCTGCTGCTCGCCGCAGCGGTGGCGGTCGGACTGATGGTGTTCTTCTGGTCGCAGAAGCCGCAGTACACGCCGCTGTATGCCGGCCTGGACGCCCAGGCGACCTCCGAGGCCACCGACCTGCTGCGCACCGCGAAGATCCCGTTCCGCCTGGATCAGGCCACCGGCGCGATCTCGGTGCCGGAGGAACACGTGCACGACGCCAGGCTGAAGCTGGCCGGTTCCGGCGTGGCCGACAGCGGCCGCCTCGGCTTCGAGCTGATGGAGCGCGACCCCGGCTTCGGCGTCAGCCAGTTCGTCGAGACCGCGCGCTACCAGCACGCGCTGGAAACCGAGCTGGTACGCACCATCGGCACCCTGCGCTCGGTCCGCGATGCCCGCGTCCACCTGGCGATCCCCAAGCCCAGCGCCTTCACCCGCCAGCGCGAGGTCGCCAGCGCCTCGGTGGTGCTGGACCTGCGCGGCGGCGCGCGCCTGGAGCGCAACCAGGTCGACGCCATCGTGCACCTGGTGGCCTCGAGCATTCCCGATCTGGCGCCCGAGCGCGTCACCGTGGTCGACCAGAGCGGCCGTCTGCTCAGCGACACCGGAGGCGACAGCGAGTCGGCGCTGAGCGCGCAGCAGTTCGAGCAGGTCCGGCGCCAGGAGACCTCGTTCAACCAGCGCATCCGCGAGCTGCTGGAACCGATGACCGGGTCCGGCCGGGTCAACGCCGAGGTCACGGTGGATATGGACTTCTCGGCCAGCGAAGAGGCGCGCGAACTGTTCAACGCCGATCCCGCCAAGCTGCGCAGCGAACAGGTCAGCGAGAACTCCATCGCCAGCGCCGAAGGCCCGGAGGGCGTCCCCGGCGCCGCCAGCAACACGCCCGAGATCGTGGCCGCCGCCGGCGACGCCGAAACCGGAGCCAAGGCCGGCGACGCCCCGGTGCGCGACGTCACGCGCAGCGCTACCCGCAACTTCGAGCTCGACCGCACCCTGCAGCACACCCGCCAGCCGCCCGGCCGCATCCGCCGGGTCACTGCCGCGGTGCTGGTCGATCACATCCCGCGCGTCGGTGCCGATGGTGGGACCGAACTGCAACCGTTGAGCGAAGCCGAGCTGCAGCGCATCGAGGCCCTGGTGCGCCAGGCAGTCGGCTTCAACGAAGAGCGCGGCGATAGCGTATCGGTGATGAACGCGCCTTTCGTGCGTGAGCAGACAGACGCGATCGACGTCGACGGCAGCTGGTGGCAGGACCCTCGGGTGCGCGACATCGCGCGTCTGGCGGCCGGTGCGCTGGTGGTGCTGGCACTGCTGTTCGGCGTGGTACGCCCCGCGGTGCGCCAGATCAGCGATCCCGGCCCTGGCAAACGTGGCGCCGCGGCGGCCCAGGACGTGAACGTGGTCGAGGACGAGATTCCGGGCTTGGCCGAGGACACCGCGAAGATCGCCGCGGCACAGCCGATCGCACTGGCCTCGAACGCCTACGACGACCGCCTGCGCCATGCGCGCGAGGCGGTGCAGGCCGATTCCAAGCAGGTCGCGCAGGTCGTGAAGGGATGGTTGGGCAATGAAGCCGCAGTCTGAGACCGACGAGATGACCGGCGTGCAGCGTGCCGCCGTGCTGCTGCTGTCGCTGGGCGAGGCCGACGCAGCCGAGGTGCTCAAGCACATGGGCGCCAAGGAAGTACAGAAGCTCGGGCTGGCCATGGCCACCATGAGCGGCGTCACCCGCGAGCAGGTGCTCGGGGTGATGGACGACTTCAGGAACGAACTGGAGCGCCAGACCTCGGTTGGCGTCGGTGCCGACGACTACATCCGCAACGTGCTGATCCAGGCGCTCGGGGCCGACAAGGCCGGCGGGCTGATCGACCGCATCCTGCTCGGCCGCAACACCACCGGCCTCGACACCCTCAAGTGGATGGACCCGCGCGCGATCTACGACCTGGTCCGCAACGAACATCCACAGATCATCGCCATCGTGCTCTCGCACCTGGACGGCGACCAGGCGGCCGAGGCCCTGCAGCTGATGCCGGAGCGCACCCGCGCCGACGTACTGCTGCGCATCGCCACGCTCGACGGCATTCCGCCGAATGCGCTCAACGAGCTCAACGAGATCATGGAGCGCCAGTTCGCAGGCAACCAGAACCTGAAGTCCTCCAACGTCGGCGGGATCAAGGTCGCCGCCAACATCCTCAACTTCATGGACTCCGGACAGGACCAGGCGATCCTCGGCGCGATCGGCAAGATCGACCAGCAGCTGGGCCAGCGGATCCAGGACCTGATGTTCGTGTTCGACGACCTGGTCGACCTCGATGACCGCGAGCTGCAGATCGTGCTGCGCGAGGTCAACGGCGAGCGCCTGGGCATCGCCCTGCGCGGCGCCGACCTCAAGGTCCGCGACAAGATCACCCGCAACATGTCGCAGCGCGCCGCCGAGATCCTGGTCGAAGACATGGAGGCGCGCGGTCCGGTGCGGCTGTCCGACGTCGAGGCGGCGCAGAAGGAGATCCTGGCGGTCGTGCGGCGCCTGGGCGACGAGGGCGCCATCGCCCTGCAGGGCGGCGCCGCCGAGGAACTGGTATGAGCGCGGTGGTGCGCTGGCTGGCGCCGGCGATGGACGCCGCGCCCGACCCCGCCCCGCCCGGGCGCGAGGAGGAGATCCCGCGGCCGCCGAGCCTGGAGGAGATCCAGGGGATCGTCGACGACGCGCGCCGCGAAGGCCACGAGGCCGGCTTTGCCGCCGGCCACGCCGAAGGCTTCGCACAGGGCCAGTCCGAGGTGCGGCGGCTGACCGCGCAGATCGAGGGCATCCTCGACAACTTCTCGCGCCCGTTCGCCCGCCTCGAGGACGAGGTGGTCGCGGCGCTGGGCGAGCTGGCGGTGCGCATCGCCGGCAGCCTGGTCGGCCGGGCCTACCAGTCCGATCCCATGCTGCTCTCGGAACTGGTCGGCGAAGCGGTCGACGCGGTCGGCGGCGCCAGCCGCGAGGTCGAGGTGCGGCTGCACCCCGACGACATCGCTGCACTGACCCCGGTGCTGTCGCTGCTGCCGGCCACGCGGCTGGTGGCCGACCACGGCCTGGCCCGCGGCGACCTGCGCCTGCACGCCGAGAGCGTGCGCATCGACGGGACCCTGGAGGCACGCCTGCGCGGCGCGCTCGAGACCGTCATCCACCGTGCCGGGGCGCGCGCGTGAGCGCCGCGCCCGGTCACACCACCGCCGCGGTGCCGGCCGACTGGCTGGCCGCGCGCAACCTGCGCCTGGCGACACGACTGGGCGCCGCCGGCCCCGATCCTGCCGCCGGCCGCGGCCTGATCCGCGAGGGCATCCTGCGCCGCGCGGTCGGGCTGACCCTGGAAGCGGTCGGCTGCGAGGCGCCGCTCGGCGCCACCTGCCGGGTCGAGGTCGCCGACGGCGGCTGGGTCGACGCCGAGGTCGTCGGTTTCGCCGGCGAGCGCATCTACCTGATGCCCAGCGCCGAACTGCACGGGCTGCTGCCCAACGCCCGGGTGGTACCGCTGCGCCGGCGCGGGCGGGTCGAGGTCGGCGAAGGCCTGCTCGGTCGCGTCATCGACAGCGACGGCGTGCCGCTGGACGGCAAAGGCCCGCTGCGCGCCGAAGCCACCGTCGGCTTGGCCGGCATCGCCATCAACCCGCTGGCGCGCGAGCCGATCATCCAGCCGCTCGATGTCGGGGTACGCGCGATCAACGCGCTGCTGCCGATCGGCCGCGGCCAGCGCGTCGGCCTGTTCGCCGGCTCCGGCGTCGGCAAGTCGACCCTGCTGGGCATGATGACCCGCTACACCGCCGCCGACGTGATCGTCGTCGGCCTGATCGGCGAGCGCGGCCGCGAGGTGCGCGATTTCGTCGAGACCACCCTGGGAGAGGAAGGCCTGCGCCGCGCCGTGGTGGTTGCCGCCCCCGCCGACCGCCCGCCGCTGGCGCGCCTGCAGGGCGCCTACCGCGCCACCGCCATCGCCGAGTGGTTCCGCGACCAGGGCCTGAACGTGCTGCTGCTGATGGACTCGCTGACACGCTTCGCCCAGGCGCAGCGCGAGATCGGCCTGTCCGTGGGCGAGCCGCCGACCACCCGCGGCTATCCGCCGTCGGTCTTCGCACGCCTGCCGGCGCTGGTCGAGCGCGCCGGCAACGGCGCCGCCGGGCGCGGCTCGATCACCGCGTTCTACACCGTGCTCACCGAGGGCGACGACCCGCAGGACCCGATCGCCGACGCCGCCCGCGCCATCCTCGACGGCCACATCCTGCTGTCGCGGCGGATCGCCGACGCCGGGCTCTATCCGGCGATCGACGTCGAGTCCTCGGTCAGCCGGGTGGTCACCGAGATCGCCGACGAGACCTGGCGCGAGCGCATCCGCGCGCTCAAGCGCCTGGTCTCGGCCTACAACAGCCATCGCGACCTGATCGCCATCGGCGCCTACCAGCGCGGCGGCGACCCGGCCGTGGACGAGGCGCTGGACCGCTGGCCCGAGATCATGGCCTTCCTCGGCCAGGACGTCGCCCGCGCCGCCGACCTCGACCACAGCCGCGACGCGCTCGCCCGGCTGCTCGAGCCGGCGCCCCCCGCTTCGCCCGAGGAAATCGCCGCATGATGCAGTCCCGCCGGATCGACCCGCTGCTGCTGCGCGCACAGGAGCACGAAGACGCCATCGCCCGCGACCTCGCCGAACGCCAGCGCACGCTGGCGCTGCACGAGCAGCGGCTGGAGGAATTGCGCCGCTACGCCGACGAGTACGGCAACAACGGCAGCGCCGCGACCAGCCCGGCGCAGCTGGCCAACCACCGCGCGTTCCTGGAACGCCTGCAGAGCGCGGTGGAGCAGCAGCGCCGCACCGTCGACAGCAGCCGCCGCACGGTCGATGTGGAGCGTGCCCGCCTGCTGCTGGCCAGCCGCGACAAGCAGGTGCTCGAGCAACTCGCCGCCAGCTACCGCGCCCAGGAGCGCCAGGTCGACGAGCGCCGCAGCCAGCGCGAGATGGACGACCTCGGCGCGCGCCGCATGCGCGCGCTGTCGATCGCCGCCAACGAGGGGAACCACTGATGAACATGCCCGGCTTCGACCCGGCCGTGCAGCCATCCACGAGCCCGGCGCGCGGGCCCGGCGCCCGCCGGGACGCCGGCGGCGACGATGCAGCCGGCCCGTTCGCCGGCATGATCGACCGCGGCCCCGACCAGCGCTGGTCCGCCGGCAACGGGGCCGGCGAGGCACGACAGCGGCCGCACGACCCGGACCGCGGCACGGACGCTGCGGCGCGGCCGCCCGCGGAGGGACGCGAGGGCGCCGCGGTCGAACACGAGCGCTCCGACGAGCCGGGGGGGGACGCCCCCGCGTTCGCCGCGAACGCCGCCCAGCCCTGGCCGCCGCAGGGGCTCGCCGCACTCGGCCTAGCCGCCCTCGTATCGCCCGGCACGGCGCAGGCCGCGGCCGAGGCGGGTCCCGACGCCGGTGCGGCGGCCTGGTCGCAGCTGGCCGCAACGGCGGCGGGCAGCGATGGCGAGGCCGCCGCGACGCCGGCTCGGGCCATCACCGCACCAGGCGCCCTCGCCGGCGCCGCGATCCAGGCCGCCGCAACCGCCACCGCCCGGGAGCAGCCGACGGCACAGGCGCCGGTCGCCGAGCCGGCCGTGCCGCCGGCTGCCGAACCGCTTGTCCTCGCCGTCGCGCGCAGCGATGGCGAGGCGCCGCCGCCGGCCTTCCTGGTCGCGCCGGCAGCCCCTGCCCAGGCGCCTCGCGAGGCGCCCGCGGTGCTGGCCCCGCCGCTCACCCCGACCCCGGACCTGCATCGCGACGACTTCGCCGAAGCCGTCGGCACGCGCCTGCACTGGCTCGCCGACCAGAAGATCGGCCACGCTCAAATCCGCATCAACCCGCACGACCTGGGCCCGATCGAGGTGCGGCTGCGCCTGGATGGCGACCGTGTCAGCGCCGACTTCACCAGCGCCCAGCTCGAGGTCCGCCAGGCGCTGGAGGCGAGCCTGCCGCGCCTGCGCGACATGCTCGGCGCCCAGGGCCTCCAGCTGGCCCACGCCGACGTCGGCCAGCAGGCACGCCAGGACGGCGCCGCCGCACAGCAGGCACGCGGCATCGGCGGCGGCACCGTTCCCGGCGAGGACGGCGCGCCGCAGCCAGCGGCGCTGGCCGCCCGCGGCCTGCTCGACGCCTACGCCTGACGCGCGGCACGCGCGCCCTGCGGCCGCGGACCCCTCCACGTAGCGCCGGGCCTGCCCGGCTTGTGCGGGCTCCGGAATCGGGAGTCGCGGAGCAAGCTCCGCTCTACGCGGTGCGGGCGGCGCCGGCGCGGCGCCATGCCAGATCTGCCCCGACTGAAGGGAACCGGCGACGGGATTCCGCCGCGCCGGTCCCCGGACGGCGGGACCCGGCGCGACCGGAGGTCGGTGCCGGATCGACCGCCGCGCGACCGGAGGCCGATACCGGGCCGGCGAGCACGCGGCCGCCGGGAAACCGCCGCCGTCGCGGCACGGCGATTGCATCTGTACGGCGAACCCCGCAAGAGACCTCCGCACGTGGCCGCCGCAGCAGACACCGCCAGATCCCAGATCCCACCCCCGAAGAAGGGCCACAAGCGGCTCGTCCTCATCCTCGTCGCCGTCGCGATGCTGGCCGCCGCCGGCGCCGGCGTCGCCTGGATGCTGCTCGGGCGCGACGCCGCCGCCGAGCCGGCCGCCGCCCTGCCTGCCCCGGCCCAGTACTTCCCGCTCGCCCCGCCGTTCGTGGTGAACCTCGCCGGCCCCGCCGGCAGCCCGCGCTACCTGCAGGTCGAGGTGCAGCTGATGTCCCGCGACCCGGTCGCGTTCGCCCAGCTGCAGCAGCACGCCCCGGCGATCCGCGCGCGCCTGCTGATGCTGTTCGCGCAGCAGACCAGCACCGGCATCGCCGACCGCGCCGGCAGGGAACGCCTGCAGGCCGCGGCCCTGGCCGAGGTGCAGCAGCTGCTCGAGGCCGAGACGGGCCACCCCGGCGCCGACGCGCTCCTGTTCACCAGCTTCGTCACCCAGTAGGGATCGCCATGAGCAATGACCTGCTCTCGCAGGAAGAGATCGATGCGCTGCTGCACGGCGTGGATTCCGGCGTGGTCGACACCGAGCCGGAGCCTGCGCCCGGCGAAGCCGTCTCGTACGACTTCGCCAGCCAGGACCGGATCATCCGCGGCCGGATGCCGACCCTGGAGATGGTCAACGAGCGCTTCGTGCGGCTGTGGCGGATCGGCCTGTTCAATCTCATCCGCCGGTCCGCCGAACTGTCGGTGCGCGGGATCGAGCTGGTCAAGTTCGGCGACTACCTGCACCAGCTGTACGTGCCCACCAACCTCAACCTGATCCGTTTCAAGCCGCTGCGCGGCACCGGGCTGATCGTGTTCGAGCCGAAACTGGTGTTCAGCGTGGTCGACAACTTCTTCGGCGGCGACGGTCGCTATCCCACCCGGATCGAGGGACGCGACTTCACGCCGACCGAGATGCGGGTGATCCAGCTGATGCTCAAGCAGACCTTCGCCGACCTGGCCGAGGCGTGGGCGCCGGTGCTGGACGTGCAGTTCGAGTACATCAATTCCGAGGTCAACCCGCACTTCGCCAACATCGTCACCCCGCGCGAATACGTGGTGGTCAGCCGCTTCCACGTCGAGCTGGAAGGCGGCGGCGGCGAGATCCACGTCACCCTGCCCTACTCGATGCTCGAGCCGATCCGCGAGCTGCTCGACGCCGGCATCCAGAGCGACCGCATCGATCGCGACGACAGCTGGAACGAGATGCTGCGCGAGCAGCTGCAGTCCGCCGAGGTCACCGTCTCCAGCGTGCTGGCGAACAAGCGCATCGACCTGCGCCAGCTCACCCGCCTGAAGGTCGGCGACGTCCTGCTGATCGACCTGCCGCGCCACGTGCCGGTGTGCGTGGAGAACATCCCCGTCTTCACCGGCGAGTTCGGCACCGCCAACGGCAACAACGTGGTGAAGATCGTCGCCACCAGACCGCCCGGCACCGAGCCGGCACGCCTCCCCGACATCCAGGAAACGCAAGCATGAACCCCAACGACGCCCTGGCGGCCAGCCCCGCCGAGTTCGACGACCTGCAACCCGAGTCCGCCGGCGAAGCCCAGGACCTGAGCCTGGACATGATCCTGGACGTGCCGGTGGCGCTCTCGCTGGAAGTCGGCCGCACCCGCATGCCGATCCGCAACCTGCTGCAACTCAACCGCGGCTCGGTGATCGAGCTCGAGCGCGGCGCCGGCGAGCCGCTCGACGTCTACGTCAACGGCACCCTGATCGCCCACGGCGAGGTGGTGGTGATCAACGACCGCTTCGGCATGCGCCTCACCGACGTGGTCAGCCCGAGTGAGCGGATCCGGAGGTTGCGGTGATCCTTGCCGCGGCCACCGCAGCCACCGCCGCGGCGCCCGCCGCCGCCAGGGTCGGCGCCCATGCACCGTCGGGACCCGGCCTGATCGGCGGGTTCTTCGCCCTGGTGCTGGTGCTCGGCCTGATCGTCGGCCTGGCCTGGCTGCTCAAGCGCATGCCCGGCGGCGGATTCCGCCAGGCCGACGGGCTGCGCATCGTCGCCAGCGTGCAGCTCGGCGCCAAGGAGCGCGCGTTGGTGGTGCAGGTCGGCAACGACCAGCTGCTGCTCGGCGTCGGCCCCGGCACCGTGCGCACGCTGCACCGGCTGCCGCAGCCGCTGCCCGAGGCGCCCGCGGCGCAGATGCCGCAGTTCAAGAAACTTCCCGACTTCTCCCAGCTGCTGGCACAGCGGCTACGCAAGGGGCCCTGACATGTTCCGCCATTGCCTGACCGCCCTCGTCGGGATCTTCCTGCTCGCCCTGCCGCTGCTGTCGATGGCGGCGCCCGCCGCCGCGCCGCAGCTGCCGGCGCTGCCCGACATCACCGTGGCCAACATCGGCGATGCGCCGGTGAGCCTGCCGCTGCAGACCCTGCTGCTGATGACGGCGATCACCCTGATCCCGTCGATGCTGCTGGTGCTGACCGCGTTCACCCGCATCATCATCGTGCTCGGCCTGCTGCGGCAGGCGTTGGGGACCGGCCAGACACCGTCCAACCAGGTGCTGGTGGGGCTGGCGCTGTTCCTCACCGCGCTGGTCATGACGCCGGTGTGGGAGAAGGCCTGGAGCGCGGGGTTCGGCCCCTATCTCAACGGCGAGATCGACTTCCGCGCCGCCTGGGCCCTCGGCACCGAACCGCTGCGCGCCTTCATGCTGGCGCAGGTGCGCGAGACCGACCTGATGACCTTCGCCGGCCTGGCCGGCCACGACACCTATGCCGGCCCCGCCGACGTGCCGTTCCAGGTGCTGGTGGCATCGTTCGTCACCAGCGAGCTGAAGACCGCGTTCGAAATCGGATTCCTGATCTTCATCCCCTTCATCATCATCGACCTGGTGGTGGCCAGCGTGCTGATGTCGATGGGCATGATGATGCTCTCACCGATGCTGGTCTCGGCGCCGTTCAAGATCCTGCTGTTCGTGCTGGTCGATGGTTGGGTGCTTACCGTCGGCACGCTTGCCGCCAGCTTCAATTGAAGCTGGCGGGAATCGGGAATGGGGAATCGGGAATCGTGAAAACCGACCGCCTACATCAACTCCCGCCGATCCAGTCGGCCGACGTCTTCCCTGCTTTGCGATTCCCCATTCCCCACTCCCCATTCCCGGCTTTCCAATGACTCCCGAACTCGCCCTCACCGAACTGCGCCTCGGCCTGCAGGTGGCGCTGTGGGTCGGCGGCCCGCTGCTGATGACGGTGCTGGTGGTCGGCGTGGTCGTCGGCGTGGTGCAGGCCGCCACCCAGCTCAACGAGCCGACCATCGCCTTCATCGCCAAGGCGGCGGCGCTGACCGCGGCGCTGTTCGCGCTCGGCAGCTTCCTGTTGATCTATCTGGTCGACTACACGATCACGCTGTTCCAGCGGATCCCGCACCTGATCGGCTAGCCAGTGGATACCGCCACCGCCATGGCCATCGACGGCCAGCAGGCCTTCGGCATGATCGGCGCGCTGCTGTGGACCGGATTGCGGGTCGGCGCGCTGCTGATGGCGATGCCGCTGATCGGCACCCGCGCGATCCCGGCCCGGATCCGGGTGCTGGCGTCGCTGGCGCTCGCCGCGGCGCTGGCGCCGATCCTGCCGCCCGTGCCCGAGTGGACCGGCTTCGACGCCGTCACGGTGCTCACCGTCGCCCGCGAGCTGGCGATCGGCGTGGCCATGGGCTTCATGCTGCGGCTGGTGTTCGAGGCCGGCGCCCTGGCCGGGGAACTGATCTCCCAGGGCACCGGGCTGGCGTTCGCGCAGATGAGCGATCCGCTGCGCGGGGTCAATTCCGGCGTGATCGGGCAGTGGTTCTACATGGCGTTCGGGCTGCTGTTCTTCGCCGCCAACGGCCACCTGGCGATGATCGCCCTGCTGGTACGCAGCTACGAGGCCCTGCCGATCGGCGCCACCCTGCCCGACGTCACGGCGATGCTGGAGGTGGCGCCGGCGTTCTTCTCGGCGGTGCTGCGCGGCGCCCTCGGCCTGGCGCTGCCGGTGATGGTGGCGATGCTGGCCTCGAACCTGGCGTTCGGCGTGTTGGCGCGTGCCGCACCGGCGCTCAACCCGATCCAGCTCGGCCTGCCGGTCGCGGTGCTGCTGGGCATGTTCCTGCTGGCGCTACTGGCGGGCGAACTGGGGCCGCCGGTACAGCGGCTGTTCGACCAGGCGTTCGACGCCTCGGGCCGCGTCTACGCCCCCTGACCAGCGCACGCCGGCACGCCGCGGCACGGCGCTTGCACGGCTGCCTGGGCCCCCATCCCCGCAGGACGCCCGGCCATGGCCGAGAACGAGAACGGCCAGGAAAAGACCGAACAGCCCAGCGAGAAACGCCTGCGCGAAGCACGGGAGAAAGGCGATGTGCCGCGCTCGCGCGAGCTGGCCACCGCCGCGGTGTTCGGCGGCGCGGTGCTGGCACTGCTGTCGGGCGGTGGGATGATGGCACGCGGTGCCCTGGCGTGGATGCGGACCGCGCTCACCCCCGACCTGGCGCTGCGTGAAGCGCCTGCGGAGCTGTTCGGCCATGCCGGCATGCTGCTGCTGCGGCTACTGATGGCCGTGGCACCGCTGATCGCGGTGGCGCTGCTGGCGGGCTTCGCCGCGCCGGTGCTCATGGGCGGCCTGCGCTTCGCCGGCAAGTCGCTGGTGCCCGACTTCAAGCGCCTCAACCCGCTCGCCGGGCTCAAGCGCATCTACGGCCCGGAGGGCCTGGCCGAGCTGGTCAAGTCGCTGCTGCGGGTGGTGCTGGTCGGCGGCGCCGCCGCCTTGTGCATGTGGCCGGGCATCCGGCTGCTGCGCTCGATGCTCAACCAGCCGGTCGAGCAGGCCGCGCGCAGCGGCCTCGGCTTCGCCCTGACCATGCTGCTGGCCACCGCCGCGGCGCTGCTGCTGCTGGCCTCGATCGACGCGCCCTACCAGAAGTGGAACTGGCGGCGGAAACTGAAGATGACCCGCCAGGAACTGCGCGAGGAGCTGAAGGAGGTCGAGGGCAGGCCCGAGGTCAAGGGCCGCATCCGCCAGCTGCAACAGCAGATGTCGCAGCGACGGATGATGGAGGACGTACCGACCGCCGACGTAATCGTGCTCAATCCGACCCACTATGCGGTGGCGCTGAAATACGACGGCGGCGGCATGGGCGCGCCGAAGATCGTGGCCAAGGGCGTCGACGAGATCGCCCTGCGCATCCGCGAGGTCGGCGAGCGCCACCGGGTCGCGCTGGTCTCGGCGCCGCCGCTGGCACGCGTCTTGTATCGGGAAGGCCAGATCGGCCAGGAAATTCCCGTGAGACTGTATGCCGCCGTCGCCCAGGTGCTGTCCTACGTCTATCAGCTGCGCAGCTGGCGCCCGGGCACCGGGCCTCAGCCGCTACTGACCGATGTCGAGGTCGACGAGCACGACGGGGCCGCACCGCGATGAGCGCCACCGCCCCGTCGATGGATGCCCGGCGCATCCTGGCGCTGCTGCGCCAGGGCCTGGGCGCGCCGCTGCTGGTGCTGGCGCTGCTGGCGATGATCGTGGTGCCGCTGGCCACGCCGGTGCTCGATGCACTGTTCAGCTTCAACATCGCGCTGTCGCTGGTGGTACTGCTGGCGGTGGTCTACGTGCAGCGGCCGCTGGACTTCAGCATCTTCCCGATCGTGCTGCTGGTCACCACCATGCTGCGGCTGGCGCTCAACGTCGCCTCCACGCGGGTGATCCTGCTCAACGGCCACGATGGCGGTGGCGCCGCCGGCCGCGTCATCGAGGCCTTCGGCGAGTTCGTCATCGGCGGCAACTACGCCGTCGGCCTGGTGGTGTTCGCGATCCTGACCATCATCAACTTCGTGGTGGTGACCAAGGGCGCCGGGCGCGTTTCGGAAGTCACCGCGCGCTTCATCCTCGACGCCATGCCCGGCAAGCAGATGGCGATCGATGCCGACCTCAACGCCGGCATGCTCACCCGCGACGAGGCCAAGGCCCGCCGCGAGGAGGTGCGCCAGGAGGCGGATTTCTACGGGGCCATGGACGGTGCCAGCAAGTTCGTCCGCGGCGACGCCATCGCCGGCATCCTGATCCTGTTCATCAACCTGGTCGGCGGCCTGGCGATCGGCGTGCTCAGCCACGACATGTCGATGTCCGATGCCGCCTCCACCTACGTGCTGCTGTCGATCGGCGACGGCCTGGTGGCGCAGCTGCCGTCGCTGCTGGTGTCCTCGGCGGTGGCGCTGCTGGTCACCCGCGCCTCGCGCAGCCAGGACATGGGCGGCGCGGTCACCGGCCAGGTGTTCGGCCAGTATCGGGCGCTGGCGATCGCCGCCGGCATCCTGTTCGTGGTCGGCGTGGTGCCGGGCATGCCCAACGTCGCGTTCCTGACGCTCGCCGCGCTCACCGGCTATGCGGCCTGGAAGATGCGGCGACGGACTCTCGACGCCGAACAGACCGCCAACGATCCGTCGCTGCCGGTGCCCGAGCCGTCCGGCCCGGCCGAGCTGGGCTGGGACGAACTGCGCCCCGTCGACCCGTTGGGCCTCGAGGTCGGCTACCGCCTGATCCCGCTGGTCGACAAGGCCCAGGGCGGCGAGCTGATGGCGCGGATCAAGGCGGTGCGCCGCAAGCTCACCCAGGACATCGGCTTCCTGATCCCGCCGGTGCACATCCGCGACAACCTCGAGCTGCCGCCGTCCGGCTACCGGATGCTGATACATGGCGTGCCGGTCGCGACCGCGGAGGTCCACCCCGACCGCCTGCTGGCGCTCGACCCCGGCGGCGCGTTCGGCACCCTCGAGGGCGTTCCCGGCAAGGACCCCGCGTTCGGACTGGACGCGATCTGGATCCAGCCGCATCAGCGCAGCCACGCCGAGTCGCTCGGCTACACCGTGGTCGATCCGGCCACCGTGATGGCCACTCACCTCTCGCACCTGGTGCGCGAGCAGGCGCCCGAGCTGCTTGGCCACGAGGAAGTGCAGCAGCTGCTCGCCACCCTGGCCAAGAGCGCGCCGAAGCTGGTCGAGGACCTGACGCCCAAGGCGCTGCCGCTGTCGGTGGTGGTGCGCGTGCTGCAGAACCTGCTCGTCGAGCGCATCCCGTTGCGCCAGCTGCGCCGCATCGTCGAATCGCTGGTCGAGCACGCGGCGCAGAGCCAGGAGCCGGCGCAGCTCACCGCCGCGGTCCGCGCCGCGCTCGGCCGCTTCATCGTCCAGGAGATCGCCGGCATGGCGCCGGAACTGCCGGTGTTCACGCTGGCGCCGGCGCTGGAACGGGTCTTGCAGGACTCCGCGCAGGGCTCGGGCGCCGCGCTGGAACCGGGACTGGCTGAACGGCTGCAGCAGAGCCTGGCCGATTGCGCCAGCAGGCAGGAAGCCAGCAACGAACCGGCGGTGGTGCTGGTGCCCGGTGCGGTTCGCGCCGCGCTGGCGCGCCTGGTCCGCCACAGCGTGCCCTCGCTCTCGGTACTGGCCTACACGGAAGTGCCCGAGGACAAGCGGCTGAAGCTGGTCGGGACGATCAGTTGAGAGCCGGGATTGGGGATTGGGGATTCGGGATTGGCAAGAGCGGGAGACGCGGCGACATGAGACACGACACAGCAGGCAAGGGACAAACGCGGACGAGATGGCCATGCGCCGTCTTCGCCGTTGCGAATCCCCAATCCCCAATCCCCAATCCCGGCTTTTCACCATGAAGATCAAGCGATTCGTCGCCCACGACATGCGTACCGCCCTGCAGCTGGTGCGCGCCGAGCACGGCCCGGACGCGGTGATCCTGTCCAACCGCCACACCGACGACGGCGTGGAGATCGTCGCCGCAAGCAATTACGACGAGGCCCTGGTGCAGCGCGCGCTCGACGCGGCGCGCGAGCCGGCCCGGGCGGCGGCGGAGCGGGCGGTGTTCGAGGTCCCCGACGGCCCCGCCACCGACGCCTTCGCCGCGCTGCGCGCGAAGGATCCGGCGCCGGCCGCTGGAACGGCCCCGCCATCGCCCGGCGCCGATATCCCGGCAGCGGCGGTGCGCAACGCCGATCCGGCTCCCGAATTCGCCGCCGCTTTCGCCGCGGCGCGCCATCCGGTTGCGGCCGCCCCAGTTCCCGCCCGCGATCCGCTGCCCGCGCCCGCCACCATTCCGGCTTCGGCTTCGGCTTCGGCTTCGGCTCCGGCACCGGCGGGGCCCCTCCCTGCCGCCGCCGCACCGGCGCCCGCGCCGGTTCCGGCTGCGGCGACCAGCGATGCGCAGCTGGTGGAGATGCGCAACGAGCTGTCGCAAATGCGGCAGATGATCGAGCGCGAGATGGCGCGCCTGACCGACGAGCGCCTGCGCGGTTCACCGGTGCGCGCCCAGGCCATGGACCTGATGGAGGACTACGGCTTCGATGCCGGGATCACCCGCGACGTGGTGCTGCAGATCCCTGCCGACACCGAGCCGCACCGCGGCCGCGGCCTGATGCTGGGGCTGATCTCGAAGCGGCTGCCGATCTGCCCGGTCGATCCGCTGCACGAAGCCGGGGTGATCGCCCTGGTCGGCCCGACCGGCGCCGGCAAGACCACCACGATCGCCAAACTCGCCGCGCTCTATGCCTCGCAGCACCAGGCGCGCGACGTGGCGCTGGTCACCACCGACACCGCGCGCATCGGCGGGCGCGAGCAGCTCTACAGCTATGGCCGCCAGCTCGGCATCGCCGTGCACGAGGCCGACAGCGAGGCCGGCCTGCTGCAGCTGCTGCAGCGCCTGCAGGACTACCGCCTGGTCCTGGTGGACACCGCCGGCCTGAGCCAGCGCGATCGCGCCCTCGCCGGCCAGCTGAACTGGCTGCGCGCCGCCAGGCAGGTGCGCACGCTGCTGGTGCTGCCGGCCAACTCGCACCACGCCGACCTCGACGAGGTGGCGCGCCGCTTCCGGGGCGCCAGGCCGCAGGGCGTCGTGCTCACCAAGCTCGACGAGACCGGGCGCCTGGGCAGCGCCCTGTCGACCGTGGTCGACCACGAGCTGCCCCTGACCTGGATCACCGACGGCCAGCGGGTGCCCGACGACCTCCATCGCGCCAACGCGGCCCACCTGGTGCTGCGGCTGGACGATCTTCGCCGCGCCGCAGCGCGTCCCGACACCCAGGAGTTCGACCATGCCGTCGCGTGAGTCCCAGAACATCAGCGCTCCCGCCATGCATCCGATCCGCACCCTCGCGATCACCGGCGGCAAGGGCGGCGTCGGCAAGACCAACGTCTCGGTCAACCTCGCGGTCGCCCTCGCCGAACTCGGCAAGCGCACCCTGCTGCTCGATGCCGACCTCGGCCTGGCCAACGTCGACGTGCTGCTCGGGCTGTCGCCGCGCTACACCCTGGCCGACCTGGTATCCGGCCGCTGCGGGCTCGAGGACGTGCTGATCGAGGGACCGGCCGGGCTGCTGGTGGTGCCCGCGGCCTCCGGGCGCCGGCACATGGCCGAGCTGCGCCCGGCCGAGCACGTCGGCCTGGTCAACGTGTTCAGCGACCTCGAGCGCGAGCTCGACGTGATGGTGGTCGACACCGCCGCCGGCATCACCGACAGCGTGCTGACCTTCTGCCAGGCCGCACAGGACGCGGCGATCGTGGTCTGCGACGAGCCGGCCTCGATCACCGACGCCTACGCGCTCATCAAGGTGCTGTCCCGCGAGCGCGGCGTGAACCGGGTGCAGGTGATCGCCAACATGGTGCGCAGCCAGAACGAGGGGCGCGGCCTGTACGACAAGCTGTCGCGGGTCTGCGAGCGCTTCATCGGCGACGTGTCGCTGAACTACCTCGGCGCGGTGCCGCAGTGCGACTGGCTGCGCCTGGCGGTGCAGCGCCAGCAGGCGGTGGTCCGCGCCTACCCCGCAAGTCCGTCCGCGCGCGCACTGGGCGAGATCGCCCGACGCGCCTCCCGCTGGCAGGCGCCGGCGGCGCCGCGCGGAAACGTCGAATTCTTCGTCGAACGCATGATCAGGCAGGGAGCACCGGCATGAACGTCGCCGCCCGGCAGTACAGAGAAGTGCAGCGCGCCACGGCCGGCGAGTACGTCGCCAGCCATTCCGAACTGGTCCGTCGCATCGCCCACCATCTGGCCGCGCGGCTGCCGGCCAGCGTCGACGTCGACGACCTGATCCAGGCCGGCATGATCGGCCTGATCGAGGCCTCGCGCAGCTACGACGCCGACCAGGGCGCCTCGTTCGAGACCTACGCCTCGATCCGCATCCGCGGCTCGATGATCGACGAGATCCGCCGCGGCGACTGGGTGCCGCGCTCGGTGCACCGCCGCGCCCGCGAAGCCGCCGCCGCGGTGCGCCAGATCGAGCAGTCCTCCGGGCGCGCCGCCAGCGCGCAGGAGGTCGCGGCGCGCATGGACATGCCGCTACCGGACTACCTGCGGCTGCTCGAGAACGCGGCGCGCGGCCAGGTGCTCAGCCTGGACTCGCACATCGACGACCACGGCGAGGTCGAGACCGGCGTCCGCGGCGGCCCGTCCCCGGAACAGACCCTGGAGCGCAGCGAGTTCGGACGCGAGCTGGTCGGCGCCATCGGCCAGCTGCCCGAGCGCGAACAGCTGGTGCTGTCGCTGTATTACGAGCAGGAGCTCAACCTCAAGGAGATCGGCGCCGTGCTCGGGGTGAGCGAGTCGCGCGTGTGCCAGATCCACGGCCAGGCGGTGCTGCGGTTGCGCGGACGCCTGAAGGCGTTCGAGGCCGCCGACGCCGGGCTCGACAGCGACGAGTGACCCGTCGCCCGCACCCCCTTCAAGTATCTGGAGTCCCCAAGTGAACAAGAACATGCGCATCATGATCGTCGACGATTTCTCGACGATGCGCCGGATCATCCGCAACCTGCTCGGCGATCTCGGCTTCACCAACACCGCCGAGGCCGAAGACGGCCACAGCGCGCTGGCGGCGCTGCGCCAGGCGCCGTTCGACTTCGTGGTCACCGACTGGAACATGCCGAGCATGACCGGCATCGAGCTGCTGCGCGCGATCCGCGCCGACCAAGCGTTGCGCACGTTGCCGGTGCTGATGGTGACCGCCGAGGCCAAGCGCGAGCAGATCATCGAGGCCGCGCAGAGCGGCGTGAACGGCTACATCATCAAGCCGTTCACCGCGCAGACCCTGGAAGAGAAGCTGTCGAAGATCTTCGAGCGACTGGCGGCGCCCGCGTGATGGAGACCGCCGACGAACACGCCGCGCTGATCGAGCGGCTCAGGGTGGCGCTCGAGGCGCTGGAGAGCGGCGACGAGGCTGCGTGGCGCCGCGAGGTGGACATGCTGGCCAAGGCGCGTGCGCGACCGCTGGTGCGCGGGCTCGGGCGCCTGGCGCGCGAGCTCGACGAGGCGCTGGGCGAGCTGCCCCCCGCGGGCGCCGCCACGGCCGGCGAGCTCGACGACGCCTGCGCGCGCCTGGACCACGTGGTGGCGATGACCGAGCTGGCCAGCCACCGCACCCTCGATCTCACCGAGGCCTGCCGCGGCCTGGTCGAGCAGCTGCGCCAGACCGGCCTGGCCCCGGCGCAGGAGGACCTGGTGGTCCAGATCCACGCGCAACTGGGCGAGATGGCGCTGGCGCAGAGCTACCAGGACCTGACCGGGCAGATCATCCGCCGCGTGGCGATGATCGTGCGGCGGGTGCACGAGGGCTTCGGCGCGCTCGGGCTCCCGCCCAGGCCCGACGACAGCGATACCCGCGCCAGCGGCCCCGCCCTGCCCGGCGTCGACCGCCATGGCGTCAGCCAGGGCGACGCCGACGCGTTGCTGTCCGACCTCGGGCTGTAGCCATGGGCGCGATCTCCCCGGACATCGCCGCCGACTTCATCGTCGAGGCGCGTGAGCTGCTCGACCGGCTCGGCGAGCAGCTGGTGGCGCTCGAGCAGGATCCTGGCGACCGCGAGCAGCTCAACGCGGTGTTCCGCGCCTTCCACACCCTCAAGGGCGGCGCCGGCTTCCTCGGCATCGAGCCGGTAGTGGCGCTGTGCCATGCCGCCGAGGAGACCCTGGGCGCGGTGCGCAGCGATACCGCCCGCCTGCAGGCGCGTCACTTCGACGCCGCCCAGCAGTCGATCGACTGGCTGCAGGCGATGCTCGACGCGGTCTCCGCCGGTGAGGCGCCGGAACATGCGCCGCCGGCGCTGATCGCACAGTTCGGCCTGGCCGGCGAGCCGGCACAGGCACAGGCTGCAGCGCCGGCCGCCGGCGACCTGATCACCGACGACGAATTCGAGGCCCTGCTCGACCAGCTGCAGGGCGCGCGCCCGGCGGCGGCGAAACCGGCGCCGGCGCCGGACGCGATGATCGACGACGACGAATTCGAGGCATTGCTCGACCAGCTGCACGGCGGCGCGGCGCCGGGAGCCGTCGCTGTCGCGCCCGCCGCGGCGGCGGTCCGGCCCGCGGCGCCCACCCTGGCACGGCCTTCCGCGCACGGCGGCGCGCCCTCGGCGGTCCCGGCACGCGCCGCGGCCGCCGAGGGCGACCAGACCGTGCGCGTCGAGACCCGCCGCCTGGACGCCATCGTCAACCTGATCGGCGAGATGGTGCTGGCCCGCAACCGCCTCAAGATCATCCGCGCGCGGCTGCGCGACGAGGAACTGGACCGCGTGGTCGGCGCGCTGGACGTCGCTACCGCGCGCCTGCAGACCGCGGTGATGCGCACCCGCATGCAGCCGGTGGGCAAGGTGTTCTCGCGCTTCCCCAAGGTCGCGCGCGATGTCGCGCGCTCGCTGCAGAAGGAGGTCGAACTGGAGCTGGTCGGCGCCGAGACCGAACTGGACCGCAACCTGGTCGAAGCACTGGCCGACCCGCTGGTGCACCTGGTGCGCAATGCCATCGATCACGGCATCGAGCAGCCGGGCCTGCGCGAGGCCATCGGCAAGCCGCGTGCCGGGAAGGTCCGGCTGATGGCGCAGCAGGAGGGCGATTACGTCGGCATCGAGGTGCAGGACGACGGCGCCGGCATCGACGCCGAGCGACTGCGCGTGAAGGCTCGCGAGAAGGGACTGATCGACGGCGAGGCAGCGGCGCGCCTGACCCCGGACGAATGCCTGCAGCTGATCTTCCTGCCCGGCTTCTCGACCAAGGCCGAGGTGACCGACATCTCCGGTCGCGGCGTCGGCATGGACGTGGTGCAGTCGCGCATCCGCGAGCTCAGCGGCCAGATCCAGATCCACTCCGAACTCGGCCGCGGCAGCCGCTTCTCGATCCGCGTTCCCCTGACCCTGGCGATCCTGCCGACCCTGCTGGTGCAGGCGGGCGACGTCGCCTACGCGCTGCCGCTGGCGCGTGTGCGGGAGGTGCTGCATGCGTCCGCCGGCTCGGTCAGCTGGTTCGACGGCCGCGCCGTGCTCGACCGCCAATCGCATGCGCTGTCGCTCGTGGACCTGCGCGGCTGGCTCGGCCTGCCGCCGCTGCAAGCGCCGCTGCTGACGGTGGTGGTGCTGCAGATGGGCGAAAGCCGCTTCGGGCTGGTCGTCGACATCGTGCAGGGACGCGAGGAGGTGGTGATCAAGCCGTTGCCGCGCTCGCTGCGCGGACTGACCGGCTACGCCGGCGCGACCCTGATCGGCGATGGCCGCATGGCGCTGATCCTCGACGTCGACGGCCTGCGCGCCCGCTAGGGCGACCGCGCCGCCCGTCATGTCAACTCAAGTCTCGGACCCCGGGGTCGATATCAAAGCCATGGACATCCTCAGCGTGGTCGGAATCGTGCTCGCCATCGGCGCGCTGCTTGGCGGCAGCGTGCTCAAGGGCGCGGGTCTGTCCTCGCTATGGTCGGCGGCCGCCTTCGTCATCGTCATCATCGGCACCACCGCGGCGATCTTCCTGCACACACCGCCGCAGGTGTTCAAGCGCGCGCTGCGGATCGTCGGGTGGACGGTGCGGCCACCGGGCGGCGACCGCAAGGCGCTGCTGGCGCAGTTGCTCGAATGGAGCAACGTGGCGCGGCGCCAGGGACTGCTCGGACTGGAGAGCCGGGTCGCCGAGCAGACCGATCCGTTCCTGAAGAAGGGCCTGCAGATGCTGGTCGACGGCCTGGAACCGGAAGCGATCCGGCACATGCTGGAGATCGAGCTCGACGGCGAGGAGCACAAGGACCTGGCCGCGGCCAAGGTGTTCGAGGGCATGGGCATCTATGCCCCGACGCTGGGCATCGTCGGCGCGGTGTTCGGCCTGATCGCGGTGATGAAGAACCTGGCCGACCCGAGCAAGCTGGGCCACGGCATCGCCGCCGCGTTCACCGCGACGATCTACGGCATCGCCTCCGCCAACCTGTTCTTCCTGCCCATCGCCGCCAAGCTCAAGAGCGTGATCGGCCGCCGCAGCGGCGAGCGCGAGATGATCATCGAGGGTCTGATCGCGATCGCGCAGGGCGAAAACCCGCGCAACATCGAGGCCAGGCTGGCCGGCTTCCTGCATTGAACCGGGCACGGGCATGGCGCGCCGCAAGAGACACGACGAGCACAACAACCACGAGGCCTGGGCGATCCCCTACGCCGACCTGATGACGCTGCTGCTGGCATTCTTCGTGGTGATGTACGCGGTTTCCTCGCTCAACGAGGGCAAGTATCGCGTGCTGTCCGATTCCCTGGCCATCGCCTTCAGCGGCCAGCCGCGCTCGCTGAGCCCGCTCGAGGCCGGCGACCACCAGGTCACCGATCCCGGCCCGCCCGCGTCGTGGAAATCCGGCTCCAGCGGCGCGACGCCCTCCCCGGTGCTGGACTCGCCGCTGATGCCGTCGTTGGTCTCGCAGATGCGCCTGGACCGCGAGAACCGCGATGCCGGCGGCCGGGCGCCGGCGCGGGCGCGGCGCCAGCTCGACGCGATCGCCGCGCAGTTGCGGGATGCGCTGGCGCCGATGATCGAAGCCAGGCTGATCACCATCCATCGCGCCGAACTCTGGCTGGAGGTGGAGATCAACAGCGACATTCTGTTCGCGACCGGATCGGCGTCGCTGGCCGGCAGCGCACAGGAACTGCTGGCGGACCTGGCGCTGCTGCTGCGCGACACCCCGAACGCGGTGCGCGTGGAGGGCTATACCGACGACCGCCCGATCAACACCCTGCAGTTCCCGTCCAACTGGGAACTCTCGGCCGCCCGCGCCGCCAGCGTGGTGCACCTGTTCGTGCGCGAACGGATCGCGCCGCAGCGACTGGTGATGGTCGGCTACGGCGAGCACCGCCCCCGCGCGGACAACGCCACCGAGGAAGGGCGCAATCGCAACCGCCGGGTGGTGCTGATGGTGCTCGCGGCGCCCGAAGCCGACGGCGACGACATCGTCCCTGACCCGGGCGGGCCAGCGGACACGGTCGCGTCCGGGCGCACATCCGCCGACATCGCGGCCGGTACTTCCACCCCGACAGGAGCCGGATGATGCGCGTCTGGGCGATCGCCAACCAGAAAGGTGGCGTGGGCAAGACCACCACCACGCTGGCGCTGGGCCGCACCCTGGCGCTGCGCGGCCAGCGGGTGCTGTTGGTGGACCTCGACCCCCATGGTTCGTTGACCCGTGCCTTTGGCGTGCCCGCCGAACCGCCGCCGTCGGGAGTACTGGAGCTGTTCTCCACGCCGCCGCGGCCGCTCTCGGAGCTGGCGCACCCGAGTCCTCTCGAAGGCCTCGATTTCGTCTGCGCACAGACCGCGCTGGCCACGCTCGAGCGCCGCAGCGCCAGCCAGCCCGGGCTGGGCCTGGCGTTGTCGCAGGCGCTGTCGCGGCATGCCGCCGGCCACGACTACGTCCTGCTCGACTGTCCGCCCACGCTCGGGCTGCTGATGGTCAACGCGCTGGCCGCCGCCGACCACCTGGTCGTGCCCACCCAGACGGAGCCGCTGGCGTTGCACGGCCTGGCCGGCATGCGCCGCACCGGAGAAATGATCGCGCGCTCGCGCGGCCGGCCGCTGCCGGCCGCGGTGCTGCCGACGATGTTCGACCGCCGCACCCGCGTCGGCCGCGAGACGCTGCGCCAGATGCAGAAGGAATACGGCCCGCTGGCGTGGAGCGAAGCGATCCCGATCGATACCCAACTGCGCAATGCCGACATCCTGGCGCAGCAGCCGGCGACGTCCGCCCAGCCCGGGCGTGCGCTCGACGCCTACGCGCGCGCCCTCGACTGGATCCTCGCAGGGCAGGCTCGCCGCCTGGAGCGGGCTGCATGAGCGCCTTGCCCGCCGTCGACGCCTATGTCGATCTGCTGCTCTCGCCCCCGGACGCGACGCCGGCGCCCGCGCCGCAACTCGCGACGATCGCATCCAGGCCGGCGCCATCGCCTGCACCCCGCCCAACGCCCGCGGTGGCGATGCCTGTGCAGTCCATGGCGACCCCGGGGCAGCCGGCTCCGGCCGCCTTGACGCCGCCCGGCGCGGACGCGCACGACGACCACGAGCGCCGCCGCCGCGCGAGCGACCGCAGCTCGCGCTGGCTGCGGCTGTGCTGCGGGACGCAGGCTTACGCACTGGAGTTGCTGAAGATCCGCGAGGTCGTACTGCCGGCACCCTTGCTGCCGATGCGCGGCGCGACTGTGGCGATGGCCGGCGTGATGAACCTGCGCGGCCAGGTGGTGCCGGTGATCGACCTCGGCCTGCATCTCGACCAGGAGGCCGTCGACGACGGCCCCGGCGTGCGCATCGTGGTACTGGAGGAAGACGGAGAGGTGCTCGGCCTGCGCGTGTCCGCGGTGGAGGACGTCACCCGCCTGGACGAACACCAGATCGAGTCGCCGGACCACGTGCGGGTCGGCCGCAACGGCGACGACCGCTTCCGCGGCATCGCACGCCAGGGCGAGCGCCTGCTGATCCTGCTCGATGCCTCGCGCCTGCTCGGCGTCCAGGTGTGAGCCCGCGGCGCAGGCCGCGGGGCGCTGCGGCACCGACGGCATCGGGCAGCATCGGACGGCACCACGTTCGACCCGCGGCCGGGCGCCCGGGGAGGCTCCCGAACGAGTCCAGGCCTCCGCTAAAGATCCGCTCATGCGGGCCGTTAAACAGGATCGAACCATCCGTTGCGGAGTGTCGATGAACGCTGTGCCCCTGGGCGAGGATCTCGGGATCGAGTCCTGTGCCGAGCTGAAAGCGCGTCTGGCGCCCTGTCTGGCGCAGGAGCAGCCACTGCTCCTGGACGGCAGCCGGGTGGCGCGCGTGCACACCGCCGGCGTCCAGGTGCTGTGCGCACTGGCGCGCAGCCGCGCCGATGCCGGCCTGTCCACCGAACTGGACGGATGCAGCGAGGCGCTGCGCGACGCGATCCGAATTCTCGGCCTGGACGCGCAGTTCGGCCTGGCTCCCGACCAGACAACCCGCTAAAGACCCCGTGGAGGACGCCGCATGAGCGCACGCATTCTGGTAGTGGACGATTCGGCCTCGATGCGGCAGATGGTGGCGTTCGCGCTCACCTCGGCCGGCTACACCGTCGAGGAGGCCGAGGACGGCAAGGTGGCGCTGGGCCTCGCCCGGAGCGGCACCTTCAACGCGGTGATCACCGACGTGAACATGCCGAACATGGACGGCATCGCGCTGATCCGCGAATTGCGCCAGCTTCCGGCCTACAGGTTCACCCCGCTGCTGATGCTGACCACCGAATCCGGCGCCGACAAGAAAGCCGACGGCAAGGCCGCCGGCGCCACGGGGTGGCTGGTCAAGCCCTTCGACCCCAAGCAGTTGGTCGCCACCGTCCGCAAGGTCGTGAGCTGATCCGCTCCACAGCCAACCCGACCACCGGACCGCGGCCATGAACATGGATCTGCAACGTTTTCATGCCACCTTCTTCGAGGAGAGCCGCGAAGGCCTCGACGCGATGGAGGCGGCCCTTCTGGCGATCGACGCCGGCGACCGCGACGCTGAGCTGGTCAATTCGGTGTTCCGCGCGGCGCACTCGATCAAGGGCGGCGCGGCCACCTTCGGCTTCGAGGGCATGGCCGGCCTGACCCACCTGCTGGAAACGCTGCTCGACGATATCCGCGGCGGGCATCGCGAAGCGACCCGCGCCGCGCTCGATGCGATCCTGGGATCGGTCGACGTGCTGCGTGCGCTGTTGGCCGAGGCCGAGCACGGCCGCCCCGCCGACGCGCAGGAGGTGCAGGCCGCGCGTACCCGCCTGGAAGCGGTGCTCGATGCCGGGCCGGGCATGCCTGCGGCGGCGGCGAAGGCGGCCGACGCACTTCCCGAAGGCTGGAAGATCGGCTTCACGCCGGCACCGTCGCTGTTCATGAGCGGCAACGACCCGCTGCGGATCCTGCGCGAACTCGAGCACCTCGGCCCGCTCGAGGTGGCCGCCAGGCTCGACCGCCTGCCCGCCTTCGCCCAGCTCGATCCGCTCGAGGCTTGCCTGGCCTGGGATCTGGGCCTGATGGCGCAGGTACCGCGTGGCGCCCTCGACGAGGTGTTCTCCTGGGTGGAGGACGAGTGCGAGCTGGACATCCAGCCGGTCGCGGCCGCCCCCACGCCTACGGCATTGGCCGACGCCGCCGCCCCGGCCGCGGCCAAGCCGTACTCGATTTCCGAAGTCGCCGAGAGTTCGGTCCGGGTCGGCGTCGACAAGATCGACGACCTGATCAACCTGGTCGGCGAGCTGGTGATCACCCAGGCCATGCTCAAGCAGGCCAGCTCGAGCGTCGACCCGGCGCTGGCCGAGCGCCTGTTCACCGGCCTGGAGCAGCTCGAGCGCAACACCCGCGACCTGCAGGAAGCGGTGATCGGCGTGCGCATGCTGCCGGTCGACGCCGTGTTCCGCCGCTTCCCGCGCCTGGTCCGCGATCTCTCCACGCGGCTGGGCAAGCAGGTGCGGCTACGGACCCTGGGCGAAGGCACGGAACTCGACAAGAGCCTGATCGAGAAAGTCGCCGACCCGCTGGTGCACCTGGTGCGCAACGCCATCGACCACGGCCTCGAGGACCCGGTAACCCGTCGCGCCGGCGGCAAGCCGGAGAGCGGCACGATCACCCTGGCCGCCTCGCACCAGGGCGGATACATCGTCATCGAGGTCTCGGACGACGGCCGCGGCCTGAACCGCGAACGCATCCTCGCCAAGGCGAAGCAGCGCGGCCTGGCCATGCCCGAGAATCCCAGCGACGTCCAGGTCTGGGACCTGGTGTTCCAGCCCGGCTTTTCCACCAACGACGAGGTCACCGACCTGTCCGGTCGCGGCGTCGGCATGGACGTGGTGCGGCGGAACATCCAGGACCTGGGCGGCGAAGTCGAGTTGCACAGCGCGCAGGGCAGCGGCACCCGCGTGGTGATCCGCCTGCCGCTGACCCTGGCGATCCTCGACGGCATGAGCGTGATCGCCGGCGGCGAGGTGCTGATCCTGCCCCTGACCCACGTGCTCGAGGCGCTGCAGCCCGGCCAGGCCGACATCCGCACCGTGGCCGGCAGCGGCCGCGTGCTGCAGGTCCGCGGCGAGTACCTGCCGCTGGTATCGCTGGCGGACGTCTACGGCTACGGCGGCCGGCGCGAGCGCGACCCGTTGATCGTGGTGGTCGAGGGCGACGGCCAGAAGATCGCGCTGGAGGTCGAGGAGCTGGTCGGCCAACAGCAGGTCGTGGTGAAGAGCCTCGAACACAACTACCGGCGCGTCGACGGCGTCTCCGGCGCCACCATCCTCGGCGACGGGCGCGTCGCGCTGATCGTCGACGTCGGCGGCCTGGTGCGCGCGCAACGCCTTCCGCAGGCGGCCTGAGCCCCCTCTCCCCGCCCCCGGGTGCGCGGCCGCCCCGCACCCACAGGACCGTCCATGACATCCCTGCTCACCCTGGGCATCGCCGCGTCGATGCTGTCCGGCACCGCGCTCGCAGCCGGAGACGCCGGCACTCCCGGCGTCCGCGCCTGGCCGCCGGCGGCCTCCTTCGCCGACGGTGCCGAGCTGTCGGCGACCGGCAACCTCGCCTACGACCACAACGGCTTCTCGGGCGACGACGACGGCGCGGCGGCGGCCTTCGACGATGCGCACGACTGGCGCCGCAAGGAACTCGGCCTGGTCCTGAAGCGCAAGGGCATCTATGAGCTGGGAGCCGGTTTCGACTTCGCGTCGCGCACCTGGATGGATGTCGGGATCAAGCTGGACACCAGCGCCTTCGCCGGTCGCGATCTCGGCAGGCTCCGGCTCGGCCAGAGCAAGGTGCCGCTGGGCCTCGAAGGCAATACCGCCACGCGCAACACGGCCTTTCTGGAGAACTCGCTGCCCACGCAGGCGTTCTACCAGGGGCGGCGGATCGGCCTGGACTGGACCCTGGACCGGCCGCACGCGGTGTTCAACGCCGGCTACTACCACGGCGATCTGCAGGGCAACAACGCCGGCCGCACCGTGGCGGTGCGTGGAGCCTGGGTTCCGCTACGGGAGGCCGGCCGGGTCCTACACCTGGGCGCGTCCGCGACCCGGGAAGTTCCGGATGCGCGAACCGGCGAGGACGGTGCGCGGGTTCCCGCGAGCGTGCGCTGGCGGGCGAAACCGGAAGCCGCGCTGACCTCGGTGCGGCTGGTCGATTCGGGCACCCTGGCGGGCGTCGATGCGATCGACCGCCAGGGCCTGGAGCTGCTCTGGATCGGCGGGCCCTGGTCGCTGCAGGGCGAGTACCTGCGGCAGTCGACCAGCCGCGAGGAGGCCTTGCCTTCGTACTCGACCGGTGGCTACTACGTGTTCGCCAGCTGGATGGTCACGGGCGAGTCGCGCGGCTACAGCGGCGGCGGGGCATCGAACCCCAAGCCCACCGGCCGCCTCGGTGCACTGGAGCTGCTGGCCCGCTACAGCAGCCTCGACCTCGACGCCGGCGACATCGCCGGTGGCAGCCAGCGCAACCGCACGCTCGGCGCCAACTGGTATTTCGCCCGGCATTTCAAAGTCCAGGTCAACTACGTCGACGTGAAGGCCGAGCGCGGCACCAGCACGGCGGATCCAGACATCGTCGAGATGCGCACGCAGTTCAGCTTCTGACACGCTTTCCGGCGAGCGACTCGGGCCAGCCGTGCGGGCTCCGGAGCCCCGGTAGAGCCGAGCTTGCTCGACTGCGCGGGCTCCGGTGCGAAAGCTGCGGAGCGCCCCATCTCCGCCATGTCGCCGCTGCCGTTCGTCGGACGAACTTAAAGCGCAAAGCGGAGCTGTCGATAACCGTGGCGTACCGGGCATCCGCCCGGCATCCGCGCACCGCCCACGGTCCGCGAACAAACCGCTCCGGAGAGTGCCATGCGCTGGTTCCAAGACCTTTCCCTCGCCCGCAAGCTGGGCATCGCCTTCACCCTCACCACGCTGATGACGGTCGCGCTCGGCGCCTTCGCGCTGGTCCGGATGCAGGTGTCGCAGGCGCTGCTCGACGACCTCGAGGCGAACTGGGTGCCGGCGGTGTACCAGCTTGGCGAAGTGCGCGCGCAACTCGGCGAACTGCGCACCTATGAACTGGCGCAGCTGGCGCGCGCCGACGACCCAGAGGCGGTTGCCGACTACTTCAAGCGCATGGACGGCGTGCGCGAAGCGATCGCCACGGCGCACGGCGCCTACCTGGCGACCATGACCATCGGCGAGGAAGAAGCGCTGCATACCGGGGTCAAGGACCTGCTCGACCAGTACCTGCTGGCCAACAGCGACATGGGCGATGCGCTCCGTGCCGGCGACCCCGAACTCGCCCAGCAGATCTCCGACGACCGATCGCGTCCGGTCCGCCGCGACCTGTTCGAGGCGATCCTCGTGCTCAAGGACTTCAACGTTTCCCACATGGAAGGGGAAATGGACAGGGCCGACGCGGCCCACGCGAGCACCGTCACCGCGATGCTGGCCGCGCTGGCCTTGCTGTCGCTGCTCGCCGCCGCAGCCGGCTGGGTGATCACCCGCATGATCGCGCGTCCGCTCGGTGAAGCCACCCGCGTGGCCGATGCCATCGCCGAGGGCAGGCTGGAGAACCACATCGGAACGACCGCGCGCGACGAGACCGGCCGCCTGCTCGAGAGCATGCGGAAGATGCAGGCGCAGCTGCAGGCGGTGATCAACGCGCAGACCGAGATGGCGCTGCGTCACGACGAGGGCCAGATCAGCTACCGCATGGACGAGGCCGCCTTCCCCGGCGACTACGGTCGCATGGTCCACGACACCAACGCCCTGGTCGCCGCGCACATCGCGGTGAAGATGCGGCTGGCGCAGATCATGGGCCGCTATGCGGTGGGCGACCTGTCCGAGGACATGGACCGCCTGCCCGGCGAGAAGGCCGTGCTCAGCGAGGCCATGGACACCGTCAAGAGCAACCTGCAGGCGATCAACGGCGAGATCCGCCGCCTGGTCGGCGCGGCGGGCGACGGCGACTTCACCGCCCGCGGCGATGCGGCGCGGTTCGAGCATGGCTTCCGCGAGATGGTCGACGGCCTCAACCGACTGATGCAGACCACCGACGACAATCTGGCCGAGGTCTCGGCGGTGCTGCAGGCGATCGCCCAGGGCGACCTGACGGTGCGTATGCAAGGCGAGTTCCGTGGCGTGTTCGCGCATATGTGCGACGACGCCAACGCCACCGTCGCCCAGCTGGCCGACATCGTCGGCCGCATCCACCAGGCCTCCGCGGCCATCAACACCGCCTCCGCCGAGATCGCCTCCGGCAACTCCGACCTCTCGCGCCGCACCGAACAACAGGCCGCCAACCTCGAGGAGACCGCCGCCTCGATGGAGGAGCTGACCTCCACCGTCAAGCAGAACGCCGAACACGCCCGGCAGGCCAACCAGCTCGCCAACGGCGCCGCCTCGATCGCCTCCCAGGGCGGCGAGATCGTCGGCCAGGTGATCACCACCATGCGCGACATCGAGCATGCCTCGAAGAAGATCGCCGACATCATCTCGGTCATCGACGGCATCGCCTTCCAGACCAACATCCTGGCGCTCAACGCCGCCGTCGAGGCCGCCCGCGCCGGCGAACAGGGCCGCGGCTTCGCCGTGGTCGCCTCCGAGGTCCGCTCCCTCGCCCAGCGCTCGGCCGGCGCCGCCAAGGAGATCAAGGGCCTGATCGAGGACTCGGTCGCCAAGGTCGGCGACGGCTCGGCCCTGGTCAACCGCGCCGGCGAGACCATGGGCGAAATCGTCGCCTCGGTCCAGCGCGTGACCGACATCATGGGCGAGATCTCCGCCGCCTCCCAGGAGCAGGCCTCGGGCATCGAACAGGTCAACCAGACCATCGTCAGCATGGACGAGGCCACCCAGCAGAACGCCGCCCTGGTCGAGGAGGCCTCCGCCTCCGCCCACTCGACGGAAGAGCAGGCCGCGCAACTGGCGCAAGCCATCGCCTCGTTCCGCCTGCAGGAACACGCCGCCGCGGCGCCGGCCCCGGCGCGTGCGGCGGCGGCCGCACCGCGCGCCGTGACCGCGGCGATGACACCGACGAAGTGTGCCGCCGCGCCGAGGGCGGCCGGTCACCGGCAACCCGCGCGAGCGCCGAAACGCCGGGCCGCCACGGCGGCCGTCGCAGCGGCGGATGACGACTGGGCCGAGTTCTGACCTTGTCGCCGTCGACTCCCGGCAGGCCGGACCGCCGATTCTAAAGTTGCAGGCGCTCCGGCCGATCAAGCAAGCACGACTTCGATTCACCCATTGCGGCGGCGCGCCCCGGCCGAGGAGACACGATGAACGAGAATAAGAGCGGTACGCCCGATGCCTTCACCAGGGAGTTCCTGAGCTTCACCCTCGGCGACGAGCACTATGGCGTGGACATCCTCAAGGTGCAGGAGATCCGCGGCTACGACTCCGTCACCCGCGTCCCCGACGCGCCCGCCTACATCAAGGGCGTGATCAACCTGCGCGGCACGATCGTGCCGGTGATCGACCTGCGGCTGAAGCTGCACCTCGCCGAGGCGCGCTACGACAGCTTCACCGTGATGATCGTGCTGAACGTCGAGGACCGCGTGGTCGGCATCGTCGTCGACGGCGTGTCCGATGTGATCCCGCTCGCGCACGACCAGGTCCGGCCGACGCCCGAGTTCGGCGCGGCAGTGGATACCCGCTTCATTTCCGGCATCGGCACCGTCGACGAACGCATGCTGATCCTGCTCGACATCGAGACGCTCCTCGACAGCGCCGACCTGATCGCCGAGGAACTCGAAGCGGCCGCCTGACCCGCCCGTCACCTGGACCGGCGCCCGATCCGGGCGGACCCGCAGCCGCGGGCCGCCGCCAACCATCAACCCACGGAGAACCCCCGATGAAGATCCCCGCGACCCTGCTGCTGGCCACCACCCTGGCGGTCGCCGCCTACGCCGCTCCGGCGACTCTCGTCGCCCAGGAAATGATCCCGGCCGAGCAAGCCACCCGATTCATCGGCAAGACCGGCATGGTCTGCGGCAAGGTGGAGAAGACGCGCTACGCGCAGAACTCGGAGGGCGAGCCGACCTTCCTGTACATGGGCGGGACGTTCCCGCGCCACACGTTCTCCGCGCGCATTCCGGGCGACCAGCGCGGCAGCTTCCGTCCCACGCCCGAAGAGCTCGAGGGCCGCGACGTCTGCGTGATCGGCGCCATCAAGCGCGACAGCAACCGCGCCGAGATCAGCGTCACCTCGCCTTCCAACATCAAGCTGGCCACGATCAACTGAATCTCGGTTCCGACTCTCATCGCCGGCCCGACGGAAGGGCCGGCAGCCTCAGGGACAGCACGAGAAAGGACAGACCACGCATGAACTGGATCAACAACCTCCGCCTCGCTCCAAGGCTGATGCTCGCCTTCGGTGTGCTGATTGCGCTGATGCTCGGCCAAGGCATCGCCGCCTATTCGGGCATGAATTCGCTCCAGGGCGAGACCGAACGCCTGGCCGGCCGGACCCTGCGCAGCGTGGCGACGGCCGCCGAGCTGCGCGCCCTGCTCGGCGAGTTCCGCAACACCTCCTACCGCGGCCTGCTGCGCGCCAGCGAGGCGGTCAAGCAGGATGCGCGGACCCGCGCGGCCGCGCTGGAGGCGGAGATCGCGCAGACCTCGGCGGCCTACGCGAAGCTCGGCAACGGTCCGGAAGCCGCCAAGGCGCTGGAGCAGTTCGACGCCGGCTGGATGGCGGCCCTGGAGTCGTATCGATCGGTCGACGAGATGGTCGACCTGGATCTGCCGGAGGATGCGCTGGACACCTTCCTCGGCGAAACCTCCCAGCTCCACAACCAGGCCACCGCGGCGGTCAACGCGCTGATCGCGATCAGCGACGCCCAGGCGGCCGCCGCCTCGCGCAGCGCCCAGGGCACCTATCGTGCGGCGACGGTCGTGATCCTGGTGATGCTGGCGGCAGGGATCGCCGGCGGCGCCGCGATCGCGTGGCTGTTCGCCCGCGCCCTCGCCGGCTCGGTGCGCGGAGCGGTGGTGGTGGCCAACGACGTCGCCGCGGGCAAGCTCGACAGCCGGATCGACAGCGGCCGCGCCGACGAGATCGGCGACCTGCTCAAGGCGATGCAGCGCATGCAGCAGGACCTGCGCGAGCGCAGCGAGCGCGACCAGGCGGTAGCGAGCGAGAACCTGCGCATCCGCACCGCGCTGGAGGCCTCTTCGACGGGGCTGTTCATCACCGATCCGGAGCTCAACATCGTCTACACCAATCCGGCTCTGCGAACGATGCTGGACGGCTATTCCGGAGACATCGCCGCGGCGCTGCCGGCGATCGACCCGTCCGAGCCGCTGATGGGCCAGCAGGTCACCGTGCTCGAGCACGGCGGGGTGCCCGATACGCAGTTCATCGCCCGGCTCGAACGCGACGGGACCGCCGAGCGGGAGATGAGGTACGGCCAGGCGAGTTTCGCGCAGAGCGTGTCGATGATCCGCAACGAGGCCGGCGAGAGCGTGGGCACCGTCTGCGAGTGGCGCGACCGCACCGGCGAGGCGCAGGTCGAGGAAGAGGTGGCGCGGATCGTCGCCGCCGCCGCGGCCGGCGACATGTCGCAGCGCATCGACACCGAGGCCAAGACCGGTTTCTTCCTGCAGCTGGCCGGGCAGCTCAACCAGCTGCTCGACGCCAACGCCGGCAGCCTCGACGAGGTATCGCGACTGCTGACCGCGCTGGCCGCCGGCGACCTGACCGTGCGCATGGAGGGCGAGTTCCACGGCGTGTTCGCGCGCATGCGCGACGACGCCAACGCCACGGCCGGACAGTTGACCGACATCATGTCGCGGATCAAGCGCGCGTCGGTCGCGATCAACACCGCCTCCACCGAGATCGCCTCCGGCAACTCCGACCTCTCGCGCCGCACCGAACAACAGGCCGCCAACCTCGAGGAGACCGCCGCCTCGATGGAGGAGCTGACCTCCACCGTCAAGCAGAACGCCGAACACGCCCGGCAGGCCAACCAGCTCGCCAACGGCGCCGCCTCGATCGCCTCCCAGGGCGGCGAGATCGTCGGCCAGGTGATCACCACCATGCGCGACATCGAGCATGCCTCGAAGAAGATCGCCGACATCATCTCGGTCATCGACGGCATCGCCTTCCAGACCAACATCCTGGCGCTCAACGCCGCCGTCGAGGCCGCCCGCGCCGGCGAACAGGGCCGCGGCTTCGCCGTGGTCGCCTCCGAGGTCCGCTCCCTCGCCCAGCGCTCGGCCGGCGCCGCCAAGGAGATCAAGGGCCTGATCGAGGACTCGGTCGCCAAGGTCGGCGACGGCTCGGCCCTGGTCAACCGCGCCGGCGAGACCATGGGCGAAATCGTCGCCTCGGTCCAGCGCGTGACCGACATCATGGGCGAGATCTCCGCCGCCTCCCAGGAGCAGGCCTCGGGCATCGAACAGGTCAACCAGACCATCGTCAGCATGGACGAGGCCACCCAGCAGAACGCCGCCCTGGTCGAGGAAGCCTCGGCATCGGCGCGCAGCATGGAACAACAGGCCGCACACCTGGCCGAGGTGGTGGCGGTGTTCAGCGTGCAGGAAGCCGCGGCACCCGCCTCCCCCGCACGCGCGAAACCCGCTCCCGGCGCGCCGGCGCGGCCCGACAGCCGCGTGACCCCGCTGCGTCGCGACAAACCGGCGCCTGCACGGGTGCCGGAGACCGCGGAAGCGGAGTGGCAGGAATTCTGATTCCCGCAAACCGCGGCGGCAATTCCGCCGCCGCGGCGCCTTCCCGCAGCGTGCGCCTCCCGTGTCCAGTCAATCCCCTCCCTCCCTGGCGTCGCGGACGCCGGAAGACCGCGAGTTCGAATTCGCCGACAGCGACTTCCGACGTGTCTGCGGGCTGATCCGCGACCGCGCCGGCATCGCCCTGGTGCCGGCCAAGCGCGACATGGTCTACGGCCGCCTGTCGCGGCGCCTGCGCGCGCTGGGGATTTCCAGCTTCCGCGAGTACCTGGACCGCCTCGAGCGCGACGGCGGCGCGGAGTGGGAAGCGTTCATCAATGCGCTGACCACCAACCTGACCTCGTTCTTTCGCGAACCTCACCACTTCGAGCGCCTGCGCGAGCAGCTCGGCACGCTGTGCCAACCGGCCAGACTGTGGACCTGCGCCGCTTCCACCGGGGAGGAGCCGTATTCGATGGCGATCGTCGCCTGCGAGGCCCACGGATCGCTGGCCCCGCCGGTACGCATCCTGGCGACCGACATCGACACCCAGGTGCTGGCCACGGCCGAGCGCGGCATCTACCCGCTCGATCGCATTTCCGGGCTCGACCTGGAGCTGCGCCAGCGCTACTTCCAGCGCGGCACCGGCGCCAGCAGCGGCCTCTGCCGGGTGCGACCGGCGCTGCGCAAGCTGATCGAGTTCCGGCCGCTCAACCTATTGGCGCCGCACTACGAGGTGGGCGCGCCGGTCGCGGCGCTGTTCTGCCGCAACGTGATGATCTATTTCGACAAGCCGACCCAGCGCACGGTCCTGGCCAAGCTTGTGCGGCACATGGCGCATGACGGCCTGCTCTACACCGGCCACTCCGAAAACTACCTGCACGCCGCCGACCTGATCCAGCCCTGCGGCCGCACCCTCTATCGCCGCACGCGGACGCTGGCGTCATGAGCGGCGTGGCGTTGCGAACCGACGAGGTGCTGCGCTACCACGACACCCGTTTCAAGGTGCCGGCGGCGAAGCTGCTCCCCACCCAGTACCTGGTGGTCGAGGATCCGACCGCGCTGGTCACCGTACTCGGCTCGTGCGTGGCCGCCTGTGTCCGCGACCCGGTGCTGCGCATCGGCGGGATGAACCATTTCATGCTGCCCGAGGGCACGGTCAGCGATGGCGCGCCGGCGCGCTACGGCAGCTATGCGATGGAGCTGCTGATCAACGAATTGCTCAAGCGCGGCGCCAGCCGCACGCGCCTGCAGGCAAAGGTCTTCGGTGGCGCCAACGTGCTGCAGGGTTTCGTCAACAATCCTGTCGGCACCCGCAATGCCGAGTTCGTGCGCAAGTACCTGCAGGCCGAACGCATTCCGGTCGTCGCATCCGACCTGCAGGGCATCCACCCGCGCAAGATCTGGTTCTTCCCGCATACCGGCAAGGTGATGGTGCAGCGGCTGCCGCACGCGCACGAGGCGGAGGTGGCTGCCACCGAGTCCGCGGTCCGGGCGCAGTTGTCACGGACACCACTCTGCGGTGGCGTGGAACTGTTCGGATGAGCGTGTCCGCCCGCTGCCGGGTGCTGATCATCGACGATTCGGCCCTGGTCCGGCAGTTGCTCACCGAAGTGCTTTCCCGCGACCGCGCCATCGAAGTGATCGGTACCGCCAGCGATCCGGTGATCGCGCGCGAGAAGATCAAGCGCCTGGACCCGGACGTGATCACGCTCGATGTCGAGATGCCGCGCATGGACGGCCTGGCATTCCTCGAGAACCTGATGCGGCTGCGGCCGACCCCGGTGGTCATGGTGTCCTCGTTGACCAGCCGCGGCGCCGCGACCACCCTGCAGGCGCTGTCCCTGGGCGCGGTGGATTTCGTGACCAAGCCGCAGATGGGCGTGGCGGACGGACTGGAACGGTATGCGGACGAGATCTGCGCCAAGGTCAAGGGCGCCGCACGTGCCCATGTGCGGGCATTGCAGCGTCCGGTGACCAGCGCCGTCCCCTCGGTAGCGGACGTTCCGGCGTTGCGCTTCCGCACCAGCAACCGCTTGATCGCGATCGGCGCCTCGGCCGGCGGTACGGAGGCGATCCGTGTCGTGCTCGAGCGGATGCCTGCCGATGCCCCCGCGATCGTGTTCACGCAACACATCCCGGCCGGCTTCAGCAAGCCCTTCGCCGAACGCCTCGACCGGCTTTCGGCGATGTCGGTGCGCCAGGCCGAGGACGGCGAAGCGATCCTGCCCGGCCACGTCTATCTGCCGCCCGGGGATCGCCACCTCGCCGTCGTCCGAGACGGCGCCCATTGGCGTTGCCGGAGCGATGCCGGACCACCGGTCAACCGTCACCGGCCCTCGGTGGACGTGCTGTTCCACTCGGTCGCACGCAGCGCCGGCCGCAACGCCATCGGCGTATTGCTGACCGGCATGGGCGACGACGGCGCCCGCGGGCTGCTGGAAATGCACCGGGTCGGCGCCGCCACCCTGGTCCAGGACGAGAACAGCAGCGTGGTCTGGGGCATGCCGGGCAGCGCATTCCGGCTCGGTGCCGCACAGCAGGTCCTGCCGCTGCACGGGATCGCTGCGCGCCTGCTCGAACTGGCCGCGCCGCAACCCGACGCCGCCTGAGCCGGGTCGCCCGCTCAGACCGACGGCACGATCAGTTTCAGGCCCTTGAAGTAGTCGCGGAAGAAACGTGCGTCACGGGTGATCAGCCCGTTGCACTGCAGCAGTGCGTGCGCGCCAATCAGGAAGTCCGGTACCGCGCGGGCGCGGCTGCCGCCACGCTGGCGATGCCGGCGCTGCATCTCGCCGGCGCGCAGCGCCGACTTCGCCTCCAGCGGATGGAAGCGGATGCTCATCTCCTCGAGCACCGACAGGGCCTCGGCGCCGTCCTTGAGCGCACTGCAGACCTCGGCCAGCACCACGTCGCAGACCACGACCGGCCCGCTGCCCAGGCACTGTCGCAGACACAGCTCCGCGGCGCCGGCATGGGGGCAGTCGGCCAGCAGGTCGACCAGCACAGGCGTGTCGATGGCGATCATCGGATCATCGGCTTGCCACGGTCGGTCGGATCAGGGGTCGAGCGGGTCGCCGGGAGCGCGCCCGCGGATCGTCTTCAGGGCGTCGTCGGTATCGGCGAACCCGTCGAGCCGGAACCGCCCGCGCGCGCGCGAGATGGCATCGTCGACACTCTTGCGCAGGATGATCCGGCCATTTTCCAGCTCGACCTTGAGGATCGTGCCCTTGCTCAAGCCCAGCGCATCGCGCACGGCTTTCGGCAGCGTGATCTGTCCACGTTCGGCAACGGTCGCTTCCATCGGGGCTCTCCGCGGCATAACCGGATATGCGGGAAGTCTACATACTTCATTCTTCATACTCAATCGGGCATACTTTCCCGTCACAACCCCCCGGCGACAATGCCCGGGCGCCCTGCCCCCAGCCACAGGAGCCTTCGCCCATGAGCGATTCCTTCGCCACCCGCAGCCAACTGCAGGTCAACGGCAAGTCCTACACGTACTCGAGCCTGCCCAAGCTCGGCGAGCGCTTCGACATCGCGCACCTGCCCTACTCGATGAAGATCCTGCTGGAGAACCTGCTGCGCCATGAAGACGGCGTGACGGTGGCCGCGGACCATATCGAGGCGGTGGCGCGATGGGACGCAAAGCACAAGCCAGACACCGAGATCGCCTTCATGCCGGCGCGCGTGGTGCTGCAGGACTTCACCGGTGTGCCCTGCGTAGTCGACTTGGCGGCGATGCGCGACGCGGTCACCCGGCTCGGCGGCCGCCCGGAGCAGATCAATCCGCAGATCCCGTCGGAGCTGGTCATCGACCACTCGATCCAGGTGGACGTGTTCGGCCGTGCCGACGCGCTCGACCTCAACGGCAAGATCGAGTTCGAGCGCAACAAGGAGCGCTACGGCTTCCTGCGCTGGGGCCAGAAGGCGTTCGAGAACTTCAAGGTGGTGCCGCCCAATACCGGCATCGTGCACCAGGTCAACCTGGAGAACCTGGCGCGCGTGGTGATGGCGCGCGAGCTGTCCGACGGCAACGGCGGCAGCGAGCTGTGGGCGTTCCCGGACACCGTGTTCGGCACCGACAGCCACACCACGATGATCAACGGCATCGGCGTGCTCGGCTGGGGCGTGGGCGGCATCGAGGCCGAGGCCGCGATGCTCGGCCAGCCGTCGTCGATGCTGATCCCGCAGGTGGTCGGTTTCAGGCTGAGCGGCAAGATGCCGGAGGGCGCCACCGCCACCGACCTGGTGCTCACCGTCACCCAGATGCTGCGCAAGCACGGCGTGGTCGGCAAGTTCGTCGAGTTCTACGGCGAAGGCCTGGCGCAACTGCCGCTGGCCGATCGCGCCACCATCGGCAACATGGCGCCCGAGTACGGCGCCACCTGCGGCATCTTCCCGGTCGATGCCGAGGCGTTGAGCTACCTGCGCCTGTCCGGCCGCAGCGAGGAACAGATCGCGCTGGTCGAGGCCTACGCCAGGGCGCAGGGGCTGTGGCACGAGCCGGGCCAACCGGAAGCGAGCTACTCGGCCACGCTCGAGCTGGACCTGGGCCAGGTGAAGCCGTCGCTGGCCGGTCCCAAGCGCCCGCAGGACCGGGTGCTGCTGGAGGACGTCAAGGCCAACTTCAACGAGAACCTGGGTCCGCTGGTGGCCAAGCGCAACGGCGAGCAGGGCTCGCAGGTCGCGAACTTCAAGGAGGAAGGCGGCGCCCAGCCGCAGGCCGGCGCGCTGGCCGCCAAGCCGGTCTCCAAGATCGTCCTCGACGACGGCGAGCACGAGCTGGCCGACGGTTCGGTGGTGATCGCGGCGATCACCTCCTGCACCAACACCTCCAACCCGGCGGTGATGCTCGGCGCCGGCCTGCTGGCACGCAACGCCGCCGCCAGGGGCCTCAAGGCCGCTCCCTGGGTCAAGACGTCACTCGGCCCGGGCTCGCTGGTGGTGACCGACTACCTGAAGAAGGCCGGCCTGCTCGACGAACTGGAGAAGCTCGGCTTCTATCTGGTCGGCTACGGCTGCACCACCTGCATCGGCAACTCCGGCCCGCTGCCCGAGGCGGTGTCCAAGGGCATCGCCGAGAACGACCTCGCCGTGGCCGCGGTGCTGTCCGGCAACCGCAACTTCGAGGGGCGCATCCACGCCGAGGTGAAGATGAACTATCTCGCCTCGCCGCCGCTGGTGGTGGCCTACGCGATCGCCGGCACGGTCGACATCGACCTCACCAACGAGCCGCTCGGCCACGACGCCGACGGCCAGCCGGTCTACCTGCGCGACATCTGGCCGAGCAACAAGGAGATCGGCGACACCATCGCGGCCACGGTCGGCCCGGAGCTGTTCGCGCAGAACTACGCCGACGTGTTCAAGGGCGACAATCGCTGGAACGCGATCGCCTCGCCCGAGGGCGACCTGTACGAGTGGGACGAAGCCTCGACCTACATCAAGAACCCGCCCTACTTCGACGGCATGACCATGGACGTGGGCGGCATCGAGGACGTGCGCGGCGCGCGCGTGCTCGGCCTGTTCGGCGATTCGATCACCACCGACCACATCTCGCCGGCCGGCAACATCAAGCAGGATTCGCCGGCGGGCAAGTTCCTGGTCTCGCGCGGCGTGCAGCCGGCCGACTTCAACAGCTACGGCTCGCGGCGCGGCAACGACGACGTGATGGTCCGCGGCACCTTCGCCAACATCCGCATCAAGAACCTGTTCTTCGGCGGCGAGGAAGGCGGCAACACCCTGTACTTCGGCAAAGAGCCGCCGGAGAAGATGCCGATCTACGACGCCGCCATGAAGTACCAGGCCGACGGCGTGCCGCTGGTGGTGTTCGCCGGCAAGGAATACGGCACCGGGTCCTCGCGCGACTGGGCCGCCAAGGGCACCAACCTGCTGGGCGTCAAGGCGGTGATCGCCGAGAGCTTCGAGCGCATACACCGCTCCAACCTGGTCGGCATGGGCGTGCTGCCGCTGCAGTTCCGCGACGGCGAGAACGCGCAGTCGCACGGGCTGGACGGTTCCGAGACGATCGACGTCATCGGTCTCGACGACGGCAGGGCCCGGACCGCCACCGTCGTCGCCCGCAAGGCGGGGGGCGAGGAGAAGCGCATCGAGGTCGACGTGCTGCTGCTGACGCCGAAGGAAGTGGAGTACTTCCGCCATGGCGGCCTGCTGCACTATGTCCTGCGCCAGCTGGCCGCGAAACAGAACGCCTGACCGACACGCCCCGTAGAGCGGAGCTCGCCCCGCTGCTCCCCGCTCCGGAGCCCGCGCCGCGCAGCCGAGCAAGCTCGGCTCTACGGCCGGTCGGCACGCCCCCACAAACGAGCCGACGACCGCGACCCCCGTAGAGCGGAGCTCGCTCCGCTGCTCCCGGCTCCGGAGCCTACGCTCGCGCAGCCGAGCAAGCTCGGCTCTACGGGCAGGATGGCACCCTGAACGATCGAAACGGCGGGCGATATCCGCCTTCGGGCATCCCCGGCCTACTCCCGTCCGCGCGTCCCAACCGGCGTCCAGCGGATGCTGGTCATGCGCCAGTCGCCATCGGCCAGGCGCCACCCGGTCTCGACCTGGTAGGCGCGGGCGGCATCCGGAAGCAGCCGCCCGGACCCGGCGGTCAATCCTGCGCTGAGGCGTACGGTCGCGCGCTCGCCGTGCAAGGTCACCTCACGCGGCCCCAGCGTCACGCCGACGGCGCTGTGACGCATGAAGTGGAGCGTCGCCAGGCGGCGGGCGGCGGCGCGGTCCATGCCTTGCGGGCCGATGAAATCGTCGGCCAGCCGCTGCTGCAGGGCACCCGCGTCGCGCGACTCGATGGCCGCCGCCAACTCGTCCACGGCTTCGCGCAACGCCTGCTCGGGCGGCGTCCTCGCGCAGCCGGCCGGACCGAGCGCGACCGCCGCGCACAGCCAGACGGCAAGCGCCAACGTCGCTCCCGGTTTGCGCGCGCATGCCTGCACCTCGTGTCCCTCCCCGTGTTCCACGGCAAGATTAGCGCGCCGCGAGCGCCGCCGCAGCCGCCTTGCCAGCCCCTAGAGCCTATGCTCCAATCCGGACACAACGCACACGGCGCATTGCAGGCGCCGGTCGCTATCAGGGAGGGGAACCGCATGACCATCGAACGTCCGTGGCTGCAGCACTATCCGGCTGGTGTTCCGTCGGAAATCGACGTCGACGAGTTCCCGTCGATCCCGGCCGTGCTGCAGGGCGCGATCGACAATTTCGGCGACCGCCCCGCCTTCTCCAACCTGGGCAAGACCCTCACCTACCGGGAGGTCGACACCCTCAGCCGCCAGTTCGCCGGCTACCTGCTGGGCGAGCTCAAGCTCAAGAAGGGCGACCGGGTGGCGATCATGATGCCCAACTGCCTGCAGTACCCGATCGCCACCTTCGGCATCCTGCGCGCCGGGCTGACCGTGGTCAACGTCAATCCGATGTACACGGTCCGCGAGCTCAAGCACCAGCTGGCCGACTCGGGCGTCAGCGCCATCCTGGTGCTCGACAACTTCGGCGACACGGTGCAGAAGGCGCTGGCCGAAACGCCGGTCCGCCAGGTGATCACCACCGGCCTGGGCGACATGCTCGGCTTTCCGAAGGGCGCGATCGTCAACTTCGTGCTGAAGTACGTCAAGAAGATGGTGCCCGACTACGACATCCCGGGCGCGACCCGGTTCCGCGACGCCCTGGCGCTCGGGCGGACGCAGCCGCTGCCCGAGGTCTCGATCACGGCGGACGACATCGCCTTCCTGCAGTACACCGGCGGCACCACGGGCGTCGCCAAGGGCGCGATGCTGACCCATCGCAACCTGGTCGCCAACATGCAGCAGGCCGCGGCCTGGATTGGCAACGACCTCGAGCCCGGCGGCGAAACCATCGTCACTGCGCTGCCGCTGTACCACATCTTCGCGCTGACGGCGAACGGCCTGGTGTTCATGAAGCTCGGGGGGCACAACCACCTGATCACCAATCCCCGCGACATGCCCGGCTTCGTGAAGGAACTGAAGGGGGTGAAGTTCACCGCCATCACCGGCGTCAACACCCTGTTCAACGGCCTGCTCAATACCCCCGGCTTCGACCAGATCGACTTCTCCCCGCTCAAGCTGACCCTCGGCGGCGGCATGGCGGTGCAACGCGCGGTGGCGGAGCGCTGGAAGCAGACCACCGGCGTGACGCTGGTCGAAGCCTACGGCCTGACCGAAACGTCGCCGGCCGCGTGCATCAACCCGATGACCCTGGCCGACTACAACGGATCGATCGGCCTGCCGGTGCCGTCGACCGACGCCTGCATCAAGGACGAGGACGGCAACATGCTGCCGACCGGCGAAGTCGGCGAACTGTGCATCAAGGGCCCCCAGGTGATGAAGGGCTACTGGCAGCGCCCGGAGGAAACCGCCAAGGCCATCGACGCCGACGGCTGGCTGCACACCGGCGACATGGCGAAGATGGACGAGAACGGCTTCTTCTACATCGTCGATCGCAAGAAGGACATGATCCTGGTCTCGGGTTTCAACGTGTACCCGAACGAGGTCGAGGACGTGATCGCGATGATGCCGGGCGTGCTGGAGGTGGCCGCGGTGGGCATTCCCGACGAGAAATCCGGCGAGGTGGTGAAGGTGGTGATCGTCAAGAAGGACCAAGGGCTCACTGCCGACCAGGTCAAGGCACACGCGCGCGAAAACCTCACCGGCTACAAACAGCCACGCGTCGTGGAGTTCCGCAAGGAACTGCCGAAGACCAACGTGGGCAAGATCCTGCGCCGGGAACTGCGGGATTCGCCCGCCGATTGACTCGTGGCTGGGTACGCCGCGATCGAACTTTGCCAAGGACGAGAGAACGGCTCGCCTTCCGGTTGAGCCGATCGTTGCTTGCCGGAAAAGGGGGCACGCGCTAGCCAAATAGTCGGCCCGCGCCTCCCTAGGCCGCGCCGGCGGCCCGCCACCTCCCCTGGGCGCTCTCTAGCACATCCGGAGCCGGGTGTATATTCAGCTTTCTCGCAAAGGCGAGAACCACCCCCACCTACGATCCAGCCCGGAGCCTTGCCATGTCTGTCCTCGAAAACGTCTCTTTCGGCCACGATGCATCGTTGATTCGCCACGTCTCCGACCCTGTCGGAAGCGTGGACTGGTGCTACATGCACTCGAATCCAGGAGATCTGTATCACCCTTGCTTCTCGGAGCGCCTGCTGCGTGAACTCAAACGTTGTCAGGAGAATATTCGGCGTTCGGTTGCATCCGAAGATCCCGCAGACGCCAGCATCCATCACCTAGTGCTTGCTTCCGATGCCGACGTGTTCAACCTCGGCGGCGACCTCGCACTGTTCTCGCGCATGATCCGCGCAGGAGATCGTTGCCGGATGCTCGAGTATGCGAAGCTCTGCATCGAGGTCGCGTTCAACCTCCATCGATTGTATGAAGACCGAGTACACAGCATTGCGGTGGTCCAGGGAGATGCCTTGGGTGGCGGGTTCGAAGCTGCGCTCTGCTGCCACACCATCATCGCGGAGGAAGATACCGGAATGGGTTTTCCGGAAGTCCTGTTCGATCTGTTCCCGGGGATGGGGGCATATACCTTTCTCACGCGGCGCGTCTCACCGGTGACAGCGGAACGGATGATGCTCAACGCGCGTGTTTATCCAGCCGAGGAGCTGCTCGAGATGGGTGTGATCGACCAGGTCGTGCCGAAGGGCGAGGGCTTGCGTGCCGCCAATGAGCTGGTACGCAAGCACAAGCGGATCGGCAACGCACTCCGGTCAATGAACGCCGTTCGGCAGGCTTGTCGTCCCGCCAGCCTCGAAGAGCTGTTGTCGGTGACCAGCGAGTGGGTCGACGCAGCCATGCGCCTCAGCGACCGCGGTCTGCGCACAATGGATCGCCTGATCAGGGCGCAGCAGCGCCGGGCGGATCAGGATTCGGCCGTTGCTATGGCGCGCTAGGAAGAGGGGATCTTGACGCGTCCGTTCCGGAAGCTTCCGGAACGGACGATACCTTGATCATTCGAGGGTATCACGGCCGCTGTTGGGGGAAACCTGCTGTCCGGACAGGCGGGTTACTTCCCGCCTGCTCTGCTCGGCCACGCTCGCGAATTGGGTCGACATCTCGGAGACGATCCTGGCATGCTCCCGTGACAAGCTTCCGCTGGTTGCCCCCATCACCTGCTGGCATCGCTCCGCAAGCGCTTTCGCTCCGAGATTCTCGCTTACGCCCTTGAGCGCATGGGCCGCATCCCGGAAAGCTTCCCAATTCCGGTCCGCTGCGCTAGTTTTCAACTGATTCATGCATTCGTCGGCATCTCTAATGCACTGACCGACGAATTTGGCGAGAAAACCATCGCCCAGGCCCATAGCGGCAAGTTCCTCCAGAACGTCCGGATTGGTGACCGCCCGCAGGTTCTCTTCGGCGAACCGCATCCCTTGCAGTTTGCGCGGGTCGCCCTGAAGTCCGGCGATGGTTTCCAGCAACTTGGTGACCATGACGGGCTTGGTCAGGAACGCCTGCGCTCCCGCTTCCGTCGCTTGGCGCGCCGCTTCGAGCGTCGCATCGGCACTGAGGACGATGATCGGGGTACGCTTCGATCCAGCTTGCATGAATCGAAGCTGCCTGATGACGTCGATCCCGCTGAGATTCGGCATGTGCATGTCGATCACCGCCAGGTCGACATTGCCTGACTCCAGGATATCGAGGGCCAGCTCGCCATCGTTTGCGGATTGCACCTTGTGGCCTGCGCGCTCGAGAATCCTGGTCAGGACCGCTCGGTTGGCGTACTGGTCGTCTGCGATCAGTACCCTGAGACTCGACACGCGGGCCTTGTGGCGGACGAAGGGATCGTCGAACGCTACGATATTGCTGTCGTTGCGGGGGCTCCGCGCCCCCTCAGCGAAGGGAATGTCGACCCAGAAATGGCTGCCGCCGCCGGGGTTGTCCTCCAGCCCGATTTCACCCTGCAGCAGCTGCGCGAACGTCTTGGCGATCGTGGTTCCCAGGCCGGTACCGCCGAACCTTCGGGTCGGGCCAGAATCCACTTGCTCGAAAGCGCCGAATATCCGCTGCTTGTGATCGTCTGGCACGCCGATGCCGGTATCCCGTACCGAGAACCGAAGGCGCGCCTGATCGCCGCCCGTGGCGCGGCCTAGCAGATGCACGCTCACGGACACCGAACCATGCTCTGTGAATTTAACCGCGTTGTGGGAGAGGTTAACGAGGATCTGCGTGAGATAGGCGCCATCGCCATAAAGGCTGGTGGGAACATCGGGATCAATGGAAACCGAGAGCTTGAGCCCCTTCGCTTCGGCCTGCGGCTGCATCATCTGCGCCAGCCGGCGAATCACCTCACGCAGGTCGAAATCGGCGTCCTTGCGCTTGAGCTTTCCGGATTCGATGGCGGAGATGTCGAGCACGTCCTCGACCATCAACAGCAGTGACTGGGCGGACGCGTGGATAACATCCGAGTATTCGCGCTGTTCGGTCGAAAGCTTGCTGCTGCGCATCAACTCGGACATTCCGATGATCCCGTTCAGTGGCGAACGAAACTCATGGCTCATGCTGGCGAGGAACCTGGATTTGGCCTCGTTTGCACGCTTTGCCTCCTCGGTCGCCCGATGCAAGCTCGTCAGCAGAGAGGACAGATATCCTGGAATGGCCACCAGCCCGACCCACAATCCGCCGGCGAGATACGGCTGGTTACGCCAGAACGGGTTGATCACGATGACCACTAGAAATGCAACAGCAGCCAAGGCGGAGGCCGCATAGAGATAACGCGTGCCGAAACGCAGGCCGTTGCCGATCGTGACCCACATGATAATGACGTAAAGCGGCGACAGAGCTGGCGCATTGAGCGACATCAGCATCGCCAGCGTGGTGTAGTCGGTAATCATGCCGAAGACACGTCGCAGATCGGACCTGCCCGGGTTTTTCAGGATCGCTGCCATTATCAGCAGCGCGACCACGGATTCGGCTGCCATGACCGCAATCATCGTGTTGACCTGAGTCGCGCCTTCGACGGTCCGCAAGACGGCTAGGTAGAGCAGGATCAAGCTGGCAATGGTCAGCCTCACCATCGCCTGGCCATGTTCGCTGTCCGGTCGGCCGGTGAGGCGGGTCTTGGTCCATTCAACCAGAGTGCTCATGGGACGCTCACTGCAGGTCTTGGCGGGCGGAGGTCCCGTCGAAACGACGGGAAATCTCCTCCAGCTTGCCCTTGTTCTTCATCAGCGCATCGACGCAGCGCGGATCGAACAGCTTGCCGCTGTTCTCGCCGATGTAGTCCAGCGCCTCGTCGATCGTCCAGGCCCGCTTGTAGGGGCGCAGTGAAATCAGCGCGTCGAACACGTCGGCGACGGCCACGATCCGCGCCTCGACCGGGATCGCCTCGCCGACCAGCCCGTCGGGATAGCCGCTGCCGTCGTAGCGCTCCTGGTGCCGCAGCCCGATCGTGGCGCTGAGCTGGATGAAGCGGTTCTGGCTGCCGCTGAGCAGGTCGTAGCCGATCTGCGGATGCTTGCGCATCAACGCGGTCTCCTCCTCGTTGAGCGGGCCGGACTTCATCAGCAGGGCATCGGGGATGGCGATTTTGCCGATGTCGTGCAGTGGCGCGGCCAGCTCGATCATCCGCACCTCGTCCTCGAACAGCCCCATCTCGTCGGCGATCATGCCGGCGATGTGGGCCACCCGCTCGAGGTTGGCGCTGGTGCCGGCGTCGCGGTAGGCAATGGCGCGCGCCAGGCGGGTCAGGGTCTCGCGCTCGCGCTCCTCGACTTCGTGCATGCTCGACAGCAACCGCTGCTCCAGCGACAACGCGCGCTGCTTCACCGATTCCGAGTGCTGGCGCAGCTGCAGCAGGTTGCGGCAGCGGGCGCGCAGCTCGCGCGGGCGGATCGGCTTGACCAGGAAGTCGATCACGCCGGCGTCGAGCGCCGCCTGTCGCACCGGCTCGTCGCCCACCACCGTGACCAGCACGATCGGCACGTCGCGGTGCAGCAGCGGACGCCGGAAGCGGCGGGCGAACTCGAGTCCGTCGATACCCGGCATCCGGTAGTCGAGCAGCAGCAGGTCCGGGCGGTTGTCATGGCACCACTGCAGGGCTACCTGCGGGTCGCCGAAGTCGAGGACCGCGAGTTCCGGACTGATGTCCTCGAGGATGTGCCGCAGCATGGTGCGCGCGGATGTCTGGTCGTCGACGATGACGATATTCACATCGCAGTCTCGTTGGCCGGAACCGATCCCCCCGGACGGTTCTGGATAGTTGCCGGTCTCGGGGGTGGCAAGCAAGTCCCATGCCTCAAAAGTCCGCGTGAAATCTGGGCAGTCCCTCCTCTTGAAACGGAAACCGCCGTGCCGTTGCGACAGCAGTTGACCGGCAAGGTCACACTTTGCCCTGCTCGCCCGGCTCCGGGCGCATGTACGGGAACAACAATACATCGCGGATCGAGGCCGAATCGGTGAACAGCATCACCAACCGGTCGATTCCCACCCCCAGGCCGCCGGTCGGCGGCATGCCGACCTCCAGCGCCCGGACGTAATCGGCATCGTAGTGCATGGCCTCGTCGTCGCCGCCGGCCTTGGCCGCCGCCTGGGCGCGGAACCGCGCCGCCTGGTCCTCGGGATCGTTCAGCTCCGAGAAGCCGTTGGCCAGCTCCTTGCCGCCCACGAACAGCTCGAAGCGGTCGGTGATGCCGGCGTCGGTATCGGACTCGCGGGCCAACGGCGAGACCTCGACCGGGTAATGGGTGATGAAGGTCGGTTGCACCAGCCCCGCCTCGACCGTCTTCTCGAAGATCTCCAGCAGCAGCTTGCCCCAGCCCCAGGAGGGCATGAGCGGGATCCGCAGCCGCTCGCAGTGCCGCGCCAGGGCGTCGCGATCGCGGCAGTCGGCCACGGAGATGCCAGGATTGAGTTCGCGCACCGCCTCCTCGAGCCTCCAGCGCCGGAACGCCGGCGCCAGGTCGATGGCATGGCCTTCCCATTGCAGCGCGGTGGTGCCGAGGGTCTCCTGCGCCACATCGCGGATCATGGTCTCGGTCAGGTCCATCACCTCGCCGTAGCCGACATAGGCCTCGTAGAGCTCGAGCATGGTGAACTCGGGGTTGTGCCGGGTCGAGACGCCCTCGTTGCGGAAGTTGCGGTTGATCTCGTAGACGCGCTCGAACCCTCCCACCACCAGCCGCTTGAGGTAGAGCTCCGGCGCCACCCGCAGGTACAGCTCCAGGTCGAGGGCGTTGTGATGGGTGACGAACGGGCGCGCGACGGCGCCGCCGACGATGTAGTGCATCATCGGCGTCTCGACCTCGAGGAAGCGGCGCGCGTCCAGCCAGCGCCGGATCGCGGCGATGATGCGCGAGCGCTTGACGAACACCTCGCGCGCCTCCGGAGTGACGATGAGGTCGACGTAGCGCTGGCGGTAGCGCTGCTCGACGTCGGCCAGCCCGTGCCACTTGTCGGGCAGCGGCCGCAGAGACTTGGTCAACAGCCGCAACGCGTCGACCTTGATCGACAGTTCGCCGGTCCGGGTCCGCATCAGCGTGCCTTCGGCCGCGACGATGTCGCCGACGTCCCAGCCCTTGAACGCGTCGTAGCGCTCGCCCAGCGTGGCCGCCTGCAGGAACAGCTGGATGCGCCCGCTGACGTCCTGGATCTGCGCGAAAGCGGCCTTGCCCATCACCCGCTTGGCCAGCAGGCGGCCGGCCAGGGCGACGCGGCGCCCGGTCGCTTCCAGGGCTTCGCCGGTCCATTGCTCCGCGTCGGCGAACTCGGCCTGCAGGTCGCCGGCGTGGTCGGCGCGGCGGAAGTCGTTGGGGAACGCCACGCCTTGCCCGCGCAAGGCCCTGAGTTTGCCGCGGCGCTCGGTGATCAGGGCATTGTCGTCGGCGGGGGGCTGCTGGCTGTGATCAGGCATAGGGAGCGGATCTGTGGGAGCGACGGAAGTCGCGACTGTGGTCAAGGCATCCGGGCGCGACTTCCGTCGCTCCCACATGGCCGGGAAAACGGAGGATTACACCGCGTCGGCGCGTTTGGAACCCGCTTCCAGGCCGGACTTCAGGCTGGCCTCCACGAACTCGTCCAGGTCGCCGTCGAGCACCTTCTGGGTGTCGCTGCGCTCGATGCCGGTGCGCAGGTCCTTGATCCGGCTCTGGTCGAGCACGTAGTTGCGGATCTGGCTGCCCCAGCCGATGTCGGACTTGGTGGCCTCCACCGCGTCGCGCTCGGCGTTGCGCTTCTGCACTTCCAGCTCGTACAGCTTGGCCGCCAGCATCTTCATCGCGGTGTCGCGGTTGGCGTGCTGGCTGCGGCCGGTCTGGCACGCCACCACGATGCCGGTCGGCACGTGGGTGATGCGCACCGCGGACTCGGTCTTGTTGACGTGCTGGCCGCCGGCGCCCGAGGAACGGTACACGTCGGTCCTGAGGTCGGCGGGATTGATGTCGATGTCGATGTCGTCGTCGACCTCGGGCGAGACGAACACCGAGGTGAAGCTGGTATGGCGGCGGTTGTCCGAGTCGAACGGCGATTTGCGCACCAGCCGGTGCACGCCGGTCTCGGTCTTCAGCCAGCCGTAGGCGAAATCGCCCTCGATCCGCACCGTGGCCGACTTGATGCCCGCGACCTCGCCGCCGCTGACCTCCATCAGCTCGGTCTTCCAGCCGCGCGACTCCGCCCAGCGCAGGTACATGCGCAGCAGCATCTCGGCCCAGTCCTGCGCCTCGGTACCGCCGGCGCCGGCCTGGATGTCGACGAACGCGGCGGCCGAATCCATCTTGCCGGAGAACATCCGCTGGAACTCGAGCTTGTCGACGCCGTCGGCGTAGCGCTCGACGTCGTCGACCACCGCCTGCGCGGTGTCCTCGTCGCCCTCGGCCTCGGCCAGGTCGAGCAGTTCGCCGGCGCCGGCCAGTCCTTCCCGCAGCTGGCTGAGGCCGTTGACGGTCTTGTCCAGCAACGAGCGTTCGCGACCCAGGGTCTGGGCGCGTTCCGGATCGTTCCAGACGTTGGGATCCTCGAGCTCGCGCTCTACCTCTTCCAGACGCTCACGCTTGGCGTCGTAGTCAAAGATACCCCCTCAGCGCATCCAGCCGGCCCTGCAGGTCGGCGATGCGCTGGCGGACGGGATTGAGTTCGATCATGGCTGCATCATGGAGATGAAGGCCGGATAGTCTAGCAATCCCGGCGGGGTTTTCCGCATTCGGGTCGCCGGCCACGCGGGTCGTCACCGGTTGCGCAGCGCCTCGCGGTAGCGGCGGCTGCATGGAACGATATCGCCGGTGCGCATGCGGACCCGCGCGTCGCCGCTGTCCAGCGGCTCGATCGAGTCCACCTGGTCGAGATTGACGATGTAGCTGCGGTGGATGCGGGCGAACCGGGCCGGGTCCAGCTTCGACTCGATCCCGGAGAGGGTGCTGCGCAGCGGATAGTCGTGTCCCCGCATCCGCAGGTTGACGTAGTTGCCCGAGGCCTGCAGCCACTCGATGTCGCCGGCGGCGACTAGGAACTCGCGGCCGAGCTTGCGCACCAGGAAGCGCTCCGGCCGATCGCCCTGCCCCGCCCGTTCGTCGGGAATGCCGGGATCGGGGGTGGCGAGCAGCCGCACCTCGCCCTGGAACCTGCGCCAGAGCCAGCTGTAGCTGTGGGCAAGGAATACGATCAGGGCGAACGTGCGGGCGTCCTTCAGGTACTCGTAAGGCAGCTCGCGCGCCCAATCGAAATCGTAGCGCTCTCCCATCGCCACGTAGACGGCCATGCGCAGCAGTACCATGCCCGCGACGTGCAGCAGCGACCAGAGCAGGCTGGCGACGAGATAGGCAGGCAGGCGCCGGCGCCAGGTATCGGCATGCAGAGGCCAGCGTTCGCAGAACCACAGCAGCGGCGGCAGAAGCAGCAGCGACACCAGTGCGCTGCTGCCCTCCCAGGTCGCCGGCTTCCAGGCCTCGAGCACCTGTCCGTAGCGTTCGGCGTCGATCAGGGTGACGGCCGTATTGGCCACGGCGCTGATGCCGAACACCAGCACCCACAGGATGATCTCGAACGGGCGGCGCCAGGAAAGGTGCCGGCTCCAGAAATCCCTTGGCCGGTCGGCATCGTCCATTGGGGCTTCTGTCATTTGCGCATTGTAGTCCCGCGCCTCGCGGCCCGCCCTGCGGTTCGTCCCTGCCCTCCGCGGTTCGTCCCCGCAGGGCGTCGCCGCGCCACATTCGGCTGGCGGCCGGCCGTCGCCGCGCGAAAACTCCAGGCATCCACCGCTCCCGGTCCATCCCATGCCGCGCCGCCACGACATCGACGCCCTGCGCGTGTTCGCGTTCGCCCTGCTGATCCTTTACCACGTCGGCATGGTCTACGTCACCGAGTGGGGATATCACGTCAAGAGCCTCCACCAGGCCGAATGGCTGCAGTGGCCGATGATCGCCTTGAACCGCTGGCGGATGCCGCTGCTGTTCGCGATTTCCGGCATGGCGCTCGGCCTGGCCATGGTCTCGCGCCCGGCCTCGCGGCTCTGCCTGTCGCGCAGCCGGCGGCTGCTGCTGCCGCTGGCGTTCGGCATGCTGGCGATCGTCCCGGTCCAGGCCTACTGCGAGGCGCTGGCCAATGGCGCGATCGCTCCCGGCTTCGGCGGTTTCCTGTGGCGCTACCTGCAGCTGCGGCCGTGGCCCGACGGAGGCTGGAGCGGCGCCGGCTACGGCGTCACCTGGAACCATCTCTGGTATCTCGCCTACGTCTGGATCTACAGCATGGCGCTGCTCCTGCTCGCACCGGCGATGGGCAGCGGCGGCTGGCGGCGGCTCCATGGCCGGCTGTTCCGGCAACGCCGCGTATGGTGGGTACTGCTGCCGGTGGCCTGGCTCTTCTCCTGCTCGTGGTGGCTGCAGCCGCGGTTCCCGGAAACCCATGCGCTATTCGGCGACTGGTACGCACATGCGAAGTACTTCGCGTTCTTTCTGGCCGGCTGGGTCGTCGCGCGCGAACAGCGGTTCTGGAGCGGCGTGCAGGCGATGCGCGGCCGGATGCTGGCGCTCGCGCTGACGGCGATCGCGCTCGAGCTGTCGCTGCGGGCGGCCGGGCGCTACCTGCCGCCCGGCGACATTCCCGCCTTCGCGCTGCATGTGGACTGGGGCATGATCGAACGCTTCGCCCGCGCCCTGTATTCGTGGACTGCGCTGCTGGCGATCTTCGGCTGGAGCCATGCGCTGCTGAATCGGCCGTTTCGCTGGCTGCCCTACGCCAGCGAGGCGGTCTACCCGTGGTACGTCCTGCACCAGAGCTTGATTGTGCCGCTGGCATTCGCCCTCGCGCCGATGCGGCTGGGACCGATACTGGAACCGCTGGCGGTTCTCGCCGGGACCGTCGCGGGCTGCCTGTGGCTGCATGAGTTCGTGATCCGCAGAACCGCCCTGCTGCGTCCGCTGTTCGGGCTGGCGCCGGCATCGCGCAAGTCGGTCATGAACACGACACGGGCGCAGGTATGATGCTTCGCGGTTCCGTTGCATCCGGACGGGGCCTCTATCCATTACAAGGAGCAATCTCATGCGGAGCAAGCATTCCATCCCGGCCTCTTCCCTTCTCCCGTTCGCCGGCCTGCTGTTGACCGGCCTGTTCGCGGCCGGTAGCGCCGCGGCCATCGACCTGGGCGGAAAACTGGGTGCGGGGCTGAAGGCGGGCAAGGCGTTGACGCTGTCCGACCAGGAAGTCATCGCCTCGGCCGAACAGGCCTGCGCGCACATGGACGCGAGCAATCCGGTGGCGGCGCAGGACGACCCCGACGCCGTGCGCCTGGCGCGCATCACCGAGGGGCTGGCGAACGAAGACGGCCTGTCGCTGGATTTCAAGGTGTACAAGACCGACGACGTCAACGCCTGGGCGATGGCCAACGGCTGCGTGCGGGTGTACTCGGGGCTGATGGAGGTCGCCTCGGACGACGAGATCCGCGGCGTGATCGGCCATGAGATCGGCCACGTCAAGCTGGGCCACACCAAGAGCAAGATGCGCACGGCGCTGCTTTCCTCCAGCGCGCGCGAAGGCCTCTCGGTCGCAGGTGGTTCGCAGGTGAGCGCGCTCGCGTCGGGCCGGATCGGGGAACTCGCCGAGGGCGTCGTCAACGCGCAGTTCTCGCAGAAGGAGGAAGGCGCCGCCGACGAGTACGGCTATGGATTCATGGTGCGGCACCAGTACGATCCCAGCGCGATGGTGACCATGTTCCGCAAGCTCTCCAGCGAGGGTGGACTGATGTCCTCCCACCCCGGTTCGGAAGCGCGCGCCAGGCGCATCGAGGGGATGATCGCCAAGGGCCGTTGAGCCCATGCGGCCGGCGCCGCGGGAACGACCCGTCAGGCGCCGGCCGTCTCGCGATGCTCCACGATCAGCTGGATCGCCTGCCCGCCGCGATAGTCGTCGGCGGCGAGACGATAGGCCAGGCGCACGCGCTGCGGTGGTTCGCCTCCGGTGGCATCCGCGCCGCCGAACTGGATCGCGCCGAGCGGCTCGCGCCGGTCCGGGCTGCGCAGCCGCAGTTTCAGATGCCGCTCGCCGACGATCCGCCAGTCCAGCACCTCGAACTCGCCGTCGAACAGCGGCTCCGGAAACCCCTGCCCCCAGGGACCGCCATCGCGCAGCGCCTCGGCATGGAAGCGGTCGAACTCGTGCGGCAGCAGCTCGCCGTCGCTGTCGAGCACCGCCTGCAGCACCGAGGCGTCGAGGCAGGCCGCGGCGTGGGCGCAGAACGCATGCTCGAAGGCCGCGAAGCGCCCGGCGTCGAGGCCGAGGCCGGCGGCCATTGCATGACCGCCGAACTTGTCCATCAGCCCCGGATTTGCGGCATCCAGCGCGGCCAGCGCATCGCGGACGTGGAAGCCCGGGATCGAACGCGCCGAACCGCGCAGGCTGGCGCTGCCCGGTTCCGCCGGCGCGAACGCGACCACCGGCCGGTGCAGGCGCTCCTTCAGCTTCGAGGCGACCAGGCCGATCACGCCCGGGTGCCAGTCCGGATCGAACAGGCACAGCGCCGCGGGCGACGCGGCGGTGATGTCCGCCGGCACGCGGCGCGCGATCGCGGCCTCGGCCTCGTCCACCATCGTCTGCTGCACGCCGCGGCGTTCGGCATTGATCCCGTCGAGCCGCCGCGCCAGTTCCGCGGCGTGGGCACCGTCATCGCACAGCAGGCACTCGATCCCCAACGCCATGTCCTCCAGCCGTCCGGCGGCGTTGAGCCTGGGCGCCACCGTGAAGCCGATGTCGGCCGCCGTCAGCCGCGCCGCCTGCCGTCCCGACACGTCGATCAACGCGCGCAGCCCCGGGCAGCCCTGCCCGGCGCGCAGGCGCTGCAGCCCGGCGGCGACCAGCGCACGATTGTTGGCATCCAGCGGCACCAGGTCGGCGACGGTGCCGACCGCGACCAGGTCGAGCAGCGTGCGCAGGTCCGGATCGGCGCCGGTCAGCGCGCCGCGCGTCCGCAGCAGCCCCCGCAGCGCCAGCAGCACGTAGAAGATCACGCCGACGCCGGCCAGGCACTTGCTGGGGAAGCCGTCGCCGGCGAGGTTCGGATCGACGATCACGTCCGCCGGCGGCAGCCGCTCGCCCGGCAGGTGGTGGTCGGTGACCAGCACCCGCCAGCCACGCGCCTTGGCCGCCGCCACGCCGGCATGGCAGGCGATGCCGTGGTCGACGGTGAGCAGCAGTTCCGAACCCAGCGCCGCGAGTTCGTCCACCAGCGCCGGCGACAGGCCATAACCGTGGATCACGCGATTCGGCACCGCCGGCAGCACGTCCCGCGCACCGAGCATGCGCAGGCCGCGCACCGCCACCGCGCAGGCGGTGGCGCCGTCGCAGTCGAAGTCGCCGACCACCACGATCCGGCGGCAGTCGCCGATGGCGTCGGCGAGCAGCGCCGCCGCATCGGCGATGCCGGTGAGCGTGTCCGGCGGCAGCAGCCGGGACAATCGCGGCTGCGCAAGCGCGCCGTCGACGATGCCGCGGGCGGCGTAGATGCGGCGCAGCAGCGGCGGCACGTGCCCGGGCCAGTCGCCGGCGACCGCGGCAGCGGCGCGGCGACGGATGCGGCGCACCGGGGTCATCGCGCCAGGGTGGCCTGCGGGCGGCGCCAGAGCCGCCAGCGCTGGCCGCGCGCGACGTGGTAGGCACTGCCGTCCTCCAGGTCCAGCCGCAGTGACGCCAGGCGTCCCGCCTGCATCGCCTGCAGCGCCGGCGCGAGCCAGTCCTGCGCGAACAGCCTCAGGTCGCGCAGCGGGCGCAGGTCGACCAGGGTGTCGACATCGGGCGCGGCGAAGCGTACCTCCGACGGCTGCACGCGCAGGCCGGCGGCGGCGGCCAGCGCGCGCAGCGATTCCTCTTCGCCGGTAACGGCGGCGAAGTCGCTGCGCACGTGGTCCGGCAGTACGCCGGCGCCCCAGAACCACAGCGAATTCACCGGCGCCAGGCCGCGCTCGACGCGCCGCGCGTTCCACGGGTGGTTGTGCAGCAGGATCTGGGCCTCGTTGAGCAGCGTGCGCCAGCGCCTGCCCGCGGCGCCTTCGGCCAGGTGCTCGAACAGGTCGGCGCCGAGCGCCTCCGAAGGTGCCGTGAATTCCGGCAACCCGGCCTGCGGCGGCAGGCGCAGGTACCAGCGCGCGGGCACCGGCGCGTCGATCGGGAAGCCGGCGTCGCCGAACAGCGGCTTCAGCGCCGGCAGCAGCGCCGCGGCATCCGCCTCGCCCAGCGCCAGCGCCTCGCCGCTGGCGAGCAGGCGCGCACCGTTGATGTCGGGCCGGACGTACGCCGGGTCCGCGCGCAGCCACGCCGAGCCGGCGGCGTCGCCGGCGTCCAGCTGCCGGCTCAGCGCGGCGATCGGCCAGTGCCGCGGCAGCAGTTCGAAATGGCGCAACAGCTGGGGGCGGTGCCCCGGCTCCCCGTCCTGCAGGCGATCGGCCCGGCCCAGCGCGCGCGCGCCGGCCTCGTCCAGCCGCTGCGCGCCGAACCGCTCGGCGGCGGGCAGCAAGAACACGACCTGCGCGGCACCCATCAGGCGCGCACCCCCGGGAAAAAGGCATCCGCCACGGATCGACGCGGATGAACGCGGATCGGGAGAACCGGGCGGAACCTCGCCGGCGCGAGACCCGGATAGGCGCTATCGGCGTTCATCCGCGTCGGTCCGCGGCAAGAAAGCTCTCGCCGGACGATGGCAAGGCGCGAGCCGGTCGTGTCGGGCGTCCTCGCCATGCGCGGCAGGCCTAGCCGTAGCGGACCGAAACGATGTCGTACTCGCGGGTGCCGCCCGGCGCCTCGATGGTCACGGTATCGCCCTCGTGCTTGCCGATGAGGGCGCGCGCCACCGGCGAGGAGATCGCGATCAGGCCCTGCTTGATGTCGGCCTCCAGGTCGCCGACGATCTGGTAGCGCCGGATGTGGTCGGGCGCGCCCTGCTCCGACTCGACGTCCTCGAGTTCCACGCGCGCGCCGAAGACGATCTTCGAGCCCGCGTTCAGGGTCGCCACGTCGATCACCTGCGCGTGCGACAGCTCGGACTCGAGCTGCTTGATCCGGCCCTCGATGAAGCCCTGCTGCTCGCGCGCGGCGTGGTACTCGGCGTTCTCCTTCAGGTCGCCGTGCGCGCGCGCCTCGGCGATCGCGTTGATCACCGCGGGGCGCTTGACCGACTTCAGTTCTTCCAGTTCGGCGCGCAACCGCTGCGCGCCCTGAACCGTCAATGGTGCTCTCATCTCTGCCTCAGTTCCTCGTGCAACTCCTGCAGCGACCAGACCGGCCCGCTGCCGCGATACTCCAGAGAATGCAGCAATGCCCGGGCGCCGGCAATGGTCGTGGAATAGGTGACCCGCTGCTGCAGCGCCTCGCGCCGGATCGAGAAAGAGTCGGCGATCGCCTGCTTGCCCTCGGTGGTGTTGACGATATAGGCGATCTCGCCGTTCTTGATCAGGTCGACGATGTGCGGCCGGCCCTCGATCACCTTGTTGATGCGCTCGCAGGCGATGCCGTGTTCATCCAGCCACTGCGCGGTGCCGCGGGTGGCGACCAGCGTGTAGCCGCGCCCGACCAGGTCGCGCGCGACCGGCAGTACCCGCGGCTTGTCGGGATCGCGCACCGAGACGAACACCTTGCCCGAGACGGGCGGCGTGCGAATGCCTGCCGCCTCCTGCGCGCGCGCGAACGCGGCACCGAAGCTGCGGCCCACGCCCATCACCTCGCCGGTCGAGCGCATCTCCGGGCCGAGGATCGGGTCCACGCCCTGGAACTTGGCGAACGGGAAGATCGCCTCCTTGACCGCGTAGTAGTCCGGCACGACCTCCTCGGTGACGCCCTGTTCGGCCAGGCTGCGCCCGGCCATGCAGCGCGCCGCGATCTTGGCCAGCGGCAAGCCGGTGGCCTTGGACACGAACGGCACCGTGCGCGAGGCGCGCGGGTTGACCTCCAGCAGGAAGATCCGGTCGTCGCCGCCGTTGCTCTGGACCGCGAACTGCGTGTTCATCAGGCCGACCACGTTCAGGCCGCGCGCCAGCGCGACCACCTGCTCGCGCAGGCGCGCCTGGGTGGCCGGCGACAGCGAATACGGCGGCAGCGAGCAGGACGAATCGCCCGAGTGCACGCCGGCCTCCTCGATGTGTTCCATCACCCCGCCGATCAGCACCTGGCCGTCGGCATCGGCGATCACGTCGATGTCGACCTCGACCGCGTTGTCGAGGAAGCGGTCGAGCAGCACCGGCGAATCGTTCGATACCTTGACCGCCTCGCGCATGTAGCGCTCCAGGTCGATGTCGGCGTGCACCACCTCCATCGCGCGGCCGCCGAGCACGTAGCTCGGCCGCACCACCAGCGGGTAGCCGATCTCGCGCGCCAGCACCAGCGCCTCCTCGGGATTGCGCGCGGTGCGGTTCGGCGGCTGCTCGAGCTGGAGCTTCTGCACCAGTTGCTGGAAGCGCTCGCGGTCCTCGGCCAGGTCGATCGAGTCCGGCGAGGTGCCGATGATCGGCACCCCGGCGGCCTCCAGCGCCCGCGCCAGCTTCAGCGGCGTCTGCCCGCCGTACTGCACGATCACGCCCTTGGGTTGCTCCAGCTCGACGATCTCCAGCACGTCCTCGAGCGTGAGCGGCTCGAAGTACAGCCGGTCGGAGGTGTCGTAGTCGGTGGAGACGGTCTCCGGGTTGCAGTTGACCATGATGGTCTCGAACCCGTCCTCGCGCAGCGCCAGCGCCGCATGCACGCAGCAGTAGTCGAACTCGATGCCCTGCCCGATCCGGTTCGGCCCGCCGCCGAGCACCATGATCTTGTCGCGGTCGGTCGGCTGCGCCTCGCACTCGTCCTCGTAGGTCGAGTACATGTAGGCGGTGGTGGTGGCGAACTCGGCCGCGCAGGAGTCGACCCGCTTGTACACCGGGCGGATGTCGAAGGCGCGGCGCAGCGCGCGCACCGCGTGCTCGTCGCTGCCGGTCAGCTGCGCCAGCCGGGCGTCGGAAAAGCCCATGCGCTTGAGCCGGCGCAGGCGCGCGGCGTCGAGCGCCTGCAGCCCGGCGTCCGCGACCTCGCGCTCGGTGGCGACCAGTTCCTCGATCTGGTCGAGGAACCAGGGATCGACGAACGACAGCGCGTGCACGTCCTCCACGCTCATGCCGGCGCGGAAGGCATCGGCGAGATGGAACATCCGGTCCGGCCCCGGCTCCTTGACCTCGCGCCGCAGCGCGGTCAGGCCCTCCTCGCTGCCCAGGTCGAGCCCGGTCGGGTCCAGCCCGACCTTGCCGGTCTCCAGCCCGCGCAGCGCCTTCTGCAGCGACTCCTGGAAGCTGCGGCCGATCGCCATCACCTCGCCGACCGACTTCATCTGCGTGGTCAGGCGGGCGTCGGCCTGCGGGAACTTCTCGAACGCGAAGCGCGGGATCTTGGTGACCACGTAGTCGATGGCCGGCTCGAACGAGGCCGGGGTGAGCCCGCCGGTGATCTCGTTGCGCAGCTCGTCGAGGGTGTAGCCGACGGCGAGCTTGGCCGCGATCTTGGCGATCGGGAAGCCGGTGGCCTTGGACGCGAGCGCCGAGGAGCGCGACACCCGCGGGTTCATCTCGATCACCACCACCCGGCCGGTCTGCGCGTTGATCCCGAACTGCACGTTGGAGCCGCCGGTGTCGACGCCGATCTTGCGCAGCACCGCGACCGAGGCGTCGCGCAGGCGCTGGTATTCCTTGTCGGTCAGGGTCTGCGCCGGGGCCACGGTGATCGAGTCGCCGGTGTGCACGCCCATCGGGTCGAAGTTCTCGATCGAGCAGACGATGATGCAGTTGTCCGCGGTGTCGCGGACGACCTCCATCTCGAACTCCTTCCACCCGAGCACCGACTCCTCGATCAGCACCTCGTGGGTGGGCGACAGCTCGAGGCCGCGCTTGACGATGTCCTCGAACTCCTCGCGGTTGTAGGCGATGCCGCCGCCGCTGCCGCCGAGGGTGAAGCTGGGGCGGATGATCGTCGGGTAGCCGACGTCGGCCTGGATCTCCATCGCCTGCCCGAAGCTCCTGGCGACCGCGGCCTTGGGACATTCCAGGCCGATCTCGGCCATCGCCACGCGGAACAGCTCGCGGTCCTCGGCCATGCGGATCGCCCCGCGCGAGGCGCCGATCAGCTCCACGCCGTGCTTCTCCAGCACGCCGTTGTCGGCCAGGTCGAGCGCGCAGTTGAGCGCGGTCTGCCCGCCCATGGTCGGCAGCAGCGCGTCGGGCTTCTCCTTGGCGATGATCTTCTCGACCATCTGCCAGGTGATCGGCTCGATGTAGACCGCGTCGGCCATCTCCGGGTCGGTCATGATCGTCGCCGGGTTGCTGTTGACCAGCACCACCCGGTATCCCTCCTCGCGCAGCGCCTTGCACGCCTGCGCGCCGGAGTAGTCGAACTCGCAGGCCTGGCCGATCACGATCGGCCCGGCGCCGATGATCAGGATGGTGCGGATGTCGCTGCGCTTCGGCATGTCAACGCGCCTCCATCAGCGCAACGAATCGATCGAACAGCGGCGCGACGTCGGTCGGGCCGGGCGAGGCCTCCGGGTGCCCCTGGAAGGAAAACGCCGGCGCCTCGGTCAGCTCGATGCCCTGGTTGCTGCCGTCGAACAGCGAACGGTGGGTGACGCGGACGTTGGCCGGCAGCGTGCTCTCGTCCACCGCGAAGCCGTGGTTCTGCGAGGTGATCATCACCCGGCCGCTGTCGAGGTCCTGCACCGGATGGTTGGCGCCGTGGTGGCCGAACTTCATCTTCACCGTCCTGGCGCCGGCCGCCAGGCCCAGCAGCTGGTGGCCGAGGCAGATGCCGAAGGTCGGGATCCGGTGCGCGATGCACTCGCGCGCCGCGGCGATCGCGTAGTCGCAGGGCTCCGGATCGCCCGGACCGTTGGCCAGCAGCACGCCGTCGGGCCGCAGCGACTGCACCTCGGCGAACGGCGTCTGCGCCGGCACCACGGTGACCTCGCAGCCGCGCTCGGCCAGCATCCGCAGGATGTTGCGCTTCACCCCGTAGTCCCAGACGACGACCTTGAACCGGCGCCCGGGGCGCGCGAACGCGCCGCTGTCCAGGTCCAGCGCGCCCTCGGACCAGACGTAGCGCTCGCGCGTGCTCACTTCCTTCGCCAGGTCCATGCCCTTCAGCCCGGGGAACTTGCGCGCGGCCTCCAGCGCGTGCTCGACGTCGATGTCGCCGGCCATCAGCGCGCCGTTCTGCGCGCCGCGGTCGCGCAGCAGGCGCGTCAGCCTGCGGGTATCGATGTCGGCGATGGCAACCACGCCGCGCTCGCGCAGCCAGTCCGGCAGCGCCCGTTCGCTGCGCCAGCTGCTGGGTCGGCGCGGCACGTCGCGCACGATCAGGCCGGCCGCCCAGGCCTGCGACGCTTCGTCGTCCTGCCCGTTGCAGCCGGTGTTGCCGATGTGCGGATAGGTCAGGGTGACCAGCTGCCGTGCGTAGGAGGGATCGGTCACGATCTCCTGGTAGCCGGTCATCGCGGTGTTGAACACCACCTCGCCGACCGAAAGGCCGGGCGCGCCTGCGGAAATGCCCTCGAAGACGGTGCCGTCCTCGAGTGCCAGAATTGCGGGTTGGGTCACGGCGCTCGCCTTGTGTGGGGAAACCCTGCCCCGCCGACCTGCGGCTGCAGGAAACCGCGGACGTGGCTTCGATCCAGTCCGGGCGGCGGTCATCAGGCGAGCGGGAATTGTACCGATGCCCCCCGCAAAAGGGAACGCCCGTCCGCCTGCTGCGCACGCCGGATTCAGCGACGGGGCGGCGGCCGAACGCTTCGACGCGGCGCCGGATCAGCCCGGCGCCGAGCCGACCTCTGTGGGAAGGGCTCAGCCCCGACCCGCCGAAGATCGCGGCAAGGAGAAACAGGAAACGAGCGGTATCGGCCGGGAAGCCGCGCGCGCGGGCCTTTTCCGCACTTCCGCCCGCTTTCCCGGGGTCGGGGCTGAAGCCCCTCCTGCGAGGCTATGGAAGGCGAACGTCGATACGTCCTAGGCGAACAGCAGATCACGCAACCGGTACCGGCCCGCCGCGCGGCCGTGCAGGCGCACCGCCGCGGCCAGCGCGCCGCGGGCGAAGATGTCCCGGTCGCCGGCGCGATGGATCAGCTCGATGCGCTCGCCGGTGCCGCTGAACTGCACGGTGTGCTCGCCGACGATGTCGCCGGCGCGCAGACTGGCGTAGCGTGCCTCGACCCCGCCCCGCTGCGCCGAGGCGCCGAGCGCCAGCGCGGTGCCCGACGGCGCATCCTGCTTGTGCACGTGGTGGGCTTCGACGATGTCGCAGTCCCAGCCGCGCAGGGCGCCGGCGGCGCGCTCGACCAGTTCGTCGAGCACCGCCACGCCGAGGCTGAAGTTGGCCGCCGACAGCACCGGGATCCGCTTCGCGGCCGCATCCAGCGCGTCCTGCTGCGCCTGCGCCAGCCCGGTGGTGCCGGAAACGAAACCGGCGCCGCGTTCGACGCAGAGCGCGAGAATCGCACCCACCCCTTCGGGCAGGCTGAAGTCGATCGCGACATCGAACGCCGGCACCCCGTGCAGCTCGGTGGTGGCGAACTGCGGCACGCCGTCGATCACGCGCTGGCCGACCGTGCGCGAGACCGCGGCGACCGGCCGGCAGTCGTCGCGCCCGGCGCACAGCCGCAGCAGCGCCCGGCCCATGCGGCCGGAGGCGCCGTGGATCAGCAGTCGGACGGGAACCTCGGGCATCGGCGCAGGCTACCGGCGGCGGCCCGGCCCGACAAGCCGCAAACGGCCCCTCCCCCCGCCGCGCGCGGACGAGTCCGGTACGGCTCAGGGCTCAGGAGGTCATGCGCTCCCAGAAGCCGCGCACGCCGTCGACGAAGGTGCTGGACTTGGGCGAATGACGGCGCGCGGCGCCGTCGCCGGCGAAGGTCGCCTCGAACCGCTCCAGCAGTTCGCGCTGCTCGCCGGTCAGATTGACCGGGGTCTCGACCACGACCTTGCAGAACAGGTCGCCGGGCTTGCGGCTGCGCACCGAACGCACGCCCTTGTCGCGCAGGCGGAATACCTTGCCGGTCTGGGTTTCGGCAGGAACGCGGATCTCCGCCTCGCCGCCCAGCGTCGGCACGCGCACCACGTCGCCGAGCGCGGCTTGCGAAATGCGGATCGGCACCTCGCAATGCAGATCGTCGCCGTCGCGCTCGAAGAACTCGTGCGGACGCACCCGCACCTCGACATAGAGATCGCCGGGCGGCGAACCGCCCGGGCCGGCCTCGCCCTCTCCCGTCAGCCGGATGCGATCGCCGGTATCGACGCCGGCGGGAATCTTCACCGACAGGACCTTCTCGTCCTCCACGCGGCCGGCGCCGCGGCAGGCGTGGCAGGGATTGCTGATCACCTGGCCGCGGCCGCCGCAATGCGGGCAGGCCTGCTGCATGGTGAAGATGCCGCGCTGGATCCGCACCTGGCCGCGCCCGTGGCAGGTGCCGCAGGTCTCGATGCGGCCGTCCTCCGAGCCGGACCCGGCGCAATCCCTGCACGCGGCCAGCGTCGGCAATTCGATGCGCTTCTCGACCCCGGCCACGGCCTCCTCGAGGTCCAGTTCCAGCACATAGCCGACGTCCGCGCCGCGGCGCGGACCGCCGCGCGTCGCACCGCCGCCGAAGATGTTGCCGAAGATGTCGCCGAAGATGTCGCCCATGTCGGCGAAACCGGCACCGCCGGGGCCGGCGTTGCCACCGCCCATGCCGTGCTCGAACGCAGCGTGCCCGTACTGGTCGTACATGCGGCGCTTGCCGCCGTCGGACAGGACTTCGTAGGCCTCCTTGCATTCCTTGAACGCCGCCTCGGCATCCTTGTTGCCGGGGTTGCGGTCCGGGTGATGCTTCATCGCGCAACGGCGGTAGGCCTTCTTCAGCTCCTCCTCGCTCGCATTCCGCGGCACGCCCAGGATTTCGTAGTAGTCGCGTTTCATGGAGCCGGGATTGGGGATTCGAGATTAGGGATTGGCAAAAGCGGAAGCACTGCCGCCACGGGCCAGGACTGGAACGGACAGCAAGAGCGGAGCCGAAGCCCCGCTTTTTCGAATCCCGAATCCCAAATCACGAATCCCGGCCCTTATCGTCGTCCTTGACTTCGGTGAACTCGGCGTCGACCACGTCGTCCGCCTGCCGGGCCTCGGCGTTGCCGGCGCCGCCGTCCGCGCCCGCCTGCTCGGAGGCCGCGGCGGCGGCGGCGAACAGCGCCTGCGCCGCTTCCTCCAGCGCCTTGGTCTTGGCTTCGATCTGGCCCTTGTCGTCGCCCTTCATCGCCGTTTCCAGCTCGGAGATCGCGCTCTCGGCGCGGCCGATCGCGTCGCCCGGCACCTTGTCGCCGTTGTCCTTGATCGCGCTGCGGGCGCTGTGGATCAGGGCGTCGGCCTGGTTGCGCGCCTGCACCAGCTCCTGGAACTTCTTGTCCTCCTCGCGATGCGCCTCGGCGTCGGACACCATGCGCTGGATCTCGTCGTCGGAGAGGCCGGAGCCGGCCTTGATCTCGACCTTCTGCTCCTTGCCGGTCTTCTTGTCCTTGGCGTGCACGTGCAGGATGCCGTTGGCGTCGATGTCGAACGACACCTCCACCTGCGGCATGCCGCGCGGCGCCGGATCGATCCCGGTCAGGTCGAACTTGGCCAGCGACTTGTTGAAGCGGGCCTGCTCGCGCTCGCCCTGCAGCACGTGCACGGTCACCGCGGACTGGTTGTCCTCGGCGGTGCTGAAGGTCTGCGAGGCCTTGGTCGGGATCGTGGTGTTCTTCTCGATGATCTTGGTGAACACGCCGCCCAGGGTCTCGATGCCCAGGCTCAGCGGGGTCACGTCGAGCAGCAGCACGTCCTTGACGTCGCCGGCCAGCACCCCGCCCTGGATCGCGGCGCCGATCGCCACCGCCTCGTCCGGGTTGACGTCCTTGCGCGGCTCCTTGCCGAAGAACTCGCCCACCGCCTGCTGCACCTTCGGCATGCGGGTCTGGCCGCCGACCAGGATCACCTCGTCGATCTCGGACGCGCGCACGCCGGCGTCGTTGAGCGCGGTGCGGCACGGCTCGATGGTCTTCTTCACCAGGTCCTCGACCAGCGCCTCGAGCTTGGCCCGGGTGAGCTTGATGTTCAGGTGCTTCGGGCCGGAAGCGTCGGCGGTCACGTATGGCAGGTTGACCTCGGTCTGCTGCGAGCTCGAAAGCTCGATCTTGGCGCGCTCGGCCGCGTCCTTCAGGCGCTGCAGGGCCAGCGGATCCTTGCGCAGGTCGATGCCCTGGTCCTTGTTGAACTCGTCGACCAGGTAGTCGATGACGCGCTTGTCGAAGTCCTCGCCGCCGAGGAAGGTGTCGCCGTTGGTCGCCAGCACCTCGAACTGCTTCTCGCCGTCGACCTCGGCGATCTCGATGATCGAGACGTCGAAGGTGCCGCCGCCGAGGTCGTACACGGCGACCTTGCGGTCGGCGCCGGTCTTGTCGAGGCCGTAGGCCAGCGCCGCCGCGGTCGGCTCGTTGATGATGCGCTTGACCTCGAGCCCGGCGATCCTGCCGGCGTCCTTGGTCGCCTGCCGCTGCGAGTCGTTGAAGTACGCCGGCACGGTGATCACCGCCTCGGTGACCTTCTCGCCCAGGTAGTCCTCGGCGGTCTTCTTCATCTTCTCGAGCACGCGCGCGGAGATCTCCTGCGCCGACAGCTTCTTGCCGTCGGCGGTCGCGACCCAGGCGTCGCCGTTGTCGTGCTTGACGATCTTGTAGGAGACCAGGTCGATGTCCTTCTGCACCTCGGCGTCGTCGAACTTGCGCCCGATCAGGCGCTTGACCGCGTAGAAGGTATTGGCGGAGTTGGTCACGGCCTGGCGCTTGGCGGACGCGCCGACCAGCACCTCGCCGTCCTTGCTGTAGGCCACGATCGACGGCGTGGTGCGGTCACCCTCGCTGTTCTCGATGACCCGGGTCTTGCCGCCTTCCATGATCGCCACGCACGAATTGGTCGTGCCGAGGTCGATGCCGATGATCTTTGCCATGAGTGGTTCCCTCTGGATTTCTGGTGCTATGCAATGGGGCTGGCGGCCCTGCCGCCGATGGGGGCTATGTGGGGGGGGCGGCCCTCCCCTTCAAGGGCCGTCGCCCCGTAGAGCGGAGCTTGCTCCGCTGCTCCCGGCCCCGAAGCCCGGAGGCAGCCGAGCAGGCCCGGCTCCACGCGGACGGGCCTCAGTCGTGCTTGGCGACCACCACGAGCGCGGGTCGCAGCAGCCGTTCGTTCAGCTTGTAGCCCTTCTGGAACAGCTGCACGATCGCGCCGGGCGCGACCGCCTGCGACTCGACCACGCTCATCGCCTGGTGCCGCTCGGGATCGAAGGCCTCGCCGATCGCCGGCGCCACCTCGACCAGGCCGTTGCCCTCGGCCACCTTGTGCAGCTGGCGCAGGGTGAGTTCCACCCCGGCCTGCAGCGGGTCGCCCTCCGGCGCGTTCGCGAGGCCCGCTTCCAGGCTGTCGAACACCGGCAGCAGGTCGCCCAGCAGGCGCTCGTTGGCGAAGCGGCGGGCCGCCTCGACATCGCGCGCCAGGCGCTTGCGCTGGTTGTCCAGGTCGGCGCGCTCGATCAGCGACTGCGCCCGCAACTGCTCCAGTTCGCCCTGCAGCGTCTCGATCCGATCCTGCAGTGTGGCTTCCGCCTGGTCGGCGCCCCGCGCCCGATCCTCCGGCGCCTGCCCGCCGGCCTCGTTTTCGTTCGGTTGGTTGCTCATTTCCCGTTCCGTGGCGGTCGTTCGGCCGCCGCAGTGCGCAGCAATGGGGTTGGACGAGCGGGATTCAAGGGCGCGCGGTGCGCGAGCGGACATGCTGTTCGCGACGCGGGCGGACCCTGGTGCGCCGCCCCGTCATCCCCCGTGTAGAGCGGAGCTTGCTCCGCTGCTCCGGCTCCGGAGCCCGCACCGCGGCGCAAGCTCCGCTCTACGGGGGGCGGGAAATCAGCCGCCGCGCGAGGACTCCAGCGCGGCGCCGAGCACGTCGGCCGTGGCCTGCACCACCGGGATGACCCGGTCGTAGGCCATGCGGGTCGGCCCGATCACGCCGAGCACGCCCAATACCTGGCCGGAGGAGCAGTACGGCGCCGACACCAGCGAGACGCCCTCGAGCGGGGCCAGGCCGGTCTCCTCGCCGATGAAGATGCGCACGCCGGGCGCGCCGGCGGTGCGCTCGAGCAACTGCAGGATCTCGCGCTTGCGCGTGAACGCGTCGAACAGGTCGCGCAGCCGGTCCAGGTCCGACAGGTCCTGCAGCCCCATCAGCCGGGTCTGGCCGGCGACCACCATGTCCTCGCCGCCCTCGGGCGCCAGCGCCTGCTCGGCCAGTTCGACGGTATGCGCCAGCAGGTTCTCCATCTCGTTGCGCGCCGCGCGCATCTCCTGCAGCAGGGTGGCGCGGATGTCGGCCAGCGAACGGCCGGCGAACTGGGCGTTGAGGTAGTTCGCCACGCGCTCGAGCTCGCCCGGATCGTAGCTGCGGCGGGTCTGGATCAGCCGGTTCTGCACCTCGTTGTCGGCGAACACCAGGATCGCCATCACCCGCTGGCTGTCGACCGCGACGAAGTCGATGTAGCGGAACGCGAACTGCTCGCGCCGCGGCACGCTGACCACGCCGACGAAGTGGGTCATCGCCGAGACCAGTTCCGAGGCGCTGCCGAGCAGCGACTGGGTGCCGATCCCGACCGGCAGCTCGCCGCGCAGCCGCGCGACCTCCTTCTCCGGCAAGGGCTTGAGCTGCAGCAGCGAATCGACGAACACCCGGTAGCCCTGCGCGGTGGGCACCCGCCCGGCCGAGGTGTGCGGCGCACTCAGCAGGCCGCTGTCCTCCAGGTCGGCGAGGATGTTGCGGATCGTCGCCGCGCTGACGTCCAGGCCGGCGTGCCGGGCCAGCGTCTGCGAACCGACCGGCTCGCCATCGCGAATGTGACGCGCGATCAGCGTCCGCAGAAGCTGCCGTGCGCGCGGATCGAGCCTGTGGGCAGCGTCGGTGGCGTCCATGGCGACGGTGTACTAAGGACGGTGCGAAAAGTCCAATCCGGCTGCCGGCGGCCTCCGGCGCCGATCCGGGGTGACGGCTGGGAAGGCCGTTTGGCCACGGATCGACGCCGACGAACGCGGATGTGACTGTTTCTTAAGAGCTTCGTCAGTTCAGCTTTCGCGGCCCGTCAGCGGCGGCCGCCCCCGAGTCGCATCGGTTGCGACCGGCGGCGGCGAGGATGGCGGCAGTCGCCGTCGGGCCAGGCCTGCCGACGCTTGGCCCGGACCCGTCACGCGCTGCACAATCCGCCCCATGCTCACCCATCTCGCCATCCGCGATTTCGCCGTCGCCAGCGCCACCGAACTCGAATTCGGTCCCGGCATGACCGCGATCTCGGGCGAGACCGGCGCCGGCAAGTCGCTGCTGGTCGACGCGCTGGGTTTCCTGTCCGGCCTGCGCGCCGACAGCGGCATGGTCCGGCACGGCGCGGCGCGTGCCGAGCTGAGCGCCGAATTCGACCTCGGCGACGCACCGGCGGCGCTGGCCTGGTTGCGGGCGCAGGAATTCGACGACGGCGACGCCTGCCAGCTGCGGCGCACCCTGCGCGCCGACGGCGGCTCGCGGGCCTGGATCAACGGCCGCCCGGCGACGCTGTCGCAGCTCGGCGAACTCGCAGGCCATCTGGTGGAGATCCACGGTCAGCACGAACACCAGGCGCTGCTGTCGCGCGGCAGCCAACTGGCCCTGCTCGACGCCTATGGGCGCCATGGCCCGCTGCTCGACCGGGTCGCGGCGGCGGCGGCGGCCTGGTCCGGCCTGCTGCGCGAGCGCGAGACGCTGTCGCACGGCGGCGACGTCGGCGAGCGCCGCGACTGGCTGGCGCACCAGCTGCAGGAACTGGAGAACGAGGCGCTGGACGCGGACGCCATCGCCGAGCTGGAGGCGGGCCACCGCCGCCAGGCCCATGCCGCGGCCCTCATCGCCGCCTGCGAGGCGACCCTGGCCGCGCTCGGCGAGGAGCATTCGCTGTCGCGCCAGCTGCAGCGCCTGCGCAGCGAGCTGTCGCGGGTGCAGGAGCACGAACCGCGGCTGGGCGAGGTCGACGCGATGCTCGAGGCCGCCGGCATCCAGCTCGACGAGGCGCAGCTGCTGCTGCAACGGCTGCGCGACGACCTCGACCTCGATCCCGGTCGGCTGGAGGAGTTCGAGCGCCGCCTCGGCCGCCTGCACGATCTCGCCCGCAAGCACCGCGTCGCGCCGGAATCTCTGGCGACGCACCGCGATGCCCTCGCCGCGGAACTCGATGCACTGGAACACGCCGGTGCGCGCCTCGGCGCGCTCGACGGCGAAATCGAGGCGGCCGCGGCGCATTGGCGCCGGGCCGCGGCGGCACTAGGCCAGGCCCGCAGGAAGGCCGCGGACGATCTCGGCCGCGCCACCACCGCGCTGATCGCGGAGCTCGGCATGGGCGGTGGCCGCTTCGAGATCGGGATCGAACCGCAGCCGGAATCGCGCCCGGATCCGCAGGGCGGCGAGCGGGTCGAGTTCCTGGTCTCCGCCAATGCCGGACAACCGCCGCGCCCGCTGCGCAAGGTCGCTTCCGGCGGCGAGCTGTCGCGCATCTCGCTGGCGATCGAGGTCGCGGCACTGGGGCTGGACGCGGTGCCGACCATGGTGTTCGACGAGGTCGACTCCGGCATCGGCGGCGCTGTGGCCGGGATCGTCGGCCAGAAGCTGCGCGCGCTGGGCGAGAGCCGGCAGGTCCTGTGCGTCACCCACCTGCCGCAGGTCGCGGCGCAGGGGCATGCGCACTACCTGGTCAGCAAGTCGGCCGATTCCGGCGTGACCGAGAGCGAGGTGCGGCGGCTGGATGTCCGCCAGCGCCAGGAGGAACTGGCGCGGATGCTCGGCGGCGTCGAGGTCAGTCGCGAGGCGCGGGCGGCGGCGAAGCGGCTGCTGGCGGAGGTTGTTTGAGGGCCGGGATTCGGGAATCGGGAATCGGGAATCGGGACGGCAGCATCACGCTCACCGGCAGCCTGTCAACCGTCATCCCGGCGCAGGCCGGGATCCATGTCGGACCTCACGGGAAACGCTGAGGTGAAGGTGGATGACCCGCCTTCGGCGGTTGAAGCACTTCGGCCTACGCCTGGATGACGAGCAAGGGCACGTCGCTTTTTTCGCGCCTTCTTGAGCCCGAAGTCCCGCCCTACTTCTTCTTGCGCACGTACAGCACCAGCGAATGGTCCTCGAGCACGAAACCGTGCCGCTCGGCGATCTCGCGCTGCAGGCGTTCGATCTCGGGACTCTCGAACTCGACGATCTTGCCGCTGTCGACATCGACCATGTGGTCGTGGTGGCCGCCGCGGTCGAGCTCGTAGATGGCGTGCCCGCCCTCGAAGTTGTGCTTGAGCACCAGGCCCGCGGCCTCGAACTGCGTCAGCACCCGGTACACCGTCGCCAACCCGATCTCGTCGCCCTGCTCCAGCAAATGGCGGTAGATGTCCTCCGCGGTCATGTGGTGCTGGGGGGTCTTCTGTTCGAGCAATTCGAGGATGCGCATCCGCGGATGCGTCACCTTCAGCCCGGCCTTGCGCAGGTCCAGTGATTCCATGGCGTCTCTTCATCGGCGGCGCGCCGGTCAGCGGGCGCTGAACGCCGGCCGCGCGGCCGCGGTTGCGGCGGTCGCGGTGAGTGTATCATCGGCGCGTTTCCATTCGGCCCGCGAGTCCATGCGCAAACTCCTGCTTCCCCTCCTCCTCGCCAGCGCCGTCGCCGGCTGCGGCATCGTCTACAAGCAGCCGATCTACCAGGGCAGCCTGCTCGAGGAGTCCGCGGTGGAGCAGCTGCAGGCCGGCATGGACAAGCAGCAGGTCATGGCCCTGCTGGGTTCGCCCTCGATCGCCGACCCGTTCCACCAGCAGCGCTGGGACTACACGGCCTCGCAGCGCACCGGCCGCCTGGGCCGGACCGAGGTCAAGAACCTGACCGTGTGGTTCGAGAACGACGCACTGACGCGCTGGGAGGGCGAGTACTTCCCGGAGCAGGACGAGGCACTGGCCGGCGAGATGCGCCGGGTATTCGGCAACTTGCCGCGCGAGCGCAACGAGCGCCGCCGCTGACCGTCGGGGCGCCGGCGACCGGCTCCATTCCGACGCGTTCAGCGCGTCTCACTCGAGCGTGGACGCTGCGCCCGGCGCCGCCGGCTCTCCTTGGGGTCGGCCTGTAGCGGGCGCAGGAGTTCCACCCGATCGCCGTCGCGCAGTGCCGTGCCCGCAGTCGCGCGTTCGCCGTGGATCGCGTAACCGTCGCACTGCCCGGGATCGAATCCCGAGGCGGCCACCGCATCGGCCACCGTCGCCGGTTCCGCCAGGCCGACCCGGACCGACTCGAAGCGCCGCGGCCAGGCGCGGATGACCTCGACCTCGATCGCCATCAGCCGTCGCCGCGATCGGCCACGCGGATGAAGTCGTCGACCATGCGGTCGGCCAGGCCCTGGAAACCCAGGGTCAGCGCCGGCGTCAGCAGCCGGCTCCGCGGCTCGAACTCGAGCGTCAGCGTGACCTTGCAGGCCGACTCGTCGAGGGCATGGAACTCCCAGCGCCCGTCCAGGCGCCGGAACGGGCCGTCGCGCAGGCGCATCTCGATGTGGTGCGGCGGCGACAGCGTGTTTTCGGTCACGAACCAGGTGCGCAGGGAGCCGAGCCCCAGATCCAGCCGCGCGACCAGCCGCGACGCGTCCGATTCGAGCACCTCGGCCGCATCGCACCAGTCGAAACGCCGCGGATAGGCGGCCACGTCGTTGACCAGCGCGAACATCCGCGACGCGGAGTGTTCGACCAGGGCACTGCGTTGGATCTTCGGCATCGAGTACTCGTGTGTACGGGCATATCAAAGCACCCGCGGTTCGGGGACAATAGGTCCGCTATGGTGAAGAAAGCAGGCAAGGATAAGGCAAACGGCGGCGGGACCATCGCGCTGAACAAGCGCGCGCGCCATGAATACCACCTGGAGGACCGGTTCGAGGCCGGCCTGGCGCTGCAGGGGTGGGAACTCAAGTCGATCCGCGCCGGCCGCGCCAACATCGGCGAGAGCTACGCGATCGTGCGCAAGGGCGAGATCTTCCTGTTCGGCGCGCAGATCGTGCCGCTGATCTCCGCCTCCACCCACGTCGTCGCCGACGCCCAGCGCACGCGCAAGCTGCTGCTGCACCGGAACGAGATCGACCGGCTGATCGGGCACGTCGAGCGCGACGGCTACACCCTGGTGCCGACCGCGCTGTACTGGAAGGGCAACAAGGTCAAGGCCGAACTGGCGCTGGCCAAGGGCAAGCAGAAGCACGACAAGCGCGACAGCGAGCGCGAGCGCGACTGGAACCGCGAGAAGCAGCGGCTGCTCAGGCGCCACAACAAGGACGCGTGAGACGGACTCGGGACAGGCCAAGGATCCGCCATCCCAGCGCAAGCGGGGATCCATGGTGCTGTTGGCGGTTCAAATGCAACCTCAAAAGCAACTGCGAGATCGAAATGGATCCCGGCCTGCGCCGGGATGACGGTTGGCGGGCTGTCGGCGAGTACGATGCCGCCTGCCTGCGTCCCGAGTCCCCTCTCACTCGTGGTGCGTCTCCGGCGCGTGCTCCGGCAACGTGAACCGGAAGCAGGCGCCCTGCCCCGGCCGTCCCTCGGCCCAGACTTCGCCGCCATGGCGATCGACGATGCGCTTGACCGAGGCCAGGCCGATGCCGTTGCCGGAGAACTCCTCCTGGCGGTGCAGGCGCTGGAACGGCCGGAACAGCTTGCCGGCGTATTCCTGTGCGAAGCCCGCGCCGTTGTCGCGCACCGTGAAAACGGTGCCGCCGTCCGCCGCCGGTTCGGCGTCGATCTCGATCCGCGCCGGGTCGGCGCCCGCGGTGAACTTCCAGGCGTTGCCGATCAGGTTCTCCAGCAGGTTGCGCACCAGCGCCGCATCGCCGTGGGCGCGCAAGTCCGGCGCGATCGAGACCTCGACCTTGCGCCCGGGTTCCGATTCGCGCAGCTCGGCCACGATCTCCGCGGCCATCCGCGACAGGTCGAGCGGCCCGGGCCTGAGCTCACCGCGGCTGAGGCGCGACATCTTCAGCAACGCGTCGATCAGCCCGTCCATGCGCGCCGTCGCCGCACGGATCCGGGCCAGGTAGTCGCGGCCGGCATCGTCGATCGCGTCGCGGTAGCGTTCGGCCAGCATGCGGCCGAACCCGTCGATGGTGCGCAGCGGCGCGCGCAGGTCGTGCGAGATGCTGTAGGCGAACGACTCCAGCTCCTGGTTGGCCTGTTTCAGCTCCCGCGTCCGCGCCGCCACCCGCAGTTCGAGCATCCGGTTGAGGGCGTGGACCTGGGCCTCGGCCCGCTGGCGCTCGGTCACGTCCTCCACCTGCACCAGGCGGACGACGTCGCTGCCCACGTCGCCCGGCACCGGCGAGTAGGTCAACTGCACGTGGCGAAGCTCGCCGTCCGGCCGGGCCACCTCGCGCGTGGTCCGCACCACGCCTTCGGCGTCCGGCACGTCCTCATGCGCGCCGGTTGGATCGATCAGGCGCTGCCCGAACTCGGTCCCGGCGATCTCCGACGGCTCGGTGCCGAAAATCCGCGCCAGCGCCGGGTTCGCCTCCACCACCCGGTCGTGCCGGTCCAGCAGCGCCTTGCCGATCGCCGAGTACTGCATCGAAGTGCGGAACCGGGATTCGCTGCGCCGGTAGGATTCGCTCATCCGCGCCGCCATGCGCTGGGCATGAGAATGCGTACGCGCCAGCGTCCAGACCACGGCGAACAGCATCAGCGACGCCAGCACCCCGGCGAACACGGTCGCTTGCAGCGCCGGCGACGCGAGCCCGCGCCTGGCGGTAGGCGCGGAACGGAATTCGATGCGCCAGTTGCGCCCGTACAGCTCGCGCTCGACCTGGTGCTTGAGGCGCTGGCTAGACCCTGCCACTTCCGCGTAGCCCGGATCGGCGTACAGCACCGATTCGTCGGCGGCGTCGACGATGCGGAACACCAGCGAGCGCCGCAGCGGCGCCAGCGCCGACTCGACGAACTCGTCGACATGGAACGGCACGTACACCCAGCCCTGCAGGGCGGCGCGGCGGGTCGGGATGTTGGCGGGGAAGCTGCCGGCCCGGTAGACCGGCAGGTACAGCAGCAATCCCGGTCGCGGCGGATCGTCGCGCTGCTGCTGCAGCAGGCGCACGCCCGCGCTCAGGCGCGCGACGCCCCTGTCGCGCGCGGCGCCCATTGCCACCCGCCGCGCCGGATCGGCGTACATGTCGTAGCCGATCGCGGCCAGGTTCTCGGGAGTCTCCGGTTCCAGGTACACGACCGGCCCGTAGTGCGCGCGCGCGCCGTGCGGCGTCACCCGGTAGAACCCGCCCCCGCTTGCGCGCATCTCCAACTGCAGCGCCTCCAGTCCCTGCGGGGTCAGCCAGGCGGCGTATCCCAGACCCAGCAGGCCGAGCGAGCGCCGCTCCAGGCGCAGGCCGTCGACGTAGTCCTGCCACTGCCGCGCGCTCGGCCGGTCGACCGACGCGAACAACGAGACTCCGCCGTGCGCGGTCAATTCGTAGGCCAGCAGCCGCTGCCGCAGCAGCTCCACCACCTGCTCGGCTTCGGCGACGAAGTCGGCCTCCGCCAGCCGCCGCTCACGGTCGCCGGCGCTGCGCGCATACAGCGCGACCATCAGCAACGCGCCGACCAGCACCAGCACCGCGAGCTGGTAGCCGCGCCGCGACTGCAGCGGCTCGCCGTTCATCTCCGTCGCGGGCGGGACGTCTGCCATGGCGCGAGCATACCGGTTCGACCGCCCCCGGTTGCAGTGAACGCAGGCTGCACCGGCCCGGGGCCCGGCGCTTGTTTCGGTCCGCTCCGGCCCTATACTGCCGGGGTCGGCGTGATTTGACGCTCCCGGGGGTGCACTGGCTTCGACGGGGGTCGCGAAATTGCCTGGCGCATGCCGAGGGGGCAGCTTTCCTCGTAAATCCAGCGGCAAACTCATAGTTGCCAACGACGACAACTACGCTCTCGCCGCTTAAGGCGTAGCCCCGAACCCAGCTTGTGTCCGTGCTCGCTGGATGTAGGGTCATCTATCACGGAATCGCCGGGAATGGTTGCCTGTCAGCTCCCGGTCAACACGAAGCAGGCTGGTCCCGGGGTGCGCTTCGCACACCGTGCTGCTCCGGGACGAGATCCAACGGTGAGCTAAGCATGTAGTGCCGGGGATGGAGTGCCTTCGGACGCGGGTTCGATTCCCGCCACCTCCACCAATGCAGGGTCTGAAGAAGACCCTTACAAGCCGAAATTCCTTCTAAACACAGGGGTTTCGGCTTTTTCTTTACCCGATGCTGTACGCCCGGCCCCGTAGCATCCTGGGGTAACTTGGGGGTAGCCGCACGTCTCCATCGTGCAGGAACGAAGCGCCGACTTGCCGCCCCGCAAGCCTGCGCTGCTTCGCTCAAATGCCGGGTTCGGCCTGCGCCACGAGCCTCAGTCCCACGCCGGGCTCCGTCGCGATCCACCGCGGGGACGCCGGATCGTCGCCGAGCTTGTGCCGGAGCTTGCCGACCAGGATGCGCAGGTAGTGATTGTCCTCCTCATGAGTCGGGCCCCACACCTCGCGCAGGATCTGCGGCTGGGTCACGACCCGACCGGCATGTTGTGCCAACAGGACCAGCAGCGCGTATTCCTTGCGGGTCAGGGTGACCGGCTTCCCGGAAAGCGATACTTCCCGATGGGCCAGGTCGATGCGGAGCGTGCCGTCGTCGAAGACCGGCACGGCGTCGCCCTGAGCGGCATGGGTGCGCAGCAGGGCCCGGACGCGCGCCATCAGTTCCTGCATGCCGAACGGCTTGGTCACGTAGTCGTTGGCGCCCGCGTCCAGACCCATGACCTTTTCCCCCTCACCCGAGCGCACGGTCAGCAGGATCACCGGGACGGAAGACCACTGCCTGAGGTCGCACAGGACTGCGTGGCCGTCGCGGTCCGGCAACCCGAGATCGAGGATGACCAGGTCGGCGCCCCGGGTCGCCAGCATTTCCAGTCCTGCACCCCCCGAGTCGGCGAGCGCGACCGCATAGCCCTGTGCCCGCAGGCTGATGTCCAGGAACTTGCGGATCTGCGGCTCGTCGTCGACGACCAGGATCCGCGCGGGGGGCGCGGAACCCGGTGTTGGCGAGGCGGATGAGGTCATGGTGTCGTGCGGGGTCCGGGTTCGATCCGTGGAATCGTAATCCTGATGACGGTGCCACGGCCATCGGCGCCCGGCAGCGCCGCGACGCCGCCGCCGTGCGCACCGATCATGCCCTGGCAGATCGCCAGGCCCAGGCCGGTGCCCTGGCGGCCGCGGTCGCCACGCTCGACGCTGTAGAACATGTCGAAGATGCGCTTGCGCTCCTCGTCGGGGATGCCCGGGCCGCGATCCTCGACATCGATCCGTAACTGCCCGTCGGCGGCGCGGGCATCGACCCGTACAGCTTGGCCCGGCGGCGAGAACTTGACGGCATTCTCCAGCACGTTGAACAGTGCCTGTTCGACCAGGGCCGGGTGCACCCAAAGCGGCGCCAGGTCGGGTTCGATCGCAATATCGAACCGGGCCTTGGGTTCGTAGCGCTGCAGCCTTGCCGCCGCCGATCCGATCAGCTCGTCCACGCCGATCCAGTCGCGGTTGAGGGTCAGCCCACCGTGACCGAGCCGGGTCATGTCGAGCAGGTTCTGGATGTAGCGATCGAGCCGCTCGCCCTCGACCCGGATCGTCTCGAGCAGATCGTGGCGGTCTTCGCGGCTCAGCGCCTCGGCGTAGTTGTCCAGACTGCTGGCCGCGCCGATGATCACCGACAACGGCGAGCGAAGGTCGTGCGACACCGAGGACAGCAGGGCCGATCGCAGCCGTTCGGTTTCGCTGCTCACGCGGGCATCTTCCAGGTCGGCGACCAGCCGGGTGCGGACAATGGACTGGGCGATGTCCTCGACCATCGTCTCGGCGAGGCGGCGCTGCTCGATGCCGAGCCGATGCACCTGCGGTGGAAACCGCAACCCGACCACCCCGCATTCGCTCTTGGCGATTTTCATCGGCAGGAACCACCAGTCCGAGCCGGTGAGGGTGTCGGTGAAGCGGCCGGCCACCTCACCATGCTGGACCACCCAGTCCGCTGCCGCGCGGTCCTTGCCGTCCAGTTCGGGGACGCCTTCTCCTTGCAGGCGCTGGGCACCGGCCTCGATCACGACCCCCGCGTCCAGCGACCGCTGCATCACCTCGCGTCCGGCCTGCAGCACCTGGCCGAGGTCGGCGGCCGTGGCCAGTTGCCGGCCCAGGGTCTGCAGTGTCGTCGCCTGGGCGTTCGCCGCGCGCAATGCCAGCACCTGCGTACGCAGCTTCGATGCCAGCCGCCCCGCCACCAGCGCGGCCACCAGAAACAGGATGACCGTGGTCACGCCCTGCCGCGCGCCGATGTAGAACGTGTAGCGCGGGTCGATGAAGAAGAAGTTGTAGGCCAGGAAGCATAATGTCGCCGCGATCACCGCGGCCGTCATCCGCGTGCGCGCAGCCACCAGCACCACGGCGACGATGAACACCATCGACAGGTCGGTCAGCCCGAGCCAAGGTTCGGCGATGGCGCCCAGCGCGGTCGCGGCAGCGGCGGCGGTTGCCGCCCAGATCGCGTCGTGGCGGCCCGGGTAGCTGCCCAGGTCACGCAGCGAGCGGCGTGCCCGGGCGCGCGCCTCGGGCGGGCTGATGATGGTCAGTTCGAAATGCGCACCGCGCTGGAGCAGTTGCTGGGTGATGGTGCGGTTGAACATCCGCGCGAACGGCCGCTCGCGGGTGCGCCCGAGCACCAGGGTACTGGCGCCGATCCGGCTGGCGTGGTCGAGCAGCGCGTCGACGATGTTGTCGCCATGCAGCGCCGCAGTGTCGCCGCCGAGGCGACGGGCAAGCGCGAACGCGCGGTCGAGTTCGAACTGGCGGATTTCGTCCGGTTGGCCGCCGGCCTGCACGGTCACCACGGTCCACGGGGCGTCACGGCGTTCGGCGAGGCGGCGCACGACGCGCACCAGGTACTCCGATTGTCCGCGGCCGTCGATCGCGACCATCACCCGGCGCCGGATCGGGGTGCCGGGCAGGCCGCGGGCGCTCTGCGCCTCGCGCAGGTCGACGTCGACGCGATCGGCCGCGGTCTGCATCGCCAGCTCACGCAGCGCGGTCAGGTTGCTGGGCGAGAAGAACGCCTTGAGCGCATGCGCGGCCTGGTCCGGCACGTAGACCTTGCCCTGCTGCAGGCGCTCGATCAGCTCGCGCGTAGGCAGGTCGACCAGCACGATGTCGCGCAGGCGGTCGAACATCGCGTCCGGCACGGTCTCGCTGACGCGGATGCCGGTGATGCGGTGGACGACGTCATTGAGGCTTTCCAGGTGCTGGATGTTGACCGTGGTGTAGACGTCGATGCCGGCGTCGAGCAGCTCCACCACGTCCTGCCAGCGCCGTTCGTGGCGGCTGCCCGGTGCGTTGCGGTGGGCCAGCTCGTCGACCAGGGCGAGCTTCGGCTTGCGTTCGAGCAGGGCGTCGAGATCAAGCTCCTCCAGCATCCGGCCGCGGTACTCGATGCGTTTGCGCGGCATGGCCGCAAGTCCTTCGAGCAGACCGGCGGTTTCGCTGCGGCCGTGGGTCTCGGCGATGCCGACCACCGCGTCGACGCCACGCCGCTGCAGCTCGCGTGCGCGGGAGAGCATGGCATAGGTCTTGCCCACCCCGGGCGCGGCACCGAGGAACACGGTCAGGCGGCCCGCCTGCTGGCGGTTCAGTTGGCCCATCAGGGCGTCTGCCTGGGCACTGCGGGAATCGCTCATGGGAGCATTGTGGCGCGAACGAAGGCCTGACCGGGCATGCGCCCGGTCAAGCCGACAGAAGTGGCGCGGTTGGGGGTTGGATCAATCAAGGGCATCGAGCGCGAGGTTGAGCCGGACCACGTTGACCCGGGGCTGCCCCAACAATCCCCAGGTCGGCGCTTCGACCTGCTCCTCGACCAGGGTGGCGACCTGGCTTTCGGCCAGGCCGCGTTCGCGCGCGACACGGACGATCTGCACACGCGTGCCTTCCGGCGAGAGATGCGGGTCGATGCCGCCACCGGACTGGGTGACCAGTTCGCCGGGCACATCCGCTTCTGCAATGCCCTCGCGCTCCGCCACCTCCGCCGTCAGCGCCACGATGCGCCTGCGTAGTTCAGGGTTCGTGCGGGCCTGGTTGCTACCGGACACGCCCATCGGGTCATAGCCAGCCGCCGACGGCCGTGGGTGGAAGTAGCGCGGGTCGGCGAACGGTTGCGCGACCAGGATCGAGGCGCGCGATTGGCCGTCCACTACGACCAGGCTGCCGGTGGCCTGGTGCGGGAACAGCGAGCGCCCGAGTGCGGTACCGGCCAGCGAATACAGCAGGCCGAAGCCGGCCAGGACGATCGCCGCGAACACGATCATCGCGCGTGGTTTGACACGGTCGTCCAGCAGCGTGGCGTGGTGGCACGTGGTTGTTGTCATCTCAGGCTCCGAGGGTCGCGAGGACCAGATCGATCAGCTTGATGGCCACGAACGGCAGCAGCACGCCGCCGAACCCGTAGACCAGCATGTTCCGACGCAGCAGCGACACCGCCGAGGCCGGCTTGAAGCGCACGCCCTTCAGCGCCAGTGGAATCAGCGCCGGGATCACCAGGGCATTGAAGATCAGCGCCGACAGCACCGCGTTGGCGGGGCTCGACAGCCGCATGATGTTGAGCCCGGCCATCGACGGGATCGCGGCCGCGAACAGCGCCGGCAGGATCGCGAAGTACTTGGACACATCGTTGGCGAGCGAGAACGTGGTCAGCGCGCCGCGGGTGATCAGCTGCTGCTTGCCGACCTCGACCACTGCCAGCAGCTTGGCCGGGTCGCTGTCGAGGTCGACCATATTGCCGGCCTCCTTCGCCGCCTGGGTGCCGGAGTTCATCGCCAGGCCGATGTCGGCCTGGGCCAGCGCCGGGGCGTCGTTGGTGCCGTCGCCGACCATCGCCACCAGCCGGCCGGCGGCCTGCTCGCTGCGGATGCGGGCGAGCTTGTCCTCGGGCCGTGCCTCGGCGACGTAGTCGTCGACGCCGGCCTCGGCAGCGATCGCGGCGGCGGTGAGCGGGTTGTCGCCGGTGATCATCACCGTCCTCACCCCCATCTCGCGCAGGCGTGCGAAGCGCTCCTTGACGCCGTGCTTGACCACGTCCGACAGCTCGATCACACCCAGTACATACCGGCCATCGGCCACGACCAGAGGGGTTGCGCCGCCGCGAGCGACCTGCTCGACGCGTGCGGCCAGCTCCGCGGTGGCCCCGCCGCCGAGGGCGCGCACATGGGCGCGGACCGCGTCCACGGCACCTTTGCGGATGGCACGCGGCTTGTTGCCGCCGCCGAGCAGGTCGACGCCCGACATTCGCGTCTGTGCAGTGAACTGCACGTAGTGGGCCCGCTCGGGTTCGTCCACCCGGCTGCCCAGCTCGCGTGCGAGGGCGACGATCGATTTGCCTTCCGGAGTCGGATCGGCCAGCGAGGACAGCAGCGCCGCATCGCGCAGCTCGGCGACACCGACCCCGGCGAGCGGGTGGAACGCGGTCGCCTGGCGGTCGCCATGGGTAATCGTGCCGGTCTTGTCGAGCAGCAGCACATCGACGTCGCCGGCGATCTCCACCGCCCTGCCCGACTTGGCCAGCACGTTCGCCGACAATGCCCGGTTCATGCCGGCGATGCCGATCGCCGGCAGCAGGCCGCCGATGGTGGTCGGGATCAGGCACACCAGCAGCGCGATCAGCAGCAGCGGATCGAGCTCGGCACCGACGAATCCGGCAAGCGCCGGCAGGGTCGCGACCACGATCAGAAAGGTCAGCGTCATCGCCGCCAGCAGCATGGTCAGCGCGATCTCGTTCGGCGTCTTCTGCCGGTTGGCGCCCTCGACCAGGGCGATCATGCGGTCGAGGAAGCCGTGCCCCGGCTCGGCGCTGACCCGGATGATGATCTCATCCGACAGCACTCGGGTGCCGCCGATCACGCCCGAACGGTCGGTGCCGGCCTCGCGCAGCACCGGCGCCGATTCGCCGGTAACCGCGGCCTCGTTGATGGTCGCCAGGCCCTCGATGATCTCGCCGTCGGCGGGCACGAATTCACCCTCGGAAACGACCACCAGATCACCGGCCCGCAGGTCCGAGGCGGCCACGCGCGATTCATCGGCGCTGCGGTCGTCAGCGTCCAGCCTGCGCGCGACCAGGTCGCGTCGCGCCGCCCGCAGCGAGGCCGCCTGGCCGCGGCCACGGGCCTCGGCGACGGCCTCGGCAAAGTTGGCGAACAGCACGGTGATCAGCAGGATCAGCGTCACCGCCAGGCCGAAGCCGATGCTGCCGGCCCCGAACACGGCGATCAGGGCCGACAGCACGGTGCCCAGCAGGACCACCGCCATGACCGGGCTTTTCAGCGCCTGCCGCGGCGACAGCTTGCGGAAGGAATCGATCAGCGCCGCACGGATCGCGGCGCCGCGCAGTCCGGCCGGCGGCTGCCGGCGGGATGTGCCCAGGTGGACCTGGGCGGGGGAAGAGGTTTGGTTCACTTTTCTTTACCTCACAGGCCGGCGGCCGGCATACCGACCAAGGCCAGGTGTTCGGCGATCGGGCCGAGCACCAGCACCGGCATGAATTGCAGGACGGTCAGCAGCACGACCACGGCGATCAGGGTCAGGGCGAAGGTGGGCGTCTCGACCTGCAGCGTGCCGCTGCCTTCCGGCGCCACCCGCTTGCGCGCCATCAGGCCGGCGACGGCGAGCGGCACGATCAATGCCGGGTAGCGGCCGAGGACGAGCAGCAGGACGCAGGTCAGGTTCCACCACGGTGTGGCGTCGCCCAGACCCTCGAAGCCGGAGCCGTTGTTGGCGAACGCCGAGGTGTACTCGTAGAACACCTGGCTGATGCCGTGGAAGCCGGGGTTGGAATTGCCGGCCAATCCCGGTACCGCGACGGTGACGGCGGTGAAACCGAGCAGCACCAGCGGCTGCAGCAGGATCAGCAGGGCCAGCAGGCGGACCTCAGGCGCCTCGATCTTGCGTCCGAACAGTTCCGGCGTGCGTCCGGTCATAAGGCCGGCCAAGAACACGCTCAGCAGAAGATAGACCAGGAACTGCTGCAGGCCGCAGCCGACACCGCCCCAGATCGCGTTGATCAGCATGTTGGTGATCGCCACGCCACCGGTCAGCGGTGCCAGCGAGTCGTGCATGCTGTTGACCGAGCCGTTGCTGGTCTGGGTGGTCAACGCCCCCCACAAGGCCGAGGCGTCGGCGCCGAAGCGCACTTCCTTGCCTTCCATCAACGCCGGATCGGCGGAGGTGACCGAGTGCCCCTCCGACCAGATCGCAGTGCCCGCCGAGGCCAGCGACATCACCAACATGCAGCCGAACACCAGCGCGGTCAGACTTCGCCGCCCGGTAAAGGCCCCCGCCATGAAGGTCAGCGAGACCGGGATCAGGACCAGCGCCAGCGTTTCCAGCAGGTTGGAGAGCGGGGTCGGGTTTTCCAGCGGTACCGAGCTGTTGGGACCGTACCAGCCGCCGCCGTTGGTACCCAGCTGCTTGGCCGCGACCATCGGCGCGACCGGACCGAGCGGGATCTTCTGCCCGGCCATGCCGGCGCTGGCGTCGATCGGCACCACGGTCGGGCCGCCCTGCAGCGTTGCCGGCACCCCCTGCGAAGCCAGCAGCACCGACCACAGCAGGCACAGCGGCAGCATGAAGCGCAGCGTGGCGCGGGTCACGTCGACCCAGAAGTTGCCCAGATCCCGTGGCGCGCGCTCATCCATCCGTGCAGCAGCGGATGCGGGGCGCGCTCCGATCTCCCTTCGTGCGGCCATTGCCTCGCGCCCGCCGAACAGCCCGCGCAGCGTCGCCACCACCAGCGCCAGGCCCATCATGGGAGCGACCACCTGCAGGCCGACGATGGCGACGCCCTGCGACAGATAGCTCAGCTCGGCCTGGCCGGAGTAATGCTGCTGGTTGGTGTTGGTGAGGAACGACACCATCGTGTGCAGCGCGGTGTCCCAGCGCATGTTCGCGATGCCGTCCGGGTTCAGCGGCAACCAGGCCTGGGTCATGAACATCACCCACACCACTGCGCCGAGCGCCAGATTGCTCAGCAGGAAGGCCTTGGCGTAGCCGCGCCAGCTCATGCCGCGACCGGGCGAAGTGCCGAGTGCCTTGTAGACGATCCGCTCGACCGGCACGAAGACGGTGTCCAAGCGCGAGCGGTCGCCGCGCATCACGCCGGCGAGATAGCGTCCGAGCGGCCGGCCGAGGGCGACTGCCAGGACCAGTACGAGAACAGCTTCAATCATGGTCGTTTCCTTGCCCGGCCGCTGCGGTTCTCGCGCGGGCCGGGGTTTCAGCGCGGGGAAGCGCCGGATCAGAAATCTTCGGGGCGCAGAATCACGAACAGCAGGTAGGCCGCCGCAGCGACCACCGAGATTCCACAGACGAATGCGAGCCAGCCGGGCATCGGTGCATCCTCCTCAGAACGAGGCCTGTAGCGCCGCCTCGATGCGGCCGCCGGCAAGCTTGTCGCCGAACATGCGCTTGGCGGCGGAATCGGTGGCGTGGGCGGTCAGGCGCAATTCGAACGGCGCCCTCACGGCCCAGATCGCGCTGGCCTGGCCGTGCCAGTAGCTGTCGCCGTGGGTGTCGCCGAGCGCGTAGTAGCCGGCGGCCGCTTCGAATGCGAAGGCCTCCCCTGCCGGGAAGCGGGCGCCGACCTGCGTGTAGATGCCGTCGTCATCGCTGCCCAGCGCTTTCGGCGAGTAGCCCAAGGACAGCCAGTAGCGGTCGGCATAGGCCAGTCTGCCGTTGAGCTCGGTCCAGTTCAGGTCGACCGTGGTCGACGGGTAGCGGTAATGCAGCAGGTTGACGTCCAGTGCCCAGCTGTTCGACAGCGCGCCGGCCCAGCCGAGGGTCAGGTCGAACTCGCTGCCGGCATGGGTTTCGGGGGCGAACTCGACGTTCGAGCCCCAGATCGAACCGTAGAAACCGGAATCGCCGGCGAGCGCGACGCCAACCTGCACCGCCGGGTCACCCTGGGTCTGAGTGGTGCCGCGCCAGACGTAGTCGGACGTGAGGGCCGCCGAGCCATCAGTTGAAACGGCCTGGGCCGAGGTGGCAACGGTCAGCAGTCCGAGAGCGGTGCAGCTGGCCAGCAGATGTGCGGGCCGCGAACCGGGAACACCGGGAAAAGAGCGAATGGAGCGCATGTCAGGCAACGATGGCGAGGCCGGATCGGCCACGCCGGAAAGTCTCGATCGATGCCGCGTAAACCTTCTATGTCGAGATGCGCCTTACGCATAATTTTTCCGTAAAACCTGCTTCGTCGGCACACACTTGTGAGCCGATCCGAGTGTGCCCACCTCGACAATGCGGGTCTGAAGAAGGCCAAAGAAGAGCCGAAACTCCTCCTAAGAAAACAAGGATGTCGGCGCTTTTTGCGCGATGTGGCATGGCCGGAGCAGCGGCTGCCCGGCTGTTGCGACCGCGTGGCCGTCGCGGCTCCTGCTGTTACGAGGCGACGGGCACCCAGGCCGCGCCTTGTCTCGCGCTGGCCACTGCGGCCTCGATGAAGGCCATTCCGGCGACGCCGTCGTCGATGCCGGGCAGATCGAGGCCGTCCGGTGGCGGCTCGCCGGCGACTTCCGCGGCGATCGCGCGGAACGCTTCGCGGTACAGGTTGGCGAAGGCCTCCAGGTAGCCCTCCGGATGCCCGGCCGGTATCCGCGTGATCCGCTGCGCGGCCTCGCTGGCATAGCCGTTGCCGCGGCGCAGGATTTCGCGCGGGCGGTCGGGGTACTTGACGATCAGCTCGTCGGGGTGCTCCTGCTGCCACTCGAGCGATGCCTTGCTGCCGTACACACGCAGGCTCAGGTTGTTCTCCTCGCCCACCGCGACCTGCGAGGCGTGCAGCACGCCGCGCGCGCCGCCTTCGAAGCGCAAAAGCAGATTGCCGTCGTCTTCCAGGCGGCGGCCGGGCACGAAGGTGGCGAGGTCGGCGCACAGTTCGGCGATGCGCAGGCCGGTGACGTAGCGCGCCAGGTTTTCCGCGTGCACGCCGATGTCGCCCATGCACCCGGCGGCGCCGCTGCGCGCCGGGTCGGTGCGCCAGGCCGCCTGCTTGTGGCCGCCGCTTTCGATGTCGCGCGCCAGCCAGCCCTGGGAATACTCCACTACCACCTTGCGCAGGGTGCCGAGCGCACCGTTGCGCACCAGGGCGCGCGCCTGCTTCACCATCGCGTTGCCGGTGTAGTTGTGGGTCAGCGCGAACACCTTGCCGCTGCGCGCGACCGTCCCGCGCAAGGCGCGCGCCTCGGCCAGCGTCAGCGTGACCGGCTTGTCGCAGACCACGTTGAAGCCGTGGTCCAGGAACAGCGTCGCGGCCGGGAAATGCTGGTCGTTCGGGGTGACGATCACGACGAAGTCCAGCCGTTCGGCGGACGGGCGTGCCGCCTCGGCGACCGCCATGTCGCGATAGCTGCCGTACGCCCGTTCGGCGGCCACGAACAGGTCGGCCGCCGAATCGCGCGAGCGCCGCGGGTCCGACGAGAAGGCGCCGGCGACGAGCTCGGCCTGCCCGTCCATCTGCGCGGCGATCCGGTGCACGGCGCCGATGAACGCGCCGCGGCCGCCGCCGACCATGCCGAAGCGCAGCTTTCGCCCGATCACGGCTTTCGCCCTTCCGGTCCGGCGGCGGTATCGAAAGCGGCATCGAAGGCGGCCGCGCTGGGCGGGAAGTCGAGCCGGCGCACGTGGGCCGCCGCTTCGGCGGCGCCGTGCCGGCGATCCATGCGCGCGTCCTCCCATTCCACCGACAGCGGGCCGCGGTAGCCGATGTCGTTCAGCGCGACGATGATGTCCTGGAAGCGGACGTCGCCGCGCCCGACCGAGCGGAAGTCCCAGTGGCGGCGCGCGTCGCCGAAGTCGGTATGGCCACCGAACACGCCCACGGTGCCGTCGCCGTGCCCCCACCAGACGTCCTTCATGTGGACGTGGAAGATGCGCTCGCCGAAGGTGCGCAGGAAGCGGATGTAGTCCACGCCCTGGTAGGCGAAATGCGAGGGGTCGAAGTTGAAGCCGAAGCGCGGGTGGTGGTCGACCGCCTCCAGGGCGCGCTGCGCGCTGGCGATGTCGAACGCGATCTCGGTGGGGTGCACTTCCAGGGCGAAGTTCACGTCGGCCGCGTCGAAGGCGTCGAGGATCGGCCGCCAGCGCCGCGCGAAATCGTCGAACCCCTGCTGCAGGTAGGCCTGCGAGGTCGGCGGGAAGGCGTAGACCGCGTGCCAGATCGACGAGCCGGTGAACCCGGTGACCACGGCCGGGAAGTCGATCGCCGCCGCGCCCGGCCGCGCATCGAAGAACGCGCGCGCGGCCCTGGCGGTGTCGATCATCCGTGCGGCGGCCCGCTGGCGCACGCCTTCCGGCTCGCCGTCGCCCCAGACCTCCGGCGGCAGGATCGCACGATGGCGCTCGTCGATCCGGTCGCAGACCGCCTGCCCGACCAGGTGATTGGCGATCGCATGGCAGCCCATCCCCTGTGCCTGCAGCAGGCTCCAGCGCTCGCGCGCGTAGTCCGGCGAGGCCAGCGCGCGTTCGACATCGAAGTGATCGCCCCAGCACGCCAGCTCCAGGCCGTCGTAGCCCATGGCCTTGGCCTGCGTGGCGAGTTCGCCGAGCGAGAGGTCGGCCCATTGACCGGTGAACAGGGTGACGGGACGTGGCATGGCGGGACTCCTGGTGTTCATGTGCCGACGCGCTCGATGCGATAGCCGCCGCGGGCGCTATCGATCCAGTGGATGATGCCGAAGATCAACGCGATCGCGACCGGCAGTGCCGCCCAGGTCGGCAACACGTGCGCGGCGCCGTAGGCATCGTTGATCCAGCCCATCACCGGGCCGGCCACCGCGGTCGAGAACGCGCCCGCGGCGCCGATCACCGCCAGCGCCAGCGCGCCGCCGCGCGGGAAGCGCTCGGAGGTCAGGCCCAGCATCGTCGGCCACCAGAACGCGGTGCCCACCGCGAGCAATGCCGCGGCGGCGAACGCCAGCGCCGGCGTATCGGCACGTCCGAACAGCCACAGCCCGAGCGCCGCGATCGGCGCCGTCACCGCGATCAGCGTCACCGGCGAGAGCCGGTGCGCCAGGCCGCCGCCGAACTGCCGCAACGCGTACATGATGCCGTTGATCCACACCAGCAGCAGCACGCCGGCCTGCAGCGTGCTGTGCATGACCTCGTTGAAGATGTTGCTGACCCATTGCCCCGGGCCGAGCTCGGTGGCCGCGGTCAACCACATGCAGGCGAACACCACCAGGAACAGCGGCCGCCTGAGTTCGGCATACATCGCAGCGGTGGAAACGCCCGCCGCCTTGCGCTCGGTCTCGGGGAAACGCTGGGCGAAGAACATCGCCGCGTAGACCGCCGAGGGCAGCAGCATCAGCAGCATCTTGGACTGCCAGTTCAGGCCGACCTGGGTGAAGGCGAAGGCGAGCACGCCGCCCACCACGATACCGCCGGGAAACCAGGCGTGCAGCTTGACCAGCCGCGCGGTCTTGTCGCCCCGGTACAGCGTGGCGACCAGTGGATTGATGCCGGCCTCGACGAAGCCGTTGGCGATACCGATGAGCACGGTGGCCGCGAACAGCGTGGTGAAATCGGTGGCGAACACGGTGAGCAACACGCCGGCGATGTGCCCCACTGCCGCCAGCTTCAGCAGCCGGCCCATGCCCAGCAGGTCGCACAGCGTGCCGCCGAACAGGATCGACAGGCCGAAGCCCCAGAACGCGGCGCCGCTGATCCAGCCCAGCTGGGTCTTGTCGAGCCCGAACGCGAGCTCCAGCTCGCCCATGATGTCGCCGCGGATGGCGAAGGACATCGCAGTGGCCAGCAGGGCGATGCAACTGGCGACGAACAGGCGCTGCGGGTTCATGGCGTTCCTCCGCGGGACAGGGACGAATGGGTTTACGGCAGCGCTCGCACCTTGATGTTGCGGTAGTGCACCTCGCTGTCCGGATCGTGCGCCTGCAGCGCGAAGGTGCCCGAGGACAGCACCCGGCCGCGCATGTCGGCCGGCCGTTCCGGTCGCGGCGGCTGCGTGTAGTCGACGATCGGCTCGTCGTCGACGAAGGTGCGGATGCGGCGGCCCTCGACGCGGATGCGCAGCGTGAACCACGCATCGTCCTTCGCCGGCACCTGGTAGTTGTCCTCGACTGCGTACAGGCCGCCGGTGCGCTTGGGGTCGCTCTGGCTGTTGTTGACCTGCACTTCATAGCCCTTGGCCGGCCAGCCCTCGTCCTGCCAGGCGGTGTGGAAGTAGACGCCGGAATTGGCGCCGGGCCGCGTCATGGCCTCGAGCTGCAACTCGAAGTCGCGGAAGTCGTGATTCTCCACCGGGCCGACGTAGTACAGATGCGAGCGCGGGCCGCGCACCACGATCGCGCCGTCGCGCACGCTGAACGAACCCGGCGCTTCGCTGGCACGCCAGCCGGCCAGCGTCTTGCCGTCGAACAGCGTCTGCCAGCCGTCGCGTGCCTGCCCGGCGGCGGGCAGGCACGCGCAACCGGCCAGTGCCAGCAGGCAGGCGCCGAGCGAACCAATGCGCATGAGAGATCTCCTCCAGTCAGGCCGACGCATGGCCGGCACGGATCGGCACGATGCCGCCGTTGGCATGGGCACCGCGTTCATTGCGGCACCGGCCGCGCGATCGCGCGGATCCAGATGTTGCGAAACGCCACCGCGTCGCCGTGGTCCTGCAACCGCAGCGGCTGCCGCGCGGCATGGGCCTCGTATTCGGGCTGGCCCCGGTAGACGGTCGATCCGCGCAACGCGACGTCGTGCTGGACCAGCACGCCATTGTGAAAGACGGTCATGCGTGCCGGTGCCAGCACGCGACCATCGGAGGCGAAGCGCGGCGCCAGGAACAGCACGTCGTAGCTTTGCCACTCGCCCGGCGGCCGGCTGGCGTTGACCAGCGGCGCATGCTGCTTGTACACCGAGCCCGCCTGGCCGTTGACGTAGGTGGCGTTGCGATACGAGTCCAGCACCTGCAACTCGTAGCGCTCCATCAGGAACACGCCGCTGTTGCTGGCGCCCTGCCCTTCCCCCGCCGGCTGCGCGAGCGTGCGGAATTCCAGGTGCAGCTGCACGTCGCCGTACGTCTCGCGCGTGCGGATGTCGCCGCTGCCCGGCGTCACCACCAGCGCGCCATCCACCACCTTCCAGCCGATCGGGCGGCCGTCGTCCGTTCCGCTTGCCTCGGCATGCTCCCAGGCGTCGGTATCGGACCCTGCGAACAGCACCCTGGCGTCGCTGGGGACGCCACCGGCAGGCGCATCGACCTTCGGCGGCACCGGCTGCCACACCTCGGTCGCCGACGGCGGCGGCGCCACGTCCCCACCGGCACGCACCGATGCCGCGGCCACGGGCATCGCCAGCACGCCGGCCGCAGCCACGGCTCCCAGCAAAACGCGACGCGTGATCGGCGGCATCAGCCCACCCCCACGAGTTCGAGCACTTCCGGTGGCGGCCCGTCGAAGCTGGCCAACGGCACGTTGCCGACATAGCCCAGGTATTGCCGGCCCTGCGGCGACGTGCAGAACCCGCCGATGGTCAGGTCGCGGTAGCGGGCGAAGAATTCCGCGGCCTGCCTGAACTCGGCGCGCGCCCTGGGCAGATAGCAGATGTCGTCGCAGATCGCGCGGCGCTGGCTCGCGCTCGATTCACCGAAGCTGCGCGAGAAACGCTGCTCCGCCTGCGCATCCAGCCAGTCGAATCCGGGCAGGATCAGCTCGTGATCGGCGGCCTGTTGCGGATACGGCGCGCTGACCCACTCGTCGATGAAACCGACCACGCCGACCCCGACCGCGCCCGGCGCGTCCGCGTCGGCCGGCACGATCAGGTCGCACAGGGCGGTGGCGATGCGCCGCTGCCGTGCGCTCAGCGTCAGCGGCCAGAGCACACCGGGCCCGTAGACCTTGAGCAGGTCCGGGTCGGCGCCGTAGCCCACGCCCGAAGGCAGCTTGGGCGGCGGCTCGGAACTGCAGCCGGTCAGCTGCATCAGCGGCAGGGCGCTGGCCGCGCTCAACATCCACTTCAGCGAGGTGCGGCGGTCCATCAAAGCTCCTTGCGGCGCATGCGCGCCAGGATGTGGTCGGAGGCGCGCCAGGCCAGCGCCATGATCGTCAGCGTCGGGTTCTTGTCGGCATTGGACGCGAAGACGGCGCCATCGGTGACGTAGAGATTGTCCACATCCCAGGTCCGGCACCACCGGTCCGTGACCGAGGTCTTCGGATCGGCGCCCATGATCGCGCCGCCCAGTTCGTGGATGATCGAGCCGCCGGGGTCGATGGCCTTGGCGCCGTCGGTCTCGATCTCGCCCTGCACGCGCCCGCCCATCGCCTCGATGATGTCGGCGAAGGTGCGCTGCATGTGCGCGGCCTGGCGGGTCTCGTGCTCGGACCATTGCCAATGGAAGCGCAGCACCGGGATGCCCCACCTGTCCTTCACCTCCGGGTCGATCTCGCAGTACGAATGCTCGTTCGGAATCATCTCGCCGCGGCCGGCGAAGCCGACGAAGGAGCCGTAGTAGCGACGCACGTCTTCCTTGAACCGCTGGCCGTAGCTGCCGCCGGTGAGCCATTCGAGCCCGGCGCCGGTGTTCAGGCCGGGCATGCGCCGGCCGCCGCCGAACTCGATGTGGTAGCCGCGCGCGAACCCGAGCTCGCCGGCCAGCTGCTCCTTGTAGAGCCACCACGGCGAATACATGTGGCCGCCGTCGGCGCCGTCCTCGTTGTGCGGCGGCAGGTTCTCCAGCAGCGGAACCTGTCCGGTCACGCTGGTACCCACGGTGTCCATCAGGTAACGGCCGACCTTGCCGCTGGAATTGGCCAGGCCGTCGGGAAACGCGCCGGACCTGGAGTTGAGCAGGATGCGCGCCGATTCGCAGGCGCTGGCCGCCAGCACCACCACGCGCGCCGAGGCCGCGAATTCCTGGCCGCTGGTCTTGTCGATGAAGCGCACGCCTTCGGCCTTGCCGTTGGCGCTCAGCGCCACCTCGCGCACCATGGCATCGCAGACGATGTCCAGCCG